>NZ_CP195092.1:0-545000 GCF_051175575.1 Pseudodesulfovibrio sp. lm2024
ATCGTGAAAGAATCACTTCGGCAACATCTCCTCCAGACCTGCACGGACGAGGAACTCAAGCGCTGGTTCGACCCGCTTTCCTTCGATTACTCCGAGGAAAACAAACGGCTGACCGTTGGTTTTCCCCATGCGTTTTTCGCCCGGTGGTTCGAGTCCGACATCCAGGACAAGTTCGAAGCGCAGTTGAACATGTTCCTGGGCAACGGGTACGTGGTCAGCTACAAGGACAGCGACGCACCCGAGCGGCTGCGCGGCGTCCAGGTGGCCGACGTGGTCAAACGCATCGACTTTCCCTTTGGCCAGGAATTCACCTTCGACACTTTCCTGATCAACAAGAAGAACTACTTTCCCATCGCCTCGGCCAAGGAAGTGGCCAAGCAGTCCGGCTCCCTGTTCAACCCGTTCATCATCTGCGGGCCGGGCGGCTCGGGCAAGACCCACCTGCTCAAGTCCGTGGCCAACGAAATCGCCAAGAAGCACGACTACTCGACCATCTTCATGGGTTCGCTCGAAGAGCTCAACTCGCTCTATTCCATCCGCTTCAAGGGCGACCCGTTCAAGGCGCGCAACCACCTGTTCGAGTACAATTTCCTGTTCATCGACGACTTCCACAAGATCAAGGAGCATCCCCATTTCCAACAGGAACTGGTCAATATTTTCAATCACTTCTACGACAACAAGAAGCAGATGGTCCTGGCCTGCCGCGAAAAGGTCACCAGCTACGACTTCCTGGACGACAACCTGCAATCCAGGCTCGGCTGGGGCCTGATCGTCACCCTCAAGGAGCCGGACCTGGAGATCCGGGTGGGCTACATCCAGCGCCAGGTGCGGGCCAAGCGTCTCTCCCTGAGCAAGGAACAGATTCTGACTTTAGCCCAGCGGTTCGCGGACTTCCGCTATCTCCAGGGCATCCTGCTCAAGCTCTTCGCCTTCAAGGAACTGGTCAAGCAGGACCTCTCCCAGAAGGATTTCGAACACATCCTGGCCAACACCGAGGAAAAGACCACCGACGACCTGACGCCCAAGAAGATCCTGAGCGTGGTGGCCGAGCACTTCAGCGTGCACGTCAAGGACCTGACCGGCACCAAACGGCACCAGCACATTGCCCACGCACGTCAGGTGGCCATGTTCCTTTGCCGCCAGATGCTGAACACTTCCTATCCGGCCCTGGGCAGGGCATTCGGCGGAAAGGACCACTCAACGGTCCTGTACTCGGTCAAAAAAATCGATCAATTACAAGAAGATGACTTCGAATTGAAACAACTGTTGAAAACCTTGAAGAATAAATGTCGCATGTCGTGATCATTTCGGAAACGGGCTGTTTGAGGCACGTTCGGTTCCAAAATCATGACAATGGGTGTGCTAAAAAAAATTAACGATTACGAGGTCTTTATTCCGAAAGGAACAAAGGAACCGAGGTAATAAATCTCAATCAAGGAGATCTTTTTTATGTTTCTGAAAGTGAACCGAGATGAAATCATCGAAGGACTCCAGAAGTCGGCGAATATCATCCCGGCCAAAACCGGCGCCGCCTTTCTGCGGACCATCTGGCTCCAGTGCGAGAACGGGAACCTGAACATCATGAGCACGGACTCCAATCTGGAGTTCATGGGTTCCTACCCCGCGACCCTGGAGGGCGAGGGACTGGCCGGCGTGCAGGGACGCGCCTTCTACGACCTGGTCAAGCAGCTTCGCTCCGACCAGGGCGAGCTGACCATCCGCACGGACGAGTCCGACCAGAACGTGCTGGTGGAGCAGAAGGCCCGCAAGTACAAGTTCCCGGTGAACGATCCCGAGTGGTTCCAGAAGTTCTCGACCTTTCCCGAGGACAACACGGTCTACTGGTCGGGCGACTTCCTGCACGAGATCATCGACAAGATTTCGTTCTGCATTTCCGATGAGGACTCCATGGAGGCCATCGCCTGCATCTACATGGTCCCCCGCGAAAAGGACGGCAACAAGACCGTCGAGGTCTGCGGCCTGAACGGCCACCAGTTCGCCATGCTCAACTTCGTCAACGACGACATCTATTCCATGCTCCCGGAAGAGGGCGTGCTCATCCAGAAGAAGTATCTGACCGAGTTGAAGAAGTGGCTGACCGCCGACGAGATCGAACTGGCCATCTCCAACAAGCGGCTGTTCTTCCGCACCGGCGACAAGCGCGAGACCTTCACCCTGCCGCTGTCCTATTATCAGTACCCCAACTACAACAACTTCCTGGCCAGGCTGGGCGACGATAACGTCTCCACCCTGGAGGTCAACCGGCTGGATCTGGTGGACGCCCTGTCCCGCGTGGCCCTGTTCAACACCGACTCCAACCGCTGCGCCTACTTCTCGTTCGCCGACAACGAGGTCACGGTGTCGGCCCAGGGCCAGGAGACCGGCACGGCGCGAGAATCCATTGACGCCGCCTTTACCGGCGACATGGCCCGCATCGCGTTCCCCACCCGGAACCTGATCGAGATACTCAACCACTTCGCCTCTCCCACCGTAAAGTTCACCCTGACCGGCACCGAGGCCCCATGCGGCCTGACCGGTTCCGACGACAAGGATTACAACGTGATCGTCATGCCCATGATGATCCAGGAAGAGACCTACTATACCGAGGAAAACGCATAAATGAGCGAGAAACAGTACAACGCCGAGTCAATTACCGTACTTGAGGGACTCGAGGCCGTTCGCAAACGCCCGGCCATGTACATCGGGTCCACGGACATCCGGGGCCTGCACCACCTGGTCTACGAAGTCATCGACAACTCGATCGACGAGGCCATGGCCGGCTATTGCGACAAGATCAAGGTCACCCTGCACATGGACAACTCCTGCACGGTCACCGACAACGGCCGCGGCATCCCGGTGGACATCCACCCCAAGGAAAAGGTCCCGGCGGTCCAGCTGGCCATGACCACGCTGCACGCGGGCGGCAAGTTCGACAACGACTCCTACAAGGTCTCGGGCGGCCTGCACGGCGTGGGCGTGTCCTGCGTCAACGCCCTGTCCGAGTTCATGGAGACCACGGTCCGACGCGACGGCAAGACCTATCGAATGAAGTTCGAGCGCGGCCACGTGACCCACGAGCTGGAGGAGATCGGCCCGTCCGATTCCACCGGCACCACCCAGCGGTTCCGGCCCGACGAGGAGATTTTCGAGGTCAACCAGTTCGAATACGACGTCCTGCGCAAGCGGTTCCGCGAACTGGCCTACCTCAATTCCGGCCTGGAGATCGAGTTCAAGGACGAGCGCAGCGACAGCTCCGAGTCCTTCAAGTTCGACGGCGGCATCCGCCAGTACGTCAAGGACATCAACTCCAATCTGAACACCATCGGCGAGATCGTCTACGGCGAGGGCGAGTCCGAGAACATGATCGTGGAGTTCGCCCTGCAGTACACCTCGAGCTACAAGGAAAACACCTACACCTTCGCCAACAACATCCGGACCATCGAGGGCGGCACGCACCTGGCCGGATACAAGACCGCCCTGACCCGGGCGATCAACAACTACGTGCAGAACGCGGACCTGCCCAAGAAGCTCATCCAGAAGCTGACCGGCGACGACGTCCGCGAAGGGCTGACCTCGGTCATCTCGGTCAAGCTGCCCGACCCGCAGTTCGAAGGCCAGACCAAGACCAAGCTCGGCAACTCCGAGGCGGCCGGCCTGGTGGCGGGTGTGATCTACGAGAAGCTGAACACCTTCTTCGAGGAGAATCCCAAGGAAGCGCGGTTCATTATCGAGAAGGTGGTCGACGCGGCCCGGGCGCGCGAGGCGGCCCGCAAGGCCCGCGACCTGGTCCGGCGCAAGGGCGCGTTGTCCGACAACGCACTGCCCGGCAAGCTGGCCGACTGCCAGTCCAAGAACCCCGCGGATTCCGAAATCTTCATTGTCGAGGGCGACTCGGCAGGCGGTTCGGCCAAGCAGGGCCGCGATCCCAAGATCCAGGCCATCCTGCCCCTGCGCGGCAAGATCCTGAACGTGGAGAAGACGCGGCTGGACAAGATGCTCGGCAACAAGGAAATCCGGGCCATGATCACCGCCTTCGGCATCGGCATCGGCCACGAGGAAGAGGAAAAGGATTACGACAAGCTGCGTTACCACAAGGTCGTGATCATGACCGACGCCGACGTGGACGGCTCGCACATCCGCACGCTGCTGCTGACCTTCTTCTTCAGGCAGTACGAGGAGCTGATCAACCGGGGCCACGTGTATATCGCCCAGCCGCCGCTCTACCGGGCCAGCAAGGGCAAGTTCGAGCGGTTCATCAAGGACGACGTGGAACTGGACAACTTCCTGCTGGAGCGCATCGGCGGCGACCTCAAGGTCAAGACCGAGGCCGGGACCGTGCTGGAAGGGCCCAAGCTCATGGATATCATGGACAAGATCCGCTTCTTGCGTACCCGGTTCCACGAGGCCGAGACCGTGGGCATCGACGCGATTCTGTACCGCAAGCTCATGGACTTCCCGGAACGCATCTCGTTCACCTATTTCGAGGAGCACGATCCCGAGCAGTTCAAGAAGGACTTCGAGACCAACGGCTACCGGGTGGATATCGAGACCGAGCACGACCAGGAGATGGAAAAGGACCGCACGTATCTCATCTTCGAGAACGAGAACGGGCACCGTACCCGCCTGGCCATGGAGTTCTTCTACTCCAAGCTCTACAAGACGGCCTTCAAGACCTATGGAGAGCTCAAGGAGGCCTGCGGCGGGTTCGAGTTCGCCCTGGACCTGAAAGAGGGCGAGGTGCCCGTTTCCGGCTTCTTCAGCCTGTATGACGCGGTCATCGAGGAAGCCCATCGCGGCTGGCAGATCCAGCGCTACAAGGGTCTGGGCGAAATGAACCCGGAACAGCTCTGGGAAACGACCATGAACCCGGAAAACCGGACCATGCTCCGGGTGACCATCGAGGACGCGGCCGCGGCCAACGACATCTTCGTGGACCTCATGGGCGACAACGTGGAGCCGCGCCGGGAATTCATCGAAAAGAACGCCCTGGCCGTCCAGGAACTGGACATCTAGCCCTGGCCTATCCCGGAACTGGCGGAAACCGAAAGGATTTCAGTTAAATGGAACCAACGCCCCCGTCCAGGCGATATGTCATGGCGGGCGGCGGGACAACAAAGTTTAGGAGATATCCGCAACACCCGAACAGGGCTTGCGGAAAGCCGGAACCGTCCCCCGGAGCGGGGACCCGGCATCCTAGGAGGCAAGTAAGGAATGAGTGATACCATCACCATCGAGAGCGAACTCAAGAAAAGCTACCTTGAGTACTCCCTGTCCGTCATCATCGGACGCGCCATCCCGGACGTGCGCGACGGGCTCAAACCCGTCCACCGGCGTATCCTGTACGCCATGCACGACCTGGGCAACTACCACAACCGGGCCTACAAGAAGTCCGCGCGCGTGGTCGGTGACGTCATCGGTAAATACCACCCGCACGGCGATTCCGCGGTCTACGACGCCTTGGTGCGCATGGCCCAGGACTTCTCCATGCGCGACATGTTGGTGGACGGGCAGGGCAACTTCGGTTCCATCGACGGCGACTCCGCGGCCGCCATGCGTTACACCGAAGTGCGCATGGCCAAGCTCTGTTCGGAGTTCCTCGGGGACATCGAGAAGCAGACCGTCGACTTCACGCCCAACTATGACAACACCCTGCAGGAACCGTCCGTCCTGCCCACCAAGGTGCCCAACCTGCTGCTCAACGGCACCACGGGTATTGCGGTCGGCATGGCCACGAACATCCCGCCCCACAACCTGGGCGAGCTGATCGACGGCTCCATCCACCTGCTGGACACCCCGGACTGCACCATCGAGTCGTTGATGCAGTACATCAAGGGCCCGGACTTCCCCACCGGCGGTATGGTCTTCGGCGGCCAGGGGCTGGTCGACGCCTACACCACCGGCCGGGGTTCCATCAAGATCCGCGGCGTGGTCGAGGTGGAGGAGGCCAGAAAGGGCCACAAGGAAGCGATCATCATCAGGGAGATTCCCTACGCCCTGAACAAGTCCTCCCTGGTGGAGAAGATCGCGGCCCTGGTCCACGAGAAGAAGATCGACGGCGTGGCCGACCTGCGCGACGAGTCCGACCGCAAGGGTATCCGCATCGTGCTCGACCTGAAGCGCGGGGCCATCGCGGACATCATCATCAACTCGCTGTACAAGTTCACTCCGCTGGAATCGAGCTTCGGCATCAACATGATGGCCGTGGTCGGCAAGCGGCCCATGCTCCTGAACCTCAAGGAGGTCCTGAAGTACTTCCTGGACCACCGGCGCGAGGTCATCATCCGCCGGACCAAGTTCGATCTCGACAAGTGCGAAAAGCGCGTCCACATCTTGGAAGGGTTGCGCATAGCGCTCGACAACATCGACGAAGTGGTCAAGCTCATCCGCGCGTCCAAGACCCCGGACGAGGCCCGCGAAGGGTTGATGTCCCGCTTCAGTCTGTCCGAGATTCAGGCCAAGGCCATCCTGGACATGCGCTTGCAGAAGCTGACCGGCCTGGAGCACGACAAGCTCCTGGAAGAGCTGGCCGAGCTGATGAAGAAGATCGAATACTTCAAGTCCATCCTGTCCAACGACGAGGTCCTCAAGGGCGTCATCCGCGAGGAGCTCAAAGAGATCAAGGAGAACTACGCCACCCCGCGCAAGTCCGAACTGCTCAAGGCGGACCTGGACTCCATCGACATCGAGGACCTCATCCCGGACGAGGAGACGGTCATCACCCTGAGCCAGCGCGGCTACATCAAGCGCACCCCGCTGTCCAACTACACCGCCCAGAAACGAGGCGGCAAGGGCATCGCGGGCGTGCAGACCGGTGACGGCGACTTCATCCACACCTTCATGCTGACCACCAACCATCAGCATCTGGTGCTGTTCACCAACTTCGGCAAGATGTTCAAGATCAAGGTCCATCAGGTGCCGGAGGGATCGCGCTACGCCAAGGGCGGGCACGTCAACAACCTGCTGCCCCTGGACAAGGACGAATACATCGCCACCTGCCTGTCCCTGCGCGAGTTCGCGGACGACAAGTTCTTCCTGTTCGTCACCCGCAAGGGCATGATCAAGCGCTCGTCCATCGGGCTGTACGGCAACTGCCGGACCACCGGCATTCGCGCCGTGAACCTGCGCGATCACGACGAGCTCATGACCGTGCGCGAGATCGAGCCGGACGTGGATTGCATCCTGGCCAGCCGTGACGGTTCGGCCATCCGCTTCAACATCAACGACGCCAGGCCCATGGGCCGCGCCACGGCGGGCGTCAAGGGCATGGCGCTGCGGCCCAACGACGAGGTCGTGGCCTGCGTGGTCACCGGCGACGCGGAGCGCGACCAGCTGCTGACCGTCAGCGAAGGCGGCTTCGGCAAGCGCACGAGCATCGAGCAGTACCGGGTCCAGACCCGGGGCGGCAAGGGCATCCTGAACATGCGCCTGACCAACAAGACCGGCAAGGTCATCGGCGCGCGCATGGTCAACGAGTCCGACGACGTGATCCTGCTGACCTCCCAGAACAAGGTCATCCGCATGTCCGTGTCCGAGGTCAGCCAGACCCGCGGCCGGGCCACCCAGGGCGTGCGCCTGGTGCGCATGGACGACGACAACAAGGTGGTCGGCTTCGATCTGGTCATGGACGATGACGACGAACTGAGCGAGGTCCGGTCATAAGGGCCATGCGACGCATACTCGTACTGATACTACTGGCCGCGACGGTGTTTGCCGTCGCGGCCTGCTCTTCACCCTCCACGCCTGGCCAGGAGGATATCGAGCGGGCGCGCGATTCCTATTCCAAGGGGTTCTACCTCGAGGCGGAAAAGGACTATGAGCGCTACCTGCAGGTGGAGCCCCAGGGTGAATTCCGCAAGGAGGCCTGGGACCGTCTGGCCGAGATCGCGGTGTCCATCAAGGGCGACTACGACCGGGCCGTGGTCCTGCTCGAGGCCATGTACCTGGAGCTGGGCGAAGATCCGGACACGGCCTGGAAGATCATGTTCCAGCTGGGCGAGGTCTATTCCGAGCTGGGCAACGCGCCCAAGGCCATCGAGGCCTTCGAGAAGTGCCTGGACCAGGCCATGGGCAACCCGGAGCACACCTACAAGACCCAGCTGCGCATGGCCCGGCTGTACCGCTCCATGGGCAGCTACGACCTGGTGGCCGCCACCCTGGAGAACTGCGCGGACTCGGCGGCCGACGACGAGGCCAAGGCCAAGTGCCTGTACGAGCTGGCCCAGAGCTATACCTTCATCTCCAGCTGGTCCCAGGCGGAAAAGGCCCTGGACACACTGCTCGCTCTCAAGGACATCTCGGACGAGACCCGGTCCCTGGCCGTCTTCCTGGAGGCGGACATCGCCGAGAACGACCGGGATTATGCCAAGGCCAAGGAGTTGCTCGAATCCATCCTGCACACCTACCCGAACCCCAAGGTGGTGGAGACCCGGCTGGCCAACCTGCCCGAGGTGGTGCCCGAGCCGCTGCCACTGGTGCCGCCCAAGCAGTAGGCCGGTTCGCCGGGGCCGGAAATATGGTGTATTCCCATGACGGCGTCCCGATGCAAACCGGAGAGTGACCCGTGAAGATCGCCCTGTGCACCCCGTTCAAGCCGCTCGACCACGCGTCGGTCTCCGGCGATGTGACCATCGCCCGCGACCTGCGCGACGCGCTCGCGGACCTGGACAACGAGGTGATCCCGGTGCCGTATTTTCCGGCCAGGGAGATATGGAAGCACCCGGCCCGTTGGTCCGGCGCGTGCCGGGCCGTGGGGAGTATGGTCGAGGCCGCGCGTGGCTGCGACGTCTGGCTGACCTACGGGACCTACTACAAGGCCCCGGACGTGTTCGGCCCGGCCTGCGCGGCCCGGCTGAACATTCCCTACGCCATCTTCCAGGCCAGCTACGCGGTCAACCGGGGCAGGAAATTCGCCACCTGGCCGGGCTACCGCCTCAACCGGCGGGCCATGCTCCGGGCGGGCCACATCTTCTGCAACCGGCTCAACGACCTGCGCGGCTGCGCCAGGCTGGGACTGCCCCCGGACCGTTACTCCCATGTCCCTCCAGGACTGCCTCAGGGGCTGCTCACGCGCGACGGGGCGTCCGGGGCGACCCTGCGCCGGGAATGGGGTGCAAGGAACGCCAGAGTGGTCCTCACGGCCGCCATGATGCGCGCCGGGGTCAAGGCCGAAGGGTTGCGCTGGGTCTTCCGCGCCTGCGCCGCGCTGGTGGAGCAGGGCGGGGACGTTTTCCTGGCCGTGGCCGGGGACGGCCCGCGCCGGGCCGAGTTGGAGCCCGAGGCCCGCAACCTGCTCGGCGACCGGGTGCGCTTCGTCGGCCTGGTGGAGCGGGAGAAGCTGGGCGGATTTTTCGCGGCGGGCGACCTGTTCGCCTTTCCGGGGCTTGCGGAGAGCGTGGGCATGGTCTACCTGGAGGCCCAGCGATGCGGCCTGCCCGTGGTGGCCACCAACGACGAGGGCGCGCCCCAGGTGGTGGCCCACAACCGCACCGGGATCATCACCAGGGCGACCCTGGAGGATTTCACCCGGGGCGTGGACGAACTGGTCCGCGACCCCGAACGGTGCCGGGCCCTGGCGGCCAACGCGCCGGGATACGTTGCTAGAGAACACGACGCCGCGCGCAACTACGGCCATGTGGTCGAGGTGCTGCGCGAACTGGCCGAAGCGAGGGCCTGATATGACGACATTTTTCTGCATGCGCCACGGGTTGACCGAATGGAACCGCGAGTGCCGCATCCAGGGCAACAGCGACATCGAACTGTGCGACGAGGGCCGCGACATGGCCCGCAAGTGGGGTGAGTCCCTGGCCGGGGAGGGATTCGACTGCATCCTGACCAGCACGCTCTCCCGCGCGAAGGAGACGGGCGCCCTGGTCAACGAGGTCCTGGGGCTGCCCATGTACGAGGACGAGCGCCTCGGCGAGCAGGACTGGGGCAAGTGGACCGGCCTGACCAAGACCGACCTCAAGGGAATGCGCAAGGAAGTGGGCAGGCAGGAGTACAAGGGATTCGGCTTCCGGCCCGAGGGCGGGGAGAGCCGCGACGAGGTGCTCTTCCGGGCCTGCGACGCGCTCATCGACTTCGCCGCCGAACATCCTGGCCAGTCCGTGCTGGTGGTCACCCACAACGGGGTGCTGCGCTGCCTGGCCCACGCCCTGTCCGGGTCCGAGTTCATGCCCGGCGATCCCGTGGAATATCTTCCCTACCGGCTGCACCGCATCGAATGCATTGAAAACGAACTCGCTCTGGGCGAGCTGAACATGGAGTTGTAATGCGCATCGTCTTCTACTGCCAGCACGTGCTCGGCGTGGGCCACATGTTCCGGTCCCTGGAAATCGTCAAGGCCCTCAAGGACCACGAGGTCATCCTGGTCACCGGCGGGGCCCACGTGGATTTCGATCCGCCCGCCAACATGACCCGCATCCAGCTGCCCGGCCTGATGATGGACGCCAAGTTCACCCGTTTCATCCCCCTGGAGGAGGGGGCCGAGGTGGACGACGTCCTGGTCCGCCGGTTGCGCCGGTTCAAGGAGATCATGGCCGAATACCGGCCCGACATCTTCATGGTCGAGCTCTTCCCCTTCGGTCGCAAGAAGTTCCGCTTCGAACTCCTGCCCATCCTCAAGAAGGTCCGCAAGGGCGAGTACGGCAAGTGCAAGTCCGTCTGCTCCGTGCGCGACATCCTGGTGGAGAAAAAGGACATGCAGCGCCAGGTGGAGCGCGTGCACGGCTACCTCAACCCCAATTTCGACCACGTTCTGGTCCACTCGGACCCCAACTTGGTGCGGTTGGACGAGACCTTCCCCGGCGTGGAGGGCATCGTGCCCGAGGTCCACTACACCGGCTACGTGGCCCGCAAGCCCGATCCGGCAGAGACCGAACGACTGGCCGCCGAGGTTGAGCTCGGCGACACGCCGCTGGTGGTCGTGTCCGTGGGCGGCGGCCACATCGGCCGCGACCTGCTGCGCGGGGTCCTGGCCGCCTCGCCCATCCTCAACGAGACCCACCCGCACCGGCTGGCCGTGTTCACCGGCCCCTACGCCGAAGAGGACGAATTCCGGCATCTTCAGGCCATTGCCGAAGCCCACCCGCACATCACCCTGAAACGGTTCACCAAGCGGTTCCTGGCCTACCTGGACCTGGCCCGCCTGTCCGTGTCGCTCGGCGGCTACAACACGACCATGAACCTGTTGGCCACCAACACCTTCGGGCTCATGTACCCGTTCCTTCAGAACCGCGAGCAGAACATGCGCGCCCGGCGCATCGAGGAAAAGGGCGGGCTCAAGGTCATCACCCAGGACGACCTCGGCCCGGAACGACTGGTCCCGCTCATGCGCGAAGGGCTGGAACGCCGTGCCGAGCCGCTGCACCTCAACCTGGACGGCGGCCCCAACTCGGCCCGCATCCTCGAGGAAATCCACGCGGCCATGTAGCCCCCGCGAAGCCGCCGGGCCCGGTCCACTTTTTCGTCGCCACAAAGCGCACGGCGGAGTATACTGCCGCTAAGCAAAGGAGACGACATGCTGCTCAAGGACAAAAAGGCCCTTATCTTCGGCGTGGTCAACGACCGTTCCATCGCCTACGGCATCGCTCGGCAATTCAAGGAGCACGGGGCCCGGCTGGCCTTCAGCTATGCCGCCGATCCCATCGAACGCCGCCTGGCCCCCATCTGCGAGGACCTGGGCGGCGAGTTCATGTACAAATGCGACGTCACGTCCGACGACGAGATAGCCGCCGGCACCGATCTCGTGCGCGAAAAATGGGGCGACGTGGACATCCTCGTGCATTCCATCGCCTACGCCAACCGCGAGGACCTCCAGGGCCGTTTCATCGACACCAGCCGCGAGGGCTACAAGGTGGCCCTGGACGTCTCCTCCTTCTCCCTGGTCGCCCTGTGCCGCGCCTTCGAGCCGCTGCTCAAACCGGGCTCGTCCGTGCTGACCATGAGCTACTACGGCGCGGGCAAGGTGGTGGCCAACTACAACGCCATGGGCGTGGCCAAGGCCGCGCTCGAGGCCTGCGTGCGCTATCTCGCCGTGGATCTGGGCGAAAACGGCGTGCGCATCAACGCCATCTCCGCCGGGCCTGTCAAGACCATGGCCGCCTCCGGCATCACCGGGTTTAAATCCATCCTCGGCCGCATCGAGGAAAAAGCCCCCCTGCACCGGAACATCACTATCGACGACGTGGGCAAATGCGCCCTCTACCTCGCCTCGGACCTGTCCACCGGCACCACCGGCGACGTTATCTTCGTGGACTCCGGCTATAACATCATGGGCGTGTAGGGCTGCCTCCGGCGGGCCCTCGCCGGGCGGGCGGAAAGGCATGCCTCCGGCGGCTTAAGAACCTTTTGGGAAAAGGTTCTTAGGGTCTGTCGACATTCGACTGCGACCGTGCTACAACATTTTTCATGAAAGTAGCAGCGCAGAAACGTCATGCTTTACGCGATGATCAGTGGGACAAGATCAAGGATTCTCTTCCAGGAAAGAAGAGCGATAGTGGCAGAACCGCTCAAGATAACAGGCTGTTCGTTGATGCGGTTTTATGGATAGGGAAAACCGGTGCCCCTTGGCGAGACCTTCCGGCTTCCTACGGAAAATGGTCTTCCGTGCACAAAAGGTTCATCCGGTGGTCAAAGAAAGGCATTTGGCAAATGGTGTTCAACACCCTCGCAGTTGATGCCGACACAGAGTGGCTCATGATCGACAGCTCTATCGTCCGAGCCCACCAACATTCGGCGGGCGGAAAGGGGGCACCTCTGCCAGCAGATCGGGAGGTCTAGCGGTGGGTTCTCCAGCAAGGTTCATGCTAGCACAGACTCTCTCGGCTGTCCAACCAAATTCATTCTAACACCAGGTAATATTTCAGATTGTACACAAGCCATACCGTTGCTTTCCGGGCAAATTGCGGACTATGTTCTTGCTGACAAAGGATACGATTCCCAGCAGATTGTAGACACCATTTTAGCGATGCCAGCCCAGCCCGTAATCCCTTCACGATCTCTTAGAAAAGAACCTCGCGACTACGATCGCCATCTGTATAAACAGCGCAGCATGGTTGAATGTATGTTTGCGAAATTAAAACAATTTAGACGAATAGCAACGAGATACGACAAGCTCGCCTCTACCTACATGTCATTCTTACATGTTGCAGCGATTTGGATTTGGTTGAAATGAATGTCGACAGACCCTAAGAATCTCCCAAACTTTTTGTGTTGCCTTCGGCGAAGGTTGGGCGCGGAGCTGGGTCTTGTTTCGCGAGGTTTGGGTACTGATGAAAAGGAGGGCGTTTTATCACGTTATCACCATCCGCGTAGCGGCACCAAAAAGTTTAGGAAGGGAGAGGGGATGGGGGGCCGGGGGAAGGGGAGGCCGGAAGCCAGAAGCCGGACGCCAAAAATAACTCAGGCCGGGCAGCGAGTTTCCGTGGCTTGCTGCCCGGCCTGAGCCGGAGAGGGACCTTTGAGAGGTCTGGATGAAGCGGGCCCGACCCGGTCGGGTCCGCGAAAATTGGCGGTTAGACGAGCTGGCTGATGCCTATGCTGAGGACCATGGACACACCGGTCCAGAGCAGGAGCTTGACAAGGCCGAGCGGGCCGTTGGCGGCGCGGCACAGTTCGTTGCTCCACGGCTCGCCCGTGGAGTCCTCGGGCTGGAACAGGTAAACAAGCGCGTTCATGTTGGACTTCTTCATTTTCCCGACCTCCTTGAATAATCCGTTCAACGGGAACCAACCTCAGCCTCCTCGTATGCGCTTATGGGCAATGCGGTCCAATAACGATGCGTGACGGGAGGCATAACGATTTCTTATGGCAGCGGGTCAGAAGGGATGGCCCGGGAGCAGGCCGAAAAGCGCGGCAGCAAAGGCCCGGAACAAGGTTTTGCCGCCCCGCAGGGGGGTGGAGACGGGCTGGCGGCAGGCGTCGGGGGAACTGTCCTCGGGCAGGAAAAATAACGCCAGTCCAGGATACAGTCCATGAGAGCGCCTCCTTTTTTGTGGTTATGAGGAGTATTTTTGCCTGAAAAGGAGGGGTGCGGTCCAATTGCAAAGCCCGACACGGGACATAAGGAATTGCGATTGCTCCTTTAGTCCGGTGCGGGTATGAATGGTCCATGGAACTCTATCAGTTGAGAACGTTCGTGGCCGTGGCCGAAGAGGGCAGCATCACCGGTGCGGGCAAGCGCATCCACGCGACCCAGCCCGCTGTCAGCGCGCACATCAAGGCGCTGGAGGACGAACTGGGGGTCCGGTTGTTCGACCGGGTGCCGCGGGGTGTGGAGCTGACCCAGGCCGGGGCCGAGCTGGTGCAGGACGCCATCGAGGTGCTGGCCGCGGCCCAGACGCTGCTGGCGCGGGCCGTGACGCTGGGCGGCGAAGTGGCGGGCCAGGTCGCGCTGGGGCTGTGCACGGACCCCGCTTTCCTCAAGGCGACCAGCCTGATCGACCTGATGAGCGAGCGGTTCCCCAAGCTCAACCTCAAGCTGATCCAGTCGCCGTCCGGGGTGATTCTGAGCGAGATCCGGGCGCGCAACCTGGACGCGGGCTTTGTTTTCGCGGGTAACCCGTATCAGGATCTGGAGACCATCAAGCTGGCCGAGCCGGAGTATTCCATCATGGGCGCGGCGAGCATTCGCGATGAGCTGGCTCAAGCCGGTGCCGAAGCGCTGTCGGCCTTCACCTGGGTCATGCCCGCCAGCCACAGTCCGTTCCGCGAGTTGCAGCTGGATATCTTCAACAAGTTCGGGATCGTTCCGGCCCGGACCATCGGCGCGGACTCCGAAGAGGTCATCCGGGCCCTGGTGGTGGAGGGCAAGGCGCTGGCCCTGGTCCGCGAGGACGAGGTGGCGGCCATGATCGACAGCGGTCAGGCGGCCGAGTGCGCCCTGGTGGGGCGGTATCCGGTGGAAGTGAATTTCGTGTACCGCAAGGGCGCGGACGAGTTGCCGTCCCTGGCCGCGATCATCGAACTGGTGCGGCGCACCTGGGAGGGGTGATGGAACTCTATCAGCTGAGAACCTTTGTGGCCGTGGCCGAAGAGGGCAACCTGACCAAGGCGGCCGAGCGCATCTTCGCCAGCCAGCCGGCGGTCAGCGGGCACATCAAAGCGCTGGAGGAGGAGCTGGGGCTGCCGTTGTTCGTGCGCACTCCGCGCGGCATGCGCTTGACCGAGGTGGGCAAGGGGTTGAAGCTCAAGGCGGATTCCGTGCTCCTGGCCGCCGAGGACATGGCCAACCTGGCCGCCGGGTACCGCGAGGAGCTGACCGGCTCCCTGACCATCGCCCTGAACACGGACACCAGTTTCCTGCGCGTGGCCGAGTTGTCCGCGGCCATGGCCGACGCCCATCCCAAGCTGCGCCTCAAGTTCCTGCAGGGCAGCTCCGGGACGATCCTCAAGGATGTGCGCGACCGGCGCATCGATGCGGGCTTTTCCTTTTTCGACAACCGCTATGCCGAGGTCGCCCACATCCACCTGAAGGAGATTCCGGTACGCGTGGTGGCTCCGGCCGCCTGGTCGGCCCGTGTGCAGGGGTTGCCCCTGGACGGCCTGGCGGCCCTGCCCTGGGTGCGGCCGGACGGGGATTGCCCGTTCATGCGGGTCCTGGACGGGGTGTTCGAGGGGTCGGGCATCAGCATCACCGACTACATCGAGGCGGATTCCGAGGACGTCATCCGCGAGCTGGTGGCCGCCGGAAAGGGCGTGTCCCTGCTCAAGCAGAGCGATGCGGACGCCATGGTCCGTGAGGGCGCGGCCGTGATCTGCGAGACCGGGCCCATGCTCTCCCTGAACATCAGTTTCGCGTACCCCAAGAGCCGGGAGAACGACCCGATCATCCGGGCCCTGACCGACGTGGTCCGGGGACTGTGGCCCGAGGCCGCCTGCTGATCCCTATTCCACTTCCCAGCACCGTTTGACGTGTTCGATGACCGCGCGCATGACCGGGTCTTCGTCGTGCCGCCTGAGATAGACGAAGTTGGCCTGGATGGACAGTTCGTCGAAGGACAGGGAGTGTACTGGCTGGCCGATGCGGTTGGCCGCCAGGACCTCGTTTCTGCGCAGGAACGAAATGCCTTTGCCCGCGGCCACAAGCACGCGGATGACCTCGTCGCCGTCCACTTCCAGCTGGTTCGAGGGCTTGATCCCGTGGGACTTGAAGAACGGCTCGATGAGCTGCTGTAGCGGGTTGTCCGAGGGGTCCATAATCCATGGCAGGTCGGACAGGCCCGCCAACCCCTGGTCCATGCGGTCCTTCCAGATATCCGGTACGGCCACGTAGAAACGGGTATCTTCCAAGTGGATGGCATTGATCTCCGGGAACCTCGGCTCGCCGAAGATGAACCCGCAGTCGAGCAGGCCGTCGCGGATGGCCCCCTGCACCGAGGTGGAGGCACTCTGCTGGATCTGCAGGATGATCTTGGGGTGGGCTTCGCCCAGCGAGGTCAACAGCGGCACGATGCGCAGGTATTCGGCGTCCGTGTTCAGGCCGAGCGACAGATCGCCCACCAGCTCGTCACCCATGCTCCTGGCCTCCAGCCGCAGTTCGCGGGCCGCCTTGAGCACGTTCTCGGCCCGGTGCTTGAGCCGCTCCCCGGCCTCGGTCAAGCGCATGCCCTTGGGCGTGCGGATGAACAGCTTGGTCTCCAGTTCCTCCTCCAGCGCCTTGATGTGCGCGCTGACCGAGGGCTGGCTGGTGTGCAGCCGCACCGAGGCGCGGGTCAGATGGCCTTCCTCGGCCACCACCACGAACGTCTTGAGTTGGTACAGTTCCATGCCTGATCAGCCTCCATGATGTCCCTCATAGTCATATCCGATTGAGATTGAAAATAACATCAGAAAATCCGAACAAGTGCATCAAACAAAACAATTGGATTGATTTCGACAAGATCCGTAGATGTGCAGATATGGAAAACCGCCCGGATGGTGGCGCCAAACAAGGAGCAAGAATATGAGCATGGACAACGATACCCGACTGGCCATGATGCATATGCGCAACGAGGCGCACCGCACCGGCAACGACCGTCCCCGCCGCAACAACAGCCGCCATATGCGCCGAGCCGCTTCGGCCGTGGCCTCCTTCACCCTACTGTTGTTCACCAGGGGTTTTTAGCAAATTACAGGGAGCTCCGCGCTCCCCGCGTACAATGCGGGTTGGAGGCGCTCTTGTCCGGAGGATTCTCATCCTTTCCTCCCCGGACAAGAGCACCTCTTTTTTTGTGCTCTCACAGGTTTTGGGGCGGGTGGGCTCCGGGTTGGTGTTTTGTGGCAAATTGTGTAGTTTCCCGATAGTTGTCCATAAACGGCAAGGAGCTATGCGAGATGGAACGTGAGGAGCTGCGGGAAGAGATCATCAGGACGTCCAGGGGCCGTAAGGGCGTGTGCGACATGATTCCGGAAGGTGCCTCGCGCATCCTGGAGGTCGGCTGCGGCCGGGGCGGCATTCTGCTCCGGTTGCAGCGGGACAAGGGGTGCACCGAACTGTACGGCGTGGACATGGACGCCGAGGCCGCGAGACGGCTTGACCAGTTCATTGACCGGATGGAGCTTCGGGACATCGAGCGCGACGAGATTTTCTCCCCGGAATACAAAGGCTTTTTTAAGTACATCATTCTGCACGACGTGGTCGAGCACCTCTACGACCCGTGGCTGACCATGACCCGCATCCGCGAGTTCCTGGCCGATGACGGACTGCTCATCGTGGCCACTCCCAATCTGCACTACTGGGTGCTGCAACACGAGATCCTGTCCGGCCGATTTCCCTACGGACCGGGCCTGTGGCACACCGGCCACCTGCGTTGGTACACCCCGGTCAGCCTGCTCAACATCCTGTCCATCGGCGGGTTCGAGGTGCGCGATTACCTCCTGGAGATCACCGGAGAAGTAGATATAAAGGCCCTGCACAAGCTCAGCCGCCTCCATGAAGTCCAGTTTCCCCCGGTCGAGGTCCAGGGCAGGCACCCGGACAAGCCCGTGTTCACCGTCACCTATCCGGAGAACATCCGGCCCTATTACGCCGCCTTTTTCGGTCACAAGCTGATCGCGGTCTGCGGCAAGGGTCATCTCTTCTGGGACCCCAAACCCGCTACGTACAACTGCCCCATGGTCGAACAACTGACCAAGGCGGTGCAGAACCCCTACGACGTCTTCAATCCCCCGCCCATGCGCCCCATCCAGCCCGGAGTGTTTCCTTCGTAAGGGGCGGCGGCTTCCGATAGCGGGCCGTCTGCACATTTTTCGCGGCCCCCCACTCGAAAGCCTTTTGGGTGTGCGGCGAGAGGCGCTGTCGGGTGCTGCGCACCCGATTCGCTCCAGTTGGGGAGATGGACCTGTGACTTGTTTTGAGTTGCGGGTCTTTTTTATGCGCTCTGTCCCGCGAAGCGTCCCAAAAAGTTTAGTAAGGGAGAGGGGATGGGGGCCCGGGGGAAGGGGAAGCCCTTTTCAAAGGGTTCTCCTCTCCCCTTCCCCCGGTTCTTCATGGCCGCCTGGCGGTGGCGGCGATGTAGGCGGTGATGGCGGCGAGAATGAGGGCGCCTCCGGCGAGGGTGGCGGCCGGGGGTTGCTCTCGGAAGAGGAGGAAGACCCAGATGGGGGCGAGGACCGGGCTGATCAGGGCGTAGGTGGCCATTTCGGCGGCCGGGATGTAGCGCGAGGAGACGGCGTTGAGGACGCGGCCCGCCGGTGCGGAGAGCAGCCCCATGCAGGCCATGACCAGCCAGGTGCGGGGCGGGATGGCCGGGAGGTCGGCCAGGAAGAACATGGTCACGGCCAGGAATAGGCCGCCGAAGCCCACGACGAGCATCCGGCTCATGGCCTTGAAGTGCCGCCACATGACCCCGTTCATGGCCAGGCAGAGGACGCCCGCCAGGGCCAGGGCGTCGCCGTGCACGTTGCCCGAGCGCAGGGAGCCGGACACGACCACGGCCATGCCGCAGATCACGCCGCCGATGGCCAGCCAGAGTCGGCCCGAGGTCCGTTCCCCGAGGATGAGCCAGGCAGCGGCCGCTGTCAGTACGGGCCTGCCGCTGAGGATCATCATGGTGTTGGCCACGCTGGTGTGTTTGATGCTGAGCACGAACATGGAGGCGCTGCCCAGTATGATCAGGCCGGAGACGACCGCGGGCCAGCCGCTTTCGCGGATCGTGCCGGCCAGGCCGTGCGCGTCGGTCGCCTGGATCAGCGAGCCCATGGACAGGGCGGAGAAAAGCCCGAACAGAAACGCGGTCTCATACCCGCCCACGCCGGACAACCGGACGAAGACCGGATCGAAACTGAGCAGGATACCGCCCAGGATCGCGGCCATGGTCCCCTTGGACCGGGCCTCTTCCGGAATGAATGCCTTCAATTGCGCTATGGTCATATGGGCTCCTTTTAAAATCATACTGATGGGCATGATCTAAGAGCGTCGCCTGGCCTTGTCAAGGATATTCATACCGAGTAGTATGTTTTTAACCAAGGAGGCGGGTGATGACGAAGATGGAGGCGAAGCGGGAGCGGAATCGGTCCGAGATTTTGCGGGCCGCTCGGGAGGTTTTCCGGTCCGAAGGATACGTGGGGGCGGGCATGGACGAGATCGCGCGGCGGTCCGGGATGACCAAGCAAACGGTGTACCGGTATTTCGACTCCAAGGAGGCGCTGTTCCAGGCGTCGCTGGAGGTCCGGCGGGCGGACAGGGGGGCGGTTTTCCTGGACGCCTTGTCCATTGAGGACACGCGGGAGGCGCTGACCCGCTTTGCCGAGAGCTTTATTGAGGTGCACATGGCCGAGGAACATCTGGCGTCGGTCCGGCTGCTGTTGTCCGAGGGGCCGACCGCGCCGGAGATGACCCGGGCCTATTACGCGGTGGGCCCGAAGCGCACCGAGACCCGGCTGGCTGAATTCCTGCGGGAGCGGCTCGGCCTGGACGACCCGGAGTACGGCGTCCGGCTTTTGCTGGGCGGTCTGCTCTCCTTGCGTATGAACGTCCTGGTCGGCCTGGTTCCGCCCCCCTCGGAAGCGGATCTCGCCGCCCACGCCCGCCGCATCGTCTCGGTTTTTCTGCAAAGCAAATCGTAGTCCCCCGCCGAAGGCGGCCCCAAAAGTTTTGGAGGGTGAGAGGGGATAGGGGGGCCGGAGGCGGTCCTACTTTATGGCCACCCAGCTGGACAGGATGGAGACCAGGGTGACGGCGCCGCCGAGGGCGAGAAGCTGGCTCGGGGGCAGGAACTGGATATGGATGAGGAAGGGCGGGAAGTTCAGGGCTTCGGCGATGGCCGAGTGGGTGGCGGCCAGCAGACAGACGCCCAGGCCCGCGCCGAGGATTCCCTGGACCAGGCCGCCGATGAGCAGGGGCCAGCGGATGTAGGCCGGGCTGGCGCCCACCAGGGAGAGGATATCGACCTCGTCCATGCGCGTGAGCAGGGAAAGCTTGATGGTGTTGTGGACCACCAGGGAGACGACCAGGGCCAGGAATCCGAGGACCGGCCAGACGACCATGCGGGTCAGGGTCCGCCACCCCTGGGCCAGGTCGGCCTGGAACGGGGTGTAGTTGACCTTGTCCACGCCGGGCATGGACTTGAGCCGGGTGAGCAGGTCGGCGGCCCAGCCCTCGCCCTGGGCCTCGGGCGGCACGGCAAAGGCGGCCAGGCCGGAGTAGGGCAGGGGATTGTTGTCGGCCAGCCAGGCGAAGTCGCCGGTCTCGCCCAGCGCGGTGGCCAGCTCGGTCAGGGCGGTCTTGGGCGTGAAGGTCTGGAAGGAGTCCAGGTGATCCATGGCCCGGACGGCCTGCCAGTCCTTTTCCACCTGGGCGTCCTCGGCCCCGATCTTCCAGTATATCTGAAATTCGACCTTGCCCCGGGACTTGAGCAGTTCCAGGTTGACGTTGTGCATGCCGAGCAGGATCAGGCCGGTGAGCAGGGTGACCATGCCCACGGCGAGCAGGGTGAGCAGCTGGGCGAACGGGTGCAGGCGCAGGTCGGCCACGCCGCGCAGGGTCAGGCGGAGAAACGGTCCGATCACAGCCCCACCTCGCCGAATTCGGTCTCGTCGTCCTCGGGCGTGTCCTCTTCACCGTCGAGCTCGCCGGAGGCGTTGCCGTTTTCCACGATGCGCCCGTCCTGCAGGTGCAGGATGCGCGCGCCCGGCACGCATTCGAGGACCTCGGTGGAGTGGGTGGCCATGATGACCGAGGTGCCGTAGGTGTGGAACTGCTTGAAGATTTCCATGAGATGCAGGGTCAGGTCCACATCCAGGTTGCCGGTGGGCTCGTCGGCCAGGATGAGCTCGGGGTTGGCGACCATGGACCGGCAGATGGCCACGCGCTGCTGCTCGCCGCCGGACAGACGCTCGCACAGGGAGTAGCTCTTGGTCTCCAGGCCGAGCGCCCGGATGATCGCCCGCACGCGGCGTTCCAGGTGGGTCCGGGGCATGCCGCGCACCTCGAGCGCCATGGCCACGTTGTCGAAGACCGTGCGCTCGGGCAGGATCTTGAAGTCCTGGAAGACCACGCCGACCTTGCGGCGCAGCCTGGGGATATCGCGCTTTTTCAGATTGTTGAGCTGGAACCCGGCCACCGAGGCGCGGCCCCGGTTGACGGGCAGAGCGCCGTAGAGCAGGCGCAGGAGCGTGGTCTTGCCCGCGCCCGAGTGGCCCGTGAGAAAAAGGAACTCGCCCTTTCCCAGGGTGAAGGAGATGTCCTTGAGGGCCCAGTAGGACCCGAAGTTGTAGGACAGTCGTTCCACATTGACCATCATGACGGGTTATGTACCTGTCTCCATGCCGTTTGTACAGGACGTGAAACGAAAGGCCGCCCCGTTCCGGCGGGAACGGGGCGGCGCATGCGAATCGTGTGGGCGAAAGACTAGGCTTCGACTTTCTTGTAGGCCTTGGGAGCGGCGCCGCAGATGGGACACTTCTCGGTGGGCTCGCCGTCCATGGTGTGGCCGCACACGGAGCAGATGTAGAACTCGGCGTCGGCGAAGACGTCTTCGTCACCCTCGAGGGCGGCGGTGTACAGTTCGGCGTGGACCTTCTCGGCCTCGTTGGCGAACCCGAAATAGCGCAGGATGGCGTTCTCGCCCTCGGCCTCGGCGTCCTTCATCATGTCCGGGTACATGGACTTGAATTCGTAGGTCTCGCCCTCGATGGCGTCCTTGAGGTTCTCCTCGGTGGTGCCGATGCCCTTCATCAGGCGCAGGTGGGCGTGGGCGTGGATGGTCTCGGCGGCCGCAGCGGCGCGGAACACCTTGGCGACGCCCGGCTTGCCTTCGGCGTCGGCCTTTTCGGCGTAGGCGAGGTACTTGCGGTTGGCCTGGGACTCGCCGGCGAAAGCGGCTTTCAGATTCTCCATGGTCTTGGTCATTGGTCTTCTCCTGTATGGTGGTTTTGTCGGCTCGCGGGCCGATTGTGTGCCGTGCACAAATTAGTAATGATTCCTATTTAAAAACGCAAGCAAAAAATGAAATGAATGCAAAGGGCGGCAAAAACGGCCTGGTCCAGTGCAATATGTAATAGGCCAAAATGGGCGCCATGGCTACCCGGAAGCGCCGAGCACCAGTGGGGAGACCTTGCCGCAGGCCGCGTCGTCGGGCACAAAGGCGGTCTCGCCCACGGCCACCACCGGGCGCATGCCGATCAGAGAGTTGAGCAGGTAGGCGTGCCGGAACGAGGGCAGCTCGCTCAGGGGGATCCGCACGGGCAGGATGTCCAGGACGGTCCGGGCCAGGTCCAGGGCGATGGACGGCAACCGGTAGGGCGAGTCCACGCACACGAACTGGCCCTGTTTTTCAAAGACCAGGGCCCCGGCCGTGGATTCCAGGACGTTGTCGTCCAGGTCGGACAGGGTCGCGCCGTCGAACCCCCGGACCATTGCCCGGTGCCGGGCCAGGAAGGCGAACATCCCGTTGGTGGTCTTGTGCCCGTTCAGGGCCGAGACGTGCCGGTCCTCGCACAGGCACAGCCTGAACGCCTTGTACGGCTTGGGCTCGACCGCTTCGGCCAGGATCACGGGCGAGGCCACGCCGCCCTCCACCGGATAGACGATGTCCACCCGGGCGGGTAGGCCCTCCAGCCCGTTGCGGTTCAGGACCTGGCCCGCAACCTGGGAGAAATCCACCGTGGTGTAGGCCAGCCCGTAGGCGCGCAGCCCGTGCAGCAGCCGGTCCAGATGCCGGCCCAGATGGCACAGGTCCCGGCCGTTGTAATAGACGGTCTCGAACAGCCCCGCCCCGAACCGGAACGCGGGCCCCTCGGGGTTCAGCCGGACCCCTTCCAGGTGATAGCCGCCGTCCTTGTAATGGATCACGTTAGCCCCCGAATCATAACGGTTTCACAAGACACGAATACACACCCGCCCCGGCGAAGTCCAATGCGCCGCACCCGGCACGCCCGGTCGGGCGCGTTCCGTCCCTTTGCCAGCCGGGGGCTGTTGTTGTAGAAGGCCATAAGCGCCGTTGTCCGCCCCGGGCGATGGATCGGCGATTGACATATGATCCGTATTTCATCCAAGTGAGGAGAGTTTTCCCATGTCCAAAACGTATTGCGCTGTGCTGGTGTGTTGCATGCTTCTTCTGTCCGTGTCCACGTCCCATGCCCGCGGCTTCGACGAGATCGTGGCCAGCGGTACGCTCAAGGTGGGCACCACCGGCGACTACAAGCCCTTTTCCTTCGACAACAACGGTACCTACGAGGGCTTCGACATCGCCGTGGCCCAGAGCTTCGCCGACCGTCTCGGCCTGAAGCTCGAGTTGGTCAAGACCACCTGGAAGACCTTGATGGCCGACCTCAAGGCGGACAAGTACGACATCGGCATGAGCGGCATCACCCGGACCATCGCCCGCCAGAAGGAGGCCCGCTTCTCCCAGGGATACGTCATGTTCGGCAAGACCATCCTGGTCAACAAGGCCAATGCGGCCCGGTTCGGCTCCCTGGCCGACGTGGACAAAAAGGGCGTGAAGATCGGCGTGAACCCCGGCGGGACCAACGAGAAGTTCGTCAAGGCCAACATCAGGAACGCCGAAGTGGTCCTGTTCGAGTCCAATCTGGCCATTCCCCCGGCCGTGGCCGACGGGAAGGTGGACGTGATGATCACCGACAGCGTGGAGGCCCTGTACTACGCGGCCACCGACCCCAGGCTGGCCGCCCCGCTGGCCGAGGAACCGTTCACCCGCTCCGAGCTGGGCTACCTCATGCCCGCCTCGGCCGAGCGGCTGCAGGACACGGTCGACTTCATGATGGGCCAGATGATCCTCAAGGGCGAGATGAACGAGCTCAAGATGCAGTATCTGCACATGACCGAGTAGCCTCGGACCGGACGAATCAAAAAGGCCCCCGCTCTTGCGGGGGCCTTTGTTTTTGGGGAGCGGGGCGCGCTGCCTACGCCTTGTCCTTCACCTGGCGGAAGAATTCCTGGAGGAACTGCGGCGAGGTGGGCGAGCCGTTGATGTCGAGCTTTTCGAGCAGGACCACGAGGTTGCCGCGCGGGGTGGTGGTGGACACGAAATGCAGGGCGTGGGTGTCGCCGTCGGCCCCGGCCATGATGAAGACCCAGGCGTCGCCCTCACGGGCCCAGCGGGCGGCGATCTCGTCGGCCCCGTCGATCAGGATGGACACGAATCCGGCCAGGGGCAGCCTGCCGGGCACGCCGAGGAATTCGCCCTGGTCGTTGCGGATGACGATGGGCGTGTTCAGAAAGTCGTCCGAGGGGCGCTCCGTGGTCGGAGGCGTGTCCCGCTCCAGGGAGTAGGAGGCCACCTCGCCTTCCGGGCCGCGCACGTTGACGATCCGACGCGCCCGCACGCGCGGTTCGGGTCTGGGCTCCGGGGTAGCCTGGAATTCGGGGCGGGGCTCGGGCTTGGGTTCGGCCACGGGTTCGGGCGCGGGCCGGGCTTCCGGTTCGGTCGCGGAACCAATCTCGGCGGACGCTCCGGAGCGGTCCAGGAGCCGGGCGAACAGGGCCTTGTTTCCGGCCTCGACCTCAAGCAGCTTTTCCAGGGCGGATTCGATCTTGCGCAAGCGCTGCTCGGCCTTGGCCTGGGCCGTGGCCAGACCGGCCATGCCCTGCATCATCTGCCCGGCGGTGGTGAAGAATTTTTCGAGGTACTCCGCCGAGACCCCGGCCGACGGGCCGACGGGCTGGTCGGGCGCGGCGGCGGGCGTTGCCGAGGGCGCGCGGCGCTGCCGGGCGGACGGCTCTTCCTTGAAGTGTTCCTTTAAGACCTTGTGGGTCTCGTTCACGGACAGCCCCTTGGCGAAGCAGTCCCGGATCTTGAGGCAGACCTCGCCCGCCTCTGGCTTGAAGCGGATGGGCTTGCCCCGGGTGAGCACCGGAATGAAGCCCGGAAACTTGCGGCGGTAGCTCTTGATGGTGGTTTCGGAGACGCCGCACAAACCGGCCAAATCCTTATGTGTATAGGTATCTGCCATGATAGCTGTTCATCCTCGGGGTTTTGATGGGGGTGTTCCGGGTGGCCAGGGCGATCCGCCGGGGCCTGCTGCGGAACCGGGTGTCCCAGATGCAGGAAACCGCCCTCGGGCGCGCGTTTCGGTTCAGGGTGAGCGTGTTCGTTTTACCAAGTCTGACAACCACTTTCCGGGGCGTTGAGCCAAACGCGAGTCGGATCACCTGTCCTCCTTGTCCGATAATCGTCACCAATCGTCACCCTTGTAAAACAAGGAAAATCAAGGAACGGAACTTACCGGTCTCTTATCTAGAAAAGCTCTAGACGTCAAGAAGGGGAAGGCGATTTACAGGGCTGTCCGCCGGGTCGGGACCGTGGCGGGCGGGCTACCGGACGCCGAAGGCGATGTTGGCCACGTCGCTCTTGGGCACCTGGGTCAGGACCTGGTCGTAGCGGTCGTCCAGGACGTAGAAGGAGTAGTTGTCCGCCTTCCCGTCGCCCAGGTAGATATTGGCGTCCTCGAAGACCCACTCCTTGCCGTGCCGGCTGGTGATGGTAAAGGTATGCTGGTCCTTGAAGACGATGGACGGCCAGTTCATCAAGTCTTGGAAGCGGGTCAGGCTGACGACCGTGGAGGAACGGCCGTTGAGCTTGCCGGAGACGTAGATCCAGTAGTCGCCGCCCAGCTTCTGCAGGGCGTCGATCTTGAGGGTCGTGCCGTCCTTCAACTGCACCTGGCCCACCGGGCCGTTCGGAATCTCCTCCTGGATGGCGTGCGTTGAGGTGGGCGTCTTCGCGGCTTCGGCCTCGGCGGTGGCGGCGGCCTCGTCGGCGACGGGCTGTTGCGCGGTCTCGTCCATGGTTGAGCAGGCGGCCAGGGACGCGGCCAGCAGCAGGGCGAGGGTCAGGGCGGGCAATAGGGTGCGCATGTGTCCTCCATGGGTGTCTTTGCGGCTTGGTTCTATCAGGGAACGGGCCGGGAATCCAGGGTTGTATGCGCTCCGCGCTGGCCGGGTCCGCCGGACCAAACAAGCCGTTATAACCAATATACCCATCTGTCGTTTTGTCTCGCCTTATGGTATGCAGGGTGCCATGTTGGAGAAAAGGCATTTATGGGAACTGGGCGTCTATGCGGCGGTGCTCGTGCTGGGCACCTGGCTGCTCATTCGCCTGGACGCCTACGAGGCGTTTCACGGCTGGAGCCGGGGCCATGAGGGGTGGGAGGTGGACGAGCTTGCCCTGGTCCTGCCCGGCGTTCTGGTCTGCCTGGTGCTGTTTTCCCTTAACCGCCTCCGGGACCTGCGCGCCCGCGCCAGGCTGCTGGAGGAATCCCGCCGGGAGCTGGCCGAGGCGCACGAGAATCTGCGCACCCTGAACCTCTCCAGGGAGACCTTCCTGACCACCGCCTGCCATGAGTTGAAGAGCCCGCTCATCGGCATCGTCAACGCCTTCGAGCTGCTGCAGCTGTCCTGCGACGAGGCGGACCGGCAGGAGTTGATCGAGCTGGCCGGGCTGGCGGCTCGCAAGCTGGGGCTGCTGGTGGACAGTGTGCTCCAGTTTTCCCGCCAGGAGTCCCTGGCCCCGGCCCTGACCGTGTTTTCTCCGGCCGAGCTGCTCGCCTCGGTCCGGGACATGTCCCTGCTCCAGGCGCGCAGCCGGGGCATCACGCTGCGGACCGCGCTGGCCGAGGATGTACCGTCCTTGCTGCGCGGCAGCGAGATCGTTCTGCGCCTGGTGGCCCTGAATCTGGCGGGCAACGCCGTGCGCTACACGGATACGGGCGGGGTCGAGGTGGAGCTCGGCTTCGACGGTCCGTCAGGGGAGCTTGTTCTGGTTGTGTCGGACACGGGCAGGGGCATTCGCGCCGAGGACATCGGGACCATTTTCGAGCCGTACGTCCGCGCCCAGGGCGGCAGCGAGGGACTGGGACTCGGCCTGTCCATCGTCAAGCGTTCGGTGGAGCGCTGCGGCGGGATCATCGCCGTGGAGAGCGAAGCAGGCAAGGGTTCGCGGTTCACGGTCAGGATACCGGCCGAGGCCGCGTCCGAGGATGACCGGTCCGAGGCGTAACGCCATTTCCCGCCACGCCATTTCCCCTTCATGAAATTGCCCGGCCGATCCAATGAAGACGGCCCCTCGCGCCGGTGCGCGGGGGGCCGTTTCTTGCGGGTTGGTCAGGGCTAGTAGCGTTCCAGGCCGTCGTCCTTGTCGCCCAGCTTGAAGTGGCCGATGGCCTCGTGCAGGCTCTTGGAGCTGTCGGACAGGCTCAAGGCGGTGGCCGCCACCTCCTCGGCCGTGGAGGCGTTCTGCTGGACCACGGACTCGGAGTCCTGGATGGCCCTTGAGACCTGTTCGATGCCCTGGCTCTGCTCCCCGGCCGCGGCCGAAATCTCCTGGATCATTTCGGCCGTGCTCTTGATGTCCGGGACCATGCGCTCGAGAAGCCGCCCGGCCTCCTCGGCCACGGCCACGCTGCTCGAAGAGAGTTCGCTGATGCCCGCCGCCGCGGTGCCGCTGCGCTCGGCCAGCTTGCGCACCTCGGCCGCGACCACGGCGAACCCCTTGCCCGCCTCGCCCGCGCGGGCCGCCTCGATGGCCGCGTTGAGCGCCAGCAGGTTGGTCTGGCGGGCGATCTCCTCGATGATCCCGATCTCGTCCGCGATCTTCTTCATGGCCGCCAAGGTGCGGGCCACGGCCTGGCCGCCGGTCTCGGCGTCGCGCGAGGCCTTGGTCGCGGTGGTCTCGGTCTTGGCCGCTATGTTCGCGGTCTGCTTGATGGAGCCGGACATCTCCTCCAGGCTGGCGGCGATCTCCTCGATGCCGGCCGCCTGCCGGTTGGCCCCCTTGGACAGGTTGTCGCTGGCCATGGAGAGCTCGCTGCATCCCTCGGCCACCTCGCCGGAGATGTCCCGGATGTTGCTGATGGTGTCGGCCAGGTGGGCGTTCATGTCGCACATGCCCTCCAGGATGATGCCCATCTCGTCCGTGCGCATCTTGCAGGTCCGGCTCTCCAGGTTGCCCTGGGCGATGTCCGAGGCCAGCTCCGCACACTGCTGGATGGGCCGCTTGACCGAGTATTCCACCACCCAGAAGATGATCACGATGGGCACGATCACGACGATGAGCAGGCCGATGCCGACCATCCAGGCCACGGCGGACATCATGGCCTGCTGGCCGGAGATGTCCATGGACAGGACGATGGTCCCGATGGCCTTGCCCCGGTAGTCCTTGACCGGGAAGGCGGCCACGCCGTTGTGGCCGTTGACCTCAACCAGGGAGGACTGCATGCCCCGGGCCAGCATGGCGGGCGAGGCCAGTTCCCTGGTCGCGTCGTTCTTCTGGCCGTAGATGAGCACGTACTTGCCGTCCTTGACCGGGTTCTTGGCCGGGTCCTGGAGGCGGGTGGTCACGGGCAGCAGCCCGGCGTCCATGTAGAGCAGGGCCTTGATCGTTCCCGAGGCCTCCATGGTCTTGAGAATGTTGTCGAATCCGAGGAGGACCTCCACGGACCCGAGGTGCGCGCCGTCGGGCGCGGTCACCGGGGCCAGCCCCCGGATGGTGAAGCCGCCCCGTCCGGGCTCGATGCCCAGGACCGGCTTGTGGCTTTTGTTCACGTCGATGACCGTGTTGCGGAACCCGGACAGATCGTCCGAGATGTCCACCCACTTGCCTTTCTTCTTGGCCTGCTTCTCACGCCAGGTGCGCAGCAGGCTGCGGGCCGTGGGCAGGTGGAAATGGAGCTGGAAGTCCTTGCCCACGCTTTCCTTGTACCCCTTGAGGGTGGGCGCGAGCGAAACGCGCAGCTGCTCCCGGGCAGCCTGCAGCTCGGGGTCGGCCTCGTTGTTCATGTCGCCCTTGTTGGCCTTGCCGTAGGCCTCGACCACTTCGGGCATGCGGCTGAACAGCGCGGCCTGCTGCAGGGCGCTTTCGGATATCTTGGTGATGGACTGCTGCACGTCCTCGATCTTGCCGCGCATGATCAGGGAGACGAACGAGTCCTCCAGGTCGGTGAACTGGGATTTTAATAGAAGATACCCGCCTACGAGCATGACCAGGGCCATGCCGAGCAACGGCAGGAAGAGCTTCGATCGGATACCCATGGGGCGCTCCTTTTGTCGGTGTTGGTCGGACCATTTGTAAATGGAATACACGGAATCAGCGGGCAATTATTTTTCGATATCACCAGGGATGCCGTGCCAGGGGAAGGGCGGCCTGCCCAGAGGTGAGATCAGGAGGACGCGACCCTATTTCGCTCGGCCCGGATGTAGCCGAACAGCTTGCGGGTCATGTCGCCGTATACCCTGACCGCCTCCAGGTTGAGGGGGATGTCGATGAATTGCAGGAGGATGCGGTCCTGTCCGTCGTGGATGTGGGGCATGAGCCCGCAAAAGAAGAACCCCATGGCCTCGCACGCCCGGACCACCTGCGGTGAGGCCGGAACCCCGGCGGGCAGGAAGGCGTAGACCGCGTCCATGCGTTTGGCGCGGCAATCCCGCAGCCCGTCCGCGATCTCGCGGACCGTGTCCGCGCCGATGCTCCCGACCACGATGAAGGCCACGTTGAGCTCGTCGGGCAGGGGGAAGACGTCCACCTTCGACTCGCCCGGCTGCGGCCCGTCGTCCGGCTCGCCGAACTCGCGCGGCAGGTCCATCCAACCGTAAATGTCCCGGGCCATGGCCTTATGGCGCTCCGGCAGGTACACGACGGCCGGGGATCGGTCGAAGGGGAAGTAGTGGTTGACCACCGAACCCTTCTCCTGCCTCGATGTGGCCAGCTCCTTGACCCGCATGCCCGAGGCGGCGATGCCGAGCATGAGGCAGCACGGGCGGCAGCCCATCTCTTCCTGCAGCCCCTTTTGCGAGAAGGTGTGGGTGGTCACCGAACAGTCGAAGACGCCCCGGTCGCCCTCGGCTCGGGCCATGTCAAAGAGCAGCCTGGCCATCTTCGGGGCCAGGCCGGGCGAACGGTAGGCCGGGTTCACGAAGGCCAGGCCCAGCTCCGGCACCTTGGCCGCCGGGTCGTGGTACTTGAGTCCGGCGTGGCCGATCAGGGCTCCGCTGTCCGGATCCACGCCGATGACCGACTTGAACTCCCCGGCCCGCACTTTGTGGGTCAGGGCGTCGAGATCGTAGAGAAAGGCCTCCTGGGTGAAGCCGTAGCAGCGCCATGCCAACCGGCAGACCTCGGCCAACTCGTCCTCGCGGGCCGGCCGGACCTCGGGCTCCGGGACCGTGATCCGTTTGCCGCGTCGGGCGGGCTTGGTTTCGGCCAGCTCCGGGGGCAGGGAGCCGTAGTCGAGCTTGCGGGTCAGCCGGACCTCCTTGCCCTCGCGGCCGTGGATGAACAGCTCCACCGAATCCATGGCCCGCTGCATGAGCAGGGAGCCCAGTCCCGGCTTGTCCGCGCTGTCCGGGTCGCCGGGCGTGAACCGCTCGGCCTTGGCGTGGTCAAAGGGGATGCCCCGCTCCCGGACCGAGATGACCAGGGAGCCGTCCCGCACCGAGAATTCCAGGTGAATGCGCTCGCCGTCCGCCGAGCCGGAAAAGTGGTCCACCGCGTTGCAGAACGCCTCGTCCACGGCCAGCTTGACCCGGTAGGTCTCCTTCTCGTCCATGGACAGGACCCCGGCCACATTCCCGGCGCACTCCCGCGCCGTGCTCGCCATGCACTTGCGCACCGGCAGCGAGAGCTTGGCCAGGAAGAGTGCGGTCGTGTTCTCTGCGGTATCGGTCATCGGGTCCTCTTCTGTAATGATTCAGGAAAACGGCACCATAACGCGATGCGCGGTCCGAGTAAATCGAGGCATACCGTACAATGTGAGGCCAGTGAGGGGGCGTGCCCACGCGCGCGTTGAAGAACCGACTGCTTCACTCCCTTGGCCTCGGACGCAATCACGACCGTTGCCTTTTCCGACACTGTCCAGCCGATTACAACCGTTGCCTTGTTATTCGCTGGTGGCCAGGCGTGCCGCCAGGCCCAGGAAAACGGCTCCCAGCATGGCGTCGATATGGCGGCCCAGTTTCAGTTTTCGTCCTATCAGCGAGCCCAGCTTGCTGAATGAAAAGGAGAAACCGGTATTGATGCACAAAACGACACCGCTCAACAGGGTCCCCAGCAGGAAAATCTGGGTGGTGGCGTCGTGTTGGCTGTCGACAAACTGGGGGAGAAACATGCTGAAGAAGATCAACGCCTTGGGGTTCATGATGTTGTTGAGCAGCCCTCGGCAGACAAGCCGCCGGTTGCTCAGGGGAGCATTCGGCCGGGCTGGGGGGGCCTGCTCGTTCCTGTACCAGCCGTGAAGCAGGTTGATGCCGAGCCAGGCGAGATAGAGCGCGCCGGCCACTTTGACCAGCAGGGCCAAGGACGGCATCGCCTCCAACAATTTGCCCAGGCCGAACGCGACCAGCACGGTTTGCAGTATCCCCGCAACGAAGATCCCCACGGACAGCATGAGGCCGGATCGGAAGCCGCGAGTGGAAGAGTACGTTGAAATAAGCACAAGATCCGGGCCCGGGGAGATCGCCAGGAGCACTACGGTGACTAAAAATACCGGTAAGATAGCGGGGTCGATCATACGGCGCGGCTCCTCGGGTTTGGTTCGATCCAAAAGCCGGGGATACTAGCGGGGTGGCGAGGCGAGGTCAATCGGGGCGGCGACTTTGCCGGGCTGACGCTATAACAGCCAAAGATTACAGCAAGTAGCGAGATCAAGATGAGGGTTGCGGAGTGACCGCGCCCCCGCCGATGACGTGGCGGTCCGGTCGGGCTCATCCCTTTTCGACCCGGTTGCGCCCGTTTTCCTTGGCACGGTACAGCGCGTCGTCGGCTCTTTTTTGCAGGCTCTCGGCGGTATCGCCCTCGGCGAGCAGGGCCACGCCGATGCTGACGGTGAAGGGCGGGAGGTCGTCCTCGCCACCCTTGGCGCAACGGCTCAGTTGCAGGCGCAGCCTTTCGGCCGTCTCGTAGCCGGTTTTCTGGTCGGCAAAGGGCAGTATGGCCATGAACTCCTCGCCGCCCAGCCGTCCGAACGCGTCGGAAGAGCGCAGGGTCTGTTTGCAGGTGTCCACGCAGCGCTGCAAAACCTTGTCGCCCACGGCGTGGCCGTAGGTGTCGTTGACCTTCTTGAAGTGGTCGATGTCGATGGCGAGCAGCGACAGCGGCGTGCCGTAGCGCTGGCCCCGCTCCACCTCTTCGTCCAGCTTTTCCATGAAGAACCGCCTGTTGTGCGCACCGGTAAGGGGGTCGACCGTGGACATGATGAACAGTTCCTCTTCCCGCGATATCCTGTTGGTCACATCCCTGGCCACGCAATAGATCAGGCTGTTCTCCATGTCCGGGGAGGCCATCCAGGCGATGTGCCGGTACAGGCCGCCCCTGGTGCGCAGCCGGTTGACGAAGTCCACGACCGGTTCGCCTCTGGCCAGCCCTTCGGCGGCTTCCCGGGTCTTGGGAATGTCCTCCGTGTGGACGTATTCCGTCCAGCTCGATTGCAGCAGCTCCTCCTGGCTCCAGCCGAGGGTCTTGGTCCACGACGGATTCACTTCCCGGAAAATCCCGTCCATCCCGACGACCGACAGCATGTCCAGGGACAGGTCGAAGATGCGCTGCTTTTCCTTTTGCGCGAAATGCAGCGCGGTCATGTTCTTTGTGTGGATGGCCACATAGGCGTTTCTGCCCCGGGTGTCGGGAACAGGGTAATAGGTGATGGTCAGATAAGTCTTCCCGCCGTCCGGGTGGTCGATCCATGAAGAGCTCGCACTCGCTCCTTCGGCAAAGGCCTTGCGGATGTTGGGCAGGGTCACCGTCTCATAGAATTCCTTGCCGAACAGGTCGAGAGAGCGTTTGCCCAGCAGATCCTCCCGGTGGAGGCCCACGAAATCGAGGCTGGCGTCGTTGGCCATCAGGTATCGCCCGTCGGCGTCCACCAGGACGATCCCTTCCGGCGAGTGCAGGATGATCCGCTCATACTGCTTCAGCTCCTGGAACAGGTGCTCGCTCGCCATCCAGCTCAGCCCGAAAGCCACGGTCACCAGCAGCATGATCATGGACAGGAAGGCCAGCTTGTGGATGGTTCCGGCGGCCATGAAATCCTGCAGGGCGTGCTCGTCCAGGACCCAGAACGCCCGCATGACCATGAACGCGCCGAACAGGCCGAACCCCAGGGCGAGCACCCTCTGGGGCAACGGCGTGTTGATCGCGGCCCGTTTGAGGAGGTTCTTGCAGCTCATCACGGAGAAGGCGGACAGGGCCACGCAAACCCAGAAGACCCGTTGGGCGAAGGACGGCTGGATGTAGGAGAAATACAACAACGCAAGAATCGTGAACACGACGATCCCAACGCCGAGCCAGGTGTCGGACCGCGCGATTTTCCGGAAGCTCCGTATGCCCCAGTGCATGAGCATGAAGCCCAGTACCAGGATCGAGTTGGCGACCACGAGCGACCAGACCGGGGGTATCTGGTGGCGGAGACCTATCAACAGAAAGGCCAGGCCGACGCAGAGCATCCCGAGCCCCACCTGCCGCAGGCCGGAGAACAGGGACCGCGCCACGCTGAACGCGATCAGCCCCGCGCCGAATCCCAGCGAGAAGACCACGGTGATGATGGACAGGGTCCGTATGTCGAGTTCGATGGAGAGCATATTCTTTATCTCTTATTGTATGCTTTGCATAAACATTTTCCCCCGTCAATTATTGGTCCGGGCCGACTTGCCCTGGATTTTGAAAACGCATATTACATTCTCTACGGCGGCAGCAGAGGGGAAAACGGACACCGGCTGCGTCGATTCCGATGCGCTCCCGAGTGATGACACCCCGGGGCGCGCCGACCGCCACCAACCGTCTGAACAAGTTGCACGCATGATCGCCACCATCTCCTGCGCCGCCCTCATGGGCATCGACGCGTTCAAGGTCCAGCTCGAAGTCGACTTTTCCCGATCCGGCATGCCCGCCTTCACTATGGTCGGCCTGGCCGAGGGTGCTGTGCGCGAGTCCAAGGAGCGCGTCTTCTCAGCGCTCAAGAACTGCGGCTTCAAGGTGCCGCCCGCCCGGATCACCGTGAACCTCGCCCCGGCCGACGTGCGCAAGGAGGGCAGCGGCTACGACCTGCCGCTCGCCATCGGCATCCTCACCGCCATGGGCGTCATCGAACAGCGGGCCGTGGACGGCTGGTTCATGGCCGGGGAGCTTTCCCTGAGCGGCGACCTCAAGGCCGTGCCCGGCGTCCTGCCGCTCGCCCTGGCCGCGCGCGAACAGGGCGGGCGCGGCATCATCGTACCCGAAGCCAACGGCCGCGAAGGCGCGGTGGCCGGGGACCTCGAGGTCCTCGGGGCCGCCGATCTCGGCCAGGTGGTGCGCATGCTCCTGGGCGAGGACGCCATCGCCCCGGCCAGCGTGGACATCGACACCCTGTGGAACGAACGGACCACCCATCTCGTCGACTTCGGCGAGGTCAAGGGCCAGGAACACGCCAAGCGGGCCATCGAGATCGCCGCCGCAGGCGGCCACAATCTGCTCTTCATCGGCCCCCCGGGCTCGGGCAAGACCATGCTCGCCAAGCGCATCCCCACGGTCCTGCCGCCGCTCTCCTTTGACGAGGCCCTGGAAGTGACCAAGATATACTCCGTGGCCGGACTGCTGCCCACGGACCAGGCCCTCATGGTCACCCGGCCGTTCCGCACTCCGCACCACACCATCTCCGACGTCGGCCTGGTCGGCGGCGGCCGCTATCCCCAGCCCGGCGAGACCTCGCTCGCCCATCGCGGCGTGCTCTTTCTCGACGAGATGCCCGAGTTTAAGAAGTCCGTGCTCGAAGTCCTGCGCCAGCCGCTTGAAGACGGCGAGGTGTCCATCTCCCGCTCGCTCATGACCCTCAAATACCCGGCCGACGTCATGCTTGTGGCCGCCATGAATCCCTGCCCGTGCGGCTACCTGTCCGACGAAACCCACCCCTGCTCGTGCTCGCCGCTCGCCGTGCAGCGATATCGCGGCAAGATTTCCGGCCCGCTCCTGGACCGCATCGACCTGCACGTGGACGTCCCCGCCGTGCCCTACGAGGATCTGCGCCAGACCCGTTCCGAAGTGGACTCCGCCACCATGCGCGCCCGCATCCTCAAGGCCCGGCGCATCCAGGCCGAACGATTCGAAGGCCGACACTTCACCCTCAACGCCGAACTCGACGGCGCCGCCCTCGAGGAGTTCTGCGCCCTGGGCGAGGCCGAACACCGCTTCCTGCGCCAGGCCGTCGAAACCCTGGGCCTGTCCGCCCGCGCCTACACCCGCATCCTGCGCATCTCGCGGACCATCGCCGACCTCGCCGAGGCCGACACCATCGGCCCCGACCACCTGGCCGAAGCCATCAACTACCGCAGCATGGACCGCGAAGGCGCGAGCTAGGCATGCCTCCGGCGGCCGGGGGAAGGGGAGAGAGGGAACCCTTTGAGAAAAGGGTTCCCTCTCTCCCCTTCCCCCGGACCCCCATCCCCTCTCTCCCTCCCAAACTTTTTGTGTGCCTGCGGCAGGTGCGTGCCGTCGCGGGGATGGGTGTGTGTGGAGAGGGTGAGTGTTTTGTCTGGTGGTGTAGGCTGTGCGCGGCTGAACTCGTTTTGTCGGTCTTGCGGCGTTTTCGGACAGCGGCGTCTTTTTAACGGGCTATTTTCTTTCCCAAAAAAAACCTGCGATTTCGGGCAGAGAAAACGGCGTGCTTTTTCCGGAGAAGAAGCACGCCGTTTTTTCTGCCCGAAATCGCACACCGGCACGGCGGAAGGCATCCCGTCGCGGCCTTCCGTCGCCGCACGTCTCCGAGCGTAGCGAGGCGATGGGGGTGCAGGGGGCCTTGCTCCCTGCCGGGTCCAGGGCAGCGCCCTGGTCTCCCCGAAGGGGCCGCCGGAGGCTTCCCCCTCAACTATCAGTAAGGAGCAGCCCGCCTAACTGACGGGGTCGGACATGGCCAGGCGGATGCCGAGGCCGATGAACAGGGTGCCGGCGGCGCGTTTGGCCCAGGTGCCGAAGGAGCCGCCTTTGCCGAGGCGGGCGGAGACATGGGCGGCGGACCAGGCGTAGGCGAGGTTGACCAGGGTTCCGTTGATGGTGAAGACCACGCCGAGGAGCAGGAAGGCGAGCGGTTTGTTGGGCGAGTCGGCGGCCACGAACTGGGGCAGGAAGGCCATGAAGAACAGGGCGACCTTGGGGTTGAGGGCGTTGGTCCAAAAACCTTGGGAGTAAATTTTGCGGACATTGACGCGGAAGAACTCGTCGTTTTCGGCGTGCTGGCTGTCGCCGTTCTTGCGCCACATGGTCAGGCCGACCCAGATGAGGTAGGCCGCGCCCGCGAACTTGACCACGGTAAAGGCCATGGCCGAGGTGGCCAGGATGGCGGACAGGCCGAGCGCGGCGGCGAAGACGTGGACAAAGCAGCCGGTGCCCACGCCGAGCGCGGCCACGGAGCCGATCTTCCAGCCGTGGGACGCGCCCCGGCTGACGATGTAGAAGACGTCCTGGCCGGGCGTGATGTTCAGGAGCAGGCCGGACAGGACGAAGAGGACGAAGTCGTGGACGCCGAACATGGCTACTCTCCAGCGTATTCGGTTGCGGGCTGCGCGGGCATGGGAAAGGTCGCGTCGTAGGCCCAGTTGTAGAGATAGGTATAGACCAGGAAGAAGCCGGTATAACCGATGTCGGTGAGCAGGGCGGCCCACGGGGAGAGGTCGAGCCACCACATGATCAGGGGTACGGTCAGGACGGTGAGGTAGAACTCGAAAGTGATGGCGTGCAGGGCGCGCAGCCAGGGCGGGCGTATGTGCACCGGGCGGCCGAGCCGTTTCAGGATATGGTCGAAGGCCAGGTTGAACAGGTAGTTGCAGACCAGGGCGACGGCCGAGATGGAGAGGGACAGGGAGCCGACGCGCAGCAGGTCGCGGCCGAGTATCCAGGCCGCCAGGGGCGTGCACAGGAGAATCCCGAAGAGTTCGTAGAGCAGGCTGTGGCGGAGCCGGTCGGCATGGGAGCGCATGGCCTTGGTGCTTACACCCGCCCGGCGCGGTTGTCCACGGGGCAGGGGGCGGCGGGGGCGATTGGTCAGTAGCTGTCGAAGTCGGGGTAGGTGTGGCCCCATTTCTCGTAGATGGGCCGGAGCGCGTCCTGTTCGTGCAGGGTGCGCATGCCGTCGTCGTACATCCGGATGACCCGGTCGGAGCGCGGGGCGGAGTTGAACATGGGATGATAGGATCGGCGGCCCGCCTTGCGGATCTCGTAGGCGGAAGGGTCGAACACGGGCTCCTTGCCGATGGAGTCGGTGATGAAGGCCATGTCGTCCACATAGAAGTCCGAGCGGCCGAGCAGGACCATCTCCAGGCACTTGACCCCGGAGGACATCTCGCGGATGCGCACGGGCACCGGGAAATCCCAGTCGTGATAGAACCCCTTCTGGGCGGCGATCTCCTTGCCGCGCAAGGATTCCGTCCCCTTCCACGGGCCGATCCGGTCCTTGTTGAAGAAGACGTGGTAGTCGTTGACGTACAGAGGGTAGCGGGCCAGGCGCAGGGGCGGGTCGGCCCGGTCGTCGCAGGTCATCATGTCCGCCCAGCCCAGCCGGACCAACTCGTCGGCCCGGTCCGAGGGCACGTACTCGTGCCGCACAGATATCCCGTACAGGGCGAAGACCGCGTCCAGGATTTCGTGGTACAGCCCGGTGCCGTCCCTGTTGGTGAACGTCTCCCAGGACGGACCGGCGGACACGACCTCGGTAATCCGCTCGGCGGGTTCGACGCAGCGGGCGGGAACGGGGAGTAGCAGCACCGTAAGCAGCGCAATGAAGAGCGTTATGATCCTCACCCGCCGAAGCTGGCTTGGAACCATTCGGCCAGTCAATGATTTTCGGTGTTCCCGATATTGCCTCCAGAATTTTTTTGGGCATATGCTCATTTTTCTCCTTGACTCGGCAAAGTCTGAGCGTATCTTCATTTGTGTAACCGTTCATACGAGAGAGGGGCGATGGGAAGGCGAAAGATCAGGCGGACAGTGCAGCGGGAACCCGGGGCGACCTATTACAAGCCGCAGGGTATCCCCATGCACGAATTGCAAAACGCGACCCTGACCCTGGAGGAGCTTGAGGCGCTTCGGCTGGCCGACGCCCAGGGGCTGACCCAGGAGGAGGGCGCGCAGGCCATGGGTGTTTCCCGGGCCACGTTCGGCAGAGTGCTCGGCGCAGCCAGGCGCATCGTGGCCACGGCGCTGGCCGAGGGCCAGGCCATCCGCATCGAGGGCGGCCATTACACCTTTGCCGAGGACGCCTGGGAATGCCCCAAGTTCTCACCGGACCGAGTGTCCGAAACCATGGGAGATGACAGTATGCCCCAAATGGACGGAACCGGACCGCGCGGCGCAGGCGGCGGCGGACGGTGCATGGGCGGACGCGGCCGCGGAATGGGCCGTGGCCGAGGCATGGGCGGACAGGGACAAGGCATGGGCCAGGGGCGCGCAACAGGCGGCCAGGGCTCCGGAGCCGGACAACGTTCCGGCCAGCAACAGCAAATCAAGGATACGACAATGAGCAGAATAGCAGTGACCACCGAGGGGCCGACCCTGGACGACCGCGTCGACCCCCGTTTCGGAAGGGCGGCCGGTTTCGCCATCGTGGACCCGGAGACCATGGCCGTGGTCCAGTACGTGGACAACGGCGGTTCCCAGGCAATGGCCCAGGGGGCCGGAATCCAGGCCGCCGAGAACGTGGCCAATGCGGGGGCCTCGGTCCTGCTGACCGGCTACGTCGGGCCCAAGGCCTTTGCCGCGTTGCAGGCGGCGGGCATCAGCATCGGCCAGGACGTGGACAACCTGACCGTGCGCGAGGCCGTGGAAAAGTTCGTGGCCGGCAAGGTCGACATGGCCGACAACGCCAACGCCCCGGCCGGAGGCAACAAGTGATCTACGCCGTTGCCAGCGGCAAGGGCGGCACGGGCAAGACCACGGTGTCTTCGTCCCTGGCCGCCCTGTGGGACGGACCGGCCACTCTGGTGGACCTGGACGTGGAGGAGCCGAACCTGCACCTCTTTCTCAAGCCCGAGCTGACCGACGTGCGCAAGGCCTGGATCGAGGTCCCGGAGGCGGACGAGTCCAAGTGCACCCGCTGCCGGGCCTGCGCGGACATCTGCCAGTTCAAGGCGATTACGGTCATGGCCGACACCCTGCTCGTGTTCGCGGACATGTGCCACGGATGCGGCGGCTGCCTGGCGGTCTGCCCGGAAGGCGCGCTCTCCTCGGGCCGCCGCGAGTTGGGCGAGATTTGCCGAGGCACGGCCGGGCGGCATGAGTTCGTCATGGGCCGGTTGCGCGTGGGCGAGGCCATGAGCCCGCCGCTCATGCGCCAGGTCCGCCGCCTGTTCCCGGAGCTTGCCGAAAAGGGCGACATCCTCATCGACGCCCCTCCGGGCGTGAGCTGTCCGGCCATCGCGGCCGTGACCGACGCGGACTGCATCGTCCTGGTCACCGAGCCCACGCCCTTCGGATTCCACGACTTCAAGCTCGCCTGGGAGGCGTTCACCCCGCTGAACAAGCCCATGGGCGCGGTCATCAACCGGTCCGACCTGGGCGACACCGCCGTGCGCGACTTCTGCCGCGACAACCGCATCCCGGTCTGGGCCGAGATTCCCTATTCCAGGGAAGTGGCCGAGGCCTACTCGCGCGGCGAGGTGGTGGCCGACGCGCTCAAGGAGCTGGAAGGAACATTCACCGGACTGCGCGAACACATGCGCGCCGCCGCCGGAGGTGAGCCATGCGCGAGATAGTGGTCATCAGCGGCAAGGGCGGCGCGGGCAAGACCTCCATGGCCGGGGCGTTCGCCCACCTCGCACAAAACGCCATTCTCTGCGATCTGGACGTGGACGCCCCGGACCTCCACCTGCTCCTGGACCCTCGGGTGCGGAGCGAAGAGCCGTTTAACTCCGGTCATGAGGCGGTCATCGACCCGGCCCGCTGCGTGGGCTGCGGCCAGTGCGCCGATCTCTGCCGGTTCGACGCCATCCGCGAGGACGGCGATGCCTACCGCGTGGACTCCCTGGCCTGCGAGGGATGCAAGGTCTGCGTCACCCTGTGCCCGGAACAGGCCATCGACTTCCCGGAAAAGCACTGCGGCCAGTGGTATGTGTCCGACACCCGGTTCGGCCCCATGGTCCACGCCCAGCTCTTTCCCGGCGAGGAGAACTCCGGCCGCCTGGTCACCCTGCTCAAGCAGAAGGCTCGGGCCATGGCCGAAGAGCAGGGGCTCGACCTGGTCCTGTGCGACGGCACGCCCGGTATCGGCTGCCCGGTGATCAGCTCCATGGCCGGGACCGACCTGGCCGTGATCGTCACCGAGCCCACGCCGTCCGGCCTGCACGACCTCAAGCGCGTGGCCGAGCTGTGCGACCGGTTCCGGACCAAGGTGGCCGTGCTGGTCAACAAGTGGGACGTGAACCCGGACATGACCGGGGAGATCGAGGCGTGGAGCGTGGCCAAGGGGTACACCCTGGCCGGGCGGTTCCCCCACGACCGGGCCGTGGTCGACGCCATGCTCGAGCGCAAGGTCCTGACCGAGACGGACAACCCGGAACTCTCGGCCATACTCAACGCATCCTGGGCCGGAATCCTGGCCCTTTTGGATACATGCAACTAACCGATTCAGGAGGAGTTTTACAATGAATACACGTATTGCGATCCCGTCCGCCGCCCCCGGCGGCATGGACGCCCCCATCGACGCCCACTTCGGGCACTGCGCCATGTACACTCTGGTCGACGTCGAGGACGGGGCCGTGAAAGAGGTTTCCGTGGTCCCGAGCTGCCCGCACGTGCAGGGCGGCTGCATGGCCCCGGTCAACTATCTGGCCGACAACAAGGTCCAGGCCCTGATCTCCGGCGGCATGGGCATGCGCCCGCTCATGGGCTTCAACCAGGTCGGCATCCAGGTCTACCACGGCTCGGGCGCGCCCACCGTGAACGTGGCCGTGGAGGCGTTTCTGCGCGACTCCCTGCCGGTCTTCACCGTGGACCAGACCTGCGGCGGCGGCCACTAGCATGTCCATTGTGCTGGCAACCACCCGCCCGGAGGCGCTGACCCCCTTCACCAAGACGCTGGCCGACGAGACCGGCCAGGACGTGGCCGTGGCCCCCTCGGGGACCGTGGCCCTGGAATGGGTGGCCGCCAAAAAACCGGTCCTGGTGGTCATCGACGAGGGGCTGCCCGACCATGAGCCGCTGGACCTGGTGCGCGAGATCATGATGGTTTCGGCCATGACCCTGACCGCCGTGGTCACCTCCATGAGCGAGGATGAGTTCCACGAGGAAGCCGAGGGCTACGGCGTACTCATGCCCCTGCCCACGGCCCCCGCCGCCGAAGACGGCGTGGAGCTGGCCAAGCGGATGTCCGGCATCTGACCGGCGGATGAATGAAATGAAAAGGCCCTCCCGAAGTATTGCGGGAGGGCCTTTTGTTGTATGCGGCGACGGGAAAATCAGGTTGTGAAGGCCGCTTCGCGGCGATGGTCGGGTGATTTCGCCTCCGGCGGGCAAAGGGTGAGCCCTTTGCAATCCCATTGTCGCCTTCGGCGAGGGGTTTCTTAATAGAGATAGAACCGCCACTAACGATATCCCCCGCGAAGCGGCAATAAAAAGTTTTGGAGATTCCTAGGGTCTGTCGACATTCATTTCAACCAAATCCAAATCGCTGCAACATGTAAGAATGACATGTAGGTAGAGGCGAGCTTGTCGTATCTCGTTGCTATTCGTCTAAATTGTTTTAATTTCGCAAACATACATTCAACCATGCTGCGCTGTTTATACAGATGGCGATCGTAGTCGCGAGGTTCTTTTCTAAGAGATCGTGAAGGGATTACGGGCTGGGCTGGCATCGCTAAAATGGTGTCTACAATCTGCTGGGAATCGTATCCTTTGTCAGCAAGAACATAGTCCGCAATTTGCCCGGAAAGCAACGGTATGGCTTGTGTACAATCTGAAATATTACCTGGTGTTAGAATGAATTTGGTTGGACAGCCGAGAGAGTCTGTGCTAGCATGAACCTTGCTGGAGAACCCACCGCTAGACCTCCCGATCTGCTGGCAGAGGTGCCCCCTTTCCGCCCGCCGAATGTTGGTGGGCTCGGACGATAGAGCTGTCGATCATGAGCCACTCTGTGTCGGCATCAACTGCGAGGGTGTTGAACACCATTTGCCAAATGCCTTTCTTTGACCACCGGATGAACCTTTTGTGCACGGAAGACCATTTTCCGTAGGAAGCCGGAAGGTCTCGCCAAGGGGCACCGGTTTTCCCTATCCATAAAACCGCATCAACGAACAGCCTGTTATCTTGAGCGGTTCTGCCACTATCGCTCTTCTTTCCTGGAAGAGAATCCTTGATCTTGTCCCACTGATCATCGCGTAAAGCATGACGTTTCTGCGCTGCTACTTTCATGAAAAATGTTGTAGCACGGTCGCAGTCGAATGTCGACAGACCCTAAGAACCTTTTCCAAAGGGGCTAGACTAGAACAGGATCTGGTTTTCCGGTAATAGGTCAATTATGCCGGTAAAAAACAAGTACGCAAATCGTTCGAAAATTTCGGAAGCCAAAACCAGGGAGCTGGTCAGGCTGTTTTGCTACGACTTGGACGCAACTCAGATAAGCAAGGTGGCGAAAATAAATAGAAATACCGTCAATCGGTATATACATGCCATCAGAGTGCGAATCGCCGAGTTTTGTGAAGCGCAATCCCCCCTCACTGGGACGATCGAAGTTGATGAAAGCTTCTTTGGCCCGCGTCGGCAGAAAGGTCGTGTTGGCCGTGGAGCCTATGGGAAAACGGTCGTTTTCGGAATTTTGAAACGAAGGGGATTCGTCTACACGCAGATCGTCCCAGACTGCACCAAAGCCACCCTTCAAGGAATCATCCGAGGAAAGGTAGACCTTGAAAGTGTAATTCATTCTGATGGATTACGTTCTTATCATGGATTGGTGGACTTAGGTTATCAGAAACATTTTCGGATAGACCACGGGGAAGGCGAGTTTGCTAAAGGGACGAATCACATTAACGGTATCGAGAGCTTTTGGGGCTTCGCAAAAACAAGGCTTGTTAAGTTCTATGGCATTGCCAAAGCCACTTTCAATTTACATTTGAAGGAATGTGAGTTCCGATTCAACCACAGGAAGGACATGTACATGGTCCTCCTGAAGATACTCCGGAAGAGTCCTCTGTTCTAGTCTAGACCCTTTCCAAAAGGTTCTTAGGCCGTCGGAGACGCCTGCCCGGCGAGGGCCCGCCGGAGGCAAAGCCACCCGGCAAAATAGCGAAGCCCCGGTCTCGGGGGCAGGAGACCGGGGACTTCATTATGGAGGAGGTAAGGTAGGGTGTGACTCTTTTGGTTATCTAGGCGGGTTCGTAGTAGCACCGTTTGGGCGAAACCACGGATCCCTCTTCCTTCAGGGCCTTGATGGCCTTGGAAACTTCTTTGCTGTCCACGCCGAGCTCTTTGGCTATATCACCGGGACGCACGGGCTTGCCGGCCGCCCGCATGGCTTTAAGAACCGTATCCTTCATCGAAAAACTCCCGTTTGTTTGTGTTGGTAATAGGAATCATTCCTGACGAAAGCCCCTTTGTCAACACAAAATCCGCACAGTTGCCATCTTGGGGGTGAAACGGTAGAAATGTTGCACGGCTCCGTCCTTTGCCGGGCAGATCCGATCCCCTTGCCCAGGAGTCCTATGGCCGATCCCTCCACCATGACCCGACAGGAACTGCTCGACGAGATCGAGCGGTTGCGCGCCGAGCTTGCGCAGAGCCGCGAGCGCGCCGCCGAGCGCGTTGCCGAAGAGGGCGCCTGCGGTGCTGCCCTCGAAGTCGAAATCGAGCAGCTGCGCGAGGCCCGCGAAACCGTGGGCATGGTCAATGTCATTGTCGAGAACTCCCCGGCCGTGGTCTTCCGGCGTCTGGCCGACGACTCCCACCGGCTGGTCTACATCTCCGAAAATCTCAGCCAATGGGGCTATTCCGCCGCCGACTTCCTGGCCGGGCGCAAGGGATTCGACGACCTTCTTCACCCGGACGACCGGGAGCGGGTGGTTGAAGAGATCGTGCAGTGCCAGCTGGAGGAGGTCGAGGAGTACACCCAGGAATACCGGATCATCACGGCGGACGGCGATATCCGCTGGATCTCGGACGAGACCTCGGTGGTCACGGACGAGGCCGGGCGGCGGATCTACAACCAGGGCGTGCTGGTGGACGTGACCGCGAGCAAGCGGGTCCGCGAGGCGCTGGAGGCCAGCGAGTTCAAGTTCCGCCGGACCATCGAGGGCGCGGCCGAGGGCTATCTGCTCATGGACGGCGGCCTGGTCATCCGCGAGGTCAACGACGCCTACTGCCGCATGCTCGGCTACGAGCGCGAGGAGCTGGTCGGGCGGCGGCCCCACGACTTCGCCACCCTGGACTACCAGCGGTTTCTCGAGTCCGCCACCGAGCAGCTGCGCGGCCAGGCCGTCCGCCGTTTCGAGGGCACCATGGTCCACCGCGACGGGCACGAGGTCCCGGTGCTGGTCAGCGCCAACACCCTGCTGGACGCGGACGGCGGCTTCTTGGGCAACGTGGCCTTCGTGGCCGACCTGACCGAGCAGAAAAAGGCCCTGAACCTGGCCGCCGAGGTCCAGAAGGGACTGTTGCCGCGCAAGGCGCCGCGCATTCCCGGCCTGGACGTGGCCGGACGGTCGGTGCCCAGCGAGCTCACGGGCGGCGACTATTTCGACTATTTCGAGCCCGTGGACCCGGACCGCCCGGTCCTGTCCGTGGCCGTGGGCGACATATCGGGCCACGGCGTGGACGCGGCCCTGCTCATGACCACGGCCCGGGGCTTTTTGCGCATGCGCGCGGGCCAGCCGGGCAGCCCCGATCAGATCGTCACCGAGATGAACCGCCATCTGGCCGAGGACCTGTACGGCTCGGGCCGGTTCATGACCCTGTTCTACCTGCGTCTGGACGCGGCCGCCGCCAAGGCCGTCTGGGTCCGGGCGGGCCACGACCCGGCGCTGATCTACTGCCCGGTGCACGACAGCTTCACCGAGTTGGGGGCCGACGCCGGGCTGCCCCTCGGGGTGGAGCGCGAGCGGAGCTACCGCGAGGAGCGCGGCGACGTGCTGTCCGGCCAGATCATCGCCATCGGCACGGACGGCATCTGGGAGGCGCGCAACGCGGGCGGCGAGATGTTCGGCAAAAAGCGGTTCAAGGCAATCCTGCGCGAACGGGCCAAAGGGTCGGCCAAGGATATCGTGGACGCGGTCTTCGACGCGGTCCGGGAGCACTCGGGCGGGGCCAAGCTCGAGGACGACGTCACCCTGGTGGTCATCAAATACGGAGGCGGGCAGTGAGGCATGCGCGACTTTTTTTCCTGGCCTGCCTGATCGTGGCCTCGTCCCTTGCCCCGGCCCGCGCGGCCGAACTGTCGCGGGTCCGGCAGTCGTGGAAGGGCGACCTGCCCGAGATCCTCCGCGCCCACCGGCCCATCCGCGTGCTGGTGGTCTACAACCGGACCAATTTCTTCATGAAGGAAGGGGTCATGCGCGGGCTCGAGGCGGACATGATGAGCGCCTACGAGAAGCACCTGGCCGAGGTCCACAAGAAGGAGCTGGTCCGGCTGGTCTTCGTGCCCGTGCCGGTCAAGGAGCTGTTCCCGGCCCTGCTCGACGGGCGGGGCGACATCGCGGCCGCGGCCCTGACCGTGACCGAGGAGCGCAGCCGCCAGGCGGACTTTGCCGATCCTTACCGCACCGGGGTCACCGAAATCGTGGTCGGCGGGCCCAAGAGCCCGGCGTTGGCGTCGGCCGAGGATATGTCGGGCCGCAAGGCGTCCGTGCTGGCCGGTTCAAGCTACGCCGAGCACCTCGCCGACCTGAACGCCCGGCTCAAGAAGCAGCGGAAAAAGCCGGTGCGCATCCAGAACGCGGACCCGTACCTGGCCACCGAGGACCTGCTGGAAATGGCGGCCCGGGGCATGGTCCCTTATACCGTGGCCGACCATTTTCTGGCCGACCTGTGGCGGAAGGTCTTTCCGAAGCTCCAACTCTATCCCGACGCGGCCGTCCACGCGGACGGCAAGCTGGCCTGGGCCGTGCGCAAGGACTGCCCCGAGCTGCGCAGGAGCCTGTCCGAGTTCGCGGCCACCGTGCGCCAGGGCACCCTGCTCGGCAACATGTTCTTCAAGCGCTACTACGAGAACAACGACTTCGTCACCGACCCGACCACCCAGGTGGCGATCGGCAAGCTCCAGCCCATGGCCAGGCTCTTCCGGAAGTACGCCGAGATGTACGGCTTCGACTGGCTCAAGATCGCGGCCATGGCCTACCAGGAGTCGCGCTTCGACATGGACCGCAAGAGTTCGGCGGGCGCGGTCGGGGTCATGCAGATCAAGCCGTCCACCGCGGCCGGGCCGCAGGTGGGCATCGACGACGTCACCACCCTGGACGGGAACATCCACGCCGGGGTCAAATACCTGCGTTATCTGGTGGACAACTTTTTCTCCGACGTGGACCCCAAGGCCAGGATGAATTTCGCCCTGGCCGCCTACAACGCGGGCCCGAACCGGATCATCCAGGTGCGCAAGCGCGCGGAGGAGATGGGCCTCGATCCCACGCGCTGGTTCGGCAACTGCGAATGGGCCGCGTTCGACCTCATCGGCCGGGAGACCACGGGATACGTGTCGCACGTGCAGATGTACTACGCCGCCTACAAGGGCGCGGAAAATATCCTGCTCAAACGGCGCGAGGCCATGTGACAGGGCGCGTCTCAAGACCCGGGGCGCACCTCAAGACCCGGGGCGGCGGGGCCGTCCCGGGGATCGAAGCATTGTCCGACCGGATCAGTACCTGGGACGGGGAGCGCGCGGCTTGGCTTCGTTGACCTTCAGAGGCCGCCCGGACAGCTCGTAGCCGTCCAGGGCCTCGATGGCCGAAGCCGCGTCCGCGTCCTCCATTTCCACAAAGCCGAACCCTCTGAACCGGCCGGTCTCATGATCCTGGATGAGTTTCACGGAGGTGACGTTGCCGTATTCTCCGAACAGGTCGCGCACGTCGTTCTCGGATGCGCTGAAGGGGATGTTGCCGACGTAGATACTTTTCATGGCGATGAGGCTCCAACAAAAATGATCCTGGTAGCGGGGGAAGGATTTGAACCTCCGACCTTCGGGTTATGAGCCCGACGAGCTGCCTGACTGCTCCACCCCGCGCCATTTCCAACACCTGTTTGCGCCGTACGCCGACACCATTGAGGGCGAACACGCGGTCACAGGATTACTTAAGCCATTATAACGTGTTGTGCTTTTCGTCAACAGGGGTGGCCGATTTGTTTCGCCGCAAACGTCCCCGCGTCCGGAAACCCTTTGGGCGCACGGCCCGGCGGGCCGGGAGGCGGGGGCCGAAAACTGGCTATCGCCGGGTCGGGGAGGTTGCCTTCAGGGCGCTCGCCGATGTCGGCTGATCGCGTTCTCCGGCACAGATGTCGACTATTCTGATCGTCGGGTTGGAAAAAGCGAAGGTCTCGTATTTCGGGCTTATCTCGACATACGGGTATTGAAACAATTCCTCGTACGCCTGGTGCCTTCTGTATACCGTTTCATTCTGGTCCTTGCTCCGCAGCCCGTAGTAATACCGGTCGTACTCCATGCTGCTCGCCACAACGAGGCATATGCCATTGCCTCTTGCTTTCGCTATGTCGACATCAGCCGCGGATTCGATGAATTCCTTATCGAAGAAACGTGGCAGGCCGTAGGTTTCATAGACATAGCCTTTGCCTGTGTTGTTGATGAAGTCATTTGCCGCGAGTCTCGTGTCGTCAACGAGGTTGGCGACGATGTTCACGGTCTGGTACGCTGGAGCCAGACAGAGAGCGGACGTGGCGGCAAGCAGCAAGGCGTAGCCCAACGGTTTGCCTGCGGACGGGTATACCAGGCGATATATCCTTACGATGCCGATCCAGCCGAGTATCAGGAGCATCGGCACTATCGGGATCATGTAGCGCATGAAGTCCGGCGCAGGTTTCAGCGGGGATATTTCGTGGGCGAAGTAAAATAGGAAGATGCACAGTAAGAGTACTCTTTCCAGGAGAATTGATCGGTTCCATCTGTATATCGAGATGAAAACTCCCAAAGTGCAAAGGGCCGTCGCGGCAATCGTCATTCCAGGTATCAGGCTGCGTTCGAAATGGAACAGGAACAGATAATCAGCCGGGTGGAAGCGTATGCTATGCCCTGTTTGGATATGTTCAATTTCATGCGCCAACCCTTTGTATGCATTCGCCGTATCAATGAAAATGTTATAGTTGATAATCAAGAAGGTTAAGATCGAGATAGCCAGCGATCCGGCCAGTCGTTTCGCATACCAGTTTTTCGGGAGATTCTTGTCGACAAAAGGAACGGCCAAAAGAATGACGAGAAAAAGAGCGGATTTGTACTGCGATGAAAGCGCTATGCCGTAAAACAAGCCAAACAATGTGAGATACGTATATTTTTTCGTCTCTATTGCCTTGATCAGGAACAATACGGAAAACAACAGCGGCGCAGTGCAGTAGACATCTTCCTTAAGGTAGTGTGCATGAATCACGAGTATTGGCGAGACGGAAACGGATATACTTGCCAGCAAGGCGAATGCGGGCGGCAACAGGTTCAGCGCAAGGAAAAAGGTCGCAAGCACAATACAGGCGCCCATAAAGGCTGATACGGTCCTCCCCGCAACCGCGATTTGCTGCTCGTCGTCTATCCTCGTTATTTTTTTGATTACCTTGGACAATTTCAGCATGAACGTCGGATGCATGAAGTCCTGGGAGCCGACCCGTATGAATGTGACTTTTTTGGGCTCGTCGGAGTGAAGGTGATAGTCGAATCCGTTGTTGTACAGATTCAATGCGAAACTAAAAACAAAGAGGGATATGACAAGGAATGCGGTTGTGGATTTCTTCAAGGTCTGACGCTCGCAAGAATGGCGTGGTCGGCGTTGTTGACGCCATGGCATCGCCAGGGAGCAGGCATATGGCCAATCCCGGCGTGGGAGTCTGCGTATGAGGGCTGTGACCCCACGGAATGCGACGCCGCAATGCTCCGTATGGTCAGCCTGATACGTGCACCCGATCCAATTGTAATTGTGGCGTATCTAACACAGTAATACGTATTCGTCTATAGAGCCGCCGAGGGGACGCGGTCGCCCGCAGGCCTCCACTGAAGAAAGAGGCCATCGCGAGGAAGACGCTCACGGATGCCGGTTGAGTTGGTACGGCCGCTCGACCTGTTGCTTTATCGCAGATCGGGGCCTGGGACCCGGCTTTGCCCTGCGTCCGGAAACCCTTTGGACGCACGGCCCGGCGGGCCGGGAGGCGGGGGCCATAGTCCTTGAAAAAAGGCGTGAATTTCCTTACACCGTGTACATCCCGAAAACAGATTGGAGGGGAACTCATGAAGATACTTGTTGTCGGTTCCGGAGGCCGGGAGCACGCCCTGTGCTGGAAGCTCGCCCAGAACCCGAACGTGGAGACCATCCTGTGCGCCCCGGGCAACGGCGGCACCGCCCAGGTGGGCACGAATATACCGGTCAAGGATGACGACATCCCGGGCCTGGTCGCCCTGGCCAGGAACGAGGAAGTGGACCTGGTGGTGGCCGGACCCGAGATGCCCCTGGTGCTCGGCCTGGAAAACGCGTTGCGCCAGGAGGGCATTCCCTGCTTCGGCCCCAACGCGTTCGCCGCCAACCTCGAAGGGTCCAAGGCGTTCTCCAAGAACGTCATGGCCGAGGCGGGCGTGCCCACCGCGCCGTTCAGGGTGTTCGACGAATACGCGGACGCCGTGGCCTTCATCAAGGAGAAGGGCGCGCCCATCGTGGTTAAGGCCGACGGCCTGGCCGCGGGCAAGGGCGTGGTCGTGGCCGCCACCGAAGAGGAGGCGCTCGAGGCCGTGGAGCAGATGATGGTCAAGAAGGTCTTCGGCTCGGCCGGGGACCGCGTGGTCGTCGAGGAGACGCTCAAGGGCGAGGAGGCCTCCTTCCTGTGCTTCTGCGACGGCGTCAACTACGCCATGCTCCCGTCCAGCCAGGACCACAAGGCCGCCTTTGACGGCGACACCGGCCCCAACACCGGCGGCATGGGCGCCTATTCCCCGGCCCCGATCCTGCCCAAGGACAAATACGCCGAGACCGCCGAGCTGTGCATCAAACCGATCCTGCGCCACCTGGCCGCCAAGGGCGAGCCGTTCAAGGGCGTGCTCTACGCCGGATTGATGTACACCGAAAACGGCCCCAGCGTGCTCGAATACAACGTCCGCTTCGGTGATCCCGAATGCCAGCCCCTGCTCATGCGCCTGGAAACCGACCTGCTGGAGATCATGTTCGCCTGCATCGACGGCAAGCTCGACCAGATAGAGGTCACGTCCACCCCGCAGACCGCCTGCGGCGTGGTCATGGCCGCCAAAGGCTACCCCGGTTCCTACCCCAAGGGCATGGAGGTCACCGGCCTGGACGAGGCCGACGCCATGGAAGGGGTCAAGGTCTTCCAGGCGGGCACCCAACTCGTAGACGGCAAGATCGTCACCTCAGGCGGCCGCGTACTCTGCGTCACCGCCTTGGGCGACGACCTGGCCGAAGCCCGCAAAAAGGCTTACGAGGCCGTGGACAAAGTCCACTTCGACAACAGCTTCTACCGCCGCGACATCGCCGACAAGGGCTTGAAGCGCGCGAAATAGTTTGATGAAGATACGAGAGGGAAACTTTTGAAAAAGTTTCCCTCTCGCGCTCTCCCTTCAAAACTTTTTGGTGCTGCGCCGCCGGGAGGGGGGAGTGAAGCGGATGTCCGTCATGGCGGCGCAGGGGTGCGAGCCCCGTAATTTTTCTATTAAAAACAGACGCCTTCCGGCCATCCCCCTTCGCGAAGCGACCCAAAAAGTTTAGGAGGGAGATGGGGATGGGGGTCCGGGGGAAGGGGAAGAGGGAAGCCCTTTTCAAAGGGTTCCCTCTTCCCCTTCCCCCGGCCGCCGGAGGCGCACCCAAGGAGCGCGAAATGCCGCAGGTTGTGATTTTCATGGGGTCCATTTCGGACGAGGAGAAGATGCGTCCGTGTTCGGACCTGCTCAAGGATTTGGGCGTGGACCACGTGTTCACGGTTTCGTCGGCCCACCGCACGCCGGAGCGCACGGCGCGTCTGGTGGAGGAGTACGAGGCCGACGGTGCCCAGGTGTTCATCTGCGCGGCGGGTCTGGCCGCCCATCTGGCCGGGGCCGTGGCCGCCAAGACCATCAGGCCGGTTCTGGGCGTGCCCCTGACCGCCTCGCCGCTGGGCGGCATGGACGCGCTGCTGGCCACCCTGCAGATGCCTCCGGGCTTCCCGGTGGGCACCCTGGCGCTGGACAAGGTCGGGGCCAAGAACGCGGCCTGGCTGGCGGCGCAGATCATCGCCCTGCACGACGAGGCGGTGGCCGAAAGGATTCGGACCGCGCGCCAGGGGTTCAAGGACTCCGTGGAAAAGGCCGCGGCCAGCCTGTAGCCTCCGGCCCGTTCATGCCCCGGAAGGGGAGGGCGCGCCGAGGATCGTCCGGGTTTGCGGTACCGATCGTCCGGGTTTTGCCGGTGCGGTACGGCCCGCGCCTTGCCCGGCTTCCGGCTTTCGCGTAATCATCCGGATCAGATACCATGACGACATCCACGACACAGAGCAGCGCCGGAAGCGGGGCGCCCGAATTCCGGTCCGGCAAGGCCTCCAGGCGGTTCATCCGCAACCTGGTCTGGGTCCTGGTCATCGGCGGCCTGTTCCTGGGCGGTCAGGGTGTGCGGTATTACCTGAACTACATGCAGCTCAAGACCATCAAGGCGCAGACCGAGAAGCTGTACCATTCGGTCCTCGGGCCGGACATCGGCGGCTCGCCTTTCGGGCGGCTGCAGTTCGAGCACGGCAAGCTGATGGCGGTCAAAAGCATCGGCCTGGACCCGCTGAGCGTGCTGGCGGCCCTGAGTAAACCCGCCGGAGAGCGGGTGCGCGTGGACGGGGTCAGCCTGACCGGGACAATGGGCCGGGTGCGCGGCTATTACAGCGGCGACGAGGCCGGGTTCACGCGGTACCTGGAGAAGCTGTCCGACGACGACCGCTACCTCTTTTCGGTCTACAAGACCGATGCGTTCGGCGGGGGCGTGTCCTTCAGCCTGAACGTGGAGCCCAAGTAGCCATGGCCCGCAAGCACTGCACATATCCGTGGACCTGCTGGCCGCCCGCCTCGCAGCAGCGGCTGTTCAAGTTCATCCTGTTCGGCACGGCCGGACTGTGCTTCGCGGTCTTCGTGGGCGCGACCCTGTTCACCGGGGCGCTCGGCCAGGAGATCGCGGCCCAGAAGGAGCAGTACGGCCTGGTGGTGCCCCTGGTCCGGGAGATCACCACCCTGCGGGCCGCCCAGGGGGACCTGGTCCGGCTCACCCCGGAGGAGGCGGTCCGGCGCATCCTCGACGACCGCTCGCTGAACGACTACGCCGCCTCACTGCGCGCCACTCGCGTGGCCGAAGACCAGGAGGGCGTGGAGGTGACCCTGAACGGCCTGACCCTGATCATGCTCACGGACTTTCTGCAGGACGTGCGCGACCGGGCCAGCCTGCAGGCCCCGGAGTTCGTCCTGACCCGCAACCCCGAGGAGCCCCGCCTGGCGGACGTGCACCTCGTGCTGGCGAGGTAGGAAATGGGCGCGCACAACACCAGATTTTCCTCCCTGCCTGGCCGCATCCTGGCCCGGCTGGTGCTGATGACCCTGGGACTGGCCATCGGCGTGGTCCTGTTCACGCCGTGGGACAAGATATGGGCGTCCGCCCTGACCCGGCTGGACGAGAGCCTGCCCGGCGTGGGGCTGAGCTGGTCCGGCATCGACCGCGACGGGCCGTTCGGCTTCAGGGTGCTCGATTTTAGGATTTCCGTGGCCCAGACTCCGGGGCGGCTGCACTTCGAGCACGCCTACGTGACCATGGGCTTCTCACCCCTGGCCACGGTCCGGCTGGACACGGGCGGGTCGCAGTGCCGGTTGGAGCTGTTCCCCAACGGGGTCTTCGACTTCGAAGGCGACATGGACCTGACCTTTCTCCTCGGCAACAGCGACCTCAAGGGCGAGCTCCACGCCTCGGGCAGCCTGTTTTTGCCCGACGGGGCGCGGCTGCCCAAGAACGGCTGGGTGGACGTGCGCTCGGCCCAGCTGGTCCTGCCCGGCGACAAGGTGGTCGAGGACCTGGCCTTCACCGCCGAGATCGAGAACCGGGACATGGCCGTGCGCGACTTCTCCATGCGGTTGCCCCTGGCCTACAAGTCCACGGGCACGGCGGTCATCGACCCGGACAACTTCTTCCGTACCCGGTTCGACCTCAAGGGCGACATGACCGTGGGCCGGGACTCCTTCCCCTACGAGATGCGGGGCACCTTGGCCGACGCCATCTGGTAGGGGCCGGGCCCGCCGCAAGATTTTCTCCGGAGCGCTGACATGAAGATCGCCGTCATCCACGAAAACGCAGACGACCTGCTGGCCGGTTACGGCTCCCTGCTGTCGGCCATGGCGTCCATGGGCCACGCGGTCAACGCGCTGGCCCCGGGCAGCGGGCCGGACATCGCGGCCGGGTTCGAGGCCCTGGGCGCGGAGTACGCCATGTACCCGCTGTCCCCGCGCGGCCTGACGCCTGTGGGCGACCTGGGCACGCTGCTCCATCTGAAGCAGGTCCTGTACCGCGTCCGGCCGGATATGGTCCTGTCCATGACCGCCAAGCCGGTGGTCTACGGCTCCCTGGCCGCGCGCATGGCCTGGGTGGGCGAGGAGAAGAAGGTCTTCGCCCTGGTGGACGGACCGGGCTTCGCCTTTCAGGCGGGCGGGCTCAAGGGGCGGCTGCTCGCCCGGTTGGCCAAACCCATGTACCGGGCCGGGTTCAAGTCCTGCGACGGGATCTGCTTCCGCTCGGCCGGGACCGAGACATTTTTCCGGGAGCTCGGCGTGCTCGGGCCCGAGGCCCGGACCGGGATCGCGGACCAGGCCGACCCGGACGCTCGGGACCGGGCCGTCCTGGCCTTCTTGGGAATGATTCCGACCGATTGATTCTACAATCGGGTTGGCAGCGCCTCGCTCCATGGTGTATGCTTGGGTTGCGTTCCTGTTTTAAGGGGCGCGACCTGACCGCGAAACACAAAGGAGCGGACTCATGAACATCTCCCGAATTCTCCTCCCCGTTGACGGGTCCCGACTGTCCGACGCCGCCGCCGACATGGCCATCGACCTGGCCGGAAGCGGCGCCACCGTCATCCTGCTGACCGTGCGCCGGACCGTGCCCTCCGGATTGGGCCAGCCCAACGCCAACGAACTCCTCGAATACCTGAACAGGGGGGCCGAGGAGGTCATGACCCATTACCGGGCCAAGCTGACCAACGCCAATGTGGACTTCCTGGAGCTGGTCGTCGGCGGCGACGTGGCCGAGGTCATCAGCAACGTGGCCGACAACGAGAAGTGCGACGTCATCGTCATGGGCTCCAAGGGCAAGTCCGACCTCGAAGGGCTGTTCCTCGGCTCGGTCACCCACAAGGTCCTCCAGACCACGACCAAGCCCGTGCTGGTGGTCAAGTAGTCCCCCTCGGGGGCGCTTGCCGCGTGTCGGAACCGATGGCGACCTTGGAGACCGAGAGCGTCCCGTGTCGTCCGGCCCCTGAGCGGGCCGGGCGATCCGTCTTGCGCCTGGCCGGATGGTTGATCCTGTGCCTGCTGGCCCTGGCCGGGACGGCCATGGCCCAGGAGCGGGTGGTCGTTGTTTCGGACACCTGGATGCCCTACAGCGGCGTGCCGGGTTCCGCCCGCGAGGGGTACGCCGTGGAGATTCTGCGGGCCGTGTTCGAGTGGCGCGGGTTCGCCGTGGAGTACCGCAGGCTGCCCCGCAAGCGGGCGGTCGGCGACGTGCGCTCGGGCCGGGCCGACATCCTCATCGGCGTGACCCCGGCCGAGATGCCCGACTTCATCTTTCCCAAGACCTCCCTGGGCCGGAGCGACCTGTGTTTCTTCTCCCTGGACCCCGAGTGGCGCTTCACCGGGCGGGAGTCCCTGAACGGCGTGGTCACCGGCTATATCCAGGGGCACGATTACCCCCAGTGGTTTATGGAGGACGTGCGGCGACACCCCGAGCGGTTCCACGCCCTGCACGGCGAAGACGCCAGCGTACGTCTGCTGGCCATGCTCGCCGAGGGCCGGGTCCAGGTCATTCCGGGCAGCCGGGCCGTGATCGGCTACTATGCGCAGCAGGCGGAGTTGCAGGACAAGGTCGTCATGGCCGGGTGCAGCGGGGCGGACGCCCGCGAACTGTTCTTCGGCCTGTCCCCGGCCAACATGCCCCGGGCCCGGCTCCTGGCCGGCATCCTGGACCGGGGCGTGTACACCCTGCGCAACACCGGCCAGCTCAATCACCTGCTCATCAAGTACGGGCTCAAGGACTGGGCCAAGGCCCGCTAGGGGCTGCCCGCGCCTTTGGCCGGGTTTGACATCCCCCGGATATGGCAATACTTCCCTGAATGATTCCGGTCGGTTTTTCGGCCGCCGGAAGTGGAGCCAACCCTGTATCCCCTCGCGAGCCCGCCATGTCCGTCACGGTAATGTTCGTCGTCCTCTGCGCGGCCCTGCTGCACGCCACCTGGAACTTCTTCGTCAAGAACACTGCGGACAAGCACGCGGGCATGACCGGCGTGGTCATCGGCCACGTGCCTTTCGGCGCGGCGGCGTTGATCCTCTCTCCGCTGCCCGATCCGGCCTCCCTGCCGTACATCGTGGCCGGGGCGCTGCTCCACGTGGGCTACCAGCTCTTCCTGCTGAACTCCTACCGTTTCGGCGACCTGAGCCACGTCTATCCCCTGGCGCGCGGGTTCGCGCCCCTGGCCGTGGCCGGGGTCTCGGTGGCGTTTCTGGGCGAATCGTTGTCGGGCGTGGAACTGGTCGCCGTGCTGGCCATTGCGGCCGGGATCATGAGCCTGGCCCTGACCCGGCGCGACGACGGCATGCGCAACGGCCGGGCCGCGCTCTTGGCGCTGGGCACCGGCGCGTTCATCGCGGCCTATTCCCTGGTGGACGGCCACGGCGCGCGGCTGGCGGGCACCGCGCTCGGTTTCTACGGCTCCCTGACCATCCTCAACGGCCTGGTCCTGGCCGGGTACATGCGCCTGACCCGGCCCGGTCTGGTGACCGCCTCCGTGACCCGCAACCTGCGCTTCACCCTGGCGGGCGGGGCGGCCTCGTTCACGGCCTACGCCCTGGTCACCTGGGCCTTCACCATGGCCCCCATCCCCCTGGTCACGGCCCTGCGCGAGACGAGCATCGTCTTCGCCCTGCTTTTCGGCGTGTTCGGCCTCAAGGAGACCCTCAACCTGACCAAGGTCCTGGCCACGGGCTGCACCCTGTTCGGGGCCTGCCTGTTGCGATTCGGCCGGTAGCCGCCCGAAGTCGCTTTTTCGCCCTCGAACCGCGTCTTTTCCCGCGTCCGTAACAAATTGAGGGACATTTCTGTTGATAGCCGCCCCGGAAAACGGGTAAACATCTAGGCATATCATCTCGAAAGCACCGGCATGGCCGTTTCGGCCCGAGGCCGCGCCCAGGAGGACGGCCCGTTGCTCCAACATCATAACCGGAGGAGTCTTATGAGTTTCCCTGTTTTCAACTGCAAAAACGCGGACGACGTGATGAAGGCGGTCAAGGACTACAACGTCAGCTTCATCCAATACTGGTTCGTGGATATCCTCGGTACCCTGAAGAGCTTCCAGATCACCCCCAGCGAGCTCGAGGCGTCCTTTGAGGAGGGCATGGGCTTCGACGGCTCGTCCATCCTCGGCTTCTGCCGCATCGACGAATCCGACATGGTCGCCATGCCCGACCCGACCACCTTCCAGATCTGCTCCTGGCGGCCCTCGGAAAAGCCCGTGGCCCGCATGTTCTGCGACGTGGTCAATCCGGACGGCTCCCCGTTCGAGGCCGATTCCCGGTTCGTGCTCAAGAAGGTCATGGCCCAGGCCGCCGAGAAGGGCTATACCTTCTATGTCGGCCCCGAACTTGAATTTTTCCTGTTCGCCGACGACCAGGACACCGAGACCCTGGACGCGGGCGGCTACTTCGACGCCCCGCCCCTGGACCTGGGCAACAACATCCGCCGCGACATCATCTTCGCCCTGGGCGCCATGGGCATCCAGGTGGAGTACTCCCACCACGAGGTCGCCCCGTCCCAGCACGAGATCGACCTGCGCTACCAGGAAGGCATGAAGATGGCCGACACGGCCATGACCTACCGCGTGGTGGTCAAGGAGACCGCCCGCAAGTTCGGCTGCTACGCCACGTTCATGCCCAAGCCCATCTTCGGCGAGAACGGTTCGGGCATGCACGTCCACCAGTCCCTGTTCAAGAACGGGCGCAACGTCTTCTACGACGCCAACGACGAGTACCATCTGTCCGCCGAGGGCAAGGCCTACATCGCGGGCATCCTCAGGCACGCCCCGGAGTTCGTCTGCGTGACCAACCAGTGGGTCAACTCCTACAAGCGGCTCGTGCCCGGCTACGAGGCCCCGGTGTACATCGCCTGGGCGCGGCGCAACCGCTCGGCCCTGGTGCGCGTGCCCATGTACAAGCCCGGCAAGGAGAACGCCACCCGCATGGAGCTGCGTTGCCCGGACCCGGCCGCCAACCCGTATCTGGCCTTCGCGGTCCAGCTGGCCGCCGGCCTCAAGGGCATCGAGGAGAACTACACCCTGGCCGATCCGATCGAAGAGGACATCTTCGCCATGAACGACCGCCAGCTCAAGCGCAACAAGATCAAGGCGCTGCCCGGCTCCCTGTACGAGGCGGCCATGAACCTGCAGAGGTCCACCTTCATGAAGGACGTCCTGGGCGAGCACCTGCACACCGCCCTGGTCGAGAACAAGATCGCCGAGTGGGACGAATATCGCACCCAAGTCACCGAGTATGAATTGGACAAGTATCTGCCGATACTTTAGGGGCGCTCAATCAACAATGAAAAGGGCCCGCTGTCGATGCAGCGGGCCCTTTTCTGTTGTGCTTTCGCGCAGGGGGGCGGCTTGGGATAGCGGGCCAACCGCACATTTTTCGAGGGCCCGCCTGATCCTCACGTACAGGGAGTACGCTGCGGTCAGGCAGACCCTCGAAAAATGCACGTCTGACCCACTCTCCCAAGCCTATCCATAGCGCGGTGAGAGAGCCGCTGTCGGGTCGCTGCGCTACCCGAATCGCTCCAGAGGAGAGAGGTATTTGCGGGTCCGCACGGTCCTGCCGCAGGCACACAAAAAGTTTGGAAGAGGAGTCCAGAGGGGAAACTTTCTCGAAAGTTTCCCCTCTGGCCGATCGCTGCTGTCCTCATCCGTAGGGCTCGAAGACTCGCCAACGGCTGTAGGCCCGGAGGCATTCTTCCTCCCCCTGTCAAGTTGCTTTTTTATGCTTATCGGGTGCTTTTGGGCGTCATTCTTCGACAAAACAGGGTGTTGGCGAAAATCGGGGGTATGCTGGTTTGGATTCCCGGGGGTGGACCTCGGGGGCGAAACCAGGAGGTTGCCATGGCAGCACCATATCTCTGTGATGTGAGGCGCGGCCCGGACGGGCGCATTGTGGAGAAAACCGAGACGGTCCGAGGGCGCAAGTCAACCTGGACCTATGCGTATGACTCCGGCGGGCGGCTGGCCGAGGCCAAGCTGGACGGACGGCTGATCTGCCAGTGCTGGTACGACCGTGAAGGCCGTCGGGTGCGGGATTACCTGCCCGCCACGGCCGGGGCGAATTATCGCGACTACCAGTACACCCCGGACAACCGGCTGATGCGTGCCGGGGGCGGGCAGTATTCGCACGACGAGCGCGGTTTCCGGTCCATCTGGTCGGACAAAGGCGTGTATACTTTGTACGAGTACAGCCCGGACTATCGGCTGCTCAAGGCCGAAGAGGAGGACCGCGACAAGGCCTTCACCTTTGCCCACGACGAGGACGGGCAGCGCGTGGCCAAGTACAGGAACGGCCAATTCGTGGAGGCCTACCAGTGGCTCGACTTCGTGCGCCTGGCCGCGTTTCAAGACGGGCGGCACCAATACGAATTCGCCTACCGCGACGGCGAGCGCACGCCCTTCGCCATGCGCCGCGACGACGGGACCGTGGCCGGACTCTTCTACGATCAGGTCGGTTCCCTGCGCGTGGTTGCCGACGTAGACGACAACGTGATAAAGGAAGTGCTGTACGACCCGTTCGGCGGCATCATCGAGGACACCAACCCGGACCTGCGCCTGCCCATCAGCTTTGCTGGCGGCCTGCACGACCGGGACCTGGGCTTCGTCCGCTTCGGCTGGCGCGACTATGACGTCAGGACCGGCCGATGGACCGCGTCGGACCCGCTGGGCGACAAGGGCGGGGACCCGGATTGGTATGGGTATTGTTTGGACGATCCGGTGAACGGGATCGACCCGCTGGGGTTGGAAGGCGGCTTTTGGGGAGGCGTGAAGAAAATCGGAGCCGGGCTTGGTAAGTTATGGGACAGGGCACCGGCCGGCATAGGCGAGGCCATTACCAAGGGCGCAAAGGGAGCCGGGGAAGCATTGAGCAAAACGGCTGAAGCCTTCAAGACGAATAAGGACTTGCAAAAATATACCGCCATTGCCCTGGGGGCCGGGGCGGTTCCCATCGTCGCGGCGGGAGCGGTTGAAGCGGCCCCTGCGGTCATAGGGGCTGCCATGCGATACCCGGATAAGCTTGCGGCCGGGTCAAAGGTTGCAGCGGATTTCGTCTCTGGCGCTTTCGATCCGGGGCCGCCGCCTCCGAGCGAGGCTGGCTATGCGGGCGTGGCAGCGAGCAAAATATATGATCGGTGGAAAAACAGGAGATGACATGAGAATCAAACCTGGTGAAATTGTACTCAGCACTATTCTTATCGGGACAAGCTTGTTGGGTATCCTTTCCGGTGAAGCTTTTTTCAGGGGGTATCCTTCACCGATTTGGGTGGAATGGGTAATGTTGGCGGGAGGTGTTGCCATCCCAATCTTGGCTTGGTTCCTCCGCTCGCCTTCTCGAAATAAATAGAAATAACCATATGAAATGCCCTGGAAGCTGCTTTCCAGGGCGTTCCTTTAACCTTATGGCTCCCTCGGCTTCGCGGGCGGCCTGCACGACCGGGACCTGGGTTTTGTCCGCTTCGGCTGGCGGGATTACGACGTCAGGACCGGCCGATGGACCGCGCCTGATCCGATTGGGGAGAAGGGTGGGGACCCGGACTGGTACGTCTATTGTCTGGACGACCCGGTGAACGGGGTGGATCCGCTGGGACTGGAAACAAATGGGTTGGGGCTCGGCGCTGCCCTTTCCGCCTTGGGTCTGACTGTCGGGGGCAACGCCATGCTTTCCGAGGATGAAGATGGAGAACGGGCCCTGGAGTTCAGCATCGAGGCAGGCGGAGAAAAGAGCGATGATTACCCCCCTGGGCCTCCGTTCTCCAAGGACGATTAGCCCGTCCAGCAGAGCTCGATTTTGACCACGAAAAAGCCCCCTGCGGCATGCGCTGCGGGGGGCCTCGTTCGCCTATGAGGTGGGTTATTTCGAGAACGCTTCGGAAACGGCCCGCATCACGGTCTGGATGTTTTCCGGGGTGGCCGGGGTCTCGCCTTTCTTGAAGCCGAGGCCGTCGAGTTGGATATGTTCGAACCCGGTGAAGCCCGCTTCCTCCAGGGTCTTGCGCGCGCAGTTCAGGGGGCAGCCGTCGATGGCCACCACCTTTTGCGCCGCTTCGGTGGACTTGACGATGCCGGACACCCGGCCGCCGATGCCCGCCAGGCAGAACATCTTGGCCGTTCCCTCACGGGACACGGACCGGGCGGCCTGGTCCGCCACCTCGCCGACGTCCGCCGCGCCGGAGCAGGAGAACACGAATTTCGGGGCCGCCTGACACGAGCAACCGCAATCTGACATGATGGTTTCCTCCTTGTTATACGGTTACTTCAGCCAGCCGAGCACGTCTTTTTTGGACGGGGCCTTGCCGACCACCTTGACCTCGCCGTCGATGACCACCGCCGGGGTGGAGAAGATACCGTACTTGGCGATTTCCTGGAAATCCTTGACCTTTTCGATGTCCGCCGCGATGCCCGCTTCGGCCACGGCGTCGCGCACGGTCTTTTCGGCCTGTTCACACTTGGGGCAGCCCGGGCCCATGACCAGAATCTTCATGATAAACTCCTTTGAAATCGGTTAGATGACAGCATTGAAAAGATAGCCGACGATGAGGATGCCGCAGCCGACCACCCCGATGAAGGCGGCGATGAGCCTCGGCTTGAGGACCTTGCGCAGGATGACCATCTCCGGGAAGGACAGGGCGATGACGGACATCATGAAGGCCAGCGTGGTGCCCAGCGCCGCGCCCTTGCCGAGCAGGGCTTCGACCACCGGGATAATGCCCGCCGCGTTGGTGTACATGGGGATGCCGAGCAGGACGGACAGGGGCACGGACCACCACGTATCGCTGCCCATGATCACGGCCAGTTGGCCTTCGGGCACGTAGCCGTGGATGGCCGCGCCCGCAGCGATGCCCAGGACCACGAACTTCCAGACCCGGCCCACGATGTCGCGCACGGATTCGAGCGCGTAGGTGAAGCGGTCCTTCCAGGTCATGTGCGGCTCGTCGGCCGCCTCGCCCGCGCGGATCTCGCGCACCCAGTCCTCGACGTATTGTTCCAACCGCATGCGGCCCATGACCCAACCCGCGACCACGGCGATGGAGATGCCGGTGGCGAAATACAGGGCGGCGACCTTCCAGCCGAGCAGCCCGTAGAGCAGGACCAGGGCGATCTCGTTGACCATGGGCGCGGCGATGAGGAAGGAGAAGGTCACGCCCAGCGGAATGCCCGCGGTCATGAACCCGATGAACAGGGGCACGGCCGAGCAGGAGCAGAACGGGGTGATCACGCCGAGCAGCGCGGCCAGCACGTTGCCCGCCGATTCCCGTTTTCCGGCCAGGAAGGACCGGGTCCAGTTGACGGTCACGAACGAACGCAGGATGCCCACGCCGTAGACCACCAGCAGCAGGAGCATGAGCACCTTGGGCGTGTCGTAGACGAAGAACTGCACGGCCGCCCCCAAGTGCCCGGCCGGGTCGAGCCCGAGCAGCCCGTAGGCGAACCACTCGGAGAAGGGCAGCAGTTGCAGGTAGAGGGCATACCAGGCGGCCACGGCCAGGACCTGCAAGGCCAGGATCCGCACGACACCGGCTTCGCCCTTGGCTCCCTTGCGCGCGTTGCTCTCGCAGGCGCAGGAAATGTTGTTCTGTTCAGACATGATTACCTCGTTTGGCGTTTTCGCCAAGTGTGTCTCCAAAAAAATATCCAACCCGCCCCAAAGGAATCAAATGGGTTGGAAGGGTGCGACCCCTTCCCCGCCGGAGGCGAAGTCACCCAACAAATCCCGCCGCAGGCGGCCTCCATAATTCTTCATTTCTCCTTGGCCTCGATCACGGACTCGATGCAGTGGAAGAAGTTGATCACGCAGGGCACGCGCAGCCGGTAGTAGATGTTCTTGCCGCGCCGTTCGTCCTCGACGATGCCCGCCTTCTTGAGCACGGTAAGGTGCTTGGACACGGTGGACATGTCGGCCCCGACCAGGTCGCGCAGGTCGCAGACGCACCGCTCGCCGCGCGAAAGCTCGTCGATCATCATCAGCCTCGACGGGTGGGCCATGGCCTTGACCACCTTGGCCCGCTCCTCGAAACGGTCGGCCAGCACGATTTCCTGCACCACATGCACCTCCATGGTCTACGCTTGGCAATATAGCCAAATGATCGCCCGAGTCAAGAGCGGGGGCGGAAAAAAGCGAAAAAAGATGTTCAGGCTCAGTCGCGGGGTGCGATGGTGGCCCTGCCGTGGCTGTAGCTCAGCCGGTAGGGCTCGTTGCGGACCACGTGGTCCAGGGCGGCATTCATGGGCGTGAAGCTGGTGATGGCCCCACCGTTGGTGGTCACGGTGACGAAGACCTTCTGGCCCGGCCGGGGATTGAAGTAGACCATGCCCTCGGCCCGCTTCTGCCAGCCGCCGGAAAAGGTCTTGCAGCCGCCGACAAAGGTGTCGGGTACGTAAGGCGTGACGGCGTAGACCTTCTTGAAGGTCACGTTGTTGAGGGTGCCGTCGGCGTTGTGGGCCATGGCCTGTACGGTGGCCACGGTGGCGATGGCCTTGATCTCCGATTCCTGGGCCATCATGGACAGGTAGTCGGGGTCCTGGGCACGCGCGGGCAGGGCCAGAATCAGAAGCAGCAGTATCGAGAGGAGTGTGCGGATTTTCATGAGTATTTATGGTTTCCGGGGGATGAGCGGCGGAAACGAATGCACCCTAGCCCAGATGAACGGCAGGCGCAACAATGTGCAAACCGCCCGGTGCACAAGGGTGGGGAATACCCTTGGGGCTTGCCTTTGCGCGGATTCGGATTAATTCTATACCACAGAAATCTGGATTATAACCCCGGAGGCGACCATGGGAACGGTACAGGCGGTCAATATCAGCGACAGGACCGGTGAGAAGAAGCATGAGGTGGAATCGATCACGCTCATCGAGGACTACGGCGTGGAACACGACGCCCACGGCGGGAGCGGGCGGCAGGTCAGCCTGCTGGCGCTGGAGCGCATCGAGGACATGAAAAAGGCGCTCGACACCCTCAAGGCGGGCGATTTCGCGGAGAACATCACCACTACGGGCGTGGCCGCGTCCGAGCTTGCGCCCGGTATGCGCCTGGCCGTGGGCGAGGCCGAGCTGGAGATCACCCAGATCGGCAAGACCTGCCACCACGGGTGCGCCATCCGCAAGCAGGTGGGCTACTGCATCATGCCCAAGGAGGGCGTGTTCGGCAGGGTGACAAAGGGCGGGGTCGTCAAGAAGGGCGACCGCATCGCCATCGTGCAAACCGCATAACCGTCGCCGGTCCGTATCGACAAACCGCGCTGAATCCGTTAGCTTTCATGGTGACCTGGGAGGTCCCATGGAATACTTCGCCTCGGCGCAAAACATACAGTGGCTCATCTGGCTCGGTGTGGGCCTGGTCTTCGTCATCGCCGAACTGGTGGTGCCCGCCTTTATCGTCGTCTTCTTCGGCGTGGGCGCGTTCATCGCCGGGGGAACGGCCTTTTTCGGGGCTACGGTTCCGGTCCAGCTGGTGGTCTTCGGCGTCTCGTCCGTGATCCTGCTCATCCTGTTCCGCAAGATGATGGCCGCCACCTTCACTGGTGAAAAGGCCGAGGACGAGAAAGAAGAGAACATCATCGGCCAGCAGGCTGAAGTCGTGGACGCCATCCGTCCTCCCCAACCCGGAAGAATCAAGTTCCAGGGCTCGTTCTGGAGCGCCCGGAGCAGCGAGGCTGTGGAGCGGGGCTCCATGGTCCGCATCGTCAAGCGTGACGAAAACGACGTGAACGCCTTTATGGTGGAAAAGGAGCAATAGATATGGATCCCGCAACCATGACTTCCCTGATCACGGCCCTGGTGTTCGTCCTCCTGGTGGTCGTCCTGATCATCAAGACCGCCGTGGTCGTACCCCAGAAAAGCCAGTTCGTCATCGAGCGGCTCGGTAAATACGCTAAGACCATCGGCGCGGGCCTGCACATCCTCATCCCGTTCATCGACCGCATCGCCTACAAGCGGTCCCTCAAGGAAGAGGTCATGGACATCCCGGCCCAGACCTGCATCACCCGCGACAACGTGTCCGTGACCATCGACGGCGTGCTCTACATACGGGTCATGGACGCCAAGATGTCCGCCTACGGCATCGAAAACTACTACATCGCCGCCTCTCAGCTGGCCCAGACCTCCCTGCGCTCGGCCATCGGCAAGATCGACCTGGACAAGACCTTTGAGGAACGCGAGACCATCAACGCCTCCGTGGTCCAGGCCGTGGACGAGGCCGCCCAGGAATGGGGCATCAAGGTCATGCGCTACGAGATCAAGGACATCACCCCTCCGGGCACCGTCATGGCCGCCATGGAAGCCCAGATGAAGGCCGAACGCGAAAAACGCGCCGAGATCGCCACCTCGGAAGGCGACCGCCAGTCGCGTATCAACCGCGCCGAAGGATTGCGCCAGGAAGCCATTCAGGTCTCGGAAGGCGAAAAGCAAAAACGCATCAACGAGGCAGAAGGGCAGGCCCAGGAAATTCTTCTCGTGGCCGAAGCCACCGCCGAAGGCATCCGCAAGGTAGCCGAGGCCGTCAACCTGCCCGGCGGACCCGAGGCCATGAACCTCAAGGTTGCTCAGCAGTACGTCGGGGCATTCGGCAACCTGGCCAAGACCAACAACACCATGATCATCCCCGCCGACCTCGCCGGCATGGGCGGCATGGTCGCCACTGCCACCGAAATTATCAACACCGCCATGCACAAGGGCCGCAAGGGCAACTGCAAGACCGCCGAGCCCGGCCAGGCCGAGTTCACGATAGAATAACCGCGACCACAACGTCTGCGAAAAGGCCCCGTTCGGATCACCGAGCGGGGCCGTTTTTGCGCGTGCGGGGGAGAGCGGGGAGCGCCTTCGGCGGGCCCTCGCCGGGCGGGCGTCTCCGACGGCCAGGGAACCCTTTGGGAAAAGGGTTCCCTGGACCCTCCCAAACCTTTTGTGTCGCCTGCGGCGAAGGTGGGGGCGCGGAATGTGGCTTGCTTTACGCTGTAGTGGGATGGGCGCGGCAGGGCGGTGTCCCGGAGTGTCCGCGCCGAACGTCCATGGAGCTCGGAGGGCCGTCCGGCGCGAATCCTCCGGGACGGTTGCCAACGCCGCAGGCGGGCATGGCTGAACTCGAAAAAACGTCTTGGCGGCGTTTTGTGACTATGGTGAAAAAGTAGGCCTTTTCGATCCTCTCCGCACGCGCGGATGCGCATACAAAAAGTTTAGGAAGGGAAAGGGGATGGGGGGTCCGGGGGGAAGGGGAAAGGGAAAGCCCTTTTCAAAGGGTTTCCCTTTCCCCTTCCCCCCAGCCGCCGGAGGCGCCGCCCGCCCCTACGCCAGATGGCCGCCGGAGTCGATGATGGCCTGGATCTGGTGGTTGAGGGTATCGGCTTCGGTGCCGGTATGGAGGAAGGCGTCGAGTGCGGCGGGTTCCATGCCCACGAGGGTGACTTCGATGGTGCCGGTGCCGTCGCCGATGAGCAGATGCAGGTCGCCGTCCGTGTAGCGGGAGTTTTGCAGTTGCAGGCCGTCGGCCAGGAAGATGTGGTCGGCGTTGAGCGACTCGCCGTTGCTTGCGGTGAAGTTTTCCACGGTCAGCTTTTCGCCGTCCACCAGGGCCTCGCGGTTGAGGATGATGGAATCGGCCCCCTCGCCTAGGCGCACGTAGTCGTTGCCCGAACCGGGCAGGATATAGCTCTGGCCCACAGGTTCGTCCGTGGCGTGGGATTCCTCCAGGTCTTGGTAGAGCGGGCGTCCGGCCACGATGAAGTCATTGCCCGAGCCGCCGGAGATGACGGTCAGGAAATTCTGTCCGCCGTACAGGGCGTCGTCTCCCGCGCCGCCGTCGATGACCTCGGCATAGGAGTAGATGTCCTTCAGCCCGTCGACCACGGTGTGGGCCGAGCCGAAGATGGCGTCGTTGCCGTCGGTCCCGGCCAGGAACTCGGCCTGGTGAAAGTCGTTCGACTCGCCGCCCACGGTCAGGGTGTCGAAATCCCGGTAGGCGGTCACGGAGTCGATCAGGGCGCCGTAGCCGTCATTGTGGGCCGAGAGTTCGGAAATGGTCAGGGCCGCGTGGTCCTGGGCCGCGGTCAGGGTGAAGCCGAGTTCGGTCCAGTCCGTGACCGACGCTCCATTCCCTTCGGCGTACCCCCAGTTGGTGAAATGGAAGCTGCCGGTCACGCCGTCGGTGGTGACCACGCCCTCGCCCAGGGTGACCAGCCAGGCCCCGTCCCCGTGGGTCGCGTCCCAGGTGATGACGGCCACGAGCTGATCGCCCAGCATGACCTGGAAATCGTTGGTGCCCATGCCGGTCGGATCGGCCATGTGATCCACGCGCGGGGTGAAGTTGAAGACCACGGTCACGGCCTCGCCCGCCTTGGCGGCGATGGCCTGGGACAGGGTGTCCACGGAACCGGACCGGGCGTCTAGCTCCATGAGCCGGTCGCCTTCCTGCGGTTTCTGGTCCATGTCCGCGCCCCAGGTCTTCATGGTCCCTTTCCGGGCCGAGACCATGAGCATACTGTCCATAAACATCAGGTCGCGGAACGGGGGAGAATCCGGCGCGCCGGAACCGCCGGTGTTGCGCCAGTGGTCCACGTCGTCGAGGTATGACCAGCGGTCGCCGTCGTAGCCCGAGGCCTCGAAGCTTGGGTTCAGCACCATCTGTACGGGCGTGGTTTCGGGAAAGATGGTCACCGCATCCTGGGCCGGAAGCGCTTCGCCATCCACGGACGGCGAGGACAGAGCTTCGCCTCGGGACGCCGCCGTGAACAGGGAGCTTTGGCCGTCCAGGGCGTCCAGGCCGTTGCCCAGCAGCCCGGGATTGTCGGCGTAGCTCCCGGCCCCGGACCCGTCCGGCACGTTTCCGGCCGCGGTCTCGGCCTCTCCCTCCCGGCCAAAGGCGAAGAGGTAGACGCCGCCGGGCACCAGCTGGCCGTCGAGCATCTCGAAGGCCGGCAGGGCGTCCTCCACGGCCAGGGTCAGGTAGCCCGCCAGGACAACGGATCCGTCGCCGGCCAGGGTGATGACCAGATCGTCCCCGGAGGGAGCGAAACCCGCCTCGGACAGGTCAAAGCCGAACCGCACCGGAACGCCCGCTTCCAGGCGATACATCGCCGTTTCGCCGGGTCCAGGAAGTTCCACCTTGATCTGTTCGGCCATGTCCGCGCTCCTCGAAATAGGGTTCACCAGATTATGCTGGGACTATTGGCTATAATAAGTAAAATGGGTGCTACTATTTGTCAATACGCGAATATCCTACAATACCTTGAAGTTATCCTGTGCAAAAAACCCAGGGTCAGTTCCCGTCCGGGCGGATGCGGCAGGGCTTTACATGCGCGGGCCGGTCCCGTAGACCGGAAAGCATGAAGACTCTCGACATGAACGACTGGCCCCGCAAGAGCCTGTACGACTATTTCCGGACCCTGCCCGCGCCCCATTTCTCCCTGACCGCCGATGTGGATGTGACCGCGCTCATCACCACGGCCAAGCCGCGCGGCGTCTCCCCGTTCAACGCCGTGCTCTACGCGGTCATGCGCGCCGCCAACCGCATCCCCGAGTTCCGCCAGCGACTCGACGGCCCGGATGTGGTCGAGTACGACATAGTCCACCCCGCGCCCACCGTGCCCATCGACGGCGACCGCTTCGCCTTTTGCTATTTCGACTACGCCGACGACTGGCCCGACTTCGACCATGCCTGCGCCCGGGCCATCGAAGCGGGCAAGCAACAGACCGAGCTCACGGACGACTCGTCCCACCGCCTGGACCTCGTGTTCACCACATGCCTGCCCTGGCTGCACTTCACCTCCATGCACCACCCGGTCCAGGGACCCGACGACTCCTTCCCCCGCATCGCCTGGGGCAAATTCACCGAACAAAACGGCCGCTGGACCATGCCCGTCAACCTCCAGGTCCACCACGCCCTGGCCGACGGCCTGCACGCCGGACGGTTCTACCGGTATGTTCAGGAGACTCTGGACGGGTTCGAGTAGGCGCGGACAGTGTGCCGGAGCTGACGCCTCCGGCGGGCCCTCGCCGGACGGGCGTCTTCGACGGCTTAAGAACCTTTTGAGAAAAAGGTTCTTAAGCATCTCAAAACTTTTTGCGTGCCTTCGGCTGGGGCGTGCGGACGCGGGCAGTGCTGGTTGTGCGGAGGGTGTGGAGGTAGCTCGGCCGGGTGGTGTCCCGAAGTGTTCGCGCCGGACGTCCACGGGCCTCGGAGGGCCGTTCGGCGCGAACACTTCGGGACGGTTGCCAACGCCGCAGGCGGCTGTGGGCGGAACGCGGGAAATGGGTATTGCGGCGTTTTCGGACGGCGGTGAAATAGTAGTTCTTACCGATTTTTTCTTACGTAAAAGAAATCGCCAACCGGCACGGCGGAAGGCGTCCCCGTCGCGGCCTTCCGCTGTCGCACGCCCCTGAGCAAAGCGAACATGGGATTCTTAAAAGTACCCACCACGTTTCTGAAAACCTGGTCCCTGCCGTGTTTTTTAAATATGGCAGGGACTTGCTTTTGGGTGTTTTATGGTGATCCCTAGTGATTTTCGGGAATTTCGGGGATGTTGTTACACATTTTTTCACACATGTCTTGATAGGAATATCCTTTTATTTTAGTGAATTAAAGTACCACCTCTAGCCGATGTCAACGCAGCCCGGGCATGGCTTCATGAAGCAAGGAGTACTTCGATTTAGGCAGGTGTTAACTTCGTGGAAAGCTGTAAAAAATCAAACTGTAGGCCGCATGCTTACGGTATTTCAATGAGTTGTAAACGCCATATGTACCATTAAAACCATGGGTGCCGCTTGGAATGGCACTTGGTTGATACGTGGTTTGAGCGAATCGCCACTGTTTGAGCTCAGATGCGCCAGTTCGGCCGGAAGCTCGTCGATGGGCCTTTCAATAGTGATTGTGCTGTGTGTCCGTGTACGCAAAGAGAGAGTTTCCATAGAAGCAATAATCAATTTGTTATCCTTTCCGTTTCATCGGAGAAAACGGTATTCCGTTGCGTTGACTGTGGGAATTGCGAGATCAACGAAATTCCGTTCACGGTTTTTGGTTTTAGAAACAAATCCACATTAAATTCAGTATATAACGAAATCAGCCCCGCTGGCACACCTCTTGCCTGATTACGGTTCTACTTCGCGAAAGGCCTTAGTGAACGCTAGCGTATTCCGAAGCCTTTCCGATCAATACAGCCAGAAGGGGTATTACATGGCAAAAGAACAGCATTCCCATGAGCATGGACATCACCATGACCATAATGACTTCACCGACTATACCGCAGCGGTCAAAGCCTACCGCGAGACCTTCGCCAGCAAGGCGGACGTGATGGACCAGGCCCCGGACCCGGCGGTTCGGGAGATGGTCAAATACATGGACGAACAGGGCGTCGAGAACTGCTTCGACCGTTTCGACAAGCAGAAGCCGCACTGCACCTTCGGCCTTGCGGGCGTCTGCTGCCGTATCTGCTCGCTCGGGCCGTGCAAAATAACGGAACGTTCTCCCCGGGGCACGTGCGGAGCCAATGCGGACCTGATCGTGGCCCGCAATCTGGTTCGCGCGGCGGCCGGCGGCGTGGCGGCCCATGGGGCGCGGGCGCGCGAAGTCATGCTGACCATGAAGAAGGCCGCCGCAGGGGAAGTCGATCTCCCCATCCTCGGCAAGGAGGCGGTCAGGAAAATGGCCGCCGCCTTCAACCTCGTCACCAAGGACAAGAGCATCGAGGATCTGGCCAACGAGATCGCGGACATCCTGCTTGAGGACATGAGCCGCACCGTGCCGGGGCCGCACAGGACGCTGGAGGCCGTCGCCACTCCCGAGCGGCGGCAGACCTGGGAGAAGCTGGGCGTGCTGCCTGTCGGCTCCTATCATGAGGTGTTCGAGGCGCTGCACCAGACCACGGTCGGCACCCAGGGCGACTGGCGCAAGGCCATGGATCAGTTCATGCGGCTGGGCATCGCCTTTTCCATGAACAGCGTGGTCGGCGGCTCCATTGCCAGCGACTGTCTCTACGGCACCCCGAAACGGACCACGGTCAAGGCGAACCTTGGCGCGTTGAAGACGGACACCGTCAACATCGCCATCCACGGGCACGCCCCCATGCTGGCCACCAAGGTCATCGAGGCGGCCCGCTCGGACAAGTTCGTGAAGATGGCGGAAGAGGCCGGGGCCGCGGGCATCCAGTTCTACGGCATCTGCTGTTCCGGGTTATCCTCGCTCTACCGGCTTGGCGGCGTCATCCCCCTATCCAACGCCAACGGCTCGGAGCTGGTGCTCGCCACGGGCGCCCTCGACCTGTGGCTGGCGGACATCCAGGAGGTCTTCCCCGGCATCATGGACGTGGCCGACTGCTACAAAACGGTGGTCGTGACCACCAACGAATCGAACCGGCTGCCCGGTGCCGAGCACATCGGCTACCGGCGCGACCTGGAGGATCTGGACAAGCTCCCCGAGCTGGCGGAGAGGATCGTCACCCGCGCCATAGAGAGCTTCACCAATCGCCGGGATGTCCAGCGGCACATCCCCGACCACGAGATGGAGGCCGAAGTGGGCTTCAGCCTGGAAACCCTCGACGCCCACTACGGCTGCATGGAGCGCGTGGCGTCCGCCATCATCAACGGGCAGATCAAGGGCATCATCAACCTCGCCGGATGCACCAACACCCGGATCGTCTACGAAAAGGCCATCGTGGAGGTCGTCGACATCCTGCTCAAGAACAACGTCCTGGTCTTCACCAACGGCTGCGCCTCGTTCCCCATGGCCAAGCTGGGATACTGCAGCAAGAAGGCCCTCAACAAGTGCGGCGAGCGACTGCAGATATTCCTCAGGGGAGAGCTGCCGCCGGTCTGGCATTTCGGCGAATGCATCGACAACGCCCACGCCGTGGCCACGTTCCGGGAGATCGCCGGGTATGCGGGGCACCAGATGAAGGACATGCCCTTTGCCGAGGTCACGCCGGAATGGTCCAACGAGAAGGGCGTGGGCGCCGCCCTGGCGTTCCGCATGCTCGGCTTCGATTCCTACCATTGCGTGCACGCGCCGGTGCAGGGCTCGGAAAAGGTGCGCGACTTCCTCTATGGCGGCACCCGTGAGCTGCTCGGCTCCAGCATGAAGGTGGACACCGATCCCAAGAAGCTCGCCGCGATGATCATTGCCGACTTCGAAGAGGCCCGGTCGAACCTGTGCTGGCGCTAGTCCCGGCCGCATAGCCCGACACGCGACGTAAAAGGGGCGGCCCGCCAACCAGGCGGGCCGCCCCATCTTTTTTGCGTCGGTCGTCGACGCGAAAAAAGGCGGCCCCGTCGGGAGCCGCCTGTCTTCTTGTGGTCCGGATGCGGTCTACTGCTTCTTGAAGATGATCAGGGGACAGTTCTTGCAGATGTCCGCGCCGGGGAACCCGTCGCCGGGCCGGGTGATGGAGCTGCTCGTCTTTTCGATGCGGTCCATGAGCCGCTGGAAGGTGGCTCCGAACTTGCTGCCGGGGATGATCACGTTGATCTCGCCGCGTTCGGTCTTGCCGGCGTTGTAGCTGCCGGCGCAGGCGGGAAGCATGTTGAACTCCTGCTCCATGAAGGAGAACACGTTGCCGCCGCAGGCGGAGGAGTTCATGGTGATGTTCGGGCGGAGCGGGTGGGTGTCGGTCGCGGCCATGTAGTCCACGGCCAGGTGATACGCCTGCATGTTGTCACAGTAGAAGTGCACCGTGTCCGGCTCGTACAGGCCGTCGATGGAACCGAGCGGGGCCACGGCAATACCGAGCGGCTTCGTCTCCAGCATGGGCTTGCTGACCACAAAGCGTTTGGCCTGATCGATATCCTGGACATACTTGGCGTGGCCCTTGATCTCGGCGTCATCCAAGTCCTTCCATCCGAAGCAGAAGCGGGCATTGCTGCAGCCAAGGCCGTCCACACCGGAATACACGATCTGGCCCTGCATGCGGGCGGCGATCTCCCACTGACAGAAGGTCATGGGCTTGAGCGGAGCGTGGATTTCCGGCGCATTCCGTTGGAATTCCTCCAGTTCGCCCTGGTCGAAAAAGAATTTGACCGCGACCGGGTAGTGGTACAGGCGCAGTTCCTTCATCAATACAGCTTGCATCTCATTATAGGTCATGATTTTCGTCTCCTGAGTTTGTTGTTCACTCCCGCAGTACGAAATCGGGGAGTTTTTAGGCTGGTTGATGGCGTTAATGAATCTCTGCCGACCTGCGGGAGTGAACTTTTGGAATGGATACTCGCAATGAGTCCTCATCACTGAGCAAGGAGCATGCCTGGTTTTGCCGCTTGCTGTCGCAGCCGGGCGCGTTTCGGGTAAGGCCACGGACAGCGTAAATAAAGTTCCCATGACGGCGGGTGGTTACCCTCGCCGGGGCCATCCGCGCAGGGTGCCATTCCCTCCCATACCAATTCGGAATATTCCGACGGCGGTCGCGCGTCCTCCCCTTCCATACCTTCCAGGCCATGCTGATCGACGGGAATTCGTTGAAGCGGAGGCGGAATGGCGTTGTCCAGCGGAATTCCGTTGTGTGGATTATATGCTTATTTGTGAATATATCGTTATATCAGTGTATTAACCAATACGAGGTGCTGGCACGTTGATTGCCTTGGATGGAAAGGGTTTGCGGTCTGGCGGCGCTGTCCGGGAAGGACGTCCGGCCGGTGCGGGGTTTCCGCTCCGCCTTGCGATACGCGCCGCCGCTTGCTGAATAATCTTCAAGCCAAGGAGTGTTGCAATGTGCGGCGACAACCATTCGCATGACCATGACCATGACCATGGTCATGGCCATCACCACCACGACAACGATTTTACCGACTACAAGGATGCGGTCAAAGCCTACCGCGAGTCCTTCGCCAGCAAGGAAGACGTGATGAACCACGCCCCGGACCCGGCGGTCCGGGAGATGCTCAAGTACATGGACGAGCAGGGTGTGGAGAACTGTTTCGACCGGTTCGACAGGCAGAAACCGCACTGTACCTTCGGCCTGGCCGGGGTCTGCTGCAGGATCTGCTCGCTCGGGCCGTGCAAGATCACCGAGCGTTCCCCGAGGGGCACCTGCGGGGCCAACGCCGACCTGATTGTCGCCCGCAACATGGTCCGTTCGGCGGCCGGCGGCGTGGCCGGGCACGGCGCCCGCGCCCGCGAGGTCATGCTGACCATGAAAAAGGCCGCCGAGGGCAATGTTGATCTGCCCATCGTCGGCAAGGACAAGGTCATGGGCGTGGCCAAGGCCTACGGGCTGGAGACCGAGGGCAAGACCGTCGAGACCCTGGCAGGCGAGATCGCCGACATCCTGCTCGAAGACATGAGCCGGACCGTGCCCGGCACGCACAAGACCCTCAAGGCCATCGCCCCGGCCGAGCGCCAGAAGGTCTGGGAAGAGCTCGGCCTGACCCCGATCAGTTCCTATCATGAAGTTTTTGAGGCCCTGCATCAGACCACGGTCGGCACCCAGGGCGACTGGCGCAAGGCCATGGATCATTTCCTTCGCCTGGGCCTGACCTTTTCCATGAACAGCGTGGTCGGCGGCTCCATCGCCCAGGATTGCCTCTACGGCGTCCCGCGCCGCAGCACCATCAAGGCCAACCTCGGCGCGCTGAAGACGGACACGGTCAACATCGCCATCCACGGCCACGCCCCGATGATGGCCATGAAGGTCATCGAGACCGCCCGCACCGACAAGTTCGTCAAGATGGCCGAGGAAGCCGGGGCCAAGGGCATCCAGTTCTACGGCATCTGCTGCTCCGGCCTGTCCTCCATGTACCGTCTGGGCGGGGTCATCCCCCTGTCCAACGCCAACGGCTCCGAACTGGTGGTCGCCACCGGCGCGCTCGACCTGTGGCTGGCGGACATCCAGGAGGTCTTCCCTGGCATCATGGACGTGGCCAACTGCTACAAGACCGTGGTCGTGACCACCAACGAGTCCAACCGGCTGCCCGGAGCCGAGCACATCGGCTACAAGCGCGACCTGGAGGACCTGGACAAGCTGCCCGAGCTGGCCGAAAAGATCGTCACCCGCGCCATTGAGAGCTTCACCAACCGCCGGGATGTCAAACGGCACATCCCGCCCTACGAGATGGAGGCCCAGGTCGGCTTCGGCCTCGAGGTGTTGAGCGAGCACTTCGACGGCAGCGTGGAGCCCATCGCCGAGGCTTTGAAAGACGGTAGGATCAGGGGCATCATCAACCTGGCCGGTTGCACGAACACCCGTATTGTCTTTGAAAAGGCCATCGTGGACATCGTCGATATCCTGCTGAAGAACAACATCCTGGTCTTCACCAACGGCTGCGCCTCCTTCCCCATGGCCAAACTGGGCTATTGCAGGCCCGAGGCCCGGGAAAAGTGCGGCGATAGTCTGAAGGCGTTCCTCGGCGACAGCCTGCCGCCGGTCCTGCACTTCGGCGAATGCATCGACAACGCCCATGCCGTGGGCACCTTCGCGACCATCGCCGGTTTCGCCGGGCATCCCATCAAGGACCTGCCGTTCGCAGAAGTCACGCCGGAATGGTCCAACGAGAAGGGCGTGGGCGCGGCGCTGGCCTTCCGCATGCTCGGCTTCGACTCCTACCACTGCGTGCACGCGCCGGTGCAGGGATCGAAAAAGGTCCGCGACTTCCTCTACGGCGGCACGAGAGAACTGCTGGGCTCCTGCATGAACGTCGATCCCGACCCGCAGAAGGTTGCCGCGATGATCATCAACGACTTCGAGGCCGCCCGCAAAAAACTGGGCTGGGCGTAGCCTGACCGGAGAAGGGAGGATGTCCGCGTCCGAGGCACCCCCCGGCGCGGGCCTTCTCCCTTCCCTAAACGGTTTTCAACCAACAGCCTGCATGCCCGCTCCCGGGCGGCGTCCCTCCGGACGGATGCCGGGAGCGGGCCGTGCAAACCTCCGGCCCCGCCTCCCGAGGTGGATCGGGGAATAAGGGACGTATCGATGTTGTTCAAATCCGGTTCGGTGCAATTCAGAGTGGCCTCCCTGTGCCGGGAGGAGTTCGCGCCCGAGGTCTACCGTCCGGGGGTGATCTCCCTATCGCGTCTGTTGTGGGGGTCCCTCGGCGGCGGCCTGCTGCTGGCGATCATCGCCCTCGCCTCCCGGCTGACCGGCATTGCGGTCCTGTTTCCTCCCCTGGCCGCCACCTGCTTCATCAACTCGACCTGCGTCTTCCTTCGCGTGGCCCGGCCCAAGCCGGTCATCGTCGGGCATTTCGTCGCCTCCATAGGCGGATTGGCGGGGTGCTGGGTCGGTTCCTTCCTGGGTGCGGAAACCGGGTATGCGGTCGCGCTCAAGCTTGGCTTCGCGGTGATGTTCGCCGCTGCCCTGATGCAGATTTTCGACGCCGACCACCCGCCGGCAGCCGCCACGGCGGCCATTCCGGCCATCCTGCCGCTGCCCATGCCCGCCTACCTGCTGCCTGTCCACATGGCCTGGGGGGCCACTCTGGCCGTGCTGTTCGCCATGACGTGGAACCGGCTGTGGTTTGAGTTCCCGGCATCCGACATCGACCACCGGGAAAAGACCTGCGGCCTGTATATGCACCGGCCGCAAATCGCGGGCCTGGCGATATGCGCCGCCGGTTTCGTTCTCCTGTGCCTGCAGCGCCTCCTTCCCGAGGCGCATATGGTCGGGACGGCGGTCATGCTTCTGGGGGTAGCGTTCCTTGGCACCCATCATTTTTTCGGAATCCGGCGCTTCCGGTAATGCATAGACACCCGGCCCGAAGAAAGGGAGGGCGCGTCGAGCCATGCTTGCCGTCACCTCGTCACCGCCCATGGCTCCACCATGGTGCGCCCTCCCTTTCTTCACCGCAGCCCGCGAAAGAACCATTTGTGTTGTGATGGCTGGTCGTTTGGTTTAATTACACGCCATGACCGCCGATCAGATTTTTCATTTTAGAAATATGGAAATCCAGTCATTGCTTTTGGCGATGGGAGAGCAACGGTCGACCGAGGCGCTCTTCAGCCGTGTCGTCGATCGTCTTTCCGCATTCGAGGAAGTGTCGCTTGTGCGGATCTGGCTCATCAAGGAAGGCGATATCTGCTCTTCCTGTCTCATGGCCGACGAGTGCCCCAGCAGGGAACTCTGCCTGCATCTGGTGGCCAGCGCGGGACATTCGTCCTCTGATGGGTCGCGCGAATGGAATCGCCTGGACGGTAAATTCAAGCGGTTCCCCATGGGCGTCAGGAAAGTCGGACATATCGCCGCGACCGGACAACCCGTGGTCGTCGAGTCGATTCCCGAAGACTCCAAATGGATAGCCTACCCGGAGTGGGCCAAGGAAGAAGGGATCAACGGCTTCGCCGGGCAACCCATGCGGTTCCACGGCGAGATTCTCGGCGTGCTGGCCGTCTTCACGACGACGAGGATCAACAAACCGGCCTTGGACATTTTGCAAATCCTCGCCAACCACGCGGCCACCGCCCTTGTGAACGCCCGGGCATTCGAACAAATTGAGGACCTGAAGGGACAGCTTGAGGCGGAAAACACTTTCCTGCGCGAAGAACTAAGCGAGACCAGCTTCTACGGGGGATTCATCGGCCGTAGCCTGGCCTTGCAACGGATCGTCCAGCAGATCGACCTGGTCGCTCCCACCGACGCCAACGTGCTCATCCAGGGCGAATCGGGTACCGGCAAGGAATTGGTCGCCCGGGAGCTGCATCAGCGCAGCAAGCGGAGCAACAAGCCTCTGATCAAGGTCAACTGCGCTTCGGTTCCCAAGGAACTCTTCGCCAGCGAATTCTTCGGGCACGTCAAGGGTGCGTTCACAGGAGCGCACGCCCACCGGGAAGGCAAGTTCGGCGCGGCCAACCAGGGGACCCTCTTCTTGGACGAAGTGGGCGAAATCCCGCTCGAGCTCCAGGCCCAGCTCCTCCGCGTCCTTCAGGAAGGGGAATACGAGCGGATCGGAGAGGAAAAGGTCCGCAAAGTGGACGTGCGCGTCATCGCGGCCACCAACCGGGACCTGCAAAAGGAAGTCGAGGCCGGACGTTTCCGGGAGGACCTCTATTTCCGGCTCAACGTCTTCCCCATCACGGTCCCGCCCCTGCGCGCCCGGAGAGAGGACATCGCCCCGCTGGCCGAGTATTTTCTCAAGCGCTCCCTGAAGGCCATGAATCGCCCGGCTCTCAGATTCAGTCCGGAACAGCTTGCCCAGCTTGTCGAGTACAATTGGCAGGGGAATGTCCGCGAACTGCAAAACATTGTCGAACGGTTCGCCATTTCGTCCATTGCGGGGGCGGCTCGGGTCGAGTTGTTCGGTGGAATCGGGGAAGAACGCAAGCCCTGTCCCGGGTCGGTCGTTTCAGAGGCGGGTGACGCTGTGTTGACCGAGGAGGAAATGATCCGGTTGCAGGCGAACAACATCGCCAAGGCATTGGCGCGGTGCAAAGGGAAGATCTACGGCCCCGACGGCGCCGCCGCCCTGCTGGGGCTGAAGCCGACCACCTTGTCGACGCGGATACGAAAAATGAATATCCGGCGAGTCGCAAAGTAGCCGCCAGGGAGATGCGGACTGTCAGGCCACGGAGCTGTTGTTTACACCGTAAAGGATGGACCGCTTGGTTGGCGTCTTCTATAGGGAAGGTTGCAGTGAGACCAGAAGGATAACTGCCCTCGGATAAAGTCGAGCCGGGCAGTAGGCTTCGCCCTGAATATTGAACTGGCTTCGTTGAACTTGGCTCCACTTGACCACGAGCCCATCTCATGTCGTAATGTGGTTTCGGAAACCGTACTCGGTCATTTTGAATCTCCAGATCAACGTATTGGCTGCTACCCCGAGGACCGCGGTTCCAAGGAAGAATTTAGGAATCGTGACGCGTTCTTCGCTCAATGCGGCAATCGGAGCTTCTGCTACTTTCATCGGTTTCAGCCTTTCTTGAGCTATCCCTTGAGCCCGAGTCGAAACCGTCCTCCCCGCCCGTCGGCTTGCGGCCGATGGGCGGGGAGGACTTTCGCCCCCTGATGAGCGACTCATCGAAAAAGTGAAAATACCCTATCCCGATTCCTTGAGTTCGAAGATGCCGGTGTGATCTGACTGAAGGGTTGGCCGAGTTGGCGGGCGGTTCGGAGGCCGTCCGAGGGAGAACGAAGACAATCCGGAAGGCACATGACTTTTGACACCAAACTGAAGACCCGCGTATTATGCGCCCAGGACGTTGCCGCGTTCCTGGGCAAAAGCGTGGATTGGGTCTACGACCATGCCGAAGACGTCGGCGGCGTCAAACGTGGTGGGTCATGGTTCTTTCCGAACGAGGAAGACATCTATGACCGTCTATTTCAAGGCCGGGAAAGAGTACCGGTACGATTTCATGGTAAAGGGCAAGTGCTACACCAAGGCGTGGTTCAAGGGGAAACAGGCCGCAAAAACGGCCGAGGTCAAAAGAAGGGAGGCCGTCGAGAAGGAACTGGAACTGGAAGCGACGGGCGACATGGCCTTGCTTGATCTGCTCAACCTGCGGCTGGATTATTTGCAGGACCGTGCGTACTCGGAGTCGCACTACAAGAAGACCAAGCTCGCGGCAAAACGGTTGCTGGACTACTTCGGCAAGGTACCGTGTGCCGCCATCACCCGCCTGAAGGCCGACGACTTCCTGATGGCCGTGGTCAAGGAACGCACCCCGGTCGCCGGCAACAACGACCTCAAGGTGCTCCGGGCGGCGTTCTCCTGGGGCATGAAGCGGGGCCAGCGGTTCATTCAGGACAACCCCTTTGCGGGGCTGGAGACGTTCCCCAGCGACAAGCCTAAGGAACGGAAGGAGACGCCCAGGAGCGACGAACTGGACCGGATGATCGAAGCGGCCCAGCCGAAGCACCGCCCCTACCTGTGGGTGCTGCGGGAAACCATGGCGCGGAGCATCGAGGTCCACCGGCTCACCTGGAATCGGGTCAACTTCGAAGAGCGGTACGTCGAATTGGAAACGCGCAAGAACAAGAACCGGGAAACCGGTGCTGCGCCGGGTGCCGATGACGGACAAGCTGTACGAAGTCCTCTCAAACCTGTACGCCGACCGTGATCCCGGCAAGGAATGGGTGTTCTGGACTCGGAGCTACAACGCCAAGACCGGCAGGATGGAAGAAGGCCCCTACAGGCGCGGCCGGTATTCCATGCTCCGGAAGATCTGCCGGGATGCGGGGGTGGATTACTACTCCTTCCACCGCTTCCGGGCATCGGGCGCATCCGTGATGGACAACAGCGGAGCCCTGCTCCCTGGCATCCAGCGCATTCTTGGCCACGCGGACCGGCGGAGCACGGAAATCTATCTGGAAAAGCTTCGCGACGTGGAACGCGATGCCATGGACGTCTACGAAAGGGAAAGCCGCAAGGATGATGACAAGGTCGCCTGACAAATTCACACATGCGGTTCACACACGCTGACAAGGCGGCTTGCGGGTGCCAGCCTGCAAGCCGTTGAAAACCAAAAGGAAGACCGGATAGTCACACACAAAGAACGTGACTATTCTTAAAGCCCTCGGCCTTAAGCGGGTGCAGGGCAGCGCCCTGGTTTCTCCGAAGGAGACCGCCGGTAGGCCCGCCGGAGGCATTTCCCTAATCCAACGAAATGGCCTCCCCCCACTCAAGCGGCGCAATCCCCAGATGTGCGGCCACGGTCTGGCCGACGTCGGCGAAGGTATCGCGCACGCCTGCGGAGCCGGGCAGGACCGGGGGGCCGAACAGGAGTATGGGCACGCATTCGCGGGTGTGGTCCGTGCCTTTCCAGGCGGGGTCGCAGCCGTGGTCGGCGGTGATGATCGCCAGGTCGCCGGGCTTGAGCCGGGGGATGAAGGCGGCCATGCGTGCGTCCATGCGCTCCAGGGCGGCGGCGTACCCGGCCACGTCGCGGCGATGGCCCCATTCGGAATCGAACTCCACGAAATTGGCGAAGACCAGCGAACCGTCCGGGGCGTGGGCGGCTTCGTGGTCCACGAGGTCGAAGAGGGCTGTGGAATCCGGGCCCTTGACCGCCTTGGTGATACCGCGATGGGCGAAGATGTCGCTGATCTTGCCGACTGACACGACCTCGCGCCCGGCGTCTTTGAGCTGGTCCAGGAGGGTGGGCGCGGGCGGTTCCAGGGCGTAGTCATGGCGGTTGGCGGTACGGGTGAAGTGGCCCGGCTCGCCGACGAACGGGCGGGCGATGACCCGGCCGATGTTGTAGCCGTCGAGGAGTTGGCGGACGAGTTCGCAGAGTTGCAGCAGCCGGTCCAGGCCGAAGGTCTGTTCGTGGGCCGCGATCTGGAAGACCGAGTCGGCCGAGGTGTAGCAGATGGGCTTGCCGGTTCGCATGTGCTCCTCGCCGAGCTCCTTGAGGATTTCAGTGCCCGATGCGGCGCAATTGCCGAGGATGCCGGGCAGACTACCCTGTTCGATGATGGTCTCGGTCAACTCCTTGGGGAAGCTCGGGTACTCGGGCGGGAACAGGCCCCAGTCAAAGGGCACGGGCACCCCGGCCAGCTCCCAGTGGCCGCTGGGCGTGTCCTTGCCCCGGCTGACCTCGCGGGCCGCCGCGAACCGTCCGCGCAGCACCGGTGACTTGAGATTCGGCGGCACGGTCCCGGTGACCAGCTGGGCGGCCAGGCCCAGGCCGAGGGAGGCCATGCAGGGCAGGTCGAGCGGGCCTGAGCGCAGCCCCTCGCGGTCCGCCTCGCCGCGCGCGCACGCCTCGGCGATATGGCCCAGGGTATCGGCTCCGGCGTCGCCGTATTGGTCGGCGTCCGGGGCCCAGCCGATGCCGAGCGAGTCGAGGACCAGGATGAAGGCGCGCGGCATCAGCGGGATTCCTTGCTGTCGGCGGTGATCCGTTCGCGGACGACCGGACGCGGGGCCGGGGGCGCGTCGCCGACGGTCATGGCCGCGCGGATGCGTTCGGCGGCCATGACCGCCTGGGCCTCGTCCCGGGCGCGGATGGTGCAGAGCGGATTGTCGGGGCCGACCGCATCGCCGATGCGGGCGAAGCCGGTCATGCCCACCGCGTGGTCGATGGCCTGGTCCGCGCGGGTGCGGCCGCCGCCCATGGCCACCAGGGCCATGCCCACCGCCCGGCTGTTCATGGCCGTGATGAAACCCGGCCTGTCCGGGAACACGGGGTGTTTCACGGGCGCGATATCGAGGTATTCGCCGGACCGTTCCAGAAAATCCGTGGGTCCGCCCAGCCCGGCGACCATGCGCTCGAACCGTTCGGCCGCCGCGCCGCTGGCCAGGGCCGTCTCCATCTTGCGCATGGCCTCGTCCATGTCCTCGGCCGCGCCCGCCAGCACGAGCAGTTCGCCGGTGCAGGCCAGGGTGACCTCGGCCAGCCTCGGCTCGCGGCTCACGCCGGTCAGGAAACGCACGGCCTCGCAGACCTCCACCGCGTTGCCCACGGTGTCGCCCAACACCTCGTTCATGTCCGTGAGCAGGGCCGTGGTCGGCACGCCCGCGCCCGAGGCCACGGTCACGATGGACTCGGCCAACGCCCTTGCATCAGCATACTCCTCCATGAACGCGCCGCTGCCGAACTTCACGTCCATGACCAGCCCCTGCAGTCCGGCGGCCAGCTTCTTGGACAGGATCGAGGCGGTGATCAGGTCCATGGATTCCACCGTGGCGGTCACGTCGCGCACCGCGTACAGCCGCCGGTCGGCCGGAGCCAGGTCCGAGGTCTGCCCGATGATGGCGCAGCCCGCGTCCCGGACCACCCTGGCGAAGGTCTCCAGGTCCGGCGCGGTGTCGTACCCCGGGATGGCGTCGAACTTGTCCAGGGTGCCGCCCGTATGCCCGAGCCCGCGCCCGGAGATCATCGGCACGAACGCCCCGCACGCCGCCGCAAGCGGCCCCAGGATCAGGCTGACCTTGTCGCCCACGCCGCCGGTGGAGTGCTTGTCCGCCACGCCCCGCACGATGCCGAGCGACGGCCAGTCCAGCACCCTGCCCGAGTCGCGCATGGCCTCGGTCAGCGTGATGCGCTCGTTCAGGGTCATGCCTTGGAAAAAGACCGCCATGGCGAATGCCGCCACCTGGCCCTCGCTCGCCGCGCCGTCCGTGATGCCCCGGACCATGGCCCGGATGTCGGCCTCGGACAGTTCCAGGCCGTCCCGTTTTCTGCGGATGATCTCCTGCGGTATGAACGTCATGTGTGGTGCCTCCGGCGGCCGGGGGAAGGGGAGGAAAAACCCTTTGGAAAGGGTTCTTTCCTCCCCCCTTCCCCCGGACCCCCATCCCCTCCTTTTCCCAAACTTTTTGGTGCCGCTTCGCGGGGTGTTGGGGGGGGGGATTGTCGGTTGCTCGGTTAGAGGCCGAGGTGTTGTTTCACGTCGTTGAGCAGGCCGGATGCGCCGAAGCGCAGGGTCTGCGGGGTGGCCCAGCCCTCGCCCATGATCGTGTCCGCCAGGTAGAGGTAGCCAGCCGCGTCGGCCACGGTCTTGAGGCCGCCGGACGGCTTGAAGCCGAGCCTGCGTTTGACCTTGGGGGTCATCTCGCGGATCGCCTCGAGCATGACCGCCGCCACCTCCAGGGTGGCCCCGCCCGGCACCTTGCCCGTGGAGGTCTTGATGAAGTCCGCGCCCGCCTGAATGGCGTCCCGGCTGGCCTCACCGATGATCTTGAGCGACTGCAGCTGGCTCGTCTCCAGGATGACCTTGAGCAGGACCGTCTCGCCGCAGACCTCGCGCACCTGATGGAGCAGGGCGATGGCCTGATCGCGGTGGCCCGCCTTGTACCGCTTGTACGGCAGGACCACGTCCACCTCCTGGGCTCCGGCCGCCACCTGCGCCCTGGCCTCGGCCACGGCCTTGGCCGCGTCGGGCAACCCGTGCGGGAAGTTGCAGACCGTGGCCACGCGCACCCCGGTCCCCTTGAGCTCGTTCAGGGCCAGGGGCACGAATCTATCGTAGACGCAGACCGCCGCCACATGCCCCCTGGGCGTGACCGCGCGCGAGCACAGGTCGCGGATTGTCTCGTCGGTGTCGTCCTCGCCCAGCGAGGTCAGGTCCATGGAGGTCAGGGCGCGCAAGGCGTACGTTTCGTCGGCTCGGACCTGTGCGGCCTCTTTCGTCAATGTCTTCAAATCGTTCATAATCATCGTTGGTTGAGGTTTTCCGGCCCGAAGGACTCGGGCAGCAGTTCGTCCAAGGTCATGGTCCGCAGGACCCCGCGTTCGTTGCAGGCATGGATCAACGTGTCCGGCCCGGCGAATTCGCGGATGCGCTGGCGGCAGCCGCCGCACGGCGTGCACGGTGCGTCGGTCGGGCCGACCACCACCAGTTCGCGGATGGCCTTGCCCCCGCCGAGCACCATGGCGGAGATGGCCGACTGCTCGGCGCAGCTGCCCAGCGGGTAGGCCGCGTTCTCCACGTTGCAGCCGGTGTACACCTCGCCCGCGTCCGTGACCAGGGCCGCGCCCACCGGGTGGTTGGAGTAGGGGGCGTGGGCCCGGTCGCGGGCCGCCGTCGCCAACCGGATGAGTTCCGTGATGTCGAGCAAATCGGGCATCTAGCGCTCCTTGACGTAGGGTATGCCGTCCGCCTTGGGGGCCACGACCTTGCCCACGAACCCGGCCAGCAGGATCACGGTCATGACGTAGGGCAGCATGATGATGAACTGGACGGGGATCTCGCCCACCAGGGGCAGGGACACGCCCTGCAGCCGCGCCTGGAGCGCGTCGGTAAAGGCGAAGAGCAGGCAGGCGGTCACGGTCAGGCCGGGCCGCCACTTGCCGAAGATCATGGCCGCCAGGGCCAGGTACCCCTTGCCCGCGGTCATGTCGCGGATGAAGCTCGCGCCCAGCGCGGTGGAAAGGGAGGCCCCGGCCACGCCGCACAATGCGCCCGCGATGAGCACCGCCCGGTAGCGCAGCCACGTGACCGAGATGCCCGCCGTGTCCACGGCCTCGGGGTTCTCGCCCACGGCACGCAGCCTGAGCCCGAACCGGGTCTTGTAGAGCATGAAGGAGACGCACGGGATCAGGGCGAAGGTCGCGTAGGTCAGCAGGGTGTGGCCGCTGATCATCTCGGCGTAGATGGGGCCCAGGACCGGCACCCCGCGCAACGCCTCGGCGCCGGGCAGGGTCAGGGCCATAAACCGCGCTCCCTGCGGCAGGGGCGGGGTGTCGCCGTTGATGTGGAAGATGGCGTGGCCCAGCGTCGGGGCCAGCCCGGCGACCACGATGTTGATGGCCATGCCCGAGACCACCTGGTTGCCTCGGTGGGTGATGCAGGCGAACCCGTGCAGCAGGGCGAGCAGAAGGCAGGCAGCAATGGCGCAGACGAGCCCGAGCCAGGCCGAGCCGGTCAGATAGCTGACCGTGGCCGCCGTGAACGCCCCACCGAGCATCTTGCCCTCCAGGCCGATGTCGATGACCGCCGCCCGTTCCGAGCACAGCCCGGCCAGGGCGGCCAGGATCAGCGGCGTGCTGATGCGCAGGGTGGCGTCGGCCGTGAGCAGCAGCTGCATCCACAGGTCGGTCATGCCGTGGCCTCCCTGCGCAGGAAGATGCGTTCCAGCCGGTGGCGGTAGAGGTGCTCCAGCGCGCCGGTGAACAGGATGACGAATCCCTGGATGGTCCAGATCATGTCTCGGGTGATGTCCGGCATTTCGAAAGCCAGCTCGGCCCCGCCCTGGAACAGCGCGCCCATGAGCAGGGAGGCGAGCACGATGCCCGCCGGGTGGTTGCGCCCCATGAGCGCGATGGCGATGCCCACGAACCCGCACCCGTTGGTGAAGTTGATGACCACCCGGTGCTGCTCGCCCATGAGCTCGTTCACGCCCATGAGCCCTGCCAGCGCCCCGGACAGGAGCATGGAGACCATGATCGCCCTGGCCGGGGAGATGCCGCTGTAAACGGCCGCCTCCGGGTTGCGGCCCACGGCCCGGATCTCGAAGCCCCAGCGGGTGTGCCAGATGAACAGCCACACGCCCACGCAGCAGAGCAGGGCGATGACCAGGGCCAGGTTGGCGGGCGAATGGGCCATCTTGATGCCCAGCGACCCGGCCAGTTCGTGCAGCTTGGGCATCCAGGCTGACTGGGGGAAGGGCGAGGTCTCGGGCAGCTGGGAGCCGGGCCGCTTGAGCCAGTCCACCAGCAGGAAGGTCATGACCGACGAGCCGATGAAGTTGAACATGATCGTGGTGATGACGATGTGCGAGCCGCGTTTGGCCTGGAGGTAGGCGGGAATGGCCGCCCAGGCCGCGCCGAACAGGGCCCCGCCGAGCACGGTCAGGGGCAGCACGGCCCAGAACGGCAGGTCGCCCAGGTACAGGCAGACCAGCCCGATGCCCAGACCGCCGAGGTACGCCTGGCCCTCGCCGCCGATGTTGAACAGATAGCAGTGGAAGGCCACGGCCACGGCCAGGCCGGTGAAGATGAAATTGGTGGCGTAGTACAGGGTGTAGCCGATGGCCTCGCCGTAGCCGAACGCCCCGTAGACCAGGTAGCCGAACGCCTTGACCGGGTCCTGGCCCATGGCCAGGATGACCAGGCCCGAGACCAGGAAGGCGGTCAGCAGGTTGAGCGCCGGGATCAACCCCGCGTTGACCCAGCCGGGAAGCTTGGACTGCGCCATCTACGCCGCCTCCCCGCCGTCCGGCGTCCCGGTGCAACCCGCCATGAGCAGCCCCAGGGCGCACTCGTCCGCGTCCTTTGCGGCCATTTCGCCCACGATGCGCCCGTCGAACATGACCACGATGCGGTCGGCCAGAGACAATATCTCGTCCAGCTCCACCGAGACCAGGAGCACGCCCTTGCTCCGGTCGCGCAGTTCGATGAGCTGTTTGTGGATGAACTCGATGGCCCCGATGTCCACCCCGCGCGTGGGCTGGCCCACCAGCAGCAGGTCCGGGTCGCGCTCCATCTCCCGGGCCAGGACGAGCTTCTGCTGGTTGCCCCCGGAAAATCCCGAGGCCGCAAGGTCCGGGTCGGGCGGGCGCACGTCGAACCGCTCCATGTACTCGCGGCACAGCGCCCGGACCTTGTCCCGGTCCATGAGCACCGTCCCGTTCACGTCGCGCCCGGTGTGGTAGCCGAGGATCATGTTCTCGGCGGCGGTGAAGTCCATGACCATGGCCGTGCGGTGCCGGTCTTCGGCCACATGCCCCACGCCCAGCCGGTGCATGCCCTGCGGGTCAGTGCGCTTCCCGTCTCCGGCGATGACCTCGCCCTTGAATTTGATGGTCCCGGAGGAGGGCGCGGCCACCCCGGCCAGGACCTCCAGCAGCGCGGATTGGCCGTTGCCCGAGACCCCGGCCACGCCGAGTATCTCGCCCCGCCTGAGGGTCAGGGAGACGTCCTTGAGCCGGTGCACGCCCGCCGCGTCCTTGAAATTCACCTTGTCCAGTTCCAGGAGAGGCTCGCCGGGCGCGCCCTCGGTCTTGTCCACCCGGAGCAGGACCTTGCGCCCGACCATGAGCTCGGCCAGCTCCTCCTTGCTCGTCTCCGAGGTCTTGCGGTGGGCGACCATGGCCCCGCGCCGCATGATGGACACCGTGTCGGTGGCGGCCATGATCTCGCGCAGCTTGTGGGTGATCAGGATGACCGTGCGCCCCTGGCCGCGCAGGGTGTCGAGCATGGCGAACAGGCGGCTCGCCTCCTGGGGCGTGAGCACGCCCGTGGGTTCGTCCAGGATCAGAGTCTCGGCACCGCGATACAGCGCCTTCAAAATCTCCACGCGCTGCTGCAACCCCACGGGCAGGTCGCCGACCACCACGTCCGGGTCCACCTCCAGGCCGTATTCCCGGCCGAGCCGTTCAAGCTCCTGGCGGGCGTGGCGCAGGGAGGACTTTATGAGCCCGCCTTCCTCGGCGCCAAGGACCACGTTTTCGAGCACCGTGAACGGCTCCACGAGCATGAAGTGCTGGTGAACCATGCCGATGCCCTGGCCGATGGCCTGGGCCGGGCTGGTGATCCGCACGTCCCGGCCGTTGATGCGGATGCGCCCGCTGTCCGCCTGGTAGAAGCCGTAGAGCATGCCCATGAGCGTGGACTTTCCCGCCCCGTTCTCCCCCACGATGCCGTGGATGGTGCCCTTGGACACCGCCATGGACACGTCCCGGTTGGCCCGCACCGGTCCGAAGGACTTGTTCAGCCCGATGAGTTCGACCGCCGGAGGGGCCGTATGGTCGGAAGAGGAACCCACGCTACCGGTCCATGATGTCGAAATAATTGGTGACCACAATCCGGCCCGCGATGATGTCCGCTTTGGCCCGGTCCACGCGTGCCCGCATGTCCGGGGTGATCAACGCCTCGTTGTATTGGTCCAGCGCGTAGTCCACCCCGCCCTCGGCCAGGCCGAGCAGCCGGACGCCCGGCCTCCAGGTGCCGTCGTTTGCGTCGCGCAGGGCCTCGAACACGGCCAGGTCCACGCGTTTGACCATGGAGGTCAGCACGCTGCCGGGATGCATGTAGTTCTGGTTCGCGTCCGTGCCGATGGAGAACTTGTGCAGGTCGGCCGCCGCCTGGAGCACGCCCAGCCCGGAGCTGCCCGCGGCCTGGTAGATCACGTCCGCGCCCCGGTCGAACTGGGAGCGGGCCAGCTCGCCCGCCTTGATCGGGTCGCCCCAGGCCGCCGGGGTGTCCCCGGTCATGTTCTCGAACACCTGGATGTCCTTGTTCACGTACCGCGCCCCCTCCTTGTAGCCCAGGGCGAACTTGCGGATCAGCGGGATGTCCATGCCGCCCACGAAGCCGATCTTGCCGGTCCGGGTCTTCATGGTCGCGATCATGCCCACCAGAAACGATCCCTCGTGCTCCCTGAAGACCACGGATTGCACGTTGGGCCGGTCCACTGCCATGTCCACGATGACGAACCGGGTGTCCGGGAACTTCGGGGCGATCTGTTCCAGGACCGAGGCGTACGAGAACCCGACCACGATGATCGGGTCATACCCCCTGTCCGCGAAGCGCTGCATGGCCTGGGCATACTGCGATTCGTTGGTCGGCGTGAACTCGTGGTACGGGAGGCCGGATTCCTCTTTGAACATCTCCGCGCCGCGAAAAGCGGCCTCGTTGAACGACCGGTCGGACTTGCCCACCTGGTCGTAGAGCAGGGCGGGCTTGAAAGCCGACGCGGTGCCCGAGCAAAGAGCCAGGGCCAGGATCATGAGGGCGGGTATGAGCGAGCGGGACATGAATCCTCCACCAGAAGCGGAACCTGCGCGGTAGCGGTTTCGCCGGATTGTCGAAAAAGGGCCTGGGCGCGGTGAAGGATGCTACCCCATACGCCGCGCCGCGCCAAGCGGCCGACCGGCCGGAATCCCGGCGGCCAAGACTTGCCCGCCGCCGGAAAACCGTCCGTCACTACCGGCTAGCGGTCCATGATGTCGAAGTAGTCGGTGACGATGATCTTGCCCGAGATGATGTCGGCCTTGGCCTGGTCCACTCTGGTCTTCATCTCCGGGGTGATCAGCGCCTCGTTATACTTGTCCAGGGCGTAGTCCACCCCGCCCTCGGCCAACCCCAGGACCTTCAGGCCGGGCTCCCAGTCGCCGTTGCGCATGTCCTGCATGGCCTCGAACACGGCCAGGTCCACGCGCTTGACCATGGAGGTCAGCACGCTGCCGGGGTGGATGTAGTTCTGGTTGGAGTCCACGCCGATGGAGAATTTCTTGGCGTCCGCAGCGGCCTGGAGCACTCCCATGCCGGACCCGCCCGCCGCGGTGAAGACCACGTCCGCGCCCCGGTCGAACTGGGAGCGGGCCAACTCGCCCGCCTTGATCGGGTCGCCCCAGGCCGCCGGGGTGGTCCCGGTCATGTTCTCGAATATCTGGATTTTCTTGTTCACGTACTGCGCGCCCTCCTTGTAGCCGAGGGCGAACTTGCGGATCAGGGGCACGTCCATGCCGCCCACGAAGCCGATCTTGCCGGTCCGCGTCTTCATGGCCGCGATCATGCCCACCAGAAACGAGCCCTCGTGCTCCTTGAAGACCACGGACTGCACGTTGGGCTGGGTCACGACCATGTCGATGATCACGAACTTGGTGTCCGGGAACTCCGGGGCGATCTTTTCCAGGGCCGAGGCGAACGAGAACCCGACCACCACGATCAGGTCGCTGCCCTTGTTCGCGAACCGGCGCAACGCCTGCTCGTACTGCGACTCGTTGGTCGGCTCGAAGTCCCGGTACTTGATGCCGGTCTCCTGCGAAAATTTTTCCGCGCCCATGTGCGCGGCCTGGTTGAACGACTTGTCGAACTTGCCGCCCAGATCGTAGATCACGGCGGGATTGAGAGCCAGTGCGTTGCCGGCGAACAACGCCAGAATCAAGGCAACCACGGCGGGTATCATCAGCTTGCGGAACATGCATCCCTCCCAAACGGTTTCGCGGAAACTTCCCCGTTCCCGCCATCATAAACGCCAACCGGGCCGGTTCGCACCCGCCCCCGCACCGCACGGCGCGGCGGTATACCACGCTATACTCCAACACCGCCTGAACGCCAACCGGAAGATAACTCGGGCAGGCCGAAAGGCATGCCTTCGGCGGCTTAAGAATCTCCCAAACCTTTTGTGTGCCTTCGGCTGGTGCGTGCGGGCGCGGGAAGACGTGCCGGTTGCGCGGAGGAAAGGGAGCGGCTCGGCCATGCGGTGTCCCGAAGGGCTCGCGCCGGGCGGCCCTCCGAGGCCCGTGGGCGTCCGGCGCGAACCCTTCGGGACGGTTGCCAACGCCGTAGGCGGGAGAGGCTGAACTTGATAAAACGGCTTTGCGGTGTTTGGGGACTGCGATTCAAGAGGGAGGGCGCATTCGGGCTCCTCCCCGCGAAGCGGCCCAAAAGTTTAGGAGGGTGAGAGGGGATGGGGGGCTGGGGGAAGGGGAGAGAGGGAAGCCCTTTTCAAAGGGTTCCCTCTCTCCCCTTCCCCCAGCCGCCGGAGGCGAAAAAGCCCGCGCCGCGAAGGCTCTTCGCGGCGCGGGCTGATATCGCAGATGATCGGTGAGCTAGTTGAAAAGGTCGCTGATGGCGTTGCGGATGCTGCCCTTGATTTCGTCCTTGGTGGTCTCCTTGGCGTCCGCGCCGATTTCCTTGGCGTCGTCGTCCAGGCCCATGTCGTTGTCGTTTTGTTGCGGGGGCTGTTGCATCTGGGCCTGTTGGGCGTTTGCCGGGAGCTTGTAGTAGGCGGTGTCGAGGTTGCGCACGGACAGTTTGGTCAGGCGCATTTCATCGCCGTAGCGGAGTATGCCGCCGTAGCCCATCTTCTTGGCCTCATCCAGGGAATCCTGGAAGGACTTGCCCATGGACTGGGTCATGGCCTCGGCCATGGCGATCCAGGCGTCGGTGACCTTCTTGATGTTGGAGTGGGTGGACAAGACCATTTCGTCGCGGCGCACGACCTTGCCGTCCTCGAAGACCACGGCGTTGTAGACCGCGCCCTTGTATCCGGCGATGGATTCGGTCTTGCCGGTCTTTTCGTAGCGCACCTCGTATTCGGGTTCGGACCCGCCGCCGAACATGGAGGTCAGGCCGCCGGCCATGCCCGAGCTCATGGCCCCGAGGTCGTAGACCTGGCACTGGCCGGAGTCGCAGTTCACGGAATAGACCTTGCCGCCTGAGAGCAGGGTGTAGGCCGTGGGCGAGGTGTCCATGCGCACGTGCTGCGCGTCGCGGGTGCAGAGGGTGACCACGGTCCCGTCCGTGTACTTGTAGGTGGCGACGATGTCGGACGCGGCCAGGGCGGCCATGGGCACGGCCAGGACAAGACAAAGTAACAGAATACATTTGCGCATCATGCTGCTCCTCACGGTTCTCCCCGCGGTTGTTCACGATCCCGCCCGGCACGACGCCGTTCTCGGAACAACGTTAATCATAAAAAAGGAAATATTTCAATTTATGAATGGATACCCGGCAACGGTGGGGGGAGATGGAAGCGGCTTTCCGCGCCTGCGGCGTTTCGTCGCGCAGTTTTTTGGGCTGTACCCGTTTCAGCGCCTGTTTTCCCTGACGTGGACGGCATACTGCGGCCGGAGCGGGCAGACAGTCCCGCCCGGAGGCAAGTATATTGGCCGGAAAGAAGGGGGGCCTGGAACGTCGGGCGGCGTTTTCGGGGCGCAGGGACTGCCTATGGGCCGTTCGGCGGGGCCTACCTGAAATCCACCGGGAACGGGCCGTTGCCCAGGTCCACGGAGGCCTTGACCTCGGGCGTGGCGGAGATGATCCGGCCGCGCCGGATGACGAAGAGGCGGGCCGGGTGCAGGCGCAGGGCCTCCATCCGGTCGGCGGCCTGGAGCACGACCATGTCGGCGTTGTTGCCCGTGGCGAGGCCGTAGCCGTTCAGCCCCAGCGTCTTTGCGCCGTTGACCGTGACCGCGTCGAACAGGCTCTTTTGCTGGTCCACGCCGGTCATGTGCAGGGCGTGCGCGCCCATGTGGGCCACCTCCAGCATATCGTGGGTGCCCATGGGGTACCACGGGTCCATGACGTCGTCGTGGCCCAGGGAGACGTTGACGCCCATGGCCATGAGTTCGGGCACGCGCATGAGCCCGCGCCGCTTGGGGTAGGTGTCGTGGCGGCCCTGCAGGTTCATGTTCACCAGCGGGTTGCACACGCAGTTCATCTCGGCCTCGGCCATGAGCGGCAGGAGCTTGGACACGTAGTAGTTGTCCATGGAGTGCATGGAGGTCAGATGCGAGCCCGTGACCCGTCCCTGGAGCCCGAGACGCTGCGTCTGGAAGGTCAGCGTCTCGATGTGCCGGGAAAGGGGGTCGTCGGACTCGTCGCAGTGCATGTCGACCATCAGGCCGCGTTCCGCCGCGATCTCGCAGAGGATCTCCACGGACCGGCGTCCCTCGTCCATGGTCCGCTCGAAGTGGGGGATGCCGCCGACCACGTCCACGCCCTTGTCCAGGGCCGTTTTCAGCAGGGCGACGCCGTCCGGGCAGCGCAGCACGCCGTCCTGGGGGAAGGCAACCAGCTGGATGTCGATGAAATCCTTCATCTCCTCGCGCACCTCGAGGAGCACGTCCACGGCCATGAGGGTCGGGTCCGTGGTGTCCACGTGGGTGCGGATGGCCAGGTTGCCCTTGGCCACGGCCCAGGAGCAGAGCTTGAGGGCGCGCCGCTTGATGTCCTCGGGGGTCAGGTCCGGTTTGAGCTCGCCCCAGATTTTTATCCCCTCCAGGAGCGTGCCCGATTGGTTCAGCCGGGGCGTGCCCATGGAAAGGGTGGCGTCCATGTGGAAGTGGGACTCCACAAAGGGCGGGGTGACCAGATACCCCTTGGCGTCGACGGTCTCGCGGCTCTCCCCCTCGATGGCGGGAGCGATCTCCAGGATTTTCCCGTCCGCGCAGGCGATGTCCGCCAGGTCCTTGCGGCCCGCCAGGCGGGCGTTTTTCACGAGCAGATCGAGCATGGACAATCTCCGGGGTTATCGTTCTCCCTTGCGGAAGGGGATGAGCAGGGCCTTGGGGTAGGCCGCGCGGCGCGACATGACGATCAGCGCAATGATGGAGAAAACGTACGGCATCATCAAGTAGAATTGGTAGGGGATGGCCATGCCCGACTCCTGCTGCACGCGCATCTGGATGGCGTCGAAGGCCGCGAAGAGCAGGCAGCCGAGCAGCGCCTTGCCCGGTTTCCAGGACGAGAAGACCACCAGGGCGATGCAGATCCAGCCGCGCCCGTTGACCATGCCGATGTAGTGGGCGTCGAAGGCGGACATGGTCAGGAAGGCCCCGCCCACGGACATGAGCGCGCTGCCCGCCACTACCGCGCCCGTGCGGATGGAGAAGACGGACAGCCCCTGCGCCTCGGCGGCCATGGGGTTCTCGCCGACCATGCGCACGGCCAGGCCGAAGGGGGTGCGGAACAGGACGTAGCTGACCACGATGACGGCCGCGAAGGCCAGGTAGGTCAGGATGGTCTGGTGGAACAGGGTCTCTCCCAGGAAGGGGATGTCGGACAGGAAGGGAATCTTGAGCGGCACGAAGGGCACGATCTTGGGCGGCGTGGTGGCCTTGGGCAAAAGCATGCGGAAGACGAAGGCCGCCAGGCTGGACCCGAGCATGGTGATGCCCAGGCCGCTGACGTGCTGCGACAGCCCCAGATGCACGGTGAACAGGGCGTGGAGCAGGCCGAACAGCCCGCCCACGAAGGCCGCGAACAGCACGCCGGTCCACAGGTCGCCGCCCAGGTAGACCCACATCCATCCGGCCATGCACCCGGCGGACATGATGCCCTCGATGCCGAGGTTGAGCACGCCCGCGCGCTCGCAGATGAGCTCGCCCAGGGTGCCGAAGATAAGCGGCGAGGCCATGCGGATGGTGGCCAGCCAGAAGCCGGTTTCGAGGAGGAAGTTCAGGATACCCATGCTACCTCCACCGGATGCGGTATCTTGCCAGGAACATCGAGAAGAGCACGGAGAGCAGGCAGACCGCCGTGGTCACGTCCGCGATGTAGTTGGAGATGTTGATGGCCCGGCTCATGGAGTCCGCGCCGATGTAGATGACGGCCACGAAGATGGACGAGGCGACCACGCCCAGCGGGTTCAGTCCGGCCAGCATGGCCACGACAATGCCGGAGTAGCCGAAGCCCGGGGACAGGTCCAGGGTCAGGTACTCCTTGACCCCGCACAACTCGGACACGCCCGCCATGGCGGCCAGTCCGCCGGACAGCAGGGCCGTGCGCACGATGGTGGCGTTGACCGGCATGCCCGCGAACCGGCTGGCCCGGGGGCTGATGCCCACGGCGCGGATCTCGAACCCCCAGGTGGTCGCCCGCATGAACCACCAGGCGCCCACGGCGCAGGCCAGTGCGAGGAGAAAGCCGAGGTGCAGCCGGGTCTTGGCGATCAGCTGCGGGAGCAGGGCGGAGTCGACCACCGGGGCGGCCTGGGGCCAGCCCATGGCCATGGGGTCCTTCCAGGGGCCGAAGACCAGCCAGTTGACGAACAGCAGGACGATGAAGTTGAGCAGCAGGGTGGTCACGACCTCGTCCACCTGGAGCTTGGTCTTGAGCAGGGTGGGCAAAAGCAGGAGCAGCCCGCCGCCCAGGGCCCCGGCCAGGAAGAGATAGGGGATCATCAGGTACGGCGGCATCTCGAACGGGCCCGTGCCGAGCCAGGTGGCCACCACCGCGCCGATGTACAGCTGCCCCTCGGCCCCGATGTTCCAGAGCTTAGCCCGGAAGGCCACGGCCGCGGCCAGTCCGGTGAAGATCAGCGGCGTGGCCCGGGTCAGGGTCTCGGTGACGGCGAAGGTGCTGCCGAGCGCCCCCTTGAGCATCAGGGCCCAGCCCTCAAGGGGCGAGGCCCCGGCCCAGACGAGCAGGGCGGAGCAGACGGCCATGGCGGCGGCCACGGCCAGGACCGGGGCCAGAGTCTTCATGGACAGGGAAACCTGTTCGCGGGCTTCTATGCGCATGCCGGGGCCTCCTTCGCGCCCGCCTGGGCGGGCTGGTTGCCGGACATGAGCAGGCCGAGGTGCGCGCGGTCCACGTCGGCCGTGGCCATGGGCGCGGACAGCGCGCCCTGGTACATGACCTGGATGCGGTTGGACACCTGGAACAGTTCGTCCAGGTCCTCGGAGATGAGGATGATGCCCGCGCCGCGCTTGGCCGCGTTCAGGAGCTGCTGGTGCACGTAGGCCGTGGCTCCCACGTCCAGTCCCCAGGTGGGCTGGTTGACCATGATGATGCCGGGCGCGGCCGAGAAGACGCGGGCCAGGATGAGTTTCTGCATGTTCCCGCCGGAGAGCTTGCGCACCGGGGTGTTGATGCCCGGGCAGCGGACGTCGAAGGCCTCGACGAGCTGTTTGGCGCTGGAGGCCAGGGCCTTGGAATTCAGGATGCCCCGTTTGGCGAAGCCGGGTTTGCGGTATTTCTCGGTGGCCAGGTTTTCCATGATGGTCATGTCCGAAACCAGGCCGGTGCCGGTGCGGTCGTCCGGCACCCGGCCCACCCCGCGCGCCAGCATGGCCGCCGGGCTGGGGTTGTGCACGGCCTTGCCGTTGATGACGATCTGTCCCTGTCCGGGGACGATCAGGCCGGACAGCAGGTCGGCCAGCTGGGCCTGGCCGTTGCCGGACACGCCCGCGATGCCGAGGATCTCGTGGCTGTTCAGGCTCAGGGAGAGGTTGTCCAGCAGCGGCTTGCCCCGGCCGTCCTCCACCCGGACGGAGTCGAGGTACAGGATCTCCTTGCCCTGTTCCAGGTCGGTGAACCGCGCCTTGGGGATGTCGCTGCCGACCATGGCCCGGGCCAGTTCGTCGGCCGTGGTGTCGGCCGTGGCCGACTCGAAGACCACGCGCCCCTGGCGGAGCACGGCGCAGCGGTCGGACGCTGCCATGACTTCGCGCATCTTGTGGGTGATGAAGATCACGGACAGCCCTTCGCGGACCATCTGGCGCAGGGTGACGAACAGGTGGTCCGCCTCCTGTGGGGTCAGGACCGAGGTGGGCTCGTCCAGGATGAGTATCTTCGCGTCGCGGTACAGGACCTTGAGGATCTCCACGCGCTGGCGCTCGCCCACGGACAGGTCGGCCACGCGGGCGTTGGGCGAGACATCCAGGCGGAACCGCTCCATCAGGGTTTCGAGCTTGGCCCGGGCCCGCTTGCGGTCGTGGCTGGGGGCGAGCAGGGATTCCGTGCCGAGCATGACGTTTTCGAGTACGGTCATGTTGTCGGCCAGGGTGAAATGCTGGTGGACCATGCCCACGCCCGCGTTGAGCGCGGCCCGGGGCGAGCCCTGGGGCAGGAGCTTGCCGAAGACCTCGACCGTGCCGGAGTCGGCCACGTAATGGCCGAACAGAATGGACATGAGCGTGGTCTTGCCCGCGCCGTTCTCGCCCAGCAGGGCGAGCATCTCCCGTTCATGCAGGGCCAGGGAGACGTCCTGGTTGGCGACAACCGGGCCGAAGGTCTTGGTGATGTTGTTCAGTTCAAGAATGGGGGAGGACATGCTGCTCCGAAAATCGGGCCGCCCCGGATGAGGCGGCCCGATTTGCGTAACCGTTTAGAAGGTGGATTTGGGTTCGCTGTCGTCGATCTTGACGACAAAGGCCCCGGATTTGATCTCTTCGGTCTTCTTGGCCACGGCTTCCTTGACGTCGGCCGGGATCTTGGCGTCGAACTCGTAGAACGGGGACAGGGTGGCCCCGCCCTTGGCCATCATGGTGTACTCGCGGTAGTCCTCGGCCTTGAACTTGCCTTCCTCGACCAGTTTGACGGCCTGGGCCACGGCGGCGTCCATGCTCCAGAGGGCGGAGGCGACGACCACGTCCTTGCCGTTCTCTTCCTTGTTCATGTCGTTGACGTTGCCGAAGGCCACGATGCCCTTTTCGCGGGCCGCGTCGACCACGCCGGCGCGCTCGGCGTACAGGACGTCCACGCCGGACTCCACCTGGGCGAAGGCGAACTCCTTGGCCTTGGGCGGATCATACCAGGAGCCGATGAAGGAGACCTTGAACCGCACGTCCGGGTTCACGGATTGAGCTCCGGCCATGAAGGCGTTGAACAGCCGGTTGCACTCGCCGATGGGGTAGCCGCCGACCATGCCGATCTTGTTGGTCTTGGTCATCTTGCCCGCGACCATGCCCATCAGGTAGCACGGCTCGTGGATGTAGTTGTCGAACACCGAGAGGTTGTCGCCGCGGGGGCCGAAGGTGTCGCCCATGAGGTAGGCCACATCGGGGTAGTCCTTGGCGACCTTGGTCACGTCGCGGGAGATGCCGAACGCCTCGCCCACGATCAGGTCCACGCCCTTTTCCGAGTACTCGCGCAGGACGCGGATGTAGTCGGTGTTGGAGACCTTTTCGGAGTACACGTACTCGATCTCACCGGCGTCGGCGGCCTTCTGCAGGGCCTTGTGCAGGCAGGCGTCCCATTTCTGCTGGATGGGCTGGGTGTAGATGCCGGCGACCTTGATCTTGCCCGCGGCCATGGCGTTGCCCGCGCACAGGGCGACCGCCAGGCACAGGACGAGCGCCAGGGAATGAATATATTTCACTTGTAATCCTCACTGGTTGTGGTTGATGCGTTGAGCCAGGGGCTCCATGAATCCGTTACCGTCCGAATCCATGGCCAGTGCAATGCTAGTGCCAGAAATTCCCTGAAAGGGAAATACCAACAAACACCCGCAGGTAGCGGGCCGCTGGCCGCATGCGCACGGAGGAGCGGCGAGAAAAGGTTACATTTTTGAAATTTTATTTTTTGACAAAGTCGTAGACTTTAACGGGATTGTCAAACTCCGCCCGACCCGTTCCAGAGCAGCGCCGAGGTCCCGAACAAGCCCCGGAGGGCCGGGAAGGTCCGCCCGCCAAAATGAAAAAGGTCTTGCGAAGCAGCGTTCGCAAGACCTTGATTCCAAGATGGTGCTCGGGGACAGAATTGAACTGCCGACACGGGGATTTTCAGTCCCCTGCTCTACCGACTGAGCTACCCGAGCAACCGGTCGAGAAGTTGGGGTTTACCGAAATGGACGGCGGTTGGCAACCCCTTTTTTCAAGAAGGTGTTTTTTTGGTCCGGGGCAGGGGGGTTATTCCTGGCCCTCGTCCTCCGGGTCCGCGCCCATCTCCATGATACTGGCCGCGTAGGCCCGGCGCAGGGCGTCCATGTAGTCCACGTCCACCGGGCCCTTCCAGGTGGTGATCTCGGTGTACCGCTTGGGGATGACGACCTCGTCCGGGCGGTAGCCCATCTGCAGGCGCAGCCGCCAGCGCATGCGCTGGACCCGCCTGCCGATGTCGTCCACGGACCCGTTCAGCTCGCCGTAGCCCACGGATTCGAGCGCCTCGGCCAGGAGATCCTCTTTATAGACCCCGCGCGAGAACAGGCAGCCGACCATGCAGTTGAGCACGATCCGGCCCCGGCCGTCCTCGAGCAGGAAGTTCAGGGCCTTGTCCACGTCCTTCTCGTCGTGCTTCTGGTCATAGGCGTAGCCGCCCGAGTCCAGGTGCGAGTGGCGGAAGCCCAGCCCCTCGGCCACGAAAAAGACCTCGCCCGTGGCGTAGCCGGCCATCTCCTGGCCGAGCACGCAGGCGTAGTCCTCGCCGCCGTACTCCTTGGCGCACTTCAGGGTTCCCTGGGCCAGCAGCCGGTAGAAGTCGTTGTCCGGGCGGCCGAGGTGCTCCACGGCGCGCATGTAGGTCTCGGAGTCGCCCCACTTGAGCGGCTCCAGGGTCTCCTTCTCGGAGATTTCCCCGCGCTCCAGGGCCTCGGTGGCCCAGGCCAGGGCCACGCCCGCGGACATGCAGTCCAGGCCCTCCTTTTCGATGACGTCGAGGATGCGCAGGACCTCGGTGGCCTCGGTCACCTCGAGCATGCCGCCGCAGGAGAAGATGGGCTCGTAGTCGTAGCCCACCTGGCGGTAGAGATACTGGTTGTTGGTCTGGAACTGCTCGCGCACGAAGCCCACGTGGATGCAGCCCACCGGGCAGCCCGCGCAGGCCGCGTTTCTGAGCAGGGTGTCGTCGGCAAAGGTCTCGCCCGAGATGTTCTCGGCCTCCGGGCTCGAGGTCTGCTGCAGGTTCTTCCACGGCAGGGATTGCAGGGCGTTGAGCGGGTTGATGTTCACCGCCGTGCCCAGGCCGTGGTACTTGGCCATCATCTCGGTGGTGGTCAGCTGTTCGAAGATGTGCTTGTACAGCTTGGGATACGCCTTGCCCTGGGGCAGGTCGAAACCCCGGTCGCCGAGCACGCAGATAGCCTTGAGGTTCTTGGCCCCCATGACCGCGCCGCCGCCCATGCGCCCGAAGTGGCGGAAGGTGTCCACGTTGATGCAGGCGTAGGCGGACAGGTTCTCGCCAGCCGGGCCGATACGCATGATCGAGCGGCGGCCCGAGCCCGGAAATATCTTGCGCAGCACGCGGCCGGTCTGGATGGCGTCGAAGCCGCGCATGTACTCCACGTCGCGGACGTCCACCAGGCGCGAGCCCACGCAGATGGCGGTCAGCCGCTTGGCTTTGCCGGTCACGACCAGGGCGTCCAGGTCGGCGAAGCGCAGGGACAGGGCGGATTTACCGCCCGCGTAACTCTCGGTGTACTGGTTGTGGTAGGGCGAGCGGAAGGCGCAGCAGGTCTTGCTCATCAGCGGGAAATAGCCGGTCAGCGGACCGATGGCGAAGATCAGGGGCTGCTCGGGATCGTCCCAGTCGCGGTCGATGTGCCCGAACTCGCGGAACAGGTGCGCGGCCAGACCGGAACCGCCCAGGTATTCACCCCGGCCGGGGATCTCCTTGAGCCGGGTCTTGCCCGTGGTCAGGTCGACCACCATGACGCGGAAGAAGTCTCTAATCATCGCTTCCTTCCTCCTCTTCCCGGGACGGCAGGTCCACCAGCTCCAGGCAGTCGTGGGGACAGTAGGTCACGCACTGGCCGCAGTGGATGCAGACGTACGGATTGACCAGGTGGTCCAGGAAGATGGCGTCCACCGGGCAGGCCTGGGCGCACTTGCCGCAGCGGATGCACAGGTTCCGCTTTTGGATCACGCCGCCGTCCCGGCGCTGGGAGAGCGAGCCGGTGGGGCAGGCCTGGGCGCAGGGGGCCGGGTGGCAGGCCAGGCAGACGCGCGCCTCGAAGCCGGTGGACAGGCCGCCGGACGAGGAGATGCGGATGCCCGCCTTGTTCCAGGAAAGGACCTTGTGGACCTGCCTCGCGCAGGCCAACGAACAGGAATGGCAGCCGATGCATCGTTCCATGCGGGCCGCTCTGAGCGCTTTCATCAAATGCCTCCGGGTCGGAAACGCCGGGTTGGATTTATTCCATGATCTGCAGGATATCCTGCTTGAGCGCCCACAGTATATGATTTTTGATTCGGGTGACATTCAGGTGGGGCGCCACGTCCGAAACCTTGCGTATCAGGGTGGCGCTGTCAACCGGGTTGCGGGCGAAAAAGGCCAGCCGCCGGACGGCCTCGAGGTCGATGGCGTCCTTCAGCCCCGCGTACACGTTGGGAAAATCACGGTTTCGGTAAAATGCCTCGCCGGTACGGCCGATGGACAATTTCACGCCGTCGTCCAGGGTCCGCGAGGGGTAGTGGCCGAAGATGCGCCCGTATTGCGGGGCCAGGGGGTGGGCCAGGCCGCGCAGGGACTCGGCGTCCGCCGGCTCCTCCCACAGCGCGTCCCACAGGGCCGTATATTGCCCGATGACCTCGGGCCAGTGGAACAGGCTCCGCACCCGGTCGCGCCCGGCCGCGCCCATTGTCTTGCGCAGTTCCGGGTCGCGGATCAGCCGCCCGAGCGCCTCGGCCAGGGCCGGGACGTCCACGGCCGTGGCCTGGGCCAGGGCCAGGTGGTACTGGTTGTCGAAATTCAGCGGCGCGGCCAGGTCCACGTCCGGGGTCTCGGCCGGGCCCGTGGTCGGCACCAGCCAGCCGGTCTCGCCGTGGGCCACGATGTCCCGGTATCCGTCGTAATCCGAGGCCACCACGGGCAGGCCGAACGCCCCGGCCTCGACCAGGGTGATGCCGAAGGTCTCCTGCGGGTTGTCCGCGATGGACACGAACACGTCCGCTTTCCGGAACAGCTCCCGCTTGCGCGCCTCGTTCGGCCGCAGGACCACGCTCATGGGCAGGCCCGCGTTGGCCGCCAGGTGGGTCAGGGTGTCCAGGACGTGCGTCTCCTGCTCGGCCCAGCCCGCCAGGACCAGCTCCACGGACCGCGGGTCGAGCCCGTCCAGGATCAGCCGGTGCAGGGCGCGGACCAGCGGCACCAGGTCCATCTTCGAGTGGTGGGAGATGCGCCCGAAGACCAGGATGCGCGTCGGGCCGTCCTCCTCGCTCACGCCCGGCGCGTAGGTGTCCGCGTCCACGGCCAGGGGGATGCGCGCAAGCCCCGGCCCGGGGTGGGTCGCCTCACTCAATCCGAACCCCTCGCGCAGTTGCCCGAAGAATCCCTCCACCGCGCGCTGACCGGCGGTCGAGGTGCAGACGATGGCGTCGCGCCGTGTGGCGCCCGGCCACAGGTGCTGCAAAAACGCCTTGGGATAGCCCGCGTAGCTCAGGGAATGGATCGGCCCGGTGACCGGGAAGATGCGTTCGCTCAGGCGGTTACGCATGGCCGACAGGTACGGCTGGCTGGTGATGCAATCCGACAGGTGGAAACAGTGGTAGGCCGTGCCCGCCAGCATGCCGGGCAGGTGTTCCCGGAGCATGAGCCGGACGCGCTCGCCCTTGAGCATGGCGGGCGCGGTCCGCTCCAGATGCTCGCGCAGCGGGTTCAGGACGCGCTGGCCGGGCAGAAAGAAGTGGTATTCGTCGAACGGGTCGGCCCGGAGCAGGGCCTCCAGAAAGCCCACGTTGGCCACGGTGCGGCCCAGGGCGGGACCGCCTTCGTAGAACGGGTCCAGCGTCCCCCAGATGCGTTTTGTGCCGGTCATGATTAGGTAAAGACCGTTCCAGGCCCGTTTGTCAATGGCCGGGCGCTTCCAAAAGGGGGCAGATTGTGCCGTTTCGCCACGGGCCGCCTCTTGCCCGGACATTATTTTCCCCTGCCATATCAATTCACTGCCGCGTCGATTGCGCCTGCTTTCCCGCCTGCGGCACCGCGTGGCCCCGATTTTGCTCAATCCCTTGCAAGGCGGGGCTAACCGCCAAAGTTTTGACGTCGTAAAGGAGCACGATGCAAAATGCCTAGACAGTCCATGAAACGAGGAAGACGGCCCGAACTCATGTGGGGGCTTGGTCTTGACGAATCCGTGGTGCGCCAGATCGTCGACGGCGTCGGACCCGGCTTTCACGTCCGCAATTTTCCCGAGGACGCTCTGCCCGTGAGCCGCGAGCTGGATCAGGAGGAAAAGCCTTCGGCCGCCTGGATTCCCTGGTCGGTCTGGTCCGCCTTCCCCGAATCCCGCAAGCAGGAATACCGCGATCACGACGAGACCCACCGCATCCTCATCCAGGACGGCGACGCGGAGCTCGAGATGGAACAGGTCCTGGCCGAAGGGTTCCTGACCGCCGTGGACCTGCCCCTGACCCGGCCCAAGATCCAGGACGTCATGTTCCGCGCCAAGGAAGTGAAGAGCCTCTACTCGGACATCTACCGGATGACCGAGGAGATCATGCTCGAGCGCGAACTGCTGTCCCGCAAGACCGATCAGCTCATGTTCCTGAACAAGCTGCTCGCCTCGGCCACCGAGAGCCTCGACGCCGGCACCATCCTGGCCAACGCCAAGAACTCCCTGGGCCTGATTCTGCCCGTCAAGGTGCTGCACGCCGCCTTCTGGAACACCGGCTCGGACAACGCCGCCGACGTGGAGATATTCCTCAACGGCAAGATGACCCCGGCCTCGGAGTCCGAGTGGATCGAGCGGATCATGACCTCGGCCAGCTCCCTGGGCTCGGGCGCGGTCAACGGCTTCCAGCTTTCCTACACCGATCCGGTCCGTCGGCCCGAATATTCCCTGGCCCCGGACCAGGGCAAGCTCGTGACCATGCCGCTCACCGCCGGGCACCAGACCTTCGGCTGTCTGTCCCTGCTCTGCGAACCTGGCTACCGGCTGGGCAAGGACCAGGTCGAAACCCTGCGCTCCGCCGTCAACCACGTGGGGTTGGCCCTGCGCAACGCCCTGGCCTTCAAGGAGGTCAAACTCCGCGCCGACCGCGACGGTCTGACCAAGCTCTACAACCGCCGCTCCTTTGACGAACGCCTGGTCTACGAGATCAAGCGTAGATCACGTTATCATCACGACCTTTCGCTGCTCATGGTCGATCTCGACCACTTCAAGTCCGTCAACGACACCTACGGCCACAAGGCGGGCGATCTCGTCCTGCGCAAGGTCGGCGAAATCCTGTCCACCGTGTTCCGCACCACCGACCTGGCCGCCCGCTACGGCGGCGAGGAGTTCGTCGTGCTCCTGCCGCACACCAGCGAAGAGGCCGCCTGGAAACTCGCCGAACGCGTGCGTACCGCCGTGGAAAACTGCGCCTTTGACTTCAACGGCCAGAGTTTCTCCGTGACCGCCTCCATCGGCGTCGCCTCCGTGGAAGGCGGCTCCCTGGCCGCCACCGACGACGACCTCGTGCTCAAGGCCGACAAGGCCCTCTACCAGGCCAAGAACAACGGCCGGAACATGGTCGTGGTCTCCGGACAGAAATCCAGGTCCGCACACAACGCCATGCAATAGCGCGCCACAGTGAACAAAAAAGCCCCGCCCGGAGTGAATCCGGGCGGGGCTTTTTTTGCGCCTCCGGCGGGCCCTCGCCGGGCGGGCGTCTCCGACGGCCAAAGAACCTTTTGAGAAAAGGTTCTTTGGAATCTCCCAAACCTTTTGTGTCGCCTGCGGCGAAAGTGCGGACGCGGAGTGGCGGATTGTTGCGCGAAGCCGCACGGCCTCGTTCCGTTCCCTCCGTCCAAATCGCCAACCGGCACGGCGGAAGGCGTCCCTTGCCAGCCTTTCGCGGCCGCTCGTACCTGAGCGAAGCGAACATGGGATTCTTAAGGCCTTCGGCCTTAAGCGGGGCCGCGTCGGGCCTTCGGCCGAGCTTGCTCGGTCTTAGAGCCGTCGACAGCAGCGATAGGGCAGCGCCCTGGTCTCTCCGAAGGAGACCGCCGGTAGGCCCGCCGGAGGCATCCTTCTCTCCGCCGTACCGGCCTTCCCGCCGCTGATATCCGCCACCCTGTCAAGTTGATTTTTTATACCTCTCAAGCGTTTTTCCCATACATTCGCCGACATTTCGGGGTGGCCCGTAAAAGCGGGGCTATGCTCCTCCCAAACACTTTAACAGGAGGATTTCCCCATGGGAGGAACCGTAAGTTTGATCGGAAGCGTTTTGGGAACCCTGATGAGTTCGAACAAGAGGCCTGACAACTCCATGAAGGATGAGCGGGAGGCCCGCGAGCGCGAGCAGGCCCGGCTGGAGGAGGACGAGCGCCGCCGGGACCGCGACAAGGTCCTGGAGGCCCGCCAGTTGGAGGGCAAGCGCAAGGCGGAGAGCTTGCTTTCTCAAGGTGCGACGTCGCTAAAGGACGCCCCGGATGTCTCCGGCAAGGCGTTGAAGACCAAGTTGGGGGAGTAGCATGGACAGAACCGAACTGGCCCGTTCCCTGTTGACGCGCTTCTCCGGTTTGGAGGAGGCCCGCCGCCCGTGGGTGGGATCGTGGCAGGAGCTGACGGAATACATGTTGCCCCGCAAGAACAGTTTTACCGGGCTCGGCGGGAGTTCCATCGGGCGCGGCCGGGCGGGCGACGAGCGCATTTTCGACTCCACGCCGCTGCACGCGCTGGAGTTGCTGGCCTCGTCGCTGGGCGGGTTGCTGACCAACCCTTCGCTGCCCTGGTTCGACATCTCGGTGAAGGACCGGGCCGTGGGCGACGGGGACGAGGTCCGCGCCTTTCTGCAGGAGGCGCGCGAGCGCATGGTGGCGGTGTTCAACAGCGAGGATACCGGGTTCCAGGCGCACGTGCACGAGCTGTATCTGGACGCGGCCCTGCTCGGCACGGCGGTCATGTACGTGGAGGCGGATCCGACCACCGTGGTCCGGTTCTCTTCCAGGCCGCTGGGCGAGGTCTTCGTGGCCGAGTCCGCGCGCGGCCGGGTGGACACCGTGTACCGCAAGTACGAGGTCACGGCCCGCCAGGCCATCCAGGAGTGGGGCGCGGCCTGCTCGGACGAGACCAGGCGCAAGGGCGAAGACCGCCCCGAGGAGCCGGTGGAGGTCCTGCACGCGGTCTTTCCGCGCCTGGACCGCGACCCGGCGGGCTTCGGCTCGGCGCATTTTCCGTTCGCCAGCGTGTACCTGGAGGTCAAGAACAGCCACGTGCTGGAGGAGAGCGGCTATCTGGAGATGCCGTACATGGTCCCGCGCTGGGCCAAGGCCGCGGGCGAAACCTACGGCCGGGGGCCGGGGCAGACCGCGCTGTCCGACGCGCGCGTGCTCAACGCCATGGCCCGGACCGCGCTCATGGCCGCCGAGAAGATGTCCGACCCGCCGCTGATGGTCCCGGACGACGGTTTTCTCGGACCGGTCCGGTCCGGTCCGGGCGGGCTGTCCTATTACCGGGCCGGGTCCTCGGACCGCATCGAGGCGTTGCCCGTGAACGTGGACCTGCGCGCTGCCGAGGAGATGATGAACGGCCGCCGGGAGTCCATCCGGCGGATATTCCTCGGGGACCAGCTGGCCCCGGAGGGCCCGGCGGTCACGGCCACCGAGGCGGTCATCCGCCAGGCCGAAAAGATGCGCGTGCTCGGCCCGGTGCTGGGCCGGTTGCAGACCGAGTTCCTCGGCCCGCTGGTCCGGCGGGTCTTCCGCATCATGCTGCGCGGCGGGTCGCTGCCGCCGTTTCCCGAGGGGCTTTCGCCCGACGACCTGGAGGTCCGCTACACCTCGCCCGTGTCCCGCGCCCAGAAGCAGTACGAGGCCCAGGGGCTGGCCCAGGTCATGGAATACCTCGCGCCCCTGGTGGGCGCGCAGGACGCCTTCGGGATCATGGACAACTTCGACACCGACCGGGTGGCCCGGCACGTGACCGAGCTGTTCAACACCCCGTCCGACTACCTCAAGTCCGAGGAGCGCGTGGCCCAGGGCCGGGAGCAGAAGCAGCGGGCCGCGAGCACGCAGCAGACCGCGTCCACCGTGGCCAATGTCGCGGCCATCGCCAAGACCCTGTCCGAGGCCTACACGGACCGGCCCAGCGCCCTGACCGAGCTGTGGGGGATGCTGACCGGCATGCTCGGGGCTGGGGGCCAAGGCATGACGCCCGATGCGGCGCAGCCCGATCCCGAACAACCTTCCCCCGCACAATCCGACCCTGCGGCATACGAGGAGGCCCCCCATGCCTGAGACCAGCCCGCTGGAACTGCACCGGGCCTACAGGCGGCTCTTCGCAACCGCTGACGGGCGCACGGTCATGGCCGACCTGGAGCGGCGCGGCTGCTTCATGCGGCCGACCTATTCCACGGACCGGGGCCGGACCGAATTCAACGAGGGCCGCAGGTCCCTGGTCCTGCACGTGAAGCAGATGCTTGAACCCGAAAACTTCATTGAAAAGGAGAACAACCGATGACCGACAAGAATGAGAAGCAGAAGAATTGGCGGATGACCCTGCCCGAGGAATGGACCGTCCGCCATGTGGGCGATGACGGCGCCGAGACCGATATCCCCCTGCGCGACCACCCGGCGCTGAGCAAGTACGCCACCAAGGACGAGGCCGTGAAGGCCCTGGTCCATGCCCAGCGCATGCTCGGCAAGACCCCGGAGGGGTTTGTCCGCGTGCCCGGCGACCAGGACTCGCCCGAGGATCTGGACGCCTTCTACGCCGCTTTGGGCAGGCCCGAGAAGGCGGACGGCTACGAGCTGCCGGACATGGAGCTGCCCGAAGGGTTCGCCCTGCGCGAGGATCTGGTCGGCGGCCTGCGCGAAAAGGCCTTCGAGCTGGGGCTGACCCCCAAGCAGGTGGCCGGGCTGTACCAGTGGTTCCTGCCCCGGGTCCTGGACACCCACCACGCCATGGAGGCCGAGGCGGGCAAGCTGCGCGAGTCCGAGCTGGAATCCCTGCGTTCCGTGCACCGGGGCGACACCCCGTCCCTGCTCGATTCGGCCCTGCGCGCGGCCGAGGCCGTGGGCGGCGAGGAGCTGCTGGCCGCCCTGGACGACACGGGCGCGGGCAACCGGGCCGCGGTCATCAGCGCCTTCGCCAAGATCGCGCCCCTGGTCCTGGAGAGCGGCCTGCGCGGTTCGGCCCGTGGCTGGGGCGAGGATCTGACCATCGAGCGGCTGCGCGAGATGATGCAGGACCCGCGCTACAAGGACCCGACCAAGCGCGAGGATTCGTTCGTCAAGAAGGTCAACCAGGGCTTCGAGCTGCTCTATCCCGGCGACTACGTGCCGGGCAGCCGCATTTAAGACTGTTGAAAAGGGGCCGTCTGCGTCGTCAAGTGAATTGTCTGCGAGTCTTCGAGCAGAACAAGACCTTGCGCCCCAGGTGTGCTCGGATAATCCGCCTCCTCACGTATGGAAGGATACGCTGCGGGGCGGATTATCCTCGCGCCTAGCATCCAACTCCTTTTGAACAGTCTGCAAGATGCTGCGAGGGACCGCCGGTCCCTCTTCGTCATACCCCCTGGAGGGCCGGGGGCGAAAGCCTCCGGCCCGTATGCAAAGGGACGGAATATGAATGAGTTATTGAATACCGATACATTCACCCGCACTCAATCCGGCCGGTCCCGGAGCGGGCCGGACGCCCGGCTCCCCGAGCGGCAAGGCCTAAGAGGCCAACGACGCGGCCGCCAGCGCCGGAGCCCTCGGCGGCATGGTGCAGTCCAAGGGACAGCATGGGAAGGGGAAGGTCACCGGGAGTGATAAAATCATAGACGATTTTAAGACAGAATACGAAGCCGCAGCGCCTACGGACAAACCAAAAGTTAAGGCCAAGTTTCAAAAGAAAATTGGTGCATTAAAGGAAGAAGCCAAACAAGCGACGGGGAAAGAGCGGAAAAAACTGCTTAAGCGGGCGGATCAGTGGAAGGGGGCATTGAAGATCATCACCGACGGAAAGATCCGTCCGGGGGCACCGTTGATCTTGTTCGATGTCCCCCTTTTTCAGCGGTTGCTCGACAATCACTTCTCCGACCCGAGCCTTCCGGACAAGACGTAAGCTGAACGGGCGGCCTTCGTGCCGCCCCTCGCTTTAAGTCTGTTCAACGACCAGTTCACTGTCAACCAGAGAGGCTGTGTAAAATTGGTCTTTCATGCGGCGCACGTTTTCCGCGTCTTCCAACTCCTTGAGCCAGCTCGCAAAGTTGTTCAGGAGGTCTTTCTCAACTATGAGTTCTTTAACTCGCGGAGAGATTTCGGCCGGGACGGTCGAAATGATGATGTAGGGGGAACGGTCGGCCCATCCGCCGCTCGTATAGGCCTCGCCGAGCATCCGTGAGGAAAGGAACGTGCTTTCGTTGCGGTACTCGTGATTATAGGAGAAAGCGACAAAACGGAGTTTCGTGACTCCTGCCCGTTCCAATGCCGCGTCCAGATCTCTCCGTCTTATGGGATAGGTGTATCCCTTGACCAGCTTGTCGCGGCCCAGAAATTCGTATTCCAAAACCATTGCGGCCTCCTTTGCCGAGTCAATATATGGTATACGATTGAAGGGGGCAAGGATGGTCCGGAGCGCACCGCTGCGGGGGAGGGGCAGAGGGCGGGCCATGCCCTTTAGTTCCGGGGCGTTGAGGGTCTTTGAGAATTCCCATGTAATCCTTGCGTTTCTGACCTGAACCGGAGTATTCTTGACATTTTGCCCCGTTGCCGTAGAAAGGGCGGACCGGCCCGGAGCCGTGTCCCGTCAATTCAACCAGCGCCGCACCTATGCTTTTCAACTCACCGGAATTTCTTTTCCTTTTCCTGCCAGCGGCCTGTCTGATCTTTTATTTCGCCCGGCGCGTTTCGCCCACGGCCCAGGTGGTTGCCATCATCGGGCTGTCGCTTTTCTTTTATGGTTACTGGCGCATAGAATACTTGCCTGTGCTCCTGTTCAGCCTGGCGACCAACGGGCTGTTCGCGTTTTTGATCAGCCGATCCCGGTCGGACGCCATGCGCAAGACGTGGCTCGTCCTCGGCGTGGCCACGGCCCTGTCCGTGCTCGGCTTCTACAAGTACACCCACTTCCTGCTGGAGAACCTGAGTCTCCTGTTCGGCTTCGAGTACACGGGCCAGGCCGGGGAGATCCCGATCGGCTTGTCGTTCTACACCTTCACGGCCATCGCCTTTCTGACAGACATCCACACCCGGCGCATCCAGGGCTACACCTGGCCGGAATACGGGGCGACCATCACCTACTTCCCCCACCTGGTGGCCGGGCCCATTCTCTTCCATCACGACACCATCCCGCAGCTGCGCGAGCCGGGCGGCATCCGCTTCTCTCCGGAGCGGGTCATGCTCTTCCTGTTCTTCTTTTCCGTGGGGCTGCTCAAGAAGACCGGGCTGGCCGACAATATCGCCCACTTCTCCGACCCGATCTTTGCCCAGGTGGCGGGGGGAGGCATCCCGAACCCGGGCCAGGCGTGGCGGGCGGCGCTCTGCTACTCCATGCAGCTCTATTTCGACTTCTCAGGCTATTCGGACATGGCCATCGGCCTGGGCTGCCTGCTCGGCATCCGCATCCCGGCCAACTTCTATTCGCCTTACCGGTCCAGGAACATCGCCGAGTTCTGGCAGCGCTGGCACATTTCGCTCGGCTATTTCCTGCGCACCTACCTGTACATCCCGCTGGGCGGCAACCGCAAAGGGGCTTCGCGCACCCTGGTCAACCTGTTCATCGTCTTCTTCCTGTGCGGGCTGTGGCACGGCGCGGGCTGGACCTTCGTGGTCTGGGGCGTCATGCACGGCGCGGCCATGGTTGTGCAGCGCGTCTTCTCCACGCGCGTGAAGCTGCCGGACACCCGATTGGTCGCGGTCAGCTCCATCCTGGTCACCTTCGTTTTCGCGGTCTTCGCCTGGGTGGTCTTCCGGGCCGAATCCTTCCACTCGGCGTGGGTCATCATACAGGCCATGGTCGGCGTGTCCGGTGACAGGCTGCACAACCTGCCCGACACGCACGTCGAGCTTTACCTCGGCCTGCTCATGCTCGTGGTCTGGTTCATGCCCAACACCCTGCAGGTCATGCGCCGGTTCGACCCGGCCATCCTGCTCGGCAGGCGCAACGAGTATCCCTTTGCCCGGCTGGTGCCCGCCGTCCTGCGCGAGGGACACGCCTTCGCCTATGCCGCCGGGGCGTTTTCCGCCCTGGCCCTGGTCACGGGCACGGTCTTCATGTTCGTCAACGGGCAGGTCCGGTACCTGTACTTCGATTTCTGATGCTCAAGCGATTTTTCATAACCTTCGGACTGGTGGCCCTGGTCTACGGCGGGTTCGCTGCCTTCAACTTCGCGCTGGTCTACCTGGCCGGAGAAACGCGGCCGTACACCGACATAGCCCGCGCCCAGGCGGAGAATCCGGACATCCTGTACGGCCCGCTTTTCAACAACAGCCACGCGGCCTACAAATACGCGCTCATGGAGGCGCGGCCCCACGAGGTGGTGGTGGCCGGGTCGTCCCGCGCCCTGCAATTCCGCCAGGCGTTCTTCGGCAAGCCCATGGTCAATTGCGGTCGGATCATGTCCAGCGTGCGCACCGCGATCAACTTCTTAAAATACATGGAGCGACAGCCACCTCAGACGATCCTTGTCCTGGTCGACTTCTGGTGGTTTCGTGAACCGTTGAGCAAAGTCACAGGGGGGCACACGTTCACCCATCCGATCGGCACCGAGCGCAGCCTGGACATGTTTTTCCTGCCTTCCTGGTACGTGATCGAGGGCAAGGTCGGCATCGGCCCGGTCCTGCGCGGCTCCGCCTTGTTCAACAAGCGGCCGCTGCGTATCGGCCTGCGATCCATGAACCAGGAGGCCGGGTTCGAGGCCGATGGTTCGCATCTGGAGCCCGCGGGTTCCCAGCAGACCCACGAGGCCATGGTCGCCAACGTCAAGACGCGCATCGGGCGGACCGAGTTCCGCTACAACGACAAGCTCCAGACCGGGGCCCTCGAGGCCCTCTTCGGCGAGGTGTCCAAGCTGGAGGGACTGGGGCACAAGGTGGTCGTGGTCTTTCCGCCCATCTCCCCGGCGTTTCAGGAGGAGCTGGAAACCAACGCGGGATACGCCTACGTGGGTAAGACCCTGCAATATGCCGCCCGGCATGGGGCCGTGGACCTGCAGGACCCGGCCCGGCTCGGCCTGACCCCGGACTATTTCCAGGATTCCCTGCACACCACCCAGCGCGGCGACGCCAAGGTTCTCCTTGAGCTGGCCCGCCTGCATCCGGAACTGCGTCCGGTCCTTGACCTCGGCGCGGTCGAACGGTTTCTGGCCTCCACCGGAAACTGACCGGTCAACGCCCGGTCTCCTCTCTGTCCGGGTTATCTATTCTTCTTCTTCGGAAACAACGGCCTCGAGGTCGGCCATGAGCGCGTCGAGGTCCAGCCCGTAGCGGGTGGCCGCGTCGGCCACGGTCTCGAACAGGGCCTTGCAGAGCAGGCATTCGCCCGCCTGTTCGTCGCGGGCGCGGAAGACCGCTTCGGTGGCGCGGTGTTGGTGGACGATGTCCAGCAGGGTCATGTCCGGGGTGACACGCCGGGTCACAGGATCTCTCCCATGGCTCGGGCCAGGGCCTGAGGGATGTGCGGGATCAGCTCGCCTATCTGCGAGGCCGGGGTGGGGCGGGCCGCCTCGCCCGCGTAGCGGTTGGCCTGGGCCGCCACGTGCGCGGCCTTGTGCGCCGACAGCCCGGCCGCCATCAGGGCGCAGGCCATGCCCGTGACCGTGTCGCCCGTGCCGCCCATGGCCTCCATGGCTTCCACGGACGGCGCGCTCACCTCGGCCAGGACCCCGGTGCGGTCCGCGACGCGGTCCACGCGTCCCTTGACCAGCAGGCAGCGGGCCGCGTTGTCGTGTTCATAGGCGCGCCCGATCAACTCCGGCACCCGGTCCTCGTCCTGGAGAATGAACCCCCGTGTGTAGAAGGGGTGCGGCGCGGCCTCGTCGGCCAAAAAGGCCAGCTCCCCGGCGTCGGGCGTGAACAGGGCGTATTCCCCGGCGTACCCGCTCATCTTGGCCGCGTACATGAACCCCGCGTCCGCCACCAGGGCGGGCGGCCCGGCCATGGCCTGGGCGGTCAGGAGCACGCGGTTGTGCCAGTCCACGTCGGGCTGGAGATAGTGGAAAGCCAGGACCGCGCAACGCCGCGCGGGCAGCACCTCGACCAGATGGCGGTACAGCTCGCGGCTGCCGTTGCCCAGCCCCTCGTCGCCCGCCAGCAGGGCGTGGGGCGGGTTGGCCCCCAGAAAATCGCAGGTTATAGCTGCGGCGGCCAGCAGGGCCGGGGTGCCCCGGTCCGGGGGCAGGGCGCGGCCGCCCACGGTGAGCGTGTCGCCCGCCACGGCCGCCAGGGCGTCCAGCACGGGCACGGCCGGGTCCGGTATGGTGCCGACTACGATGAGCACAGGCGCACCATCTCCTCGTGGGCCAGCTCCAGGGCGTAGCCGCACAGGGTATGGCCGATCTCCCGGGGGGAGGGGGCCTCGTCCAGGGTGCGCCCGATGAGACGGGCCGCGATGTACGGCACGTCCGGGCAGCCGCCGCCGGACACGTTGACGATGCGCCGGGTGCCTTTCTCCACGGTCAGCTTCATGTTGGCCGCGCGGACCATGAGATGGTCGCCGAAATCCTTGACCTGGAAGAGGTCCACCGGGGAGAGCAGAGGGCCGGTCACGGGCACGCTCTCCAACGGCTCGGTCCCGGCCTCGGCCAGGATGCGCAGGATGTCGAGCTTCTCCATGAGCGGGAACTCCACCACCAGGTCGCAGCCGCGCTGTATCTCCGGGGGCGGGCCCATGACCCGGATGTCCCGGCCGGTCTCCCTGAGGAGCTTCTCGGCCCGGATTACCTCGCTGGTGTGCTCGAACACGAGCAAGCCCCGGTCCGCCCGCGTCCGGGCGGGCGGGCCGGAAGCCTTTTTTCTGAACAGGTCGGCCAGGGCCAAACCTAGCCTCCGAGCAGTTTCAGGCGGTATTCGCCGCCTTCCTCGGATATGGAATCCACCTTCCAGCCCTTGCCCTGGGCGGCGCGGGCCACGTTTTCCTTGGACGCCTCGGTGTCCACCAGGACTTCGAACTCGCCCGAGCCCATGGCCGCGATCTTGGCCAGGGTATCCAGTACCGGTTGGGGGCACGACAGGCCCCGCGCGTCGACTAATTCACTCATGGCGTCCCCCTATGCCGCTTTCTTGCGCATGGTAAAACCGATGAACAGGCAGACCGCCAGGCCGATGAAGACCGCCGCGATGCCGTGCGGGCCTACGCCCTTGGGCGAGCTGGCCAGACCGAAGTTGTGGGAGAAACCCGCTCCCACGATCATGCCGAGCACGAACACGGCCGCGTCGCCGTCGCCCTCGCCCGCCATGAACAGCTGGCGGCCCGGGCAGCCTCCGGCCAGGGCGAAGCACAGCCCGGCCAGGACCATGCCCATGCAGTTCCACAAACCCTGGGTATGGGCCACCGGCTGGTTCGCGAAGCCCACGTGGAACTGGCCGAGGATCAGGTTGACCGCGAAGGCGGCCACCAGCAGGGCGATCACGCCCGAGAGCAGGTGAACTTGCTTGAACAGGATCAGGTCGCGGAAGGCTCCCATGGTGCAGAACCGGCTGCGCTGGGCCAGGATGCCCACCAGCAGGCCCACGGCCAGGGAGATGAACAGGGGCGCGTGCATGGCTCCGGGGCCCTTGAGGCTGTAGAAGAGCACGCCGGACTTGGCCTCGTCGGCCACCTGCGGGTAGATGAACATGAGCGCCAGGAATCCGGCCATGATCAGGGGCATGATCACCCCCACGGACAAATAGGTCTTCTGGGCCCGGCCCAGGTTGTAGCCCTGGCGGAAGAACAGGGTGCCGATGCCGATGCCCACGATGAGCCCGGCGATGCCGAACAGGGCGTTCAGGTCGCCGCCCGCCAACCGCAGGATGGCGCGCCAGGGGCAGCCCAGGAAGACCAGGGCCCCGATCATGGCGAACACGCCGAGCACGAAGCGGACGATGGGCGCGGAACCGGCCCGGGGCCGGAAGTCCCTGCCCATGAAGGCCGCGCCCAGCGCGCCGAGCACGAAGCCGATGATCTCCGGGCGCATGTACTGGACCACGCCCGCCCGGTGCAGCCCCACGGCTCCGGCGATGTCCCGTTCGAAGCAGGCCACGCAGATGCCCATGTTCCCCGGATTGCCCAGGTATTGCAGCAAAGCGGCCAGGCCGCCGATGACGAGCCCGACGGAAATGATCCCTTTCCGTGAGGCGAAAAAGTTGGTCATACCTCCTCCTTGAGTAAAAAGCGGACTTTCCCCCAATAAAGAGCAGACCTTCCCTCAATTCCGACACGAAACATAGAGGAATACAACCGGTCGGGCCAGACCTTTTTATATACGTACGCTTTTGCACCCATAGAGTATATCAATGCAAGCGGCGCAAACAGCGGGAGGGCGGAAGGAGTATGCGCTGGAGGCCGGAAAAGGACTACGGGCGGGGAGGTTCGTTCTCGATGTCGGACAGGGTCTGGCGGAAGGTCTCGACCTGCGGGCCGCCCAGGGACACGGCCTTGCGCGCGGCTCCAAGCGCCTCGTCGCGTCGGCCCAGCTCGTCCAGGACAAAGGCCAGGTTGTTGAAGGCGATGCCGCTGTCCGGTTTGGCCTCGGTGGCCTTGCGGAAGGCCGTGGCCGCGCCGGGCGCGTTGCCCAGGGTGTAGCGGACGTTGCCCAGGCCGATCCAGGCGTCATGGCTGCCGGGCCAGCGGGCCGTGGCCGTGGCGTAGGCCTGCTCGGCGGCTTCCCACTGTTTGGCACGCTCCAACCCCACGGCCCCGTCCAGCCATTCCTTTTCCCGCGCCGTGGCGGGCAGGCGCGAGGGCGGCAGGACCAGGAGTCCCCAGAAATCCGGGCCCCAGGTGTTCTCGAAGACCCGCCACGGGGTGCGCTTGGACCGGATCGCGCCCGAGTTGAGCAGGACCTCGCCGGTGGCGTTGTCCAGGCCGGTGACCACGGCGTAGTGCCAGACCGGATACCAGGAAAGCGCGAGGTTCTGCAGGACGATGACCGGATTGCCCGCGCCGATCTCGGCGGACAACCGGTCGCCCCCGTGGATGACGTAGGCCATGCGCCCGTGGCGGCGGGCGGCGGTGATCATGTCGGGCTGGATGCTGCCCTTGCTCGCCGGGGTGTAGACCTCGGCGGTCAGGTCCTCGGGCGCGGCCCGGAGTCCGCTCCAGGTCATGGCCATGGCCAGGGCGGCCGGGCCGCACTGGTACTCCTCCTGGGGATAGAAGGGCACGTCGGGCACGCGGGTCAGTTCCGCGCCCGTGGGCGAGGGCGGCATGACGCCGCCGTACAGGCTGCAGCCCGATCCGAGGGCAAGGAGGAACAGGGCGAGACAGGCGGTGGCCATGCGGCCGCCGCCCGATGTGATGCGGTGCATTGCGTTCCGGCTATCTGGCCTTTTTCACGAACGGGAAGACGTCCGTGGCTCCGGCCATGTCCGTGATGAGCAGGATGATGAAGACCAGGAGCACGGCCCCGATGACCACGCCGAAAGCGCCGCCGCCCGCGGGCATGTCGTTCATGCGCTCCGCGATCTGGTTGACCTCGGCGTCGGACAGGGCGCTGACGCGCTGTTCGACCTCGGACACGGACAGCCCCTTGCTCTGCAGGACCTGGCGCACGTCGTCGCGTTGCAGCTGGCTTAGGACCATGGCGCGGTTGTCCGCGCTGCGGCTGGCCGACAGGGCCGCCTCGGTGGAGACGAGCCCGGCCCGGGCGGTGGCGACGTTCAGGACGAGCAGGGAAAAGACCACGGTCAGGCAGACGATTCTGCTGAACTTATTGTACATTTTGAGGATTCCTCCGGGTTGTCGTTTTTCTCGGACAGGCGTGTTATAACCCACGGCGGACCTTACCGCAAACCCTTGGCAGACATTTGCACAAGAAGTCCGGTCCGCCATCGGCCTTGACACCGCCCGCCCCTGTCCTGCAAGGAACGCCCATGCATAATCTCATAGAGCTGAACAAGAACGACCTCGAGGCCTTTGTGGCCGAGGACCTGAAGGAACCCCGCTACCGGGCCGAACAGATCTGGCAGTGGCTGTGGCAGAAGCGCGTGCGCGGCGTGGAGGCCATGACCAACCTGTCCAAGCCCCTGCGCGAGAAGCTGGCCGCCATGGCGCACATCGTCTGGCCGGAGATCGCCCGCGTGGCCGAGAGCCGGGACGGGACCATCAAGTTCCTGCTCAGGCTGGCCGACGGCAAGCTCATCGAGACGGTGCTCATCCCCATGCAGGACCGCTACTCCCAGTGTTTGTCCACCCAGGTGGGCTGCGCCATGGCCTGCACCTTTTGCAACACCGGCAAGCTCGGGTTCGAGCGCAACCTGACCTACGGCGAGATCATGGGGCAGATTCTGGTGGGCCGCCAGTACCTGGCCGACCGGGGGATGAACGAGCTCAAGAACCTCGTGTTCATGGGCATGGGCGAGCCCCTGCTCAACCTGGACACGCTGATCAAGGTTTTGACCGACCTGCCGTGCGAGCGCGGGCTGTCCCTGTCCTGGCGGCGGTCCATGGTCTCCACCGTGGGCTTCCCGGACAAGCTCAAAGTTCTCGGTGATCTGGAGATAGCCTTGCCCGCCATTTCCCTGCACGCGCCCACCCAGGAGCTGCGCGCCAAGATCATGCCCAAGGCCGCCAAGGTCCACCTGGACGACCTCATGGCCGTCCTGGCCGCCTATCCCATGCGTCCGCGCGAGCGGATCACCTTCGAGTACCTGCTGCTCAAGGACGTCAACGACTCCATGGAGCACGCGGACCAGCTGGCCCGGCTCATCGACCGCAGGAAGGGCAAGATCAACCTCATCGCCTACAACGCCACCGAGGGCATGCCCTACGGCGCGCCCGACCGCGACCGGGTCGAGGCCTTTGAAAAGCGTCTGTGGGATCACGGCCTGACCGCCTTCATCCGCCGCTCCATGGGCGCGGATATCAAGGCGGCCTGCGGCCAGCTCAAGGCCGACAGCCTCGAGAAGGAATAGGGCCTAGCGGTCCAGTCCGTGTTTTTTCTTGAGTGAGTCCACCAGCTCGGACCGTTTCTGGAGGAACTCGTCGAACTCCCGCAGAACCCGGGGGTGCTTGATGGTGGACAACCGGTAGGAGCCGGTCACGTGCGGCAGGTCCGGGTCGAGGACCAGCTGGTCCCGGCGGCCCATGGCGGTCAGCAGATGGCGGGCCGCCTCCATGTTGGCGTATACCCCGTCCACCCGGCCCACGAGCCCTTTGGCCAGCAGCCCGGAGATGGAGGCGTTTTCCGACACCTTGATCGACTTGGGGCTGATGGGCGGATCGAGCAGCCAAGGCTTGAACCCGGCGAGGATGCCGAGCGTCCTGATGGCTCCCATGCCCTTGCCCAGGTTCTCGGGCTTGACCAGGATGCCGTCCGTGTACGAGCAGGCCGGATCGGAATAGACGATGTTCAGCCCTTTGCGCCTGCTCGGGTGCCAGTCAGGGGCGTCCGGGAACTTCAGGTCCAGGTCGCGGGTCTCCAGGAACTCCTGGTACAGCCGTTTCACGGGCAGGGCCACGTAGACCATGGTGTAGCCGTATTCGATGGCAAAGGAATCGAGCAGGTCGCGGGCGTACCCTTCGTAGTCGCCGTGGCGGAAGGAGCCGTAGGGCGGATAGTCGATGCGCTCCACGCCCAAGGTCAGCGCCTCGGACTCGGCCGGGGCCTTTCCCGCGCACAGCAGGGTCAGGGCGCAGAAGGCCAGCAGGGCCGAGGCCAGGAGCGGAAGGCGGCGTGGGGCCGCGTGTCTTTCGGGGGGGCGTCTTGCGGGGTGCTTGGGCATTCTCGTCGTCGTATCCTCGGCTCGGCTCCCTCGGGCCTCGGCAGGTGGATACCTTGTATTCGCCCTTCTGACAATGGTTGGTTTCGCGCGGGCGCAAGACCCTCGGGAGCGGGCGCGCGTCCACCAGCGCCGTGGTCCGACCGCCGGAAAGGCCCGAAATACGGGGGTTGCCATCCCTCCACTACATATGTATGGGTAGCGCCAGCCGCAGAAGCACTGCGGACATCATATATCAGGAGTGCAGCATGGCAGCCACCGTGGACGAAATCACCATCAACTATTCCGAAGACAACCAGCTCATCGTCAAGGAGCTGGACAAGGTCGTTCTTTCCAAGGGCGCCTGGACCACCATCGTGTTCCGCTACCAGGAACTCAACCGAGCCAAGGGTGAATACGGTCCGGACAAGTACACCATCCGCCGCTACCAGAAGGTGGACGGCACCTACCGCCCCAAGTCCAAGTTCAACATCTCCTCCCAGGCCCAGGCCAAGAAGATCGTGGACGCCCTGGGCGCCTGGATCGACTAGCCTGGCGGATTGCTCCATGTTCCTGGGCTCGCACATGTCCATCGCCGGAGGCCTGCACATGGCCTTTGAGCGGATCATGCGGGTGGACGGCACGGCCCTGCAGATTTTCACCCGCAACCAGCGGCAGTGGAAGGTCCCGGAGCTGACCGAGTACGACGCGGAACTGTTCGCGGCGGCCCGCGCGCAGTGGGGCGACTACCCGGTGGCGGCCCACGATTCCTATCTGATCAATCTCGCCTCGAACAAGGAAGACCTGCTCAAGCGCTCCACCCTGGCCTTTGCCGAGGAACTGCGGCGCATAGAGATCCTGTCCATCCCCTACCTGGTCACCCACCCCGGCTCCCACCTGGGCGAAGGCGTCGAGGCGGGCATAGCGCGCTACGTCGCCAACCTGGACCGGGCCATCGAGCTATCCGGCACCAAGAAAGGCATGGTTCTGCTCGAGACCACCGCCGGGCAGGGCACCAATCTGGGGTCCTCCTTCGAGGAACTGGCGGCCATCATCGAGGCCTCGGCCCATCCGGACCGGTTGGGCGTGTGCTACGACACATGCCACACCTTCGCTGCCGGATACGACATCCGCACCCCGGATACGTACGCGGCCACCTTCGAGGCCTTCGACCGGATCATCGGCCTGGACCGGTTGAAGTTCTTCCACCTGAACGACACCAAGAACGGGTTCGGCTCCCGCAAGGACCGGCACGAGCACATCGGCCAGGGCGAGATCGGCGTGGAAGGGTTTCGCAACCTCATGCGCGACCCGCGCTTCGCGGACATCCCCAAGACCCTGGAGACCCCCAAGACGGAGGACCTCCAGGACGACGTCCGCAACCTGACGCTCTTGCGCGAACTGGCGAAATAGTCTTTCATTCCCCGACCACCCGAACCCGAACCACACACCCCGCCCTCGTACCTTGCGCAAAGCGCACCCGAAAAGTTTGGGAAAAGGAGGGGATGGGGGTCCGGGGGAAGGGGAGAGGGACAACCCTTTTCAAAGGGTTTCCCTCTCCCCTTCCCCCGGCCGCCGGAGGCCCCACTTGAAACTCGACGCCATCATATTCGACTTTGACGGTACCCTGGCCGACGTGCCCCTGGACTTCGATTTCATGAAGACCAAGATCGCCGCGCTCGGCGAGGTGTTCATGGACGAGCGCCCGGTGCCGGACGGCACGCCCGCCCTGGAATGGCTGGAAAAGCTGTCCGCCCAGGTCATGGAACGCGATCGGGCCGAGGGGATGGAGTTTCTGTCGCGCGGACGGCTGGTCATCGCGGCCATGGAGCTGGACGCGGCCCGCGACGGCTGCCTGTACGAGTTCACCCGGCCGCTGCTCGACGACCTCAGGGCGCGCGGCGTGGCTACGGGCGTGATCTCCCGGAACATCTCGGCGGCCATCAAAAGGGTCTTCCCGGACATCGAGGACCACATGCAGGTGTTCCTGCCCAGGGAGAGCTCGGACCGCCTCAAGCCCGACCCCGCCCACCTGCTCCGGGCGCTCGAATGCGTGGGCGTGCCGCCCGAACGGGCGCTCATGGTCGGCGACCACCCCATGGACGTCCAGACCGGCAAGGCCGCCGGAACCCTGGCCGCCGGGGTGACCACCGGGCGCATCGACGCCGCCGGTTTTGCCCCTTTCAAGCCCGATTACGTCGCCAGCGACGCGGCCGCCCTCATGGCCGAGCTACGGCGGTCCGGGCTGATCTGACCCTGGCGCGATTGCGGCCAGCCGTTCACTGGTGAAATTTCTCCGATACGCAGAATATAATTTCTGACTGCGCGGTAAGCGTCATACGTTACCGCGTCGGCCAGACGGTATTTCCATCTCAAAGCAAGGAAACGTACATGCGATTCAAGAACTGGAGCCTTCGGCTCAAGATACTGGTTCCCACCTTCACCATCGTTTTTCTCCTCATCGCGGCCAGTACCGTGATCATGACGATCAAGGCCACGAACCTGGCCGTCAGCCAGGCCGAGGATCTGGCTCGGGACCGCGCCCGGGGATACGCCACGGACGTGGGCCAGGCCATCGACCAGGCCGTCACCGTGACCCGCACCCTGGCCGTCATGTTCGAGAAGGGCGCGGTCCACGCCACCGTGCCCGACCGCGAGCTCCTGGACTCGGTGCTGGTCGGCGCACTGCAGCAGAACGACGCCCTGGCCGGGGTCTGGTGCGCCTTTCCGCCCGACGATTTCGACGGTCGCGAGGCCCACTACAAGGACAAGTACAAAGGGGCCTACCGCAATTGGTACTACCGTGACGGCGGGACCATCGCCTCCAACTTCGCGGGTGCCGGGTTCGAGTCCGAGGCCTGGTATGCCGAGCCCATGTCGGGCAGCGGCGAGACCCTGACCGAACCCTATCCCTGGGACGTGGCGGGCAAGCAGTTCTGGCTGGCCTCCACCGGCTACCCGGTGAAGAAGAACGGCAGAAACATCGGCGTTGTCGGCGTGGATTTCTATCTGAACGACCTGCAGAAGAACGTCCTGTCCATCAAGCCCTTCGGCACGGGCTACGCCTTCCTGGTCACCGGCCAGGGGTTCATCGTGGCCCATCCCCAGGCGGACTGGGTGGGCAAGAATCTCAAGGAGGTCCTGGGCGAACGCAGCGGCAAGGTCCTGAGCGCCGTTCAGGCGGGCAAGAATTTGTCCTATGAGATCACCTCGCCCATGGACGGCGAGGAGTCCTTCGTGACCTATTCGCCGTTCGAGATCGGCAAGTCCGGCAAGTACTGGGCCCTGGCCGTGGTCACGCCCATGAGCACGGTGCGCAGCCATGCCGATTCGTTCACCGTGATCAGCGCTGGCATAGGGGTCGTGACCCTGGTCGTGCTGCTGGCCGTCCTGTGGGTCATCGCGAAGATCATCACCGGGCCGGTGCTCAAGAGCATCGACCTGGCCCGTTCCCTGGCCGACGGCGACCTGACGCGGGACATCGACGTGCACCAGTCTGACGAGGTCGGCCAACTGGCCGACGCCTTGCGCTGCATGGCCGCCAAGCTCAGGCAGGTCATCGGCGAGGTCTCCGAGTCCACCGAGAGCGTGGCCGCGGGCAGCGAGGAGCTGTCCGCCTCGTCCCAGAGCCTGGCCGAAGGCGCCAACCGGCAGGCGGCCAGCGTGGAGGAGGTTTCGGCCTCCATGGAGGAGATGGCGGGCAACATCCGGGCCAACTCGGAGAACGCCACCGAGACCGAGCGGATCGCCACCCAGGCGGCCGAGCGGGCCGAGGTCAGCGGCAAGTCCGTGGGCGAGGCCATGGCCGCCATGACGGATATCGCGGAACGCATCTCGATCATCGAGGAGATCGCCCGGCAGACCAATCTGCTGGCGCTCAACGCGGCCATCGAGGCGGCACGGGCGGGCGAGCACGGCAAGGGATTCGCCGTGGTGGCCGCCGAGGTGCGCAAGCTGGCCGAGCGCAGCGGCAAGGCCGCGTCCGAGATCAGCGAGCTGTCCGGGGCCACGGTGAGGAAGGCCGAGGAGGCCGGAGCCCAGCTCGGGGAGCTCATCCCGGACATCGAGCGCACCGCCGACCTGGTGCGGGAGATCGCCGCGGCCAGCGCCGAGCAGGAGACCGGCGTGGACCAGATCAACAACGCCATCCAGCAGTTGGACCACGTCATCCAGCAGAACGCCTCGGCCTCGGAAGAAATGGCTTCCACCTCCGAGACCCTGGCCGGAGAGAGCACCCAGCTGCAACAGTCCATCAGCTTCTTCCATCTGGGCCACTCCCGGCCTGTGGCGGTCGGCCAACGCAAGGCGTCCCGCCCCTCGCCCCTCGCCCTTCCCCGGGCGGCGGACGCTGACGACAGCGGGTTCGAACGGTTCTAGGCCGCGACGTCCCGACGTATAAACGGAAAAAACCCCGGGCCGACCAGTGTCGGCCCGGGGTTTTCCTCGCTTGGGCGGGGAGGCTTAGCCGAGCACGTCGCGCAGGGCTTCGGGGAGCTCCGGGAAGGAGAATTCGAAGCCCGCCTTGGTCAGCCGCTCGGGCAGGGCGAATTGCCCGGACAGGAGGACCTCGTCGGCCATCTGCCCGAAGAGCAGGCGCAGGGCCAGGGGCGGGACCGGGGTCTTGTACGGGCGGCCCAGGATGGCGCCGAGGACGTGGGCGAACTTGGCGAAGTTGACCGGAGTGGGGGCGCAGAGGTTGTAGGGCCCGCTGGCCTCGGGGTTTTCCAAAAGGAAACGGATGGCCCGGGCCTCGTCCTTGATATGTATCCAGGAGACGCCCTGCAACCCGTCGCCCGGAGGCCCGCCGAGGTAATACTTGAAGGGCGGGAGCATGCGCTGCAGCGCGCCTCCGTGACCGAGGACCATGCCGGTGCGGATGATGCAGCGCCGGGTGCCCCTCTTCTCGAGGGCGGAGGTGGACCCCTCCCACTGCCTGCAGACATCGGCCAGGAAGCCGGACCCGGACTCGGCGTATTCGTTGATCGTCGTGGTTCCGCGCGGGCCGTAGTAGCCCACGGCCGACCCCTGGATGAGCACGCCCGGAGCCACGCCCGCCCGCTCCACCGCCTTGACGATGCGCTCCCCGGCCTGGACCCGGCTCTGGAGGATGCGCTGCTTGCGTTTGCGGGTCCACCGCCCCCCGGCAATGTTCTCCCCGGCCAGGTTGACGATGGCCGTGTCCGGGCCGAGCACGTCGGTCCAGCCGTTATCCCAGGGCATGCCGATGACGCCCCCGTTTTTGAACACGTCGGCGACCTTGCCCGGTGTGCGCGACAGGATGAGAATATCCCAGCCGTGTTCCCGCAGTTCCCGAACCAGTTCCCTGCCGATGAAGCCGGTTCCACCGGCGATTATTGCACGCACGTATCCTTCACCTTGTCAGTATTGCGGTCTTCGAGCGTCATATCCGGGACCCAGAATACCACGAGTGGATATTCATTACCAGACACTTATAAATTTTAGGCGGTTGTGCGTTCGGGTAAAGATCAGTTCACGGATCGGACCGGCACGTCGCCTTTGAGGACGTTCGAGGACAGGACAATGCCCCGTCGCGCCGGCCCGTTACGGCTGGACACGAGCCGCCCGCTCTCGGGGGCATAGGGGGAGTGCGGTCCGGATTCGCCGTCCGGGAAGGCGGCTAGGCGTCGTGCAGTTCGACGATGAAGACCGTGCCCTTGGGGTGGTTGGAGGCGGCGCGGACCATGCCGCCGTGGTCCGCGACGATGGACCGGACGATGGTCAGGCCCAGGCCGGTGCCGCCCTTTTTCTCGGTGTAGTAGGGCTCGAACATGCGCGAGGAGTCCTTGGGCAGGCCCGGGCCGTTGTCGGCCACGGAGATGGTCACCGTGCCCGCGTCCGCGTCATGGACGGCGCTGATGCGGACCTCGCCGCCGCGCATGCCCTTGAGCGCCTCGGCCGCGTTGGTGAACAGGTTGATGAGCACCTTGCGGATGCCCTCGCGGTCAAAGGGGAACTCGCCGATGTCCGACGGCAGGGACAGGTCCCACTTGATCGCCCGGTGGGTGTTGGCGAACATGGCCGTGACCTCTTCGAGCAGCGGGGCGAGCTTGTCCGGCCGGGGCTGGACCTCGGGCAGCTTGGCGTAGGCCGAGAACTCGGTGACCATGTTCTGGAGCCGCTCCACCTGGTTGACGATCAGGCCGGTGCACTCGTTGAAGGTGTTCTCGTCAATGCGCTCGCCGTATTTACGCTGCAGCCGCTGGGCGGACAGCTTGATGGGCGTGAGCGGGTTCTTGATTTCGTGGGCGATGCGCCGGGCCACCTCGCGCCAGGCGGCCAGCCGCTGGATCTTCTCCAGCTCGGTGATGTCCTCGAACACGGCCACGTGGCCCGCGTCCCGGCCGCCCACGTTCTTCAGCGAGACCACGTTGACCAGGACCTTGATCAGCTTGCCGCGCACGGGCAGGTCCAGCTGGCGCTGCCAGACCCCGCCGGGCTTGGTGGACAGCTGGGCCAGGGCCTCCTCGACCATGTTCGCGAAATCGCCGGACAGGAACCGGTAGGGGACCTTGCCGATGAGCAGCTCTCCGGGGATGCCCAGGATGCTTTCGGCCGCGGTGTTGACAGTGCCGATGCGCCCTTCGGCGTCCATGGAGATGACGCCCGAGGTGATGTTGTTGAGCACGGCCTCGATATACTGGCCGCGCCGCTCCAGTTCCTGGTTCTGCTGGGCCAGGCGCTCGTTGGCCTGCTGCACAGAGTTCTGGCTCTGCTCCAGGTCCTCGGCCATGCGGTTGAAGGACTGGACCAGGAAGCCGAGTTCGTCATCCGAGCGGTCCTCCAGGCGCACGGACAGATCGCCGCGCCCGATGCGCTCGGTGCCCGCGGCCAGCGCCTGGACCGGGGCGGACAGCTCCTTGGCCAGCCGGAACCCGAACCAGATGGCCCCCAGGATGATGAGCAGGGCCATGACCCCGAGGGTCAGGTACAAATTCATTTTCCACGGATATTTGCGGGTCTTGAGCTTCTTGTACTCGTCCAGGCCGCGCACGATCTGGTCGAGCCGGTGCAGCAGCCCCTGGCCCACGGTCTCGCCGACCACCAGATAGCCGGTCTTGCCCTCGTCCACCGGGGTCACGCCCAGGACCAGGTCCGAGCCGGGCTTGGGGATGATCGTCGTCCAAGAGCGCGGGTCGGCGCGCAGGGACTGCCAGTCGATCTTCTCCTTGATCTCGGGCCAGGCCTGGCTCCACTGGGCCGAGGCGTGGGTGTTCTGCTCGTTGCCCTCCGGGGTGATGACGCCCACCAGGCTCAGGTCGTACTCGTCGAACTTGCGGTTCAGGTACTTGTCCATGGCCTTGCCGCCCCAGGCGAACTTGGAGTCCACGATGTCCTTGATCATGACCGCGCCGCGCCGCTCCAGACGGTCCTGGGCCGAGCCGTAGAAGGCCCGCCCGAGCTCCAGGGCCTGCTCCATGGACTCCTCCACCTGGCCCTTGAACCAGTAGTCCACCGAAGTCTGCACGAACTTCACCGAGACCAGGTAGATGAGCACCGTGGGGATGAGCGACAGGGAGATGAAGGCCAGGACCAGACGGGTGCGCAGCTTGGAGCCGAGCACCCGGCGGCGGCGCTCCAGGACCAGGCGCACCGCGTTGCGGGCCACGTAGAAGAGCATGGCCAGCAGAAAGACCACGTTCAATATGAGTAGGTTGAGGATCAGGTAGTAGTCGCCGCTCAGGTACTTGAGCTCGGCCCAGGTCAGCCCGGCGATGAGAAAGATGAAGATCAGCGCGATGATGTACTCGCGCCGGTGTCGCCGTTGGTCCCGGCTGCTGGTCGGGCTGATGCGGATCGGATCGGGGGTCACGCGTCAGCCCCCTAGAAGGTGAAATCCAGCTGGAAGGCGTTGTCGGCCCCGGCGTCCCAGGACCAGAAATAAAAGAAGCGCATCATCCCCTCGGGCGCGTCCTCCTCGTTCATGGAGGTGTGCAGCCGCAGGGAGTATTTTTTGCCCCGGTCGAGCAGAGCCCAGGAACCCAGGGTAACGCCGATGGACCCCCAGCCCTCGTCCAGGACCGCGCTCAGGTCCGTGTCCCGCAGCGGCGTCTGCCTGCCGGGCAGAGTCATGACGAATTCGCGGGTCAGCGGGTCGAAGCTCAACCGGCTCTGGAAATGGACCTCGGTGATCTCCCTGTCCAGCCAGTAGTCGCGCGGCTCGGACAGGCTGACCTCGCACTTGAGCACCAGCACGGCCCCGTCCTCCAACTCGCCCTTGAGGATCGGCCTGTCTTCGACCACGATGCCGAAGCGCGCCGTGAGCCGCCCGTTCTCGTTGGCCAGGGTCGGGGCCTTCAGGCTCAGGCTCTGGGCCATGGCCGCGCTGGCCAGGATCAGGGCGGCCAGAAACGCGGTCGGGAGAAGGACGGCCGGGAACGATCCGGCCCGCATGTGGTCAGGGGTACGCATAGTCCTTGAGGATGTATCAGCCCCCGATTTAAAGGACAAGTACCGGGCCTTGTCTTTTCCCGGCCCCACACGTTATGGCTGGTCTCAGGATTCCACCCATTCAACAGGAGTTCCCCCGTGCAGAAAGAACTGCTCCTCGCCATCGGCGACGACCGCGCCGCCTCCTACAACCTGCGGTTTCTCAAGGACACCTTCGACTCGTTCTGCGACCTCAGGCTGACCCTGTTCTACGCCGCGCCGCGCTCGGTCCTGTGGGACCGGCAGGAGGCCGGGCTGCCGCCCTCGGACGAGGCCGTGGACCGCCTCGTGGCCCACAAGAAAAGCAAGGGCAAGAAGGCCCTGGAAGACGCCAAGCGGTGGATCATGGACATCGCCGGGTGCGACGGCGAGAACATCCGCACCAAGATCGTCCACTCCCGCCTGGGCACGGCCCGGGAACTCATCGCCGAGGCCCGCGAAGGCCTCTACGACGCCCTCATCCTCGGCCGAAAGGGGTTCACCTGGTTCGAGGAGATTTTCGAAAACTCCGTGTGCCACGACCTGCTGTGGCAGGACATCGACTTCCCCATCTGGGTCTGCAAGCGCCCGTCCCAGGTCTCCCACCGGAACGTCCTGCTCTGCCTCGACGGCTCGGAACCGGCCCTGCGCATGGCCGACCACGCCGGCTACATGCTCGCCGAAGAGCCGGGCCAGTCCTTCACCCTCTTTCACGTGGCCCAGACAGGTTACGCCGAGGTCCGGTCCGCCCGCATCTTCGACGAGGCCCTGGCCATCCTCGGCGAACACGGCATCCCGGAAGAACGCATCGACATCAAGATCGTCACCGGCCGCAACCCGGTCAAAGCCATCCTCAAGGAGGCCCGCGCCGGACACTACGCCGCCGTGGCCGTGGGACGGCGCGGCACAGGCTCCCAGACCCGCATGGAGAACCTCTTTCCCAGCACCGTGTCCGTCAACCTCCTGCGTCAGCTCCAGGACACCGCGCTGTGGATCAGCAAGTAGGGAGGGGCATGGGGGAGCCTCCGGTGGGCACTCGCCGGGCGGGCGTCTCCGACGGCTTAAGAACCTCCCAAACTTTTTGTGTGCCTTCGGCAGGGGCGTGCGGGCACGGGATGGCGAAGTGCTTCGCGTGAGGTGGGGGGGGGGAGTTCGGCCGGGTGGTGTCCCGAAGGGTTCGCGCCGGTAGCCAACGCCACAGGTGGGAAGTTGCGGGCTTGAAATTTCGGTCTCGCGGCGTTTTTGAACGGCGGCGAAGAAATCGCCCACCGGAACGGCGGAAGGCGGTCCCACGCCCTTCGCCGCAGGCGACCCAATAAGTTTAGGAGAGTCCAGAGAACCCTTTTCAAAGGGTTCTTTGGCGGGTCCAGGGCAGCGCCCTGGTCTCCCCGAAGGGGTCCGCAAAGCCGGAGTTATCTCCCCAGCTCACCCGTCAGGCGCACCAGCCAGTCCGTCCAGTGGCGGCTGGCGGTTTCGTCGTAATTGGCGGACAGGGGGTTCATGAAGCCGTGGCCCGCTTCGGCTCGGTGGCAGGAGATCAGGGGAATGGCTTGGAGCGTGGTTGCCAGTTCGTCCACGTCGAAGTGGGGCTCGGCGTCCGGGAAGATCAGGTCCACGGGGGCGGAGGGGACGCGGTCGGTCATGGTCCGGATGGCGGAGCCGTAGAAGCAGCAGGCGCGGAGTATGGGGAGACCCCGGGTGCAGACGGCGGCCCAGGCGGCTCCGGCCCCGGCGCTGAAGCCGATGAGGAGCGCCGGGTGCGCGGCTTGACGGGCCAGGTCCGTGACCCGGCGGGCGTAGGGTTCGAGTCCGCCGTGGTCGAGATAGGCGGCGTAGGCCTGTTCTTCGGAGGCGAAGCGCGGGTCGCGGCCGTCGAAGGGGTCGGCCACGGTCACGCGGTCGGCGTACGGGCGCAACCGGTCGGCCAGGGCGTCGGTGTGGGGCGTGCGGCCCCAGATTTCGGTGGCCAGGATGATCTCCATGTTCGCTCCGTGGTTGCGGGTGCGCCGAACATAGGCCGTGCGTGGCCGGGCCGCAACCAAAACAGCCCCCTGCCGGACCGTCCGGCAGGGGGCGTTTCATGCAACAGGTCAGCGAGAGTGTGAGATCGCTGCCGTCTAGTCGTTGAGCGCTTCGTAGACCTTGCCGACCATCCCGTCGTTGGGGGTCAGGGTCTTTTCGCCCGGCGTCCATTTGGCCGGGCAGACCTCGGCGGGGTGGTCGATCAGGTAGGTGTTGGCCTCAACCTTGCGGACCAGCTCATCCGCGTTGCGGCCGACGTTGTAGAAATTGATCTCGGACGAGACCAGCACGCCCTCGGGGTTGATGACGAAGGTGCCGCGCAGGGCCAGGCCGGTGTCGTAGTCCCAGACGTCGAAGAACCGGGAGATCTCACCGGTGGGGTCGGCGGCCATCTTGAACTTGACGTTTTCCAGCATGCGCTCGTCGGACCGCCAGGCCATGTGCGAGAATTTGGTGTCCGTGGACACGGAGATCACCTCGGCTCCGAGTTTTTTCAGGTCCTCGTGGCGGGTGGCCAGGTCGGCCAGTTCGGTGGGGCAGACAAAGGTGAAGTCCGCGGGATAGAAGAACAGGATGGCCCATTTGCCTTCCTTGCGCAGCGCGCCCAGGTCCACCTCAGTGAAACCGCCCTCGGTGGGGTCGAAGGCCTCCATCGTGAACTCGGGCACGGGCTGGCCCACTTTGGCGAAATCAGGCATGGTATCGTTGGACTCGAATTCGTTGCTCATATTATTTTCCCTTTCTTTTTTCAGAGGTTGAATTTTTTGTAGGAATGATTACCGTTTTCAAGACACTAAGGACAGGCCGGGTCTCCGTCAAGGTTTTTTTGCATTTTTCCGCACTTTGCCCGGCGGGTCATGGTAGTGTATACCGGGGCTTCCTGCGGGGCGGCTCCGGCTTAGGGCGCCCGGCGCATGATCGAATACAAAAGAAAAGAGAGCGTTTATGACTTTCGGCTTCACCAAGATACGGGAAATGGAAATCACGGAGCTGGCCAGCACGGCCATTGTCTACCGCCACGACAAAACGGGCGCGCGCGTCCTGTCCATGATCAACGACGACGAGAACAAGGTCTTCGGCATCTCGTTTCGCACTCCGCCCGAGGACTCTACGGGCGTGGCCCATATTCTGGAGCACTCGGTGCTCTGCGGCTCGGACAAGTATCCGGTCAGGGAGCCGTTCGTGGAGCTGCTCAAAGGGTCGTTGCAGACCTTCCTCAACGCCCTGACCTTCCCGGACAAGACCTGCTATCCCGTGGCCTCGGCCAACGTGCAGGATTTCTACAATCTGATCGACGTCTACCTGGACGCGGTCTTTCACCCGCGCCTGACCGAGAACACCCTGAAGCAGGAGGGCTGGCACTACGAGCTGGAGTCCCCTGACCGCGACATGGCCTACAAGGGTGTGGTCTTCAACGAGATGAAGGGCGCGTACTCCTCGCCCGACTCCCTGCTCTACGAACACTCCCAGCAGTCCCTGTTCCCGGAGACCACCTACGGCCTGGACTCGGGCGGCGATCCGGCGGTCATCCCGGACCTGACCTTCGACAAGTTCATGGCCTTCCACCGCGACCACTACCACCCGTCCAACGGGTACGCCTTCTTCTACGGCGACGACGATCCGGAAAAGCGACTTGAAATCCTGGACGCGGTCTTTTCGCGGTACGAGGCCATCGACGTGGCCAAGACTCGGGTGCCGCTCCAGCCGCGTTTCGCCGAGGCCAAGACCGTGCGCAAGGGCTACCCGGCCTCGGACCGGCTGGCCAAGGGCATGTTCACGGTCAACTGGCTGCTGGCCGAGACCGCGGACGCCAACTTGAACCTGGCCCTGCATATTCTCGAGCACATCCTCATCGGCCTGCCCAGTTCGCCGCTGAAAAAGGCGCTGACCGATTCCGGCCTGGGCGACGACCTGGCCGGCGTGGGGTTGGAAGCCGATATGCGCCAGATGTTCTTTTCCGTGGGCCTCAAGGGCATGCACCCGTCCAACGCGGTCAAGGTGGAGTCGATCATCTTCCATACCATCAAGGAACTGGTCGAGAACGGCATCGACGCCCGCGACATCGAGGCGGCCGTGAACTCTGTGGAGTTCTCCCTGCGCGAGAACAACACCGGCTCCTATCCGCGCGGCCTGTCACTCATGTTCCAGGCCCTGTCCACCTGGCTCTACGATGACGACGAAAACGAGGGCGATCCCCTGGCCCTGCTGCCTTTTGAGAAGCCGCTGGCCAACATCAAGACGTGGCTGGAAAACGGCGACAAGATCTTCGAGGAACTCCTGGCCCGTCTGTTCCTGCATAACCCGCACCGGACCACCGTGCTCCTGGAGCCCGACCAGAAGCTGGCCCGAACCCAGGCCAAAGCCGAGTCCGACCGGCTGAAAGCGGCCAAGGAGGCCCTGACCCCGGACGGCATTCAGGCGGTCATCGATGACGCGGCCGAACTCAAGCGCCTCCAGGCCGAGCCCGACGCGCCCGAGGCCCTCAAGACCATCCCACGCCTGTCCGTGGCCGATCTGCCCGCCGAGAACCGGCCCATCCCCACGGAAGTGCGCACCCTCGGCGGCCGCGAGCTGCTCTTCCACGACCTGGCCACCAACGGCATCGCCTACCTGGACTTCGGCTTCGACCTGTCCGTCATCCCGGACGCGCTGCTGCCCTATGCGGGCGTCTTCGGCCGCGCCCTGACCGAATCCGGCACCACCGAGCGCGACTATGTCGACCTGTCCCAGCGCATCGCCCGGACCTCGGGCGGCATCTGGGCCCAGCCGTTCGCTTCGCCCATCCGCGACTCCAAGGACGCCGCCGCCCGCCTGTTCCTGCGCACCAAGGCCACGGGCGAGCGTATCGTCGACACCTGCGGGATCGTCACCGAGATCCTGACCTCGGCCCAGCTCGACAACAAGGAGCGCATCGGCCGCATCGTTTCCGAGGCCCGCGCCCGCGCCGAGCAGCGCCTCGTGCCCTCGGGCCACATGATCGTGGCCACCCGGCTGCGCGCCCGGACCCACGCGGCCCACGCCATGGACGAGGCCATGACCGGCCTGACCAACCTGTTCTTCCTGCGCGACCTGGAAAAGCGCATCGAGGACGACTTCCGCAAGGTCGCCAAGGACCTGGAGCAGTTCCGCACGCTCCTGCTCAACCAAAGCACCCTGATCCTCAACGCCACCATGGACCAGGACCTCTTCGCCCTGGCCGAGCCCGCCATGCAGGCCGTGGTCGAGGCCCTGCCCGCCGCCGGTCCGGCCATTGCCGAACGCGCCGTCCCGACCCTGCCCGCGCGCGAAGGCCTCGCCATCCCGGCCCAGGTCAACTACGTGGGCAAGGGGTGCGGCCTGACCGAGCACGGCATCCAGCTCACCGGCGCGGCCCAGGTGGTCAACAAGCTTATTCGCACCGGCTATCTCTGGGAAAAGGTCCGCGTGCAGGGCGGAGCCTACGGCGCGTTCTGCATCATGGACCGCCTGGCCGGGGCCCTGGCCTTCGTCTCCTACCGCGACCCCAACGTGGCCGACACGGTCAAGGCCTTTGACGGTCTGGCCAACTACCTCGAAACCGTGAGCATCGACGCGGACGAGCTGGAGAAATCCATCATCGGCGCCATCGGCGAGATCGACGCCTACCAGCTGCCCGACGCCAAGGGCTTCACCGCCCTGGCCCGACACCTGACCAACCAGGACGACGCCTACCTGCAAACCGTGCGCGAACAGGCCCTGAACGCCTCGGTAAACGACTACCGCCAACTCGCCCAGGCCGTGCGCACCGTCGCCCAAAACGGCGACATCTGCGTCCTCGGCGACTCCCTCGCCATGGAAAACAGCGGCCTGGACCTGGATATCAAACAGGTTCTGTAAAAGAATGCCTCCGGCGGCCGGGGGAAGGGGAGGAAAAACCCTTTGAAAAGGGTTCTTTCCTCCCCTTCCCCCGGACCCCCATCCCCTCCTTTTCCCAAACTTTTTGTTGCCGCTTCGCGGGCTGCGAATGCGGTTAAAGCGTCTTTTCCCCCATTAGAAAACGCCGCAACGTGGGATTGTCATGTTTCCCCCGCAGGACAGGGCGGGGTTGGCAGCCGTCCCGAAGTGTTCGCGCCGGGCGGCCCACCGAGGCCCGTGGGCGTCCGGCGCGAACACTTCGGAACACCACCCGGCCGAGCTCCCTCCACACCCCACGCGCAACAATCCGCCTCTCCGCACCCAGCCCTTTCGCCGCAGGCGACACAAAAAGTTTGGGAGAGTCCAGAGAACCCTTTTCAAAGGGTTCTCTGGCGGGGTCTGGGGCAGCGCCCCAGCGGGGTTTGGGGCCGCGCCCCGATTCCCCGGACCTATTCGGCCAGGAACGTCTCGATCTGCAGCCGGACGGCCGCATCGCGGGTGGTGTGGAGCAGGGAGCGGGCCTTTTTGCGCAGTCCTTCGCGGTCTGCCAGGGTGTGCTCCAGGGCATTGAGCCGGGCGGCGAAGCGGTCGGCCATGCGGGGGATGCCGCACAGGCGCAGCAGGCGCGTGCATTGGCGGAAGGCGTCCGGACCGGGGCAGAGCAGGGAGCGGAGGTAGGCCACGGCCATGGCCTCGCGGGGGCTGCCCTGTTGTTCGAGCAGGGCGGCCAGGCGGGCGTGGCCCTGGTCCCAGAGTGGCTCCTGGAGGAGCAGGGCGTGGAGGCGGTCGGCGTCCTGTGTGGCGTCGAGTTCGGCGTCGAGTTCGGCCAGGCGCGGCTCGGGCAGTCGCACGGCGAGATCGAGCCATGGGGTCAGGGCGGGTTCGAAGCCGTCCTCGCGCAGAAAGGCGCAGAAGTCTTCGCGGGCGTCGCGGCAACGGGAGCGGAGCAGGCGCAGGTTGGCGGACTCGTGATCGAACCGGCCTTCGGTGCCGTGGGTGTGGTGGTGGATGACGCTGTGCGGCGCGACCGAGAAGCGGCCGCCTTTTTGGGCGATGCGGCAGCACAGGTCCACGTCCTCCATGCCGTTGACGAACCCTTCGTGGAAGCCGTTGTGGGCGTGGAACAGCGGGGCGGGCATGAGCAGGGCGGCGGCGGTGATGACGCTGAAGGCGCGTTGCCGGAGCACGGCCGGATGGCCCTGCGGGAAATATTCGTAGAGGTGGCGGAACTCCATGTTGTCGGCCACGGCGATGCCCAGGTGCTGGACCCGTCCGGCGCGCACGGAGTCGTCTTCCGGGAACAGGAGCAGGGGGCCGACCCCGGCCAGTCGGCGGTCGGCGCGCAGGGTGTCCATGAGCGGCGGCAGCCAGTTCGCCGTGACTCGGGTGTCGTTGTTCAGGAAGAAGAGATGCGCGGCGGATGAGGCTTTCGCGCCCGCGTTGCAGGCCTTGGCGAAGCCGAGGTTCTCGGGCAGGCGGTGGTGGACGAAGCGGTCGCCGAACAGGGTTTGGCCCAGGGCGGGCGCGGCGGTCGGGGTCTGGTCCGTGGAGCCGTTGTCGGCCAGGATGACCTGGAATTCGTCGCCCGGGGTGTGCTCGGCCAGTGATCGCAGGCACGGTTCGGTCAGGTCCCAGCCGTTCCAGACCGGGATGACGACGGACAGTCGGAAGCGGGACCCAGCCATGCCGCCTAGCCCATTTCGGGCTCGCCCTTCCAGGCGAAGAGCGGGGTGAGCGGCTTCATGTTGACGAAATCCACGCGCACGGCCACGAACGCGCCCAGGGCCGGAGGCAGGAGATGGCCGTTGGCCAGGTTGGACAGGGTGGAGGATTTCCAGGTCTTCATGGGCCCGGCCAGGACCGAGCGGGCCATGGTGGGCCGAAAGCCCGTGGCCCGGTGCACGAGGTCCTGCATCTCGCACCAGGTGAACCAGTGGGCCCGGGCCAGGGAGGACTCGGTGCCGCGCACGTTCATGTAGTAGTAGAGGGAGTTCTTGTTCAGGAAGCCGATGACCAGACCCTTTTCGGCCACGCGCGCTGCCTCGGCCAGCATGGCCTCGGGCTCGTCGGAGAATTCGAGCACGGACCAGAGCAGGGCGTAGTCGAACTCGTTGTCCGAATAGGGCATGTGTTCGCCGTGGCCCACGTGCAACTCGGCCCGGCTGCCGAACCGCTGGCGCGCGGCCGCGATCATCTCGGGAGACTTGTCCATGCCGGTGACGTCGAGCCCCATCTGATAGAGGGTCTCCATGAACAGGCCGGTGCCGCAGCCGATCTCCAGGATCTTGCGCTTGCGCCGGGGCCATCCGGCCAGGACGTCCTGGAGCAGCATGACCTCCCGATCCAGGGCGTAGCGCCCTTCGGGGGTATCGAACCATGCTTCGTATCTATCCGGGTCCCAGCTCATGGCGGCGTCCTTGGTCGGTTTCGTCTTCTCCGGAAAGTATGACCATCATACCCCTCTCTGTAAACAGGGGGGGCCGGAAAAGTTGGTCGAAGCCGCCTGAAGCGCGCCTGCTGGAAGCCGTCTAGCGCCCGCCGCGCCGTCCTCGGCCCATGCCCTGGCCGCGTCCGCCCCGGCCCTTGCCGAAGCCTTGTCCGCGACCGCCCGGACCATTGCCGCGTCCGCCTCTGCCGAAGCCGCGTCCAGGGCCGCCGGTCATGGGGTCCTCGCGCAGGGTGGCGACGAGCTTGCCGAGGATGGTGCGCAATTGATCGCGCTCGGCCTGGTCCAGGCAGTCGAACTGACTGTCCGTGCCGCTGTCATTGTCCGGGGCCAGGGAACGGGCCTGATCCGTGGGGGAGATGATGAAGCCGCGCCGGTCCTCGGGGTTGCGCTCGCGGAGGATGAGTTCCCGGTCCTCGAGCTTGCGCAGCAGCTCGCTCAGGGACGAGGAGCGCACGTCGAGGATCTCGAGCAGTTCGCCCTGGGGCATGGGCCCGTTTTCGAGCAGGATGGACAGGACCTGGTGCTGGGCGTGGTGGGCGGAGTCCTGGCGGTGGGAGGCGCGGGCCATGAGCCGGGAGGCCAGGCGGAAGAGCCCGGCCAGCTCGGCGTTGCTTGCGTGATTGTCGGGGCTCATGGCTAGCGCATCCTCGCGGCGTAGGCCTCGCCCTTGGGGCAGGAGGGGGCGCTCAGCGGGCAGTGCTGCTCGCACAGCGGGCAGACCCCGGCTTCGGGTCCGAAACTACTGCCGAAACCGTCGGCGGTGTCCATGGCCTGCCGGTACGCGCCGCTTCGGCCCGGCCAAAACCGGTTCAGCCCCATGCCGCACGGCCCGCGCCCCATCCGGCTCTGGCCGAAGTCGTCGAATCTCTCCTGCGACTGGCCGTAGCACGGGCCGAAGCCGTCGCCATAGCCGGACCGGTTCCGTCCGCGACCCAGGCTGCGCCCGACCCCCTTGCCCGACCGGCCTCTGCCGTCGCCCTGGCCGAATCCGGCCTCCGCGCCGCCGCGCCGTCCACGGCCCTGCCCGCGATTGCCTCGTCCGAACCCTCTGCCGCCGTATGCATCGTTATTCCAGCCAAACATGTTCTTACTCCTTTCGGTTTATGATTATGGCGCCGATTTGCGTAGGTGCCTTCCTTTTCTCTTCGAATATAGTCCCCCAATCCCGCCTGTCAAGATAAAAAGGTACCTTCCTGTTTTGTTCTTATCTCATAATTATCGGGTTCCCACACAGAATCGCAAAGAAAGCAGTCCGTTAAACTACTCCCGAACCCACCGCGAAGCGGCCCCAAAAAGTTTAGGAAGGAGAGAGGGGATGGGGGTCCGGGGGAAGGGGAGAGAGGGGATGGGGGTCCGGGGGAAGGGGAGAGAGGGAACCTTTTCCCAAAAGATTCCCTCTCTCCCCTTCCCCGTGCCTTTAATCCGTCTGGATATTATAGGCCTTGAGTTTGCGGTACAGCGAGCTGCGTTCCAGGCCGATGGCCTTGGCGAGCTGGGAGATATTGCCGTCGAACTCGCGCAGTTTGGCTTCGAGGAACCGGGCCTCGAAGTCGGCGCGGGCCTGTTTGAGGTCGGCCGGGCCCTTGTTGATGAGGTCGTCCATGGGGGAGGCTTTCGGGGCCTGGGCGCTGTCCGACGCGGCGGCGCGCGGCGCGGGCTTGAACTCGGGCGGCAGCCGGTCGGCGGTGACAGTGTCGCCGGCAAACATGATGAACATGCGCTCCACGAAATTCTTGAGTTCGCGCACGTTGCCGGGCCAGGGGTACTGCTGGAGCACGTCCAGGGCCTCGGGCGAGAAGGCGATGGGCTTGAACCCGTGCTGCCGGACCAGGGTGTCCATGAAGTCGTTGATCAGCAGCGGGATGTCGCCGGTCCGGTCGCGCAGGGGCGGCAGTTCCAGGGGAAAGACCTTGAGGCGATAGTAGAGGTCCTCGCGGAAATTGCCCGCCTCGATCTCCTTGGCCAGGTCCTTGTTGGTGGCCGCGATGACGCGCACGTCCACCTTGATGGTCTTGCGTCCGCCCACGTGCTCGAAGGCCTGCTCCTGGAGGATGCGCAGGATCTTGGCCTGGGTCTTGAGGGACATGTCGCCGATCTCGTCCAGGAACAGGGTGGACCCGTCGGCCAGCTCGAACTTGCCTTCCTGGGCCTTTTCCGCGCCGGTGAAGGCCCCTTTCTCGTGGCCGAACAGCTCGGACTCGATGAGTTCCTCGGGGATGGCCGCGCAGTTGACGGCCACCAGGGGGCGGTCGGCGCGCGAGGACTGGTTGTGGATGGACCGGGCCACGATCTCCTTGCCCGTGCCGTTCTCGCCGGTGATGAGCACCCAGGACTCGGTGGGCGCAACCCGGCCGATGACCGCCTTGAGGTCGGCGATGGGCTGGGACTCGCCGGTCAGGGTGATGGGCTGCTCCGAGGAGATGCGCGTCTTGAGCGCCAGGTTCTCCTGGCGCAGGCGGGAGAATTCCAGCCCGTTGCGGGCCGAGACCACGACCTTTTCGAGAGACAGCGGCTTTTCGATGAAGTCGAAGGCCCCTTTCTTGAGCGCCTTGACCGCCGTCTCGATGGTCCCGTGGCCCGAGATCATGATCACGGGCAGCCCCTCGTAGTCGCGGGAGATGATCTCGAGCGCCTTGAGGCCGTCCATGCCGGGCAGCCAGATGTCCAGGAAGACCATGTCCGGGATGTCGGTGCCGAGCAGTTCGAGCCCTTGCTCGCCGGACTCGGCCTCGACCACGGAAAACCCCTCGTCCTCGAGGATGCCGCGCAGGGAAAGGCGGATGGTCTCTTCGTCGTCGATGATCAGGATGTTTGCGGCCATGGGTGCTCCCTTGCGAGGTCGTGCGGCGCGGTCGCGCCGTCCCTCCTTATAGATGACCCGGCGCGATGATTCAAGCCGGGGGCTTGTTCGCGGCCGGGACTATCAGAACCCCCAGTCCTTTTTCTTCAGCCAGTGGTAGGAGCGCTTGCCGTGGACCATGTCGCCCAGCGGGCCCGCGCCGAGGTTGACGAACCGGCTGATGGCCCTGTTGCCGAACAGCTTCATGGCCCGGAACAGGACCCAGCGCAAGGTGTTGGAGCCGTTGAGTTCGGGCAGGATGGTATGGTGCAGGCGGCGGAGATATTCGGGGCCCGGATCGGTGTCGGTTTGCAGCGCGTCGGCCACGGCCCGGCCCGCGTACATGCCGGTGCACAGAGCGTAGAAGATGCCCTCGCCGAGGAGCGGCTCCACGTAGCCGCCCGCGTCCCCGGCGAGCAGGGCGTTGGCGTGCACCGGGTCGTGCAGGAAACTGCCGTAGGGCAGGGGATGGCCGCGCTGGTGGGTGAGCACGGCCGGGTCCACGCCGAGCACGTCGAGGTAGGCCCGGAACAGCTTGGCGAAGTGGGTGTCCTTGCGGCGCAGGCCGCAGATGCCGACGAGCAGATGGTCGCCGTTGGGAAAGACCCAGCCGTAGCCCGCTTCCAGGAAACCGATGTACAGGATGGGCCGGTCCACCGGCTCGGGGAAATCGGCGGCCGGAATCCTGACCTCGATGGTCGCGGCCGTGGAGCGGCGCATGGCCCTGATATTAACCTCCGGGAAGGACGCGCGCACCGTGGAGTGGGCCCCGTCCGCGCCGATGATGTATCGGCCTCGGACGACCTGGCCGTCCTTGAGAAAGACCTCGCCCGTTTCCGGGTCGCAGCGGACCACTTCCTCGCCCTCCCGGACATGGGCCCCGGCCCGGCGCACGTGGTAGAGCAGCCGGTTGTCCAGTTCGGCCCGGTCGGTCAGGTGGAAGGGGTAGGACACGGTCCCTTCGGCCAGGGTCGAGGTGAAGGAGCGGATGGTGTAGCGGTCGGACACGTACTTGACAATGCCGTGCTCGCGCAGGGTCTCCGGGGTCTCGCCGAAGAGCAGGTCCAGGAGGCGCATGGTCTTCCAGGTGAGCAGGCCGCCGCAGAGCTTCACGCGAGGGAACTCGGCCTTGTCCAGGACGACCACGGAGCGGCCCTGCCGGGCCAGGGTCGCGGCCGCGGCGCTGCCCGCCAGCGACCCGCCGCAGACGATGGTGTCGAAAATCTTGGTCATAGCGTCGGCATGCCCTGGAGGGATCACATGAGATTGATCATGGACGAGGGGTTTTTCCCTTCCTTCTTCAGTTTCTGGTAGGCGCGCAGGTCCTTGTCCAGCTTGTTCAGGAGGGAGACCACCAGGTCGCGCCGGGCCACGCGCCGGGTCGGGGTGGAAAAGGTGAACCCGTCGGCCATGGTCACATGGAGTTCGAAGAGGACGTCCGTATCGGGCGTGACCGCCTTGTACCGGTCCTGGGGCGAGGCCTGGACCTTGACCTCCTGGAAGAGGTCGTTGCGCGCCTTGATGTAGCCGAGCATGCGCTCGATCTCCCGCCCGGTGTAGGCCTTGCGCCCGAGCCCTCCGGTAAACTGGAGCTTCTTGGATGCGGTGTTGGAGAACACGGACTCGCCCTTGCGCACCAGGTCCAGGTTGAAGAAGATGGCGATGATGGCGGCCGCCACCAGGACCAGGAAGATGTTCCGGATCCATTCCGCCGATTTTTTCCGCCGTTTCGAGTCGTGCATGCGTCCTCCCTGAAAACCGTGTTCCGCGTGGTTCCTATACTATGAAACCCGGCAAGAAAAAAGCCTTGCCTGCGGCTGCGGCCCGGAGAGGCCCGGTTCCCTTGACAAAAGCTGCGGGCCGGGGCCAAGTTGCACAGTGTGAAACCGTGAACCGGGAAGCCCGGGGGGAGAAATGGAGAACAGCAAGATAGCCGCCCTGGTGGAGCTGGGCATCCTCTGCCGGGGGGTGCAGGTCGAGCCCGTGGGGGACGGCCACGCCGACCCCGGCCCGCATCGTTTCTCCGATCACCCCCAACTATGCCGGTTCGAGAACCCCGCCTTCCGCCATCCCTTTGAGGACCCGTCGACCGCCGCCTACACCCTGTTCGCGCCGGCCACCTCCATGGAGGAGGCGCTCTCCGGCACCAGGCTGGTGGTCCTGCTCGGCACGGCCGACACCCCGCAGCTGCGCGCGGCCCTGGCTTCCAAGGCCACGGTGGTGATCCTGTTCGAGCCGGACGAGCGGGTGCTCATCCGGTTTCTGGAGGAATTCAAGCTGGCCGGGCTGAACCGGGCCAACCTGTTCTGCTTTACCGGTGAACCCCGCTCCTTTGATCCTCCCCTGCAGGAGATGCTCCCCGGCGACATGTTCCGGTTGGGCACCCCGGCCTTTTTCGTCACCGACCGCGTGCGCGAACTCTACGGCGGATGGGCCGACCGGGTGGTGGAATATCTGGAAACCCTGCACTACCGGCACGCCATCTACGGACTGTCCGGCCAGGCCCTGAGCCTGTCCCGCCCCCTGCGGGAGATCCACCGGGGGCTGCTCTACGACCAGCAGCTGCACGCCTTCGAGAACGTGGGCGAATACCTGACCGCGCCGCCCATCAACGGGTTGCGCAACCGGCTGCGCGGGACCGAGGCCGTCCTGGTGGCCGCCGGGCCGGATTTGCCAGAAAAGCTCGACTGGATAAAACGCAACCGGGATCGCGGCGTGATCATCTGCGTGAACAACGCGGTCAAGCCCCTGGCCGATGCCGGCATCCAGCCGCATTTCGTGGTCATCAACGATACATCCGTGGCCTCCGGGGTCGTCTTCAAGCACATCCCGAAGATGCCCGGGACCATCCTGGTGGGCCACTGCCTGTCCGACCTGGGCGGGGACCGCTTCCGCCAGAAGTACCTGTTCGGCTCGTTTCTGCCGCAGATATTCGGGGAGCGGGACTCCCTCCGGCTCCACGGCTCGGTCATCTCCACGGCCTTTTCCCTGGCCCGTTACCTGGGGTGCGAACGCTGCGTGCTCATCGGGGCCCAGCTGGCCTCGGCCAACCCGTGGGGGCTGAGCTACGCCCGGGGCACGGTCAAGGACGCGCCCGGCACCAAGGAGAGGGAGCTGATCAACGAACATCCCCAACTCTGCCCGGTGACCACGCCCTTCGGGGAGCCGCTTTTCACCACGCTCAACTTCCTGGACGCGGCCCTGTGGCTGACCGAGGAGATCCGCGTGTCCGGGGTGCCCTGCGTGAACACCTCGAAGGCGAGTATCCTTTACGGGGAAGGTATCGAGTTCGACGAAGAGCCCGTTCTGTCGGGCACGGTGCCGAACATGAAGGATCTGTACAGGCCCGAGCCGCCGCGCGTGGACGCAGGGGAGGCGGGCCGCTGGCTGCGCGGCGAGATCCGGCTGTGGACCAGCGTGGCCGAGGCCGCCCGGGCCATGCTGGCCGACGACACCCCGGCCATGACCGCCAAGGGCATGGCCATCCTGGACCAGCTGGACAAGAACAACGTCACCTATCTGGCGGAACGGCGCGGGGGCTTCCACAACCGTCTGTTTCATAGGCAGGTTTTCGACGGAGACGAATCGTCCCGGCGCAAGGGGCTGCGCCTTTATTTCCGCAACGTACTGGCCATGAGCGGCGAGTTTCTCGACCTTCTGCGCCGGGCCGTCAAATCCCTCTAGAGGTCGCGGCGGCAGGCCAGCGGCATGCGCCAGCCCGTGCCGAATGAGCGCGGGGTGAGCTTGATGCCGGGCGCGGCCTGGCGGCGCTTGAATTCCGCCGCGCGCACCAGGTTGAGGACCCGGTTCACCGTGGCCTCGTCAAAGCCCTCCGCGACGATCTCCTTGCGCGACCGGTGGTGCTCGATGTGGAGGGCCAAAATGGCGTCGAGCACGGCGTAGTCGGGCAGGGAGTCCTGGTCTTTCTGGTCGGGCCTAAGCTCCGCGGACGGGGGCTTGGTGATGATCGCCTCCGGGATGTTCGGGGCGACGTTCGCGTTGTACCATTTGGCCACGTTGAACACCCCGGTCTTGTCCACGTCCGAGATGACCGCGTACCCGCCGGACATGTCCCCATAGATGGTGCAGTAGCCCACGGCCAACTCGGACTTGTTGCCCGTGGTCAGGAGCAGGGCCCCGAACTTGTTGGACATGGCCATGAGCAGGTTGCCCCGGATGCGCGACTGGATGTTTTCCTCGGTGGTGTCCGGCTTATATCCGGCAAAGGGTGCGGCCAGGGTCTTCTCGAACTGGGCCATGATCGGCTCGATGGGCAGGGTCACGGTCTTGATCCCGAGGTTCTCGGCCAGTTCCAGGGAGTCGTCGATGGACCCCTTGCTGGAGTAGGGAGAGGGCATGAGCACGCAGGTCACGTTGTCCGCGCCCAGCGCCTCGGCGGCCACCGCGGCGGTCACGGCCGAGTCGATGCCCCCGGACAGGCCGACCAGGGCCTTGGAAAAGCCGCTCTTGCGCACGTAGTCGCGGGTGCCGACGACCAGGGCGCGCCAGGTTTCGGCCTCGCGGCAGAAATCGTCGTCGGCCACGGTGTTGGCCGAGGGGGTGTCCGTGTCCACCACGATGACGTCCTCCTCGAACCCCTTGGCCCGGGCCATGAGGCCGCCGTCGGACGTGAACGCGCAGGACCGGCCGTCAAAGACCAGGTCGTCGTCGGCCCCGGCCTGGTTGACGTAGACCATGGGCGCTCCGTACTTGCGGGCCACGGCTCCGAGCATGTCCTCGCGCAGCTGCTGCTTGCCCAGGAACAGGGGCGAGGCGGAGAGATTGACTATGATGTCCGGGTTCTGGGCAGAGGCCTCCTCGAGCGGGTCGCGCGCATAGGTCCGGGTGTCCCAGTAGTCCTTGTCGTTCCACGCGTCCTCGCAGATGGTCACGGCCAGTGTCAGGCCGCTCATGCGGATGATGTTGGCCTCCGGGTCGCCTTCCGGGCCGGGCTCGAAGTAGCGCGCCTCGTCGAACACATCGTAGGTGGGCAGCAGGGTCTTGCGCACGGACCGCGTCACCCGGCCGCCCTCGCAGAACAGGGCGCAGTTGAAGACCGGCTTGCCCTGGCCCGTGCGGTTGCGTTCCACCGCGCCCAGCAGCAGGGGCGGGCCGTCCGCGAGCGCCTTGGCCAGCTCGTCGGCCCGGTCGCGGACGCGGTCCACGAACCCTTCGTAGAGCAGCAGGTCGCGGGGCGGATAGCCGGTCAGAGCCATCTCGGAAGTCACGCAGAGGTCCGCGCCCAGGGAGTGCGCGCGGCGGGCAGCGTCCAGTATCCTGGCCGCGTTGCCGTCCAGATCGCCGACAATGGGATTGAGTTGCAGGACGCCTATTTTCATGGGGACCTGATACGCCAAAGCCGCGCCGGGGGCAATACGCACCCGGGTTCTTTCCTGGTTCGGGATGGATGGACGCGAGGTGGGCCCGATCCTTGCAAAGTCTTATCCTGGCGTCATGGAAATGGCGTCGAAAAGGCCGTCCTGCCCAGCCTTCGGGTCGGGTATCGTTTGGTCGGTGAATAAAATGAGGCAAAAAACCTTAAGACATTTGGCTTTTGTGCCGAACAATCATACAGTCGGTTGATGATTGAAACGAGAAGGTTGCGCGGACTTATTGGGAAACCGTTGGCGGTGATAGGTAGAATATGAAGAAAAAGGCTTTGATCACCGGGGTAACCGGGCAGGACGGCTCCTATCTGGCGGAGCTCCTGCTCGGCAAGGGGTATGAGGTCCACGGCCTGAAGCGCCGGGCCTCGCTGTTCAACACCGAACGGGTGGAGCATCTGTACCAGGACCCCCACGAGGCGGACCAGCGGTTCATCCTGCATTACGGCGACATGACCGACGCCACGAACCTCATCCGGGTCGTGCAGGAAGTCCAGCCCGACGAGATTTACAACCTGGCCGCCCAGAGCCACGTGGCCGTCTCCTTCGAGACCCCGGAATACACGGCCGACACCACCGCGCTCGGCCCGTTGCGGCTGCTCGAGGCCATCCGCATCCTCGGGCTGGTGGACAAGACCCGTTTTTACCAGGCCTCCACCTCGGAGCTGTTCGGCAATTCCGGGACGGCGGTGCAGAGCGAGATGACCCCGTTCAGCCCGCGTTCCCCCTATGCGGCCGCCAAGCTCTATGCCTACTGGATCACCGCCAACTACCGCGAGGCGTACGGCATGTACGCCTGCAACGGCATTCTCTTCAATCACGAGTCTCCCCGCCGGGGCGAGACCTTCGTCACCCGCAAGGTCACACGCGGCCTGGCCCGCATCGCGGCCGGGCTGGAGTCCTCGGTCTGGCTGGGCAACCTCGACGCCCGGCGCGACTGGGGGCACGCGGCCGACTTCACCGAAATGATGTGGCTCATGCTCCAGCAGGACACGCCCGACGACTACGTCATCGCCACCGGGACGAGCTACTCTGTCCGCGAGCTGGTGGAAATCGCCGGGGCCAGCCTGGATTACGACATCGCCTGGAGAGGCGAGGGTGTCGAAGAAGTGGGTTTCGACATGAAAAGTGGTGTCGAGTTGATCAAGATCGACCCGAGATACTACCGTCCCACCGAGGTGGACAGCCTGACCGGCGAAGTGGCCAAGGCCAGGGAGCGGCTGGGCTGGACGCCCAAGATCTCCTTCGTGGACATGATCGCGGAAATGGTCGCTTCCGACCTGGAAAAGGCCGGGGCCGAAGTGCTCTGCCGGGAAAACGGCTACGGCTATTCGCCCTGTGGGGAGCGCCGGTAGACCCGAATCGGCCCCGATTCCCTGGTATGTTTTCTGCAAGCGTCGGGATGTGGGCGGGTTATGCCTGCGGCGGGGACGATGGACTATTGCGCTGAAGCGGGGACGTTTCGAGGATAAATCGTTAATTGAATTAATGAATACCACGGATCCAGGGTTGCCGGAGAGGGCGGCCGGGGAGCCGGGGGATACTGTCAAGAAATTGAAGTCGTATGCGGAACCAGCGGAAAATATTGACCACCTTGCCGATTGAACCGGCCGGGACGCCGCCAGGTAAGGGAACCAGGAAGCGAAAATGAGTTCAGGCCGGTACAAAGTGGGTTGGCTGCTCTTCGACGATCCCCGCAGGCATGCGGATGTCTCCTCCGTGGATACCTATATCCGCATGCGCTTCCTGGGGATCGCGCGGGAACTGCACGATGCGGGCGTCTGCCAGTGCGAGCCGTATACGGAAGGCGTTCTCTACGACGCCATCGTCGTCACCAAACTCGGCCTACGCGAGTTCGACCACGCGGAAGCCGTGGTCAGGACGCACAAGGAACACGGCAAGGCGGTCCTGTTCGACCTCAACGTCAATTATCTCGAGGATTGGGGTGAGCATACCGAGGCCTATCTCAAGCCCAAGCCCCGTCATCTGGAGCACGCGCATTTCATGTGCGACGCGGCCGACGTCGTGGTCGCGGATTCCGCGTATCTGGCCACCGTGGCATCGCGGTACAGCCGCAACGTGCACGTGGTCACGGACAATATCGCCCCGGAGATGTTCCGGGGCCTGAAGAAGCACGGTTCGGCCGACCCGCTGACCATCGGCTGGTGCGGCGTGTCCGTGAAGAGCTATCACCTCGCCATCGTGGACGAGGTCCTGGCCGAATTGTCCAAGCGGTATCCCATCAGGCTCCTGCTCATTTCCAACGAGCCTCCCCGGTTTGTGCCCGGCGTGGAGTACGAGTACAGGCCCTACGATTACGACCGGTTCCCGGCGGACATCCTGGAGTGCGACCTGGGCATTTCCCCCAAGGTGCTCAACAACGCCTATGAATTGGGACACACGGAGTTCAAGGTGACCACCTTCCTGGCCCAGGGTGTGCCTGTCGTGGCCTCGCCCCAACCTTCTTACCTGCAGGCCGTCCGCCACGGGGAGAGCGGTTTCATCGCCTCCACCGGGAACGAATGGAGGACCTGCCTGGAACAATGCTTCGCCGATCCTGCCCTGCGGAACCGGCTGGGCTTACGGGCCCGTGAGGACGTGTTGGAACGATACGCCACCGAGGTCGTGGCGCGACGCTACGCCGCCGCTATCCGCTCGGCGCTGGGCGAAACGGATTGATGGCGGGGGAAAGGCGCGTGTCCTTTCCGATCGGGGGCCTCAACGGGATCAGAGGCGGGGTCGACCATCCCGCCTACAACCAGACGGAGGAACGCATGGCGGATTTCATGATTATCACCGATTCGTGCGACACCACGTGCGAGCGGCTCGTTGAAGCGCTGGAGCGGTTCGGGATGCGCCCCGAGAATTCGGTCCTGGTGTGCCCCGAGGGGCTGGACGCCGGGGAGGAATTCAGCCGGGCCGTGCGCTTTGAGCCGCCCCTTTCCCAGTGGCGGCACACGGATGTCGTCGACGTGATCAACACGGAGATACGGCCCAGGACGATAGTTATCCTGGTCGAGGCCCCGGCCCTGCGTCCGGCGGGCAACGACATCATGTCCTTCGTTTATTTCATCCGCGGTGTGGAGGAAATCCATTACCTGACCAGCGACGGCGTTGCCACCGACATTTCCGCTGACGTTCTGGCCCGCATGCGGCAGACCCGCAACTGGACCGATTCGGGGCAGGGGTTCTATGTGCGCCAGTACGAGAGCTACGAGGACTACGTTCGGATCCAGTGCTCCAAGTACATGAACGACGAGGAGAAGATAAGGCAGGACACCGAACGGTTGCTCTACCCCCGGTTCAAGGCCCGTTTCGAGACCGTGGCCCCGCTGCTCCCGCAAGGGGCCAGCGTCATGTGCATCGGCGCCCGTTCCGGCTGGGAGGTCAAGGCGTACCGCGACCTGGGCCACAACGGCATCGGCATCGACCTGTATCCGGGCAACGACAATCCCTATGTGGTCTACGGGGACGCCCACAGTCTCGAATGGCCCGACGGGTTGTTCGATCTGGTGTACTGCAACGTCATCGACCATCTGCCCTACCTGGATCGGTTCCTGGGGGAGGCCAAGCGCATCTCCAGGCGCGACGGACTCTGCTTTTTCGAGTTCGGCAGAGGCATGCGCGCCGAGCAATGCGAGGCCCTGGCCTGGGAAAGCGCGGACGCCCTGATCGATTATCTGAAAGCGGCCTGCGGCAAGGTGGAGGTGCTCCAGGACAAGTTCGGCGTGGTCCAGTTCGTGGCCCGGCTGCACCCGTAGGAGACGCTAAATGCGCATTTTCTTTCCCTACAAACCTTCGGAAAGGATCGGCGGGCCCACGGCCTTCGCCAATGCGTTCCTGCGCAACGCGCAGGACCTCGATCTCACGGCGGACATGCGGGAGGAGGTCGATGCGGCCCTGTTTTTCGTGCACATTCCCGAGGAGGCCGCGCGCCGCTATGACAGCCGGGGCATCCCCAAGATCCTGCGGCTGGACAACATCTACCATGACCCGGCCATCGACTACCCCGGTCTGAACGCGCCCATCTTCGAGGCCATCGACCGGGCCGACGCCGTCGTCTTCCAGTCGGAGTTCTCGCGCCGCTTCATCACTCATTACTACGGCAAGCCGGTGGACAAGCCGTGGGCCGTCATCCACAACGGTGTGGACAATCGGTTGTTCCGGCCCCGCCGGTCCACCTTCCGCCCGGACCGCGCGCGCCTGCTGTTCACCGGGGCCATCCATCCGCAGAAGCGGCTGCACGAGGCCCTGCGCCTGTTTCGCGCCTGGGACAGGCCCGGCTGGAAGCTCCTGGTCGCCGGTGGGCTGCTGCACTACCCGCCGTATCTGGTGGATGCGTTGCAGGACGAATACGGGGACGCGGTCCTGCAACCCCGGCCGAACGTGCATTTTCTGGGCAACCAGCCCCGGGCGCGGCTGCCCCGGCTCATGGCCGCGTCGCACATCTGCTTTTTCCCCAGCTACCGGGACTCCTGCCCCAACGCGGTCCTTGAGGCCCTGGCCAGCGGGCTGCCGGTGCTCTGTGAACGTTCCGGCGGCATTCCGGAACTGGTGGGGGACGGCGGCGTGGTGGTCGAAGGCGGCGCGGACGACCTGGAGCCGAGGCCCTACCAGACCGCCTGGCGCGAGATCGCCCGCCTGGACGAGGCCCGGTTCACCGAGGCCGTCATGGACATCGTGGATAATTACGACGAATACCGGCAACGCGCCCTGGACCGCGCCCGGGACCTGGATATCTCCCTGACCGTGCGCCGGTACGCCGAATTTTTCCGGGCCGTGCTGGGCGGCGCTGCCCAACCCATGGAGAAGGCGTCATGAGAGTGCTGCTGATCAAACCGCCCTGGGCGAGCCTGACCACCGGCACCGCCTCCTTCCCTATCGGCCTGGCTTACCTGGCCGGGGCCCTCAAGCGGTTGCCGGCCGACGTTGTCGAGGAAGTGGGCGTGTTCAACGCGGACTTCTGGGAGGGCCGACGGCCCGTGGACGAGTATGTCTTTATCGAGGGCGAACAGGTGCCGGACGCCGAGGAGCGCGCCTACGGCCTGCTCAGGCGGGTGATCGAGGAGTTCAGGCCCGACCTGGTGGGCATGACCCTGATGACCCCGGAATACGAGAATGGCAAGAAGTGCATGGCCCTCATCCGCGAGGCCGCGCCCGGCGTGCCCGTGGCCGTGGGCGGCGTGCACGTCACCCTGCTGCCGGGCGAAACCCTGATCGGCCTGGGCGCTGACTTCGCCGTCCCCGGCGAGGGCGAACGGGCCATGACCGATCTTGTCGCCGATTTGGCCGGCGGCGGCGACGGGTGCGGCATCCCCGGCGTGTGGGTCCGCGAGGGCTCCTCCGCGATTCCGCCCCTGACCATGCCGGAACCGTTGGCCATGGACGATCTGCCCCTGCCGGACTACGGCTCGGTCATCAACCCGCACGCCCAGCACTACAACAAGGCGATCATCGCCACGGCGCGCGGCTGCCCCGGCAAATGCACCTATTGCGCCACCAAGAATCTCTGGCCCGGCAAGGTGCGCTTCAGCTCGGTGGAGCGCGTCATGGCCGAGGTCCACCGGCTGCGCGACGAGCACAACGTGCGCGAGGTCCGGTTCGTGGACGATACCTTCACGGCCAGCCGCAAGCGCATCCTGGCTCTGTGCGACGAGCTGGAGAAGATGCCCGATTTCTTCTGGAGCGCGGACACCCAGGCCCGGCTGGTGGACGGGCCGCTGCTCGAGCGCATGATGCGCGCGGGCTGCCTGCAGCTGAACATGGGCGTGGAGAGCGGTTCGCCGCCCATCCGCGAGGCCATCCGCAAACCCGGCACTCTGGAGGAGACCATGGCCGCCGTGGATATGGCCGATTCCATGGGCCTGGGCGTGGTCGCCTACTTCATGATCGGCTTCCCCGGCGAGACCGAGGCGGACATCGAAAAGACCTACGACCTGCTGACCACCATCAAGGCGTACCCCATCGTCTCCCTGCTCACTCCGTACCCCGGCACCGCCCTGTACAAGGCGGCCGAGGACCGGCTGAAGGGGCTGAACGTCTCCTGGTCCGAGCTGTTCCACCACAGCCGGTTCCCCCTCAACCTGACCGAGGTGGAGCCCGAACCGTGGCTGGCCATCCAGCGGCGGTTCCACGACACGGTCAAGCGGCTGAGCGCGGCCTACGACATGGCTGCGCGCAAGGAACTGCTGCGCGCCCGGCGGCGGGAGGCGGCCCATGGCTGATCCGCGCCTGACCGTGCTCATGCCCGTGTACAACGGCGAACGTTTTCTGCAGCAGGCCCTGGACTCCATCCTGGCCCAGACCTGCGGCGATTTCCGGCTGTTCGTGTGCAACGACGGGTCCACCGACGGCACCGCCGAGATCCTGGCCCGGTGCGGCGATTCGCGCCTGCGGGTGTTCGAGCAGGAGAACCGGGGCGTGGTCGAAAGCCTCAACCGGATGCTCGAGGCCGCCGGGACCGAACTGGTGGCCCGCCACGACGCGGACGATGTCTCCCATCCCGAGCGGTTCGCCCGGCAGATAACCCATCTCGACGCCCATCCCGAGGTGGGGCTGCTCGGCACCTATGCCTGCAAGATATCCGAGGCCGGGGACGAGGTCGGCTGCATCACCCCCCACGTGGCCCACGAAGACATCGTTCGCTGCCTGCCGGACTACAACCAGTTCGTGCACGGCAGCGTGATGATGCGCCGGGCGGCGTGCGAGCGGGCGGGCGGGTACGCCTCGGTGTTCGTGCACGGCGAAGACTACGAGCTGTGGTTCCGCATGACCCGCGTGACCAGGGCGGGCAACCTGCCCGAGAAGCTCTACCGCTACCGGCTCCACGGCAGCCAGATACAGGCCCTCAGGACTGTGGAGCAGCAGCGCATCCGGGATTTCGTGGGCCGGTTTTCCATGGGCAACGCCTACGACGCGCTGATGGACGGCGGCCGCGGGGCCGGGCCGCGCAGCCTGTATCTCGTGGACGACCGGAGCGCGCTGCCCGAGCACGGCGTGGGGCTGGCGGTGGAGGATGCGGAGGCCATCGGCCTGCATCTGGACCGCGCGCTCGAATTGTATGAACCGGATGAGGTGGTCCTCTCCCCACGGCACGACGCCCGGTGTCTGGACCTGGTCAAAGACAGGACCGCGGCCCGTTCAAAGCATCCGGTGATCCGGGTGCAAACCGCTGGGCAGGCAGGGTAGGCATGAAGATATTATTCGTTTACACGCACATCAACGTGGACCACACCCTGGCCTATCCCTACGGCCTAGCCTCGATCATGGCCTATGCCCGGCGGCTGGGGCACGACATCGAACTGGCCTACCTGACCGACCTGGATGCGGGCCGCGCCGCCGCCGTGGAGCAGGCCAAGCGGTTCCGGCCCGACCTGGTGGCCTACAGCTCGGTCTCGTCCCAGTTCAGCTACGTCCAGGCCGTGGCCCGGGCGTTGCGGACGGTCTGCGACGCGCCCCACGTCTGCGGCGGCGTGCACGTCTCCCTGTGCCAGGACGAATTTCTCGGCGACGCCCCGTTCGACGCCATTGTCATCGGCGAGGGCGAGGAGCCCATGGCCGAGCTGCTGGCCTGCATGGAGAGGGGCGAGGCGTACACCGGCATCCGCAACATGTGGGTCAAGCTGGCCGACGGCACGGTGGTCCGAAACGGGCAGCGCCCGTTCATGCGCGATCTGGACGCGCTTCCCTTCCCGGAGCGCATCGGCTTCGACTACCAGCGCATCATCGACGCGGACTACGAGTCCGCCCGGTTCCTGTTCAGCCGGGGCTGCCCGTTCAAGTGCACCTACTGCTCCAACGACTCGCTGAGCAGGCTGGGCAGCGGGAAGTATTTCCGCCTGCGTTCCGTGGAGAACGCCCTGGCCGAGCTGGACGCGGTTCTGACCCACTATCAGGTCAAAAACGTGCTCTTCGACGACGACATCCTGCCGCTGGACAAGGAATGGTTCCACGAGTTCATCGGCGAGTATTCCCGCTGGATCGGCATGCCGTTTGCCTGCAACGTGCGCCCGGCCATCTGCGGGGCCGAGGAGTTCGCCATGATGAAGAAGGCGGGCTGCTTCGTCGTAGGCATGGGCGTGGAGTCCGGGGACGACACCTACCGCAACACCGTGCTCAAGCGCAGCTTCACCCGCGAGAAGCTGGTCAGCTCCATCCACGAGGCCCGCGAGGCCGGGCTGAACGTCAAGTCTTACAACCTGATCCGGCTGCCCGGGGAAACCCCGCGCATGTTCCTGGAGACCATGCGGGTCAACGCTCTGGCCGAGACCTCCTGGCGCAGCCTGAACACCTTTTATCCCTATAAGAACACGGTGCTCGGCGACTACGCCTACTCCGAAGGCCTGGTCCTCGGCGAGCAGGAGAACGTGCGCGAGCGGCGCGAGTCCATTCTTGACGACGGCGACTTTCCCAACGCCATTTTCGACCACCTGTCGAGCCGGTTCAGCCCCACAGTGGATCTGATGATCGAACAGAAGTCCTGGAACGAGATCGACCGCGAGAACGAGCGGGACGATCTGGCCGAGTACGTGGAGCAGGCCCGCGCCCTGAAGGACAAGCGGAACCGGGCGCACGACCTGATGACCGACGCGGTGCTGGAGGCGGTGTCCGTGGGCGGCCAGGTGGTCATCCTCGGCGATGACGTCCTGGTGGACGACGCGGCCGACCTCTGCGCCAAGCTCAAGGCCGAGGTCCTGGCGACGGCCACGGAACTCCCGGTCGACGGGGGCGTGCCCGCCTGCGTGGCGGAGAACCCCGGAGCCGTCGTCCTGGTGGCCGAACTGGCCGGGCAGGGCAGGTTCGGCGCATTGCTCGCCGGACAGGGGGTCGGGTTCACCGACGTCCTGCGCACCCTGCGCGACGCCCCGGCCGGACCGGGCGAGGTCAACCCCGAGATCACGGCGGTCATCTGCCGCACGGACGAGGAGACCTTCGAGGACTGCCTGGCGAGCCTTGAGCGGCAGACCATGCGTCCGGGCCGTATCGAGGTGGTCGACAACGTCACCCCCATGCACCGGGCCTTCAACCGGATGCTCGAACGGGCGACAACCAAATACTATCTCCACGTGGACGCGGACATGGTCCTCGCCCAGGACTGCGTGGAAACCCTGTACGACACCATGCGCGGGAACGAGGACTGCTTTCTGGCCCGCGCCTACCTCAAGGACGACCTGCTCGGCAGGATTCCGTTCGTGAAGCTCTTCGACCGGGAGCGCGTCGGCGACGTCCGCTATAAGGACACCATCGGCTGCGACCGCGACTTCGAGGGCCGGATCATGGACAAGGGACATGCGGCCGTCATCGTGGAGCGCGTCCTGGGCCGCCACATCTCGGGCCGCAGCGCCCGTGCCGTGTTCCTCAAGTACAAGCGGTCCATGGAGAAATGCCGCAGCCTCAACGACCCGGTGGAGGTATACACCAAGCCGTTCTTCGAGAACGCGGTCAAGCGTCGGCCCGCCATGGCTCTGTACGCCCTGGCCGGTTTCTTCTCAGGTATGCATTCGGCCGGTGACGAGTTCAGGGGCGAGCGTGACGGCGAGCGCGCCGACAAGTGGCTCGAAGCGGCCAGAGCGTGCCTGGACCACACGAAGACGGGCAAAAGCCTGTCCGCCGAGCAGGCCCGTTATTTTCGCGGAATCGGCATGCACCACATGGCCGTGGCCGGGTATGCCGCAGCCCTGAAGGACGGCGCGGTGACCGCCGAGGACGCGCGGTCCTACCTGGCGGAGCTTGACGCCGAGGCCCCAGAACTGGCCCCCCGCCTGGCCGAGGCTCTGGCCAACCACCCGGCGGAAGCCGAAGTCAACTAGAGGCCGTCCGATGAAGGTATTGTTCCTCAGCACCTACGACCTCCTCGGCGGGGCCTGTCGCGGCACCTACAAGCTGCTCACGGCTCTGCGCCGCATCGGCGTGGACGCCGTGGAATACGTGCAGGAGAAGTCCGGGGACAATCCGGCGGTCACGACCACCTCGAGCCCCTTGCTCCGGCACGCCGCGCCCCTGCGCCGTTATTTCGACCTGTTGCCGCTCAACCTCATCCATTCCCGGCGCGACCGCATCCCGTTCTCGCCGCACTGGGTGCCGGACCGCCTGGCCGGAGCGGTGCGGGCCATCGACCCGGACCTCATCCACCTGCATTGGGTCAGCGCGGGGTTCCTGCGCATCGAGACCCTGGCCAAATTCAGGAAGCCCATCGTCTGGACCTTCCGCGACATGTGGGCCATGACCGGCGGCTGCCACTACAACGGGGACTGCCGGAGGTTCGAGAACGGCTGCGGCGACTGCCCCGTCCTGCACAGCGGGCGCGAGCGCGACATGTCCCGCTGGATCCTGAACCGCAAGAAGAAAGCGTGGGCCGACGTGACCGTGCACGTGGCCGCCCCCAGCCGCTGGATCGGCGAGGAGGCCCGCCGCAGCGCACTGTTCCGCGACGCGGACGTGACCAATATCCCCAACGGCGTGGACCTGAACCATTTCCGGCCCATGGACAAGGACACGGCCCGCTCCGTCCTCGGGCTGCCCCGTGACAAGACTCTGCTCCTGTTCGGCGCCGCCCATGCCCTGGCCGACCGGCGCAAGGGCGTGCACCTGCTCCAGGAGGCGTTGCGGTCCATCGCCGCGAACCCGGCCTGCAAGGACGTGGAGTTGGTGGTGTTCGGTTCCTCCGAGCCTGCCCAGCCCGTGGATTTCGGGTTCCGGACCCACTATCTCGGGCGGCTGGAGGACAACCTGACGCTGTGCCTGGCCTACAATGCGGCGGATGTCTTCATCGCACCGTCCCTGCAGGAGAATATGGCCAACACCGTGCTCGAATCCCTGGCCTGCGGCGTGCCCGTGGCGGCCTTCGACGTCGGCGGCATGGGCGACATGGTGCGCACCGGGCGCAACGGCCTGCTCGTGCCGGAACCGACCGCCGAAGGACTGGCCGAGGGCATCCTCTCGCTGCTCGCCGACGGCGGCCTGGCCGAGCTCGGGCGCAACGGGCGCGTGGACGCCGAGGACCGCTTCGACATCCTCAAAGTGGCGCGGCAATATCTTGAATTGTATGAGGAAGTCGTAAAATGATTTTCACGGCGCACACGGCGTCGGGACGCATGCATCAGGGGCGTGCGCAGGGTTCAACCGAAGAATCGGCGAAACAGGAGCATTGGCTATGCACATAACATTCATTGGAAGCTCGACACTGGGACCCCTGTTCATCATGGGGCTGCTCAAGAAAAGCGGTTTTTCCTGCAACGGGATATACCAGGGCATCGACAGGACCTTGGGCGAAAAGCCCGCGAGCGGCTTCCACCGGTTTATCGCCATGGACGATCTCGTTGCGCAGCAACCCGATATCGTGGGCTTTTCCGCCAGCTCATTCGACATCGAAGACCAGTATCTCATGGCCGCCGAGGTGCGCAGACGGCTGCCGGAGGCCTTCATCCTGTTCGGCGGCGTGCACCCCACCCTGTGCCCGGAGGAGGTCATCGCCAAGTCGTTCGTCGACGCCGTATGCGTCGGCGAGGGCGAGTACCCGATGCTCGAGCTCTGCCAGGGCCTGGCCGAAAACAAGGCCATCACCGGCATAGAGAACCTGTGGGTCAAAGAGGACGGGACCGTGCACAGGAACCCCACCCGGGCCTGGGTCCAGGATCTCGACGCACTGCCCATGGACCGGACCGGCCTCCGCTACCTGGGGCTGTTCACCGGTCGGGGCTGCACCGGCAATTGCAGCTTCTGCTGCACGCCATCGCTGAAAAAGCAGGGGCACGGCAAGTACTACCGCAAGCGCAGCGTGGGGAACATCCTCGAAGAGATCGCGGGCATCGTGGAAATGGAGCTGAAAAACCTGCCTGAGTCCGCGCCCAGGCGGCTGGAGGACGTGCCGCCCATACGGATCAAGGACGACACCTTCCTCGCGGACAAGGGCTGGTTCCTGCAATACGCGGAGCAGTTCACCCAAACATTCCCCGGGCTGGGCTACATCTGCCAGGCCAGGGCGGACGAACTGGACGCCGAGGTGGTCCAGGCGCTCAAGGATTCCGGCTGCATGATGACCTCCCTGGGCATCGAGTGCGGCAACGAGCGGTTCCGGAACACCATCCTGAAGAAACGGGTCGGCAACGACGACATCAGGAAGGGGGTCGCCCTGCTCCAGGAAGCGGAGATTTCGGTTCTGGGCCAATGGATTCTGGGTTCGCCCGGCGAAACCGTGGAGCTCGCCATCGAGTCGCTGCAGTTCCACAAGGAGCTCGGGGACATACCCCAGGTTCACATCGCGACGCCGTTTCCGCACACCTACTTCGCCACCATTGCCGAGGAGATGGATATCTTCCGGAATCACCGGTCGTCGAAGAGCCTGTACGACCAGTTCGTCTTCCCGAAACGGGAGGAGGTGCCCCTGTTCAACATCATCTACAGGCTGTTCCCCATCTCCCGCATGACCGTGCCGGACGACTTCGTGGACATTTCCTTCAATGAACGCTCTGGCAACTACAAGAACGGCGCGATGCTGGCGGACATACTGCTGAAAGGAGTTTTCGATGCGGAGTAGCGAAGCTGAAATCGTCTTCGACAAGTACGAGAAGAAGGGCGCGTACCACTGGGACCTCTACAATGCAGAGGACCCGAACTATTACCAGGCCATCGTGGACCTGGTCGTGGACTGGGCCGGACCGGACCTCGAGGTCCTGGACATGGGCTGCGGCGACGGCCTGGTCGCCAACCGCCTCCACCGGGAACGCAACGCGACGGTCTGGGGCGTGGACACCAATGCGGAGGCTATCCGCCTCGCCCGGGACATGAACAGGGAGACGCCCAACGTTTTTCTGCTCCAGTCCGCCTACGATCCGCTCGACCGGTCCTTCGACCTCGTGCTGGTGGTGGATATCTTTGAACACGTCCGCGATCCGCTCCGGCTGCTGGACAATGTCGAGCGATCCGTGGCCCCCGGAGGCCGGGTCGTCGTTAGCACGCCGCTTTTCGAGGAGGGCAAGATCCAGGACAGCTACCACGTGAAGGAATACAGCGAGAAGGAGATCGACGCCTACTTCGGCGGCCGGTTCCGCAAGGTCAAATCGAAGATATTCCACTTTCACGAAATCAACTACGTGTCCATGTGGCAAAAGTAAGCGGGCGGGCCATGCACTTCTGTATTCCCATACAAGACAGGCCGGAAGGCGGGATGTTCACCTTCCTGCGTCTTTTCAGGAGGTTCCTGGAGAGCCGGGACATCCCCTGCGACGTGGAGCCCGACGGCTCCCAGGACGTGCTGTTCCTCAACTCCTTCGCGACGCCCGTCGAGGAGGTCAGGGGGCTGATCGCCCGGCTGCCCAGCGCCCTGGTGGTCCACCGCATCGACGGCTCCACGCGGGATTATGGGAACTACGAGGTGGGAGACGAGCGGCAGAGGGAGATCAACACCCTCGCCGACCTGACCATTTTCCAGAGCGAATACTCCCGCTATTCGACCGTGCTGAAGTACCCGATCATCGGCAACGACGGCCCCATCGTCTACAACGCGACGGACTGCGGCCTGTTCAAGCCGGCCGCATCCCCGCCCGCCATGGGGCCGGTGCGGGTGTGCGTGACCAGCTTCAGCACGAACCCGCGAAAGGGGACCGGCGACATCGGCGCGCTGGCGGCGGACAATTCCGATGTCGAATTCGTGCTCTGCGGACGGTTCCCGAACCGGACGGACCTGCCCAACGTCCGCTACATGGGGCTGGTCCCCAACCACGAACTGCCCGGGGTCCTGGGCGGCTGCCATGTGTACATGCACCTGGCGGAGAACGACCCCTGTCCCAATGTTGTCATCGAGGCGCTTTCCACCGGCCTTCCCGTGCTGTACCGGGACAGCGGCGGCACGCCGGAACTCGTCGGGGACTGCGGCTGCGCGGTCACCGCAAAGACCTTCCGGACGCAACTCGACAAGGTCGTGTCCAGCCTGGAGGAGATGCGGGCCATGGCGCGGGCGCGGGCGTTGTCCCACTTCGATTACGAAAAGAATTTCCAGGCGTATCTGGACCATATCGGCGAAGCGCTGCAAGGCGGAAAGCGGTAGCATCATGTCCACCAACATCTTCAGCAGCATAATACGCCCGCAGGGCGTCGTGGACCTCCACCCCATCCTGCGCTTCAGGATAAAGAGCATGGTGGCCTTCGCCGTCTCCGACGACGGCTGGTGCTACATGTCCGGCAAGCCGCTGCGGGACACGCTGTACTGCTGGAACATGCGGACGGACGCCTTCCGGGAGTTGAAGATACCCGGTTCCGAAATCCGGTACATGCGCGCCGCCGGGCGGGAGGTGTACTATACGGACGCCCGCAGGGGCGAGCTTTGCCTCGTCTCTCATGGCGGAGAACACGAAACCAGGGTGTCGGGACTTGCCAACCCCGCCGGATTCTGCTTCGACGGGCCGGATTGCTATGTCGCCGAATACGCCGACAACAGCATAGCCCGCGTCCGGGACGGTGAGATCGTCGAACGGTTCGCCCCAGGCGAAATCTACCATCCCGTAGGCATCGCCAAGGTCGGCGACCGTTTGTATGTCGCCAATTCGGGCAACGGGAAGATCCTCGAACTCGACGCGGGGGGCATTCCCCTGGGGGCGTACGGGTCCCACGGCCCCGGGGACACGCAGTTCAACTACCCGCACAGCGTCCTCGAGCTCCCCGGCCGCATGCTGGCCGTGAGCGATTCGTCGAACAAGTGCGTAAAGATCCTGGGCCCCAACCTGGCCTTTCGGTCCTCTTCGTACGGAGCGGACGGTCGCTACATGGAATGCCCCCAAAACATGGCCCTGGCCGGAGGTCGGCTCCTTGTGTGCTGCTCCCACAGCATGAGGATATTCCAATATGAGCTGTGGTCCGGGAAATTTTAATCGCTGCATCGCTGGAGAAGAGGCGTGTCGAAACCGCATGTGACGGCCATAATCCCCGCTCGGGGAGGATCCAAGGGGGTCCACAGGAAGAACCTGGCGCTGGTCGACGGACGCCCCCTGATCGAGTATTCCATCCGGGCCGCGCGCGGGGCCGCGCTCATCGACACCGTGGCGGTATCCACGGATGACGAGGAGATCCGGGATGTGGCGACCTCGCTGGGGGCCCTTGTCCCCGGACTTCGGCCCAAGGCGCTCGCCGGCGACACCGCCCTGATCGGCAGCGCCATCGACTACACGCTGGGGCGGCTGCTCGATATCGGGATCGTCACGGACATAGTGGTTTCGCTGTACCCGACCAGCCCGTTCCGGCCGCCCGGAATGATCGATTTTCTCGTCTCCAGGCTTCTGGGCGGATGTTCGCCGACCTTCACCGCGAAAAGCGAGATGTTTCCTCGGGAGTTCTGCGTCATCGATTCGTCGGGCCGGATCCGACCGCTGCCCGGCGGGACGCCGAGCGACCTGACGGGCGACGCCGTCGCGTACAAGAGCACGACAGGGCTCTTCGTCGGCTACAACTGCCGGACGGTGAGTTCCAACACGCCGTATATCCATACCGTCGACAACCCGGTCGCCAATATCGACATCGACACCTATGAGGATCTGGCCCTGGCCAACAGCGTCGCCGGATCGTGCCGGATCAACGAGGTGTGGTTCCCATGAAGGCCCTGATCCCCTGTTTTAGAAGCAGCTATATCCCGTTCGTGGGGGGGGAAACCCTCCTCGGGCATCTGGAGCGCCTCGCGGCCGTCGTCCTCGAAGCGGAGAACATCGACGGGGTCATCGTGGCCAGCGACGACGGGGCGTTGCGCGAGCGGCTCAGGAAGAGACGTGTATCCGACGTTCTCCCCGCCGAGAGCCCGGACGACGAAGGGCGGTCCATGCTGCCTCCCGGCTCCGCCTCCGCGCTGCGGGCCTTTCTTGCCGTCCATGGCAATGAAAGGGTGCTTGTGGCGAACTGGAACCTCATCGGGGTCACGCCGGCGTTCGTCGACCGCATGGCGCGCGAAGTCGAAGCCAGGGACGCGACTGTCTGCGGTGTGCTGTCCGAAAAGGGCAACCCCTGCCGCTACAACCTGTATCGGCGTCTGACGGACATGGACGTGGTGCTGCGGCTGCAACCGGCAAATGATTCCTCCGCACGGGTCTCGGCCCCGGTCCACTGGGACAACCCGGAGGACATCTCCTCCATCCGGTTCTCGTGCAAGGTTGTGTCCGCGTGCGCGTCCTGTCCCGAGCCCCGGCCGGGGTTCGGGCCCATCGGGCTGCGCGCGGCCCGGGAGGCGTCCAGCGTCTCGTTCCTGTTCGACCCGTCGCATGTGGACGGGGCGGTGGATTCGGTGAACCTCTTCGGGTCGCGCACGGTACTGACGGATCGGGGGCCGTCCCGGTCCCGGGTATTGAAAATCAGCGAAGGGGATTTTTCGGACGCGGACTTCCTGCTGGTCGTCCCCTTTGACGGGAGCGGGTTCATTCCCGGCGCGAAGCGAACGGTAAAGCCGCTGAAGGGGCGGGAGACCCTGGTCGAGGTCGCCGCCCCGCAGTGCAGCGGCGTGGCCATCCTGTCCGGCAACAACATCAGCGACGGAATCTATCACAGCAAGACGCACTTCCCGGCCATAGACGGCGTGCTCCGCTGGGAAGGGAACAACGCGTACAACTGCAAGACCGGCAAGCTCGTACACGGTCGCCAGGAATTCCCGGACATCTTCTCCGCCATGGGCGTTTTCTCCGGCGGTTACGCCTCTGATTTGGCTGAGGGGGTGACCCTCGAGGACGGCCCGTACGGGGTGCCGCTCCCGGAGGGGATATCCCTTATCAGGACCCAGCTGGACCTGATCGGAGAACGTATGGACTGCGGGCTGGAGCCGGCGGCCGCCGCCTCAATGGTCGACGACGCCTGCCTGGAGAATCCCGTCCCGCCGTCCTTGTTGCGGGAGGATGCCGCGCTTGAGGGCAAGCTGTTCGCGTTCGACTTTCTCATCAACAAGACCAACGACACCCACCTCGGCGGCAACATGGCGGAATTCAATGAACTGCGATATCTTCGCGACGCAGTGAACGCGGAACTGGTCAATGCGCGGATCAATGCGCTCAGAGCGAAACAGGAGCCGGGCCGTTGCAACGGCCGACAGCGAGGCGATTAATTCATGATGAAGCGTGATTCGAAAATATACGTTGCCGGACACAGGGGCCTGGTCGGGGCCGCGCTGGTGCGCAGGCTGGAGGCCGAGGGGTGCGGCGACATTCTGAAGCGGACCCATGCCGAGCTGGACCTGACGAACCAGGCCGCCGTGCGGCGGTTCTTCGCAGACGAGCGGCCGGAGTACGTATTTCTGGCGGCGGCAAAGGTCGGGGGCATCCACGCGAACAACACATATCCGGCGGACTTCATCCGGGACAACCTGCTGATCCAGACCAACGTCATCGACGCCGCCTTTGCCAACGGCGCGCGCAAGCTCATGTTTCTCGGCTCCTCGTGCATCTACCCCAGGGACGCGGTACAGCCGATCGTCGAAAGCGCGTTGCTTTCCGGGCCGCTTGAGCCCACCAACAAGGCATACGCCGTGGCCAAGATCGCGGGCATCACGCACTGCCAGGCCCTGCGCAGGCAGTACGGGTTCGACGCCATCAGCGTCATGCCGACCAATCTCTACGGTCCGGGCGACAACTTCCACCCCGAGAATTCCCACGTCATCCCCGGCCTGATTCGCCGTTTCCATGAGGCCAAGGTCAACGCGGCTCCCGAGGTCGAGGTCTGGGGGACGGGCAGGGCCACGCGGGAGTTTCTGCACGTGGACGACCTGGCCGACGCCCTGGTTTTCCTCATGGGCGGCTATTCCGACGCGGAACTCGTGAACATCGGCTCGGGCCGGGAAATGACCATCGCGGAATTGGTGGAGCGGATCGCCGAGGTCGTGGGCTACGTCGGGAAGGTCCGTTTCGGCTCGGCGGACATGGACGGCACCCCGCGCAAGGCGCTGGACGTCTCCCGGATTACGGCCATGGGCTGGAAGCCCTCCATAGATTTCCGGGAAGGGCTGGCCGCGACCTACCGGTGGTTTCTGGACAACGTCTGCGGAGAGGGAGAGTGAGCGCCATGCGGCACAAAAAGGTTTCCGTGATCGTCCCGACCTACAACCAGGCCGAGTATCTCGGCGCATGTCTGGATTCCATCTGGTTCCAGGATTACCCCGAGCTCGAGATCGTGGTGGTGGCCGATCCGTCGCCCGACGATACGTCCGCCGTGCTCGCCGAGTTCGCCGCGGGCATCGAGCGGGACATGGTCTCCTACGCCTCCAAGGCCGAGGCGGACGGCTCGGTCAGCCGCACGCAAGAGCGGCGCTACCGCGGCGAGGGCAGAGAACTGGTCGTCATCGAAAACCCGGAGCGGTTGGGCCACACGCCTTCGTACAACCTGGGCTTTAAGACGGCCACCGGGGAGTACGGCACCTACGTGGCCTCGGACGACATCTGCCACCCGCAGATGATCTCCACCCTGGCCTCGGCCCTCGAGGAGCGGGACGTGGATTTCGCCTATTCGGACATGTTCATCGTGGACGACGCCATGCGCATCCTGCGGGAATTCCGGCTGCCGGACTACAGCTTCGAAGCCAGTTTCTGCGATTGGTACCTCTGCGGCGTGTCCAAGCTGTACAAGCTCGCCCTGCACGACCGGTACGGCCTGTACGACGAGGCCTACACGGCCAACGACCACGAGTGCTACCTGCGCTTCGCCATGAACGGCGTCCGCTTCCACCATGTGCCCAAGGTCCTCTATTCCGTCCGGAGCCATGACCAGCGGACCAAGGACGTCCACTCGTCCGCAGGCATGGACAAGCTCTTCGCCGAATCCCGCAAACTGGTCGAAACGGCCCGAGCCTTCGCCCGAAGTCGCAAATCCGCCGCCGGAGATTCGTGATGCGCTATTTGAAACGACTGCTGGATGCCTACGGGATCCGCGGGGACGTCGCCGAGATCGGCTATTTCCACGGCGAAGGCAGCACCGAGATCCTGCTCGATCACGTCGCGGAGCACGGCGGGAACTTCTATTCCATGGATATCTTCCCGGACGACGCCTACTATCAAAAGGCGCTCGAACAACTGAAGGCGCCCAACTGCCATGTACTCAAGGGGTCCAGCGTGACGGCCGGCGAGGCGTGGCCGGGCGGCAAGCTCGACTTCCTGTTCGTGGACGGTGATCACGGTTTCCCCCGCATCGGCCCGGACGGGGCGCAGTCGGGCATAGCTCTGGACGTGCTGGCCTGGCACCGCCACCTCAACGTCGGCGGCCTTATGGTCTTTCACGACTACACCGGCACGGAAGCGGAGTACGGCGAGGCGGGCGTCATGGCCGTGGAGCACGCCGTGGATAGCCTGATGCGGGAGCCCCTGTACTCCTTCGTCGGGCGGGAGTCCGTGCTGATGGCCTTTCGCAAGGAGCGCGAGGGCGTGCTCCTGCCCCGGTGGAACCAGAAGCGCCCGGCTCCCGAATACGCGGACGCCTGGGCGTCCCTGAACGAGCGGACCGGCGACCTGGGCGAATTCTTGATCTACGGCTCGGGCTCGGCGGGCAAGCAGGTTCTGGACTGCATCCGGGAGGTCTGGGGCAAGGACGTGCCCGTGGCCTTCACCAATTCCACGGCCACGGAGCCGGGCAGCGCCTTCGGGTGTCCGCTCGTTCCCTTTGCCGGGGTCCGGGACTTTCCCGGCACGGTGGTCATCGCCTCGGTCCACGAGGAGGCCATGGCCGGGGCCCTTGAGACCCTGGGCAAGGAACGGCTCAAGGACTTCTACCGCTACTATGAGTTCGTGGGTTGGGTCCACGTGGGTCGCTACGGGTGCCCCGACGGACCCAGGTAGCCCGCGCGGCAGGGGATGCAAAACGCGGCGAAAGCCCGTATCCTCCGCCCATGCGCTTCACCCACCCCGAGCCCGCTCCCGCCTCCGTCCGTATCTGGCCGGTCTTTCTGCCGTTCGCGGGCTGTCCGTACCGCTGCGTGTTCTGCGCCCAGGACAAGCAGACCGGGCGGGACCATGCGGACCTGGCAGTCATCCTCGACACCCTGGAAGGCGATCTTCATAGCGCGCTTGAGCGGGGGCGCGGTCCCTATGAGCTGGCCTTTTACGGCGGCACGTTCACGGCGTTGCCCAAGCCGTGGCCCGAGCGCTTTCTTGATCTCGCGGCGCGTTTCCGGGAACGCGGTCTGATTACGCGCGTGCGCTGCTCCACCCGGCCGGATTGCGTGGCCCCGGACGGCCTAACGCGTCTGTCCTCCTTCGGCCTGGACATGGTCGAGCTGGGCATCCAATCCTTTGACGACGAGGCGTTGCGCGCCTCCGGGCGGGGATATTCGGGCGAGACCGCCCTGGCCGCCTGTGACATGGTGCGCGATTCCGGGCTTGGCCTGGGCATCCAGCTTTTGCCCGGCCTGCCCGGCGACCGGCCCGGCCTGTTCCAGGCCGACGTGCGTACTGCCGCCGCTCTTTCGCCCGAGACGGCCCGGCTCTATCCCTGTCTGGTGGTTCGGGGCACGCCCCTGGCCGACCTGTGGGAGCGGGGCGGCTATGTTCCGTGGACCACGGACCGCGCGGTGCGCGAACTGGCCGAGGCCCTGCCCGTGCTCTGGGCAAAAGGAGTCCGGGTCATCCGCCTGGGGCTGGCACCGGAGCCGACCCTGGATGAAAATATCCTGGCCGGGCCGCATCATCCCGCGCTGGGCCAATCCGCCCGCGCCCTGGCCCTGTTCGAAGTCGTCAAGGGCAAGGTCCGGGAACTGGGCCAGCGCCCGTCCCTGCTCGAAGTGCCGCGCCGCTACTCGGGCGAGTTCTTCGGCCACGCCCGCGAGTTGGCCCCGGCCTATTTCGAACTGGGGTTCATCGAGGGGACGATCCGTTTCGCGGAAGCGGAAGTGTTCTCCCTGAAATAATACCGCCCGCCATCAAGGTCCGCAGCCGAATCACGGCGCGCATTCCGGCGTGAAATGCGGTTTTGCGGGCCCGGCGAACGGCAGGGGCGGCCGCCAGGGGTTTTGCCGGTTTTCCTTTACCCCGGTCGCAAAACATACTACGAAATATTCTCAGCCCGTGCGCGGGCACTTCACCGCAGACATTGAACCGAAAGCAGGGGAGACGAATTAACCGAAATGGTTGAACTCGTTCGCGCGGCCAGAGCCGCGACCATGATACCCGGCGCGCCCGTCATCCAAGACGCCGCCATCCTCGTCGAACAGGGGATCATCAGGGAAGTCGGCACCTTCGATTCCCTGCGTAAGGTCCATACCGGCGGCGTCCTCGATCTCGGGGACGTTTTTCTGTGTCCCGGCCTGGTCAACGCCCATTCCCATCTCGAACTGGCCCACCTGCGCGGCAAGTGCCCCGCGGGCCAGGGGTTCGTCACCTGGGTGGAAGACCTGCTCAAACAGCCCATCTTCGATCTCGAACCGGACCTGCTCGATCAGGCCGTCGACGAGCTCAAGCGAACCGGCACCGTCATGGTCGGGGACATCGCCACCCGTTTCGCCAAGGAGATGGCCGGAATGCTCGAAGCATCCGGCCTTTTTTTCGCGGTCTTCTGCGAGGCCATCGGCGAGACCGTGCCCAAGCGGACCTTCATCCCGTCCGGCGAGTTCGAGGCGGGCTTCATCTCCGTGGCCGGGCACTCGCTCTACACCACCCACCGCGACGTGCTCCGGGCGGCCAAGGCCGAGTCGCGCGAAAAGGGGCTGCCCTTTTCCCTGCACCTGGCCGAGCACGACGACGAGGCGGCCATCATGGCGGGCCGGCCGAGCGCCTTTCTGGATCTGCTCCAGGCACGCGGGCGTCTGCTCGATTTCGAGCCGCCGGGCAAGCGCCCGGTGGAGCAGGCCGCCACGCTCGGCCTGCTGGACGAGACCACCCTGGCCGTGCACTGCGTCAAGGTCACGAGTGATGACATCGACACCGTGCGCCAATCCGGCGCCACGGTCTGCCTGTGCCCCCGCTCCAACGAGTTCATCGGCGTGGGCCGCGCCCCGTGGGAGCAGTGGTTCGCCTCGGGCACGCCCCTGTGCCTGGGCACCGACTCCCTGGCCTCGAACACCGACCTCGACCTGTGGAACGAGGCCCAGTACCTCAAGGAAAATTTCAACGGCGGGCTGTCCCTTGACGACGTGCTCGCCATGGTGACCCGCAACCCGGCGCGCATCCTGGGCGCGGGCAACACCCTCGGCACGCTGGAGCCGGGCAAGGCCGCGGCCTTCGCCCGGGTTCCGGAGACTCTGCAAGCGTTATTCTAGGATGCCGGAGGAAAGAAACGGTATGAAATGGTTACACAAGGACCTTCTGGACGTGTCCCAGCTCTCCAAACCGGAGGTCATGGCGATCTTCGAGACGGCGGGGCGGTTCCAGGAACTGCAGGAGAGGCCGGTCAAGAAGGTGCCCACCCTCAAGGGCCGCAGCGTGGTGCTTTTCTTCGCCGAGCCGAGCACGCGCACCAAGACGAGCTTCGACGTGGCCGGGAAACGGCTGTCCGCCGACACCTTCTCCCTGGCCAAGAGCTCATCCAGCCTGACCAAAGGCGAGTCCCTCAAGGACACCGCCCTGACGCTCCAGGCCATGGCCCCGGACGCCATCGTCATCCGGCACTGGTGCTCGGGCGCGGCCCGGTTCCTGGCCGATCGGCTGGACTGCTCGGTCATCAACGCGGGCGACGGCAGGCACGCGCACCCCACCCAGGCGTTGCTCGACTCCTTCACCCTGCACCAGGAGTGGGGCGACGTGGCGGGCAAGACCGTCCTCATCCTCGGCGACATCGCCCACAGCCGCGTGGCCCGGTCCAACGTCATCCTGCTGACCCGGCTCGGGGCCAAGGTCCGGCTGTGCGGGCCGCGCACCCTGCTGCCCCCGGCGCTGAAAACCTGGCCGGTCAAGGTCTTCTCCGACCTGAACGAGGCGGTCAAGGGCGTGGACGCGGTCATGTGCCTGCGCCTCCAGCTGGAGCGCCAGAAGGACGGCCTGTTGCCCGACCTGCGCGAATATTCCCGGACCTTCGGCCTGGGGGCGCGACACCTGGAGCTGGCCAACCCGGACGTGCGCATCATGCATCCGGGCCCCATGAACCGGGGCGTGGAAATCAGCTCGGAACTGGCCGACTCGGCAGGCTCCCTGGTGCTCGATCAGGTCGCCAGCGGCGTGGTCGTGCGCATGGCCCTGCTGTTCCTGTACATGACCAGGAAGGGCGAAGAGTAGGGGTGCCGCCTGCGGCGGCGATAGTCGGGTGACTTCGCCTCCGGCGGCCAAAGAAGCGGGCCCCCCTTTGGAAACTCTGTGTCGCCTTCGGCGAAGGGGTTCATTGGAAAACAGGATGTTCGCGGATAACGCACCCCGCGAAGCGGCAATAAAAAATTTTGGAGATTCTTAAGAACCTTTTTCAAAAGGTTCTTAAGCCCCCGGAGGGGCCCCCGGCAGGGCCGCCGGAGGCACACACAGGAGGCTCAATATGGCCAAGATCGATTTGATAGTCAGACGCGCCAATCTCAACGGCGAAGACGTGGATGTTTTCGTCTCCAAGGGCAAGATCGTCGAGGTGAAACCCTCGGCCGAGTCCCTGGACGCGGGCGAGGCGCATGTGGAGGAGGCCTACGGGCTGACCCTGCTGCCGTCGCTGACCGACGTGCACGTGCACCTGCGCGAGCCCGGGTTCGAGTACAAGGAGGACGTGGAGTCCGGCCTGCGGGCGGCCGCCTGGGGCGGGTTCTCCAACATCATGTGCATGGCCAACACCAAGCCGGTGAACGACAACGGCTCGGTCACCGAGCTGATGCTCGACAAGGCCCGCAAGTACTGGCCCAAGGGGCCGAGATTGTTCCCCATCGGCGCGCTGACCAAGGGGCTCAAGGGCCAGGAACTGGCGCCCATGGCCGAGCTGGCCGAGGCGGGCTGCGCGGCCTTTTCCAACGACGGCGTGCCCATCGAGTCGACCAAGATTTTCCGCCTGGCCGTGGAGTACGCGTCCGACTGGGACCGCGTGGTCATCGACCATTGCGAGGATCCGTACCTGGGCGTGGGCGTGGGCGTGAACGAGGGCGAGGTGTCCAGCCGCCTCGGGCTGCCCGGCCAGCCGGACGTGGCCGAGGCCATGCAGGTGGCCCGCGACATCCTCCTGGCCGAGTACCTGGACCTGCCCATCCACCTGGCGCACATCTCCTGCCGCAAGTCCGCCGACCTGATCCGCTTCGCCAAGGCGCGCGGGGTCAAGGTCACGGCCGAGACCACGCCGCACTACCTGACCATGACCGAGGCCGTGCTGGAGGCCGAAGGCACCGAGTACGACACGGCGGCCAAGGTCAATCCGCCCCTGCGGCCCGAGGACGACCGGCTGGCCATGATCGAGGCCCTGAACGACGGGACCATCGACTGTCTGGCCACGGACCACGCGCCCCACGCGGGCCACGAGAAGGAGACCGAGTTCGACGTGGCCCCGTGCGGCATCTCCGGCCTGGACACGGCCCTGTCCGTGACCTGGGGGCTGGTGCGCGACGGCGTCCTGACCCGTGAGACGTTCCTGCGCGCCTGGACCACGGCCCCGTGCAAGGTTTTCAACCTGCCGGTGAACACCTTCGTGCCCGGCGATCCGGCGGACTTTTTTCTGTTCGACGAGGACGAGGAGTGGACTGTTTCGGCCTCCACCCTGCATTCCAAGGGAAAAAACACGCCTTTGCTCGGTTCCGCGCTGAAAGGACGGGTAAAAACCCATTTCATTGCGGGGAAAAAGATTGTATAGCAGGGATTCCCGTCGGCCGACCACGAGCCCGGGAACAGCGCCGGGGCGAAACCAGCCCGCAGGGCGCCACCTTGCAACGAATCAATGTCAGGCCGTTCGTCCGAGAACGGAGCGATCGGCCGAGAGAGGAGAGATATGAGCCAGCCTTTCAAAGATGCTGTCGGCTTTTGCAAAACCATAATGCGCAACGGGTTTGACGCCTATATCATCAACGTCCGGCTCCAGGCGCTCACCCTGGACGAGACGGGCAGCGAGCAGGAACTGGATATCTGCACCGAGGCCCCGTTCGACGAGTTGAAGAAATATTTCCCCAGCATGGAGGAGTCCGCCGACAAGGGTACCGTCGGCACCCTGGTCGAGGGGGGCGTGACCTACTTCTTCTACCCCGCCTCCACCGAAGAGGCCGCCTACACCGACGAGACGGTAGCGACCATGACCCCGCGCCTGCTCAAGCGGCTGGAACAGCGCGGCGACATCCCGCTGTCCGCGGTCTGCCCGTTCATCCCCAAGGCCAAGGAGACCTACGCCGACTTCGCGGACTTCTCCGAGGGCCAGATCCGCTTCAAGGGCATCCCGGACCAGGCCCTGAAAAAGGACTACTCCCTGGCCTACCGCGCCATGCGCTTCGCCGCCAACTTCGACAAGGAGATCGAGGCCAACTCCTGGGCCGCCATCGTACGCTGCTCCCGCCGCGTGCTCGACTACGTGCCCATGTCCGACTTCCTGGACGAGTGGCGCAAGGTCGAGGCCGAGTCCATGCACAAGTTCTTCGGCCTGCTCTTCGATTCCATGCTCCTGCACGGGCTCATCCCCGAAATCGCGGCCCTGTCCCGCGTCTCCCAGATCAAGAACCCCGACGAGGGCACCGAGGAGACCGTCCTGGCCCATACCCTGGACGTCATGAGGGCCTATCCCGAGGAGCTGCCCTACGACTGGTTCGGCACCGTGGCCTGCCTGTTCCACGACATCGGCAAGCTCTACACCGCCGAGTACTACGGCGGCCGCTGGAATTTCCTGCAGCACCACCGCGTGGGCGCCAAGGTCACCCGCAAGGTCTTGAAACGGCTGCATTTCGAGGAGCAGGACATCGACCTGATCTGCGATCTGGTCCAGAACCACATGCGCCCGCACTTCATGCTCACCGACAAGGGCATCCGCCGGCTGCGCTCCCTGGACGAATATCCGCGTATCATGGAGATGGTCCGCGCCGACATCAAGGCGCGCGACGGCTCCTGGCGCGAGTTCAACCACAACCTCAAGATGGCCGAACGCGCCGACATCCCTGACCTCGAGCTCGAACCGCTGCTCGACGGCAACCGGATCATGGAACTGGCCAAGCTCAAACCCGGCCCGGCCATCGGCAAGATCCGCGACCAGCTCCTGGAAGCCCAGGTCCGCGACGACGTCTCCACCGTCGAAGAGGCCGAAGACTTCGTCCTCGATTACGTAGAAGAACACCGCCTGTACTAAAAGGCGACAGCACACTGAGAAAACCCCGGTCCGGCCCCGCCGTACCGGGGCTTTTGTTGTGCCTCCGGCGGCCGGGGGAAGGGGAGGAAAAACCCTTTGAAAAGGGTTCTTTCCTCCCCTTCCCCCGGACCCCCATCCCCTCCTTTTCCCAAACTTTTTATCGCCGCTTCGCGGGGTGGGCGGGTGCGGGAAAGTTTTTTGCCGGATGGGTGTAAAGAAAGAGGCGGGAGCGTCGATAAGAGGTGTATGCAAATCTCCGGCGCACATATGAACTACGGGTTCATGCAGCAGCTCAAGGCGAAGAAGGACCAGGGCAAGGACCTTGGGGCCGCGGCCTCGCTGCTGGACAACGCTCCGGGCATGCGGCTCGGCAAGATGGCGGAGATCAACCCGGCCAAGGACGGGCTGACCCCGGCGGCCATGGCCCTGGCCAACGCGCCGGGTCAGGCGGACAAGCGGTCCGGCGATGCTCCCGGCACCCTGGGCGAGACCCTGGCCAACGAGATCGTCCGCCGTATGGGCGAGGTAAAGGACGAGAACGGCGAGATCAAGGACAGCGACGGCCTGCGCAGCCAGCTGGCCTCGACCCTGGACTGGGTGCGCGAGCGGTTCGGCGACGAAACCGCAGCCGCCGCCTCGGGCATGCTCATCAAGGCCACCTCGTCCGGCGTCAACGAGGACACCCTGGGCAACGGGCTGCTCAACACCCTCAAGTTCATCGACCGCAACTTCGGCGTCAACGCGGGCGACACGGCCATCGCCCATTTCAACTCGGGCATCAACACCGCCCTGAACGACTTCTTCGACAACGGGCAGAACGAGATTTTCCACGTGGCCGAGGCCACGGACAACGCTTCGGCCGCCCAGGTCGCCGGTACCCGCATCTTTTCCCAGGTCGCCCGGGAAACCGATTCCTCCGAGGCCCTGGACCAGCTCAACCAGCTCCTGGAACAACTCAAGGCCGAGCTGGACAACACCGCCCAGCTCCAGGACCTGACTTCCCAGCTCGAAGAGCAGTTCAGCCCGGCCAAGGCGTCCAGAGACCAGGCCGTGGCGGCCTACGGGCAGGTGCCGGGCGACACCTCGCCCCAACTGACCAGCGTAACAGTCTAGGCTCCACCCTGCCGGACTTTTTGCGAGCCGACTCACCGTGAGTCGGCTTTTTCGTGCGCGGCGGGGCGGATCAGGCCACCATGCGCTGTTCCGCGCTCCAGACCGTGCGCACCGCGTCGCGGAACTCGCGCAGCGGCGAGCGGGCGCCCTGCGCCTCGGGGAAGGACAGGCAGAGCGGGACCTGCAGCCGATCGGGCCAGAGCACGGCCAGCCCGGCCGCTTCCAGCCGTCGCCCCTCTTCCTCGCGGATCACGGCCACGCCCATGCCCTCGTCCACGGTCTGCTCCACCGGGTTGGGCTCCACCCCGAAGGCCGACATGCGCTCGCGCAGGGCCACGTGGAACGGGCAGCCCCGGAAGGTGTAGATCCACGGCAGGGCGGCCAGGGCGCGCCAGTCGCCGGGGGCCAGCCCCTCGGCCAGGGCGGTGGGCACGGCGATGACCAGCGGCACCGAGGCCACGTATTCGTCGTGCACCCCCTCCTCGTTCCACACGCCGAAACGAAAGCCCACGTGCATCTCGCCGGAGCGCAGGGAGGCCGCCGTGTAGCGGCTCTGCGAGACGACGAAGGACAGCTGCACGCCCGGCGCACCGGCGCGCATGACCCGGGCCAGTTCGGCCATGCGCAGGAAGGCCGGGTCCGAGTTCAGCCCGACCACCAGGCGCGAGGACGCGGTCTTCTTGAGCTCCTCGCCCCGGACGCGGAAGTCCTCCATGGCCTGGATGGCCGCCCGCGCGTAGGGCAGCAGCGCCTCGCCCTCGGGCGTCATGAGCATGCCCCGCGCCTGGCGCTCGAACAGGGGATAGCCCAGCGACTCCTCGAGCTGCTTGATCTGCCCGCTCATGGCCGACTGGCTGAGAAAGACCGACTCGGCCGCCCTGGTCAGGTTCCCGGAAAAGGCCACGGCCACGAAGCACTGCAATTTGCGTATATCCATGTCGTCTCTCTCCCGAGCGTTCCGGATATCCGAATGGATCCACGGAAAATTTGAATTGGCTTTTTTCAACCTTTCGCATGATAACAGGGGCGAATCAAGAAGGAGAGGTTGAATGAGCCAACGGAAAATCGGAACGGTTCCTTTGTGTTGCCTGATGACGGGGGCGGTGCTCGGCTCGGGCATCATCATCCTGCCGCCCCTGGCCATCGAGGTGGCCGGGCCGTGGGCCTTGCCCGCCTGGGGCGCGACCATGCTCTTCGGCGTGGTCTTCGCCTACATCTTCGCCAGGGTGGGGACTCTCTTTCCGGGCGAGGGCGGGGCGGCAGACGCCGTGGCCAGGACTTTCGGGCCGTGGGCCAGGGACCTGGGGGCTTACTCACTGGCCGGGGCGGCCCTGTTCGGTCCGGCCGCGGTCATGCTGACCGTGGCCAACTACCTGCCTCCGGGGCTGCTGCCGGGCACTCCGGCCGCGCACGGCGCGGCCGCAGCCGTGATCCAGGTGGTCAGCGCCCTGCTTCTGGCCGGGGGGCTCAAGACCATGAGCCGGGTGACCACCGTCCTGGCCGTGACGGCCACCGTGTTGCTCCTGGCTGGAGCCGCCGTCACCCTGGTCTTCCATCGCTCCCCCGAGGCCGTGGACGCCTTGTTCGCCTTGCCTCCGCTGTCCGTGCCGACCCTGGGCTATACGCTGCTGTTGCTCTTTTTCGCCGTGGTCGGCTGGGAGGTGGTCGGCAACTATGGGGCCGAGGTGCTCGACCCGCGCCGGACCATGGTCCGGGCCGCCGTCCTGGCCGGGCTGGTCGTCGGCCTGGTCAGCCTTGCCGTGGCCGCCGGGCTCCAGCTCGGCTCCTTTCCGCAGGGGGCGGGGCACGGCGTGGCCGGATTGCTCCACCCGCTGTTCGGTCCGGCCGCCCCATGGATCATGGCCGCCCTGGTGGCGGCCCTGTGCGTGACCACCTATCTCATGTTCGTGGGCGCGGTCATCCGTCTGGTGGCCCACCTGGCCCGGCAGAGCGGCCTGCCCGCCTGGCTCGACCGGCGCAACGGGCGCGGGGTACCGGTGGCCGTCCTGGCCGTCTACACCCTGGTCCACCTGGGCCAGTTCGTCCTGGTCTCACTCGGCGTGCTCGACATGGCGGGTATCTTGGCCATTGCCGACGGCTTCTTCCTGGTCAACGCCCTGCTCGGGGCCCTGGCAGCGGCCAGGCTCCTGGCGTCGCCCCTGCCGCGCATCGTGTCCCTGATCCTGGCCCTGTGCCTGTTCGCGGTCCTGCTCAGTTCCCGCTGGCCGGTCCTGGCTGCCATCGCGCTCATGGCCTTGGCCCTCGCCCTGCGCACCCGCCATCCCGCAAGGGAGAGCGGTGTTGCGGAGCGGGTCGAGGCCGAGCCGTAGGTCCGTCGCCGCGAAGAGGACTGCCGCTCTCGTTGCTTCCCGTCAGGAAGGCCGATTGCTTTTTGCCAATAAAAAAGGGCCGGATTATTCCGGCCCTTTTCGTTTTTTTAGAAAATCCCTTCGCCGCAAGGCTCCCGCGAGCCGCGTACCGTGCACCTAGGCGCCCACGTGGAGCTTGAAGGCTTCGAGGGTGTTGACCATGAGCTGGGCGATGGTCATGGGGCCGACGCCGCCGGGGACCGGGGTGATGGCGTGGACCTTGTCCTTGAGCCCCTCGAAGTCGCAGTCTCCGGCCAACCCCTCGTCGGTCCGGTTGATGCCCACGTCGACCACGACCGCGCCTTCCTTGACCATGTCGGCGGTCACGAAGTTGGGCTGGCCGATGGCCGCGAAGATGTAGTCCGCTTCCAGGCATTCGGCCTTGAGGTCGGCGGTGCGCGAGTGACACAGGGTCACGGTGGCGTTGGCGCACGGGCCGCTCTGGGAGAGCATCATGGCCAGGGGCTTGCCCACGATGTTGGACCGGCCGATGACCACGGCCTTCTTGCAGGCCGGGTCCAGGCCGTAGCGCTTGAGCAGGTTGATGACGCCCGCCGGGGTGCACGGCTTGAAGCCGGGCAGGCCGAGCGACATCTTGCCCACGTTGACCGGGTGGAAGCCGTCGACATCCTTGTTCGGGTCGATCATGTCGAGAATTTTCTGGGAGTTTAGCCCCTTGGGCAGGGGCAGCTGGACCAGGATGCCGTCCACGGCGACGTCGTTGTTCAACTCGTTGATGAGGCCTTCCAGCTCGAGCTGGCTGGCGGTCTCCAGGCGGTGGGGGATGGAGCGGATGCCGCAGTCCTCGCAGGCGCGCTCCTTGTTGCGCACGTAGACCTGGCTGGCCGGGTCGTCGCCCACCAGCACCACGGCCAGTCCGGGCTTGCGGCCGAACTTGGCTACGAGCTTGTCCACCTCTTCCCGAATTTCGGCGCGAATGGTCGCGGCCGTTTCCTTTCCGTCAAGCAGGATCATGTCTCTCTCCGCGGTTGAAATATTGGGATGCCGTACAAGTGCTGGTCGCTACGTAGAGAAAAAGGCGGCTGATGGCAAGCCGGTGATTGCGCGATCGTGGATTTTCCGCAGCGGGCCGCGCTTTGGCGGCGCAACGAGAAGGGGGAGAGCCGTGCGGCCCTCCCCCTTGTGATCTTCTATTCGTCGAAGAAGCTGCCCGCCAGGATGGGGCCGTAGTAGACGCCGTCCTCGTCGAGCTCCTCCTCGATGCGCAGGAGCTGGTTGTATTTTTCGAGCCGGTCGGAGCGGCACAGGGAGCCGGTCTTGATCTGGCCCGCGTTCACGGCCACAGCGAGGTCCGCGATGAAGGTGTCGCCGGTCTCGCCCGAGCGGTGGGAGACCACGTTGGTGTACCCGGCGGTCTTGGCCAGCTCAATGGTGTCCAGGGTCTCGGTGACCGTGCCGATCTGGTTGAGCTTGATCAGGATGGAGTTGCAGATGCCCCGGTCGATGCCCTCGGCCAGGATGTCCGGGTTGGTGACGAAGATGTCGTCGCCCACCAGCTGGATGCGGTCGCCCAGCTTTTCGGTCATCAGGGAGAAGCCGTCCCAGTCGCCTTCGGCCAGGCCGTCCTCGATGGAGATCAGCGGGAAGCGGGAGACCAGGTCGTCGTAGAAGTCGATGAGCTCGGAGGCGGTCAGGATCTTGTCCTCGCCCGCCAGGACGTACTTGCCGTCCTTGTAGAACTCGCTGGCCGCCGCGTCGATGGCCAGGCCCACATCGCGGCCGGGCTCGTAGCCTGCGGCCTCGCAAGCGCGGATGATGTATTCGAACGCCTCGGCATGGGAGGCCAGGTTCGGGGCGAAGCCGCCCTCGTCGCCCACGGAGGTGACGTGCTTGTCCTTGGCCAGGATGGACTTCAGGTTGTGGAAGATCTCCGCGCCCATGCGCAGGGCCTCGGCAAAGGTCTCCGCGCCCACGGGCATGATCATGAACTCCTGGATGTCCAGGTTGTTGGGCGCGTGCTCGCCGCCGTTGATGATGTTCATCAGCGGCACGGGCAGCAGCTTGGCGTTGGTTCCGCCCAGGTACTGGTACAGGGGCATGCCCATGAAGCTGGCGGCGGCGCGGGCCGCGGCCATGGACACGCCGAGGATGGCGTTGGCGCCCAGGCGGTCCTTGTTCTCGGTGCCGTCGAGGTCGATGAGCGCGTTGTCCAGGGTCAGCTGGCGCACGGCGTCCATGCCGATGACCGCGCCGGCGATCTCGCCGCGCACGTTCTCCACGGCCTGGAGCACGCCTTTGCCGCCGTAACGCTCTTCCTTGTCGCGCAGCTCAAGCGCCTCGCGCGAACCGGTGGATGCGCCCGAGGGCACGGCCGCCCGGCCGATGTCGCCGGATTCCAGAACCACTTCGCATTCCACGGTGGGATTGCCGCGCGAGTCGAGAATCTCTCGCGCCCAGACGCCGGTGATGATGCTCATATCGATCTCCTTGAACTCAGGGTTGTACACGTTGCAAACAGCGAAACCGGGCGAATCCTAGAGGATTTCCGCCCAATGCTCAATTCCTTACTACGGATGCGCGGGAATGGGCAGTTATTATTTGGTGACGATCGTTCTACAGGGTCAGGTCCGGGGCCGGGGCCAGGCTGTCCATGATGGCCCGCGCCTCGGCTATGGTCTCCGGAGCGTTGAGCGGGCACATGACGTCGGACTGGATGTACCCCTTTTTCGTGTAGACGCGACGCATGAAGAAGACCGCGTCCCGGTGGTAGCTTTCCACGGCCATGGTTCCCTTCCCGTCATCCAGAAAGCTGACCACCTTGAGGGGGGCCTTTTTGACGGGGCGTCTGAGATATCCGGCAAGGTGGCGCTTCCTGTCGGCCTGCGTGTAGGGGCCGCCCCTGTCGGAGGCGATGATCAGAATTGTGGCCGCACCGCCTTCGTCCCGGTGGAACAACATGTGCTCGGTGACGGTGCGGTCGGACATGACGGAGTTGAACAGTACCTGCACGACGTCGTTGTGGGTGTCCTGCCAGTCAGCGGGCAGGGTGAAGGTGTAGTCGTGCCTGCCCATGAGCGTCGGCAGGGGACCGTTGTCGCCGCAGCCGGTGAGCAGGGCGGCCACAGCGCACAGGAGGAAAAGGGTCTTTCTCACTGTCGGTTCGATTCGGCTAGCGATTGTAGTAGGCCATCCACAGCCCTTCCATGACCAGGTCGGGGCGCAGTTCGTTGATGGACTCGGAGAGCTGGGCGATGGTCGGGGCCAGGCCGCCGGTGGCCACCACGAAGGGGTTCTTGAGCTGGGCGGAGAGCTTTTCGACCAGGCCGTCGATCATGGACGCGAACCCGAAGGCGAAGCCCTGGTTGAGGCATTCCGCCGTGCTCTGGCCCCAGTGCAGGGTCGGGCTGGTGACCGTGAGGTCCACTTTGGGGAGCTTGGCCGTGCCCGAGGCCAGGGCCGAGGCCGAGGAGAGCAGGCCGGGGCAGATCAATCCGCCCTTGAAGGCGTTGCCCTGGACGCAGGCGCAGGTGGTGGCCGTGCCGAAATCCACCACGATGAGGTTCTTCTCGTCGTAGGTCATGCGCGCGGAGTAGCAGCCCACCAGCACGTCCGCGCCCACCTGCTCGGGGTGGATGTATTCGTTGTCGATGTCGAGTTCGAGGTCGCGGCCCGCGAACAGGCACTCGCACTCCAGGAAACGGGCGGCCATGCTCTTGATCAGCGGGTCCAGCGGCGGGACCACCGAGGAGATGACGCACGCCTCGATGTCGGTGGGGTCCACGCCCTCGCGCAGGAGGATGGATTCGATCTTGATCCCCCAGTCGTCGTCGGTGTTGGCCGGACGGGTGGGGAGGGTGTAGCACTCGTTGAGTCCCTGGTCGTCGGCCAGGCAGAGCTTGGTGTTGGTGTTGCCCGCGTCGAACAGCAGCGTCTTGCCCATAACATCTCTCCTTTCGGAGTGTTTCTATCCTTTTTCAGGCAAAAAACAAGGCCCGCGCCCTGGAGGGAGGTGGCGCGGGCCTTCGGTCTGCGGGACCGTTAGAACTTTTCGAATTCGGTGTCCTCGCCCATGTCCATGTCGAGGTCCAGGCCGCCCGCGTCGGCGGGGTTGCCCGCCGACACGGCCTTGGGCGACGGCTTGGATGCGGCTGCGGCCTTGGGAGCGGGGGCCGGGCCGGTCCGGGCGGGCAACGGCTTGGCCTTGGGCCGGGACGCCTTGACCGATACCCTGGGCCTGGCCGGTCCGGTGACGGAGCCGCCCAGCCGGAAGTAGCCGATGGTCTGCTGCAGCTGCATGGCGTGTCCGGCCAGGGTCTCGGAGGCGGCGGCCACGTGCTCGGATTCGGCCGCGTTCTGCTGGACCACCCGGTCCAGCTCCAAGACCGCGTCCTTGATCTGGGTCGCGCCCGTGTTCTGCTCGTCCGAACTGGCGGCGATCTCCTGGATGAGCTCGGCCGTGCGGGTGATGTCCGGGACCATCTTGTCGAGCATGGTCCCGGCCTGTTCCGCGATGGCCACGGACTTGGCCGACAGCTCGCTGATCTCGGCCGCGGCCACGCCGCTTCGTTCGGCCAGCTTGCGCACCTCGGCGGCGACCACGGCGAATCCCTTGCCGTGCTCGCCCGCGCGGGCCGCCTCGATGGCCGCGTTGAGCGCCAGAAGGTTGGTCTGGCGCGCTATCTCCTCGATGATGGCGATCTTGTCCGCGATCTGGCGCATGGCCTCCACGGTCTGGGTCACGGACTTGCCGCCTTCCCCGGCGTCGCCCGCCGCCTGGCGGGCGATCTTCTCGGTCTGCTGGGCGTTGTCCGTGTTCTGTTCGATGCTGGAGGTCATCTCCTCCATGGAGGCCGAGACCTCTTCCACGGCGCTGGCCTGGTTGGACGCGCCCTCGGCCAGGGCCTGGGAGGTGTTGGTCAGCTCGCCGCTGCCCGCAGTCACGGATTCCGCCGCGGCCTGGACCTCGGAGACCACCTCGCGCAGCTTGTCGCCCATGGCGTTGACCGCCGCGCCGAGGTCGTCCATCTCGTCGCGCATGCGCCCGGTGCGCGCGGCCAGCCGGGGCACGTCCAGGTCGCCCCGGTTGATGTCGGCCATGACCGTGACCGTGGCCCCGATGGTCCCGCTCATCTTGCGGGCGAAGAGGATGAAGACGAGCACGCCCAGGAGGAGCATGACCGCGCCGATGCCCACGGTCCACCAGTTGGTGGACTTAAGCGCGTTCTCGGTGGCCCGCTGGCCCTCCATGAATTCTTCGAGATAGCCGGTGCCGAGGATGACCCAGTCCCAGGGCTTGAAATACACGGCGCTCAGGATGGCCGTGCGCGGTCCGTCCGCGCCTTTGAGGTCGGCCTCGATGGTGACCACCTTGCCTGCCGCCCCCTTGGCCTTGGCGGCCAAATCCTTGTACACGGCCCCGCCCGAAGCGTCGGTCTCCTCCAGGAGGTTGGTGCCCTCGGCCTTGTCGTCCTTGTGCATCTTGACCACGCCCTCGGACGAGCCGGAGCCGCCGAACACGGTCAGAAAGCCGGTCCGGCCGAGCTTGACGTTCTTGAAGGCCAGGCGCAGCTGCTCCACGCCTTCCTGGAGGATGCCCACGTACAGACAGCCGATGACCTTGCCGGACCGGTCCTTGATGGGCCGGTACTGGGTCAGGTACCAGGCGTTGACCACGAACGCCGTGCCCCGGTAGGTCTCGCCGGACATGACGGTCTTCGCCACGATCGAGGAGCCGGGGATGTAGGTGCCCACGGCCCGCTTGCCGTCGGTCTTGAGGATGTTGGTGGCCACGCGCAAGAGGTCGCCCTGGCCGTTCATGGCCTGGAAGACCGTGCAGGTAGTCCCGGTCAGCTTCATGATCTCGTCCACCAGGGGGGTGGGCTTGTTCGGGTCGCTGTTCTGGCCCAGCCAGGCGGACCCCAGGGCCATCTTGGGCAGCGACACGGTGGAGGCCGCCTTGGTGATCTGGTTGACCGCCTTCCATTCCACGGTCTCTCCGAGCTGGTTCAGCCCGCCGCCGCGTTGTTCCAGGTCCAGGACCACGCGCATGTCGTTTTCGAGCTGCTTGGCCAGGGTGGCGTGCTGGGTGTCCAGCAGGTTGCGGGCGTCGTCCACGGCCAGGGTCATCTCGGCCTGGGCCCGGAGATCGAAGTGCGTTGCAAGCGTTTCCGAAACCTTGGAGCTCTGCCACAGGAGGATGCCGAGGATGCATGCCGCAGTGGTGCCCACCAGCGCGGTGCCGAGCAGGGTCAACTTGGGGCCAATCTTCATAAAGAGTTCCTTTGGGGTCAATCGGTTATGTTTGGAGAAAAAGATAGCAAGGCAACACCTGGAATCAATTATAATTCTACCTGATTCGGGTCCGTGCGTATACGCGACAATGAATGGCCGAGTTGTGCCCGACGGGTAAATCACCTATAACGTCGATGTTGTACCAGCCATGCCACAAGGAGTGACGTCGTGAACCCAGCCTCCCTCATCCCAATGGCCGAACCCATCCCCATACACTGGGCCTGGTTCGATATCCTGCTCATCGCCACCTTCGCCGCCCACGTGCTGTTCATGAACGCCATGCTCGGGTCCGCCGCCATCGGGCTGGTCCGGGCCGCGCGCGGCCAAAGCGAACTCATCCGCGCCGTGGGCATGAAGCTGCCCCCGCTGCTCGCCCTGACCATCAACCTGGGCGTGGCTCCGCTGCTCTTTCTCCAGGTCAACTACGGCAACTTCGATTACGTCAGTTCCGTGCTCATGGGCGGCTGGTGGCTGGCCGTCATCTTCGTACTCCTGTATTCGTACTATGGCTTTTATCTCTATAAATTCAAGTACGAATCCATGGGCGCGGGCATGCGCCTGCTCCTGTTCGGCTCGTCCGTGCTCGGCCTGCTCTACGTGGGCTTCATGTTCTCGAACAACATGACCCTGATGCTCAGGCCCGACGAGTGGCAGCACTATTTCCAGGGCTACGCTGGCTTTCTCAACTGGCGCGATCCGGCCCTGTACCCTCGCTTTCTGCACATGATGGTCGGGGCCCTGGCCGTGGGCGGGCTGTTCGTGGCCCTGCTCGGACGCCACCTGAAGAACGACGATTTCGCGCGCACCGGCATGTGGTGGTTCACCCGGGCCACCATGGTCAACCTGGCCGTGGGCGTCTGGTTCCTGATGGCCCTGCCGGACAAGGTCCTGCTGGCCTTCATGGGCTCCAACCTGCCCGCCACCCTGACCCTGGTGGCCGGGCTGGCCTCGGCGGGCCTCATGCTCTACGCGGGCTTCCGCATGGAGCCCATGCGCGTGGCGGGCTGGGCCGTGCTGACCGTGTTCCTCATGGCCTGCATCCGCCATTGGGTGCGCGTCCTGTACCTGGACCCGTGGTTCTCCATGGACACCGTGCCCGTGACCAATCAGTACGGCTCCTTCTATCTCTTTCTCGGCTTCGTGGTCGTAGGTGGGGCGATCATCACCTACATGCTCAAGCTCTATTCCAAATCCGGGCAGGGGAGGGCGTAGACCATGGAATATCCCATCTGGCACCTGACCACCCTGGGCGGCGGCTTCTGGATCGCGGTCATCGCCACCCTGCACGTCTACGTGGCCCACTTCGCCGTGGGCGGCGGCCTGTTCCTGGTCCTGACCGAGCGGGCGGCCTACAAGTCGGGCAACGTCCACCTGCTGGAATACGCCAAGAAGCACACCCGCTTCTTCCTGCTCCTGACCATGGCCTTCGGCGGCGTGTCCGGCGTGGCCATATGGCTGACCGTGGCCCTGCTCGCGCCCGAGGCGACCATTACGCTGATCCACCAGTTCGTCTTCGGCTGGGCCGCCGAGTGGGTCTGCTTCCTGGGCGAGATCGTGGCCCTGATCATCTATTACTACGCCTGGAACCGCATGGACCGGCGTGACCACATGATCGTGGGCTGGCTCTATTTCCTGTTCGGCTGGCTGTCGCTGTTCCTGATCAACGGGATCATCGGCTTCATGCTCACCCCGGGCGACTGGCTGCAGACCAAGAACTTTTGGGACGGCTTCTTCAACCCGTCCTTCTGGCCCTCGCTGGTCTTCCGCTCCTTCTTCTCGGCCGTGTGCGCCGGGCTGTTCGGCTTTGTCACGGCCACGCGCATCGCGGACGAGCCGACCCGGCTGCGGACCGTCCGGGTCTGCGCGGCCTGGACCGTGCTCGGCGTGCTGGCCGTGTTCCTGTCCGGCTGGTGGTACGTGGCCGCCATGCCGCCCGAGCAGTACGAGATGATCCTCTACAAGTCCAACCGCGTCGCCTACTTCATGCGCTACTTCTGGATCTTCGGCACGGCCACGCTCATCGGCGGCCTGCTCCTGGCCCTGAAGACCCCCAAGACCCTGTCCTTCACCATGGCCCTGGTGGTCCTGGTCGTCGGCCAAGGGCTGTTCGGCTCCTTCGAGTTCATCCGCGAGGCGGGTCGCAAGCCGTACCTCATCTGGGATACGGTCTACTCGAACTCCATCCTCAAGGCCCGCGTGCCGGTCATCGACCAGCAGGGGGCCATCGCCTCGGCCAAATGGTCCCCGCCCGAACTGGCCGGCGGCATCACCGAGGCGAACGTGAAGGTCGCGGGCGAATTCCTGTTCCAGCTGGAGTGCTCGGCCTGCCACTCGGTGCACGGCCCCATGAACGAGATCACCAAGGCCACCGCCCAGTATGACGTGAACGGCATGGACGCCTTCCTGACCGGCATGGGCAAGCTGAACAAGTACATGCCGCCGTTCGCCGGCACCCCGGCCGAGCGCAAGGCCCTGGCCCGGTATATCGCCGAGGACCTCAACGGCAAGGCGCCGGTGCAGGCCGCCCCGGCTCCGGACCAGGCACAACCCGCGTCCGCGCCGTTCGACACCGAGACCTCGGAATACACCCTGGTGGGCTGGTGTTCGCGCGGCATGGGCTTCTTCTCCCAGAACGACACGTGGACCCTGCTGCCCCCGTCCAACGTCATCCGTGCCCAGCTCGTGCTCCGCGATCCCGCGCCCGAGCAGGTCATGGACGACGTGACCATCACCTACGCCATTGAGCCCGACCAGGCGGATAAGACCCTGACCGGCACCCTTGAGCTCAACGAGGGCGCGGGCCGGTTCGAGGCCAAGGTGGCCATCCCGCCTTACGTCAAGAACGGCGAGTACAACCCGCTGCCCATCGTCACCCTCACGGCCACGGACGGCTCCGGCAAGGTCCTGGCCACGGCCAGGCTGGCCGCGCCCACCTCGGACCAGATGGGCTGCTTCAACTGCCACAGCGGCAAGTGGAACCAGGACGGTTCGGGCGTGACCAAGGGCACGGTGGAGAACATCCTGGCCACCCACGACCGCATGAATTCCACCCGGCTGGCCCAGACCCGGGGCGTGGTCGAGTGCACCAGTTGCCACGACGATCCCCTCCAGGGCGTGGAAGGCAACGCGGACAAGCCCAACCTGTCCGCCGCCATCCACGGCGTGCACGCCATCTACATGGCCGGGCGCGGGGCCGAGGACTCCTGCCTCAAGTGCCATCCGCAGTCCACCCTGCGTGGCCGCCACGAGGAAGTGGGCTTCACCTGCACCGACTGCCACGGCATGATCGAGGACCTGGGCATCTCCCTGCTCAAAGCCGAGCAGGAGCGGGGCGTGCCCGGCGCGGGCCGCATCCTGGCCCGGATCACCCCCAGGACCATGGCCAACAAGGAGGCCATCAAGCCCCGCAAGCCGTGGGTCAACGAGCCCGACTGCCTGACCTGCCACGTGGACTTCGGCCCGCCCGAGACCGACTCGGCCTTCAACGTCTGGACCGAGGACGCGGACAAGCTGTTCGCCGCCCGGCGCGACGAGATGGACGCCATGCACTGCGGCGCGTGCCACGGCTCGCCCCACGCCATCTATCCGGCCACGCCGCGCGACAATGTCATGCCCCTGCAGTACATGGACGAGGCCCAGCCCTTGGGCGCGGGCGGCAACTGCACCGTCTGCCACAGGGAATCCATGGACTACCCGGCCCACCATCCGGGCATGGGACTGGAATAGGGCGGGACACCCGCAAATGAAATGGAACAGGCGGGATACCCGCCGGGAGGTCAAGATGCAGCGGACCATCAAACAGCTCTTCAAGGGACGGCCCGTAACCGAGGGCGCGGGCGTCAAGCTGCGGAGGCTGTTCAGTAACTTCGAGGCCGAGCTGTTCGACCCGTTTCTCATGCTCGACGATTTCCGCTCAGACAACCCCGGCGATTTCCTGGCCGGGTTCCCCTGGCATCCGCACCGGGGCATCGAGACCATCACCTACGTCACCCTGGGCGACGTGGAGCACGGCGACAGTCTCGGCAACAAGGGCGTCATCACCACCGGGGCCGTGCAGTGGATGACCGCCGGGAGCGGCATCATCCACCAGGAGATGCCCAAGGGGGACAGCCAGGGCCGCATGCACGGCTTCCAGCTCTGGGCCAACCTCCCGGCCCGCGACAAGATGATGGATCCGCGCTATCGCGACATCACCGCCGCCGACATCCCCGTGGTCCGGCGGCCGGACGGCACGACCATCAAGGTCATCGCCGGCACCGTGGACGGCACACGCGGCCCCATGGAGGAGATCGTCATCGATCCCGAATACCTGGACTGCGCCCTGCCTTCGGGGGCCGCCTTCCTGCACCCCGCCGCGCCCGGCCACACCGTGTTCGCCTACGTCATCGGCGGCAGTGCGGAGATAGACGGCCAAACCGTGGCCGACCGCGACCTCGTCCTGTTCAACGACGGCTCCCAGCTCCTAGTCCAGGCCGGGGAAAAGGGAGTCCGTTTCCTGCTCGTCTCCGGCGCGCCCCTGCGCGAACCCATCGCCTGGCGCGGCCCCATCGTCATGAACACCGAAGAGGAGCTCGACGTCGCCTTCGAGGAGTACCGCAAGGGCACGTTCATCAAGCATGCGCCCGAGGGCAAGGCGTAGGCGTAGGAGGGGCCTCCGGCGGGCCCTCGCCGGGCGGGCGTCTCCGACGGCCAAAGAACCTTTTGAGAAAAGGTTCTTTGGAATTTCCCAAACTTTTTGTGTGCCTTCGGCAGGGGCGGAGAACTGTCAAAGGGTGGGTGTTAAACTCAGAATCCTTTCGCGGTTGCGCGGCATAATGACGTGGAAAGAGGGTTGGAGATTCGCTCCGGCCCTTTTTGTTTGGATAATATATTGGTTTTTAAACGAGACTTTTCAAGGGGCTTTGTTGGGCGAAATTCTAATACCAAATATAGCTCTATTCTATAGGGTGAGGGCTAGGCGTGTATTGGGGAATCAATGGTCTGTTGGTGAAGAGCACAGGAGGATCTATGAGGAAAATTGGTCTGTTAGTGCTTGTTGTCGTCTTGGCGATGGCGGGTTGTGTCAAGGTCTCCAACGTGAAGGTCTACGCGGACGCTATCGTGGATACCCAAAGCGAAGTGGAGAAGATGGTCGTCGAGTTCGTGGAATCGCCCAGGCGGACGACCATGTACGCCTGCAAGATGAACGTCCCGACCAAGGCCGGGGGGGAACTTGATCAATACAAGGAGGATGTGGCTACGGAAAAAATATGGGCGGACTGCGGGCAGGTGTTCAACGAGTTGCACTTTGCTCTCATCTACTATGGGCTGGCCCTCCAGCAGCTCACCCAGGGTGAGGCGATCGATTTCAGCGATGAAATCATGGGGTGCTCATCCAGCATCAACGGCCTGATGAACGCCAACGGCGTGAACATAGAAGCAAAAATGGGCACAGGATTTACCAGCGCCGTCAACTCGGCATCCTCCGTTGTTGCGAAATGGGTTTCCGAAGCCTACCGCCGCGACGAGCTCACAAGGGTCTTTGCTGACGACGGAAAGCCCATCCTCGCGTTCCTGGAGGCTTTGAGGACGGCCAGTATCGACGGGTACGGGAAACTGCTGCGAGCGGAAAAGTCGGAAGGGAAAGCGTACTTTGTGGAGATGCTTGAAATCCTGCCGCCCGCCGACGCCCATACTTTGGCGCTTTTCAGGGAGCGGAAATTACAGTTTGAAGCAAATGTGAAGGTGCGTGAAGCGGTCTTGGATGCCTATTCGACAAAGATGGACAACATCATAGCCGCACACCGGGCGCTCATGGAACTCGCCTGGCGTCGCAATCTAGACGTGGAGGAATTGGTCGAGGAGGTTAAGGTTCTGGCGACTGATATCTATACGATAAGAGACAATTTCAAGGCCATTGAAAAGCCTGAATCATAGGGAGGTCAAAATGGCTACCGATACTGAAATAGTTGTGAATGATCTGTATGAGCAGGCAGAGCGGATTGTCCAATTCTGTGTGGACCGGAAAGATTCCCTGTCCGATGAAGAGAAACAGGACCTGTTGAACGAAGCCGGCTCCTTACGCCGGAAGGCCCGAAGGATCGATGCCGTGGGCGTGTTCGAAATTTTTTCCGAAATCAGGTCGCTGGCCCCGGCGGTCCAGGCCGCGACCTCCCGGCTCAATACGGTCTCGGAGAATCTGCAGACCATCAAGGATATTTTGGTCGCCGCCGCTGCCGCGATCAACCTTGCCGCAGCGATCTCCATCGGGAATGCCGGTGGTGTCATTTCCGCTCTTCAGCAGGCTGAATCGGCCATCGAAGCGCTTTCCTGACGCCCCTGCCATTTGGAAGAAATAGGTGCCGCTTCCCGGACAGGAAGCGGCGCCTTGCTTTGCATTGGGAATGAAACTGGGGCGGTGCCCCACCGTCCTATTCGGCTTCTGTCTTCAACGGGCGCTTGGCCACGAACAGGGCTCCGGCGGTGATGATGGAGCCGACGACGATGGTCGCGGCGTAGGCCATCAGGCTGCCGACCGCGTTGGGGATGGGCAGGACGAAGATGCCGCCGTGGGGGACCATCAGGGTGCACTTGAAGGCCATGGACAACGCCCCGGTCACGGCCGAGCCGAGCATGATGCACGGGATGACCCGGAACGGGTCCCTGGCCGCATACGGGATGGCGCCCTCGGTGATGAAGGAGATGCCGAGCACGAAGGCGGCCTTGCTGGCCTCCCGCTCGTCCTCGGTGAACCGGTTCTTGAACAGCGTGGCGGCCAGGGCCAGGCCGAGCGGCGGCGTCATGCCCGCGGCCATGATCGCGGCCATGGGCGCGTAGATGTTCGACGAGAGCAGCCCCACGCCGAAGGTGTATGCCGCCTTGTTCACCGGGCCGCCCATGTCGAAGGCCATCATCGCGCCCAGCAGCAGCCCGAGCAGCACCGCGCTGGTGCTCTGCATGCTCTTGAGCCACTCGGAAAGGGCGGTCAGCACGATCTTCACCGGCGGGCCGATGACGTAGATCATCAAGAGCCCCACGATCAGCGTCGAGACGAACGGCAGGATGAGCACCGGCTTGAGCCCTTCCAGGTTCTGGGGAAGCTTGATCTTGTCGTTCAGGAACTGGGTCAGGTAACCGGCGATGAAACCCGCCACGATGCCGCCCAGGAACCCCGAGCCCACGGTGGTGGCCAGCGCGCCGCCCACCAGGCCCGGCGTGATGCCCGGCCGCTGGGCGATGGAATAGGCGATGAACGCGCCGAGCACCGGCACGAAGAGCGAGAACGCGCCCCCGCCGCCGATCTGCATCAGCGCCCAGCCGAAGGTCCCGGTCTTGTCGCCCGCGTAGATGCCGCCGAAGGCGAAGGCCAGGGCGATGAGCAGGCCGCCCGCCACGACCACCGGCAGCATGTACGACACGCCGGTCATCAGGTGGCGGTAGGGCCCGGTCCGGCTGGCGGACCGCTCCTTCTTGAGTTCCGAGACCTGTTCGGCCAGGTCCTTCTTCGCGCCCGGCGCGGCGGACAGGGCGGACTTGATGACCTGCGCGCCGTCGTGCAGGGCCGCCTTGGTGGTGGTCTCGTACAACGGCTTGCCCGCGAACCGGTTGGTGTCCACGAAGGCGTCGGCCGCGATGACCACCGCGTCCGCGCGGGCGATGTCCTCGTCGGAGAGCACGTTCTTGGCTCCCACCGACCCCTGGGTCTCGATCTTGACCTCGTGCCCGAGGCCCTCGCCCGCCTTGCGCAGCGCCTCGGCGGCCATGAAGGTGTGGGCGATGCCCGTGGGGCAGGAGGTCACGCCGACGATGAACCGCTTCCCGGTGACGGCCGTCTTCTCGGCCTTGGCCGCAGCCATCTCTTCGGCCTCGGCCAGGGCCGCGTTGATGACCTCCTCGGTATTGCGGATGGCCTCGCTGGTGGTCACGGCGTAGAGCGGCTTGCCCTGGAACCGGGTGGGGTCCACATGGATGTCGGCCGCGATGATGACCACGCTCGCGGCGTTGATGCACTCCTGCGAGAGGACGAACTTGGCCCCCTCGGCCCCCTGGGTCTCGACTTCGACCACATGGCCCATGCTCGCGCCGACCTTCTTGAGCGCCTCGGCGGCCATGATGGTGTGGGCGATGCCCGTGGGACATGCTGTGACTGCGACGATTCTGGACATGGCGATTACCCTCCCACCTGGAGATTGGTGATTTCTATCCGTGATTCCAATATCTCTGCAGTGTTGAGATCATGCAGGGCCGGTCCGGCCTGCATGACCGTGGCCGCGGACAGGGCCGTGGCCTTGCGGACTCGCTCCTCAAGTGACAGGCCCAGCGCCATACCGGCGACCAGGCCGCCGATCATGGCGTCCCCGGCCCCGACGGTGCTGACCGCCTCGACCTTGGGAGGCCGCGACAGCAGGGCCCGGCCGTCTTCCACGAAGACCGCTCCGCGCGCGCCCAGGGACACGGCCACGGTGGCGATGCCCTTCTCGTTCAGGCGGCGCGCCTCGGCCACCAGGTCGTCGAGGGACTCCATGGGGCGGCCGACCAATTCGGCCAGTTCGTCGTCGTTGGGCTTGATCAGCCACGGCGTCGCGCCGACCGCGCCGGCCAGGGCCGGGCCGCTGGTGTCGACCACGGCCTTGGCCCCCTGTTCCTTGATCACGCCGACCAGGCGGCCGACCATTTCCGGGGCCACGCCCACGGGCAGGCTGCCCGCGATGACCACGATCGCGGCCTTGCGGGACAAACGCTCCACAGTCTCGGCGAGGCGGTCCAGATGGTCCGCATCCGGCGTCAGCCCCGGGAAGTTGATGTCCGTGGTGGACCGGCTTTCGGGGTCGAGGACCTTGATGCCGATGCGCGTCTCGCCCTCCACGCGGACGAATTCGTCGGCCACGCCCAGCTCCGAGAACCGTTTTTCGAAGATCCGGGCGTTCTCCGTGCCCAGAAAACCGGTCACGGTCACCGGCAGGCCGAATTTGCGCAGCAGCCCGGCGATGTTCACGCCCTTGCCCGCCGCGTCGGATTGGTACTCGGCCACGCGGTTGACCTCCCCGGCCGCGAAGCCGGGGACCGTGCAGGCCAGGTCGATGGCCGGGTTCATGGTCACGGTGACGATGCGTGTCTTTTCGCTCTGCATACCGGCCTCGCCTAGGGCAGCTTGAGGGCCCGGACCTGGTTGTTGTCGGAGCAGGCGAGCGCCATCCGCGCGATCTCCCGGGCCTGCTCCATGGAGATGGACCGGATTCGGGCCTTGACCGAGGCGATGCTCGGGATGACCATGCTCAGTTCCTTGACCCCCAGCCCGGCGAGGATGACCGCGCCCAGCGGCTCACCGGCCAGCCCGCCGCACACGCCGGTCCAGATGCCCGCCTCGTCGGCGGCCCGGACTACCTGGTCGATCATGCGCAGAACCGCCGGATGCAGGCTGTCCGCCTGCACGGCCAGGGTGGGGTGGACCCGGTCCATGGCCATGACGTACTGGGTCAGGTCGTTGGTCCCCACCGAGAAGAAGGCCACCTCTTTCGCGAACTCGCGGGCCATGACGGCCACGGACGGGACCTCGACCATGATGCCTATGTCCACGGGCTCGGCCCCGACCTCGATGCGCGCCTTTTCTGCCAGCCGCTTTGCGGCGGCCAGTTCGTCCAGGGTGGCGATCATGGGGAACATGATGCGCAGCGGGCCGTGCTTGGAGGCGCGGTAGATGGCTCGCAGCTGGGTCAGAAAGAGTTCCGGCCGGTTCAGGCACAGGCGGATGCCGCGCTCGCCCAGGAACGGATTGTCCTCGGCGGGCAGGTCGAGATAGGACACGGCCTTGTCCCCGCCGATGTCCAGGGTGCGGACGATCAGGGGCAGCCCGTTGAGGGCCTCGACCATCTCCTTGTAGTTTCGGTACTGCTCGTCCTCGTCCGGCGCGGTCTCCCGGTCCAGGAACAGGAACTCGGTGCGCAGCAGGCCGACGCCTTCGCCGCCGCCCTCCACGGCCTTTTCCGCCTCGCTGGCCTTGCCGATGTTGGCCGCCACTTCCACGCGCACCCCGTCCAGGGTCAGGGCCGGTTCGTAGCGGGTGCGGTACTCGGCGTCGCGCTCCTCCTGGATGCGCTCCCGGGTCTGCGCCGCGGTCTTAACGTCCGCCTCGCTGGGTTCCAGATAGAGGTTGCCGGTGTCGCCGTCGAGGATGGCCATGGTCCCGTCCTCGATATCGAGCACGGCCGGTCCGGCGGCCACGATGGCCGGGATGTCCAGGGAGCGGGCGATGATCGCCGAATGCGAGGTGGGCCCGCCGCCGGCCGTGCAGAAGCCCAGGATGAGGGCGGGGTCGAGCAGGGCGGTGTCCGAGGGGGTCAGGTCCTCGGCCGCGAGGATGACCGGTTCATCCGAGGTGAACGGCTCGTCCTGGAGCACGCCCGCCAGATGCCGCAGCACCCGTCGGCCCACGTCCCGCAGGTCCATGGCCCGGGCGGCCAGGACCTCGTCGTCGTGCTGCTCCATGGCCCGGACGCGGTCGTCGATGACCTGCCGCCAGGCGTAGCCCGCGCTGTAGCCGTTCTGGATGCGGCCCTTGGTCTCGGCCATCAGCTCCGGGTCGTCCAGAAAGGCCTCGTGGGCGCGGAATATGGCGGCCTGCGGCTCGCCGGACCGGGACCGGACCTCGTTGTAGAGCATGCGCAGGTTGCTCTTGGCCGCTGCAATGGCGTGGCCCAGTTCGGTCAGCTCGTGCTCCGGGTCCTTGGCCATGGCCTCGACCACGATGCGGCGGTGGGTGAACTGTCGGATGGGGCCGCAGGCCAGGCCGGGGGAGGCCGTGCAGCCGGGGATGGTCCGCTTGACCTCGGCCGGAACCCAGCCGTGGGCCGTGCGGACCGCCGCCTTTTCCTCCTCGATCTCGCCCAACCCCGCGTCCACGGCGTCCTTCAGGGCGGTCAGGGCCTGCCGCGCGTCGTCGCCCTTGGCATGGATGCGGATGATCTTGCCCGACCCGACGCCGAGCTTGAGCAGGGAGGCGAGGCTCTTGCCGTTGCCCGAACGGCCGTCGTACTCGACCACGATGGTCGAGTCGAAGAGTTTGGCGATGTCCAGGAAGAACGTGGCGGGGCGCGCGTGCAGTCCGTGCGGGTTCATGACCGTCACGTCCAGGGAGTGGTCGAAGTCGGCCACGTCGAGCTGCGGGGCCGGACGCTGCCTGGCCCCGGCCTCTCCGCTGAGCGCCCGGATGATGTAGGACGGGTCGTCGGTCGTGGCCATCCGCTCCACGGTGGCCGGGTCGTCCAGCACGTGGGTCAGATTGGTCAGGATCTCGATGTGCTCGTCGGATTTGGCGGCGATGCCCACCACCAGGTTGACGACTTCGCCGGGGTTCCAGGTCACCCCGCCGGGCACCTGAAGGATGGCGATCCCGGTCTTGAGGATGTCGTTGCGGTTCTCGGGGAGGCCGTGGGGGATGGATATGCCGTTTCCCAGAAAGGTGTTGGCCACCTCCTCGCGCCGCTTCATGCTGGCTATGTACGCGGGCCGGATGTAACCCTCGCGGACCAGGAGTTCGCCGACCTGTTCGATGGCCTGCTGCTTGCCGGACGGCTCCGCGTTCAAGACGATGTTGCCTTTGGTCATCTCCATCATGAACCTCCTCGGGTGTCGGTCCCGCCGATGCGTCGTGTCGGGGAGCGGGGGGCGGAGGTTGTCGGCCTGCGCGACAACGGAAGCGGCATCCCCAGATCCCCGCGCCGGTTCGCGGCGGGCGGACATTTCCACTGTTATCAAAACAATAGGCCGCGGGGGAGGGGGCGTATATTATTTTCCCCGGTTCCTCGGCCGCCGCCGACTACTTGCCCAGCACGGGCGCGATGCGCTTCAGCGCCCAGTCGACCTCGTCCCTGGTGATGACCAGCGGCGGGGCGAAGCGGATGATGGTCTCGTGGGTCTCCTTGCAGAGCAGCCCGGCCTCCTTGAGTTGTTCGCAGTACCGGCGCGCGCCGCCCGCGTCGGGGTGGAACTCCACGCCGATGAGCAACCCCTTGCCCCGGACCTCCCTGATCTTGGGGTTGTCGATGCTTCTCAACCCCTTCAGGAAATATTCGCCCATCTCGCGGGCGTTTTCGATGAGGTTCTCCTCGGTCAGGACCCTGAGGGCGGCGCGGGCCACGGCGCAGGCCAGCGGGTTGCCGCCGAAGGTGGAGCCGTGTTCGCCGGGCTTGAGCACGCCCAGGACCTCGGTGTTGGAGAGCACGGCCGAGACCGGGTAGAAACCGCCGGACAGGGCCTTGCCGATCAGCGTCAGGTCGGCTTCGATCCCCTCGTGCTGCTCGGCCAGCAGCTTGCCCGTGCGGCCCAGGCCGGTCTGGATCTCGTCGAGGATGAGGACGATGCCCGCGTCGTCGCAGATGCGCCGGACCTCGCGCAGGTAGCCTTCGGGCGGGATGATCACGCCCGCCTCGCCCTGGATGGGCTCCGCCAGGAAGGCCACGGTGTTGGGGGTGATCGCCTTCTCAAGGGCTTTCGCGTCGCCGAAGTCGACGACCTTGAAGCCCGGGGTGAACGGACCGAAGCCGGTGGTGGACACCGGGTCGGTGGAGAACGAGATGATGGTGATGGTCCGGCCGTGGAAATTGTTGCGGCAGACGATGATCTCGGCCTTGTCCTCGGGCACGCCCCTGACCTGGTAGCCCCACTTGCGCACGGCCTTGACCGCGGTCTCCACGGCCTCGGCCCCGGAGTTCATGGGCAGGACCTTGTGGGAATTGGTCAGGTCGCAGAGCTCCTTGTAGAGCGGACCGAGCTGGTCGTTGCGGAAGGCGCGCGAGGTCAGGGTCAGCTTCTCGGCCTGCTCGACCAGCGCCCGCCTGATCTTCGGGTGGCAGTGGCCCTGGTTCACGGCCGAGTAGGCGGACAGGCAGTCCATGTACCTGTTGCCGTCCACGTCCCAGACCCAGACGCCCCGGCCGCGCTCGATGACCACGTCCAGCGGCTTGTAGTTGTGGGCCCCGTATTCGTCTTCCAGCAGGATGTAGCGGTCGGATTGCATGGCGTTCCTCGCGGTTGCGGGTGTCTATCGGCCCGCTCGGCCGAGGGGCTCTTCCAGAATACCTCTCCTTTGCGCCGGATTCAACCCGTGACGAATAATTATGGGTTTTTGAGTGGCGAAAAACGTTAAATTCCATTAGGTGATAGGTACTGTCACATGGAAAGGGCCTATGACGCATCCCGATACACGCGAAAGGACCGAAACGCCCTGCGAAGAATCGCCCCGGACCGACCGGGGGGAGTCCTTCATCGACCCGGCCTGCTTCAAGGGGCTGTGCGACGCATTGGGCGACGGCGTGGTCAAGACCGACGCCAAGGGGTTCATCCTCGAGGCCAACCCGGCCTTCTGCAAGCTGCTCGGGCGCAAGCGCGGCGAGCTGCTCGGCAGGACCGTGCTCGACTTCACCCCGGAGAACGAGCGGCGGCGCGAGCGTGAGACAATCCGCAGCCTGCTCAAATCCGGCCGTTCCTCCCATGAATTCGAGAAGGGCCTGATCACCGGCGACGGCCGCGAACTGCTGGTTCGGGTCAACTGCTGGCTGCAGCGCGACGGATCGGGCGAGCCCTCGGCCCTCTGGGGCATCTTCCGGGACGTCACCGACCGGCGCACGGCCGAGAAGATGGCCCGCGAGAGCCTGGAAAAGTACCGGTTCCTGGCCGAGAACGCGGCCGACGTCATCTGGACCATGGACAACGACTGCCGGTACACCTACGTCAGCCCGTCGGTGAAGCGCGTCCGGGGGTACACTCCGGAGGAGATGATCGGCATGCGCGCCGACGAGGCCGTGGCCCCCGACTCTCTGCTCGCCAGCCGGAAGGCCTGGGAAGAGGCCGACGCGGACGGGCGGGCGGACGCCGCCGCGACCATCCGGCTGGAGATGCGCTTCCGGAAGAAGGACGGCGCCGAGGTCTGGGGAGAGTCCATGGCCCGGAGGCTGTGGGACGAAGACGGCAACGCCGTGGGATACATCGGCACCACCCGCGACATCACCGGGCGCAAGCGCATCGAGGAACGGCTGCGCACCAGCGAACAATTTCTGCAGGCCATGATCAACGCCACCGAGGACTCCGTGGGCCTTTTCAAGGTGGACGGCACGGTCCTGGCCATGAACCGGAACATGGCCCGGTTCCTCGGCCTGCCCAGGGAGGCGGACGCCGGGCAAAGTGTCTTCGACTTCATCCCGGAAGGGCTGCGGCCCACGGTCCGCAACGCCTTTGCCCGGGTGGCCGAGGCGCGCGCCCCCATGACCGAGCAGGTGGTCTGGTCCGGCAGGATCCTCGACGGGGTCATCTACCCCGTGGTGGACGGCGACGAGGCCACGGCCATCGCCGTGTACGGCCGGGACGTGACCGAGGCGCGGTTCGCCGAGGAGGCCCGCAAGAAGACCCAGGAGCAGTACCGGCTCATCGTCGAGACCGCCAACGAGGGCATCCTCGGCCTGGACGCGAACCAGGTCATCACCTACGCCAACAGGATCGTGGCCGACTTCTTCGGCTGCCGGGTGGAGGAGGTCATCGGCCGGAGCCTGCTCGACTTCGTGGCCCCGGCCGACTGGGAGGACAACCTGCGGCGCATCGAGGACAAGCTGCTGATACGCCGCGAGCGGTACGAGCGCCGTTTCCTGCGCAAGGACGGCGTCGAGGTCTGGGGCATGGTCTCGTCCACGCCGCTCATGGCCGAGGACGGCAGGCTGCTCGGGGCGTTCGCCATGATCGCGGACATCACCGAGGTCAAGCAGGCCCACGAGCGGCTGCTGAACATCCTGGACGGCATCAGCGCGGACATCTACGTCAGCGACTTCGAGAGCAACGAGGTTCTGTTCATGAACGCGGGCATGAGCAATTTCTACGGCCCCATCGAGGAGGGCATGCCCTGTCACAAGACCATCCGCAACCTGGACCGCCGCTGCCCGAGCTGCCCCAAGGAAAAGCTGGTGGACGAGAACGGCGAGCCCGTGGACACCCTGGTCTCGGAGCGGTTCTATGAGGGCCGGGGCCGCTGGCACCTCACCCACGACAGGGCCATCCGCTGGCTCGAGGACCGGCTGGTGCACATGCACATGGCCGCGGACATCACCGAGCTCAAGACCATGGCCGCCGAGTTGGAAAAGGCCATGACCAAGGCCGAGGCGGCCAGCCTGGCCAAGAACGAATTCCTGGCCAACATGAGCCACGAGATACGCACCCCGCTCAACGGGCTCCTCGGCATGCTCCAGCTCATGCAACTGAGCGAGCTGGAGCCCACGCAGCGTGACTACCTGGAGACGGCCCTGAACTCCGGCCGCAGCCTGCTCCAGGTGCTCAACGACATCCTCGACCTGTCCAAGGTGGAGTCGGGCAAGCTGGAGCTGGAGTCCATCCCCTTCGAGCTGGGCGAGGTCCTGGACCAGGTGGTCTCCACCTTCCGCCACAGCGTGGAGGAGCGGGGCGTGGCCATGCGCTGGGAGATCGACGAGGGGCTGGCCCGCCATTTCGTGGCCGACAAGGGGCGGCTGCGACAGATTCTCTTCAATCTGGTGGGCAACGCGGTCAAGTTCACGGAGAGCGGCTCCATCGAGGTCCGGGCTCATCCGCTGGAATCCGGGGCCAGGGACGGCGGGATACAGCTGCTCTTCGAGGTCGCGGACACCGGCATCGGCATCCCCCGCGACAAGGTGGACGCGGTGTTCGACCCGTTTACCCAGGTGGACGGCTCGTCCACGCGCAAGTACCAGGGCACCGGTCTGGGGTTGGGCATCGTCCGGCGGCTGGTCCAGCTCATGGGCGGCTCCATCAGCGTGGACACCGAGGAGGGCGGGGGCACGACCATCTATTTCACCATCCGGGCCCGCGCCGCCGAGCAGCCGGACGATCCCGCCGGGGTCCCGTTGGCGGTATCCGGGAACGGCGGGCTGTCCATCCTGGTGGCCGAGGACGAGCGGGTCAACCGCGTGGTCGTCCAGCGCATCCTGGAGAAGCTCGGCCACCGGGCCGTGTGCGTGGGCAGCGGCGAGGAGGCCATCAAGGCGCTCAGGGGGCAATCCTTCGACGTCTTCCTGTCGGACATCCAGATGCCCGGCCTGGACGGGGTGGCCACCACCAAGGTCATACGCGGTGACCTCGGCCTGGATATCCCGGTCATCGCCCTGACCGCCCACGCCATGCAGGGCGACCGCGACCGGTTCATCGAGGCGGGCATGAACGGCTACGTGTCCAAGCCGTTCGAGATAGACCGTTTGCAGCAGGAAATCGAACGGGTCATGGACAGACCCGAATCCTAGAAGACCTTAGATGATAGCCAGGGGATGGCCCCCGGCGTCGGCAGGCAGGGCCCGTCCCACCAAGGCAGCGGGTTCCCCGGCCTCTTCGAGCATGGCCATGGCCCTGTCCGCCAACCTGGGCGGCACGGCCAGGATCAGCCCGCCCGAGGTCTGGGCGTCGAACATCATGTCGAAATGGATGGGGTCAAGCCCGTCGGCCACCTTGACTTTGGGCAGGTAGTGGCGGCGGTTGCAGATGGACCCGGCGGGCAGGAGCCCCATGGAGGCCATGTCCAGCGCGCCGGGCAGAAGCGGCACGTCATGCATGCGCAGCTCCAGCGTCACCCGGCTGGCCTCGGCCAGCTCGATCATGTGCCCGCCCAGGCCGAAGCCGGTGATGTCCGTGGCCCCGGTCAGGCCGAGCTCGCGGATGACCTCGCCGCCGGTCTTGTTCAGCCGTCCGCAGGTCTGAAAAAGCAGATCCTCCATCTCGTCGCAGCCGGGCATCTCGCCCTTGACCGCCGTGGCCAGCACGCCCGTGCCGATGGGTTTGGTCAGGATCAGCTGGTCGCCGGGCCTGACGCCCCGGTTGGAGGCGAAGCGGTCCGGGTCCACGGCCCCGGACACGGCCAGGCCGTACTTGATCTCCGGGTCGTCGACGCTGTGCCCGCCGCTGGGCACCGCGCCCGCCTCCTCCACCGTGTCCTTGCCGCCGCGCAGCACCTCGGCCAGCACGGACATGGGCAGCTTGTCCGCCGGGAAGCAGACGATGTTCATGGCCGCCCACGGCTCGCCGCCCATGGCGTAGACGTCGGACAGGGCGTTGGCCGCCGCGATGCGCCCGAACTTGTAGGGATCGTTGACCACCGGGGTGAAGAAATCCACGGTCTGAACCAGGGCCTTGCCGGCGGGAAAAGACAAAATGGCCGCGTCCTCGTTGTCGCCGGGGCCTCCGGCGAGCACGCGGTTGTCTGGCCGGACCCCGAGGCCCGAAAGTGCGATCTCCAGGTCCCCTGGAGTGATCTTCGCCGCTCAGCCCGCGGCTTTGACCATCTGGACCAGTTTCAACTTTTCCATGATTTCTCCTTGGGATGATCTCTACCAGAGGTCAGGGGGAAGGGGAAGTGGGGCGGGGGACGGCCATCCTTTGCCTTTCCCCCCTTCAAGTGATACGAGGACTCACGCCCGCCGCCCCCCGGCGGGGACAAAGGGCCCAAGCCCCCTGGAGAACCATCATGCAACAAGACGAGACCAAGGAATTTCTGGACTCCCTTCCGGAACTGGAAGAGGGCAAGACATACTGTTTCAAGTGCTACCCCGGCATCGAATGCTTCAACGCCTGCTGCTCGGACCTGGACATGGTCCTGACCCCCTATGACATCCTGCGCATGCGGGCCGCGCTCGGCATGTCGTCCGTGGACTTCCTGCGCGTGCACACCACGGCCTTCCACGCGCCGGACACCAACTTTCCGGTGTTCAAGTTCAAGATGCTCGACAACGCCCGCCGCTCCTGCGCCTTCGTCACCCCGGAAGGGTGCCGCATCTACGCCGACCGCCCCGGGGCCTGCCGCATGTATCCGCTCGGCCGGGCCACCCGCCCGGACGGCAATGGCGGCGTGCTCGAACAGTTCTTCATCGTCAGGGAGGACCACTGCAAGGGGTTCCTCGAAAAGGACGAATGGACCGGCGAATCCTGGAAACAGGACCAGGGCTTCAAGGACTACACCGCGTTCAACGACCGGTACATGAACATCCTGTCGCGCACCCGCCAGCTCGGCCATCCCATCTCGGACAAGCTCAACCAGATGGCCATCCTCGCCCTGTACCGCATCGACGATTTCCAGGGATTCATCCAGAAGATGCAGCTCTTCGAGCGCGTGGAAGTGGACGAGAAGCGCCAGCAGGCCATCATCACCAACGAGAACGTGGCCCTGTCCTTTGCCATGGACTGGTTCGAACTCGTGCTCTTCCAGGATACCTCCAAGCTCAAGCCCAAAAACGTCCCCATGCGGCGCAAGGGCGTCCGCCCCGAAGGAAACTGACATGTCTCTGCCCGATAATCCCAAGCTGATGTCCATCCGCACCTTCCTCAAACGGAAGGGGGCCTTCGCGCCCGGCCATCGGCTCGTCTTCACCAACGGCTGCTTCGACATCCTCCACCCCGGCCACGTGGACCTGCTCCAGCGCTGCCGCGCCATGGGCGACTCCCTGGTGCTCGGCCTCAACTCCGACGAGTCCGTCAAGATGCTCGGCAAGGGCGACGACCGCCCGCTGAACAACGCCGAGGAACGCGCCTTCGTCCTGGCCGGACTCAGCTGCGTGGACCACATCATCATCTTCCACGAGTCCACCCCGCTCGAACTCATCAAGGCCTGCCGCCCCCAGATCCTGGTCAAGGGCGGCGACTGGCCCGTCGACCAGATCGTGGGCGCGGACGTGGTCCAGAAAGCGGGCGGCGAAGTGCACAGCCTGCCGCTGCTGGAGGGGTACTCCACGACTGCGTTTCTGGAGAAAGTGCGGGGATAAGGGGAGGCCTCCGGCGGGCCCTCGCCGGGCGGGCGTCTCCGAGCCTCCAGCCGTTGGCGAGTCTTCGAGCGCTACGGATGAGGACAGCAGCGATCGGGCAGGGCGCTGCCCTGCACCCGCTTAAGGCCGAGGGCCTTAAGAATCCCGTAGCCGAGCTACGCTCGGGGGTGCGGGGTCGAAAGGCTGGCGAGGAACGCCTTCCGCCGTGCCGGTTGGCGATTTCGGATAGAAAAAACGGATTTTACGGCGTGCTTCTTTGCAAAAAGGGGCACGCCGTTTTTTCTATCCGAAATCGCGGGTGTTATTTTTTGGAAAAGGCGTTACGCTTTAAAGATTATAGCTACTTCCGTCCTACTCGCGCAACGATCCACCACCCCGCGCCCGCCCCTTCGCCGCAGGCGACACAAAAAGTTTGGGAGGGTCCAGGGAACCCTTTTCAAAGGGTTCCCTGGCGGGGTCTGGGGCAGCGCCCCAGCCGCCGGAGGCATCCCCTAAGCGGCCACGTGGTCGCCGAAGATTTCCCAGGTCTTGAGGAAGGTCGCGTCGAAGGTGCGGTTTTCCACGTGGGAGCGGGCCTTGCGGCGCATGTATTGGATGCGTTCCGGGGTGTCGATCATGTGGAGGATGGCGCGGAGCAGGGAGTCCGCGTCGCCTGCGGGCACGATGAGGCCGGTTTCGTTGGGCAGGACGTTTTCGGCCGGGCCGCCCTTGTCGGTGACGATGACGGGCAGTCCCGAGGCCTGGGCTTCGAGGACCACGTTGCCGAAGGTGTCGGTGGCAGAGGGGAAGACGAACAGGTCGGCGCTGGCGTAGGCCTGGGCCAGCGCCTCGCCCTTGAGCACGCCGGTGAAGGTGGCCGGGGTGGAGCGCAGGGCGCGCTGCATCTCTGCCAGGTAGGGGCCGTCGCCGACCACGATGAGCTGGATGGCGTCGCGCATGCGGGCGGCCTTGCGGAAGGCCTCGGTCAGGGTGTCCAGTCCCTTTTCCTTGGACACGCGGCCCACGTAGAGGAGCTTGGTTCCGCCGCCGATGTCGAACTTGTTGAAGAAGCCGTTGCGCTTGGCCGGGTGGAACCGTTCGGTGTCCACGCCGCGCGGGTAGGTGACGATCTTGCCGGGGTCGATTCCCCGGTCGATGAGTTCGAACTTGGTCGCCTCGCTGGGCGCGTAAATGACCTGCATCTGGTTGTAGAACCAGGACATGTAGCGCCAGCACCCGTCTTCCAGGCCCGCGTCCTCGGTGAACGCCCCGACGTATTCGGGGAAGGCGGTGTGGTAGGTGCCGTGGAAGGGGAGCTTGAGGATCTTGGAGATGGCCAGGGCGGCCAGGCCGACCGGGCCGGGCGTGGCGGCCAGGATGCAGTCGTATTCCTGCTCGAAGCAGTGGGTGAGCATGTCGAGGAACGGCGGGTAGGCCAGGGATATTTCGGGATATTCCGGGATATCGAAGCGGCCCACGGGCTCGAAGGAGACCGCGCCGGGCACGTCGGCCCTGGCCCCGCAGGTGATGACGGTCATGTCCTTGCCGTGGCGGGCGACCATCTTGAGCTGCTGGCGGATGGTCCGGGCCACGCCGTTGATCTCGTCGAAGGTGTCGGTGAAGTGGGCGATCTTGAGATCGTCGCTGGTGCGCGCGTTCTTCTTGCGGAAGCGGTCGAGGCACTGGTTGGAGAAGGCGCGTTCGGTGGAAAAGAGGTCGTAGCCCACGAAGTAGGGGGCGAGCAGGGTGTAGAGCGAGCCCGCCGAGCCGATGGAGTGGAAGACGTCGAAGAGGTTGGCCCCGAGCACCGAGTTGAGGGTCCGGTCCGCGAACTGGGCGAGCACGCGGTTGGCGGCCAGGGAGACGAAGCGGGCCCATTCGCGCTCCAGGGTGATGACGTCGTCGACCTTGCCGCGCGCGATGCGCAGCAGGGTGGGGTCGTGGGCGATGATGTCGGCGGCCTCCTTGAGGAGCAGCCCCTGGACCGAATCGGTGGGGCCGTATTCCCGGTGCAGGGTGGCCTTGCCGCGCCCGATGATGCGCTGGAGCAGGGTGGACAGGGTCTGTTTGGGCTCGTCGCCGGGGTGCAGCGCGGCCTTGATGAACCGGAAGCAGAGGTGTTCGGAAACTTCGGGCGAGAGGGAGCCGGTGCGCGAGCGGTAGAACTGGTAGGCGATGCCATAGAGGTTGTGGGCCATGGTCCGGGGCGTGGCCGGGGCTCCGGCGGGCCGGGTGGTGTGTTCGGTCAGCGCGGTCAGGACGTTGTTCAGGCAGGGCTGGCCCGGAAAGAGGGTGTGCATGCGCGCGATGTTCAGGGAGGAGTGGTCGTCGGACCCGCCGGTGATGCCCTTTTCCCACGGCTCGTCGCCGTAGGGTTCGATGTCGTGGGAGTTGGCCAGCCGGTCGATGTCCAGCGGGGTGAGCCGGGCCACGATGTCGCGCAGGGTTTTGTTCTGGCGGGCGTCGCGGGTGCCGTTCTCCTCGAGGATGTTGAACAGGAGCAGGGCCTGTTCGAAGTGGGCCGGGGTGAGCCGGTCGTTGACCGCGAAGAGCGGGTGGGCCAGGACGTGGACGATGTTCTGCTCGCGCAGATAGGGCACCAGGTCGAAGACGTTGTCCCGGCAGCGCTGGATGTCCTCGTGCTGGGCCTCGGTGATGCCGTAGGCCAGCACGTGGAGCTTGCAGCGGTCTTCGGGGAAGTAGGTGGTGATCTCCTCGCTGATGAAGGTGTTGGGCAGGTGGGCTATTTCGAGCGCACCGGCGATGGTGTTGTGGTCGGTGATGGTGACCATGTCCATGCCCCGCGAGAGCGCGATGTCGTAGAGGCGTCGCGGCTCGGTGAAGCTTTCGGGGCAGCCGATCTTCTGCAGTATCCACTGCGACGGGCGCGTGGAGAAGCGTGAGTGGACGTGCATGTCCACCTTGAACAGGGGGTCAGCCATGGGTGTCTCCGTTGCGGCGGGCGGGCCGCCGCGGGTAAGTCGTTCGGCGGCCTAGGCGCAGCGCCGGTTCAGGCCTTCGTCCTCGGCGGCCTGGCAGTGCACGCACAGGCGGGCCGAGGGGTTGGCCTTGAGCCGGGCCACCCCGATCTCCTCGCCGCACTCCTCGCAGATGCCGTAATCGGAATGGGACAGGCGCTTGAGGGCCGCCTCTATCTCGTGGATGCGGGCCACCCGGCGGCGCTGCATGGCCACGGAAAGGCCGTGCTGGGCGAGCTGGGAAGCGAAATCGGTGTCGTCGGGGCAGTTTTCGAGGGCGGTGATGCCGCCGGTCAACTGGCCGTTGATGCTGTGCAGGCCCTGCATGAGGTGGGACCTGATTTCCCTGATCTGGTTCCTGGTCATGATACCTCCGTCCGATTGAGTATGAGTTGATTCTTCCTATTCCCTCCGGGCTGGCCATGGGTGGCGCTTTGGTGACAGGCTTTCGACGTTTTCGTGCATTCCAACCGTTCGAAATCGTGGACTCCCAGGCCAAAGGCCGCTACCATTCACAATGGATGCGAGGGTTGTCTTGAATAACTCTTGAAAAAATCTAGACCAATGAAGAGGCAGACATGAAGTGGCTATATCTTCTTTTCGCCATGGCGGCCGGGGCGATGATGCCGGTCCAGGCGGGCATCAACCTCCGGCTGCGCGGCGCCCTGGGCGATCCGGTCTGGGCCGCGGCCATATCCTTCGGCGTGGGCACTCTGACCCTGCTCGCCTATCTGCTGGCCACGCGCACGCCCATGCCCTCGCTGGGCATGGCCTCCACGGCCCCGGTCTGGGCCTGGACCGGCGGGGCGCTCGGCGCGTTCTTCGTCTTCGCGACCATCGTCCTGGCCGGGCAGATCGGGGCCACGAGCATGATGGCCTGGCTGCTGGTCGGCCAGCTGGTGGCCTCCCTGGCGCTGGACCACTTCGGCGCGGTCGGGTATCAGGTGCATACGGTGTCCTGGCCCCGCGTGTTCGGTGTGTGCCTGCTGCTGGCCGGGGCCGTGCTGGTCAACAAATACTAACCGAGAGAGAACAATGAGCTTCGCCAAGGACCTGGCCACCGTGTGCCGGATGGTCAAGATCGAGCACTCGGTCTTTGCCCTGCCCTTCGCCTACATGGGCGCGTTCCTGGCCGCCGGAGGGTGGCCGGGGTTGTACAACATGGTCGTGCTGACCGTGGCCATGGTGGCCGTGCGTTCGTTCGCCATGGCCTTCAACCGCTACGCCGACCTGGACATCGACCGCGAGAACCCGCGCACCCAGAAGCGCGAGCTGGTCACGGGCGAGCTGTCCACCCGGTTCACCCTGGTCTTCATCGGGGCCACGGCCCTGGTCTTCGTGGCCGCCTGCGCGCTGATGAACTCGCTCTGCCTGCTGCTTTCGCCCGTGGCCCTGGTCATGGCCGCGTCCTACAGCTTCTGCAAGCGGTTCACCTACTGGTGCCACTTCGTGCTCGGCTCGGTCCTGGGGCTGGCCCCGGTGGCGGGCTGGATCTGCGTGACCCCGTCCATTTCCCTGCCCTCGGTCCTGCTGTTCTGCGGCGTGACCCTGTGGGTGGCCGGGTTCGACCTGCTCTACGCCAGCCAGGACGCGGACTTCGACCGGGGCCGGGGGCTGTGGTCCATTCCGGCCCGGCTGGGCATCCCGGCGGCCCTGTTCATCTCCACCCTGAGCCATGTGGTGGCCGCCGCCTTCTTCCTGCTGGCCGGCTGGGCCGCGCAGCTCGGCGCGGTCTACTTCGCGGTGGCCGCGCTCACGGGCGCGACCCTCATGGCCGAGCACCTGCTGGTCAAGGCGGACGACATGGGCCGCGTGAACGTGGCCTTCTTCGCCATGAACGGGGTCATCTCCGTGGTCCTGTTCGCGGCCACGGTCATTGATCTGGCGGCCCGGGGCTGATAGTCTCGGCCCCGAGGTTCCCCATGGAAGAACAGCTTTCGCCGGTCATGGCCAAGATAACCGAGATTCTCCTTTTCCTGGAGAACTGGCTGCATGCCAACGTGCTGACCTGGCGCACGGCGGCCCAGTGGCTATGCGCGCTGGGGGCTCTGCTGCTTTCCCTGGCCGTGTGGCGCGTGATCCGGCCCCGGCTGGAGCGCTGGCGCTTCGCCCACGTGCAGAACACACTGGGCCGGGGAGCGCTCTACGTCGTCATCCAGACCGGCGGGCTGGTCCTGTTCATCCTCCTGGCCCAGATGGCGGCCGGGGTCTTCGAGTTCCTGGAGTACCGGCCGTGGGTCCTGGACGCGCTCAGCCAGCTGACCGTGGCGGGCATCGCCATCCGGCTGCTGGCCCTGACCATGCCCAACAAGGGGCTGGCCCGGAGTACGGCCACCGTGGTCTGGATCTTTGTCGGCCTGCACATCCTCGGCCTGCTCACCCCGTTCACCAATTTCCTGCAGAACCTGTCGTTCTCCATGGGCGAGACCAAGTTCACGGCTCTGGGCGCGGTCAAGGGGCTGATCCTGGCCGTCATCTTCCTGCAGGCCGCGGTCATGCTCTCCAGGTTCGCGGTGGGCCGCATCGGCAACATGCGCGACGTCTCGCCCTCGGTCCAGGTCCTGCTCGGCAAGACGGTCAAGGTCGCGCTGTTCACCATCGCCATCCTCATGGCCCTGTCCAGCGTGGGCATCGACCTGACCAGCCTGGCCATCTTCTCCAGCGCGCTCGGCGTGGGCATCGGCTTCGGGTTGCAGACGATCATCTCCAACTATGTGGCCGGGATCATTCTGCTCATGGACCGGTCCATCAAGCCGGGCGACACCATCGAGGTGGGCGGCGTGTTCGGCGTGGTCAGCGGGGTGTACGGCCGCTTCTCGTCGGTCAAGACCCGCGACGGCAAGGAATACCTGATCCCCAACGAGCACTTCGTGACCAACGAGGTCATCAACTGGACCTACTCGGACACCAACATCCGGCTCAAGATACCGGTGGGCATCGCCTACGAGTCGGACGTGGACAAGGCCCTGCGCCTCATGGAAGAGGCCCCCAAGGGCATGAAGCGCATCCTGACCTCGCCCGAGCCCAGAGCCATGCTCATCGAGTTCGGCGACAGCTCGGTCAACCTGGAGCTGCGGGCCTGGATCGCGGACACCAACGACGGGGTGACCAACATCAAGAGCGACGTGCTCAAGCGCATCTGGGACCTGTTCCACGAAAACGGCGTCACCTTCCCGTTCCCGCAGCGGGACGTGCTCCTCAAGCCCGGCTCGGCCCTGGCCGTGACCGTGGACCGGGGCCAGCCGTCCGAGGGTGCCGAAGCCCCGGGCGAACCCGCCGCAACCCCCAAAGAGTAGCCCGTGCGCGTCCTGACCGCCGTCCTCATCGTCCTCGCCCTGTTGGCCCTGTGGGACGTGGGCTGGTGGCTGGCGGGCGTGCGCCCCATGTCGCCATGGGCCCTGAAGGCGGCCCTGAAAGCGGACGGTCCGCCAACCGTCATCGACGTGCGCACCCCGGCGGAATACGATTTCTTCCACATCCCCGGCGCGGTCAACGTGCCGTATCCGGCCACCCTGAACGAGCTGGCCCTGGCCGCGCCCGACCCGAGCAAGCCCGTGGTCGTGGTCTGCATGACCGGGCACCGCTCCCCGCCCACGGTCCGGCAGATGCAGCAAGGCGGGTACACCGACGTGCGCAACCTGACCGGCGGCATGGCCGTGTGGAAGCTCTTCGGCGGGGAGACGGTCTCGCCATGATCGAGGGGCTCAGCCACATCACCTTCATCGTCCGCGACCTGGACCGCATGGAAGCGTTTCTGCGGGCCGTTTTCGGGGCCGAACGGGTCTATGACAGCGGCCCGGACACGCACTCCCTGTCCCGCGAGCGGTTCTTTGTCATCGGCGGGGTCTGGGTGGCGGTCATGCAGGGCGATCCGCTCGGCGAGCGGACATACAACCACGTGGCCTTCCAGATTCCGGACAGCGAGTTCGCGGACTACGAGCGCCGCGTCCGGGAGTACGGCGTCGAGGTCCGCGCGGGCCGCTCCCGCGTGGACGGGGAAGGGCGCTCCCTCTACTTCCACGATCACGACAACCACCTCTTCGAACTGCACACCGGCACCCTGGCCGACCGGCTGGCCGCCTATGCGCAGCCGGAATCAACACCCTGACGAGGCATGCCATGAAGACCTTTCCCTTTCCCGGCTACGAACCGCTGCTGCCCGACATCGTCCGGGCCGAGAACTGCTCCCTGTACGACGCCGGGGGCAACCGCTACGTGGACCTGGAGTCCGGCGTGTGGTGCACTTCGGTGGGCCACGGCAATCCGGCGGTGAAGCGGGCCCTGGTCGAACAGTTGGAGTCCGTAGCCCACGTGGGGTTCAACTACGGCTCCGGCGTGGTCGAGGAGGCGGCCGGGGCGGTTCAGGAACTGCTCGGCCATGAGGGCGGGCGGTGCGCCTTTCTCTGTTCGGGCAGCGAGGCCGTGGAGTACGGGATGCGCGTCATGCGCTGCGTGCTGGATGGGGCCGCGGTGATGACCTTGGGCGATTCCTATTGCGGGGCCTACGGCGACGCGGCCCGACGCAGGGAAGGGTGGTTCGTGTTCGACTGGTTCGATTGCGACGGGTGCGGGCGGCAGGCGTGTTCCCCCGACTGCGACCGGTGGGCGTCCATCCCCTTTGACGACATAGGCGGCTTTCTCTTCGAGCCGGGCAGCTCGTCCGGCCTGGTCCGCTTCCCGCCCGCGCAATTCATCGAGTCCATCGCCCGGACCCTGTCGGCCAAGGGCGGCCTGTTCATGGTCAACGAGGTGACCACCGGCATGGGGCGCACGGGCAAGTGGTTCGGCTATCAGCACTATGCCGTGCAGCCGGATATCGCGGCCCTGGGCAAGGGCGTGGGCAACGGCTATCCCGTGTCGGTCGCGTCTCTGAGCGCGGGCGTGGCCGGTCGGCTGGGCAATGCGCCCATCCCCTACGGCCAGTCCCACCTCAACGATCCCCTGGGCACGTCCGTGGTCCGGGCCGTGGTGGGCGAGATCAGGGAACGGGGCCTCATCGAACGGGCCGGATACCTGTCGGATATACTGCTCCCCGGATTACGGGCCATCGCCGAGGCCGTCCCGCGCGGCATCGCGGTGCGCGGGCGCGGGCTCATGGCGGTCATGGACCTGGACATGGACCCTGCGGACGCGGCCGAGCTGCATCGGGAGCTGGTCCGTTCCGGCTTTGTCTGCGGCCTGCGGCCAGGGACCTGCGTGCTCCGCCTGGACCCGGCCATGACCATCGCCGAGCCGGATCTGCGCGCTTTCCTCCACTCCCTCTATCCTCTCGTGGCCTGACCCCCGCTCTCGGGCGGTTCCGCATTTTATCTTGACACTCAAACTAAACCACGCTTAGAAGGTTTGAAAATCAAACTATACACACTTCAAACAAGCTGGACGGAACATGCAATTCGATTCCATATTCTGGGTGGCCCTGCAGTCGAGCGTGCTGCTCGGGCTGGTGCACGGGATCAACCCGTGCGGCCATTCCTGGCTGGTCCTGGCCCCGTTCGTGTACGGCGAGAAGCGCGGCGGGCGGGTCCTGGCCCTGACCCTGTCGTTTATCGCCGGGACCACCCTGGCCTGCCTGCTCATCGGGCTGACGCTGGGCTCGGTCTCCCTGGCCATCCCCAAGTCCATCACCCTGTACGTGGATGTGGCCACCTTCGCGGTCCTGTTCGTGCTGGGGCTGATCCTGATCGTTCGGCCGCACCTGCTGCACAGCCATGACCACGACCATGACCACCACGGGCACTCCCACGATCACGATCACGATCACGACCACGGACATGGTCACGTCCATGAGCATGCGCACGCCCTCGAGCATGAACACGGCCACGCCCATGCCCACGAAGATCACGGGGAGCAGGGCCATGATCACGATCATCACCACCACGACCACGATCATCACGGCCCCGCCTGCGCGGGGCACGGATGCAGGCCCGCCGCCCGGACCATGACCGTCTGGGGGCTGTTCACCATCGGGTTCGTGAACATGATCGTGCCCTGTCCGACCGTGGCGCTCATGTATACATATGCACTGGACTCGGGCAGCGTGCTCAAGGGCACGGCGGTCTTCGGGGTCTATGCCGTGGCCACCGCGCTGACGCTGGGCGCGGTCATCTTCGCCATCTACAAGGCCGCCGGACTGATGCGCACCCTGACCCAGGAGTGGATCGAGCCGTTGGTCATGCGCACGGCCGGGGTCATGACCATCGTGTTCGGGGCCTACAGCCTGTACACGTCCATCTAGAGGGAGGGGACATGGTCGGCAGAATCAACCACGCCATCGTGGAGTTTTTCGAGAAGCTCTCGTCCTGGGAGCACGACGTGGTCCGCGAAAAGGGCATGACCCTGCCGCAGATGCACACCCTGGAGGTGCTCGGCATCCACGGGGCCATGCGCATGAAGGAGCTGGCCGAGGCCATGGGCATCACCACCGGCACCCTGACCGTGTTGGTGGACCGCCTCGAGGACAAGGGCTGCGTGCGCCGCGTGCCCCACGACACGGACCGCCGGTCCATCAACGTGGAGCTCACGGACCAGGGCAGGGCGCTCTTCGAGGAGCACGACCGCCTCCACCTGCGCCTGACCGAGGAGTTGACGGCCGCCTGCCCGCCCGAGGACCGTGAGGCGCTGTTGCGCTGCCTGACGTCCATGAACGCGCAGTTCTAGGCCGCCCGCCCCGGCCCGCGCGCCTCCCGCCCATCAGGCATCCTGATGGGCGCGCCATTGACCGCCGGGGCCGCCTGCCTTACTTTCTCCAACATGAGCGAATATATCGACCAGATCGAGACCGGCGAGTCCGTGGGACTGGTGGAGAAGCGGTTCTTCACCTTCGGCGCGGACGAGCCGCTGGTGCTCGAATCCGGGCGCAGGCTCGGGCCGGTCACCCTGGCCTATGAGACCTGCGGCACCCTGAACGCGGACAGGACCAACGCCATCCTGGTCTGCCACGCCCTGACCGGCGACTCCCACGTGGCCGGGTTCTACGATCCGGACGACCCCAAGCCGGGCTGGTGGGACCTCATGGTCGGGCCGGGCAAGCCCATCGACACGAACAAGTATTTCGTCATCTGCTCCAACGTCATCGGCGGGTGCATGGGCTCCACCGGGCCCTCCTGCGAGAACCCCGAGACGGGCAAGCCGTTCGGCGCGGCCTTCCCGGTGGTGACCATCGGCGACATGGTCCGCGCCCAGCGCCGCCTTGTGGACTCGTTCGGCATCGACACGCTGCTGGCCGTGGTCGGCGGGTCCGTGGGCGGCATGCAGGTCCTGGAATGGTCCGTGCGCTACCCGCACCGGGTGCACGCGGCCATCCCGCTCGCCACCACCACCAAGCACTCGGCCCAGGCCATCGCCTTCAACGAGGTCGCCCGCCAGGCGATCATGGCCGACCCCAAGTGGAACCGGGGCGATTACTACGAATCCGGCCGCCCGGAGCACGGGTTGGCCGTGGCCCGCATGGTCGGGCACATCACCTACCTGTCCGACGAGTCCATGCGCCACAAGTTCGACCGCAGGCTCCAGGACCGCGTGGAGCTGTCCTTCGACTTCGAGGCCGACTTCCAGGTGGAGAGCTACCTGCGCTACCAGGGCAACAAGTTCGTGGACCGCTTCGACGCCAACTCGTTCCTCTACCTGACCAAGGCCGCCGACTATTTCAACCTGGAGAACCACTACGGCGACGGCTCCCTGGTGGCCGCCTTTTCGCGCGCCTCCTGCCGCTACCTGGTGGTCTCCTTCACCTCGGACTGGCTCTACCCGACCTACCAGTCCAAGACCATGGTCAAGGCCATGAAAAAGAACAGCCTGGACGTCTCGTTCTGCGAGATCGAGGCCCCGTGGGGACACGACGCCTTCCTGTTGCCCAACACGCGGCTCTCCGACCTGCTCTCCGGGTTTTTGAACAAGGTCTGCCTGTACTGCCGCATCGGAGACGCCGCATGAGATTCGACCTCCAAGTCATCGCCTCCTGGATAGAGCCGGGCAGCCGCGTCCTCGACCTCGGCTGCCGCACCGGTTCGCTGCTGGCCCACCTGACCGAGAAGAAGTCCATCCTGGGCACCGGCATCGAGATCGACGAGGAGGCCGCCGGGCAGGCCATCGCCAAGGGGTTGTCCGTCATCCACGGCGACATCTACGAGGAGATCGAGGACTACCCGGACAACGCGTTCGACTACGTCATCCTGTCCCAGGCCCTGATGCAGGTCCTGGACCCCGAGATGCTGATCCGCGAGATGCTCCGCGTGGGGCGGCTGGGCGTGGTCTCGTTCCCGAACTTCACCCACTACCGGAACCGGCTCCAGATGCTCTTCACCGGGCGCGCGCCCATGTCCAAAGAGCTGCCCTACGAGTGGTACAACACGCCCAACATCCGGGTCATTCCGATCATCGACTTCCGCCGCTTCTGCAAGCACCTGGGCGTGCCCATCGTCAAGGAGGTGGCCATCTCCACCCACCACCACGACGAGCAGGGCAAGGTCATCACCTTCCTGCCCAACCTGTTCGCCACCTTCGGCATATTCATGCTCGGCCAGGCGCGGCGGACCGGGGCGGACTAAGGCCCGGCCCGACTTTCGGCACGAAAAGTCCCCGCCATACGTCCGTATGGCGGGGGCTTTCCCCTTCCGAGTATCTCCGCCCGGCGCTCACGGCTGGACGCTGGCCAGGATGTGGTCCACGAACAGCCGGACCCGCTGGGGCAGCTGGCTGGACCCCATGACCAGGTGCACGTCGTGCGCGAACCCGCCGCTCCAGTCCGGGAGCACCCGGACCAGCCGCCCGGCCTTTTCGTCCTCTTCGGCCCGTTCCTTCCGGATCAGGGTGACGCCGTGCCCGGCCAGGGCGAAATCCCGGCACATCTCCACGGAGCTGAAGGTGTATTGGGGAGTCACCTCCACGGTCACCTGGCGCTGGCCGTTGTGCATGGGCCAGCGCCGCCCGAACCGCTGGAGCACGATGCACGGCAGGCGGTCCAGGTCATGGGGCTCCCCGGGCACGGGGTAGCGCTCGAACAGCGCGGGCGAGGCGTAGAGATACGGCTCCACGGTAAGCAGCTTCCGGGCCACCAGCGACGGCGCGATGGACGAGCCGATGAGGACGGCCACGTCATAGGGATCGGTGCGCATGTCCACCGGGTGCTCCGCGAAGGACAGCTCCATCTGGATGTCGGGCCACTTGGCCGCGAAGTCCAGCAGGGCGTCCTTGAGCAGGTGCTCGTAGGTGTCCTGGAACATGCAGATGCGGATCAGCCCGGACGGGTTCTGCATGTTCCCGACCACGGCCTCGTAAGTCTTGTTCACCTCGTCGAGGATGTAGCCGCAGCGGTCCAGGAGATACGCCCCGTTGTCCGTGGGTTCCACGTTGCGCGTGTCCCGATAGAAGAGCAGCACGCCCATGCGCTCTTCGAGCAGCTTGATGCGCCGGGACAGGGTCGAAACACCGATACCCAGTATTTCCGCCGCCTTGGTGAAGCTCTTCTGTCTGGCGACCTCCACCAGCAACGGAACGTCGGAAAGGAAATCCTGCATGATTATGCCCACCCATGGAATAGAGTTTTCCGTGCAGCCCATTTATTTTATACACGGGCATGGTATGGAAGGGCATGTCGAATGGCAACATTCCCGCGCGCCAGCGGGTCACGGACGTACAACCACGGGAGTTGGATATGACGATGCAATCCATACAGGACGGCACGGCCGCATTTTTGGAGTATCTGGGACTGGGCGAGGAGCCCTTCGGCGTCCACTACGCCGACACCTTGCCGGAAAACGCCTATGGTCCGAAAAAGGGCGCACCCATTTCACGCGAGCTGGAGGACAGGCATGAACTGGATATGCAGGAGGTCATGAAGTGTTTCTCCTGCGTCATGGGCAACATCTGGCTGGCCCGCAAGAAGGGCGGGGCCGCGTTCATCTCCGCCGAGGAGTATGGCTGTTTCGGCGGCGTGTACTATTCCGGCATGTTGAAGCCCCATCTGCGGTTCATTGAGCATTACGTGTCCACCGGCTTCGAGGGCACCCCGCTTCAGGGGGAACGGTACATGCCCAACCCGGACGCCATGCGCGATTTTCTGCTCGCGGTGGAGCCCCCCCAGGCTCCCGGCAAGTACTGCGTCTTCAAGCCGCTCTCCCGGTTCAAGGACGGCGAGGAGCCCGAATTCGTCATCTACTTCGCCCGGCCCGAGGTCCTGACCGGTCTGCACACCCAGGCGAGCTTCGCCACCGGCGACATGAACTGCGTGGTCTCGCCGTTCGGCGCGGGCTGCACCAACATGATCGGCTGGCCGCTCTACTACAGGGAAAAGGGGCTGGAAAAGGCCGTCATCGGCGGTTTCGACCCCTCGGCCCGGAAGTTCATGAAGACCGACGAGCTGACCTTCACGGTCTCCCTGAACCTCTACGAGAAGATGCTGGCCGCCCTGCCCGAATCCATGTTCACCCACGAAACCGATTGGAAGAGCGTGCGCAAGAAGGTCGAGCGCAGCGCCAAGGCGTGGGGCGAGGCCGAGTCCTGAGAACGGGTATGCCGGTGATTGCGCCGGACGGCTGCGGTTATCGTGGGGGAATTGACAAACTAGCTGGGCGCGGCGATCAAGGCCGCGCCCTTTTCCTGCCCGGCTATTCGCCGCAGGGCACGCCGTGGGACTTGTAGATCTCGCCCAGGTCGCGGATGAGCTTCTTGTTGTTGAAGACCGCGTGGGCGCGTTCGACCGCCGCCGGGATGATCTCGCGGCGCAGGCCGTCGTCGGTCAGGGCGCGGCGGATGATCTCGGCCAGCCCGTCCGGGTCGTTGGACGGGCAGAGCAGGCCGGTCCGTTCGTGGTCCACCAGCTCGGGCACGCCGGACACGTCGGTGGCGGCCACGGGCACGCCGGTGGCCATGGCCTCGGCGACCACGTTGGGGATGCCGTCGCGGTCGCCGTCAGCGGCCTCGCGACAGCCCAGGGTGAAGCAGTCCGCGTGGTTCAGCAGCTCGATGACCTCGTCGTGGGTGATGGTCCCGGGCAGGGTGGTCACGTCCTCCAGTCCGAGTTTGCGCACCAAGTCTTTGATTTTGCGATTGAACTTCGCCTTGCCCTCGCCGACCAGGGTGTAGTGGAAGTCGAGCCCCTGCTCGCGCAGTCTGGCCAGGGCCTGGAGCACGGTGTCCAGCCCCTTCTTCTCCACGAACCGGGCCACGGTCAGGATCTTGTAGGGCGGCCTGGCCTCGGGCGGGCGGCCGTTGGGCGAGAAGAGGTCGAGGTTGATGCCGTGGTACACGCAGTGGATGGGCTTGCCGCCCGCCACGTGGCCGCGCAGGTACTGTTCGTTGTACCGGGTGCAGGTGACCACGAACTCGGCCCGTTCCACCTTGTCCCGGATGCGCTCCGGGTCCTGGGTGTAGATGTCCTTGGCGTGGGCCGTGAAGGAAAAGGGCACGCAGGCGAGCTTGGCGGCGTACATGGTCACCGTGGTCGGGGTGTGGGCGAAGTGGCCGTGCAGGTGGGCCAGGTTCACGCCGTCGTCGATGACCGACTTCTGGACGATGTAGCCCGCCTGGAGCATGTGCTTGATCCAGGTGTGCTTCTTGGGCGCGAGCCTGAACCGCTTCTTCATCAGCTTGAGGCACTCGCGGTAGCGGCCGGGCATGCGCAGGAACAGGCGGACGTTGTGGTAGACGAGCCGGGGCAGCCCCCAGAACATGGATTCGGGCAGGTAGGTGACCCTGGCCTTGATCCGTTTGATGGATTCGTGGGTGAAATTCTCGCGCGGGGCGCGCATGGAATAGATGTGGATGGTGAAGCCCATCTCCTCGAGCAGGCGGATCTCGTTGGAGATGAAGGTTTCGGAAATGCGCGGATACCCCTTGAGCACCATGCCCAGGGTCTTCTTGCCGGAAGGTGCGGACATCAGCAGTTCTCGCGGAAGTATTGCAGGCGTTCGCGCATGACCTTGAGCCCGGTCATGGCAAAGGAGCTCAGGGCCGAGGTGTAGGGCGAGGGATCGTCGAGCAGGGCGTTGATCTTCTCGCGCATGGTCTCGGGCGAGACGTCGCCCCAGCGGATGTAGTCGCACAGCCCCTGCCCCTTGAACACCCGGGCGCGGATGAGCTGCTCCATGCGCGGGTTGTCGCGGGGGATGATCAGGGCGGGCTTCTTCAGGGAGAGGATCTCGCACATGGTGTTGTAGCCGCCCATGGAGACCACCAGGTCGGATTTGGCCATCCGTTTTTCCATGTTGCGCACGAACGGCTTGATCTGGACCTTGAGGGCGCGGGCGCGGTCGGCCAGCTCGTCGAGCCGTTCCGGGGAGAGGAACGGGCCGGTGATCATCAGGGTCTTGAAGTCCACGGTGCCGTTGGTCTCGAGCATCTTGAGGTAGGTGTCGAGCACGGTGTAACCGTCACCGCCGCCGCCGATGGTGACCATGACCTGCTTGTGCTTGCGCTTGGTCTTGCGGGAGCGGGGAATGAAGCGCGGGATGTAGCCAGTGAACACGGTCTTGGCCGCGATGTCCTCGGGAAAGGCGTACTCGGTGATGGGATCGTACATGGACTTGGTCCCGTAGACCCATATCTCGGAGTAGAGGTCGCGCAGGACCTCGGGAAATTTCTTGCGCTTCCAGTCGGCGCGGGTGGACTCGGCGTCGTCCAGGATGTCGCGCAGGCCCAGCACCACGCGGGAGCAGGGCAGGTTCTTGCGCATCCACTTGAGCGTCGGCAGGACCTCGCCCTTGAGCCCGGTGGGGACCTTGTCCACGATGAGCAGGTCGGGCTTGAAGCTCTTGGCCGTGGCCGAGATGATCTTGGTCCGGATGGAGATGGCGATCTTGGGGTCGACCTTGATGGAGTGGGGCACGTAGACCACGTTGGTCTTCTTGATCATGCCCGGGATGCGCACGAAATCGATGCCGCGCGGCATGGTGTACCGGCCCACGATGGGCGATCCGGTGACGATGAGGATGTTCACCTCGGGCCCGACCAGGTTTCTGGCGATGGCCATTGTGCGGCGGATGTGCCCCAGACCGTAGGTGTCGTGGGAGTACATCAGGATGTTGTAGGCTTTCGATTCCATGGATATCCGTGGGTCACAAAAAAAGCCGGACAGCTCATTTTCTCCGGCAACCACCATACATTATAGGCTTGTGCGCCTTCTGTCCAGAACCGGTCGGGGGTAATCCGGGATTTCCCGGAAATCACCGGGAAGCGGCGTCCGCATTGACGTCCAGGCAGATGCCGGGGTCGAAATCCGGCCCGTCCGCGCGGGTTCCGTCGAGGTTGGCGGCATACAGCGCGTTGTCCGGCCGCGACCGCAGGGCGCGCTCGAACCGGCGCGCGGCCGCGTTCTTGTCGCCGCGCCGCCAGGCCAGCACGCCGAGGTTGTTCTCGCCGCACGGGTGGCCCGGGGAGATGGCCATGGCCCGTTCGAAAGCGGTCAGGGAAGCGCCGTTTTCGGCCACCACCGCGAACTGGACGCCCTCCACCAGGGCGGCCTGGGCGTCGCTCAGTCGCACGTGGTCCAGTCCTCGGCAGGGGCAACGTTTCTTGGTGCAGGGCGGGCACCCCTCATAGAGCGTGACCTCGTCCATGACGTTGCCGAGCACGGTTTTGTCGCCGGGGCAGCGGAACACGGTCCCGTCCGGCTCCATGCGCAGCAGGGTGCGGCCCGCCGAGCAGGGCAGGTGTTCGAAGTTGAAGGCCACCTTTCTTCCCTGTTCCGGGTGGTCGGCGAAGATGGCCCGGGCCCGGTCGCCGTACGCCTCGGGGTAGCGCCGCCCTCCGAACTCGCCCCGGAAGGGGCGCGGGGTGATGGTGATGCCGTGGCTTGCGAAAAAGGCGACGTCCCTGTGGAAGCGCTCCTCCAGGGTGGGGTGGACCACGTAGTTGACGATGATCTCGAATCCCTTGTCCAGGAGCAGGCGGGCGTTGTCGATGAAGGCGTCCACGCCCTTGACCCGTTCGCGCTCCTCGATGTGCAGGGCCACGTACAGGTTGTGGACCCGCGCCGGGTCGATGCGCTCGGCGAAATCGCGGACCTTGGAGGACACGGACAGGTTGGTGTCGATGCCGATGACGTGGGTCCGGGTCAGGGTCTCGCAGATGTCGATGATCCCGGGGTAGATGAACGGCTCGCCGCCGGTCAGGCCGACCTTCCAGGTCTCGCCCGTGCCGTCGAGGAACGTCTTGATGCGGTCCGCGTCCAGGGTCTCGGTGACCGGGCTGTTGTCGTGGGGGAAGTAGCAGTATTCACAGCGGAAATTGCATTTCCGCGTCATGTTCCAGATCAATGCGTTGCAGGGGACGTTCATACCGGTGTGGCCTCCGTGCATGGTCCTGCCACATTGCCGGTAAAAATGCCAGCGCGGGTGGTGGCTTTTATTTCCAAGCTCTGTTACAACTATCGTCCCATGACTGCCGACTCCATGAATATACTGCTGCGCGAACTCGACGCCTGGAAGGACGCGGGTGCGACCGCCGAATTCTGGTGGCGCGACGACGACGCGGCCGAGCCCACCGTCCCCTTGGACCGGCTCATCTCCCTGAGCGGCCGCTTCGGCGTGCCGTGCGGCCTGGCCACGGTCCCGGCCAAGGCGGGCGAGCCGTTGCGAAAGACCGTGTCCCACGCCCACCTCGTGTGGGTCCTGCAGCACGGCTTCGCCCACAAGAACCACGCCCAATCCGGTGCCGGAGCCTGGGAGCTCGGCGGCCACCGGCCCAAGTCCGTGGTCATGGACGAGCTCAGGCAGGGCATGGGCAAGCTGACCCAGCTGTTCAAGTTCCAGTTCGTGCCCGTCCTGGTGCCGCCGTGGAACCGCATCGACCCCGAGCTTTTGCCTTACCTGCCGGTTTTGGGCTACCGGGGGCTGTCCTCCAGCTACAAGAAGTCGCGTTCCGCGCCGCCCGCCGGGCTGCGCGTGGCCGACGCCCATTGCGACGTGCTCCATTGGAAGGACAAGCCGAACGTGCGCTTTGCCGGAACCGAGAAGTGCCTGAAGCTGCTGGTCGACCACCTGCGGGACAAGCGCACCGGCGAGGCCGACGCGAGCGAGCCCACCTGCGTGCTGACTCACCACATGGTCATGGACGCGGACGCCTGGGCGTTCGTCGAGGCCCTGTTTGCGGCGACTGCGGCCCACTCTGCGGCCGAGTGGCTGTCCCCGGCCGCCATCTGGCCCGCCAAGGATTGATCCTGCCCCTGATTCCGGTCGATTATCCCCTGTTCGGCACCGAACAGGTAGGTTTCTGCTTGCACACGGCGGGCGAACGATCTACCGTCCCTGTCGAACCACTTCCCAGAGGATTGCCATGACCGCTACACTGCGCCCCATGAAGGCGGCGGACATAGACGCCGTCTGCACGCTCCTGCATGAGCATATGAATCCGAATTTCACCGCCAAACGCTGGAGGGCGCTGTTCTCTCCGGGGTGGTGCGAGGACAAGCCCGATCTGGGCATCGTGGCCGAGGACAACGGCCGCATCGTGGGCGTGCACGGCCACGTCTGCTCCTACCGGGTCATCGACGGCCACCGGGAGCGGTTCCGGAATTTCTCCTCCTGGTACATCCTCAAGGACTACCGCAAAAACGGGCTGGGCTCGGCCATGGTCGAGATGGCCTGCGCCGATCCCGACGTGACCTGCACCGTCTTCTCCCTGTCTCCCAAGCAGACCGATTTCTTCAAGACGCTCGGCATGAACGTGCTCGAGGAGGAACGGCTGCTGTGGCGCAAGACCGGCAAGGAATACGACAATCTCGAGTTGGTCAGCGACCCGGTCAAGATCCGCCAGTGGTGCGACCTGGGGGACATCCGCGTCTTCGACGACCACCACGACCTGCCGATCATCCCGGTCCTGGCCATGACCCGCTGCACCCAGTGCCTGCTCTTCCTGTCCCGGGCCGTCAAACACGGCGGCCAGATTTACTACGACGTGCTCTACCGCTCCAATCCGGGCATGTTCACCGACCGCATCCAGGACATCGCCGAGGCGCTTTTGCCCGACGAGGACTGCGTGCTGGCCGCTGACCGGCGGTTCGTGGACCACGACGCCGGGGGCGAGGTGGAGGTCATCAAGTCGCCGCGCTTCTTCAAGTCCGCGCGGGTCAAGCCCCGGGACATCGACCTGGCCTATTCCGAGATATCCCTGCTGGGGCTCAAACTCGACTAGCGCCGCTCTTGCCCAAAACCGCCCGGCAGGGTAGTTATCGGGCATGAGCGAAGAAAAAAAATATCCCACGGCCCTGGAAGCGCCCGAAGGCGACGTCACGCCCCTGACCCTGAGCCTGGTGGGCCGCCTGCTGGCCCAGTCCCGGCAGAGCCCGCGCAAGCGTATCCTCCAGAAGCTGCACAAGTCCCTGGACGCCACGGCGCACCGCATGTTCAACGCCCTGCAGCCCGGCACCTACGTCATGCCCCACCGGCATATCGATCCGGCCAAGGAGGAGACCCTCCTGGTCATGGCCGGGTCCATGCTCTTCATCCGCTTCACCGACGACGGCGAGATCGCGGAGCAGATCCTGCTCCAGCCGGGCACCGAGACCTTCGGCGTGGATGTGGCCCCGCATGTCTACCACACCTACGTGCCGCTCAAGACGGACACCCTGGTCTTCGAGTGCAAGACCGGCCCGTATTCGCCCGAATCGGACAAGGACGTGCCGGACTGGGCCCCGCGCGAAGGGACCCCCGAGGCCGAACCGTACCTGCTGGAGATGCTCAAGACCCTGGCCGCCAAGGCCAACGCCGAGGCCGAGGCGGCCAAGGCGGAGCGGGGCGGGGAACCGGACCAATAGCCGTCCGGCGGTCTTGCCGCCCGGCACCGAATACAGTACACGGGGTAAGTTTTTCCCGTAAGGAGACCACCCCGTGAACACCCGCGCCCTCCGCGCCGACATCCTGCTCTTCGTCACCGCCGCCATCTGGGGGCTGGCCTTTGTGGCCCAGCGCGTGGGCATGGAACACGTCGGCCCCCTGACCTTCAACGGCATCCGCTTCGCCCTCGGGGCCCTGGCCCTGGTCCCGCTCATTATGGCCTTGGAGAAACGGCGCGCGCCCGGCAACGCGGGCGCGGACCGCAGGCGCATGGCCATCGGCGGCGGCCTCCTCGGTCTGGCCCTGTTCGTCGGAGCCACCCTACAGCAGATCGGCCTGGCCGGTCCGCAGCTGGCCGGGTTCGGCCTGGAGGCGTCCACCGCGGGCAAGGCCGGGTTCATCACCGGGCTGTACGTGGTCCTGGTGCCGCTGTTCGGCCTGCTCCTGGCCCAACGGCCGGGCTGGGGCACATGGCTCGGCGCGGGGCTGGCCGTGGTCGGCATGTACCTCTTGTCCGTAACCTCGGATCTGACCATCTCCTTCGGCGACCTGCTGGTCTTCATCGGCGCGTTCTTCTGGGCCGGGCACGTGCTGCTCGTGGGCAAGCTTTCACCGGGGCTGGACGGGGTGGACGCCATCAAGCTGTCCACCATCCAGTTCGCGGCCTGCGCAATCCTGTCGCTCATCGGCGCAGTGGCCACCGAGGAGATCACCCTGACCGGCGTCGTGGGAGCAATCCCGGCCATCGCTTACGGCGGGCTCATGTCCGTGGGTGTGGCCTACACCCTCCAGGTGGTCGCCCAGCGTGACGCCCAGCCCGCCCACGCGGCCATCATCCTCAGCCTGGAATCGGTCTTCGCGGCCATCGGCGGCTGGCTGATGCTCGGCGAGGTTTTGTCCACCCGGGGCATGATCGGGTGCGGGTTGATGCTCACCGGCATGGTGTTGAGTCAGTTGAAGCCGTGACGGCGTCTTCACCGCCTTGAAGAGATAAGGAAGGCCGCCCGTTGGGCGGCTTTTTTGTGGGATGAAATGCGCGGTTGCACCGCTTGAGAGCCAGTGTGGAGGCTGCGCCTCCACAGCTTCCATGCCCTCCCGGCGGGGTCCATTTTTTTGCTGGCCCAAAAAAATAGACGAAAAAAAGGGCCTGGGGGGTTGGGTGGCCGCCCGGAGAACGGGAGGCAAGAAGCTGATCCGCTCGGGGCGGCTCCCGAATCGAGGCTCGCTGCGCTCACTGCGATTCAAAGAGCCGCCGCCCCTCGCGGTCAGCTTCTAACCTCCCGTTCAAGGGCTGGTTTGGGTGAAGGAAAGAGGTGTGGCGGGACGTAGTAGGGCGCGCCTCGGCGCGGGGCTGGGGAGAGCCGCTGTCAGGTGCTGCGCACCTGAATCGCTCCATGGAGGCATTAAGTGTGCCTGCCCAGCCTTGCTCCAAACCAAACGCCATGGGCCAATCCATTTATACGGGGGGCGGCAATCGGAAGCGCCCCCCAAGAGCCCGTAGGCGGCTTTCGCTGGCCGGACCGAAGGTCCGCTGCGCGGACGGTCAATCGCGTTCGCCCTGGCCCGCCGCCGGGCGAATCAGCCCGCCCTGCCGTTACCAGATTGTCGCCCACTCGTGATGGGATCGACGGGCGTGTCACCGGCGGGGCGGGTAGAACATCTTCAGCCAGCACGGAAAGCGAACTCCTTCCCTCCACTGCGGGGCGGGCCTCCCCATTGCACGCCCGCCCCGCAGCCTCTCCTTGCCAAACATGCCCGTTTGTGGTTCACAGAAAGCGACCATGCGAACATATATCTTCCTTCCGCCGGTCTCCAAACCGACCGGGGGCGTCACCGTGCTTCGGCAGATGGCCGACATTCTCCACCAATCCGGGCACGAGGCCTATCTCGTGGCCAGGGAAAAGGGCGGCTGGCGGCCCGAGGGGCTGGCCGACGCCGCGCCGGTGCTGGAATGGCGTGACCTGAAACTGACCGAGTCCGACGTCTGGGTGGTCCCCGAGGGGTGGATCAACGCCCTGGCGCCCGGGCTGTACGCCAACGCGCAGTGCTTCAGCTACGTCCAGAACTGGGCCTACCTCTTTTCCTCCATGCCCGACGGCGTGGACTGGCACAGCCTGCCCGTGGAATTCCTGGCCGTGTCCGACCCGGTCTCCAGGTTCATCAAGGAGACCACCTGCAAGGATGCCCCGGTCCTGCGGCCCGGCATCGACCGGTCCATCTTCCACGCGCCCGATTCCAAGCCCGATGGCCGGGTGAACGTGGCCTTCATGCCGCGCAAGAACAAGGCGCTGGTGGAGCAGATCAAGGCCATCCACGAACACCGCTGCGGCACGCACCAGGTCAATTGGGTGCCCATCGAGGGCATGGACGCGCACGGCGTGGCCGAGACCCTGCGCGCGGCGCACATCTTTCTGGCCACGGGCTTCCCCGAAGGGTGCCCCCTGCCGCCGCTCGAGGCCATGGCCTGCGGCTGCCTGCCCGTGGGGTTTGCCGGTTTCGGCGGCTGGGACTACATGCGCCAGGTCCAGGCCAAGCCGCGCTACACCCCGTGGATTCCCCTGCGCAAGGTCCCCTGGAAGGGCAACGGGTTGTGGTGCGCGGACAGCGACGTGCTCGACGCGGCCCTTTGCCTGGGCGAGGCCGTGACCATGTTCCAGGAGCGGGACCCGGCCCTGATGGCCGCCCTGGCCGCGGGCCAGAAGACCGCCAACGCCTATTCCCCGGAGGCGCAGAAGACCGCCATCCTCGAACTCTGGGAACAGCTGTGAGGGCGGATTGATGGGAAAGACCAAGCGCCCGGAACCCGAATCGCTGAGCCTGCCCCCGGTGGGGGTGGACTCCCACGCGCACCTGGATCTCGAGGATTTCGACGAGGACCGCGAAACGATCATCCGCCGCGCCCATGACTCGGGCGTGGGCCGCATGGTCAACGTCTTCCTGGGGCCGGACGCCTACGAGCGCGGGCGCGGCCTGTTCGACGCCCATCCGGAGATCAGCTTCATCATGGGCGTGCACCCCAACAACGCGGGCGACCTGACCGACGAGGCGCTCGAGCGTATGCGCGCCCATTTCAAGGCGGACCCGCGCCTCAAGGGCGTGGGCGAGATCGGCCTGGACTACTATTGGGAGCGCGTGCCCCACGACATGCAGAAGGACGCCTTCATCCGCCAGGCCGCCCTGGCCCGCGAGCTCTCCCTGCCCATCGTCATCCACTCGCGCGACGCCAACGACGACGCGGTGGACATCCTGGAGGCCGAGGGGTTCAGGGACTATCCGCTGCTCTGGCACTGCTTCGGCGCGGGCATCGAACTGGCCGAGCGGTTGGTGGCCAACGGCTGGCACATCTCCATCCCCGGACCGGTGACCTTCCGCAAGAATTCCGACGAGGTCCAGGCCGCCGTGGCGCGCATTCCCTTCGAGCGGCTGCTCATCGAGACCGACTGCCCCTACCTCGCGCCCGAGCCGTGGCGGGGCAAGCGCAATCATCCGGCCCTGTCCGTGTTCACCGCCCGCCGCGTGGCCCAGATCAAGGGCCGTCCGCTGGAGGACGTCTGGCGCATGGCCGGGGACAACGCCCGGCGTTTCTTCGGTCTGTAGACCGTCTCCCCCATGCGTCAAAGGGCGTAAAAAATCGCAAAAATCCTTCCGCTGGGAGCGGTTTGAGGCTACGGTTGCCAGCGATGATGCAAACAGCCGTTTCCGCCGTTCGATCGCACCGCGCGAACCTCCGCCGCCTGCCGCTGGTCCTGCTGGTCGGCCTGATCCTGTCGGGCCTGGCCCTTTTGCTGTTGCCCCACCGTGCATGGGCCGAGCTGCACGGCGTGGATCACCGGCTGGTCTTCTCCACCTTCCCGGCCGGCGGCCTGCACGACCTGTTCGACCACATCCTGAGCGAGGCATACGCCCGGCTCGGCTACGAGATCGAGCTGCAGGGCTACCCGGCCGAGCGCGCCCTGCTCATGGCCAACGACGGGCTGGTGGACGGCGAGGCGGGCCGGGTGAGCGTGGTGGAGCAGTCCTATTCGAACCTCATCCGGGTGCCCACGCCCCTGTACATCAACCGCATCGCCATACTGACCACCGACACCGAAGTCGACCCGAAAAAGGGTTGGGGCCAGTTCCAGAACTGCCGGGCGTGCATCCGCAACGGCTACAAGTTCCTGGAGAGCCGGGTCAAGGGAAAGCACCGCCATATGGTTTCGTCCTACGAAAAGATGCTCGAACTCCTCAGGAACAAGCGGGTGGACGTCGGCCTGGCCGAATTTTTCGATATCCTGCCCGTCCTGAACAAGGTCGGCATGGGCGGGGTGCGCATGCTCTGCGAGCCCATGGCCTCCAACCCCATGTTCCACTACCTGAACAAGCGCCACGCCGACCTGGTGCCCAAGATCGACGCCGTGCTGCGCGACATGACCGCCGAAGGACGGCTCAAGGCCATCGAGCTGCACCTGATGCAGGTGCACTTCAGCAATCTCGCCGGTTCCTGCCCCCTGGTCGAGCCCGCGCAGTAGCTCTTTCCCCTTGACTAGGAAAGGGAAAGGCATAGTCTCCGGCCATGAATTTTCTGACCCCCGGCATGCGCTTCATGCTGCTCGGCACCTTCTTCTTCTCCTTCGGCTCGCTCTTCGTCAAACTGGCCGGGAGCCGCTTGCCCACCATGGAGATTCTCTTCTTCCGGGGGCTCATCGGTTTGTTCCTGTGCCTGATCATGCTGCGCAAGTCCGGCGTGGGCATGTTCGGCAAGCGCAAGTTCCTGCTGGCCGCGCGCGGCCTGCTCGGCTTCGGGGCCATGTTCGCCGACTTCTACGCCATCGTGCACCTGCCCCTGGCGGACGCGCTGGTGCTCATCTTTTCCCATCCCATCACCGTGGCCCTGCTGGCCTGGCTGCTCATGGGCGAGACCCTCTCCAAAGGCGGGTTGGCCGCCATCCTGACCTCCGTGGCCGGGGTGGCCCTGGTCTGCCGCCCGGACTTCCTGTTCGGAACGGGCAGCCCGGACCTGGACACCTGGGGGCTGCTGGCCGCGCTGGTCAGCGTATTCCTGACCTCCTGGGCCATCCTGGCCGTGCGCGTCCTGGCCAAGACCGAGCGGCCCGCCGTGGTCATGCTCTATCCGCCCATCGCCATATCCCTGCTCTCGCCGCTCTTTGCCGACGGCTGGGTGACGCCGACCCTCGCGGAATGGGGGGTACTCTGCGGGGTGGGTCTGTTCATGAACCTCGGCCAGTTCTTCATGACCAAGGGGTACGCCATCGAGTCCGCGGCGCGCATCAGCGGGGTGTCCACCCTGGAGATCGTGTTCGCGTCCATGTGGGGCATGATGTTTCTGGGAGAGGTCCCGGACAGTTGGACCATCGGCGGCGGGGCGCTGATCGTCTTCGGCATCCTTCTGCTCGGGCGCAGCGGGATGAAGGAGCGGCAGCGCGAGCGCGAGGCCGCCTGATTCGTCGAACTCAGAACTTCTCGAATATCCGCAACAGTTCCTCGTCCACCTCTTCGGGATGGTCCGCGTTCAGCGTCACCAGCCGGTGCAGGAAGGTGAAGGACAGCTCGTCCATCTCCTTGAAGGACATGGCGGCATAGCTTCCCTTGATGCGCACGATCTCGCCCGAGACCACGATGCGGATGCCCGGCGACAGCGGCAGGTGCAGTTCGCACGGGGTCCCGGCCACGCAGTCCTCGCAGCCGTAGAGCAGCGCGCCCTTGAGGCTCAGGTTGCGGGTGGAAACGGGCGTGACCACCTCGCCGATGGTGATGTAGGCCTCGAAATCCGCCTCGATGCGTGTGCTGTTTCGCTTGTTCCTGTCCATGGCGTTTCCCTCTTACTGAGAACCATATCACAATAAGCGGAGCGGACTCAATGTTTCCGTGAGGGGATTGACCGCGCCGCGCCGCCGCTCTACGTTGAAACCATGAATATCCAAACCCTCTCCGCACGCATGGCCGACTGGATGGGCGATCCCGCGAACAACTCCCTGGGGCCGGACCTCGATCTGCCCGCCTTCGACGCCCCGCTGGTGGGCTGCGCGCCGGGCGACGACCCCTTGTTCGACTTTCTCAAACAGGACATCGGGCCGGACTTCTACTGGACCCCGGCCCAGGCCTTCGCCAAGGCGTTCCCCGAGGCGTCCGCGTCCGACCTGAGCGTCATCTCCTGGGTCCTGCCCCAGACCGAGCACACGCGCAAGGCGCACGGCCGGAACAAGGAGATGCCCAGCGTCGAATGGAGCCGCGCCCGGCACTACGGCGAAAAGGTCAACGAGGCCCTGCGTCGGTTCGTCACCGGCCTCTTTGCCGAGCTCGGCGTGGACGCCTGCGCGCCCGCGCTGCTCCCCGACTGGACCCGTGCCGAGTCGCCCCGCTACGGGTTCGCCTCCACCTGGTCCGAGCGGCACACGGCCCATGTCTGCGGACTGGGCACCTTCGGCCTGTCCGACGGGCTGATCACTCCCCGGGGCAAGGCCATCCGCGTGGGCTCGGTCATCGTCCGGGCGCAGCTTGAACCCACCCCGAGGCCGTACACCCGCCACAACGAGTGGTGTCTGTTCCACGCGGGCGGTAAATGCCGGGCCTGCATGAAGCGCTGCCCGGCCGGGGCCATCTCCGAAAACGGGCACGACAAGGTCAGGTGCAAGACTTACATCCGCTCCATCACCGCGCCGCACGTGGAGGAGAACCAGCTCGGCTTCCGCGTCAACAGCTGCGGGTTGTGCCAGGTCAGGGTGCCGTGCGAGAGCAGGAACCCGACTGTTACGCGCGGGGAGTAGGGCGCAAGAAGGAAGGGATGCCGCTTCGCGGCGGTTGTCGGGTGACTTCGCCTCCGGCGGGCAAGGGTGTAACCCTTGCATCCCACTGGGCGCCTTCGGCGCGGGAGTTTTCATAGTAAAAGGCCGGTTCCCATAGCGGGAACCGGCCTTTTGTTGTCTTGGTGTGAAGATCGGCCTAGTCGTATTCGACGGCCGAGAAGCGCATCAGGGTGTCCCAGTTGTGGATGGCCTCCACGTAGCGGATGGTCCCGGTCTTGCCGCGCATGACCAGGGATGAGGTCTCGGCGCCGTGGCCGTGGTAGGTCACGCCCTTGAGGAAGGTGCCGCCGGAGATGCCGGTGGCCGCGAAGAACAGGTCGTCGGACTTGACCAGGTCGCCCACGGTCAGAACCCTGCGGATGTCCATGCCGAACTCGGCCAGGTTGTTCTTTTCCTTCTGCTTCTGCGGGTCGAGCTTGGCGAACATCTCGCCGCCCATGATGCGGATGGCGATGGCCGAGAGCACGCCCTCCGGGGTGCCGCCGGTGCCCATCATGACGTCCACCTCGCAGCGCGGGTCGATGGCCATGAGCGAGCCGGTGATGTCGCCGTCGGTGTGCAGCTGGATGCGCGCGCCCGCCTCGCGGATCTCGGAGATCAGTTTCTTGTGGCGCGGCTTGTCCAGAACGAAGACCACCAGGTCGTCCACGTCCTTGTCCAGGGCGCGGGCGATGAGCTTCAGGTTGTGGCCGGTGGGGGCCTCGATGTCGACCACGTCCTTGGCGTGGGCCGGGACGACCAGCTTCTGCATGTAGTAGCTCGGGCCCGGATCGAACATGGCGCCCGCAGGGGCCACGCCGACAACGGAGATGGCGTTGGGACGGCCGTTGGCCAGCAGGTTGGTACCCTCCAGCGGGTCCACGGCGATGTCCACCTTGGGACCGGTGCCCAGGCCGAGTTTCTCACCGGCGTAGAGCATGGGCGCGTCGTCCTTCTCGCCTTCGCCGATCTTGATCTGGCCTTCGATCTCCAAGGTGTTGAAGCACAGCCTCATGGCGTCGACCGCCGCCTGGTCGGCTGCGATCTTGTCGCCTTTGCCGAGCCAGCGGGCGCAGGCCAGGGCGGCGGCTTCAGTGACACGGACCAGGTCCAGTGCGAGGTTTTTCTGTGGTGCTTCCATGTGCGTCTCCTAGTATTTCTCCCGGATCATCCGGGCGAAGTTCTCCGGGGTGAACCCGTACTTGTCGGACAGGGTCTTGCCCGGGGCGCTGGCTCCGAAATGGTCGACGCCGAGGACAACGCCGTTCAGGCCGACATATTTGTGCCACAGGGTGGTCCGGCCGGCTTCGGCCGCGGCCCGTGCGATCACTTCGGGCGGCAATACTGCATTTTTATACGATTCGGGCTGATCGTCAAACAGTTTGGCCGACGGCATGGATACCACGCGCACTTTCCGCTTCAAAAGCTTGGCCGTTTCCAGGCACAGCGAGACTTCGGAGCCCGAGGCGACGAGAATCAGGTCCGGGGTGCCGTCGCAGTCCTTGAGCACGTAGCCGCCCTTGCGCGGGCCGTCCACGATGGCCGGGTATTCGGCCGGGTCCAGGATGGGCAGCCCCTGGCGGGTCAGGAACAGGGTGGAGGGCATCTTCTCCTGCTTCAGCGCGATGTCCAGGCAGACCTTGGTCTCGTTGGCGTCGGCCGGGCGCAGGTCGATGAGGTCCGGGATCAGCCGCAGCGAGCTGACGTGCTCGATGGGCTGGTGCGTGGGGCCGTCCTCGCCCACCCAGAAGGAGTCGTGGGTGAAGACGTACAGGACCGGCAGCTCCTGCAGGGCGGACATGCGGATGGCGTTGCGGCAGTAGTCCGAGAAGGTCAGGAAGGTGGCCCCGAACGGGAGCAGGCCGCCGTGCAGCTGCATGCCGTTCATGATCGCGGCCATGTTGAACTCGCGCACCCCGAAGGCCAGGTTGCGCGCACCATAACCGTCCACGGCGAAGTCGCCGTAGGTGTTGCGGAAATTGGCGGTCTGGTTGGACGGGTCCAGGTCGGCGGAGCCGCCCACCAGGGTGGGCAGGGATTCCATGACCGCGTCCAGGCAGGTGCCCCAGGCCTTGCGGGTGGCCATGGACTCGCCGGGGGTGAACTCGGGCCAGTCGATGGACAGCTCGGCCCTGGCCTTGGTCACGTGGCCCCACATCTGAGCGAATTCCTTGTCGGACAGCTTGCCGTCGACCATGGCCTGCCAGTCGGCCGCGTTCTTGCGCATCCCGTCGAACCGGGACCGGTACTCGGCGACCACGTCCTCGGGCACGTAGAAGTCCTCCTCGGGCAGGCCGAGCTTCTTCTTGGTGGCCTTGATCTCGTCGGCCTTGAGCGGCTCGCCGTGGGTCTTGTGGCTGCCCTCCATGGAGGCGCATCCCTTGGCCATGGTGGTGTGGCCGATGATCAGGGTCGGCTTGCCGGTCTCCAGCTGCGCGTCCCTGATGGCCTTGCGGATCTCGTCGTGGTTGTGGCCGTCCACTTCCAGGACCTGCCAGCACAGCCCTTCGAAGACCTTGCGGTGGTCGGTGCAGTCCGACTTGCAGGTCGGACCGGCCAGCTGGATCTTGTTGGAGTCGTAGAAGACGATCAGCTTGCCCAGGTTCCACAGGCCGGCCAGGGCGGCCGCGCCCATGGCGATGGGCTCCTGCAGGTCGCCGTCGGACGAGAGCACGTAGGTGTAGTGGTCCATGACGTCCGCGCCGAGCTTGTCGCGCAGGTACGCCTCGGCCGAGGCAAAGCCCACGGACATGGCCAGACCCTGGCCCAGCGGGCCGGTGGTGGCCTCCACGCCCGGAGTCAGGTGGACCTCGGGATGGCCCGGCGTCAGGGAGCCGAACTGGCGGAAATTCTTGATGTCGTCAATGGAGATGAAGCCGTTCAGGTGCAGCAGGCTGTAGAGCAGCATGGACTCGTGCCCGGCCGAGAGGATGAAGCGGTCGCGGTTGAACCACCGGGGGTCGTCGGGATTGAAGTTCAGGAACTCGGAAAAGAGGATGGTGGCGTAGTCGGCGGAGGACATGGCCCCGCCCGGATGGCCGGAGTTGGCCTTGGCCACGCCGTCCATGATCAGTCCCTTGACCACGGCGATGGTCTTGTCCGTCTGTGTCATTGGTCGATACCCTTGTTTAGTGATGTTATTGGGAGACGGTTTCGATGAGGTCGATGCGCCGCTGGTGCCGGTCGCCCTCGAAAGTCGATTCCAGGAAGACCTTGAGGACGCTCAAGGCCAGCCCCTGCCCGGTGACGCGCTCGCCCATGCACAGGCACTTGGCGTCGTTGTGCGCCCGGGCCATGCGGGCGTGAAATTCGTTGGTGCACAGCGCGGCGCGCACGCCCATGCGGTTGGCGGTCATGGTCATGCCCTGGCCCGTGCCGCAGATGAGCACGCCGAGCTTGTCCCCGTCCGCCTTGAGCTTGTCGCAGACCTTGGCCGCGAAAATGGGATAGTCGCAGGAGTCCAGGCAGTCCGGCCCCTCGTCCTCCACGGTGTAGCCCCAGTCCTTCAGGGCCTTGATGAAAACCTGCTTGAGATGGTAGCCCCCGTGATCGGAGCCGATGACAATGGTCTTGCTCACTGTTCCCCCCCTTGGGATGCGCCGCCGTCCTCGCGGCGGATGTGCTTCATGCGCTCTTCGCGGTCGTTGGCCAGTTCATCCTTCAGGGCGTCGATCTCCTCCTTGAGAAAGGCGATCTGCTTGAGGCAGAGTTCCTTCTCCGCCGCCTTGCCCCGGGGCGCCTCCGCGATACGCCCGAGGATGCCATATTCCCGTTCCAGTTCTTTTTCAAGCCTGCCGACCTCGAACCTCCCGGACAGGGAGCGGACCAGCCATTTCATCTCGGCCAGCCAGGTCTTCAGGCCGAGGATAAAGATGTCCATCACCGTTTCCTGCGGATGCTCGCTCATTGCTTGTCCTCGTGTATGACGGGGATTTCCCCGGTTTGTTCATCCGTGTACCCATTGTCCAGCCGGATGGGGACGATCTCTTCGGGCAGTTCCAGGGCCAGGGATTTGGCGGGCCAGGCCGCCAGCATAAGCTCCCGGGACTTTATGTGCAAGACGCCGCGCTCTCCGTTGTCCAGGGACAGGGTCAGCTTGTCGGGCAGGGGGACCTGCCCCTCGGGCGCGTCCTCGTAGCGGTCGACCGTGAAGACCCATTGCCGGGCCTCCTGCGAGCGCGAGGTCAGCCCCTCCAGCCGCACCGGGCGGCCCCAGCGGTCCAGGACGATGCGCCGGGTGAGCCCGCCGGAAAAGGTATAGGCGTAGTTCTCGCCCTCGACCCCGGCCTCGGCGTAGCGCCGGGGGGCGAGCTTGGAGAAGTCGCCGGACAGGGCGTTGCCCAACTCGCTTAAGGAAAAGGGGAAGGGCATGCCCAGGCGCGTGGCCCCGAGCACGGAATTCTTGTGCGCGTACGCCTTCTGGTCCTCGGGGTAGAAGACCAGCAGCCCGGACCTGTCCTCGCGGATGTGGGCCAGCAGGGTGCCGATGGAGGCGGACACGTCCAGCCGCATGGGGCCGTCGAAGTCGCCCCACAGGGAGATCAGGGTCCGGTTGGTCTTCCTGGTCGGTTTGGTCCGGGAATAGTACAGGCTGGCCCGGACGCGGACGCCCTTGCCCGCGGGCCGGACGCAATAGTGCTGCCGGAAGGCGGACCAGGCCGCCCTGGGGGTGTCCAGTTCCAGGCCGGGCGGTATCCTGGTGGCGCAGCCCGAGAGGACCGCCAGTATCAGGACGGCCGCGGTCGCCGCCGGAACGAGCGTCGATCCGTAGCGGCTCATAATTTCTTCAACTTCTCCCTGACGGCCTCGGCCTCGGGCGAGTGGTGCTTGAGCGCGTAGTTATAGCCCTTGCGCGCGGCCTTGGTCTTGCCCAGGGCGGCGGCGATGTCGCCGTAGTGCTCCCAGATGGTCGGGTCCTTGTCGACCATGTCCACGGCGTAGCGGATGTACTCCCAGGCCTTTTCCAACTCGTTCCTCTTGAAGTGGACCCAGGCCACGGAGTCGAGGATGTAGCCGTTCTCCGGGTCGAGCTTGGAGGCCTTGGTCACCAGGACCAGGGCGCGGTCCAGTTCGCGGCCCTCCTCGGCCAGGGTGTAGCCCACGTAGTTCAGCGCGTTGGCGTGGTCGGGGTGGGAGCGGATGATGGTCTCCATCAGGGCCAGCCCCAGGGCGCGGCGGTCGGTGACCTCGTAGACCATGGCCAGCTCGTAGGTCAGTTCGGGGTCGTTGCGCAGGCGCGTCAGCCCCTCCTTGAGGGCGGCCTCGGCACCGGCCATGTCGTCCTGGTTCTTCTTCAGCCCGGCCTCGAGGATGTAGAAGATGGAGGCGTTGGGGTAGAGCTTCTTGCCCCGGGCGGCCATGGCCAGGGCCTCGTCCATCTTGCCCTGGACGGCCAGCAGCTGGGCCTTGAAGCGCAGGGCGTGGGGGTACAGCCGGTCCGTGTCCTTGACCTCGTCGAGATAGGTCAGGGCCTTGGCCGGGTCGTTCTCGCCCTCGTCGGCGATGACCGCCTTGTAGAAATAGTATTCGGCGGGCACGGTGCCATCGGAGGTCAGCATGTCCAGGACCGTGGACCCCTGGGCGAAGAACCCGTCGTTGATGAACATGAGCACCGCGTCCAGGATGAAGGACTTGGTCGGCGGGCCGCTCAGGGCCAGCTCCAGGGCCTTGGCCGGGTCGTTCAGCTTGAGGTTCAGGTTGATCAGCCTAAGGCGCGCCTCGGGGAAGGAGTCGCTCTGCTCCAGGATGGAGCCGTAAATCCGCTCGGCGGCCACGTAATCCTTGGCCAGCTCGTACTGGTAGGCCAGTTCGACCATGGCCTCGGTGAACTCCGGGTCCATGGCCACGGCCTTCTTCAGGTTGTTGATGGCCGACTTGCGCATGCCCAGGTTCCCCTGGACCCGGCCCATGGCGTACAGGGCGTCGGCCGAGCGCTGCTTCTCCGGGATCAGCTTGAGCACGTCCAGGGCCTTGGCGTCCTGGCCCGCGTCCATGAGCATCTGGCCCAGCCGTTCCCTGGCCTCCATGTCCTTGGGGTGGCGGCTCAGGAAGCCGTCCATGATGGCGATGGCGTCGTCCGTGCGGTTGTCGGCCACGTAGGAGTTGGCCAGGTACACGGTCAGCAGCCGGTTGTCCGGAAATATCTCCAGCCCCTCCTTGAGGGCCTCGCGGGACCGGCTGGTGCCCTCGGGGTGGTTCCAGAACATGCCCGCCTTTTCCACGTAGAGCTCGGGCGTGGGGGCCAGGGCCAGGACGCGGTCCAGGGCGGCCACGGCCCGGGCGTGGATGTCGTTGACCTCCTGGGTGGTCAGGGTGGACCGCTCGCCCTCCTGGGCGTGCCGCTGCAACTGGTGCAGGAGGTCCTGGTAGGTCAGGTAGTCGTAGTCGAGCCGGGCCGAGTCGGTCATGGTCGGCGCGGGCATGGGCTTGGCCGCGCCGGTTCCGGCGGCGCAACCGGCGACGGCCAGGAGCGCGAGGAGCGCCAGGGCAGCCAGTGCTGTGTGTGAGTCAGGCCTTGAGAATCGTTTCATCCGTCCGTCCCGATTGGCGTCGCCGCCGATTAATCGTGTTCCAGTACCCAGTCTCTGGAGAAATCCTTGACCTTGTCCGTCAGGTGTTCGCGGATCTTGGCCATCAGTCGGGCCTCGATCTGGCGGACGCGTTCCCTGGTGACGCCGAACTCCTCGCCGATCTCCCGCAGGGTCACGGGGTCCTCGGAGAGCAGCCGGCGATCGAGGATGGCCACTTCCTTGTCGTTCAGGGAGGAGCGGATCTCCCTGATGTTGTCCAGGAGCAGGTCGACGATCTGGTCGTTGGCGATGGACTCCTCCACGCCCGGGGAGAGCGACGGCAGGAAGTCCATCCTGGTGGCGTCGGAATCCTCGCCCAGCGGCGTGTTCAGCGACATGTCGTTCTTGGACAGCCGCTGGTCCATCTCGTCGATCTCGGCCTCGGACACCCCGAGCCGCTCGCTCAGCGCTTCGGTCGAGGGGTCGAACCCCAGCGTCTGGAGGCGCTGGCGCTCCTTGTTCAGGTTGTAGAACAACTTGCGCTGGGTCTGGGTGGTCCCTATCTTGACCATGCGCCAGTTGTCCATGATGTACTTCAGGATGTACGCCTTGATCCAGAAGGCCGCGTAATAGGAGAACTTGATCCCTTTTTCCGGGTCGAACTTGGTCACCGCCTTGAGCAGGCCGACGTTGCCCTCCTGGATGAGGTCCAGGCCGTTCTGCATCCAGCGGCGCTGGAAGTCCATGGCGATCTTGACCACCAGGCGCAGGTGCGAGGACACCAGCTTGAAGGCGGCGTCCTGGTCGTTCTCCTCCTGGACCCGTTTGGCCAGGGCGTATTCCTCTTCCGGTTCCAGCATGGGAAACCGGGCGATTTCCTTGAGGTACAGCTGCAGCGGGTCGCGGACCCGGACCGCCTTGGAGGACGGGGCGAGGTTCAGCGCCGGGAGCTTGTTCTCCAGCCCTTCGGCCTTGGCCGGGGCGTTGGGGGATATATCGGTGGCCTCGTCGTCGAGGTCGTCCTCGTCAAAGCCGTCTGCGTCGAAGTCCTCTCCGTCGAAGTCGTCTTCGTTGAAGTCGGTCTCCTCGAGATCATCCTCGACGATTTCCGGTTCGACCACCGCGGTCGTTTTTTCAGATGTCATTGCTACGTTGGATGCGGCGCAAAGGCGCCCGGTTCAATACAAATATAAGAGCAAGAAGGTCACACTATAGATTTTGGCCGACCTTATCAATGATTTTCAGGCAAGGGCAACTTGTGCAAAACCGTGCCTGCACAAGGGGTGCAACGGTTCGGGAGGCCCGAGAAAAAGCTTGATTTCCGGTCGGGTCGCCGCTATATCGAGATATCTTGATATAAGAATACATCGGCCTGTGCGTCAAGCGCCCGTCCCCGGCGGGGTTCGGCCCGGCCGCACGCCCGATCAGACGGAGGATACCAGTGCCCGATTTCAGGTCAATACTCGACGACGACAGGATCTATTATTTCGACGGCGGCTACGGCACCCTGCTGCAGAGCAGGGGGCTGCCCGCCGGACTCTCGCCCGAGCTCTGGGGGCTCAAGGAGCCCGACGTCATCCGCGCCGTGCACCGGGACTACCTCGAAGCCGGGGCGAACATCCTGACCACCAACACCTTCGGCGGCTCGCGGCCCAAGCTCGGCCTGAACGCCGATCCTTTCGAGCTGAACCGGGCCATGACCGCCATCGCCCGCGAGGTGGCCGGGGACAACGCCTTCGTGGCCGCGTCCATCGGACCCACCGGGCACTTCGTCAAGCCGCTGGGCGAGATGACCTTCCGCGAACTGGTGGACATCTTCAAGGAGCAGATCGAGGGCTGCGTGGCCGGCGGCGCGGACCTGATCCTGGGCGAGACCCATTTCGACCTGGCCGAGGCCAAGGCCGTGGTCATCGCCGCGCGCATGGTCTGCGACCTGCCCGTGGCCATCTCCATGACCTTCGAGGGCGAGGCCTCCCTGACCGGCACTTCGCCGCAGACTTTCGTGGACACCATGCAGAACATGGGCGTGGAACTCATCGGCACCAACTGCTCGGCCGGGCCCGAGCAGATGCGCGACACCCTGCGCGCCTGGGCCCCGCGCCTGGAAACCCCGACCTTTGCCGAGGCCAACGCGGGGCTGCCCGAGCTGGACGCGGACGGCAACACCGCCTTCCGGCTGCAGCCCGAGCCCTTCGCCGAGCAGGCCGCCCAGTTCGCGGACCTGGGGGCCAAGTTCATCGGCGGCTGCTGCGGGACCACGCCCGATCACATCCGCGCCCTGCGCAACAAGGTTGGCGACGCGGCCTGGAAGCGTCCGCAAAAGACCGACAACGCCCAGCTGGTCCTGACCTCGCGCTCGGTGTCCGTGCCGGTCGGTTTCGACCATCCCGGCGTGATCATCGGCGAGCGCATCAACCCCACAGGCAAGAAGCAGCTCACCGCCGAGTTGCAGGAATCCGTCTTTTCCGAGGCGCACCGATTTGCCGCCGAGCAGGTCGAGCTGGGCGCGCCGGTGCTCGACGTCAACGTGGGCGCGCCTCTGGTCGACGAGGTCGCGCTCCTGCCCGAGCTGATCACCTCCCTGCTGGGCCGCGTGACCACGCCCCTGTCCATCGACTCCAACGACCCGGCGGCCGTGGAGGCCGGACTATGGGCCTATCCGGGCTCGCCGCTGGTCAACTCCATCTCAGGAGAACCGGGCAAGATGGAGCGGCTCGGCCCCCTGTGCAAGCTCTTCGGCGCGCCGTTCATCCTCCTGCCCATCGTGGGCAACAAGCTGCCCGTGACCGCGGCCGAGCGGATCAAGGTCATCGAGGGCCTCCTGGCCCAGGCCGACGCGCTCGGCATCCCGCGCCGTCTGATCATGGTCGACGCCCTGGCCCTGACCGTCTCGTCCAAGCCCGAGGCGGCCCGCCATTCCATGGAGGTCATGCGCTACTGCCGCGACGAGTGGGGCTTGCCCACGACCATCGGCCTGTCCAACATCTCCTTCGGGCTTCCGGCGCGCGAGCTGCTCAACTCCACCTTCCTGGCCCTGTCCATGGGCGCGGGGCTGTGCTCGTTCATTTCCAACCCCAACTCCGCGCGCATCCAGGAGTCCCTGCACGCCGCCGAGGTCCTGCTCGGCCGCGACCCGCAGGCCGCTCGCTACATCGACAAGTTCTCCGGCTGGGTCGGCGGGGGCGGGGTCCAGGCCGCGTCCACCCAGGCCGCACCGTCCGGAACCGCCGCCATGCCGCCGGTCCAGGCGGCCGTGGTCAAGGGCGACAAGGACAACGTGGTCGGGCTGGTCGAGGCCGAGCTGGACAACGGCAAGTCCGCCATGGACATCGTCAACGACCTGCTCATCCCCGGCATCCTCGTGGTCGGCGACAAGTACGAGACCAAGGAATACTTCCTGCCCCAGCTCCTGCAATCGGCAGAGACCATGCAGACCGCCTTCCAGCGCCTCAAGCCGCTGCTCGAAGAGGACGGCGGCGCAGGCGCCAGGCCGGTGGTCGTCATGGCCACGGTGGAGGGCGACATCCACGACATCGGCAAGAACATCGTCTGCCTGATGCTCAAGAACTACGGCTTCGAGGTCGTGGACCTGGGCAAGGACGTGCCCGCCGCCAAGATCGTGGACGCGGCCGCCGAACACGACGCCGCCATCATCGGCCTGTCCGCGCTCATGACCACCACCATGGTGCGCATGGAAGACACGGTCAAACTCGTGGCCGAACGCAATCTGCGCGCAAAGGTCATCATCGGCGGGGCCGTTGTCACCGAAAAGTTCTGCAACGCCATCGGCGCCCACGGCTGGTCCACCGACGCCGTCGCCGCCGTCAAGCTGGCGCAAAGGTTGACGCAGTAAGCGTGCCTCCGGCGGCCGGGGGAAGGGGAGAGGGAAACCCTTTGAAAAGGGCTTTCCCTCTCCCCTTCCCCCGAACCCCCATCCCCTCTCCCTTCCTAAACTTTTTGGTGCCGCTTCGCGGGGCGGTTCGTGCCGTTCGGGGCCTTGATCGGTATTGGTCGAAGGCCCCGCCGACCTCTCCCCCCACATGGAGCGATTCGGGTGCGCAGCACCCGACAGCGGCTCTCCGCGCTAGCACAAGGCTTTCGAGAGTGGGTCAGCCGTGCATTTTCTTCCGGCCGCGGCAACCGCAGCGTAGCCGTCTACGTGAGGATTGGCGCGGCCGGAAAAAATGTGCGGATGGCCCGCTATCGGAAGCCGCCCCCCGAGAAAGTTGCTTGACCTGAAGGGCCGTCAATGTTTTGAGAGAGGGCCTTGCTTCAATTTGGTAATCAACTCTGGTAGAGTGGCGCAAATCCACTCCCGAGGTGCTTCATGAAAAAAACGTGGTTCATCATAGTCCTGGCCCTGGGGCTCCTGGCCCTGACTGCCTGCTCGGGCGAATCCGGCGACGACGCCAAGACCGGCGGGGCATCCATGGCCCCCTCCCACGCGGCGGTCGCCTCCAACAACGGCTCCTATCCCTTCATGGGGGTGGCCGAGCTCGGCCAGTACCTCAAGGCCAACGCGGGCAAGCCCACCATGCTCTTCTTCTGGGCCACCTGGTGCCCCTCCTGCAAGCAGCAGATTCCCGAGCTGGAGACGCTGCAACAGGACAAGGGCGGCCAGGTCAACCTCGTGGCCCTGTCCGTGGACGAGAGCCAGGGCGCGCTGAAGCGCTACCTGGGCAAGCACCCCATGGACGTGCCCGTCTACTGGGGCAGCCAGGACCTGGCCCGCGAGTTCCAGGTGGAGGCCATCCCCACCCTGGTCATCTTCGACAAGACCGGCAAAAAGATATTCTCCCAGGCCGGGGTCTTCCCCGGTTCCATGCTCGGAGCCATGGCCGACAAACTGAATCAGTAGAATTACATGATCCGCAAGGCACGCATAGAGGACGTCAAGGCCATCCACGGGCTGCTCATGCTCACCGACCAGCATGACGGCCTGGTCCTTCCCCGGTCGTTCAGCCAGCTGTATTCGCATCTGCGCGACTTTCTGGTGGTCACGGACGACGAGGGCACGGTCATCGGCTGTTGCGCCCTGAACATCATCTGGGACAACCTGGCCGAAATCCGCTCGCTGGTGGTCACCTCGACCCACCGGGGCAAGAATCTCGGCCGCAAGCTGGTCGAGGCCTGCCTGTCCGAGGCGGTCACGCTCGGCATCTACAAGGTCTACACCCTGACCGAGGTCCCCGGCTTCTTCGAGAAGGTGGGCTTCGTGCCTGAGGAAATGGACAACCTGAACCAGAAGATATTCCTGGACTGCCTCAACTGCCCGAGGTTCCCGGACCACTGCAACGAAGTGGCCATGATCATCAACCTGTAAACACCCACAGCGCAATGGCACATAAACTCACACCGTTCATCACCGCGGAGCAGATCGCGAAGCGCAACGCGGAACTCGGCCGCGAAATTTCCGCGTCCTACTCCGGCGAAACGCCCCTGGTCTGCATCTGCGTGCTCAAGGGCGCGTTCCTCTTCTTCGGGGACATCATCCGCCAGATCGACCGCGAGATCGAGATCGATTTCGTCCGGCTGGCCAGCTACGGCTCGGCCACGTCCCGGTCCGAGGACATCGTCTTTTCCAAGGACCTGGAGATCTCCATCGAGGGCAAGGACGTCCTGGTCATCGAGGATATCGTGGACACCGGCCACTCCATGGACTTCCTGCTCCACGTGCTCAGGCGCAGAAATCCAAAGAGTTTGAAAATTTGTGCGCTTATTGATAAGCATGAGCGACGGGAAAAAGCCGTGACCGTCGATTTCGCCGGTTTCAAGCTGAGCGACGGGTTCATCGTCGGCTATGGCCTGGACTATGACGAGCGGTACAGGGAATTGGGCGGAATTTTCGAGCTGTCCAACGAGTCTTAGAGCCAATTAACCGGATTTTCTGGAGATCTTGCCATGATCGTCACCTGCCCGAATTGCGAGACCAGCTACAACCTGCCCGATGAGAAAGTCCCGGCCACCGGGGCCAAGGTCAAGTGCTCCAAGTGCGCGCACGTCTTCAAGGTCGAGGTGCCCACGGCGTCTCCCGAAGACGAGTTCGAGGCCCTGCTCGAGGACGAGGGGGGAGACGCGGGCGATCGGTTCGACGAGACCTTCGACGACGTGGCCGCCGGTGCCGCAGAGGCCGCCGACGTAGCCGAAAAGGCGCAAGCCCCGGCCCCCGACCCGGCCGACGAGGTCGTTGAGGAGATGGCCGACGCGGACGACCTGTTCGACGACACGGACGAGGAGCCCGAAGCCGGGGAGCCCGGTGAGGACGAGGACGACCTGTTCGCCGACATGGGCGGCGAGGACGAGTCCGAGGACCTGTTCGCCGACGAGTCCGGCGAGGGCGAGGAATCCGGCGACCTGTTCGCCGACGAGGGCCACGAGGACGACGGCGATCTTTTCGCGGACGAGGATGAGGCGGAGACCGACGACTCCCAGGCCCTGTTCGACGCGGACGAGGGCGAGGACGAGGACGAAGAGCCCGGCGCCGACGAGCCCGTGAGCGGGCTGGGCGGCAGCCTGGAGCTCGACGGGGAGCCGGAGTCCGGCGGGCGCAAGTCCCTGGGCTGCCTGATCGTCCTGCTCGTCCTGGCGGTGGGCATCGGCGCGGCCATCTATTTCCGGGTCTGGACCTATGCGGGCGTGGACCTGGCCGACATGCTCAAGAACGTGCCCTTTGTGGGCCAGATGTTCATGGAAAAGACCGGCGGTGACGAGGCCGCGGCCCCGGGCGAATCTCCGGCCGAGCGCGTGCGCAAGATCGAGCTCAAGAACGTCAAGCAGTACTACGTGGCCAACGAGAAGGTGGGCAACCTGTTCGTGGTCGAGGGCAAGGCGGTCAACAAGTTCTCCAAGCCCAAGGAGCGGATCAAGGTCGAGGTTATCCTCTACGACGCGGCCAACAACGTCCTGACTTCCCAGTCCTTCCTGTGCGGCAACGTGCTCTCCCAGTTCCAGCTCCAGGTGCAGACCGAAAAGGAGATCACGGACGGCCTGGCCTCGGACGTGGGCATATTGTCCAACAACACCTTCATCCGGCCCGGTGCGTCCACGCCGTTCATGGCCGTGTTCTTCTCGCCGCCCGAAGGGGTCAAGGAGTTCATGGTCAAGGTGGTGGACGTGGGCGACCCGAAGTAGGGAGGCCGAGGGGCCGAAAAACGGAAAAACGAGCGGGTGGACGACGGCGTCCACCCGCTTTTTTACCGGCTCGGAACAAAAATCGGGATTTTTTTCACATTTCCCCCTGGAATGGGGGGTAACGTAGCGGAACCAAAGGGTTTACGGTCTTTGTGAAAAACGCGGAAAAGTCCCGCGGTTTCGGAAAAATACGTTGACGGGAATTGACGGCGTGTGCTACTCCTCCTCCACTTGTGAAGGATTGCACGAAATGCCGATACAGGGTGTTTGACAGCCGCGGGCGTGCGTGGAAAACAATCTTCGCGAGGTGCGAACATGCTCTTTTCAAAAGACGATCGAGTGGTACAGATCACCCAGCTGGGTGGCACCGCCGGAACGATGGGACTGCACATCGTCTCGGCCACCGTCGTCGGCCTGACCATCGGGTATTTCCTGGACGACTATTTCGGGACCAAGCCCTGGCTGCTCATGATCTTCTTCTTTCTGGGGATTATCGCCGGGTTCAAGATGATTTTCGAGGATTTCCGACGTCTCCAGAGGCGTGAAGAGGCAAGAAAAGCAAGTTCTTTGAAACAGGACGGAGAAGAGAGTGCTGGGCAGGATGAACCAAAGGCTTGAGCGGCTGCTCGTTAAAAGCGGCTTCACCAAACCGGACGTACGCATCGTTGTCCGCAATCAGATCTATGTGTCGCTGGGGACCTCTCTAGTGATCATGCTGGTAACACTGTTTTCCCGGTGGTCCCTGGCCTATCTGGCGGGGGCGGTTATCGCCCTAGTCAACTTCTGGACGCTTGCCCGCGTGACCCAGTCGTTGGTGTACGACCAGAAGAGGGGACCATATCTACTGTTTGTCATATTCATGGGAAAAATGACTCTGAGCGGGCTGGCCCTTTGGTGGTTGATCGGAGTCGAACGGGTTCCCCACTGGGGGTTGATAACAGGTTTGGGAACCGTGGTGGTCAACATCACGGCAACGGGCCTGAGTCAGTTGGGGAAGAAATAGCCGAGCTGCTTTTTAAGGAGGCTTCGATATGGGTTTCGCAGGCGGATTGCCGCATCCTCTCTTGTACATGGACATGCTGAAAGGCATCGGTCACTGGGGCGCACACGTTGAACAGGCCCTGGGCGTGGACAGCATCAACCACGTTCTCTACATGTGGCTGGTCATGGCCATCATCCTCGGTCTGGGCCTGATGGTCCGCAGCCGCCTGCAGCTGGTTCCCGGCGGAATGCAGAACGTGTTCGAAACCATCATCGGTGGGCTGGAAGACTTCGTCGTCGCCAACCTGGGCGAGGAAGGCCGCCAGTTCATGCCGCTCCTCATCACCATTTTCCTGTTCATCCTCGGGATGAACTGGATCGGCCTGGTGCCCGGCTGCGACGCGCCCACCGCGAATATCAACACGCCGGCGGCCATGGCCATCATCGTTTTCTGTTTCTACCAGTTCGTGGGTATCAAGAAATGGGGCTTCGGGTACATCAAGCACTTCATGGGCCCGGTCGGTTTCCTGGCTCCGCTGATGCTCATCCTCGAGCCCATCTCTCACCTCGCCCGCCCGCTCAGCCTGACGCTTCGTCTCTTCGGCAACATCCGCGGCGAGGAAATCGTCCTGATCCTGATGTTCTTCCTGGCGCCGATCCTCGGCTCCCTGCCGATGTACTTCCTGTTCATCCTGGCGAAGACCATCCAGGCATTCATCTTCTTCATGCTGACCATGCTGTACCTGCAGGGCGCCATCGAGCACGCTCACTAGAAGAAGACCGCTTAATTTGGGGAAATGGTCCTTGGACCAAAACAATATTACGATCCATTTTGGAGGATTACATGAAAATCGCTAAGATTCTGTTCACCACCCTGGCTATGGTTCTGGTTGCTTCCGTTGCTTTCGCTTCCGAAGGCGCCGACCCCGTCATGGCCGCCAAGGCCTACGCCACCGCCATCGGCATGGGCATCGCCGCCGGCCTGTGCGGTATCGGCCAGGGCATGGGCGTGAAGGGCGCCTGTGAAGGCATCGCCCGCAACCCCGAAGCCGGTGGTCAGCTGTCCACCACCCTGATCCTGGGCCTGGCCTTCATCGAGTCCCTGGCCATTTACGCCCTGGTCGTCAACCTGATCCTGCTCTTCGTCGTCTAGTTTCAGGTTTACGAAAAGCTTTTGAAGGGGAGGCTTCGGCCTCCCTTTTTCAGCCTCTTTCATGTTAAGAATTTCACATGGCTAGGCCCATCTTGACCGGAAAGAGCAACAAGATATGAAAAGCGAACACATCCCCAAAGCGACCATCGGACGGCTTGCCGTCTATATCCAGGTCCTCGAAAATCTGTTGCGGGACGGCAACGAGGTCATCTCCTCGGAACGTCTGGCCCGCGCCTGCTCGGTCAATTCGTCCCAGATCCGAAAGGATCTTGCTTATTTTGGTGAATTCGGCGTGCGCGGCGTGGGGTACTACGTCCAGGAGCTGATCACCTCCATCAAGCAGTCCCTGGGCATCGACCGGCAGTGGAAGTGCGCCCTGATCGGCGTGGGCAACATGGGCAGCGCGCTGCTCAGGCATCACGATTTCGAAAAGCGCGGGTTCAAGATCTGCGCGGCCTTTGACTGCGACCCGGACAAGATCGGGCTCGAGTTCGAGGGCATGGAGATCGTCTGCCCCACGCACCTCAAGGAGCAGGCCCCCGAACTCAACCTTGAGATCGGCATCATCGCCACGCCCCCGGATCGCGCCCAGCGCGCGGCCAACCACCTGGTGGAGGCCAACATCCGGGGCATCATCAACTTCGCCCCGTCGAGGATCAATGTGCCCAAGCACATCCCGGTGGAGTATGTGGACTTTTTCGACCACCTCTATTCCATCGCGTTCCAGATAACCCTCGGCAACGACTAGGTTCGGGATCGCGGGGGTCGGCCCCCGCACCCCTTTTGGAGAGCGCGCCCTTGGCGCGCACTTGGTGCTTGGTATGTTGTAGGGTGCTTCCGGCGCCGGTGGTGAGGCGGACCTCATTACATTGCGTAAGGCGTAAGAGCGTGCCTGCGGCACGCGAGAGCCAGTGCGGAGGCTGCGCCTCCACAGCTTCCATGCCCTCCCGGCGGGGTCCATTTTTTTGCTGGCCCAAAAAAATAGAAGAAAAAAAGGGCCTTGGCGTGTGGGGCGGCCGCCCGGAGATTGGGCGATAAGAAGCTGACCGATTCGTGTCGGCTCCCGATTCAAGGCTCGCTGCGCTCGCTCTGAATCGAAGAGCCGCCGACCCTTATCGTCACCTTCTAATCCCCCGATCAAGGGCTCGTTTGGGTGAAGGGAAGAGGTGCGGCGGCGAGCAGTTGGGCGTGCCTCGGCGCGAGACGGGGCAGAGCCGCAGTCGGACGCGGGCGTCCGAAGCGCTCCATGGAAGCTTCAATGCGTTGCTGCCGGGCTTCATGCCGAGCTCATCGCGGCAGGCCAATCCATCCAAACGTAGGCCAGCAATCGGAAGTGGAATCTAGAGCCCGTCTCCGGTGGCGAAGCGTCGGCCGAATCGCGCCTGCGCAGCAGACATCGATCCGGCCAGCGAAAGCCGCCTACGGGCTCTAGGGTCCGCTTCCGCGCGCTCGCACCACAGCGCAGTTTTTGCTTCCTTTTTTCTGCGCCAGCAAAAAAGGAAGTCGCCGTAAAGGCGAAATACAATGTAAGGTCAACAGCTACAATCCCGGACGCGAACGCGCGGCCAATCTCCCGAGCTACTTCCTCTTCCAGCGAGCTTCAAACCAAGCCTTGGCTGCCCGTCGCCAACAAAAAAGCCCCGGCAAGCGCAAAGCTCGCCGGGGTTTTGCCGTTGGCGTAGGGTGCCGGGCTAGGACTTGAAGCGGTACCCCACCCCTCGGATGGTCTCGATCCACGGGGCGTAGGGGCCGAGTTTCTGGCGCAGGCGGCGGACATGGGTGTCCACGGTGCGGGAGTAGCCCTCGAAGTGGGTGTCCCAGACCGTGTCGAGCAGATTGTCGCGGGTCTGGACCTTGCCCGCTCCGGACACGAGCACGGTCAGGAGCTTGAACTCCGTGGCCGTGAGCGCGGTCTCCTCGCCGTCGATGGTGATCTGGTGCGCCTCGAAGTCGATGCGCAGCCCCTCGCGCTCCCACAGCTTGGGAGCGTTGGGCTCGGGCGCGCCGTAGCGGCGCAGGATCGCCTTGATGCGCAGGACCAACTCGCGCGGGGAAAAGGGTTTGACCACGTAGTCGTCCGCCCCGAGTTCCAGGCCCACGATCTTGTCCACCTCTTCACCCTTGGCCGTGAGCATGATGACCGGTATGCGGGCCGTGCCCGGGTCGCCCTTGAGCTGGCGGCAGACCTCCAGGCCGTCGGTACCGGGCATCATCAGGTCGAGCAGGATGATGTCCGGCTTGAAGGCATGGGCCAGGTTGAGGCCGAGCTGGCCGTCCTCGGCAGCGGCCACGTCGAACCCGGCGGCGGTGAGGTTGTATTTCAGCAGTTCACGCGTGTCTCTGTGGTCTTCGACCACCAGGATTTTCTGGGCTGACACTGTTGGCTCCTTTCGGTGTGATGGGACTGCTATACCCCATGTCTGTAACAATCAGTGTTACATATGGGCAACAATTTCGCAACTTGGCATCCCTGCGGCATCGATTTGGAAACAGCTAGGCGCATTGGATCGGCCGCATATCCAATCAATTGAAATCATGCGCCAAAAATGTCTCGTCCGGGCATAAAGCGGATCGCCCGCGCGGCCGATAAGTAGGCATCGACCGGAACCATAAAGCATCATCGGAGCACGCCGCATGTATTACCACGGATTCGACAAGAAGTTTCCCTCGGGCAGCAAGTACTGGACCCTGTACGACGACCAGCTCATCGGCATGCTCTTCTCCAAGATCGTGAACAGGACCGTGAGCGTGGATTCGGACACCGCGAGCCGCGAGGGCATGGTCGACGAAATGGTCCAGAATCTCTTCGACCTCTGCTTCTACATCAACAAGGATTTTCACGACTGCTAGCCGCCGCTCCGCGAAATCAGTTTGAACAGCCCGGTTATCCGGGCTTTTTTTTGCCGTGCACAGGGTAATAATTGACTCCGGCGCGTACTTGGGCAAAAGTCCGTATTGTGAAATAGTCTGTACGATATCCTGAACCAGAGGACCCACTCATGCATATGCAATCAAAGCTGACCGCGAGCTATGTCGTCATCGGCCTGATCAGCTGCCTGACGGCCGTATTCATCGCGCGGGACATCATTCGCAGTGATTTCAGGGACTATGTGACGCAACACGAATTCGCGCTGTTCCGCGCGAACATGGAGGATTACGTGGCCCGGTACGGCAGCCTGGACCGGGCCATGCACATGGCCCCGTTCAGCACCTTCGCGGCCCCGGCCGAAGCCACCCGGCGGTGGCAGGGGCAGCCGTTCCGCTTCCTGGTCATGGACCGGAACGGGGCGGTCCTGTTCCCGGCGGGCGGCTACAAGGCCGGTGAAATCGTGGACGGCGAAATCCTGGCGCAGGCCGTGCCCGTGACCGTGGACGGCAAGGTGGTGGCCCTAGCCGCGCATACGGGAGTGGCGCGGATGGAGGCCGAGGACACGGCCTTCCTGACCATGGCCGACGCGGGCATGCTCATCGGCGGGGTGTGCGCGGCCGTGCTCACCGCGCTCCTGGCGCTGGTCCTGGGCTGGCGGCAGTCCGCCCCGGCAATGGACGTGATCCGTTCCGTGCGCACCCTGTGCAATGGAGACAAGGATGGCGCCTGCATCGAGGTGCCCGCGGACGAGGACCTGGGAGAACTGGCCGAGGCCTACAACGCCATGAGCCAGGAATTGTCCCGCTGCCGCTTCGAGCTGGATGAACTGTCCGTGCTCGACCCCCTGACCAACCTGTACAACCGCCGCCATTTCGACGAGCAGGCCAGGCAGTTCTTCGAGAGCGCCAAGCGCTATGAGCAGTCCCTGTCCGTGGTGATGGCCGACCTGGACCATTTCCGGGCCCTGAACGAGACCTTCACCCGCGAGGTCGGGGACATGATTCTGGAAAAGGTGGCCGAGATCATCTCCCGGCACACCCGCAAGAGCGACGTGGTCGCCCGCTACGGGGGCGAGGAGTTCGTGGTCCTGTTCACCAACACCGCCCGCGACAAGGCGGCCATCGCCTGCGAGAACATCCGCCTCGCCGTTGAGGAATACCCTTGGGACGAGTTCCACCACGACCTCAAGGTCACCATCTCCTTGGGGCTGGCCGACAACACGGATACCGACAGCGCCACATCCATGATCGCCCGCGCCGACCAGTACCTGTCCGCCGCCAAGGCGGGCGGCAGGAACCAGCTGGCCGGGGCCGAGTAGCGATCGGCCGTCGCCGTCCCCGCGTGCGTCCGCCACGGACTGGAGCGGGAAAAGATGCCTGCCTTCAATAACGGCGCAGGTTGTTCCTGCTCGGCAGAAGAAGAACTTCCCTTAACACACTGAGAGATACATATGCCGCATACCATGCCGGATGGAATCAACGTATTGTTTGTCGCCGGGTTCGGACCCATTGTGACCGACCAGGAGAAGAGTGAACGGCTTTTTAAGGATATCCTGCGCCTGCCGCTGGCCTCAATCGAAGGGTATGCGGGCTATCTATATTCGGCGGACATCCAGGGAGTGAAGCACTTTGCGCTGTGGCCGTTGGACAAGGCGGCGCTCTCCTGCTTCGGCAAGCCCGAATGGCCGGAGAACCTGCCCGTGCCGCAGGCGTGGCTCGAGATTGATGTCGTTGATATCGAATCCGCGACGGAAATCCTGGAAGCGAACGGGTATGAACTCCTGACACGCTTGCGGAAAGAGCCCTGGGGGCAGACCGTCACGCGCTTCCTCAGTCCGGAAGGCATCCTGCTCGCCGTTGCCCACACCCCCTTTTTGAGGGACGAGCAGACGGACTAGGCGCGGCCGACAAGCGGGGCTCTCTCCGGACGGCCGGCATTCGGTCTTCCGAGCGTTGCGGCGCTAGGCCCCCAGGCAGATGTTCACGGCCTCGATGACGTCGGCCACGTCGTCGTCTGTCAGCTTGGCGGACAGCGGCAGGCTCAGGGTCTCTCGGCCCAGGGCCACGGCGTGCGGGGTGTCCGGCAGTTTCCAGCCGAACCGTTCCTGGTAGTAGGGGTGCTCGGGCACGGCCAGGTAGTGGACGCCCGCGCCGATGTTCTCCTTGGTCAGCCGAACCAGGAACTGGTCGCGGTCGATGCCGCAGGCCACCGGGTCGATCATCAGGGTGTACAGGTGCCGGGCGTGGCGGGTGTCCGACTCTTCCGGGGCCGGGGTGCCCACCGGCAGGGCGCGGAACGCCTCCTGGTACATGTCCCAGATCTCGCAGCGGCGCTTGAAATTCTCCTCCACCCGCTTCAGCTGGTGGATGCCGATGGCCGCCTGGATGTCCATCATGTTGTATTTGAATCCGGCGTGGACCACCTGGTAGTGCTTGTATCCCTCGTCCGAAAATCGTTTCCAGGCATCGGCCGACATGCCGTGCAGGCCGAGCACCTTGATGTCCTGGATGTCCGCCTCGTCGCGGGCGACGACCATGCCGCCCTCGCCGGTGCACACGTTCTTGGTCACGTAGAACGAGAAGCAGCCGAAGTCGCCGAAGGTGCCCGCGTGCCGTCCCTTGTAGGTGGTCTCGATGGCGTGGGCGCAGTCCTCCACCACCTTGAGGCCGTGCTCGTTCGCGATGGCCATGATCGGGTCCATGTCGCAGGACCGGCCCGCGAAGTGCACGGGCAGGATGGCCTTGGTGCGCGGAGTGATCTTCTCGCGGATGCAGTCCGGGTCGATGTTCTGGGTGACCGGGTCCACGTCGGCCAGCACGGGGGTGCCCCCGGCGTGGATGATGGCGTTGACCGAGGCGCAGAAGGTCAGCGGCGTGGTGATGACCTCGTCGCCGGGCTCAAGCCCCAGGGCCACCAGGGAGAGGTGCAGGGCGGCCGTGCACGAGTTGCAGGCCGCGGCGTGGGAGGCCCCCACATAGGCGGAAAAATCCTTCTCGAACCGGGCCACCTTGGGGCCGGTGCCGAGCCAGCCGGTCTTCATGGAGGCGACCACCTCGTCTATCTCCTCCTGGCCGATGAGGGGGGAGCCGAAAACCAGAAAATTATCCTTGGAACGAACGGGCATGTCCGTATTCTCCTTGTATGGGTTGCGTGTGGCGAGGTTTAGCAGATTCCGGCCGGGGGGTAAACGTTGACCGCATGGCCCGACGCCGGTATCCAATACGGGTCGCGTTCAAACCTTACAAGAGGCCCCCGTGGATTTTCTGCTCTTCCTCATGGCCGTGGTGCCGTCCGTCGTGCTGCTCTGGCTGTTCGTATCGAGCGACAAATATCCGGAACCGGCCGGGGCCCTGATCTCGTCCTTCCTCCTGGGGGCGCTCATCGTCCTGGGCATCTATCTGCTGTTCCCCTTCCTGTCCCTGGTGGCCTCGGGCGTGCCCCGGGACAACCCCTACCTGGTCGGCGCGGCCCACGCCTTTTTCCTGGCGGCCCTGCCCGAGGAGGCGCTCAAGCTCATCGTGCTGCGGCGCTACTGTGTCAATCACCCGGCCTTTGACGAGCCCATGGACGGTATCGTCTACGGCGTGACCGTGTCGCTCGGCTTCGCCACGGCCGAGAACCTGCTCTACGTCCTGGACGGCGGCGTGAACGTGGCCGTGGGCCGGGCCTTCCTGGCCGTGCCGTGCCACGCCCTGGTCGGCGCGGTCATGGGCTACCACGTGGGGCTGGCGGCCTTCTCGCGCGGCGAGCGCAGCGGGCTCTACGCCAAGGCGCTGCTGCTGTCCATCCTGTTCCACGGGCTGTACGACTTCACGCCCCTGACCTTCCGTAGCGCCCAGGCCATGGGCGTGGCCATCCCGGCCTCCGTGTCTTTGGGGCTGAACATCCTGTTCGGCGCGGTCCTCTTCGTCCTGGTCCAGTACGTGGCCGTGCTGACCCGGTCCATGAAGGCCATCCAGCGCGAACAGGCCGGGCCGAGCTTCGGCTTCAGCCGGGTCCTGCCCAACCGGGTGCGCAACCTGGACCCGGCCGCTCGGCGCAGCCGGGTCAGGCGGTGGATCAAGGCGTACAGGGACGAGACCGCGCCCATGGACCTGCTCTTTTCCGCCCTGTGCCTCATGGGCGTGTTCTGCGCCCTGGCCGGCGCGGCCCACATGGGCACCCCGGGCGATCCGCTGTCGCGCATATCCCTGGCCGTGGCCGTGATCTTCTTCGTCTACGGCATCGGGTTCGCCGCGCGCGGCATGGGCAAGCTCACGGCCAGGCTCCTCCGCGAGCGGAACGGTCGATGACGATCGGGTTACGCCCGGGCGCGCAGGTTGCGCTTTGACACTGCATTGGCTATATAGCCTGCCCCGGCCCAATCCCGGGCCGATGAAACACATCTGATACGAGGTACCGCAAGTGATCAGACCAGATTTCGAAAAGATGAACGGACTTGTGCCCGCCATCGCCCAGGACGCCGACACCGGCGAGGTCCTGATGATGGCCTACATGAACGAAGCTTCATGGGATAAGACGTTGGAGACCGGCGAGGCCCATTACTGGAGCCGCAGCCGTCAGGAGCTATGGCATAAGGGCGGTACCTCGGGCCATACGCAGAAGGTGAAGTCCATCCGCATTGACTGCGACGACGACACCTTGGTACTTCTGATCGAACAGATCGGCGGTGCGGCCTGCCACAAGGGCTACCGCTCCTGCTTCTACCGCGAACTCAAGGAAGGCGTGGTCGGCGAATGCTCGCCCCTCGTCTTCGATCCCAAAGAGGTATATAAGAAATGAGTGAACAATTCCTTCGACTCGGCGTTCCCAAAGGCTCCCTCCAGGACGCGACCATAAAGCTGTTTGAAAAGGCCGGATGGAAGATCAAGCTGCACGAGCGCAACTACTTCCCGGATATCGACGACGACCGCATCAAGTGCTCCCTGGCCCGCGCCCAGGAGATGTCCATGTATGTGGAGAACGGCACGTTCGACGTCGGCCTGACCGGCATGGACTGGATCCGCGAGAACAAGTCCGACGTGGTCGTTGTCGACGACCTGATCTACTCGAAGGTCAGCAACCGCAAGGCCCGCTGGGTGCTGTGCGTGCGCGGCGATTCCCCGTACAAGCGGCCCGAGGACCTGGACGGCAAGAAGATCTCCACCGAGCTCATGGGCTTCACCAAGGAATACTTCGAGTCCCAGGGCATCAACGTGGACGTGTCCTTCTCCTGGGGCACCACCGAGGCCAAGGTGGTCGAGGGGCTGTGCGACGGCATCGTCGAGATCACCGAGACCGGCACCACCATCAAGGCCAACGGGTTGCGGATCATCGCCGAGCTGATGCAGACCAACACCCAGATCATCGCCAACAAGGACGCCTGGGCCGACCCCAAGAAGCGCCAGCTCATCGAGGAGATCAACATGCTCCTGCAGGGCGCCCTGCGCGCCGGCAAGATGGTCGGGCTCAAGATGAACCTGCCCAAGGACAAGCTGGCCGAACTCAACGGTACGCTCCCGTCCCTCAACTCCCCGACAGTGGCCGAGCTCCAGGACCCCAACTGGCTGTCCGTGGAGGTCATGGTCGAGGAAAAGATCGTCCGCGAACTGATCCCCCGGCTGGTCGGCTTCGGCGCCGAGGGCATCATCGAGTATCCGCTCAACAAGGTCATATAAGCGTCCGGCGCGACGTTGCAAAAACAAGACGCGGTCCCTTGCGGGCCGCGTCTTTTTTTGCGCCGTGCGCCGGAGTGGCGGCTTGGGATAGCGGGCCGCCTGCACATTTTCCGGGAGGAGATTTGATCCTCATGTACGTGGGGTACACTGCGGTCGAATCCCCTCCCGGAAAATGCACATTCGACCCACTCTGCCAAGCCTTGATATGGCGGGTCACGGGGGAGGGAATGTACGCGGGGGATTGTCCGCGCATCCGCGTTGGGAATATTGGCTGTTTCCCTTATATTGTTTTTCGCCTTTACGGCGACTTCCTTTTTTGCTGGCGCAAAAAAAAGGAAGCAAAAACTGCGCTGTGGTGCGAGCGCGCGGAAGCGGACCCAAGAGCCCGTAGGCGGCTTTCGCTGGCCGGATCGATGTCTGCCGCGCAGACGCGATCCGGCCGACGCTTCGCCGCCGGAGACGGGCTCTAGGGTTCGCTTCCGATTGCTGGCCTCCGTATGGACCTATTGGGCTTATGCGCTTGGCACGGCGTAAGGCCCGGCAGCAACTCATTGAAGCTGCCGTGGAGCGCCTCGGACGCCCGCGTCCGACAGCGGCTCTCCCCCGCCTCGCGTCAAGGCACGCCCAACCGCTTCCCGCCGCACCTCTTCCCTTCACCCAAACGAGCCCTTGATCGGGGGATTAGAAGGTGACGATGAGGGTCGGCGGCTCTTCGATTCAGAGCGAGCGCAGCGAGCCTTGAATCGGGAGCCGACCCGAATCGATCAGCTTCTTATCCCCCGATCTCCGGGCGGCCGCCCAACACTCCAAGGCCCTTTTTTTCGTCTATTTTTTTGGGCCAGCAAAAAAATGGACCCCGCCGGGAGGGCATGGAGCAAGTGCAGGGGCGCAGCCCCGCACAGCGGCTCTCGCGCCGCAGGCGCGTCTTGGAGCGGGCGGGCCTCGCCACAGTCACGTCCTCCCCCAATTTCGCCTAAGTTCAGGAAGCGGCCGCCTTCCCCCGCTTCCTGACCTTGAGATTCATGAACTCCACGAACAGGGAGAAGGCCATGGCGAAGTAGATGTAGCCTCGGTCGATGTGCTTGTGCAGCCCCTCGGCCATGAGGAATATGCCGACCAGCAGGAGGAAGGAGAAGGCGAGCATCTGCACCGTGGGGTGGGCGGACACGAACGTGGAGACCGGCCCGGCGAACAGCAGCATCACCCCCACGGCAATGACGATGGCCGCGATCATGACCGTCAGGTGCTGGGCCATGCCCACGGCGGTGATGACCGAATCCAGCGAAAAGACCATGTCCAGGAGTACGATCTGGACGATGGCCCCGGCATAGGAATGCACGGCCCGGGCCGCGCCCTCGCCCGGAGGCGGGCCTTCCAGCTTGTCGTGGATCTCGTGGGTGGCCTTGGCCAGCAGGAACAGCCCGCCGGCCAGCAGGACCACGTCGCGGCCCGAGACCACATGGCCGAACACGGAGAACAGCGGGGCGGTCAGCCCCATGATCGCCGAGATGGCCAGCAGCAGCGCGATGCGGGTGATCATGGCCAGGCCGATGCCCAGCCGCCGGGCCGTGTCGCGCGAGGCCTGGGGCAGCTTGTTGGTGACCACCACCACGAAGACGATGTTGTCGATGCCGAGCACGATTTCGAGCCCGGCCAGGGTGATCAGGGCGATGCAATTTTCCAGGGTCCACAATCCTTCGAACATGACGCTCCCTCGGTCGGGGTTGCAGTAGCTTTATTTGCCTGGTTTTTTTAGGAGGAAAATCTGGAGTTGAAGGCCGCTTCGCGGCGTTTGACTGGTGATTTCGCCTCCGGCGGGCAAGGGCTCGCACCCTTGCATCCCTTTCTTGCGCCTTCGGCGCGTCTCTTTTCAATGGTGACACTATGAAGAATGCCGGGCGTGAAATCAATCGGCCGGGGCCGCCTTGGCAGCGTACAGGCCAACCCAGCCGTCCATGAAGGTGCGCTCCAGGTGCGCGGACAGTCCGGCTTGTTCCAGGAGCGGGAGCGCGCCGCCGCTCGCCATGTACTCCAGGAAGCGGGCGTGGTGGTCGCGCCCGGCCAGCCGTTCCACCAGGCGGATGGCCCGGCCCGTGAACCAGGACTGGCCCGGCCCAGGCGGCAGGTAGTCGGCGATGAGCACAAGGCCGCCCGGCCGGACCACGCGGCGCGCCTCGGCCAGGATGGCGCGGGCGGTCTCAAGCGGTTTTTCGTGCAGGGCGAAGCTGATGGCCGCGCCGTCGAAGCTCGCGTCGGGCAGGGGCAGGGCCGAGGCGTCGGCCAGGATGTATTTCGCGCCGGGCCGCTTGGCGCGGGCCACGGCGAGCATGTGCGGTGACAGGTCAGCCCCGGTCACGGCCAGGCCGCGCTCCAACATCTGTCCGGCGAGCAGGCCGGTGCCGCAGCACAGGTCCATGACGGTCGCTCCGGTCCGGGCCAGGTGTTCGGCCATGGCCCGGTGGATGGGGCGCAGAGGGCGGCCCACAAGCGGATCGTATAGGGGGGCGATGCGGCCGTATTCGTCCATGGATCAGGGCGTGTCGGCCTTGAGGATGTGGAGGATGCGGTCCTCGGGCAGCCCGTATTTCCTGAAGATGGCGGCCAGTTCGCCGGACGCGGCCATCTCGGTCATGCGCCTGTCGAAGATGTCGCGCAGGCGGAACCCCTCGGCGGTGGGGGCGAAGACCGGGATCACGTCCATGCTCATGAACCGGGCGAAGCCGAATTCGGTCGGGGGCAGGCCGGTCTCCCGGACGGCTTCCCTGAGCAGGGTCTCCTCGCCGATGACGTACCGGGCGTGCCCCCGGTCGAGCATGTGGATCGCCGAGGTCCGGTCATAGGTGGGCTGCGGCCGGATGGGCACGGGCAGCAGTTGCTGGAAATCGAAGCCGTACAGGTAGGCGACCTTCTGGTTCGTCAGGTCCTTGATCCCGGAGAAGCCGTCGGCCGCGATAAAGGCCACGGACAGGTCGCAGGCGGCGACAACGGACCGGGCCGGGGCCGCCTGGTCGCCGCCGCCCTTGGTGGTCAGGCTGCACAGGATGCGTCCCTTGGCCAGTTCACCCCGGGCGCGCCGGTAGGGCATGTCCTTGTGCACCAGGTCGTACCCGGCCGGGGCCAGCGCGGCCCGGAGCACTTCGGTGACATACCCGGTGTCGTCGTCGCGCACCGCATGGCCGGACTCGGGCATGCCGAAGACGCAGACGGGCGGCTCGTCCCAGTCGTCGCCGGTCGCGACGGAAGCGGGGGACGCGCCCGGCGCGGCCAGGACCAGCCGCGCGGCGAAGAGGACGGCGAGCAGGACGCCGGGTATTATCCGCAAGGGTATCATGGGCAAGATTGATAGCATCCCCGAACAGGCAAGTCACCCCTTTGTCCGGTGTCGGATCGGAACAAGGCCGGTGCCCATTGGACGGCCTTCCGGCAAGCATGTTACCAGGGGCAGAACAGGGGGGAGGAATGAAATTCACCGGGGTCAATCTGCTCGATGAACTGGAACGGCGGGAAATGGCGGACCTGCGCGCGGTCTTCCGCAAGCGGTCCGTGGCCAAGGGCGAGGTCGTGTTCCGCCCGGACGGGGACGAGGACCTGGTCTTCGTGGTGGCCAAGGGGAGGGTGCGGGTCTACCTGGCTTACGAGGACAAGGAGTTCACCCTGGCCATTCTCAACCCCGGCGACCCCTATTCCACCCACTCCGGGTGCTACATCCAGGCCCTGGAAGACGCCGAGCTCCTGCTCACGGACGTGCGCTCGGTCAAGCGCTGCATGGCCGAAATCCCGCTCTTCACCCGGACCATGGTCCGGGTCCTGGGCCACATCCTGCGCAACTCCTTTTCCATCATCGGCGGCCTGGCCTTCAAGGACATCTACAACCGGCTCATGGATTACATCCTGAGCGAGGCGCGAAGCTCGGGCACGCCCGAGGACGGCGGGCGGCTGCTCCAGCTGAACCTGACCATCGAGCAACTCTCCCAGCTCATGGGGGCCAGCCGCCAGACCGTGTCCACTCTGCTCAACGACATGGAGCGCGCGGGGTTGATGTTCAAACGCGGGCGCGGGATCTATTTCATCCCCGACCTGGACGCTCTGGCCCGGGCGGCCGGGGATGATTTGAAGTAATCAGTCGAACCAGTTGTTTATCCGCTCATAGACCGGCCCGCTGACCACCAGGTCGCTGTTCGCCGGAAAATCCCCCCGCCAGAAGCGGGCGCGGGTGTTGATCGCCCGGAGAACGTCCCGGGCCTGTCTCTCCGTGATGCCGAGCTCGCCCACAATGTCGGCGACCGTGAAGCTGAAGGAATCGTCGCCGTCGGTATATCCTTTCCGGATGAACTCCAGAGCCTCTTTGATGTCATGGTGGTTCGCCATTTCTTTCTCCTCGATACGAGTTGCAAGGTGATATCCGTTCGTTGGTGATCCTCTGCCGATAGAATTACCGCCAGCCTAAGACACTTGGAACAATGTGTCACCTTGGAACTCGCCGATTTCATCAAATTTGTTTCGCCCGCCCGGCAGCGGTCCGGGGTACGCGCTCGCGTGAACGATTTTCCATGTGTTCACGGTTAGACAAGCGGAATCGGCCTGATTTTGGCCCGTTTTTCAAAAAAATCACCCTCCGAACCCCCTTTTTTGCCGTCTGTTTTTCGAAAAGCTCGATTTTTTCGCCTGTTTTGTCGGCTATCCGACATACGGGATCGCCCCGATCTGGTACCATGGAATCCACTGTCTGCATCACCAACTGTACGGCCGGGGGGTTGCTTCGATCAGACCCGGCGAAAAGGGATAGGAGGTACATTTTGGCTAAAGAACCGAGACCTATTGAAGAACTGTCTATTTGGGACGACGCCAAGGCCATGCTCGAAAAGGCCCGCGCCGAAGGGATCCAGACCGTGCACGACCGGCTGGACCGGCAGACCCCGCACTGCAAATTCTGCGAGCTGGGCACCACCTGCCGCAACTGTACCATGGGCCCGTGCCGGGTCAGCGAGAAGAACCCGCTGGGCGTGTGCGGGGCGGACGCGGACGTCATCGTGGCCCGCAACTTCGGCCGGTTCGTGACCGGCGGCGCGGCCGGTCACTCGGACCACGGCCGCGACCTCATCGAGGTCCTGGAGGCCATCGTCGAGGGCGAGACCAAGGACTACAAGATCACCGAGGAGAACAAGCTGCGGGCCATCGCGGGCGAGGTCGGCATCGAGACCGACGGCCGCCCGACCATGGACGTGGCCCGTGACGTCATGGAGTGTTTCTTCGCGGACTTCGGCTCGCGCAAGAAGGAGGTCTCCTTTCTGTCGCGCGTGCCCCAGGTGCGCAAGGACAAGTGGGCCGGGCTCAAGATGACCCCGCGCGGCGTGGACCGCGAGATCGCCGAGATGATGCATCGCACCCACATGGGCTGCGACAACGACGCGCCCAACACCCTGATCCACGCGGCCCGCACGGCCCTGGCCGACGGCTGGGGCGGGTCCATGATCGGCACCGAGCTGTCCGACGTCATCTTCGGCGTGCCCACGCCCAGGATGTCCACGGCCAACCTGGGCGTCATCAAGGCCGACAAGGTCAACCTCCTGGTCCACGGCCACAACCCCGTGGTCTCCGAGATGATCCTGGCCGCGGCCCGCGACCCGGAGCTGGTCGCCCGGGCCAAGGAGCTGGGCGCGACCGGCATCAACGTGGCCGGACTGTGCTGCACCGGCAACGAGCTGCTCATGCGCCAGGGCATCCCCATGGCGGGCAACCACCTGATGACCGAACTGGCCATCATCACCGGCGCGGTCGAGGCCATCGTGGTCGACTACCAGTGCATCATGCCCTCGCTGGTCCAGATCTCCGGCTGCTACCACACCAAGTTCATCGACACCGCCAACAAGGCGCGCTTCACCGGCGCTACCCACTTCGACTTCCAGCCCGCGACCGCCATGAAGCAGGCCAGGGAGATCGTGTCCATCGCGGTCGAGGCGTTCGCCCAGCGCGACGCGGGCCGGGTGGACATCCCCTGCGAACCCATCGAGATCATGACCGGCTTTTCCAACGAGGCGGTCACCGCCGCCCTGGGCGGTTCGCTCGATCCGCTGGTCCAGGCCATCGCCGCCGGCGACATCCGGGGCGCGGTCGGCATCGTGGGCTGCAACAACCCCAAGATCAAACAGGACTCCATGAACGTGAAGCTCGCCGAAGAGCTGATCAAGAAGGACATCCTCGTGCTCGTCACCGGCTGCGTGACCACGGCCGCGGGCAAGGCTGGGCTGCTCGTGCCCGACGCCATCGAAAAAGCCGGGCCCGGCCTGAAAAAGGTCTGCGGCGCACTCGGCATCCCGCCGGTCCTGCACTACGGGTCCTGTGTGGACAACGCCCGTATCCTGCAACTCTGCGCGGCCCTGGCCAACGCCCTGAACGTGGACATCTCGGACCTGCCCGTGGGCGCGTCCTCGCCCGAATGGTATTCGGAAAAGGCCGCCGCCATCGGCCTCTACGCCGTGGCCTCGGGCATCTACACCCACCTGGGCCACCCGCCGAACATCCTCGGCTCGGAAACCGTCACCAACCTGGCCGTGTCCGGACTCGAAGACCTGGTCGGCGCGACCTTCTTCATCGAAGGCGACATGGTCAAGGCCGCCGACATGTTCGACGACCGCATCAAAGCCAAACGCAAGGCCCTCGGCCTGAGCGAGTAGGGGGAATGCCTCCGGCGGCCAGGGGGGAACCCTTTGAGAAGGGTTCCCCCCTGGACCCCCCTCCTAAACTTTTTGTATGCGCATCTGCGCGTATGGAGGTTATGGGGAGGGGGGCCGGGGCACCCGACTTCTTGTGATAGCGTCATTACGGCAGGACATTTTGCCGCTTTCGTACACCCCTCGCGAAGCGTCATAAAAAGTTTAGGAAAAGGAGGGGATGGGGGTTCGGGGGAAGGGGAGGAACCAACCATTTTCAAAGGGTTTTTCCTCCCCTTCCCCCGGCCGCCGGAGGCATCCTCATCATGAAAATAGCGTTTGCGGGCAAGGGGGGCGTTGGCAAGACCTCGTTGTGTGCGTGGGTGGCGGACTGGTTGGCCCGCAGCGGCAGGAACGTCTGGCTGGTGGATGCGGACACGGCGTTGTCGCTGGGCCAGGCATCCGGGCTGGACGCGGACGCGTTGCCCGAGCCGCTGGTTTTGCGCGGCGATCTGGTGCGCGAGCGCATCCACGAGGGCGGATTCCTGAATCTCAATCCCGAGGTGGGCGATTTGCCCGAGGAACTGGCCGTGGACGTGCCCTTGGGCGGCGCGCCGCTGCCGGGCGTGGAGCCGGGTCGCAAGCGGCTGATCGTCATGGGCGCGGTGACCAATGCGGGCGGCGGGTGCGCGTGCGACGCCAACGCGTTGTTGAAGGCGCTGTTGGCGCACATCGTCATGGACCGCGACGAGTGGGTGCTGGTGGACCTGGAGGCGGGCGTGGAGCATCTGGGACGCGGCACCGTGGCCCATGTGGACGGACTGGTGGTGGTCTCCGAGCCGTCCATGCGCAGCCTGCGGACCGGGGCCGAGGTGGGCCGCATGGCCGCCGACCTGGGGCTGTCCAACCAGGTGTTGGTGCTCAACCGGTACATGGGCGGCGAGCCGCCGAATCTGGACGGATTGCCCGAATGGCGGATGTCCGTGCCGATTCTGGATGGCCTGGCCGAGCGCCAGATGACGGACGCGTCCGTGCTCGGCCTGCCCGAGAGCGATATCCTGGACGGGCTGGCGCGCGCCCTGCTGGATCGGTTGGCCGGATGAAGGCGGCGCGGAGTCGGATTATATGGGTGATCGATATTTTGAATATTGTTTTTTCCCGGCGATTTATAATTGCATTCAGCTATACGTAAGTGCAATTTCTATGCACGAGGATAGGGTGTTGATATGCAATGGCGCGTGGCCGGGAGGTAGGAGATGGGATGGAAGGACTGTAAACTCTGTTTGAAATTCGGCATAGGATTCGGATCGGTACTGCTACTGTTGCTGGTGCTGGGGGGGTGGTCGTTATTCGGCATCAGCGGCATCGTGGGCAATGCCAAGGAAGTCATCACCGGCAACAAACTGCGGGGGAACTTCACGCAAAAGGTGGTGGACCACCTCAAGTGGTCGGAGAAGGTCAACGAACTGTTGACCGATTCCCACGTCAACGAACTGCACGTTCAGACCGACCCGCACAAATGCGCCTTCGGCAAATGGTTTTACAGCGACGCCCGGACCGAGGCCGAGAAGCTGGTCCCCGGGCTGAAGCCGCTCATGAGCGAGATCGAGGGGGTCCACAACACCCTGCATGAATCCGCAGTTGAGATCAGCGAGAAGTATGCCCCGGCGGATGTGGAGCTGGGCGCTTTTTTGCGTGACAAGAAACTCGATCACCTGAGCTGGATGGGCAAGGTCAAGGACGCGCTCATCGACCCCATGAGCACAAGCACCGGCGTGCAGACCGACCCGCACAAGTGCGATTTCGGCAAATGGCTCTACTCCGACGAAACGGCCCAGCGCATGAAGAATGACCCCGAGTTCGGGGCCCTGGTCCAGAAGATTTTCGAGCCGCATCGCTCCCTGCACGAATCCGCCGCCGAGATCGACACCGAACTGGCCGTGGGCAACCGGGCCAAGGCCCAGGAATGGTACCGGGACATCACCGCGCCGCTCGGCATGGAGACCCTGGCGGCCATCGACGGCGTGCTCGGCCTGAACGACGCCCGGATCAAGGGGTATGACGCGGCCAAGGACATCTACGCGGGCGTCACGGTCCCCGCCCTGAACAAGGTCCAGGACCTGCTGAACAAGAGCATGGATATCATCGCCGCGAACATCATGACCGATGAGGAGATGCTGCAGAGGGCGGCCAGCACCCGCTTGGGCGTCATGATCTTCGGTGTCGTCTCCGTGCTGGTCGGCGTGCTCCTGGCCTGGATCATCGCCCGGGGCATCATCGGGCCGTTGCGCAAGGGCATGGACTTCGCGCAGATCGTGTCCACCGGCGACCTGACCGCCTCGGTGGACCTGGAGCAGAAGGACGAGGTGGGCCAGTTGGCCAAGGCCCTGACCGGCATGGCCGACCGCCTGAACAAGGTCGTGGCCGACGTGAACTCGGCCACGGACAGCGTGTCCGCAGGCAGCGAGGAGTTGTCCGCCTCGGCCCAGTCCCTGTCCCAGTCCGTGGTGGAGCAGTCCGCGTCCATCGAGCAGATTTCCGCCTCCATGGAGGAGATGAGCGCCGGAGTGCGGACCAATGCGCAATCCGCCCAGGAGACCGAGACCATCGCCTCCAAGGCCGCCGAGGGGGCCAAGGAGAGCGGTCAGGCGGTACAGGAGGCCATGGACGCGCTCAAAGCCATTGCCGAGCGGATCACCATCATCCAGGAGATCGCGCGCCAGACCAACCTCCTGGCGCTCAACGCGGCCATCGAGGCGGCCCGGGCCGGAGAACACGGCAAGGGATTCGCGGTGGTCGCGGCCGAGGTCCGCAAGCTGGCCGAGCGCAGCGGCAAGGCGGCCGAGGAGATCGGCGACCTGTCGGCCGCGTCCATGGGCGTGGCCGACAAGGCGGGCCGGATGCTCGACGAACTGGTGCCGCAGATCAGCCGCACGGCCGAGTTGATCCAGGAGATCGCCTCCAGCTCCGTGGAGCAGGAAAAGGGCGTGACCGAGATCGGCAAGGCCATCACCCAGCTGGACGACGTGGTCCAGGGCAACGCCTCGGCCTCGGAGGAGATGGCCTCCACCAGCGAGGAGCTGTCCGGTCAGGCCCAGATGCTGGCCGAGGCCATGACCTTCTTCAAGGTGGCCTCGGGCGGTGGCGGCCGGACCACGGTGGTGGCCCGGCGGCCCACGGCCAAGTCCCTGCCCGCGGCTCCGGCCAAAGGCAGGAGCGGTGCGGGGAGCGGGGATACCGGCCTCGCCCTGGACATGCACGACGACGAGGATTTCGAAAAGTTCTAGGACGTCCGATCTAGTCCGGCAGGAGCGCGAGCAGGCGGCCCGGGGTCAGCCCGGCCAGGGTGGATATCCTGAGGGCGGCCCGGCTCAGGTCCTGGCCCGGCGAGTTGGGGTTTTCGAACCCCACCGGGGTCATGCCCGCGCGCCGGGCGGCCAGGATGCCGTTGGTCGAGTCCTCCACGACCACGCAACGGGCCGGATCCGCACCCAGTCGGCTCGCGGCCAGCAGAAAGATGTCCGGCGCGGGCTTGGCCACGGTCACGTCGTTGCCGCCCACATAGGTGGTGAACAGCGGCGTAAGGCCGGTGGCCGAGAGCGTGGCCTCGATGACGTCCGTGGTGTTGGACGAGGCCAGGGCGAATGCGACGTTCTCGGCGCGCAGCCCGGCCAGCAACTCCGGCACGCCGGGGATGGGGGTAAGCCCGCTGGCCCCGCGCAGGAACGCCTTGTACCGCTCCATCTTGGCGTCGGACAGCTCCTGGGGCGTGCCGGGCAGCCCGTACCGTTCCTTCATCAGCCGCCACTGGCTGACGCTGGAGGTGCCGATCAGCTTGGCGTACTCCTCGGGCGGGCAGGCGAAGCCGAGTTCCTCGGCGAATTCCGTAAATATTCTTTCATGGATCGGCTCGGAGTCGAACAGGACTCCGTCCATGTCGAAGAGGACCGCGAATTCCGTGACCATGATCAGACGGCTCCCGCGCCGTTCCCGTTTTCCGGGATGATGATGACCTCGTCCGGGCGCACGCGCACGTGGACCTCGTCGCCGGGCTGGAACAGCCCGGCGTAGGCCGGGGCGCGGGTGAACACCGGGCCGCAGTCCGTGTCGATGGTGTACTCGATGACCGGGCCCATGTAGGCGTTCTGGCGGACCACCCCGGACAGGGCGTGGGGCGCGTCCTCCGCCTTGGGCACGATCTCGATGACCTCGGGCCGCAGCGACAGGCTGACCGGACCGTCGGCGTGCTCGGTCCTGCCGTTTGCGGGCAGCTCCACCTCGGCGTCGCCGAAGGTGACCACCTTGTGCCCGTCCCGGCTGGACAGCTCTCCCTTGACCACGTTGGACTCGCCGATGAAGTTGGCCACGAACGCGGTTTCCGGCTTATGGTACAGGGAGCGGGGCTCACCCTGCTGCTCGATCTTCCCCTTGCGCATGATGATGATCTCGTCGGACACGGCCAGCGCCTCGGCCTGGTCGTGGGTCACGTAGATGGAGGTGATGCCCGAGTCCTGCTGCAGGCGGCGGATGTCGTCGCGCATGCTCCGGCGCAGCTTGGAGTCGATGTTGCTCAGCGGTTCGTCGAAGAGCAGGACCTTGGGCGACAGGACCATGGCCCGGGCCACGGCCACGCGTTGCTGCTGCCCGCCGGACAGCTCGTTGGGGTAGCGGCTCTGGTAGCCGTCCATGTCGACCATGCGCAGGACCTCGCGGACGCGTTCGCGGATTCTGTCCTGGGGCTGCTTCATGACCGTCAGGCCGTAGCCCACGTTCTGCTCCACGGTCATGTGCGGGAACAGGGCGTAGGACTGGAAGACCATGCCCACGTCGCGCCGGGTGGCGGACAGCTTGGTGACATCCTCATCGCCGAACAGGATGCGGCCCGAGGTGACCGGCTCCAGGCCCGAGACCAGGCGCAGCAGGGTGGTCTTGCCGCAGCCGGACGGGCCGAGCAGGGTGGTCAGGGTGCCCGGGGCGAACTCGATGTCGATTTCGTCCACGGCCCGGACCTTGCCGAAGTGTTTGGAGACCTTGTTCAGGGTCACCTTGATGGAGCTTTCGTTCATGTCAGCCTCGGGTTGTTTCCACCTGGCGGTCGGTCTTGGACCTGCCGGTGAAGGCCTGCACGAGCAGGGTGAAAATGAGCATGGTCAGGATCAGGACCGAGCCGTAGGCCACGGCCACGCCGGTCTCGCCGCTCTCCACGCGGGAGAGGATGTAGGTGGTGGCCACGTCGGTCCCGGCCGTGGCCAGGAAGATGACGGCGGACACCGTGGTCATGGCCCGGATGAAGCTGTAGGCCATGGACGAGACGATGGTCGACTTGAGCAGGGGCAGGAGCACGGACCTGAGGGTTCGGAAGCTGCCCGCGCGCTGCAGCAGCGACGCCTCCTCGAGGTTGGTCGATATCTGGCTTAAGGCCGACATGCCGCCGCGTATGCCCACGGGCATGGCCCGGATGGCCATGGTGATGATCAGGATGGCGGCCGTGCCGGTCAGCTCGATGGGCGGGGTGTTGTAGGCCAGGATGTAGGCCACGCCGATGACCGTGCCCGGGATGGCGAAGATGAGCACCGTGCCGAAGTCGATGGCCGCCCGGCCCGGGAACCTGCGCCGGGTCAGGATGAAGGCGATGAGGATGCCGAGCATGGTCGTCAGGGGCGCGGCGATGACCGAGTAGGTGATGGAGTGGAAGAAGGACGGCCACGCGCCGGACGAGAAGCCGTTCAGCCACAGCTCGGCGTGGTGCTTCATGGTCAGGGTGTAGTCCGCGCCCCACTGGCGGACGAAGCCGCCCAGGAAGATGGACACGTAGAGCACGCCCACCAGGACGAGCCAGACCCCGATGAAGCCGGTCAGCCCCTTTTGCAGGCCGCGCGGCAGCGGGGTGACGTTGCCCGAGGTCTCCACCCCCGTGACCGTGACGTAGGACCGCTTGCCCACCCATTTCTTCTGGATGAGGAAGACGGCCAGGGACAGGATCAGCAGGATCAGGCCCAGCGCCGCGGCCTTGGTGAAGTCGAGCTGGGAGCCCGCGATGGAGAAATAGATTTCCGTGGACAGGACGTCGTACTCGCCGCCCAGGACCAGCGGGTTGCCGAAGTCGGCGGCCGACGAGATCATGCCCAGCAGGAAGGCGTTGGCGATGGCCGGGCGCAGCAGGGGCAGGGTGACGTTTTTCAGCGTCTGCCAGCGGTCGGCGCGCATGGTCAGGGAGGCCTCCTCCATGGCCGGATTGATGGAGGTGAGCATGCCCGAGATGACCATGTAGCTTATGGGCGTAAGCGACAGGACCTGGGCCACGAAGATGCCGGTGAAACCGTAGATGTACCCGGACCGCTCGAAGAACCAGGTGGCGTTTTCCGGGGTCAGTATGCCGTGGGGGCCGATCAGGTACATGAGCGCGTCGTTGATCATCCCGGCCCGGCCGAAGAGCAGGATCAGGGACATGCCGACCACGAACGGCGGGGTGATGATCGGCAGGATGTAGAAGACCCGGATCAGATAGCGCAGCCTGGTGGTGGCGCGCACGGCGTAGAGGGCGAAGAGCAGCCCGAACAGGGTGGTGGCCGCGCCCACGGAGAAAGCCAGGCGCAGGGTGTTCCAGATGACCCTGCCGATGCCGTGGACCGTGGCGATCTTGAAGAACTGGAAGGGGGCGATGTTGCCCGCCTCGTCGAAGATCAGCCGGCTGAAGATCTCCCAGACCGGAAAGAAGATGAACGCGGCGACCATGAGGATGACGAAGATCACGGCCCCGGCGATGAAGGTGTCGCCCCGCTGGAAGCCGAGTTCGGACAGCCCTATGGCCCCCAGGGTGGCCAGGGACATGACCACCACGCCCGCTCCCAGGCCGATGGAGGTGTTCGTGTGGATGAAGGCGTAGAGCACGGCGACGATGCCGACCCCGGCGGCCAGGGTCAGGAGCCAGCCCCGCGCCCTGTTGGACAGGCGAGCGACGGCCACGGGGACGATCAGGCAGAGATAGGCGGGCACGGCCAGCGTCAGGTTGCTGTACTTCCAGCCCAGGGCGTCGACGATCTCCTCCCAGGTGGAGTCGGTCAGTCCGTAGTCCAGGGCGATCCAGGGCAGCAGCCAGTAGGCGAGCAGGGCGACCGCCACCCAGGAGAGGATGACCCAGGGGCCAACCTCTCCCGGTGCGGTGTGTTTCTTCATGTGCATTGCGGGCGGCTTGGGGGCTGAGGGCTAGCGCTCCAGGGGCTTGATTTCCACGACCCAGCGGTCGATCAGGTGGGCGCGCATCTCTTCGGAGCCGTACTTGACGAAGTCGTAGTCGATGAGCTTGACCTGATCCAGGCGGATGGCCTCGGGGGGCACGGTGGCGTTCACGTTGGTCGGAACCTGGAACATCTTCACGCGCTGGGGCACTTCCTGGCCTTCGGCGCTGAGCATGTAGTCCACGAACAGCTTGGCGTTGTCCATGTTGCGGCAGTCCTTGATGATGGACAGGCCGCCGATCTCGTAGCCGGTGCCCTCGGTGGGCACGACCAGCTCGAGCGGGAAGCCGTTGGCCTTCTGCAGGGCGTGGTCATGCAGGAAGCCGATGCCGATCATGGTCTCGCCGCGCGCGGCGGCCTTGCCGGGCGCGGAGCCGGACTTGGTGTACTGGTTGATGTTCTTGTGCAGCTTGGCCATGTACTCGAAGGCCTGGTCCTCGCCCATGATCTGGACCATGGTGGCCAGCACGGTGTAGGCCGTGCCCGAACTCTGCGGGCTGGCCATCTGGATGGTGCCCTTGTACTCGGGCTTGGTCAGGTCGGCCCAGGAGTGCGGCATGGGCAGCCACTTTTCCTTGAGGACCTCGGTATTCACCGAGTAGCCGAGCACGCCCGCGTACACGCCTGCGGAGTGGTGCTGCTTGGAGGTGGCCGGGTTCTGGAACTCGGGCTTGATCTCCTTGAGCATGGGGGATTCGTAGGATTCGAGCAGGCCGTTCACGCCCGCCTGAGAGTGGGGATCGAGCGTGCCCGCGTACCAGACGTCGCCCTTGGGGTTGTCCTTTTCGGCCAGGATCTTGGCGTAGGTGGAGCCGGACCCGGAACGGGTCATCTGGACCTTGACGTCGTACTTCTCGGCAAAGGCGTCGGCCACGGCCTGGCAGGCGAAGGGCTCGTTGGAGCAGTAGATGACCAGGCGGCCCTTGGCGAAGCCGGCGGTGGCCATGCCGAGCACAAAGGCGAGCACCAGAAACACGGTGAACCGTTTCATTGTCGTTCTCCTCGAAAGTTGGTTGGTTCGGTGGCTTGATCCCCAAAGGATTTCCGGCTTGCGTCACACAAACGTAACACAATTGTTACAACTATGTAACATAGCGGAATAAACGGGGCAATACGTTTCCGCTGTTTTCGTATGGATAAACGATGGGATTTCGGTGTGCCGGGAGCCGGGGGGAGGCTGAACAGCGCGCTGCGGCCCGCGCCTCCCGCCAGGGAAAAGGCGGAAGGTCTTCAGGGGCCGGGGTACGCTGGCTCCAGTGGCGTTCGGCGGTTTGGTTCCTTATAATTGTACATTGGAGCCCGAGTCTCGTATAAGACCGTATTACCCCCTGTCTGTTGGAAACGAAGAATGGCGCCGCAACCACAGAGGCAAACTTGCACACCACGTCCACATCGCTCCTCTTCAAGATCACCCTGGCCGTCGTCGTCCTCCTCGGGCTGTACCTGGCCAGTCTCAAGAATTATCTCCTCTTCCACACCATGGTCGAGATGTTCTCCATCGTGGTCGCCTTCGGCATCTTCACCATCGGCTGGAACTCGCGCTACTACATCAAGAGCAACTACCTGCTCTTCCTGGCCGTCGCCTATCTGTTCATCGCCTTTCTCGACCTGCTGCACACCATGTCCTACAAGGGCATGGGCATCTTCACCGACTACGACTACTACGCCAACCAGGTGTGGATCGCCACGCGCTACATGGAGAGCCTCTCCCTGCTGGCCGCCTTCCTGTTCCTGAGGGAGAGCCGGTCCGTGAACGCGGTCCGGGTGTTCTCGGCCTATTTCGCCCTGACCGCTGTGATCGTGGCCGCCATCTTCTGGTGGAAGATATTCCCGGTCTGCTTCGTGGACGGAACCGGGCTGACCCCGTTCAAGAAGATCAGCGAGTACGTCATCTGCCTGATCCTCGGCGCGGCCACCTGGCTGCTCTTCCGCATGCGCGACCGGTTCGACCCGGTGGTCCACCGCTGGCTGGTCTGGTCCCTGGTGTTCACCATCTGTTCCGAGCTGGCCTTCACCTTCTATATCAGCAACTACGGCTTCTCGAACCTGCTGGGCCACTACTTCAAGCTCTTTTCCTTCTATTTCATCTACCGGGCCCTGGTGGCCACGGGCATCACCGCTCCGCACGCGGTGCTCTTCCGCGCCTTGCAGGACTCGGAGACCAAGTTTCGGGGGCTGGTGGAGAGTTCGCGGGACCTCATCTGGGAGGTGGACGAGGCGCTGCGCTACACCTACGTCAGCCCACAGGGCAGGGCCATCTTCGGCTACGCCCCGGAGGAGATGCTTGGCCGGACGCCGTTCGACTTCATGCTCCCCGGCCAGGCCGGCTTGGCGCGCGAGGCCTTCGCCAAGGCGGCCGAGAGCGGGGCGCCGGTGCACAGCGAGAACACCTTCCAGGCCGCCGAGGGGCGGGAGATCGTCATGGAGACGCGCGGCGTGGCGATCCTCGACCAGGACGGCCGGGTGGCCGGATACCGGGGGGTGGACCGCGACGTGACCGAGCGCCAGCTCCACGAGCTCAAACTCAGACAGTTGAAGCGGGCCGTGGAGAGCAACCCCATCGGCATCGTCATCACCTCCCTCGACGGGATCATCGAGTACGGCAATCCGGTCTTTTACGGGCGGCGGGAAATCACCGGCGCGGACGCCCTGGGCCGGGACATCGTCCTGTTCCTGGGCGACGACCCGCAGGACCCGGCGGTGCGCGAGGCCAGGGAGGCCATGCGCGCGGGCAGCCTGTGGCAGGGCGACCTGCCCCGGCGCAACAGCCGAGGGGAGCGGGGATGGGAACAGATCATCATCGCCCCCGTGACGGACCGCCAGGGCGATCGGGTCAACTACGTGGCCACCTTCGAGGACATCACCGACCGCAAGGACCTGGAAAAGCTCAAGGAGGACGTGGAGCAGATCATGCGCCACGATCTCAAGAGCCCGCTCAACGGGATCATCGGCATCCCCCAACTGCTCCTGGACGAAGGGAACCTGTCCGAACAGCAGGTCACGCTGGTGGAGCTGATCGAGAGCACGGGATACAGGATCCTGGACATGGTCAACCATTCCCTGGACATATTCAAGATGGAGACCGGGGTCTACGAATACACCCCGGCCGAGGTGGATGTGGCCGAGGTCGTGCAGACGGTGCTCAACGACAACGCGGGGCCGGCCCGGACCAAGGATATCTCCATGGAACTGTCCGTGGAGCAGGCGGCCTGCGACGGGGACTGCCTCATCCAGTCGGACAAGGACCTGCTCTACCACATGCTCTCCAACTTCGTGGCCAACGCGGTGGACGCCTCGCCCGACGGCAGCCCGGTCAAGGTGAGCATAGAGGGAATACCGTGCCGGGTTATCCGCATCCGCAACCGGGGGGCGGTCCCGGCCGAGATCCGCGACCAGTTCTTCGAGAAGTACAAGACCTGGGGCAAGAAACGCGGCACCGGGCTGGGCACCTACTCCTCCAAGCTCATGGCCGACGTCATGGGCTACGGCCTGCGCCTGGACACCTCGGACGAGGACGACGTCACGGTCATCTCCATCCTCCTGCCCGGGACGTGACCGCTCCGGCCTTCCCCATTTTCTCCGGATTGGCCGTGACAGGGTCCCGGCTTGGACCTGCTCGGACGCCGCCACCTGTCCAACCCGCACGTATCCCTACGCCCTGCCCGAGTCCCACGCTCACCGGCTGGACCGCTACAAGGCCAGCGACGAGCGGTAGGCCCGCGCCGAAACAGCAGTGAAAACGCCCCGGAAGGACCTCCTTCAGGGGCGTTTTCGCGTTCCGGGCCGGGGACAAAAAAAGTAGGTTACAAATGCGTTATAATAATGGCTCGAAATGCCTGGGTCGAATATTATAGGGATAAGTTATATTGATATGGTGGAATTGACCCCCTGAGGGTGTCAGTGGGAAATCCGTCAAACAAACAGGTGGGGATATGCAGTTTAAGTCCATTAAGACAAAGATCGTGTTCATGGCCGGGGGGTGTCTCCTGGCCACCGTTGTGGTTTTGGTCGGCATCCAGATGCTTGCGCAGTCGCGGTCCGAGCGGTTCGTCAGCGAAAAGGTCAACGAACTCATCGAGGAGCAGACGCGGCAGAGCCTGATGGCCGTGGCTCAGCGCGAGGCCGGGATCATCAGCAACAAGCTGAACATCAACCTGGACACCGCCAGGACCATTGCCGATGCGTTCAACTCGGTGCGCAAGGCTTCGGGCGCTGGTTCCACTTTGGATCTGCGTACCGCCTTCAACGACATTCTGCTCCGGGTCCTGGAGAACAATCCGGAATTTCTGGGCGCCTACAGCGCGTGGGAACTCAACGCGCTGGACGGGCGGGACTCCGTCCACGCCGGGAACAAGGCCTCGGGTCACGACGACACCGGGCGGTTCGTTCCCTACTGGAATCGGGACGAGGAGGGCCGCATAGCCCGCCAGGCCCTGGTCGGATACGAGGACGCGTCCACGCACCCCAACGGGGTGACCAAGGGCGGCTGGTACCTGTTCCCCCGCCAGCGGCACAGGGAGAACATCCTCGATCCCTTCCCCTACATCGTCCAGGGACGCCAGGAGTGGCTGACCACCATGTCCGCCCCGATCATGCTTGACGGGAAGTTTTTGGGCATCGCCGGTACCGACCTGCGGCTCAAGTTCATCCAGCAGTTGAGCGAGAAGGTCGCCAAGTCCCTGTACGACGGCAAGGCCCACGTGCAGGTCGTCAGTTATCTCGGCATCATGGTCGCCGACAGCCAGAAGCCCGACTCCGTGGGCAAGCCGCTCAAGGACGTTTTTGACGGCGACTGGAAGCAGGTCGTGGACAGCATCCAGGCCGGCAAGTCCTTTATCGACATGGCCCCTGGCAAGGAGTCCGTGGAGATCAGCGCCCCGATCGAGCTGGGCCGTACCGGGACGCCCTGGGGCATCCTGATCGAGGTCCCCCGCGCGGTCGTCTTTGCCGACGCCCAGCAGCTCACGGAGATCATGGCCGACAGTTCGCAACAGAACGTCGTCATCGGCGTGAGCGCGGGCGCGGGCATCGTGGTCCTGGCCTGCCTGGTCCTCTGGTTCCTGGCCAACGGCCTGGTCGCGCCGGTGCGCAAGGCCGTGGCCTTTGCCGAAAAGATCGCGGGCGGCGACTTCGTGGACAACCGCATCGACGTCAAGCAGAAGGACGAGATCGGGGTTCTGTCCATGACCCTGAAGGAGATGGCCGACAAGCTCAAGAGTGTGGTCGTGGACGTCAAGAACGCCTCCGAGAGCGTGGCGGCCGGGAGCACCGAGCTGTCGTCCTCGTCGCAAACCGTGTCCGAGGGCGCCACCGAACAGGCCGCCTCCATCGAGGAGATCACTTCGTCCATGGAGGAGATGACCTCGAACATCTCCCAGAACGCCCAGAACGCCCAGGATACCGATACCCTGGCCACCAAGGCGGCGGACGACGCGCGGACCAGCGGCGAGGCCGTGGAAAAGACCGTGGTGTCCATGCGCAGCATCGCCGAGAAGATATCCATTGTCGAAGAGATCGCCAGGCAGACCAACCTGCTGGCCCTGAACGCGGCCATCGAGGCGGCCCGGGCCGGCGAGCACGGCAAGGGATTCGCGGTCGTGGCCGCCGAGGTCCGCAAGCTGGCCGAACGCAGCGGCACGGCCGCGGCCGAGATCAGCGAGCTGTCCAGCAGCAGCGTGGAGGTCGCCGAAAAGGCGGGCGAGATGCTCAAGCTGCTGGTCCCGGACATCGAGAAGACCGCCATGCTCGTCCAGGAGATCACCGCGGCCAGCAACGAGCAGAACGCAGGGGCGAACCAGATCAACCAAGCCATCGCCCAGCTCGACAACGTCATCCAGCAGAACGCTTCGGCGTCCGAGGAAATGGCCTCCACCAGCGAGGAGCTGGCCGGCCAGGGCAGCCATCTGCAGGAGGTCATGGCCTTCTTCCACGTCGAGGAAGGCGGCTCCCGCCGCACGACCACCAAGGTGGTCAAGCGGAAGTCCGGCCCGGCCATCACCCAGGGCAAGGCCGCCCCGGCCCGGCCCAAGGGGCTGGCCCTGGAAATGGACATGGACGAGCAGGACGACTTCGAGCGCTTCTAGCCGTAACACCCACCGATCAAATCAGGAAGGCGGGGCCGTGAGGTCCCGCCTTTCTCATTTGATCGGTGGGGCGGCTTCCGCACCGGCAAGTACGGCATGCCCACCTTAAAATCGTCGCTCAGTGGTCCGAAGAACCGAGGCCACTTCTGGCACCTAGGTCTGCGTCGTAGACTCATGAAGGGCAGCGATGCTTCTCCTATCTTGCCCACGTATGGCTTCGCAAATTATGAGGCAGGCAAATGGGGATGTGCACCAGAATCGTCCCTGCATGCAACCCCACCCGATCGGGTTGTGGCTTGGTTTTATTTCCCGGATCCCCCCCTGCTCTCTGCCAGCCTCACCATGGATTTTTTCCTAAACCTCCCCATGGGCTTTCTGGGCCAAAATCTCAGGAAATCTCCGTATGCTCCCAACGTCCGATATCACCGGCCACCAGAAGCAGCGTGATGTTCCGCTTTAGTGTCATAGTGTTTACGTGCTTCTTCGATTTGAGGCAGGTGTTTTATCGCCCAAGTGAAGACGGCCTCCAAAGGTATCTGCAGCGTTCTGCCAAGCTCGGTGATTGAGTATTCTACGGCGACGGGCGAAGTAGCAATCACCCTGCGCATGATTAACCCATTTCTTTCCAGTCGCCTCAAGGCCTGCGTTAGCGCCTTATGTGTAATTCCTTCAAGCCTGCGCATGAACTCGCTAAATCGAACCGGTTTCTCTTCTAGAATAGTCAAAATCATCACAGACCATTTGTTTGCAACTTGGTCAAAGAAGGACCGCGCCGCGCAGTCCGCGAAGAAAACAGAGTCCACTTGATCTGGCATGGCAATATCCTTCAGTATATCTACTAGCATTAAGGTGCGTAATTGACGCTATGAGAAAAACATATTTAATACGCATAAGTCCAATTCATTAATGGTTGCCGATGTTGGTGTCGGCAGAAAGCTTTCAAAGGATGTCAGCAGTGAAAATACAAAACATGACTATGTCCCGGCGCGGCTTAATGAAGCTGCTAGGCATGACTGCAGCTTCGTCAATCATTGCCAAGCCCCAACGCGCCATCATGTCGTTGATAGGGTTGGCCTCCGCTACAGCCACTCCAATACCGGCTTTTGCCGCAAGCAAACGAATAGCTAAGCTCTTTTATACCGACACCGGGAAAGGGAGAAATATGATGCTTCTCCACGGTTGGACTTGTGATTCCCACGATTGGAGTTGGCAACTCCCAGTGTTGGAAAGCCGCTATCGCGTTGTTGCGATAGATCTGCGCGGACACGGTAGCTCCGAGGTGATGCCGTCTGGTAATTACATGCCGGATGACTATGTCGCAGATATCGAAACTCTTATCGAAACAAGGTTTTCAAGTGAGACATTTGTGCTGGTGGGGCACTCGATGGGAGGGCAAATCGCAGCCCGCCTAGCGAGCAAGCGACCGGACCTGATTGAGGGAGTTGTCTCGGTTGATGGGTCGCTTGGTTTTTCCGACAAGCTTGCCCCCATATTCCAAAAGGCAGTTGATGATCTGCAACGCGACAATCCAGCCGATGTTGGGCCTGCGTTGTTCGCTGGATTTTATGACAAAACCACAGACCCTGCTTTAAAACGATGGCATGCAAGACGCCTTCAGGGCACATCGGACTATCCTGTACGTGAATCTTTCGGCCCTTTGTTCTTTGGCCCCAATCAAGTCGGGCTTGGAAAGCAAAGCGAGGTATTCTGCAAAACCATTAACATTCCATTCTATCATCTTTGTAGAGGTAAAGGGCAAGCCGAGAGGATGCGTACATGGTTTTCTCACCCGAAATCAAAGGTCGATCAGTGGGAAGCCGCTGGACATTGGATCATGCAGGATCGGAAGGATGATGTGAATGCGTCGATCATCGCCTGGGTTGATATGCTTTGAGTGACCTGCGCGGTTTCTTCATATCAGTGGAGCTTGCGAATATGGTTCACCGAGCAAAGGGTGGTCAGCGATGGCCACCCCTTTTGTTGCTTGTGGAATTAGGGGGATGGAATTAGGGGGACACCTCCCTTGAATTAGGGGGTCACCTCCCTAATTGTTGACGTTGAATAAGTGGCGTTGATATGAAGTGGCATGCCAAGAATTGCACGGATAGTAGTTCCAGGAGAACCCCACCACATTATTCAGCGTGGGAACCGACGCCTTCCGACTTTTTTGCAAGGATGATGATTGGCAGGGGTTTTTGGCAGAGGATACCAATGATCGCGACCGTGACTTGTTAGGAGGACACGGGCGTACAGGCCGTCCTCTGGGAGGCAATCCGTTCTTCGACAAATTGCAGTCGATATTGGGGAAGGATGTAAGACCCAAAAAGCCTGGCCCAAGAAAGAGAATTAGGGAGGTGTCCCCCCCCTAATTCCCGGGAGGTGTCCCCCTTAATTCCCGGGAGGTGTCCCCCTAATCCATCCCCCTAATCCCAGGGAGGTGGGGAGGTGTCCCCCTAATCCCTCCAGTAATTGATAGGTATGGACCCCCAACTGGAAATAATCTTTCTCCTGTCGGAACTCCATTTGAGAAGAGGTCTTTGCCTGCAATAATTGCGAAAGAATATCCAATAAAATATAAAGTGATTAAGCCTCTGCCCGTGAAAGAAGGGTTGAGCGAGCCTTGGTTTGGTCAACCGGGCAAAGGAACTCAATTTAAAACAGAAATGACGGTTCAAGAGCTTTTAGATAGAAAATTCATTGAAGAGGTGGACTAATGAAGAGCGTAGAAGAATTACAGTCTGAAATTTTACAAATAGGTAAAATTATTAATGCTCCTAAAGAGTATTTAACCATCGGAGATAATTGTTCAGACATAGTTGTTAACGTGGAACTACATGATAATATGTACCATTATTATATTGTTGAAAGAGGTGTCGAACAAAAAAGAATTATAACATCATCCGCTTCAGATATTATATTTTTGTTTATTGAACAGGCCTCCCATGCTGTAGCTTCTAGGTACGCAGCTCAAAATAAAACCTCTGGACTCGACTTCAGAGAACTGATGTTTCAGAAACAATTGGAGCTATTGCGAGCAATAAACCCTGAATGGGCGGAGAGGCGAAAAAAAGAGATCGATCGAATTCTCGTAGAATATCCTGACTAGCAAGGAAATTCAGGGACGCAATACAGATTTTAAATCTGGCAAATCTGAGGGGAAATCTAGGGACACAACTTATTTTAAGCTAAAGGAGTCTTTTGGCGAGATTTGCGAGAGTTGTGTCCCCGGGGTGCCCGTACCACATAACGCAGCGCCCGCAATCGCAGACAGCAAGTCTTCTTTTGCGAGGAGGATTACTAAGTCTACATTGAGTGGATACGTGAATGGTGCGTAAAACACGAGGGTGGGGATAATCACCGGCTCCGCTCCTGATGCCAGCCCCGCTTGGGAGGTCTCAACCTCGATGTTGCCAAGGAACTGGATATCCCGGCGGATGAGAATACCTCGGTTGGAATCGGTACTACCGAATGATGCTTGGCCCGCATGCGCTGTCGGCTGGTTCGTGCTTTTATATCAAGTTTAACGATGCATACAGCTGGTTACTTACTTTTTCTCTATGTATGAACAGTTTTCTTGACATTAGTAATGATTCGTAGAAATTTGCGGCGTCTGCTGAACTTCCAAGGGGTGGAACTTCAGCCGCAAAATTATAGCCAAATCCGTCGTGAGGCGGAGACGGAAAGCCACGGGTCTCAAGAAGACAGCCGGGTTGCCGTATGGGAACTGCGTCACGGTCCCCGATCTCCTGTTCTTGATGGTTTTGGAGTAGTCGACTTGCCCTTGGGCAAGTCGCGGGGGAGTTTTTGTGGCCATCAAGCGGGAGACGCTTCCTCATGGTATTGGGGAAGCATGGTGGGGGGCTGTCCGTCCTCGGCCATTGTTTTTGATATGCATTCTGGCCCTGGTCATGCTGGCCAGGCCCGGCTTTGTCATGGGGGCACCCGTCGACGAAGCCATTCGGCAGCAACAGCAACTCCAGCAGCAGGAGGAGCAGCGGCGTCTCGAATTGGAGCGTAGACACCGCGAAGAGCTTGAAAAGGCCCCTTCGGGCCAGGAGTTGCCGCCGCAAAAGCCCACTGAAAAGACAGAGCCGGAAAGCTGCTTCGAGGTCCGGACCATCGAATTCTCCGGCATGACGTTGCTCGGAGCGCGGGAGATAGCGCCGGTTAAGGCCAAGTACCAGGGGCGCTGCCTGACCATCACGGACATCAACAACCTGGTCCGTGACGTGACCAATCTGTATATCCAAAAAGGCTATGTCACGACCCGCGTGGCCGTGCCCCAACAAGATCTTTCCAGCGGTATTCTGCGACTTCAGGTTGTAGAGGGGAAAGTCGAGAAAATCGAATTCAAGGAGGGGGACGGGCACCCTCGGGAACTCAAAGGAGCCATGCCGGGGCTTGAGGGCGAGGTGCTCAACCTGCGTGACATCGAGCAGGGCCTGGACCAGCTCAACCGGCTCCCTTCCAACAACGCGACCATGAAGCTGCTACCGGGAAACAAGCCCGGAGGCACAAAGGTCGCCGTCGAAAACAACCGCTCCAAGACGTGGCGGATCTCCGCGGGCATGGACAACTCCGGCCAGGAATCCACCGGCCGAAATCAATATCTCCTCTCCCTGGGCAAGGACAATCTGTTCGGCATCAACGATCTGCTGAACGTCTACCTGAATGGCGACGCGGAAAAGTTGTTTTCCGACGAGCGGCAGCGCAGCTCGACCTGGAACCTTTTTTATTCGGTCCCTTATGGGTATTGGACCTTTTCGAGCTCAGTCAGCTATTACGAGTATCGTACCGATATCAAGGGGGGCGGGCTGACCTACAGCTCGGCAGGCGACACCACCACGACCTCGCTGACCGTGGACAGGGTGTTGTTTCGCGATCAGGACAGCAAGACCTCCCTTGGGATGGGGCTGACGGTCCGGGATACCCAGAACTACTTTGCCGGGGACAAGCTGAGCACTACCAGTCAGGTTCTCTCCGCGCTGTCCGTCTCCCTCGCCCACTACACTCGCCTTCTCGGCGGCATGGCCTCGGCGCAGGCGGGATTTTCGCAGGGCGTGCCCATCCTCGGCGCGAAGCGGGACCGCAACCCTTCGCCGGATACCCCACGGTCCCAGTTCAGCAAGGTCACCTTCCTGGCAAGCTACTACCGTCCCTTCAATTTGGGTGAAACCCGTTTCTCCTGGTCCACCCGCGCCTTCGGGCAGTGGTCGCCCCACACGCTGTACAGTGCGGAGCGGATCAGCATCGGCAGTCGGTACACGGTGCGCGGCTTTGACGAAGACAGCCTGAGCGGCGACATCGGGGGATATGTTCGCAACGAATTGGCCCTGCTGCTGCCAAGCGGTCCACAGAGTTCGTCCTTGCGGAAGACTTGGGTGGGCGATCTGGCCTTTTACGCCGGATACGACGCGGGCGTAATCAGGCGAGATCCCAAAGAGGCGGAGGAACAGGGCTTGCTTCAGGGGGCCGTGCTCGGAGTCCGCACCAGCGGGGCCCGGCTGGTCATGGACATGGCCGTATCCCGGCCCCTCGACGCCCCCGCGTTTCTCCAGACCGACAACCTCGAAATCTACACTTCCTTCCAATTTTCCTTTTAGCGACCGGAGTTCCAGATGCACAACGCCATGAAGCACATCCTCATCGCCTTCCTCGTCGGCCTGATCCTCTGCCCGCCGTCCATGGTGCATGCCGGAGGCATCACCCCGGACGCGGCCGCCCAGGCGAGCAATCGGCCAACCATGGACGCTGCCCAGAACGGCGTTCCGGTGGTCAACATCGCCGCTCCCAACAGCGGCGGGTTGTCTCACAACAAATTCAGCGACTTCAATGTGGATCACCAAGGCGTTATCTTCAACAACGCGACGGCTCCGGGCGTGTCGCAGCTTGGCGGAACCCTGGCGCCCAATGCCAACCTCGGGGGACGCGCGGCGTCCTCCATCCTCACCGAAGTGACCGGGACCGGGCGCACGTCCATCGGCGGCTACATAGAAATCTTCGGTTCCAGGGCGAATTTCATCCTGGCCAACCCCAACGGCATCTCCATCAACGGCGGCGGATTCATCAATACGCCCAAGGCGACCCTGGCCACAGGCAGGCCGCAGTTCGACAACAACAATTTTCTCGGCATCGATGTGCGGGACGGCGACATCCTGGTGGAAGGGAACGGCGTCAACGCAACCAATATCGACGCGTTTGAACTGATCACTCGGGTCGCCAGCATCAACGCGGATGTCTATGCCAACAGGCTGAAGGTCGTCACCGGCCAAAACCGGTACGATCCGCTAACGGGGGCCGTTGTCCCCCTTGCCCCGGACGGCTCTCCGGCTCCCGTCGTCTCCATCGATTCCACGGCGCTGGGCGGCATGTACGCGGGGCGCATCGAACTGGTCGGCACCGAGGCCGGGGTGGGCGTCAACACCCAGGGGATCGTGCAGGCCACCCAAAATCTCGTCATGACGGCGGACGGGAAGCTCCAGGTCAAGAACACCGCCTCCTCAGGCGATCTGGCCCTGACCTCGGAGAACGGTGAAGTGGCCGTCTCCGGCACGGTCCAGGCGGTGGGGACGGCCGATCTGACCGGCAAAACCGTCACCGTTGCCAAGGTCGAGGATACGGATACCCCCCTGGTCAAGGGCGGGGCCGTGGAGGTTCACGCCGAAACGCTGACCAACAGCGGCCTGATCGCGGCCGACGACACCCTCTCGGTTGAATCCGACTTCCTCGAAAATACCGGTACCCTCTACTCCGGCGGCAGCGGCCTGTTCCGTGTCAGCGACACCCTGCACAACAACCAAGGGGTTATCCTCTCCCGGGGTGACATGGTGTTGGAAGGGACGGCCGGTGGGACCAGGATGGCCACTCTGCAGAATGATTCCGGCAACATCGAGTCCCTGGACGGCGGCCTGGTTTTTCGGGCGGACACCTTTGCCAACAACAATTCCCTCTTTTCCCTGACCCCCGGGGCCACCGAGTTGTCCTATGCCGAGGGCGGTTTCTGGCACTACGGCGACGAGGGTGACAACTGCTACAGGCTCTTCAACGATCTCTTCGGCGCCCCGCGCGTGGCGGTCCGCAATAATGCCAACCGGATAGCCGAGGCCGCCCTGGCCGTAGTCGGGCTGGATACATCGCGGGACATCTTTTCCATCGAGGAGTTGCAGGCCGCAGTGGCGGCCACGGAGGCCGAACTCGCCGCCGATCCCAACTACCTGACTGCGGATCAGATGCCGGCGTTCGACTCGGCGCGCGCGGTGGCTGCCTCCGGCCGTCTCTACGTCGGCAAGATCGTGGGGAGGACCGACGGTGTCATCTTCCAGGCCGTGACCACCCGGGACTCCGCAACGGGTCAGGACCAGGGCGCGACCATCGCCGCCCAGGGCGACATCCGCATCGAGGCTGGAGATGCGCGGAACGTGGTCAGCCGGATATCCTCGGCCACGGGCGACATCGTCATCAACGCCGATTCCTTCGACAACGTGGGACAGGGCATCTACGAACGGACCTCCGTCGGCTGGGGGCGCGGCATTTTCCACAACCACGAGTCGCCCGACCGCATCCTTACCGGCAGCGGCACCGAAGTCCTGCTCAAGCCCATCGACTACGCCTACGGCACCCTCGACGCGGGCAATCGCGTGCTCATTTCTTCCGGTTCGGTGACCAACGGCGTCACCGAGCACAACGGCATCTACAGCCCGCCCGACCCGGCCACGCAGCAGCAGAAGGTCGCGGACGTGACCGCCCTGACCGACGGCCTGCCCCAGAACGGCCTGTTCCAGGAGAACACGAATCCGGCGCACAATTACCGAATCGAGACCAATCCGGCCCTGACCAATCTCGACACATTTTACGGCTCGGACTACGCCCTTGCGCACATGGGCTTTAACCCCAACGAGGAGGCCTACAAACGGCTGGGCGACAAGTTCTACGAGACTCGGCTGGTGCGCGAGCAGATTTTCGCGCTGACCGGCCAGCGCTTTTTGGAGGCGGCGAGGACCACCGACACGGATCAGTTCCTCGCGTTGATGGATAACGCGGTCCAGGCCCATACCGATCTCGGGCTCACCGTGGGCATCGCCCTGACCGCTGAACAGGTGGCCGCCCTGACCGGCGACATCGTCTGGTTCGAGTATCAGGAAGTGGACGGCGAACAGCTGCTGGTGCCCGTGGTCTATCTCTGCCCGGCCAGCCTGGACAAGATCGCCCAGGGCGGCGCGGTCATCGCGGCCGGAGAGGTCCAGGTGGACACCACCGGCAATACCGCCAACGCGGGTCTCATCGCTTCGCGCGGCCAGGTGACGATCAACGCGGACAACTTCCTCAACAACAAGGGGACGCTCGCGGGCCAGGGCGTGACCGTCGCCGCGGCGGATTCCATATACAACACCGGTGGCGACATCAGCGGGACGGACGTTGCCCTCAAGGCGGACAACAACGTGGTCCTGGCCGCCGACACCGTCGGGTTCTCGGGCAAGGGCTCCAGCTACACCCGGATAGCCAAGGCCGGGAAGATCTCGGCCACCGGCGATCTCACGGTGGAGGCCGGGAAGGACGTCGGCGTCCTCGGCACCGAGCTGGAGGCGGGCGGCGACGCCACGCTCAAAGCGGACGGCAACCTGGCCGTCTCGACCATGGAGACGACCTTCAAGCACCGTCTGAGCGGTTCCAACTACAACACCCGGACCGATTCCACCTACAATCATGGCAGCTCCGTCAAGGCGGGCGGCGCGTTGACCTTGGAAGCGGGTGAGAACGTGGCCGTCCACGGCAGCGAACTCGAATCCGTCGGCGACGCCGCCCTCAAGGCTGGCGGCAACGTCTCGATCACCGCCGCCACGGACAGCACCGACTTCTATTCCCACAACCAGGGCGGCTCCGGCGGCTTCTTCGGCGGCAAGAAATCCACTACCATTGCCGCGAACACGCAGACCTCGGTGTCCTCCGCCGTCAAATCCGGCGGCTCCCTCTCCGTGGAGGCCGGTGCCGCCGACGCGGACGGCGATCTGTCCGTCCTCGGCAGCGAGCTGAGCGCGGAGGGCGACGTCGACCTTAAGGCCGCCGACGAGATACTCGTTGTTTCGGCCCAGGAGAAGCACTACCGCAAAGAAGAGGCGACCCACTCAGGATTCATGGGCACCGGCTCCATGGAACTAGGCGAACACAATGGTGTTGCCACCGTCCGCAGCGAGATTGAAGGCGGCGGCAAAGTAGCCCTCAAGGCGGAGGGGGACATCACCCTCCAGGCCGCTTCCATCAAGTCCGGCGACGAGACCGAGATCACCAGCACCGACGGCCAGGTGGCCATGCTGGTGGCCAAGGACAGTGAATACGAGCGCAAGATTGAATCGGGCACCGGTTTCTTCTCCTGGTCCAGTTCGGACGAGGGAACCAACGACGAGACCGTCCAGCACACCAAGATAAACGCAGCCAAGGGGCTGACCATCACCACTGCCGAGGGCGTGGTGGTCCAGTACAAGGAGACCGGCAACGTCCAGGAGGACATTGCCCAGCTGGCCCAGGCACCGGGCCTGGAATGGATGGCCGAGATCGCCGATCGCGACGACGTGGACTGGCGAGCCGTCCAGGAAGTGCACGAGCACTGGAAGAAGACCGACAGCGGCATCGGTGGGCCGGGCATGCAGCTTGTGTCCCTGGCCATGGCCGTTGCGTTGTCGTTCACTCCGGGCGGCCAGGGATTCGCTACCAGCGTACTCGGCATGGCGAGTGATTCAGCCATGACCGCCGCCGTGGCGGCCGGTTTCAACTCCCTGGTCATGCAGGCGGGCATGCAGGTCGTGGGCAACGGCGGCGACATCGGGGCCGCACTCGAGGCCCTGGCCTCCATTGACACCGTGCGCGCTTTGGCCACGGCCATGCTCACCGCCGGACTGATGGAAGGCATCTCGGACACGGATTTCATGAAGGAATTTGTCGGTGACGGTGCCGCCAAGGGTGCCACCGGCATGGATAAGTTCATTGCCGACCTCGCCCAGAAGCTGAGGCAGAACGCCATCCAGGCGGGCGTCAACACCGGCGTGGGCACCGCCATCAACGGCGGCGACCTGGGTGAGAATCTCGTGATGAATCTGCGTGGCGCGGCGGTGTCCGCGCTTGGGGTGCAGTTGGCGAATGAGATCGGAGAAGCCTACGCGCCGGATGAGAATGGAAACAGGGATATCGACTATGTGACTCACAAAATCGCCCACGCGGCGCTGGGCGGGGCCATGGACCTCGCTATGGGCGGTGACGGCGTCTCCGGGGCGATCGGTGGGGCCGTGGGAGAGATTACCGGTGAGGCTTTAGCAAACGAACTCCTGGCGAAATATGATGCAGGAGAAATGTCCTTCCAAGATTTGATTGCTTGGCAGGGGCGTGGCGTCAATATCTCAAGGCTTCTGGCAGGATTTGCTGCAGCTGCGGCAGGCGGTGATGTTGACGCTGGGGCCGAGACTGGTGGCAACGCCGCCGAGAACAACTCTTTTTATTATATGATAGCTAAGCTTTACGCCGAATCTGTCGGCGATGGGGATATCGTTAAAGGTTTTGCCATTATTGGAAATGGCGAAGATCCTCTAAGCCAAGGGTTGGATGAAGCCATTACGACTGGGATTTCGAAAGGGGTTCAATTGGCATACGACCTTAACCCCGAGGCGACAAAGCAAGCTTTGGAAATGCTCATTAAGTTGGACGGTGCGATTGATGCGACCGTGACATGGGTTGACGAGAAAACCGGAAAGGTGGTTAGCGGAACTTGGAACTCTCTGGATCATGATACACAGGGTTTGCTCAAGATAGGTGGGACCATTTCTTCTATAACATTATCTGGTCCAGCCGTTAAGGCATTGGCGCAATTGAAAAAAGCAGAGAAAGTGACCTTAGCCTTAGAAGCGATCGTACCTGATAGCATTAAGAAGTCAAAGCTCGTTAAGAAGTTGATGGCTGCGAAGGGCGCAGTTGATTTTCCCGAGAATGTTTGGGCAAAGTCGCCTATCGAACGAGGTACGGTTATTGAAGATTACTTAGCAAAAACCGAGTACAAAGATTTTTATCATGTTGGTGCAGAAGATAACGGTTTTTTCCCTTTGGTGGATTTTAATGAAGGACATGAATTAATCAGCTTAAAAACTGTAGATACAACTGGAAGTACGTGGTTGAATAGGATGTCAGAACACATAAAAGAACTTGGTACCTCTGGAGCTACAGTTGGAGGTTCCCCAGCGGAAATGACGTTAGACCTTCGGGTTCAACCGGGAGGGGTAGAGGCAGCGCGAGGTCTGCAGGCCATAGCGGACAAATATGGCGTTAATTTGAAAATAAGTGAATTCTAATATGTCTATTGAATTGGAAATTGTTGTTGCGGCGAATAGCTTAACCGACCTTGAAGTTTGGGGAATTGTTTGTGACGTGTTGAGTGGGTACAATGCGATGCCAGACAAATTCCATGCATACGGGAAAGCATACGCTTTCCAAGGCGCTACCTCCCTTGTGAAAAGGCATGGTATTTTCCCAAGAACAGGCGAATACGAAATTCAGTCAGGGACTGTTACGGCATGGAAACATCAATTTGTATCTATCAAATCATTGTCGCCAGTCCCGAAGGTCCCTTGGGTGGCATGGGTGGACGCCTTTAAAAATAAGAGTATATTTTTGCAAGGCTGGCTTAGCGACAGTGAGTATACGGTGTGGCAAAATTGTACCGATATAGAGCATTGCACAAGACATGGACATGACCTGTCAAAGCTTTCAACAGTTCCCAATTCTTCCAGAATACCAAGCGCTCCAAGTCTATTGATTGACATCTCTGGGAATCCGGGACGGCGAACGCTCCGGATGGGGATTGTTGAGGCTGTAGGTAATATCATGTGGTTAGGCCCCGAGTTTTGGGAACGATCAGGTGCTAACAAGGCATCAGTGCTTAGCGAGGGCTGGATTGATAGTTGGGAAGAAGCTGATGGTGTCGTTGTTATCAAGGTGGCCGAGGCTGTGTTCACTGCAGAGAGTTCGCCAGAGCTCCAGCACCGTTTGCGCAGATTGTTGTATCCCTATACTTGGAACATCCCCGTTAAGTGGCGTAAATATAAAGGTTGGCGGCCTGTTGAGATCCCTTCTGAAGGACAACCATCTAGCTATGAAGACGAGGAGATTCAATTCCCTATTGTATTGGAAATACACGGTGAAAAAGGCGGGAAAAAAGGAATTTTCCGACTAACTCGAAAGAGCAGGGGGGAAACTGATATGGAATTTAATTCAGATCAAGAATAGACCAATAGCTGGAGGGGCTGGGGACACAATACTTATTTTAAGCTAAAGGAGCCTTATGGCGAGATTAGCGAGAGTCGTGGCGCCGGGGTATCCGCACCATGTTACACAACGCGGTAACCGCAGACAGCAAGTTTTCTTCTGTGAGTGATATTACCAAGTCTACATTGAGTTGATGCGTGAATGGTGCGCGAAACACGCGGTCTAGATAGTCACCCGCTACGATCTCGACGCCAGCTTGGAAGGCCTCAGCCGAGACCTGCCCTAGGCGCAGGAGTAGCAAGTTGCGAACTGGCCCGGCTTAGCCCGGGCCTTTCTTTTGCCCTTTGACATAGCCAGCCATCACCACCGCCGAAGGCGTGGTGGTCCAGTACAAGGAGACCGGCAGCGTCCAGGAAGACATTGCCCAGCTGGCCCAGGCTCCGGGCCTGGACCCGACCGCCTCGACGGGCGATTCCGCCAACGTCGGCATGGGCAAGGGCACCGGCTCCTCGGCCTGGGTGCACAACCAGACCTCGATCATCGGCAAGGAGCAGGTCGACATCCGCGTGGAGGACAACACCCACGTGGAGGGCGCGGTCATCGCCGCCGAAAACGGCAACCTGAAGCTCGATACCGATACGCTCACCTACAACGATATCCACGACCACGACAAGGCCTCGAACTACCAGGCCAGCCTGTCCGTCTCCAAGAGTGCGGAGAACGCCAAAAACAGCGCGAATCGCCAAGGCTCGGATAACGCGCAGGCCTCCGCCGACTCGTCCCAGGAAGGCGCGTCCAACGACGCCAACAAGGACGTCAAGCAGCAGGGCAACCCCTATTCGGGCACCCTGGACGGCTCCGCCTCCTCCCACGACCGCCGCCAGATCAACCGCGCCACCATCGGCGAAGGCGAAATCATCATCCGCTCCGACCCCGACGCCGGACTGGAGGGTCTGAACCGCGATCTGGCCAAGGCGCAGGAGATCACCAGGGACGAGAAGACCTCGGTTACGGTGTATGTGGATTTGAGCGCCATTGATGAGGTCGCGAGCGGGTTCAAGGGGATTCAGGAGAATACAAAGAAGACGGCCACTGCAATCAAAGACCTTATTGCAGACTTGAAAGGCAAGGATCAACTGACACCTGCAGAAATGACTTGGTTGAAAAATGGGATTGCCGAGGAGCTAAAAAAGTCGAACATTTGTGGTTCAGATAGATTGGCCGAAGAGATTGGTGGAGAAATTGGTGATAGAGTTGCGAAAGTTTATAACGACTTAAGGAAAAAGGGGTGTTCGAATTCAGCGGCATTGGCTGAAATTGAAAAAAGCTTTCAGGCTGTTGGGAAATGGGCGGATGAGAGCGTAACGAATAAGGTTGCCATAAAAAGTGTTGGTGGGCGCAACTATGTCATGCTTCCTAACAGAAATGGCAATGTAAATGTAGTCGCAGGGTTCGATGATGCGACTTTCGTCATTGGTGCCGTAGCTTGTCTCGCAACGATTGCTATCCTTTATAAAACGAACCCAGAGCTGGCCAAGCAGTTGGGAGATGGACTTGCTAATACCGTTGAATCCTTGGCGCCAAGCATTAACAAGAAGTTGACCGCCGTATCTGATTTGTATGCTTCATTGACGAATCAGGTCATTGTCCGTGTCCCAAAAGAGTTTGGAGATGGCGTATTTGAGGACACCCCTATGGATGTCTTGAAATATGACGAAGCGACAGGAACACCTACCAGAGTTAAGATAAAAGGTTCAAATAAGGTTTATGAAGTAACATATGACCCCAACTCGAAAATATGTTATCTTAATTACGGACAAAAGGATTTGGTCTATGAGGACGGGCATATTGTTGAGGCAACACATTCTCCCGGCAGCTTAAGCGAACAGGATAAGGAGGAAAATGGAGGGATTCCAGCCTCCACTCCAACCGACGGTGTTGATACATCCTTACCTGGTTCGGATAGTGATGCCGATGTCAACACCGGTCCAATCACGACTCCTGTAAGCGGAGAAGGTTCGGATTCCGTCCCGATATCCGAAGATCAGAATGGGCAGGTTGATGGCAGTGGTATTATTACTCAGGACGGTAATCCTGGGGCCAAAGCCAAGGAGATAACTCACAACAATCCTCTGACAGCCAAGAAAGGGGATGTGATCGCCACGCCGGATAATGATGAGGAATTGTTTGATAGAATAGGGAAAGGGAAATGGAAACATAAAAAATCTGGCGCGATTTATGAAAAAAGTACTTCAACCCATAAGGGCAAGAATGGAGAGTGGAAAGTGGGGCTAAAGAAGGGTAAGACGCCATCTCCTAGCAAGAAGATAACTGTTGATATCGACGGAACAGTGTTGACTATTAATAAATAAAGAGGTGTTATGGTGCTTCTGACACAAATTTTTGAAGATGTGATAAAGCAATGGCCAAAAGAGATTGTAATTAAAGACTGCATATTGTTTGATGATGGGAGATTTGTCTGCCCGTGTCTGGATAAACTTTTTTGGGATATAGATGAAGAATGTGTCCATGGGGAATGGGGCAGCTTGATGTGCTGGGGAATTTTTTGTGGGATAAAACAATATATCAAATTTTTAGAAGAACCATACCCATGCAAAATTAGCATCAATAAAATTGATATAGGGTATGCAATTTATAAAATCAATGAAAGCATCTATTCTAGTGACTCTGTTTACTGGTCAGAGCGCCACAAGTACGAAAACGATTTGCATACTTTGTACGAAAAATATTGGGGAGAAGGAAGGCCTCTAGATTAACAAGCAACGCGACACACGCTCAATACCCAAACCTTTAAGTAAGGATAGAATCGTCGAATCCTGCCCGTTCTTCTAATCTGGTGGAATTAGGGGGGGGGTAGGGGGATAGGGGATTAGGGGGACGCCTCCCTAATTGCCGACGTTGAATAAGTGGCGTTGATACGAAGTGGCATGCCAAGAGTTGCACGGATAGTAGTTCCAGGAGAACCCCACCACATTATTCAGCGTGGGAACCGACGCCTTCCGACTTTTTTCAAGGATGATGATTACATCCATTATTTGGAGAGCATGCGCTTTTGGTGTGACAAGCATGAAGTCGAAATATGGGCATATTGCTTGATGACAAATCATGTCCATTTAATTGCCACGCCGAAAACCGAGCAGGGCCTGAGTTTGGCTATTGGCGAAGCGCATAAACGCTATACTTGCCGAATCAATAAACGTGAAAAATGGACGGGACATCTGTGGCAAGGGAGGTTTTCCTCCTTTGCGATGGATGAAAAGTATCTTATCGCCGCCGCCCGATATGTAGAGCGAAACCCGGTTAGGGCGGGGATGGTCCCAAACGCCGCAGACTATCGATGGAGCAGCGCCCGAGCGCATTTGACAGGTATGGACGATGTGCTTGTGAAAACGGCTCCATTACTGTCGTTGGTTGATGATTGGGAGGTTTTTTTGGCAGAGGATACCAGTGATCGCGACCGTGACTTGTTAAGAGGACACGGGCGTACAGGCCGTCCTCTGGGAGGCAATCCGTTCTTCGACAAATTGCAGTCGATATTGGGGAAGGATGTAAGACCCAAAAAGCCTGGCCCAAGAAAGAGAATTAGGGAGGTGTCCCCCTAATTTTTTCCCCCGAATTCCTTCTTCTGTGAGGAAGATTACCAAGTCTATTTTGAATTGGTGCGTGAATAGTGCGCGAAACACGAGGCCGTGATAGTCACCTGCTCCGATTCCTATGCCATGGAATGCCTCAGCTGCGACTACGCCATGGCGCAGTTGATACCCGGGGGGCGAGAAGATCTCGGTTGTGTACGCCCGGGAAGTATTTGCCTGAAGTGCCGAGTAATTGGCGCAAGCACACGGAAGGCTGAAAGCCAAAGAAAAAGGATTCAAGCAGTAGGCTTGAATCCTTATGTTTTTGGTGCGCCAGGTAGGATTCGAACCCACGGCCGTCGGCTTAGAAGGCCGATGCTCTATCCACCTGAGCTACTGGCGCGCGTGGATGTCTCATTAATCAAGGCGGGCGGCAGAGGTCAAGGATATTCGGCGGGGGTTATTCGCCGATGATCTTGACCAGGACCCGTTTTCTGCGGCGGCCGTCGAACTCGCCGTAGAAGATGCGCTCCCAGGTGCCGAAGTCCAGTTTCCCCTCGGTCACGGCCACGACCACCTCGCGGCCCATGACCTGGCGCTTCATGTGCGCGTCCGCGTTGTCCTCGTACCCGTTGTGCCGGTACTGCGAGATCGGCTCGTGCGGGGCCAGCTTCTCCAGCCATACCTCGTAGTCGTGGTGCAGGCCGGACTCGTCGTCGTTGATAAAGACCGAGGCGGTGATGTGCATGGCGTTGACCAGGCACAGCCCCTCGCGGATGCCCGACTCGCGCAGGCACGCCTCCACGTCCTCGGTGATGTTCACAAACGCCCGGCGCGTCGGGACCTCGAAAAAGAGTTCTTTGCGATAGGATTTCATGACGTTCTCGCGGTTGTTATCCGGACAGGGCGCGTCCGTCCGCCTTCAAGAGGTGGCTCTGGTCTTCCGGGTCGGCGAGCCAGTCCTGATAGCTGGACCGGTACCGCGCCATGATTTTTCCCCGGTTGTCCTCGAACCACTTCATCGACTCCGGGGTGTTCTGCACGAAGGAGCATTCGGCCAGGTCATCCTTGAAATCCTGGGTGTCGAGCTGCGACGCGGTGACGGGCTCGAGGGAGAATCTGGTTTTCATGAATCCCAGGTGGGGCTCGACGATCACGTAGTAGATGTGGTTGGCCGCCAGATCGGCCTTCAGGTAGTCGGTGTTCTCCCTCATGATCATGAACAGATGCTCGCCGGGGGAGGTCTGGAAGGCGATCTTGTAGTTGGTGGACACGATGCCGATGAATTCCGGGGTCTCGTTGTCGTATTGGACCGCATAGGACTGGACGGCCCCGCCGAAGGCGGACGGCCGCATGAATACCACCGTGGATTTGTCAGGGGAAGCGGTGTAGGGCGCAACGCCTTCGGGCAATTGCATCATCTGGGACGAGGCGCAGCCCGTCAGGAGCAGGAGGGAGAAAAGGACCAGGGCATGGATACAGCGTTTCATAGGGCATCTCCGGTTACCGGTTTTTGGTGCGATGCTATAGAAATGTTAATTTGCTGTCCATCAATGCTGTCTATGTGCTCATGCGTCTAGGCGACCGAATCGTGCCGGGGCATCGACGCAAAAACGTCGTTCCGTTGCAACCAACGGGGCGCTTGGAGCGTATACAGAAGGGCGCAGCTTGTGGTTGGCCCCGGGAAACCGTGACCGGCCGGGATCGGGCGCAGAAAAAACTTGCATTCGCCGACGATTCATATACAAGCTCGGCTCAATTGGCCCGGCGCAAATGGATTGACCGATCCAGTGCGACGGGCGCGCGGGACGCCCCTGGGGTATGCACTCCCCCGGATGCGGCTCCCGCCGGGTTCGCGCCATGTCGGCGTGGGCCAACCGTACCAAGGGGGTTTTATGTTTTTTGTTGAAGGCTGGACGGGTTGTCCGGCCGCCAAGGCAAGGAGGTGTTTCGGTCACTGAACCATTTAATCACGAGGTGTTGATGAATGAACACTGTCGGTGTGCATTGTATTCTTGAACTCAAAGGTTGTCCTTCCCATCTGCTCGACGACGAGCAGCTCATTCTCGAAACCATGATCTCCGCTTCCCAGCGGGCCATGTCCACCCTGCTCGACATCACGAGCCATAAATTCGAGCCCCAGGGAGTCACCGCCCTGGCCCTGCTCGCGGAATCCCATATTTCCATCCACACCTGGCCCGAATCGGGCTATGCGGCCGTGGATATCTTCACCTGCGGCGAAACCGCCAAGCCCAGGCTCGCCTGCGAATATTTCGTCAGCGAGTTTCAGGCCGCGGACCACACCCTGACCGTGCTGCCGCGCGGCAACGGCTGCGGGTGCCACCATCCCCTGACCCCGAAAGAGGAGGCGACGCTGTGGCAGGTTCGAGGCTGAGTAGCGACTATTGGATCACTGAATACATGACCGAGGACGACGTCCACCTCCATGGGGTGGAGCAGATCCTCGAGTTCAAGCGGACCGAATACCAGGAGATGTCCATCGTCCGCTCCAAGACCTTCGGCGCGGGCCTGGTCCTGGACGGCAAGTGGCAGGTCTCCGAACGCGACGAGTTCCTCTACCACGAGCCGCTCGTCCATACCGCCCTGTACCAGCACGGCGCGCCCTCGCGCGTTCTGGTCCTGGGCGGCGCGGACGGCGGGGCAGTGCGCGAGGTCCTCAAGTGGAAGTCCGTGACCAAGGCCGTCCAGGTGGAGATCGACAAGGTCGTGTACGACGCCTGCCAGGAGCACCTGGCCGGCATCCACCAGGGCTGCTTCCAGAATCCGCGCGCCGAGATCCGCTTTGGCGACGCTTTCGAAGTGCTCGAAAAGGAGGGCGGCTCCTGGGACGTGATCGTCTGCGACCTGTCCGACCCGCTCGAGGACAGCCCGGCCATGGACCTCTTCACCAGGGAGTTCTTCACCACCTGCCGCGAGGCCCTGGCCCCGGGCGGCGTGTTCGTCATCCAGGCGGGCCCTGTCACGCCCCCGTTCGACGACGGCCACGCCCGCATCGTGCGCTCCCTGGGCACCGTGTTCGAGAACGTCACCCACTTCTTCTCCTGCACCCCCACCTACGTGGTCCCGCTCGGCTTCGCCCTGGGCTCGCTCAAGCCCATCGACACCGACCCGGAGCCCGCCAAGGTGGACGCTTTCCTGGCCGAAAAAGTGGACGGCGAACTCAAGTTCTTCGACGGCATCGCCCTGCGCGGACTCATGAGCCCGCCCAAATACCTGCGCGACAAAGTGGCCAAGGGAGAAACCCTGTCCACCCTCGACGACCCGGCCCGCTATACCGGTACCGGCGTCAAGTCCTAGGCGCGCGCATAGTATATAAGAGGCCGGGCCGGTGCATGCGCACCGGCCCGGCCTTTTTTGATGCCTCCGGCGGCCAGAGGGGGAAACTTTCGAGAAAGTTTCCCCCTCTGGACTCCCCCTTCAAAGCTTTTTGTGTGCCTTCGGCAGGGGCGTGCGGGCGCGGGGAGAAGGATGAATCATCGTTTGTGACTACCGCGAAGCGGCACAGAAAGTTTAGGAGGGTGAGAGGGGATGGGGGGGGGCGGGGGAGGCGTCTTACCGCTTTTCCCAGTCTTGTACGTCGCCCTTGATCAGGACGAACAGGGGGTGGGGTGCCGGGCGTAGATTACGTGAGTCCTCGAACCGTTCGGGGTCTCGTCGGTCGAGCTTATTGAGCAGGTGGCGCCATTCGTAGTCGAGCTGGCCGGTGGTTTCCTGGATGGGCGCGGCCTGGGCGTGCTCGTCTATTTTTGAGGCGTCGAAGTTGTAGCCCCGGTTGCGGGCTTCATTGAGCACGGCCGCGAGAAAGACGTCGATGGCCGACAGCGGGTCGGGGTGGTTGCGGAAGCGGATGAGTTGGGGGTGGTTGGTGTAGCCCCTGGTCTGGCCGCGCAGGACCTTGCGGGCCAGCAGGCCTTCGCGCCACGCGGCGGTCAGTCCCTTGGCGTCCAGGAAGCGGGGGTGGACGGTCCACAGCCGCATGGCGGACTACCTCGTCTCGGCCAGGTAGCCCAGTTCGCGGGCAAAGTCGTCGGTTTCGGCGGGCAGGCCGTGGAGCAGGTGGCCCAGGCGCATCATCTCCCCGGCCGGGAAGTCCTTCTGCCAGCGGGCGTAGTAGCCGGTGAAGCCGTACATCCAGAGCAGCTCCGAGGCCTGGGTGAAGACCTGGCGGGCGAACTCGTCCCAGGTGGTGGAGGTCTCGATCTTCCAGACGGGATACTCCTCGCCGCCTACTTCGCGCTTGCCCTTGAAGTCGACCATGATGTCGAGCACGCCGCCGGGCCGGGGGGTGACCACCCAGTAGTAGAGCCAACCCTCGCCGCCCCATTCGAATTCGGTGTGTCGGTAGTCCGCCTCCATGTCCGTGGGCGCGTCGAGCCCGCGCACGTCGCACAGGCAGCGGAACAGGTCTTTGATGGGCTCGGAAAAGTTGGAATTGACGCTCAGGTCGAAGTGGGAATCGTTTGACACCAACCGGGCCTCCAGCCACCCGGCCCGCGCTTCGGTAAGGAAGATTTCAAAACGATTATCAGACATCCCGTCCTCCATGTCACAGTCTCCCGGCACACTACACAACTCGCCGGGGATAGGCAAAGGCAGAGTGGGTGAAAGCCGCGCCCGCCGGTGCCGAATCCTTGCCAAAAAAGGGTTTACAGGGTCCTATATTTCCGCTACGTACATGACTCTTCTTAGTATGGGAGAATAGCTGATTCATAACTTGTTTGAATTGTTTATTTTCCTCAAAAGGAGCGTAAAGATGTCGGGATCGGCCGTGAAGGCCGACCTTGCGAACGGGGCTCGCCTGCCTCGGAAACGATGACCCGCCAGCACGGAACCAGCATCTTGAAAATATACGTTAAAACTACTTTGCCCGAGGTCCGTTGTGGAGGTAACCCATGGAAAAAACTAACGAATCTGTTGAAATGCCTGAGATGGAAATGAACTTTGCCGATGCTCTTGACGAGTATCTGAACTCCGATTTCGGAGATCTGGACGAAGGGACCATCGTCGCGGGTGAAGTCGTCAAGGTCGACAAGGACTACGTGCTGGTCGACGTGAACTTCAAGTCCGAAGGCCAAATCCCCGTTTCCGAATTCACCGAGCCGGACGGCACCGTGTCCGTGTCCGTCGGTGAGAAGGTCGACGTGTTCGTCGCCCGCAAGAACGAAGCCGAAGGCACCATCTACTTGTCCCGTGACAAGGCCAAGCGGATGCAGCTTTTTGATAAACTGGAAGAGCTCCAGGAGAAGGACGGCGAAGTCGTCGGCCGCATCATCCGCCGCATCAAGGGCGGCTACACCGTCGACCTCGGCGGAGTCGAGGCGTTCCTGCCCGGTTCCCACGTCGACCTCCGTCCGGTTCCGGACATGGACGCCCTGGTCAACCAGGAGTTCGATTTCAAGATCCTGAAGATCAACCGCCGCCGTTCCAACGTCATCGTGTCCCGCCGCGTGCTCCTCGAGGAGATGCGTTCCGAGCAGCGCGACAAGCTGCTGGAGACCCTCGAAGAGGGCCAGGTGGTGCAGGGCAAGGTCAAGAACATCACCGAGTACGGCGTGTTCATCGACCTGGGCGGCCTCGACGGCCTGCTGCACATCACCGACATGTCCTGGAAGCGCATCAAGCATCCCAAGGAGATGGTCGGCCTGGGCGACGATCTGGAACTGAAGATCCTCAACTTCGACCGTGAAGGCCAGAAGGTCTCCCTGGGTCTCAAGCAGCTCGTCCCCGATCCGTGGGAGAACATCGCCGAGAAGTACCCCGAGGGTTCCCGCTTCACCGGCGTCATCACCAACCTGGCCGACTACGGCGCGTTCGTCGAGCTGGAGAACGGCGTGGAAGGATTGGTCCACATCTCCGAGATGTCCTGGACCCGCAAGCTCCGCCACCCCTCCCAGATGGTCAAGGTCGGCGAGGAAGTCGAAGTCATCGTCCTGGGCGTCGACCCCGAGAAGAAGCGCATCAGCCTCGGCATGAAGCAGATCTCCCCGAACCCGTGGGATGTGGTGGCCGAGAAGTATCCCGAGGGCACCGTCCTCGAGGGCGCCATCAAGAACATCACCGAGTTCGGCGTGTTCATCGGCATCGAGGAGGGCATCGACGGCCTGATCCACGTGTCCGACATCTCCTGGACCAAGAAGATCCGCCACCCCTCCGAGGTCTACAAGGCCGGTGACTCCGTCCAGGCCAAGGTCCTCACCGTGGACAAGGAGAACGAGAAGTTCACCCTGGGCGTGAAGCAGCTGACCGAAGACCCGTGGACCCAGGTCCCGGCCAAGTACCCCGTGGGCCAGAAGGTCAACGGCGTGGTCACCAACATCACCGACTTCGGTCTCTTCGTCGAGGTCGAGGAAGGCATCGAGGGCCTGGTGCACGTCTCCGAGATCAGCCGCAAGAAGATCAAGTCCCCCTCCGAGATGTTTAAGGAAGGCGACACCATCGAGGCCAAGGTCATCCACGTGTCCGCGGACGAGCGCCGTCTGGGCCTGTCCATCAAGCAGACCAAGGAAGAGCCCGCCCGCGCCGGCGGCGGCAAGTCCAAGTCCTTTGGCGGCGACAGCGTGAGCGCCGGTTCCACCCTGGGCGACCTGCTTCGCGAGAAGCTGGAGGAAGCCGCCGGTGACGCCCTGGCCGCCGCCGAAGAGGAAGAAGCCGTGGCTGCCGCTCCCGTCGAGGAAGTCGAGGAAGCCCCGGTGGAAGAGGTTGTCGAATCCGAAGCTCCGGCCGAGGAAGCCGCTGCCGAGGAAGAAGAGACCAAGTAAGGCAAAAACGTCATGCGCATGGCAGGGACCAAAGACCGTTTCTCCCAGCGCCACCCCCTTCTGTTCGGGGTGATGATGATCATACTGGCCATGGCCCTCATTACGGGGGTCATGGCCTTTTTCCGTTCCATGGGCTGGATGCCGGGGACCTTCGCCCTGTCCGGCGACAAGATCGGCGTCGTCCACGTTGACGGCATGATCGTGGACGCCTCCCCGGTGGTCTCGTTCATCCGCACCCTGGAGGATGATGATTCGGTCAAGGGCGTGCTGCTGCGGGTCAACTCCCCGGGCGGAGCCATCGCTCCTTCCCAGGAGATCTACGCCGCGGTCAAGAAGCTCAACGAGGCCAAGCCGGTCATCGCCTCCTACGGCACGGTGGCTGCGTCCGGCGGCTACTACTCGTCCTGCCCGGCCCGGCTGATCTACGCCAATCCGGGGTCCATCACCGCCTCCATCGGGGTCATGGCCGAGTTCGTCACCGTGGCCGACGCCATGGAGAAGTTCGGCATCAAGCCCGAGGTGCTGACCACCGGCAAGTACAAGGCCGCGGGCACGCCCCTGCGCAACCTGACCGACGCCCAGCGCGAGCAGATGCTCGACCTCATGCAGGATCTCCACGACCAGTTCGTGGACCATGTGGCCGAGGCGCGCGGCATGGACCGCGCCCGGGTGGCCGCCATAGCCGACGGCCGCGCCGTGACCGGACGCCAGGCCGTGTCCCTCGGGCTGGTGGACCGCATCGGCACCCAGGCCGACGCCATCGCCGAACTCAAGACCGAGTCCGGCATCACGGGCCGCGCCCGGCTGGTCGAAGGGCCGGTCGAGGAGCGCACCTTTGTCCAGCAGCTGATGGGCTCCCTCAAGATCGATCTCTCGTCCAGTCTGCCTCAGGGCTGGTCATTCTTCTATAAATAGGCGGGCAAAGCGCCCGGATGCGGATGGGCCGTGGAGTGGCCGGGAGCGCGGGCGCGCCCCGCGTTCTTCTGTTGCGCCCGCGTTCGTGTCGCGGCCGATCAGGCCCGTATGCGGGAGGGATGCCCGCCTGCGCTATTGCGGCAGGGTCACGACCACGCTGGTCTCGCCCGGCGTGCCGGTCTCGACTGCGATGTCGCCGCCGTGGGTGCGGGCGATGAGCCGGGCGGAATAGGTGCCCAGGCCCGATCCCCGCGCCGGGCTGGAGGTGGAGTACTTGTCAAAAAAGGTCTCGCGCACGGACAGGGGCACTTCGCCCTGGTTGCGGATGGTCACGGTCAAACCGTCGTCCTTGTCCAGGACGATGGACACGGAGCCGGTCTCCGGGGAGGCCTCCAGGGCGTTGGTCACCAGGTTGGCGAGCATGGAGTGGAAGAGCTCGGCGTCGGCGGACACGGGCAGGGTGCCGTTCTCTGCGCCGCCCAGGACCTCGATGCCCACGCTGATGCCCTTTTCGCTGATGTGGGGCAGCGCCTCGGCCTTGATCTTTTCCAGGACCTCGAGGACGTCCACGGTGGTCCGGTCCAGGACGTAGGTGCCGCATTCCATCTTGTACAGGTCAAGGGAACGGTTGATCAGTTCGAGCATGGTGGAGCCCGCGTTCTCGATGGTCCCGAGCATGGCCTCCTGGGCCGCGTTCAGGTTACCGTGGCGGCGGATCTCCTCGGGCAGGCCGATGACCGCGCCCAGCGGGGTCTTGAGGTCGTGCCTGGCCATGCGCTCCACGTCCTCGCGCAACGCCTCGGCCAGCTTGCGGTCGGTGATGTCGCGGCTCACGCCCTGCAGGCCGATGCGCTCGCCTTCTTCGGAGAAGAGGATGCCCAGGTGGGATTCGAGCCAGACCGAGCCGCCCTCCGCGCAGGTGAACTCCAGGTCCTCGGTGACCGAGGCCTGCGAGCCCTGGGCGTCGGCCAGGTCGTCGAGCACGCGCAGGATGTCCTTGAACCGGGTCTTGGACGCCGGGGTCAGGAATTCCTGGATATAGCGGCCGAGCACGTCCGAGCGCTTGAAGCCCCGCACGGTCTCGTCCGACGGGCTGACGAATGTGAAACGGTAGTCCGCGTCCAACCCCCAGATGATGTCGGTCACGTTCTCGGCCAGCAGGCGGTACTGCTTCTCGCGCTGGCGCAGGGCCTCCTCCATGAGCTTGCGGTCGGTGATGTCCGTGCCCACGCACAAGAGGCCGACGGACGTCCCGTCCTTGGCGCGCACCGAGTCGTTGGCCCAGGCCACCCAGACGATCTCGCCATTCTTGCGCACGTTCATGGTCTCGTTGAACGGGTGGGCCGAGGGGTTCAGGAGCAGGCGGGCGAGGTAGCGGCGCATGGAGCGGCCCTCCAGGGTCCTGCGCGGGACCAGGGTGCCGACCAGGGGTTTGCCCAGCAGCTCGCCGGGTTCGTACCCGTAGAAGTCCTCGGCGTATTCGTTGCAGAAGACGATGTCGCCGTCCATGTTGATGCGCATGATGATGGACTTGGCGTTGTGCACCAGCTGGTAGTAGCGCTCGCGGTCCTTGAGGCGGCCCATGAGGATGACGGCCACGGCCCACAGGGAGGCCGGAATGAGCACGATGGCCAGCAGCCCGAAGCCGAGGATGTAGTTGGCGTAGGGTGAGGCGGACCAGCCGCCGCGCGGGGCCGCAGACAGGAGCCATTCGTCGGACGGGACGTAGACGGTGCGCTCCATGGGGGCCATCTCGAAAACCACGGGATCGCCCGCGAGCTCGGGGTTTCGGCCCTCCAGCGGCCGTTTGTCGCGCAGGGCCAGGAGGACGTCGCCGGACAGGCCGATGTTGGCCGTGCGATACAGGGCCATGGCGTCGAGGTGGATGCTGATCATGCCCCAGTAGCCTTCCGGATGCGGCTTGCCGGGCAGAAAGACCGGGGCCAGGATGACGATCTCCTCGCTCTCGATGGAGTCCCCGTTGGGGGTCAGGATCTGCCTTCGCCCGGTGGTTTTGGCCCGCTTGAGCAGGGTGCGCTGGGCCATGGGGCCGATCTGGCTCAACGGGCGGCCAAAGGTCTTGTCCGCGCTCCAGGAGGGGTAGGCGTGGGAAACGGTGTCGTCCTTGGCCAGTTGCAGGGAGCTGACCGCGGGCATGTTCACCAGCAGGGCGTCGGCCAGCACGGCGAACTGGGACTGGTTCAGGCCCGGATTGACCTTGAGAAAGGCCTCCATGGCGCTGGCCAGGTGAATCCCGGAGCCGATGGCCGCGTCCAGGCTGGCCTTGCTCTCGTTCAGGGACTGGACCACCCGGGCGCGGACCTGCTGGGCGTGGTAGTCCTGATCCGCATGGTAACCGACGTAGACCATCACGGCGACGATGAGGCCGATGAACGGGGGGATCAGGTAGGTGGTGCGCTTGAGCATGGGGACAGCCATCCGTTGTTAACGGCCGCGTATCGCGCCGCGTATCCGTCCTCATATCAAAAGGACGGGCGAATTGAAACGGATGAGAGGGTCCCGGCGAGGATCAGCCGCCGACCTTGGCCAGGACGGCGTCGGCCCCGTCGATGGCGGGACGCGGGATGGACAGCAGGGACTCGTCCGGGGAGAAGAAGGTCACGGCCCGCCGCTCCAGGCGCATCTCGCGCACCCGGCGGAGATTGCCGCTGCCGATGGGGTCGAAGGCCACGGCCGGGGACAGGTCCGGGCCGTTCAGGAAATCGAAGACCAGGTTTTCGGACAGGGAGAACATGTCGTCGAGCTGGCGGTTGACCTTGGAGGAGTGCAGCAGCCGTTCGGCCAGCCGCAGGGAGTCAGTCCAGGACTTGCGCCCGGTCAGGGACAGGCTGCCCTTGAGCAGCTGTTTCTTGACCAGGAAGGGGAACCTGCGGCGGTCCATGGCCGTGAGCAGGGAGTCGTCCTGGACGCGGTTGGGCATGCGCAGAAGGCACAGGGCGGTCTCCTGCTCGTTGCGGAAGCGGCGGTCGGCCTGGGCCTCCACGTAGACGTGGGAGAGTTTGGAGCCGGACTTCATGGCCGCCAGGGCGTTGGGCACGAAATAGTTGTGGGCCACCACATCGGCGGCCAGGTGGGTCAGGTAGCCGTAGGCGTAGGCCGCCACGCGGGTGTCCCCGGCGGACTTGAGCAGCTTGAAACCGGTCACCCAGTTGTGGCTGTGGCCGGGCTTGATCCGGGTGCCTTTGCCGATGAAGATGTCCGCGGACAGGGAGCCGTACAGGAAGGCCTCGCGGTGGCGCGAGATGATCGCGGCCAGCAGCGGGGGCAGGCAGCCGAGATTGGACAGCACGGCGTTGCCCAGGGCCAGATGCACCCCGGGGCCCCAGGCAAGGGCCTGGTCGGGCAAAAGCGCCACGAAAAGGCAGGCAAGGATCAGGACAAGCTTCATCAAATAGGGTCTCTCCGAAAGGAGAGGTAAGTGTCTGCCCCGAAAAGTCAACGATAATCGTGCGAAGATTCCCCTCCGGGAAAAGGCTGTTTCGGCAACATGCCGTTCCGTCTGGATAAAGGACTGGAGCGGGTTTTCAGTCTTTTGGGGCGGTCGCCGCCCCGGCCGCGAAAACGCCGGGCGTCATGCCCATGACCTTGCGGAAACAGCGGGTCATGTGGCTCTGGTCCGAGAACCCCGCCTCGGCCGCGCTCTCGGCCAGGCCCAATCCCCTGCGGATGCACGCCTTGGCCATCCGAACCCGTTGCAGGACCTGGTATTCGTGCGGGGGCATGCCCACGGCGCGGGCGAAGAGCCGGTTCAAGCGGCACGGGCTGTACCCGGCAAGGCGGGCCAGGTCCTCGAGGCGGACGTCCTCGGCGCAGGCCGTTTCCAGATGGCGGCGGACCACGGCAATGCGCTCGGGCTCCGCGTCTTCGTCACGTGTGGAGCGGTCCCGTTCCCGGCATAGGGGGGCCATGACCGCGAGCAGGGCGGCCTGCCGCTCCAGGTGCGAGGCCGCGCGCCCGGCCAGTTCGGCCAGCCGGAGCACGTCCCCGAAACGGATGGGGTCGTCGACCACGGCGGGCCGGTCCGGGGCGAGGCTCGGGGTCAGCCCGGCTGCATGGAAACAGGCCGGGGCCAGGCTGACCATGACGTATTCGCTCCTGCCCGCGTCCGGGCAGACGTGGGCCAGGCCGGACGGAATGACCAGGACCTGCCCGGCCACGGCCTCGCATCCGCCGCCCGGCCCCCGGACAGTGCGCGTCCCGGACAGGACCGCGCCCACGCATACGGACTGGTGGGCGTGGCGCGCGGCGGTGGCCGCCGCGCCCGCATGGCGGACCACGCCGACCCCTTCCAGGCCCGGAATCTCGCTGTATTCGGTGATGCGCTCTCCCATGGACGTCCTTTGTCAGAGCAGGGCGGGCACGAACTTGGCCAGCAGTCGGAGCCCGTCCTTTCCGGCCCGCACCCGATGGGGGGCGTTCTGCGGAATGACCGCGACACGCCCCGGTTCATAGGGGATGGCGCTGCCTTCGAGCAGGCATTCGCCGTCGCCTCCGGCCACCTCGTGCAGTTCCCAGCTGGTTTCGTGGACATGGTCGCCGATTTCCGCGCCGGGTTCAAGGCGGACCAGGTGGGCGCTGAACGCGCCGCCGGTTTCGGCTCCGGTGATCAGGTGTTTGAGGGCCACCCCGGCAAAGGTGGGGTGCTGGCGCCACGGCAGGTCCGTGGCGGATTTGGCCGCGCCGTCGGCGGTCACGGCGCCGTTGTCGAACAGGGTGAAGAGTTGCATGATGCCTCCTTGGTTTTCCAGGGAGGATAGGGTTTCGGACGCGGCCGGTCTTGGACGATCTTGCCGTCAGCGCCCGTCGGCGGCCCGGGCCGCGATGGCGCGCACGAAATCGGTCTTGCCCTGGGTGTAGGCCACGCGGTCGCCGGGGTGGTCGGCGATCAGACGCCGCTTGAGCCGTTCGTATTCGGCCGCCGCGTCCGGGTGGGCCCGCAGGTAATCGCGGAAGACCAGCCCTGCCCACAAGGTGGAGTCGGCCAGGGTCATGTGGATGTGGTGGGTGCGTTCGCCGCCGGGCCCGCGCCGGATGAACCACGGGTAGTGCGGCGGGGTCGCCCCCTCGGGCTGGGGCCGCCAGAAATAGTCGTAGCCCAACGCCTCCAGGATGGGCGCGGCCTCGTCGCGGGCCCGGTCCAGGTCCGCGACCTCCACGAGCATGTCCACCACCGGCTTGGCCCAGATGCCGGGAATGGCCGTGCTGCCGAAGTGTTCCACGCGCACGATCAGCCCCTCGGGCAACAGGTCGAGCAACCGCCCCTTCTCCTCCTCGAACCGTCGGGCCCAGGCCGGGTCGGGCGGGACCAGCTCGATCCGGTCCTTGAGGACCCGCGCGATCTTCTCTTCCAGGGTCTCGGTCACGGCCGTTCCGCCGTGCCGCCTTCCTCGACCTCGGCGATGAAGGTCTCGACCAGGTCCGGGTCCAGGGACGATCCGGCCAGGCTGCGCAGGATGGCGAAGGCCTCTTCCACCGAGCGGCCCCGCTGGTAGGGGCGGTCCGTGGTCATGGCGTCGAAGTAGTCGGCCACGCACAGGATGCGCGCGCCCAGCGGGATGTCCTCGCCCTTGAGCCCGCGCGGGTAGCCCGAGCCGTCCATGAGCTCGTGGTGGGCGTAGACGTATTCGAGCGCAGGACCCAGGAAATCGAGGTTCTTGAGGATGTCGCGCCCCCACTCCGGGTGGCGGTGGATCTCGTCGACCATCTCCTTGGTCAGGGGCGTGTCCTCGCTGTTGAAGATGCGGTCGGAAAAGCCGATCTTGCCGATGTCGTGCAGGGTTCCGGCAATACGGATGCGCTCCACCTCGTGGGCCGGGAGCCCCAGCCGCTGGGCCAGCCGCCGGGCGTAGACGCCCACGCGCTCGCCGTGCCCCTCGGTGTAGGCGTCGCGCGCGCCCAGGGCGTGGGCCACGGCCGTGATGGTGTTGACCATGTCCTTGCGGATCTTGGCCAAAAGCTGCTCCAGCCGGTCCTCCCTGGCCTCGATCTTGGCCAGCATCAGGGCCACGGCCTCGGCCAGCTCCTGGATCTCCGGGTCGTACTCCGGCCCGGTCAGGGCCTCGATGCCGACGGCCGAATCGCCTATCGAGATATTCCGGATGATGCGCAGCAGTTCCTTCTGGCCCTTGAGCATCCTACCTCCATGCGCCCGCGTGGTCGGCCACGAACTCGGCGAAGGGGCGCGCCGGGGTGCCGGTCAGGTATTCCACGGCCTGGGTGACGTTGCCCATCATGCCGAGCTTGATGACCCGGCTCAGGGAGACCAGCATGTTGCGGTTCCACTCGGCCACGCCCGCCCGGTCCAGCCCCTCGATGTACGCCTCCTCCTCGATGGGGGTGTACGCGACCTTTACCCCGGCCTCCGAGCCGATGGTCTCGGCCACGTCCGTCAGGGTCAGCCCCTGCGGGCCGGTCAGGGCGTAGAAGCTGTCCGTGTACCCCTCGTTGTCCGCAAGCAGCCGGGCCGCGCAGGCCGCGATGTCGCGCACGTCGATGTAGCTGACCTTGTAGTCCTCCTCGGCCAGGGCGATGGTCCCGGACTTGATCATGTCCGCCAGGACGGTGCTGAAATTCTGCATGAAGGAGTTGGGCCGCAACACGGTGAACGGGATCTTGGAGTCCTCCACGAACTGGTCGATCATGCCGTTCTTGCGCCCCAGCCGCCAATGGGCGTCCGAGGACGCGCCGTACGCGCTGGACCGGACGATGTACCCGATGCCCGCCTCCTTGGCCGCGTCCACGGCCAGGCGTCCGAACCGGGTCATCTTCTCCAGCATGGGCACGACCAGGAACATGCGGTCGCACCCGGCCATGGCCGCGACCATGGAGTCCTTGTCCCCGAAGTCGAAGACCCGCGCCTCCACGCCCCTGGCCTTGAGCGCCTCGCCCTTTTCCGGTGAGCGCACCCCGGCCACGATTTCGGCCTTGTCGGGAAGTGTATCGATCAGGGCGGAGCCGATGTTTCCGGCCGCGCCCGCTATGAAAATCCTGCTCATGGAACCGCTCCTTTCCCCCGTGGACTCGAACCGTCGCGCGGGGATTTTCCTTGTGACTTTCGCACGCTACACGAAGATGCCGGGGAAAGGCAAACGGTCCTCCGCCGCATCCCGATTCTCGCCCGACCATTCCCCGGCCCTATTCGACCATTGACCGAAAGGACACTTGCGCAGCGCGGCCAAGGGGGGTAACCCGGAGAGAAGCCAGAATAAACCATGGAGTGGAAATGCTACTAGGAATCGACGTGGGCGGCACCCACACGGACGCGGTCGCCATCGACATCGGGGACGCGCCCGCCGTGGCCGCCTCCTGCAAGGTGCCCACCCGGCACCACGACCTGCTCTCCTCGGTCACCGAGGCCCTGACCACCATCCTCGGCCAGGTCGACAGGAACGCGGTCACCCAGCTCAACCTGTCCACGACCCTGTCCACCAACGCCATCGTCCAGAACAAGACCGAGGACGTGGGCGTCATCGTCTCGGCCGGGCCGGGCATCGATCCGCACAATTTCATGCCCTGCAAGGATTTCCACGTCATCGACGGGTCCATCGACCACCGGGGCAACGAGGTCCGCGCCCTGTCCACCCGCCAGCTGGCCGAGGCCGTGGACGCCTGCCGCGACAACGGCGTGCGCGTCTTTGCCGCGGTCTCCAAATTCTCCACCCGCAACCCGCGCCACGAGAACCTCATCCGGCGCACGGTCTGCAACTGCAAGTCCGTGGAGGTCTGCGAACACGCCGACTTCGTCACCCTGGGCCACCAGCTCGGCGGGGCGCTCAACTTCCCGCGCCGGGTGGCCACCGCCTATTTCAACTGCGCGGTCTGGCGGCTGTACAACGAGTTCGCCACGGCCGTGGAAAAGGCGTTGGACGAGATGGGCCTGGGCCACGTCAAGGTCAACATCCTCAAGGCCGACGGCGGGACCATGCCCCTGCCCCAGTCCCGGACCCTGCCCGTGCAGTCCATCTTTTCCGGCCCGGCCGCCTCGGTCATGGGCATCATCGCCCTGACCGACATCTTCCACGACTCGGTCATCCTCGACATCGGCGGGACCACCACCGACATCGCGGTCTTCGCCGACGGCGCGCCGCTCATCGAGCGCGAGGGCATCGACATCGGCTCCCATCCCACCCTGGTCTCGGCGCTCAAGGTCCACTCCATCGGCATCGGCGGCGACTCGGCCATCTCCGTGGTCGGCCCAGAGGTCCGCGTGGGCCCCAACCGGCTCGGCCCGTCCGTCTGCCTGGGCGGGGAGCGCGTCACCCTGACCGACGCCCTGAACTACACCGGGGCGAGCTCGGTCGGCGACGTCAAGGCCTCCCGCAAGGCCATGGACGCCTACGCCGCGGCCCGCACCCTGACCGGCGAAAAGCTGGCCCGAGGCGCGGTGGCCTACGCGGCCCGGGCCATCCAGGACGCCACCCGCGCCCTGGTGGAGGAGATCAACTCCAAGCCTGTCTACACCATCCACGAACTGCTCGAAGGCAAGAAGATCGTGCCCAAGAAGGTCTACCTCATGGGCGGCCCGGCCGAGGCCATGAAAGACGAGCTCTTCCAGCGCTTCCAGCTGTCCACCGAAGTGCCCGCCAACTTTGACGTGGCCAACGCCATCGGCGCGGCCCTGACCCGGACCACCTGGGAACTCGAGCTGTTCGCCGACACCCAGCGCCACGTCCTGTTCATCCCGACCCTGTCGTACCGCGAGAACGTCCCCTCCGGCTACGACCTGGACGACGCCAAGCGCGACGCCGTCAACCAGCTGACCATGCAGCTCGACTCCATGGGCGTGTTCCTCAAGCCCGAGGACGCCCTGATCACCCACGCGTCGAGCTTCAACATGGTCGAGGGGTACGACCGCGTGGGCCGGAACATACGCGTCAAATGCCAGGTGCGGCCCGGCGTAATCAAGACCTTCGGGGAGGGACGCTAAACCATGCTCAAATCCAACAACACCCTCGGCATCATCTTTTTCCCGGCATTCGACTGGGCCATCTCGCCCACCCACCCCGAGCGGCAGGAACGGCTGCTCTACACCCAGGACCAGCTGCGCGAGGAAGGGCTTTTCGACATCGAAGGGATCACCGAGTTCAAGCCCGACGTGGCCTCGGTGGAGGACGTGGAGCGCGTCCATTTCTGCTTCCCGGACGTGCCCTCCGTGGCCACCCGCTCGCACCTCATCTCGGCGGGCGGGGCCATCAAGGCGGGCGAACTGGTCATGGAAGGCCGGACCGACCGCGCCTTCGCCATGGTCCGGCCCCCCGGACACCACGCCATGAAGGTGGTCCACGGCTCGCGCGGCTTCTGCACCATCAATATCGAAGCGATCATGATCGAGCATATCCGGGAGAAGTACGGGCACAAGCGCATCGCCATCGTGGACACCGACTGCCACCACGGCGACGGCACCCAGGACATCTACTGGCACGACCCGGATACCCTGTTCATCTCCCTGCACCAGGACGGCCGGACCCTGTATCCCGGCACCGGCTTCCCCCGCGACTTGGGCGGGCCCAACGCCATGGGCCGGACACTGAACATCCCGCTGCCGCCCAACACCTCGGACGAAGGTTTTCTCATGGCCGTGGAGCGCATCGTCCTGCCCATCCTCGAGGACTTCAAGCCCGACCTGGTCATCAACTCCGCCGGGCAGGACAACCACTTCTCCGATCCGATCACCAACATGAACTTCTCGGCGGGCGGCTACGCGGCCATGAACGACATGCTCAAGCCCGACATCGCTGTGCTCGAGGGTGGCTACTCCATCCAGGGCGCGCTGCCCTACGTCAACCTCGGCATCTGTTTGGCCATGGCGGGCGTGGATTACTCCCACGTGCGCGAGCCCAATTACAACAGCGAACGCATCCGCCAGGACGCCCGGACCACCGCCTACATCGAGGAGCTCTGCAAGCAGCTCCCCGCCCTGTACTTCGACCCGCCCGAGTTCGTGTCCAAGGACGACAGCCGACAGGGGATCATCTCCGGCGACAAGTTCGTTCGTCACAAGCAGATCTACTACGACACCGACGGCATCAACGAGGTCCAGCAGGAATCCGTGACCCTGTGCAAGCAGTGCCGGGGACTCTACAAGGTCGAAACCCGCGCCGACTCCGGGCCGCTCTGCCTGGGCGTGGAAATCCCGGTGGACGCCTGCCCCGAATGCCGCGCCAAAGGCTACCAGACCGTGGAAGACGCCCAGATCAAAGGCGCCTACCGCTACATCCAGCTCATCAACCGGCTGGACAAGGAGTACGTCCGGTACGGATTTTAGGCATGCCCCCGGCATGCCCTTGCCGGGCGGGCGTCTCCGACGGCCGGGGCGCTGCCCCGGACCCCGCCAGGGGGAACCCTTTGAAAAGGGTTGCCCCCTGGACCTCTTCCCAAACTTTTTGTGTCGCCTGCGGCGAAGGTGCGGGCGCGGGGTGAGGAGGTGTTTCGCGGGAGGGCGGAGGCAGCTTGGCCGGGTGGTGTCCCGAGGGGGTCGCGCCGGACGTCCGCGGGCCTCGGAGGGCCGCCCGGCGCGAACCCTTCGGGACGGTCGCCAACGCCGCAGGCGAGGCTGGGCGGACACGGCCAAGCGGTCTCGTGGCGTCCTATTGCTACTGGCTGGTATCTTTTTCGGGAAAGCCTTTCTTCAAAAACAACCCTGCGATTTCGGGCAGAAAAAACGGCGTGCGTCTTTCGGCGAAAAAGCCCGTCGTTTCATCCGTTTTTTCTGCCCGAAATCGCACACCGGCACGGCGGAAGGCGTCCCTGTCGCGGCCTTCCGTCGCCGCACATACCTGAGCGTAGCGAACATGGGATTCTTAAGGCCCTCGGCCTTAAGCGGGTCCAGGGCAGCGCCCTGGCCGTCGGAGACGCCGCCCGGCGAGGGCTCTCCCCCGAAGGGGCCGCCGGAGGCCTCCCTTTGCACGCAACAAGGCCCGATCCGGTATTGCCGGGTCGGGCCTTGTTCGTATGGAGGAGACGGTCGGTTAATCGTTCAGTTTGTGCATGAGCCAGGCCATGTTATCGCCGAGGATGTCCATGGTCTGCATGCCTTCCTGGTCGTTCAGGACTTCGCCTTTTTCCCGTCCGAAGCCCATGTTCCAGTAGCGGGAGCCGGGCACGACCATCTGTTGGATGAAGAAGAAGGAGTTGAGGGTGTTGAAGGTCTGCATGGCCCCGCCCCGGCGGGCGGTGACGATGGCCGCGCCGACCTTGCGGGCGAACATGGAGCCGTTGACCAGGCCGACCATGCCGGCGCGGTCGATGAGCGCGCTCATTTCGGTGGTGATGGTGGCGAAGTAGGTGGGCGAGGCGAGCAGGATGCCGTCGGCCGCGTCCATGGCTTCGATACACTCATTGACGAAGTCGTTGTTGACGGCGCAGCGGCGGTCCTTGTTTTCGGCGCATTTGTAGCAGGCGATGCAGCCGTGCATTTTCTTGCCGCCCAGTTCGATCATTTCGGTCTCGATGCCCTGGGCCTCGAGTTTGGCGAGGGCGCGTTCGATCATGTTTGCGGTATTGCCGCCCTTTCGGGCGGAGCCGTTGAATGCGACAACTTTCATGAGGGTCTCCTAGTAGGTGTTGTAGTGTACCCGTTTGGGATTGAAGCGGCTTTCGGATTTGGGTTGCTGTGCGGGCCAGCCGATGGGCGCGAAGCCGAGCGGTATGACGTGGTCCGGTATGTTGAACATGGCCCGGTAGCCGGTGACCCGGTCCTCCTTGGGGTATATGCCGGTCCAGACCGCGCCCAGGCCGAGGGCGTGCACGGCCAGGAGCATGTTCTCCATGGCCGCGGCGCAGTCCTGAACCCAGTAGCCCGGGTACTTTTCCTTGGACAGGTCGCCGCAGACGATGACGCCCACCTGGGCTTGGAGAACCATTTTGACGTAGGGATGCAGGTCGACCATGGCGTCGAGGCGTTTGCGCTCATTGACCACGATAAACTGCCAGGGCTGGCCGTTGCCCGCGCTGGGGGCCATCATGGCCGCTTCGAGAATCTGGGTGACCATCTCGTCGGGAACGGGCTTGTCGATGAATTTTCTTATGCTGCGCCGGGTGCGCAGGGCTTCCAGGGTATCCATGTTCATCCTCCGTGTTCGGGGTGTGTGGCGCTATTTACCTTGACCATGTTCTCTGCTAGTGGAGAGAAAAGATCAAGTACGCACTTCAAAGTTCTATAGTAACCCAAAATATACCACTGAGGCCGACGGAGACTCCGGGCGGGTGTCGGTCGGCGGGAGGAGTCATGAGCACGGCGTGTTCGCAGAAGATTTGCGGTGACAAGAAATACTATTGTTCCATGGAGTTGACCCTTCAGGTCATCGGCGGCAAGTGGAAGCTGATCATTTTGCACAAGCTGGGCCAAGAGGGGACCATGCGTTTCAGCGAGATCAAGCGGTCCATCCCGAACATCACCCAGAAGATGCTCACCCAGCAGCTGCGCGAGCTGGAGTCGGACGGCGTGGTCCGGCGAGAGGTCTATCCCCAGGTGCCGCCCAAGGTGGAATATTCCCTGACCGAGCTGGGGGAGAGCATCCTGCCGCTCATCGGCAGCCTGTGTCGCTGGGGCGAGCAGTACGCGGAGTGGTATGACGGGCAGATGCCCGAGGCCGAGGCGGTTTAGGCGGCGGTTGAAAGAGCGGCGTCACCGGGATTGCCGCATGGCTCCCGGTGGGTTGTCCGCTATTGTCCAAGGCGAGGGGGAGAACGGAAATGCACAGTAATTTCAGACGGGATGGAGCACCCGTGCCGGGCGGCGCGGTTTTTGACGCGGTTTCGGCCAGCCAGGACCTCGGGCTGACCCTGGAGGAGTTTGCGCCGCTGCTGACCAAAGCGGCGGTGGAGATTCGGCTGCGGCTGGACGCGGTTCAACAGGGGGTCTCCGGGAGCGATCTGTCGGCCGTGGCCCTGAACAGCCACACCATGAAGAGCGTGGCCGCCACTCTGGGGGCGGAGGCCGTCCGGCAGGCCGCGTACGACCTCGAACTCTGCGCCAAGGGCGGCGACCGGACGCGCTGCTCCGAGCTGCTGGCCCGGCTGGAGCTCAGAGTCGGCGATCTGTTGTTCGAACTGGATCGCGCCTAGGTTTTTGTACAAAGCGGAATCAACGGGAAAGCCCGCCCCGTCCGGTTGGACGAGGCGGGCTTTTTGCTTTGTTTCGCGGTGCGGGGTCAGCCGCGGCAGTTGTGTTTCATGCTCGTGCCTTCGACGATGAAGACCACGGTCTCGGCCACGTTGGTGGCCAGGTCCCCGACGCGTTCCAGGTGGCGCGCGCCGATGATGGCGTGCACGCCCCGCTCCACGATGCGGGATTCGGCGACCATGTCGGAGACCATCTGGCGCAGGATGGCGATGGTCAGGTCGTCGGCCTTGTCGTCCATGCGGCAGATCTGCCCGGCCAGGGAGACGTCGTCGTCCACGTAGGCCTTGAGCGCCTCGGAGAGCATCTTCTTGACCGTGTTGGCCAGGTCTTCCATCTTCGGGTTGTGCGGCATGGGCGGCCTGGTGGACAGGAAGATGGCCCGGTGGGCCAGGTTGACCGCCTCGTCGCCCAACCGCTCCAGGTTGACCGTGATGCGCTGCGCGCCGACGATGGTGCGCAGGTCCACGGCCATGGGCTGGTCCAGGGCGAGGAGTTCCAGGCTGAAGTTGTCGATCTCGTCTTCCATCTCGTTGATGGCTTCATCACCGACGATGACCTCTTCGGCCAGATCGGCGTCGTTCTCGAGGTAGGCCCGGACCGCCTTGTGCACGGCGGATTCCGACAGGGCCGCCATGCGCAGGACCATGACCTTGAGGTCCTCGAGTTTCTTGGAAAAATGTGCGCGTTGTTCCATGATGCGTTGCGTCCTTTGCTGTTCAGCTTAACCGAAACGGCCCGTAATGTAATCTTCCGTCTGCTTGTTGGCGGGGTTGGTGAACATGGTCTTGGTGTCGTCCACCTCGATCAGCTTGCCCATATAGAAAAAGGCGGTTCGGTCGGACACGCGGGCCGCCTGCTGCATGGAGTGGGTCACGATGATGATCGTGAATTCCTTTTTGAGCTCGTGGATCAGGTCCTCGATCTTCTGGGTGGCGATGGGGTCCAGCGCCGAAGCGGGTTCGTCCATGAGCAGGACCTCGGGCTCCACGGCCAGGGCGCGGGCGATGCACAGCCGCTGCTGCTGCCCGCCGGACAGTCCCAGGGCCGAGGTGTGCAGCCGGTCCTTGACCTCGTCCCACAGCGCCGCGCCCAGCAGGCTCTCCTCGACCTTCTGCTCCATGAACTGCTTGTCCTTCACGCCGTTGACGCGCAACCCGTAGGCCACGTTTTCGAAGATGGTCTTGGGGAAGGGGTTGGGCTTCTGGAAGACCATGCCGATGCGCCGCCGCAGGGAGACCACGTCCAGTCCCGGGGCGTAGATATCCTGGCCGTCCAGGGTCATCCTGCCGTCCACCTTGGTGCCGGGGATGAGGTCGTTCATGCGGTTGATGCAGCGAAGATAGGTCGACTTGCCGCACCCGGACGGTCCGATGAGCGCGGTGACCCTGTTGGACTCGAAGTCTATGGAGATGTCCTCCAGGGCCTTGAAGTCCCCGTAGTGGAAATCAAGGTTGGTGGAGGAGACCTTAATGGTCGTCGTCATTGTTCGTGCTCCGTGGCAATAAATGAGATGTGTTCCGCCATCGGCGCAACGCACCACGAGTAACCCGGTGGAGTTACGAGCCAATGACTCGCATGTTACAATTGCGCGACAGCCGCCCGGCTAGGGCAGGGCGACCAGGATGTGGAGCTCGTCGCCGGCCTTGCGGATTTCGGGGGTCACGTTCTTTTTCGGCGGGGTGCGGAAATGGACGACCATGCGGAAGCGGTCCGGGTGTTCGCCCATGACCATGTGCCGGACCGCCCCCTCGGAGCGGAGCACGTTGACGCCCCTGCGGGTCCATTTGCCCGGGATGTCCACCACCAGCCGCCTGGGGTTGTTCAGGTTCATGAACGTGGCCTGGCCCACGGGCCGGTCGGCGACCACCTTGATGGCGAAGCCTTGTCCGGTCTCGTCCAGGGCCACGGACCGGATCACGCCGGGGCCCTCGGCCGGGCCGATGGCCGGGACTTCCGCCTGCTCGGCGGGCGCGGGTTCCGGGGCGGGCCGGGTCTCGGCGGCCGGAGGGGCGGTCGGGGTTTCGGCGGCGGGCTCTTCGGCGGGCGCGGGGGGAGCGGCGTCGGCCGCGTCCGGGAGCTCCGGCTCGGGGGTGAGGGGCTCCTCGGCGGGGGCGGCGGACGTGGCCGGGGCCTCGCTGCCGTCGGGCAGAACCTTGGGCAGGACCGTGAAGTCCACGTCCATGCGCACGGCGTTGCGCGTTCTGTCGCGCATTCCCTCGGACGCCTGGTCCTGGGCCAGGCCCGGACGGATGGTCAGGGTCAGGGCGAGAAGCCCGGCCATGGCGCAGGCCGCCGGGAAAAGGAACCAGTGCCTGAACGTATTCGACATGCATACCCCTTGCGGATTGAAAAACTCCAGTGGTCTATACTGGAATTGTCGTCCAAAGGCAAAGCCGGAACGGGTCAGAGGGAGTCGTAATAGTCGGCCAGATCCGAGGCGATGCGCTTGTCGGACCAGCACGCCTCCATGAAGCTGCGACCCGCCGAGCCGGTCTGTTCGCAGTAGTCGCGGTCCTTGGCCAGGCGCAGCAGCAGATCGGCCAGTTCGTCCTGGTTCGTGGCCGTGAGCCATGGCAGGTCGCCGGTCCCGGCGAACTCCGCGATGCGCTCCCGGTTCCAGTCGTCCAGGGCGGCGATGACGGCCAGCCCCTGGGAGAGGCCCTCCAGACTGGACACGCCGTAGTACCCCTGCATGTGGTCGAACAGGGCGTGGCAGCGCCGCTTGCGGGCCAGACACTCGTGGTTGGGCACGTCGTCGATCATGTCCACGGAGATGTAGACGTTGCGCCGGTTGACGTACTTGACCGCGGCCAGGAATTCCTCGGTGTTCTTGAGGTCCTTGCGCGTGGGCGAGTGGCAGACCTTGAGCTGGCCCGGGTCGTCGAAACGGCCCCCCATGGGCTTGAGCAGCGGGTCGTCGATGGGCACCAGGTTGGGTTGCCAGCGCGCCTCGGGCAGGAGCTTGAGCAGGTCCGGCGTGGACACGAGCAGGTTGGTCCGCTTGAGCCTGCGGTACTTCTCGCGGAAGGATTCGGGGTTCGAGCGGAAGTCGTGGTGCCCGTGGTGATGGTGGACCACCGCCTTGCCCCTGATGTAGTCGGCCGGTTTGAGCGGGCCGAAGGGCTGGTTCTCGTCGCAGGTCATGTGGAAATGGAAGACGTCGGCCTCGCGCATGAGAATGGCGACCTCCTCCATGCCGTCCGGGCCGAGGTCAGGGACGTGCAGGTCCTTTTCCCAGTCGTGGGTGTAGCGGGTCTCCAGGGTGACCAGCCGGGCCGAGTGGGCCGTGTGCCGGTTCAGCGCCTTGCAGAACTGGATGGCGGTCCCGGCGGGATCGTTAATGGCGAGCATGAGGATGCGCATTGCGGGCTTCCTTTCTTGGTAACTGATGTCCACGTTGTCGATGAACTCCTCCACGGCGTCGGCCAGCCGTCCGGCCGCCGCCCCATCCATTTGCCGTCCCGCGTTTTCCATGGCCGCGCCCAGCTCGGTCAGCCGGGGCAGGCCGTAGGAACCGCCGCTGCCCCGGAGCACGTGCCCCTGGCGTCGCACGGCCTCGAAATCGTCCGCCCGTATTGCCGCCCGCAGCGCCGCGAGCCCCGCGCGCCGCAGTCGCAGGTAGCGGTCCATGATGGGCGCGAGCTCGGGATCGACTGTCACCGGATATTCCTGCATGGCGGCTACTCCATTCTTAAGGCCCCCTTCCCCGGGGCCTCAACGCCTTGCCGCCGCCATGTTCCGTCTGCCGGAGTCGGGCGAGTCGGGCAAGTCTAACGTGAATGAGCGTATATCGTCCAGGCGGGGCCCGGTCGAGGCGAGGGCATGCTCCCGGGCCGGGATCGGGACCGAGGCGTCGAAGAGGGCTGATCGGTCCGGACGCGTGCCGGTTCCTAGAATTTCGAGCCCCGTGAACCGCCTTCGTTCACGGCCGCGAGCTGGGTCTTGTTCAATTTCTTGACCCAGACGTCCCCGGTCTGGGTGTTGAACATGAGCTTGCGGCCCTGGGAGCCGCCCACGTCCTGGGCCTGAACATCCAGCCGGGCGAACTTGAGCAGCTTCTTGGCCATTTCGATATTGCGCCTGCCTATGTTGTACGAGCCCGAGGGCTCCATGTTGTTGACCGCCACGCCCTGGCCGCCGCCGAACATCTTGATGCACAGCTCCCGGCGCGGCACGCCGATTTTGTCCATGGTCTCGAGCATGTTCTGCAGGGCCGTGTCCACGTAGCGGCAGATCTGCGGTTCCGGGCTCTGGTGGCGGGTTGCGGAACTGTCCGGCAGAAAGGCGTGACAGATGGTGCCGATGCCCATCTTGGGGGCGTGGATGGTTACGGCCAGGCAGGAACCGAGGATGGTCGTGACCAGTGTGGGCTGTACGCCGATGAAACAGTCGCCCGTTTGTAAAAAGACCTTGGCCATGTCCGGCCTAATCGTGTTCATTCGCATCTCCGGTTAAGGGGGCGGTGCCCCAGAGGATTTATCATACTATAAAATGCTTCATTTTTGTGTCTAAAGTCAACCGCCCACCGACTTTCCGGCACGCCTTGTACACAAATAATACCGGAAATCCAAATTATAAAAGAGCGCGTATGGAAAATCCGCCACGATTCATGTAACCAGCAAGGTTCGGAGGGACCCCATGAAGGGACGGAATCGGAGAATTCTCACATTGCTGCTCATCATGGTGGCGCTGGTGGCCGCGGTGTCCATGTACGGCACGCAGTTGATGTTCAGGACGGCCATCGAGGAGGAGCGGGGCCGGCTCCAGGAGCTGGTCCAGAGCCAGGCCAGACTGGCCGAGGAGATGGCCCGGATACCCCGGGCCGAGCAGGCCCCGGCCGTGCCCACGGCCACCCGGGATGCGATCCTCTACCACATAGGCCGGGCCCAGCGGAATTTCAAACTCCAGAGCCTGACCTGCGAATTCATCGTGGCCCGGATCGACGGCCCGAGCATCCTCCATCTCCTGAAGAACGGCATGCCCGTGTCGCTCTCCGCGCCCGATGCCCGGTCCCCCCTGGACGGGGTAGGCGAAGAGCCCATGAGACGGGCCCTGTTCGGGAAGTCCGGGACCATGGTCGGCCCCGATCACCAGGAGGTGGACGTCATCGCCGCCTACGCGCCCATAGACCTCGGCAAAGGCAGGCTCGGCCTGGTGGCCAGGGTCGACCTGAAGGAAATCCGCGCACCGTACATCCGGGCCAACGTGAAGGTCTTCGGAGTGGGCCTGGGCCTGACCCTGGTCTGCGCCTTCCTGTTCCTCAAGGTCAGTGAGCCGCTGATCCACGACCTGCAACTGAGCGAGAAGAGCTACCGCGACCTGGTCGAGGGGGCCAACAACCTGATCCTGCGCATCAACGAGGCGGGCGAAATCACGTTTGCCAACTCCTTTGCCCGCACCTTTCTGGCCGGCAGGGACGGGGAACTGCTCGGGGGCACGCTCATGTCCTTCTTCGACGTGGAGTCCGAGGGCCATGGATTGGAGCAGGTGGTCGAGGTTATCGGCGGCGAGAACCGCCAGAACGAGATCCCCGTGCGCATGGCCGACGGCCGGGTGGGCTACGTGTCCTGGACGGTCAAGCTGATTATGGACCAGGGGCGGCCCGTCGAGCTGTTGTGCATCGGCAACGACGCCACGCGCATCCACAAGGCGAGCACGGCCCAGAAGGAGTCCGAGGAACGCTTCCGGGGGTTGGCCAAGGCCTCTCCGGTGGCCATTATCATCACCGACATCGCCGGGAACCTGCTCTACGCCAACGAAAAGATGCATCAGATGACCCGGGCCACGGCGGTCCAGCTGGCGGGGCAGGGATGGCTGAACAGCGTGCACCGCGAGGACCGCAAGCTGGTCTGGAAGCACTGGCTGGAGCGGGTCGGCCCGGCCACGGACAAGGTCGAGCTGCGGCTTATGTCCGGCAACGACGAGTTCGCCTGGGCCCTGTGGCAGGTGGTCGAGATGGGCAACACCCGGGGCGAGGTCGCCGGAAACATCCACACCTTCACCGACATCACCGAGATCAAGGAGGCCCAGCTGGCCATGAGCCGGTTGACCGCGGCCATCGATCAGGCGGCCGAGATGATCGTCATGACCGACCTCAACGGGGTCATGACCTACGTGAACCCCGCCTTCGAGGCGGTCTCCGGCTACTCCCGGGCCGAGTCCGTGGGCAGGGCCACCAGCCTCCTGGCCAGCGGGGAGCATAAGGACGAGTTTTTCGCCAACATGTGGGATACCATCACCAGCGGCAAGGTCTGGAAGGGGCGGATCGTCAACCGGCGCAAGGACGGCGAACGGTACACCCTGGAGTCGAGCATCGGGCCCATCCGCAACCACGCGGGCGAGCTGATCGGCTTTGTCGGCCTGGGCCGCGACATTTCCCAGCAGCTGGTGGTGGAGTCGCAACTGCGGCAGTCCCAGAAGCTCGAGTCCATCGGCGAGCTGGCCGCGGGCATCGCCCACGAGATCAACACCCCGACTCAGTACGTGACCTCGAACCTGCAGTTCCTGCACGACTCCTGCGGTACCTATTCCAAGGCCGTCGAACGCTGCCGCGAGCTGGTCCTGTTCGTCAGGGAGCACCCCGACCTCTTCCCGGACGAGGGGTTCCGCGAGCGGGCCGAGGCGGCCCTGGACGAGGAGGAGATGACCTATCTGGCCGAGGACGTGCCCGCCGCCCTGGAAGAGTCCGAGGCCGGGCTCAAGCGCATCGCCGAGATCGTCCGTTCCATCAAGCAGCTGGCCCATCCCGGCGAACTGGCCAAGGCGTTCCACGACCTCAACGAGATCGTCCAGAACGCCATCACCGTGTCCACCAACGAGTGGAAGTACGTGGCGTCCATGGACTTCACCCCGGACGAAACCCTGGCCCCGGTCTTCTGCCTCAAGGGCGAGGTGGGCCAGGTGGTCCTGAACCTGATCGTCAACGCGGCCCACGCCATCGAATCCAGGATCAAGGGCAGCGAAGGGCAGGGGACCATCACCATCCGCACCCGGAGCGAAGGGGAGTTCGCGGTGCTCGAGGTCAACGACACGGGCACGGGCATGTCAAAGGAAGTGGCGGCCAAGGCGTTCGACCCCTTCTTCACCACCAAGGAGGTGGGCAAGGGCACGGGGCAGGGGCTGGCCATCTCCCACAACGTCGTGGTCGGCATGCACGGCGGCCGCATCGAGATCGATACCGTGGAGGGCGAGGGCACGACCTTTACGGTCCGCCTGCCCTTTGAGGAGCCTCCGGCGGATTAGTCGCCGGGTTCGCGGATGAGCCCTTCCTCCATGAGTTCCAGGGCGATGTCCACCACCCGGGGGTCGAACAGCCGCTCCCGTCCTTCGAGCAGGTAGCCCATGGCCTCGCTCTTGCCCAGGCCGTGGCGATAGGGCCGGTGGGTGATGATGGCGTCGATGATGTCGGCCACGCACAATATCCTGGACTGGAGCAGTATCTGGTCCCCGAAAAGACCGTCCGGGTAGCCGGATCCGTCCAGCCGCTCGTGGTGCTCCCGGATCATCCGGGCGATGGGCCATTCCACGCCCAGCCCCTTGAATATCTCGGCCCCCACCTCGGCGTGGGCCTTGATGATCGAAAATTCGGCGTCGGACAGTTCGCCCAACTTGTTCAGAATGTGGGACGGCACGGCCACCTTGCCGATGTCGTGGACCATGGCGCCCAGGCGCAGGCCCGCGATGTCGTCCTCGGCCATGCCCATGCGCTGTGCGATCATGACCGCGATGTCGGCGGTCCGGTCCATGTGGCCCGAGGTGTACGGGTCGCGGAACTCCACCAGCCGGGTAAAGGCGTGCAGGGTCTGCTCGAAGCCGTCCTTGAGGCGGCGCATGATTTCCAGCTCCCGGGCGTCGCGGATCATCTCGGCCTGTTCGATGCCCGCGGATATGGCCATGATCAGTTCTTCCGGGGCCGACGGCTTGGTCAGGAAACGGAATATGGCCCCCGTGTTCACGGCCCGGATGGCGGTGTCCATGTCCGCGTGGCCGGTCAGGATCATGCGCACGGTGTCCGGGTAGCGTTCGGCGACCTTGGCCAGCAGGGAGATGCCGTCCAGGTCCGGCATCTTGAAGTCCGCGACCACCACGGTGAACGGGCCACGGGCCTGGATGAGATCCAGGGCCTCGATTCCGCCCCGGGCGGTGTGCAGATCGAAATTCGCGCGCAGGGTCCTGCGGTGGGCGTCGAGGACCTTCTGCTCGTCGTCCACCATGAGCACCGGGACGGTTTTGTATGCTTCGCGCCAGGCCATCAGTCCACCTTCTCCGGCACGAGCACGGTGAAGGTCTCGGGGATGCCGACCTTTTCCGCGAACAGGTGCATGCGGTCTATCTTGTCCTTGGTCAGCTCCAGGCTCTTGCGCACCAGCAGGGCTCCCTGCCTGGAGACCACGTCCTCGTGGAGGACCATGCCCGGGATGAGCTCCTGCAGGGTCACGGTGCGGATGGCGTATCGCGCCTCCACCCCGAGCATGCCTTCGAGGTAGTACATCAGCTCGGGGTCGTACTCCTCGATGCTCTTCTCCATGCTCAAAAAGGCCTTTTGCGGATTCTCCTCGCGCTGCCGGGCCATGTCGTAGTCCAGGGCGACCTTGAGGATGCGCCCGCCCAGCGGGATGTCCTCCTCCTTGATGTTGTCGCGCGGGGTGCCGGTGCCGTCGAATCCCTTGAGCTGGTAGGCGATCATGTCCGCGATGGACTGCAGCCGGGGCAGCTTGGCCACCAGGCTCTGGGCGATGACCGGGTGCATCTCCCACATCTGCACCTGCTCGGGGGTCAGCTCCCCGCCCCCCTCCAGGGTCTCCAGGGTGCCCGGCGGCAGGATGAGCGTGCCGAGCTGGCAGAGCATGGCCGCGATGTCGTAGCGCCACAGGTCCTTGAGCTCCTTCTTCTCGGCGAAATAGCGCACGTAGCGGCGCACGCGGTTGATGCGCTCGCCCGCGTGGGGGTTGACCATGGCGGTGATCTCGCTGAGCAGGTCCACGCTGCCCTTGAGGGTCTTTTCCAGCAGGACCCGCCTGGCCGTGACCAGTTCGTACTGGCGGACCGCGTCGGCCACGTTCCTGAGCAGGTTGTCGCGCTCGCACGGCTTGGTCAGGAAGCGGAAGACGTTGCCGTCGTTGACCGCGCGGATAGCGCTGTCCAGGTCCGCGTAGCCGGTCAGCATGAGCCGGGTGGTGTCCGGGCTCAGATTCTTCAGCTCGTTGAGGAACTCGATGCCGTTCATGCCCGGCATGCGGTAATCCGACACGGCCGCCGCGTACGGCCTGGCCCGGTCCAGCTGCTTCACCGCCTCGGCCGGGGAGGACTGCACGTCGACCTCGTACAGTTCGCGCAATTGGCGGCGCAGGGCGGAGAGGACGTTCGGTTCGTCATCGACGAGCAGGATGCGCGGTTTCATGGCTACCCCCTGTCCAGGATGTTGTTGAGAAGGTTGTCGTCGGCGCAGTTGAAATCGTCGATGTCCCGCCAGTGATCGGCGATATAGTCCAGCCAGGTGTGCAGCCGTCTCTCCTCGAACAGCCCCGGCGAGATGTCCTCCCGGATGCGGATCCGGGAGTAGTCCTTGTGGAAGATCACGCAGTGGTGGTCGATGGAGTTGGCCGCGGTGACCACGTTGGGGATGTAGTCGTTGGAGGGCCGGTGGTCGTGGTGGTAGCCGATGGCGTGGACCACCTCGTGGGACATGCCCCACAGTCCCATGAGATAGGCCCCCATCTCGGCGTGGGAGGTGCCGAAGACTTCGCGTTCCATGCGGAAGACCGGGCCGCCCTTTTCGCGGACCGACTTGAGGACCTGGCCGTACCGCTCGGGGAAGTAGTTGATCAGGATGAGCTTGCCCACGTCGTGCAGCAGCCCGGCCATGCGGCAGTGAACGATGACGCTCTTGTCCGCCTTGTCGCACTCGGCGATGAGCCGGGCGATGCTGGCCACCCGGAAGCAATGCTCCCAGAGCATGTTCAGCTTGAGCCCGGACAGGGCGTGCTGGTCGTAGGAGGTGAACAGGTGCGTGGACAGGATCAGCGCCTTGATGGTCTCCAGCCCGAGCATGGTGATGGCCTTGTGCATGGAGTCGATGTGCGTGGGCAGGCCGAAGAAGGGCGAGTTGACCAGCTTGAGGATCTTGGCCATGAGCCCCACGTCCTGGGTGATGGAGTCCGCGATGCGGTCGATGGACGGCTCGGGCTTGGCCAACTCGTCGCGGATATCCTGGAACACCTTGGGGATGACCGGCAGGGCGTCGATCTCGGTGACCAGCTTGAGCATCTCCGGGTCGGTCAGGACCTCCTTGGACTGCAGGGCCCCCTCGATGCGGGCGACCAGGGCCTCCGCCGTGCACGGTTTGGAGATGTACTGGTGCACGGAGCGGATGGAGCGGATGACCTCGTTCAGGTCCACCTGCCCGGACAGGGCGATGCGGATGGTTCCGGGGTAGGCGTCCTTGACGCGGGTGAGCAGTTCGGCCCCGTCCATGCCCGGCATCTTGATGTCGGAGACGATGACGTCGAATCGGGCCTTTTCCAGGACCTCCAGGGCGGCCTGGCTGGAGTTGACCAGGACCATGTCCCAGTGGTCCCTCTTGTTCCGCAGCATTCGGCGCAGCGCGGCGAGAACGTTGGTCTCGTCGTCCACGAAGAGCAAGCGTATCTTCTTCATCGGGTGGCGTTCCTTGTTCCGGTGCGGAAAAGTATGTTTCCAATACACCGTACACGAAGACGCGGGCGTGGAGAATTATAAGATTCCCTTTTCTTCCGACGAATTCCGGCCCCTGCGCCGGTCCGGTTCCGGGATCAGCCCTGTTCGCTGGCGCGGACCTGCCTGGTGACCAGCTGGGCCAGGGCCAGGGAGGCCAGGGAGAGGCCCACGGCCACCAGGAAGACCAGCTTGTAGTCGGCCATCCAGATGAGGCCGCCGGTGACCGGCACGACCACGGCCGCGATGTGGTTGATGGTGAAGCCCACGGCCATGCCCGAGGCGATGTCCTGCGGGTCCGCTATCTTCTGGTAGAAGGTCTTGATGGCGATGGCGAAGTTGAAGACGATGTTGTCCAGGATGTAGAGGGACGCCGCCAGCAGTGGGCTCTCGGTCAGGGCGTAGCCCAGGAAGATGACGGCCAGGGCGGTGTATTCCACGGTCAGGACCGAGCGCTCGCCGAACCGGTTGATGGACCGTCCGATGATCGGGTTGGCGAAGTAGTTGATGACGTTGTTGCAGACGAACAGGATGGTCACCTGCTCGATGGTGTAGCCGAACTTGGTGACCAGCAGGAACACTGCGAAGACCGTGAATATCTGCCGCCGCGCGCCGCTTAAGAAGGTCAGGGCGTAGTAGAGCCAGTAGCGGGAGCGGAAGGTCATCTTCTTGACCTGGGGCGGCAGGTCGGCCCGCGACGGGTCGCGGGTCAGCCCCCATAGCCCGGCGGCCACGGCCACCCCGCCGAGCAGGGCGAACATCTCGGTGTAGCCCAGGACCTTGGCCAGGAAGTAGATGATCGCGCCCACACTGATGTTGGTCAGGGCGGTGATGGACCGCAGCCGGGCCATGACCACCGGGGCCTCGGTGCGGTCGAAATACTGCAGGGTCAGCGACTGGTTCATGGTCTCGTAGTAGTGGAAACCGAAGCTCATGAGCAGAGTGGTGAAGACCAGCCCGCCCAGGGAGGGCAGGGCCCCGGTCAGTCCCACGCCCAGGCCGAGCACGACCACGGACAGGGCGGCCAGGCGGTGCTCGGAGATGATCAGGATCATGTAGATGGCCAGCAGGGCCAGGAAGCCGGGCACCTCGCGCACGGACTGGACCACGCCCATGCCCAGGCCGTCCAGCCCGGCCACCTCCACGGCAAAGTTGTTGAGCAGGGTGCGCCACCCCTGGAAGGCTGCGCCGGTGCTGACGACCAGCACCAGCAGGAAGATGTACATTCGCCGTTTCTTGTCCGCGTCTGTCATGAGAATGATTCCTTGGTTGGGGGAGCAAGACAATAGGACTTGGACCCGGCAAAGATCAAGTGTAGAATCGGCCCATGCCCGATACCCCCATTCTCGTGTCCGCCTGCCTGGCGGGCATATTCTGCCGCTACAGCGGCGATGCCTATCCCTGTGAGCCCGTGGTGGACCTGGTCCGCAAAGGACTCGCCGTGCCGTTCTGTCCCGAGGTCTACGGCGGTCTGCCCACGCCCCGTCCCCCGTGCGAAATCCTGGGCGACAAGGTGGTCGACGCCGAAGGCGCGGACCGCACCGTCGAGTTCCGTCGCGGGGCCGAGGAGGGGCTCAGGCTGGCCAGGCTCATGGGCTGCCGCCAGGCCGTGCTCAAGACCCGCTCCCCGTCCTGCGGTTCGGGCGAGGTCTACGACGGAACCTTCACCTCCACGTGCGTGGCGGGCGACGGGTTGTTCGCCCGGCTGCTCAAGGAGCACGGCATCACCGTGCGCACCGAGGAGGACCTGGCCGGGTGAGCGGAGGGCTGCAATTCGCCGGGCTGCCCCTGGCCGTCAAGGCCAACCCGCGCGCCAAGCGGGTGCTGGTCAAACTGATCCCGGGCCGGGGCCTCGAGGTGGTCGTGCCCAAACGGTTCGACCCTTCGCTGGTGCCGTCCATCCTGGAGGAGAAGCGGACCTGGATCGAGCGCACCCGCGACCGCATGCTCGCCGCCGGGACCGACCTTTCGGGCGCTCTGCCCGAACTGCCCGAGGTCATCGAATACCGCGCCTGGGAGCGGACCGTGCGGGTGGACTACCTGGACCGGCCGGGCGCGGTCCGGCTGACGGAGAACGCCGCCCGGTGGCAGGTGTCCGGCCCCCTGGCCGACCGTGAACCGATCCTGGAAAAGCTGCGCGCCCTGACCGTGAGAAAGGCGCGCGAGGTGCTCCTGCCGTGGCTCGACCGGACCAGCCGCCGGACCGGCCTGCCATACTCGGCCCTGCGCGTGCGGCGGCAGAAGACCCGCTGGGGCAGTTGCTCGTCGCGCGGGACCGTCTCGCTGAACGCCAAGCTCCTGTTTCTGCCGCCCGACCTGGTGGACCACCTGCTTCTGCACGAGCTCTGCCACACCCGCCACATGAACCATTCCCCGGCCTACTGGGCCTGCGTGGCCGGGTTCGAGCCCGACTACCGGCGGCTGGAGAACGAAGTCAGCCGGGGCAATCGCTACGTGCCCGCCTGGTTTCGCTGAGTCCGCCGCTTCGGGTTGACGTCGCGGCACGGTCGCTGTAGGCTTCGGAACATGTCGAAGTCAAAGGCCGAAACACCGCCCGCCGCCCCCGAGGATGAACTGGAGCAGATGGCGCGCATGTTCAAGGCGCTGTCCAATCCGCACCGGCTGCGCATCTACCGCGAGCTGGCGTCCTGCGTCTGCAAGTCCGTGGCCAAGTCGCCCGAGGAGTTCCGCAACTGCCAGTGCGGGTTCGCCGAACGGTTCGGCCTGGCCCCGTCCACGGTGTCGCATCACTTCAAGGAACTGCGCGAGGCCGGACTCATCCACATGAAACGCGAAGCCAAGACCGTGCTTTTCTGGGTGGACCAGGAAGCCGCCGACAAGCTGCGCCATGTGTTGAATGGGTAGAGTTGGCAGCCCTTGTTGAAATCGGGAATTGAAGGCCGCTTCGCGGCGATGGTCGGGTGACTTCGCCTCCGGCGGGCAAAGGTTCGCACCTTTGCATCCCGGCTATACGCCTCGGCGCGGTGTCGGGTTTGTTGGGTTGAGAACGCCTTTTTTTTAGCCGGTGCCTTCGATAATTCGTGAAGTCTAGAATGATCAAACCCGTGCGGCCGGACCGCGCGGAACAAGGAGTTTGTATGAAACTGATGGCCTTCAACGGCAGTCCGCGGAAGAAGTGGAATACCGCGACCATGATCGAGCATGCACTGGAGGGCGCGCGCGAGGCCGGAGCCGAGGTGGAGCTGATCCATCTCTACGACCTCGATTTCAAGGGGTGTTCGAGCTGTTTCGCCTGCAAGCGGCTGGGCCGCAAGGAGATCGGCGTGTGTGCGCTCAAGGACGAGCTCAAGCCGGTGTTGGATCGGGTTCGTGAGGCGGACGCGCTGCTCGTGGGCAGCCCGGTGTATTACGGCACGGAATCGGCCTGTGCGCGGGCCTTCTTGGAGCGTGTGCAGTTCCCGTATCTCAACTACGCGGACTATACCAAGTCGCATTTCCCGAGAAAGATCGCGACTGGTCTGATCTACACCATGAATGTGCCGGAAAGCATGCTCGAGACCCTGGGCTACCCGGTCACCTTTGAACGGACCCGGGCCTTCCTCGCCCGCCATTTCGGAAGCTGCGAGCTTCTGTTGTCCACGAACACGAGCCAGTACAAGGATTTCGACAAGTATGAAACCGGCTTCGACAAGCAGGACAAGGCCCGCCATCACGCGGAGCAGTTCCCCAAGGACTGCCGGGCGGCCAGGAAACTCGGCGCACGCCTGGCCCGGGGATACCAGGCCTGATCAACACCCACCCCTAATCCTGTCCAAAAGATCGGGGCCGACACGCACCAGCATGTCGGCCCCGATCTTTTCTCCATGACGTCCTAGTCTCGGTAAAAAAAGCACGACAAAAGCCTGCACGCCCCCGCGAAGCGGCACCAGAAAGTTTAGGAAAAGGAGGGGATGGGGGTCCGGGGGAAGGGGAGGAAAGAACCCTTTTCAAAGGGTTTTTCCTCCCCTTCCCCCGGCCGCCGGAGGCCGCCTTTCAGCTAACTCTCGGCGTCTTCGAATTTGGTTTGGATGATGGCGGCGTCTTCGGGCCCGGCTTCGAGTTGCAGGGATTTGGACTGGCCGTGGCAGCGCACGCCCTCTGAGGTCAGGGTGATATATCCGGCGGACAGGGCGGTGGTGTATGGCATCTGTTCGCGCATCTCGTCGAAGTTGATGCGGCTGGGGAAGATGATGGGCACGGCGGCGCCGGAAAAGTCTTCGAACATGATGTATTTCATGGTTGGGCTCCTTGCGGTAGACAGTAGCCGTTGGCCGTCCGCAGATCAAGATGTTGCCTGAACCTGTCCGACAGGATACATCTACACCCCATGCGCGAATACAAAAAAATCGGCGTCTGGCAGACCGCGTTCCTGGGCGACGCGGTCCTGACCCTGCCTCTGCTCAGGGCGCTGAAGGACCGTTATCCGGACGCGGAGATCCACTTTTTCGTGCGCGCCGGGGTGCAGTCCGTGTTCGAGGGCCAGCCCGAGATCGCGCAGGTGCATCCTTTTGCCAAGCGCGGCACGCAGAAGTCCTTGAATGCGGCGGTGCGGCTGGGCTGGGACATCGGCCGCCAAGGGTTCGACCTGTGGATATCCACCCATACCAGCCTGCGCTCGGCCCTGGTGGCCGGGGCCACGGGCGTCAGACGGCGCATCGGCTACAACCGGCCGTGGTACAACCGGCTGGCCTACACCGAGACCGTGGACCGGCGTTTCGAGGAGCTGGCCGAGATCGAGCGGCTCATGGAATTGGTCCGGCCGCTGGGCATCACCGGCCCGGCCCCGCAGGCGCGGCTGGTCCTGCCTGAAAAGGCGGTGGGCGCGGCCGACCATTTCTGGGAGACCTTCGGGTTCGACCGGCCCGTGCTCGGCGTTCATCCCGGCTCCACCTGGCCGACCAAGTGCTGGCCCGTGGAATATTTCGGTGAGATCGTCAGCCGCGCCGTGAACGAGGGCGCGCACGTGCTCGTCTTTGCCGGGCCGGGCGAGGAGCAGGTGGCCGCGCAGGTTATCGACCTGGCCCGGACCGACCCGCATAGGGTGACCAACTTGGCCGGGCAGCTGTCGCTCCCGGAACTGGCCGCCTACCTGGGCAGGCTCGACGCCTACCTGACCAATGATTCGGGTCCCATGCACCTGGCCTGGACCCAGGACGTTCCCCTGGTCGCCCTGTTCGGCCCGACTGTGGAACGGCTCGGTTTCTTCCCGCGCGGGAACAACTCCACGGTCCTGGAAAACAACGGCCTGGACTGCCGCCCCTGCGGCCTGCACGGCCCGAGGAAATGCCCGAAAGACCACTTCAAGTGCATGCGCGACCTCACCCCGGACCGGGTCTGGAACGCGCTCAAGGTCAAGCTCGGCCTGGCCTGATCGAAGCCGACTGACCGGGACGGGGATGCCTCCGGCGGGCCCTCGCCGGGCGGGTGCCTCCGGCGGGCAGGGCGCTGCCCTGCACCCGCTTAAGGCCGAGGGCCTTAAGAATGCCGTTGCCGAGCTGCGCTCGGGGGCGGGGACGCCTTTCGCCGGGCTGGGTGGCGATTTCGGATGCAAAAAAAGGTGGGACGGCGTGCTTCTTCGTGAAAGGGAGCACGCCTTTTTGGGCGCCCGAAATCGCGTTTTTTTTAGGGGATACAACGAGCCAGCGCAACGTTGCTAACCGTATCTGCCGAAGGCACCCAAGAAGTTTAGGAAGGGAGAGGGGATGGGGGTCCGGGGGAAGGGGAGAGGGAAAGCCCTTTTCAAAGGGTTTCCCTCTCCCCTTCCCTCGGCCGCCGGAGGCGCCCAACGCATGAAAAAGGGCGGTTCCTTGCGGAGCCGCCCTTTTGTTATCGGGTGGGGGAATAGATCGGTATCAGCAGGTGCCTGCGCCCTGTCCGTTGGACTTGCAGCTCATGCGCGTGATGGCGCGTTTCAGGGCTGCCTGGTTGCGGGCTGCCTCGATCTTTTCCTTGGCGGCCTGGGCGCGCTGTTCGGCGCGTTCCTTGGCCTTCATGGCGCGTTCCACATCGATCTCCGTAGCCTTTTCGGCAACCTCGGCCAGGATGGTGACCTGGTTGTTGCTGACTTCGGCGAAGCCACCGGAGACGAAGACGTAGTACGCCTTGCCGTCTTGTTTGTAGTGAAGATTGCCGATCCCGAGAGCGGACAGGAAGGGCACGTGGTTCGGCAGTACGCCGAATTCGCCCATGATGCCGGGCGCGCCCACGTAATCCACGTCCTCGGAAAGAACCTTCCGGTCGGGAGTGACAATTTCAAGCTTCATAGTGGCCATGAGTTACCTCGCTTACTGCTTGGCTTTTTCGATGGCTTCCTCGATCGGGCCGCACATGTAGAAGGCCTGCTCGGGCAGGTCGTCGTACTTGCCGTCCAGGATGTCCCGGAACGCCTTAACGGTGTCCTCGGTCTTGACGTACACGCCGGCGACACCGGTGAAGACCTCGGCGACGTGGAACGGCTGGGACAGGAAGCGCTGCACGCGACGGGCGCGGGCGACGGTCAGCTTGTCCTCGTCGGACAGTTCGTCCATACCGAGAATGGCGATGATGTCCTGCAGATCCTTGTACTTCTGGAGCACGGACTGGACTTCACGCGCGGTGTTGTAGTGCTCCTGGCCCAGGACGTCCGGGGAGAGGATGCGGGAGGTGGAGTCCAGCGGGTCGACTGCGGGGTAGATGCCCAGTTCGGCGATCTGACGGGACAGAACCAGGGTACCGTCAAGGTGCGCGAAGGTGGTGGCCGGCGCGGGGTCGGTCAAGTCATCGGCGGGCACGTAAACGGCCTGGACCGAGGTGATGGAGCCCTTGTTGGTCGAGGTGATGCGTTCCTGCAACTTACCAAGGTCGGTGCCCAGGGTGGGCTGGTAACCAACCGCGGAAGGCATGCGGCCGAGCAGTGCGGAGACCTCCGCGCCTGCCTGGGTGAAGCGGAAGATGTTGTCAACGAAGAGCAGCACGTCCTGGCCTTCCTCGTCACGGAAGTATTCCGCACAGGTCAGGGCGGTCAGGGCGACGCGGGCGCGGGCTCCCGGAGGCTCGTTCATCTGACCGTAGACCAGGGCGGCTTTCTCCAGAACGCCGGCTTCCTTCATCTCGTGGTAGAGGTCGTTGCCCTCACGGGTACGCTCGCCAACGCCGGCGAACACGGAGATACCGCCGTGCTGCTTGGCGATGTTGTTGATCATCTCCATGAGAATAACGGTCTTGCCGACGCCGGCGCCGCCGAACAGGCCCATCTTGCCGCCCTTGGGGAACGGGATGAGCAGGTCAACGACCTTGATGCCGGTCTCGAGCAGTTCGACCTTGGTGGACTGCTCGGTGAAGGCAGGGGCTTCACGGTGAATGGGGAGACGCTTTTCGCAGGGAACCGGGCCCATTTCGTCAGCGGGTTCGCCGACGACGTTCATGATGCGGCCCAGAGAACCGGAGCCGACGGGAACGGTGATGGGAGATTCGGTGTCCACCGCTTCCATGCCGCGGACGAGACCTTCGGTGGCGTCCATGGCGATGGTCCGAACCACGTTGTTGCCCAGATGCTGAGCGACTTCGCAGACCAGGTTGGGTGCGTCTATGTTGTTGGGGTTTTTAATATCCAACGCAGACAGAATGTTGGGAAGATTCCCTTCGGCAAATTCGACGTCGACAACGGCGCCGATTACCTGAACGATTTTACCAGTATTAGCCATTTTTCATAGCCCCCTTTTATCCTTTCAGCGCTTCCACGCCGCCGACAATGTCCATAAGATCGCCAGTGATGGCGGCCTGTCTTGTCTTGTTGTAGAGCAAGGTCAGGCTGCCCGTCAGTTCGTCGCACGCCTTGGTGGCGTTATCCATGGCCGCCATGCGGGCCGCGTGCTCGGATGCCGAGGTATCCAGCAGGCCGCGGTAGACCTGGACCTTGATGAACCGAGGCAGAAGCTCGGCCAGCAGTCCCTCTACGGACGGTTCGTACAAGTAGTCTCCGGAGGATCCGGACTCGCCTTCGCCCGCGGCCTCTTCCTGGGCCGCCATGGGCAGGACCGTCAGATCGACGGGCGGCTGCTTGGCCATGCTCTGGAATTCGCCGAAGCACACGTGGACCTCGTCGAGGTCGCCCTCGACGTACCCGGCGATCAGCTCGTTGCCGACGCTGGCAGCCAGGGTGAAGTCGAAGCTGGTCATGGCGTCGGCCTCGGCGCGCACGATCTCGAAATCGAGCTTGCGGAAGGCGTCGCGCGCCTTTTTGCCGATGCACCAGACCTTGACCGTCTTGCCCTCGGCCGCTTTGGCCTGGGCCAGTCGCTTGGCCGTGTTGATGATATTGATATTGAACGCGCCGCACAGGCCGCGGTCGGAGGTGACAACCATGATACCCACGGTCTTCACTTCCTCACGGACCTCCAGCAGCGGATGTACCGATTCGTCGGCACCGGCCGCCAAGTCGCCGAGCATCTCGTAAAACTTGTTCGCATACGGACGGAAGCGTTCGATACGCTCCTGTGCGTTGCGCAGTTTTGCCGAGGCCACCATGTTCATGGCCTTGGTGATCTGCTTGGTTTTCTTGACGCCAGTGATCTGATTCTGGACGTCTCTTAACGAAGCCATTCAACTACCCCTTAGGTTAAGCGCTGAAGCCTTTCTTGAACTCTTCAATAGCGGCCTTGAGGTCGGCTTCGACGGCGTCGTCGATCTTCTCCTTCTCGGCGATGGCGTCGAGAACGGCGGACTTGGCGTTGCGCATGAACTCGAGGAATTCGGCCTCGAACTTGATGACGGCATCGACCGGCACGTCGTCAACGAAGCCGCGGGTACCGGCGTACAGCACGGCGACCTGCTCCTGAACGGTCAGGGGCTGGTACTGGGGCTGCTTGAGCAGCTCGACCATGCGGGCGCCGCGGTTGAGCTTGGCCTGGGTGGCCTTGTCCAGGTCGGAGCCGAAGGAGGCGAACGCCGCCAGCTCGCGGTACTGGGCGAGGTCGAGGCGCAGGGTACCGGCGACCTGCTTCATGGCCTTGATCTGGGCGGAACCGCCGACTCGGGAGACCGAGAGACCGACGTTGATGGCCGGGCGGACGCCGGACAGGAACAGGTTGGGCTCCAGGTAGATCTGGCCGTCGGTGATGGAGATAACGTTGGTCGGGATGAACGCCGACACGTCACCGGCCTGGGTTTCGATGACCGGCAGGGCGGTCAGGGAACCGGCGCCGAGGCCGTCGTTGACCTTGCAGGCGCGCTCCAGCAGGCGGGAGTGCAGGTAGAAGACGTCGCCCGGGTAGGCTTCACGTCCCGGGGGGCGGCGAAGCAGCAGGGACATTTCGCGGTAGGCGGTGGCCTGCTTGGAAAGGTCGTCGTAGCAGATCAGGGCGTGCTTGCCGTTGTCACGGTAGAACTCGGCCATGGTCGCGCCGGTGTAGGCGGCGATGAACTGCAGGGGCGCGGGCTCGGAAGCGGTGGCCGAAACGATGGTGGTGTATTCCATGGCGCCGTGCTGGCGGAGCACGTCGGCGACCAGGGCGACGGAGGCCTTCTTCTGGCCGATGGCCACGTAGAAGCAGTGCACGTCGGTGGTCTTCTGGGCCAGGATGGCGTCGACACAGACGGCGGTCTTGCCGGTCTGACGGTCGCCGATGACCAGTTCGCGCTGGCCGCGGCCGACCGGGGTCATGGCGTCGATGGCCTTGAGACCGGTGTAGCAGGGCTCGTGAACGGACTTACGGGCGATGATGCCGGGGGCCTTCATTTCGACCGGACGGGTCTCGGTGGACTCGATGGGTCCCAGGCCGTCGATGGGCTGGCCCAGGGGGTTGACCACGCGGCCCATGACGCCGTCGCCGACCGGGACCGAGTAGATCTGGCCGGTACGCTTGACCGGATCGCCTTCCTTAACGCCGGTGTCCGAGCCCAGCAGGGCGACACCCACGTTGTCCTCTTCCAGGTTGAGGACCATGCCCATCAGGCCGCCGGGAAATTCCAGCAGCTCCATGGCCATGACGTTCTCAACGCCGTGCACGCGAGCGATGCCGTCACCCACGTAGAGGACGGTACCGGTCTCGCTCATTTCAACACGAGATTCGTAATTCTGAATCTGGTCCTGAATGATTTTGCTGATTTCTTCTGCTTTGATCTGCATTGCCCTACTCACCCCTTTTAATATTTTCTTTCAAAATCTGCAGCTGAGCCTTGAGGCTGGCATCCATGACCTTGTCACCGACCTTGAGGACGATACCGCCGAGAATGGACTCGTCGGTGGAGAAGGACAGTTCCAGCTTCTTGCCGGCCTGTTTCTCCAGCTGGGCCTGGATTGCAGATTTTCTTTCCTCGTTGAGTTCGCTCACCGTGACGAGTTCACCGGTGACGACGCCGGATACGGCATCCATCATAGCCTTGTAGTCGGCGGCGATGGCGGGGAGCATCTCGACCCGGCCGCGGTCGGCCAGCAGGTCGCAGAAGTTCTTGACCATCGGTTCCACCGACATCTTCTCGACCAGCTGGGTCACCACCGCTTTCTTCTCCTCGGCGCTGAAGGCCGGGTTCTTGAAGAAGGCCATGGCCTCGGGAGCTCCCTCGAGGGAAGTCCTGATGGCGGCCAGCTGTTCGCCGTATTTCGCCTGTTCGGCCTCGCCCTTGGCGGCGCCGACGGCAAAGAGCGCCTTGGCGTAACGGCGGGAAACTACGTTACCGATCAATTGAGCACCACCTTTGTTAAATAGTCATCCACGAGCTTGTCGTGGTCCGCGGCGCTCAGCTTCTCGGCAACGATCTTCTCGGCGGCGGCCACGACCATTTCGGCCATTTCGGCGCGGATGGTCTCGACGGCGGCCTGCGCCTCGTTGGAAGCGGTGCGCTTGGCCTGTTCGGTCAGGGCCGCGGCATCATGCTTCGCCTTCTCGATGATGGCGGTCTTGATGGCTTCGCCCTGGGCCTTGGCGTCGTCCAGGATCTGCTGCTTTTCCTGCGCCATGTTGGCGATGCTCGTCTCGACTTCCTTGAGCTTCTTCTCGGCGTCCATCTGACGGGACTGCAGGTCGTCCAGATCCTGCTTGATGCCGTCGCGGCGTCCGACGAAGAAGTCCTTGATCTTGGAGCCGGCGGCCCAATAGATGACCGCGAGGAACAACACCAGGTTGATCAGCCGGAAGATGTACCGCTCCAGCTGATAGTCCGCCAGGAACCAACCCTCGAGATGGGGGCCGTGCTCACTGGCGAAGGCGACCGCGGAGATCGCCAGGGCGGTCAGCAGAACCGTAAAAAACAGGTACGTCCGTTTCAAAGTGGAAACCCTCCTCTTGTCTAAGCCTGGCCCAGGATCTTGCCTGTCGCCTTCTCAGCGTAGTCGTACACGTCCTTGGTCAGCTGCTCCATGGCAGCCTTGACCTCGGACTGGATCTCGGCGCGGTTGGCCTTGATCAGGCTCGAGGCTTCCTTGCCGGCTTCGGCCAGCATGGCCTGTTCCTGGGCCACGCCTTCATCCTTGGCGGCGTTGCGGATCTCTCCGGCTTCCTTGCGCGCCTGGGTCAACTGGGCCTCGTAGTCGGCCACTTTTTTCGCGGCGCTGGAGTTGAAGCCCTCGATCTTCTCCAGTTGGTCGGACATCAACCCCTTGCGCTTCTTGATGATTTCGCGGATCGGACGGATCAGCACGAGATTCAGCAAGAAGATCATGACAATGAAGTTCAGACCTTGGATAAAAATTGTTTTGTCAGGTACTACCATACCATATGCCCCCGATGAGGTTGTGAATTTTGGCGCAAAGTCACTGCGAATTACCCAATTTCGCGGGTTGTGTCAAAGGCTTTTTGCCTTTGAACCCATACGAATTCGAGGTTTTTAAATCGGTCTATGACGGATCGGAATTCTTTTGCGGCTTTGCGCTCGCGGCGGTGTCCAGGCTGCCCATGACGAGTTGGCCCTCGAGCACCGCGCCTTCCTCGACGACCAGGACCGGAGTCCTGATGTTGCCCTGCAGATTCGCGGTCTTATGCAGGACTACCTTGTTCTTTGCCTCCACCTCGCCCTTGATCCTGCCGGAGAGCACCAGCTGGCCGACCTTGACCTGGCCGTCCACCACGGCGTCCTGACCGATGACCAGCGTTCCTTCGGAAACCACCTCTCCCTCGAAGTTGCCGTCGATGCGCACCGCGCCCTGGAAATGCAACTTGCCGTGATAGTTGGTTCCCGCCCCCAAAAACGCATTGATCTCATCTCTGGCCATGAAAACCCGCTCCTGCGAAATCCTGGTTGTGAAAAAAGGGGCTAGTTGCGTGCCGCCTATGCCTGTTTGAACAGGAATCGGCGCATGGACACGTTGAGCACAAGCCCGACTAGGCAAAAATTCACCAGGGTGGCGCTGCCCCCGTAACTGATGAACGGAAGGGGTATGCCGACCACTGGCATTAGCCCGAGGACCATACCTGTATTAATCAGGATTTGCCAGAAAAAATAGAAGAACACGCCGGCCGCGAGGTAGGATCCGAACAGCCCCCGGGCGTCCCGGGCGATGACCACCATTTGGTAAAGGAATACGCAGAATAAGGTCAAAAGGACCATGGTCCCGACAAAACCCCACTCCTCGCCGAAAACGGCCACCGCGAAGTCGGTGTGGCGCTCGGGCAGGAAGCGCAGCTGGGACTGGGTCCCCTCCAGGAAACCCTTGCCCCAGAACCCGCCGGAGCCGATGGCGATTTCCGACTGGATGATGTGGTAGCCCGCGCCCAGCGGGTCGGTGGTCGGGTCCAGGAAGGTCATGATCCGCTGCTTCTGGTAGTCGTGGAGAAAGAACCAGGACAGGGGCAGCAGGCAGGGGATGGCCACCAGGCAGGTCTTGAAGACCTTGGCGGTCACGCCCCGAAAGAGGATCATGCCGCCCAGGATCATCAGTATGGACAACCCCGAGCCCAGGTCCGGCTGCTTGATGATCAGCCCGGCCAGGACCAGGCCCACGCCGAGCACGTAGGCCAGGCGGGTGAAGTTCAGCGGTTCGCGCTCCCTGGACAGTATTCGGGCCCCGACGATGAGGGTGGCGATCTTGGCCAGCTCCGAGGGCTGGAAGTTCATGAACCCGAGGTCGAGCCAGCGGCGCGCGCCGTAGATGGTCTTTCCCGCGAAGAACACGGCCACCAGCAGGGCCACCGTGGTCCAGAACAGGGGCCAGGCCAGGGTCTTGAGGTGGCGGTAGTCGAAGAACATGAAGACGAGCATGCCGAACAGCCCCATGCCCCCCCAGAGCAACTGGCGGTGGTAGAAGGGGGCCATGTTCATGCCCTCCTCCAGGCGGGTGCCGCTGGCCGAGTAGAGGTTGAGCACGCCGATGAGGAAGAGGATCACGGCAAGGCCGAAGAGCGGCCAGTTTATATACAAGAGCAGCCTGCGATCAATTGGCATGGCGCTTCTCCTTGTGCTTGAGGGACAGGGCGCGCACGGCCCGGGCCTTGGCCTTCCGCTCCTCGGGGTTGGGCGTGACCTTGTCCAGGAAGAGATAGTCGATGACCGCCTTGATAATGGGCCCGGCCCCGGAGCCGCCGTGCAGGCCGTGCTCCACCAGGCAGGCGATGGCGAAGCGGCGGCCGTCCTTTTCGGCGATGGCCGCCATCCAGGCGTGGTCGCGGAATCTGTAGGGTATCTGGTCGTCCTTGAGCGCCTTGAGCTCGTCGGTCAGCCGGACCACCTGGGCCGTGCCGGTCTTGCCGCCGACCACCACGCCCTTGGTGCGGATGCGGCGGCAGGTGCCGTGGGGGTCGTCCACGGTGTCCACCAGGGCCTGGCGGAGCAGCCCGATCTGGTCGGGGCGCAGTGGGATGTCGGCCTGGACCACGGTCTTCTCGTCCTTGAGCAGCAGGGGCTTGAGCAGCTTGCCGCCGTTGGCGATGCCCGCAAAGAAGCGGACCACCTGCAGCGGCGTGACCAGGGTGAACCCCTGACCGATGGACATGTTCAGGTTGTCGCCGCCCTGCCAGGACTCGCCGAACCGCTTGAGCTTCCACTCGCGGGTGGGGATGTTGCCCGCCTTCTCGTGGGGCAGCCGGATGCCGGTCCTCTCGCCGAAGCCCACGGCCTTGGCGAATTCGCTCATGCGGTCCACGGTCAGCTTTTTGCCGAGCTTGTAGAAATAGACGTCGCAGGATTCCACCAGGGCGCGGTTCATGTCCACCTTGCCGTGGCCCCCGGCCCGCCAGCAGCGGAACACGCGGCGGCCGAGCTTGACGAACCCGGGGCAGAACACCGTCTCCCTGGGGTCGACCATGCCGTAGTGCAGTCCGGCCCCGGCGACCACGTGTTTGAAGAGCGAGCCCGGCGGGTAGACCGACTGGATGACCCGGTTCTGCATGGGATGCAGGGGGTTGTCGCGCAGCTTGGCCCACTGCTTGGAGGACAGGCCCGAGGAAAAGTCGTTGGAGTCGTAGGACGGGGCTGTGGCCAGGGCCCAGAGCTGGCCGGTGTCCGCGTCCATGACGGCCACGCCGCCCGCCTCCTCGGCGAGCCAGTCCATGCACAGCTTCTGCAATCCGAGGTCGATGGACAGGGATATCTCGTGCCCGGCCTGTGGGTGCTTGAGAATGCGCTCCTTGAGCCGTCTGCCGTTGACGTCCACCTGGTACTGGGTCAGCCCCTTGCTGCCGCGCATGCGGTCCTCGAGCATGAGCTCGATGCCCTGTTTGCCCACGTAGTCGCCGAGCGCCAGATTGGGCCGCTTGGACAGGTCTTCCTCGTCCGCCTCGGCCACGTAGCCGAGCACGTGGGCGAGCAGGGTGCCGTAGCGATACAGCCTGCGCGGCCGGAACTGGATCTCCAGGCCGGGCCAGCGCAGCTTGTTGGTCTCCACCAGGGCCAGCTGGGCAAAGGTCAGGTCCGGGACGATGATCAGCGGCTCGAACGGTTTCACCCGCTTGCGGTTCTTGTTGTACAGGGTCTTGAGCTCGAAGTAGTCCTTGCCGGTCCAGACCGCGATCTGGTGGACCAGCCGGTCCACGTCCGGGCAGTCCTCGCGGATGATCCCGAGCGCGTAGGCGGGCTCGTTCACGGCCAGGAGGTCGCCGTTGCGGTCGCGGATGAGCCCGCGCGGCGAGGGGATGGACTCCTGGCGCAGCTGGTTTTCCAGGGCCTGGGCCTGGTACGCCTCGCTGCGGTGGATCTGGAGATACCACAACCGGATGGCGAACAGGCAGAAGAGCCCCAGGATGAGCGCCTGGAGCAGGATCAGGCCCGAGCGCGGGGCCTGCTGTTCGGATTCGTTATAGAGGTCTGACATCGTGTCGCAGCCTCGCGGGGAAGAAACGGTCCACCAGGAACCAGACGATCGGGAAGGCGGCCGCCTGGATCGCGCCCTGGATCAGGACGGGCCGCATGGGCACGGACAGGTTGGCCAGGGAGGACAGCCCGAAGATCAGGGCCGGATGGAGCAACCCCAGCCACAGGCCGAGCAGGACCATGAACAGGTAGGAGCGTGCCTCGAAGAGCCAGCGCCCGGCGAAAAACGCGACGGCCAGCAGCCCGTACCAGGCCAGGCCGTAGCCGAAGGGCAGGTTGCCCGCGCCCTCGATGAGCAGGATCCAGATCACGGTCAGCACGGCGGAGCGCTGCCCGCTCTCCTCCTGGAGGGAGACGATAAGGGCCGGGGCGAAGACGTCGACGCCCGGCACGGTCCGCTGGGCCCAGATGCCGAGGACGGTGTAGACGCCCCACCAGAGCACGGCCAGGGCGCTATTGGTCGGCAGCACCGGTCGTGTCCTCCTTTCCGGCTTCGGACCCGGAATCGGGCGCGGCCGCGTCGCCGGTCCCGGCCTCCACGGCGGCCTCGGGCGCGCGGCTGAGGAGCAGGACCTCTTCGAGCCCGGCCACGTCCACCAGGGGCTCGGCCTGGACCGTCAGGAACAGGGAGATGTCGGACCGCCTGATCTTGGTCACCTTGGCCACGGGCAGTCCCTTGGGATAGATGCCGGACAGGCCGGAAGAGAGCAGCAGTTCGCCGGGGTCCACGTCCGCGTTCTGGTTGACGTAGCGCAGCTGCAGCGGCTCGCCGTATCCCTGGCCCGAGAGCATGCCGGGCGAGCGGTTGTGCGCGCCCATGACCGCGATGCGGGAGTTGGGGTCGGTCAGGAGCAGGACCGTGGAGGTGGCCGCGCCCGAGCGCAGGATGCGCCCGACCAGCCCCTGGAGGGAGACCACGGGCATGTCGTCGGTCACGCCGGACGCCTTGCCCTTGTCCACGACCACGGTGTCCAGCGCGCCCACCGGGCCCATGCGCTGGCCGATGACCCGGGCCCCGGAAAAGGTCCACTTCTCGGGCGGGCGGAAATCGAGCAGGGATTCCAGGCGCGCGGCGGATCGGGCCTGCGCGCCCATGAGCATGTTGGTCCGCCGCAGCTCGGCGGCCTCGGCCCGCAACGCGTCGTTGTCCTGCTTCAGCCCAACCAGGTAGATGTAGCGGTGCCAGAAGTCGGAGACCTGCTCCGCCACCCAGATGCCGGGCTTGAGCACGATGCCGGAGATGTCCAGCCCGGTGTGGGACGACAGGGCGTCCAGGTGTCCGGTGCGCAGATTCCAGGTAAACAGGGACAGATACACGAAAAGACAGGCCACGATGAGGATGGAGATTTTCTTGAGTCCTCTCATGCGCCCTTCCCTGCAGACTTATGAAAGCGCACAATTGCGGCTTCGGGCAATCGTGCGCTTTCGGATAAACGGTGTATGGCCATATCGTCCGGTTAGTCGGTGGTGATGTCCTTGTACAGGTCGATATTGTCGAGCGCCTTGCCCGAGCCGAGCACGACCGCGGTGAGCGGGTCCTCCACCACCGTGATGGGCAGCTGGGTCTCGTGCTGCAGCAGCTGGTCGAGCCCCTTGAGCAGCGCGCCGCCGCCGGTCAGGACGATGCCGCGGTCCACGATGTCCGCCGCCAGTTCGGGCGGGGTCTGCTCCAGCGCGATGCGCACGCCCTGGACGATGCCCTCCACCTGCTCGGAGATGGCCTCGCGGACCTCCTCGGCGGTGATGGGGCGGTTCTGCGGAATGCCGGTGACCAGGTCGCGGCCCTTGACCTCCATGATCGGCTCCTCGTCACCGAGGGGATAGGCGGACCCGATGTGGATCTTGATCTGCTCGGCCGTGGATTCACCGATGAGCATGTTGTACTTGCGTTTGACGTGCTGCATGATCGCCTCGTCCATCTTGTCGCCGCCGATGCGCACGCTTCGGGCGTAGACGATGCCGGACAGGGAGATGACGGCGATCTCGGTGGTGCCGCCGCCGATGTCCACGATCATGTTCGAGGTCGGTTCGGTGATCGGCAGGTTCGCGCCGATGGCCGCGGCCATGGGCTCCTCGATCAGGTAGACCTCGCGGGCGCCGGCGGATTGCGCCGATTCCTTGACCGCCCGCTTCTCCACCTGGGTGATGCCCGTGGGCACGCAGATCATGATCCGGGGCCGGACCAGCCTGCGCGAGTTGTGGACCTTGGAAATGAAGTGGCGGAGCATGGCCTCGGTGACCTCGAAGTCGGCGATGACGCCGTCCTTCATGGGTCGGATGGCCACGATGTTGCCGGGCGTGCGGCCGAGCATCTTCTTGGCCTCGGCGCCCACCGCAAGGACGGTCTTGCCGCCCCGCGAATCCTTTTTGACCGCCACCACCGACGGCTCCGAGAGCATGACGCCCTTGCCCTTTACGTAGACCAGGGTGTTGGCCGTGCCCAGGTCGATGGCCAGGTCGTTTGAAAAGGAGCCGATGATTCTGTTGAGTAGGTTACCCATGTACCCCCCGTTCGAAATTCGAAACTGTGTCAGAAACCTATGCGTGAAACGCGCTTTCCAATGGACGGGAAGTGCGCTAGCGTACAATATGAACTGCAGATTCGTACCAAATGAAATCGGGTCTAGCAACAGGCCAGCACTGGTTTGCCATTTTTTTCTCGAGTTTTTCTAAAAAAAATCATGGTTCGCATCCATCGCCTGTCCGCCCATCTCCGCCAAAGGTTCGGCGAACGGGTCCAGAAGATCCCCCTGGACGCCGGTTTTTCCTGCCCCAACCGGGACGGGACCCTGTCGCGCGAGGGGTGCGTGTTCTGCAACCCGCAGGGCTCGGGGTCGGGCATGCTCGACCGGGGACTATCCATACGGGAACAATGGGGTTTCTGGCGTGACATTCACGTGAAGAAACACGGCCTGTCCCGGTTCACCGCCTATCTCCAATCCTATTCCAACACCCACGGCCCGGCCGCGAAGCTGGCCGCCGCCCTGGACGGGCTGGCCGGTCTGCCCGGCCTGACCTGCCTGGCGCTCGGCACCCGGCCCGACTGCCTGGACGAGGAAAAGCTCGATCTGCTCGCGGCGAGCAAGGAGCGGCTCGGCCTGGCCGAGGTCTATCTGGAGCTCGGTCTGCAATCGGCCTGCGACATCACGCTGCGACACATCAACCGGGGCCACGACGCCGCCGCGTTCGCCAAGGCCGTGCGGGCCGCCGCCGGACGCGGCCTGACCGTGGTCGCCCACGTCATGGCCGGGCTGCCCGCGCCGGGCGGCCGCGAGGGGCTTGCCGAGCTGCTCGACACCGTGGCCTATGTGGACGCGCTCCCGGTGGGCGGCATCAAGTTCCACAACGTCTTCGTCTGCCGGGGCACGCGCCTGGCCCGCTGGTTCGAGGAGGGGCGCTACGTCCCGCCCACCCAGGAGGAGTACCTGCACTGGCTGGGCGAGGCGGTCATGCGCCTTGACCCGCACACGGTCATCCACCGGCTCAACGGCAACCCGGCCCAGGGCGAGCTGGTGGCCCCGGCCTGGTCGGGCAACCTGCGTCGGGTGCACAACGCGGTCCGCGACCATTTCGAGAAACACGACATCTGGCAGGGCAAAATGAACGGCGCGGAAAATGGCCCGCCCGAGTGGTTCGGCACGGACGCCGGGGAGGTGCGATGACCCGGACGTACAGCGAATGGGTGCGCGGAGGCCGATTCGGCCTGTGCCTGGATTGGCAAGACGGGCTGGTCCGCCGTATCGAGGTGGCCTGGGCCGAAGACGTGCGCGAGGCCGAATCCCTGTCCGCAGCCGCCGAGGAGCTCAAGGCGGCCCTGTTGCGCTACGAGGCCCGGCAGGACCCGGTCTGGCCGGATCTGCCGTTCGATTTCTCGGGCATGAGCGAATTTCAAAAGGCCGCCATCGAGGAGCTGCGCCGCATCCCGCCGGGGACCACCCGGACCTACGGCCAGATGGCCGCCATCCTCGGCCGCCCCAAAGGCGCGCAGGCCGTGGGCCGGGCCATGGGCGCGAACCCGTTCCCCATCCTCTACCCCTGCCACCGCGTGGTCGGCTCAGGCGGCGCCATGACCGGCTTCTCCGCCACGGGCGGCATCGCCATGAAGAAGGCCCTGCTCCGCCTGGAAGGCGCGGAACAGGGCTTGTTGCCGGGTTTGGGCTGACCGGCCAGGAGATTGTCATGAAGTACGATTATTCCCCGTTGCAGCAGGATGGTGATTGTCCATTCTGCGCTACCGAGGTCCCCGCCGGGGCCAGTGTCTGCACGGGCTGCGGAGCCGTTTACGTGACCAAGAGCCGGGTGAAGGGCATGGCCGGCGCTTTTTTTGTGGGAGGCCTGGTTATCGGACAGGACTTGCCCTTTGGCCCCATGCTCCTTTTCGCTCTGGTCCTGGGCGGCGTGGGTGCCTGGGGCGTCAACTGGTCGGACGCGCGCAGGCCCTTCTGGCTCAGGGTCGAGCCCTAGTCCACGTATTCGAAGCCGATCTGGTCGATGGCCTCTTTTATGGCCTTCTTGTCGATGGGCGCGGGCTCCTCGTATTTCACGTCGCCGGTCAGGAGATCGACGGACACGTCCTTGGCTCCCAGTTTTTCCATGGTTTCGGTCACGGATTTCACGCAGTGCTGGCAGGACATCCCTTTTACTTTGATGACGGACATGCTGTGTCTCCTTGGTTTCGGTTGTGTCCGGGGCGTTGCTGGCCGGGCTTGGGTTTAGAGCTTGTCCAGGTCCATCCTGTCCGCGATGGCGGTCAGGTCGGCGGCGGTCAGCTCGGTATCGGAATCGAAGCCGGCCATATACAGGATGGTCAGGCTTTTCTCCGGAGCGAGCAGGACCATGAGGCCGCCGGCCCCGGGCATGGTCTCGAAAAAGTAGGCCTTGTGTCCCTTGTAGTCCAGGGGCTGGGCGTCGGGCATCTGCGGATCGGTGTCCCCGGCCAGGGTGAACTGGTAGTTTTTGCCGTCCTTCTGCATCCCCACGAAACAGCCCATGTCGTCGGCTTCGCTGGACAGGACCTGTCCTCCGGGCACGGCCTGGGCGGCCTGGGTTTGCAGGGCGGCCTGGTTCCAGGAACCGGCCAGGGCGGTGAGGGACATGCCGAGCACGGCGGCCAGGGCGAAGGCGAGGGCGAGAATCCGTTTTTTCATGTTCAGCTCCAGTAGGTTCTTAAAAGGGTCCGGCGAAACGAGTCTCCCTTCATACCCGAGTCCGTAAAAGTTTCAAGATGAAAAAACGGCTATGCCACGCCCTTGAAGAACCTGAGTCTGAGCGCGTTGGACACGACGGTCACCGAGCTCATGGCCATGGCCGTGCCCGCGATCATCGGGTTCAGGGTGGGGCCGCCGAAGATGTGCAGCACGCCCGCGGCCACCGGGATGCCGATGACGTTGAAGGCGAAGGCCCAGAACAGGTTCTGCTTGATGTTGCGCATGGTCGCGCGCGACAACCCCAGGGCGGTCAGGATGGCGTGCAGGTCCGAGTGCATCAGGACCACGTCGCCGGACTCCACGGCCACGTCGATGCCCGAGCCCATGGCGATGCCGATGTCCGCCTTGGCCAGGGCCGGGGCGTCGTTGATGCCGTCGCCGACCATGGCCACCTTGCGGCCCTCGGTCTGCAGCCGGTCCACCTCCTCGGCCTTGCGGTCGGGCAGGACCCCGGCGATGACCTCGTCGATGCCCGCGCGCCCGGCGATGACCCGGGCGTTGGTCTCGTTGTCGCCGGTGAGCATGACCGGTGTCAATCCGGCCTTTTTCAGCGCGGCGACCACCTCGGGGGTCTCCTCGCGCATCTCGTCGGCGATGGCGAACAGGGCGTTGAGCTTGTTCTCCGAGGCGAAGTAGACCACGGTCGCGCCCTGTTGCTCGTAGTGGCCCACGGCCTCCTCGGCGAATCCGTCGTCGCCGAAGCCGAGCCCGTGTTCCTGCATGAACGCCCAGTTGCCGATCATGACCTCGCGGTAGCCCACCTTGGCCTTGATGCCCTTGCCCAGGATGGCCTCGAACTCGTCGGGCGCGGGGAATTCGAGATTCTTTTCCTTGGCGTGGCGCACGATGGCCTGGGCCAGGGGGTGCTCGGACTGGCTCTCCGCCGAAGCGGCCAGGTAGATCGCCTCGGTCTGGGCCATGGTGCCCCGGACCATGGTCATGGCCGCCACCTCGGGACGGCCGTGGGTCAGAGTGCCGGTCTTGTCGAAGACCACGGTGTCCAGGCTGCCCGCCTCCTGCAGGGCCCGGCCCGACTTGATCAGCACGCCGAGCTGCGCGCCGCGTCCGGCCGAGACCATGATGGACACGGGCGTGGCCAGCCCCATGGCGCAGGGGCAGGCGATGACCATGACGGCCACGAAGATGCGCAGGGAGAAGGGGAAGCCCGCCTGGCCGATGAAGTACCAGGAGAGTCCGGCGACGAGTGCGGTGAGCATGACCGCGGGCACGAAATAGAAGCTGATGCGGTCAGCCAGGTTGGCGATGGGGGCCTTGGACCCCTGGGCCTCCTGGACCAGCCTGACGATGCGGGCCAGCATGGTGTCGTTGCCCACGCGGTCGGCGCGCATGGTCAGCGCGCCCGAGCTGTTCAGGGTGCCGCCCGCCACCGGGTCGCCCGCCTGCTTGCCCACGGGCATGGGCTCGCCGGTGAGCATGGATTCGTCCACCGCGGAGCGGCCGTCGGTCACGGTGCCGTCCACCGGGATGCGTTCGCCGGGCTTGATCAGCAGCAGGTCGCCCGGCTCCACCTCGGCCACGGCGATGGCCACCTGCTCGCCGTCCCTGAGCAGGGTGGCCGTGTCCGGGGCCAGCTGCATGAGCGCCCGGATGGCGTCCGAGGTCTTGAGCTTGCTGCGGGCCTCGAAATACTTGCCCAGCGAGATCATGGCGATGAGCACGGCGGCGGATTCGTAGTAGAGGTCCATGGCCAGGACGTGCGGGTCGCCCAGGCCCAGGAGCAGGGCCAGGGTGTTCCACAGGGAATAGAGGAAGGCCGCGCCCGTGCCCATGGCCACCAGGGAGTCCATGTCCGGGCCGCCGCGCAGCAGGGCGGGCACGCCGTGGAGGTAGAAATTGCGGCCCGACCAGACCACGGGCAGGGTCAGCAGCAGCTGGACCACGGCGAAGGTCGCCGGGGAGTGCGCCGGGTCGAGAAAGGCGGGCAGGGGCATGCCCCACATGTGGCCCATGGACAGGATGAGCAGGGGCAGGGCGAAGCAGAAGGCCGGGATGAGCGCCCGCTTCTGGGCCTTGAGCCTTTCCTCCGCCTCCTGGCGGCGCTTCTCGAAGAGGTCTCCCTCTTCGGAACGCACCTCGGAGGTGAACCCGGCGTTCTTGATGGCGTCGCGGATCTCGCGGCGCGAGACCAGCGAGGGGTCGAAGACGAACTTGCCGGTCTCGGCGGCCAGGTTGACCGAGGCCGTGTCCACGCCGCTCAGCTTGCCGACCACGCGTTCGATGCGCGACGAGCAGGAGGCGCAGTGCATGCCGCCGATGTTCAGGTCCAGGGCGGACAGGCCGCCCGCCACCGGTTCTTGCGGCTCGTCGAACTCGGCCTCGAACCCGAGGGTGTGAATCTTTTTGCCCACCTCCTCGGCGGACACGGCGTCCGGGTCAAAGGACAACGCCATGGTCTCGGCGGCCAGGTTCACGGACACGTCGTCCACGCCGTCCATGTTGCCGACCACCTTTTCGATGCGCGCCGAGCAGGACGCGCAGTGCATTCCCCTTACCTGTGCCGTAACTTTCTTCATATTGAGAATCCTTTTCAATTGTGGTTCCAATATGGACACTTGAGGCCGCTTTGGCAAGGGGGGCGGGGGATGTTTATCGGGACAGGACGGCCTCTATGGCGGACATGGCCGTGAGCAGGCGCTTGCGCTCGGCCGGGCCGAGCGAGGCCAGGGCGCGGTCCGCCTGCTTGGAGGCGGACCGGTGCAGCTCGGCCATGAGCGCGTGGCCCGGCGCGGCCAGACGCAGCTCCTTGACCCGGCCGTCCTCGGCCGAGGGATGCTCCTCCACCCAGCCCTTGCGGACGAACCGCTTGATCATGCGGCTGACGTACCCCTTGTCCAGGCCGAGCCGGTCCCTGAGGTCGCGGGCGGACGCGCCCGGGTTGCTGTCCAGCTCGAACAGCACGCGCGCTTCGCTCAGGTTCACCGGGCTGTCGTACAGGTGGTTGCCGAGCAGGCCGAGGTAGTCGGTGTAGAACCGGTTGAAGTGCCGGAAACGGTCGATTTCGTCGGAGCTTGTCATAGGGACAGTCTGGAATATTTAGTTGACAAAGTCAACCTTATTGGCGCAAGGTCCGGTCATGCAATCCATAGTCATTCATCCATACCGGCCCGGGATAGAGCGGGAAGTGGTTCGGCTGCACGCCGAGTACTACGCCGCGCACTGGGCGTTCGACAAACGTTTCGCGGCCCAGGTCGAGCGCGAACTGGCCGAGTTCACGGCCGGGTTCGACGCGGACCGGGACGGTTTCTGGTGGGCGGAGGCGGACGGCGCGTTCGCCGGGGCCGTGGCCGTGGACGGGTCCCGTTACGGCGGCAGCGCACGGTTGCGCTGGTTCATCGTGGACGAGACGGTCCAGGGGCGCGGCCTGGGCTCGGCCCTGATCGGACGGGCCATGGCGTTCTGCCGCGAGCGGGCCTTCGAGTCGGTCCACCTGTGGACCTTTGCCGGGCTGCATGCCGCGCGCAGGCTCTATGAGCGCAACGGGTTCGTGCTGGTGGAGGAAGTCGTGGGGGACGGCTGGGGCCCGTCCATCACCGAGCAGAAGTTCGAGCTGGCCCGCTAGCCCCGGTTCAGGCCCGCGGCCACCAGGCGGATCAGGTCGTAGGGGTAGGCCCCGCCGAGCGCCTCGAAGACCGGGGTCATGGCGGTCACGCCCTTGGAGCGGTACTCGCCCAGGGCGGCCTCGATCCGTTCCCGCTCCTCGTCCGGCAGGTTGGCCACGCGGCGGTAGTCTATCTTTCCCATGTTCACGGCCAGGATGAGGTGCCGCCAAATGGACGAGGGCTTGAGCCCGCGCGACTCGGCCACCCCGTCCACATCGCCCAGCTCCAGGAAGAGGTCCAGGGTGGACTGGGCCGTGGCCGTGAAGTCCGGCTTGGCGTCGGCCTCCCGCTTCTTGGCCTCGCGTACCTCTTGCGGAATCTCCGGGATGTTGTCCGGGCGGCCGTGCTCCTCTTCGTGGGCCTTAAGGCTCTCCAGAAAGGTTTCGCCGAACCGCTCCAGCTTGCTCGCGCCCACACCGCTCATGCAGGCGAACTCCTCCAGGTCGCGCGGCCGATAGCGCACGAACTCGAGCAGGGTCTTGTCCGCGAAGATGGCGTAGGGCGGCACGGACTGGGCTTCGGCCAGGGACAGTCGCAGGTCGCGCAGCCGCTCGAACAGCGCCTCGGCCTCCCAGTTGGTCAGGATGTCCTCGGCCAGGACCGGGGCGCGGCGCTTCTTCTTTTTGTCCCGTTTGGGCAGGGCCGGGTCCTTGCGCAGCCGCACCGGTGCCTCGCCCTTGAGCACGGGCCAGGACCGTTCGTTCAGGGTCAGGGCGTTGAACCGCTCCAGGTCCACCGAGCACAGTCCGGCGGCCAGGAGTTGGCGGTAGACCGATTTCCATTCGTCCTGGGTCATGTCCTTGCCGATGCCGTAGGTGGACACCCGGTCGTGGTTGAAGCGGACGATCTGGTCGGTGCTCGCGCCGGTCAGGACCCCGGCCAGGTGGTTGACCCCGAAGCGTTGCTCGGTGCGGAAGATATTGGATAACGCCTTCTGGGCGATGACCGAGCCGTCGTAGGTGTCCACCGGGCTCAGGCAGTTGTCGCAGTTGCCGCACGGCTCGATGTGTTCGCCGAAATAGGCCAGCAGCGCCTGGCGGCGGCAGGACGCGGTCTCCAGGAAGGCGAACAGCGAGCCGAGCTTGGCGTGTTCGATGCGCTTGCGCGACTCCACGGCCTCGCCCGAGTCGATCATGGAGCGCAGGATGGCGATGTCCTGCATGCCGTAGCACATCCAGGCCGAGGCGGGCAGGCCGTCGCGCCCGGCGCGGCCCGTCTCCTGGTGGTAGGCCTCCAGGGACTTGGGCGGCTCCAGGTGGCAGACGAAGCGCACGTTGGGCTTGTCCACGCCCATGCCGAAGGCCACGGTGGCGACCATGATCACCCCCTCCTCGCGCATGAACCGTTCCTGGTTGTTGAAGCGGTCACCCGCCGACAGCCCGGCGTGGTAGGGCAGGGCGTTGTACCCGTTCTTGCGCAGAAATTCGGCGGTCTGCTCGACCTTCTTGCGGCTCAATCGGTAGACGATGCCCGCGTCGCCCGGGTGGTTCTCGTCGATGAACCGCTTCAGCATGCGCGTGGGGTTCTTCTTGGGCAGTACAGTATAGGTAATGTTCGGCCGGTCGAATCCGGTGGCGAAGACCCGCGCGTTTTCCAGTTGCAGGTTTTTGACGATGTCCGCCTGGGTGGGCTTGTCCGCCGTGGCGGTCAGGGCCAGGCGCGGCACGTCCGGGAACCGCTCGCGGATGATCGAAAGCTGGGTGTACTCCGGCCGGAAATCGTGCCCCCACTGGGACACGCAGTGGGCCTCGTCGATGGCGAACAGGGCCGGGTTGCAACGGGCCAGCATATCCAGGAAGCTGGGCCTGCACAGCCGCTCCGGGGCCACGTAGAGCAGGTCGAGCTGGCCGTTCAGGGCCATCTGCTCGATGTCGTAGGCCGTGCGCGGGTCCATGGCCGAGTTGAGGCAGGCCGCGCGCACGCCCATCTGGGTCAGCCCCTGGACCTGGTCCTGCATGAGCGCGATGAGCGGGGAGACGCAGACGCCCACGCCGGGCCGCAGGATGGCCGGGATCTGGTAGCACAGGGACTTGCCCCCGCCCGTGGGCATGAGCACCAGCGAGTCGCCGCCGCCAAGGACGTGGTCGATGATCGATTCCTGGAGCCCGATGAACTCGGGGTAGCCGAAGATCGAGGAGAGGATTTCGCGCGGTGTCGCGCCTGAGCCGGACATGGGGAGCCAGCCTAGGGCAAAGGGGATGGGATGGCAATGGCCTTGACGCTCGTACTATTTGACTTGGGTATCGATTTGATGGACAAACTTTATGGATGTCCGACCCGAAGGAGGGATTCTTGAAGAGGGAAGAACTTGAACGGAAGGTGGCGGATCTGCGTCGCGAGTTGACCAGGGCCGAGGGGGAGTTGTCGGCATTGACCGGCGGGGAATCCGCTGCCTCGGTCGGTTTTCTCGATCTGTTCGAGCTGGACGAGATCCAGGCTATTCAGGACGCCTTTTCCTCGGCCGTCGGGGTGGCCTCCCTGATCACCACGCCCGATGGCGAGCCCATAACCAAACCGAGCAATTTCACCAGGCTGTGCGAGGATATCATCCGCAAGACCGAAAAGGGGCGGTGCAACTGCAGGCGGTCCGACACGCTGCTTGGACGGTTCAACCCCAGGGGCGCAACCATCCAGCCGTGTCTGAGCAGCGGACTGTGGGACGGAGGGGCGTCCATCTCCGTGGACGGCCGCCATATCGCGAGTTGGTTTGTCGGCCAGGTGCGCAACGAACACATGGACGAGGAGCGGACTCTTGCCTATGCCCGGGAGATCGGGGCCGACGAGGTGGAGTTCGTCCGCGCCTTCGAGGAGGTTCCGGTCATGTCCCTGGACCGCTTCAAGGCGGTGGGGCGGGCCCTCTTTCTGCTGGCCAACCAGATGTCCTGGATCGCCTACCAGAATCTCATGCTGGGCGACCACATCCGAGAAATCCAGGCCGCGCAAAAGGAAGTCCTGACCCTGCGCAACTACCTTTCCAACATCATTGATTCCATGCCTTCGCTGGTGGTCGGCGTGGACGCCGAGGGGCGCATCACCCACTGGAACATGCGCGCGGCGGCGGCCACCGGGTTCGAGCAGGGCGAGGTGGAAGGGCGGCTGCTGGCCGACGTCATGCCCGACCTGGGCCTGGAGCTGAGCCGGGTCTCCTCGGCCATAGCCAAGGGGGCCCCGGCCGTCCGCGAGCGGGTGCCCGCCGAGGTGGAGGGGGAGCGCCGCTACCGCGACGTTTCGGTCTTCCCGCTGGTGGCCAACGGGGTCCAGGGCGCGGTGGTCCGGGTGGACGACATCACCGAAAAGGTGCGCATCGAGGAGATGATGATCCAGTCCGAGAAGATGGTCTCGGTGGGCGGGTTGGCCGCGGGCATGGCCCACGAAATCAACAACCCCCTGGCGGCCATCCTGGGCAACGCCCGGCTGTTGCGCAAGCGCCTCCTGGAGGAGAGCCGCCGCAATCGCCGCACGGCCGAGGAGTGCGGCACAGACCTGGACCGGGTCATGGACTACGTGCGCGCCCGTGGCGTGGACGCCATGCTCGACGCGGTCATCGAATCCGGTGAGCGGGCGGGCCGGGTGGTCACCAACATGCTCGGCTTCTCGCGCAAGACCGACGGCGAGGCGAGCGACGTGGACGTGGCCGCCATCCTGGACAAGGCCGTGGAGTTGGTCAAAAGCGGCCACGATCTGGAGCACAGCTACAATTTCAAGGATATCGCCTTTGAGCGGGAGTACGGGGACGGGCCGTTTCTCGCCCGCTGCGACGCGGGCAGGCTGGAGCAGGTCTTCTTCAACATCCTGAACAACGGGGCCCAGGCCATGACCTTCGCCATGAAGGATACCGGCCGGGAGCCGCGCTTCGTGCTGCGCCTGGGGCGGACCGGCGAAACCGTCCGTGTGGAGATAGAGGACAACGGGCCGGGCATGACCGAGGTGGTCCGCCGTCGTGTATTCGAGCCGTTCTTCACCACCAAGGCGGCGGGCGTGGGCACCGGGCTGGGCATGTCCGTGGCCTACTTCATCGTCACCGAGCATCTGGGCGGGGCCATGCGCGCCGAGTCCGGCCCGAACCAGGGCGCGACCTTCATCATCGAGTTCCCGGCGTCCGGGGCCGAGTAGCGAGCGGGGCGAGGTCGCAGCCGGGCTGGGAAACCCGTCCGCAGGCCCCTTGCCTCGGACCGGGGCCGTGTTTATTCTCTACGTCATCGGCGGTGCGCCGGGCCCAGAATCCCGCGTTCCCTCATATGCGTCCCCAACCCTGCAACCCCGGGATAATCCTCGAACATGTTTCAATTCGTCCACGACGACCGGACCGCCGGTCTGTACACCATAACCGTCTCCCAGTTCGCCCTGGTCTTCATGCTCTCGGCCGTGGCCGTGGCCGTGCCCGCCCTGGGCCGCGAGTTCGGTGCCAGCGCCTCCCAGCTCGGGCTGGTGGAGTCGGGCTACATCTCAGCCGTGGCCATGCTCCTCTTTCCGGTCACCCGGCTGTCCGACAAGATCGGGCGCGGGGCCACGTTCGCCGCGGGCATGGCCCTGTTCACGATAATGAGCGTCATTCTGCCGGTCTGCCACACCATCAACCAGTTCATCGTCCTGCGCGTGTTCCAGGGCGGCGGCGGGGCGATGATGGTCTCCACCGGCCTGGCCATCATCGCCGACCTCTACCCCGGCTCGGGCCGGGCCCGGGCCATGGGCATCGCCTCGGCCGGGGTCTACCTCGGTCTGTCCGTGGGGCCGTGGCTGGGGGGGCTCATCGTCACCCATCTCGGCTGGCGCTGGATATTCTACGGCGGGGCCATCCCCTGCGCCGTCGGCCTGTTCCTGTCCCTGAAGACCTTGCCGGTCAAGCCGGTGATCGCGCGCGGCGTGCGCTTCGATTTCGGCGGGGCGCTGTTCATCGCCCTAGGCATGATCCTGCTCTCCCAGGGCGGCTCGCACCTGGACGATACCGGCGGCGGCATCATGCTCGCCGTCGGCGTCTTCTTCCTGCTCTGCTTCGTCTTCTGGGAGGGGCGGGCCAAGGCCCCGCTGCTCAGCCTGGCCCTGTTCAGCGGCAATCCGGCCTTTTCCCTGGGCTCGGCCGCCCAGTTCATCAGCTACGCGGCCATCTACGGGATCACCTTCCTGCTCTCCCTGTATCTCCAGGTGGCGCAGGGCATGACCGCCAGCGAGGCCGGGCTCGTCCTCATGGTCCAGCCGGTCATGCAGGTCATCTTTTCCCTGACCAGCGGCAAGTGGTGCGAGCGTTGGTCACCGCACCAGGTGGCCACCGCGGGCATGGGGCTGGCCACCGTCGGCCTGGGCGCGGCCATCTTCCTGGGCTCCGAGCCTTCACTGCTGTTCACGGCCGTTATCCTGGCCCTGTGCGGCGCGGGCTCGGCCATGTTCGCCACGGCCAACATGGCGGTCATCATGGGCGCGGTGACCCGCGAGAACTACGGCGTGGCCTCGGCCGTGGTCGCGGCCATGCGGACCACGGGCATGACCGTCTCCCTGGTCTTCATCAGCGGCGTGTTCGCGCTGATCATCGGCCCTGTGGCCCTGACCCACGACAACGCGGGCGTGTTCATCACCGCCATGAAGCTGGCCTTCATCGCCCTGACCGTGTTCAGCGCGCTGGGCGTGCTCATGTCGGCCAAGGGGCGGCTGGAGACGCGCAAGGGTTCGGCCGGTGCCGGAAAGGGCCCGGAAGCGGGAGACTAGATACATTCCATGAAAAAAGACCGCCCCGAAAAGGCGGTCTCGTCGCTTTTAGACCACGCCGGCCAGCATGTTGCCGGGCGGCGGCAGAATCTGGGCCTGGGCCCTGGCGTAGGCGGCCAGGGCGGACCGGACCCGTCCGGCGGACGGGGCTTCGCGGTCGGTACCGGTGGCCTGCCGTTCGCGGTAGACCGCTCCGTCGGCGCCGACCTCGGCGCGCAGGTCCTCCACCTCGGCCTGGGCCTTGAAGGCGCGGGCCTGGCGGTTCTGTTCGCGCACCGAGCGGGACAGGGACGGGTCGAGGACCGTGGTCTCCTCGCGGTAGTCCACGCCGAACTTGCCCAGGCGAAAGCCGAACGACGTGGTTGTCGTCCTGGCCTGGGGTTGCACCGCCTTGCGCTCCTTCCGGCGTTCGGCCAGGGAGTCCGTCTTGCGGTATTGTTCGGCAGCCTGCGAGGGTATCCTCATGCCCGTCTCCCATGTCCGGCCCTTTTTTTGCGACAAAAAAAGGCCGAGGCATTGCATAAGGCAGCCCGGCCGTCCCTGTGACTTTCGTCACGCTCTATCCTGAGGGACCCGTGGTTTTCCGTCTCCCGTCCGTGGGAGTTGGCAAATCCGAAATCGGTCAGTCGAATATTATCTTAATCCTTCAGTGGCGTTTTGACAACCCCGGGGGTTTGGCGCTACTAGCAGGGGCCCCGTCGCTGAATATCTTTCGGGTCCTGCGGAACGGGGTTTTTTTCTAACCGCAAGAGAGAGCACATGGGTTACGAGATTCTGAAAAAAGAGGAACTGATCCCGGGCCAGACGACCATGATGGTCATCGACGCGCCCCAGATCGCCAAAAAAGCCAAACCCGGCAACTTCGTCATGCTCAGAGTGAGCGGACACGGCGAACGCATCCCCCTGACCATCGCGGATTGCGACCCGGGAAACGGCACTGTTACCATAGTCTATCTGGTCGTCGGCAAGACCACGGCCGAGATGGACAAACTCAGGCAGGGAGACCGGTTCGCGGACGTGTGCGGACCGCTGGGCAAGCCCACGCACATCGAGAAGTCCGGCACCGTGATCTGCGTGGGCGGCGGCACCGGTATCGCGGCCATGCACCACATCGCCAAGGGGCACGTGGAGGCGGGCAACCGGGTCATCGCCATCATCGGCGCGCGGTCCAAGAACCTGCTCCTGTTCTGCTCCGAACTTTCTTCGTTTTGTCCCGAGGTGCGCATCGCCACCGACGACGGCTCCGAGGGCCACAAGGGGTTCGTCACCGAGGTCCTGCAGGACATCCTGGAGACCGAGGACGACGTGGCCGAGGTGGTCGCCATCGGCCCGGTGCCCATGATGGAGGCGGTCTGCCGCGTGACCAAGCCCTTCGGCACCAAGACGACGGTTTCGCTCAACTCCATCATGGTCGACGGCATCGGCATGTGCGGCGCGTGCCGCTGCACCGTGGGCGGCAAGACCCTGTTCGCCTGCGTGGACGGGCCCGAGTTCGACGGCCACAAGGTGGATTTCGCCGAGCTCAAGGCCCGGCTGTGGCAGTTCAAGCAGCAGGAAGAGGAATCAATGGAATTGTTCAGCAAGGAGTGCCACTGCCATGGCGGAGACTAAGAAGAAAATTCGCAGCCGTACCCCCATGCCCCTCCAGGACCCCCAGGTCCGGGCCGGGAACTTCAAGGAAGTGGCCCTGGGCTACACCCGCGAACAGGCCCTGGTGGAGGCCCGGCGGTGTCTGCAATGCAAAAAGCCCACCTGCCAGGACGGCTGCCCGGTGAACATCGACATCCGTTGGTTCATCGCCTGCCTGGTGGACGACGACCTCGAGGGCGCGTTCAACGCCATCCGCAGGACCAACTCCCTGCCCGCCGTCTGCGGCCGGGTCTGCCCCCAGGAGACCCAGTGCGAGGGCAGCTGCATTCTCGGCAGGAAACACGAGCCCGTGGCCATCGGGCGGCTGGAACGCTACGTGGCCGACACCTACGCGGCCCGCTCCGTTTGCGAGGAGGTCACCGACCTGGCCGCCTGCGCGCTGGAGCGCGACGGCATCAAGGTCGCCTGCATCGGTGCCGGCCCGTCGTCCCTGACCGTGGCCGGCTACCTGGCCGGGCGCGGCATCAAGGTCGACGTCTTCGAAGCCCTGCACGAGCCGGGCGGCGTGCTCGTCTACGGCATTCCCGAATTCCGCCTGCCCAAGACCGTGGTCGCCAGCGAGCTGGAAGGGCTGCGCAAACTCGGCGTGACCTTCCACACCAACTGGGTGGGCGGCAAGACCATCACCATCCAGGAGCTGATGGACCAGGGCTACGACGCCGTGTTCATCGGCGTGGGAGCCGGGCTGCCGCGCTTCCTGAACGTGCCGGGCGAGAACCTGGTGGGCGTGTTCTCGGCCAACGAGTACCTGACTCGCGTCAACCTCGGCCGGGCCTACGAATTCCCCAACTACGACACCCCGGCCTATCGGGCCAGGCAGGTGGTCGTCCTGGGCGCGGGCAACGTGGCCATGGACGCCGCGCGCACCGCCCTGCGCATGGGCGCGGATGAGGTCTCCATCGTCTACCGCCGCAGCGAGGACGAAATGCCCGCCCGCCGCGAGGAGATCGAACATGCCGTGGAAGAGGGCGTCCAGATCCGCTGCCTGTGCGGGCCGCTGAGCTTCCACGGCGACGACCAGGGCCGACTCAAGGCGCTGACCGTCCAGAAGATGGAGCTCGGCGAACCGGACGAGTCCGGCCGCTGCGCGCCCGTCTGCCTGGAAGGCGAGACCGAGGAGATCCCCTGCGACATGGCCATCATCGCCGTGGGCACCCGGCCCAACCCCATCCTGCTCGAGGCCACACCGGACCTCGAACTGAACAAATGGGGCTACGTGGAGGCCGATCCCGAAACCGGCGAGACCTCCATCCCCAACGTCTTCGCGGGCGGCGACATCGTCACCGGCGCGGCCACCGTCATCTCCGCCATGGGCGCGGGCCGACGGGCCGCCAAGGAAATCGCCGAACGGCTCCTGTAGCGCCGGCTCCATTTAAGTCTGAAAAAGTCCTCGGCGCGGTGCGCCGAGGGCTTTTTTTGCCTCCGGCGGCCGGGGGAAGGGGGAGAGGGAACCCTTTGGGAAAAGGGCTTCCCTCTCCCCCTTCCCCCGGACCCCCATCCCCCTCACCCTCCTAAACTTTTTGTTTGCGCATCCGCGCGTGCGGAGGGGCGAGGCAGGGGTTGCGTCTTAACGAGAAAGTGTGCGTCAGAGGCTGTTCGTTAAGAAGAGGTCGCTTTGTCGCTTTCGCAACCCCGCGAAGCGGCGACAAAAAGTTTAGGAGGGGGGGCAGAAGGCATTCTTGTGCAACCGTAACGCTAAAAGGCGCATAGAGAACGGGGAAAGTTGCATAAGGAAGCGGTTGTTCCAGTGCGTTTAGTCCTGTCGGATCGGGCTGGTCCTGTCCTCGGGCGCGGACCGGCCCGGCATGTCCCCCGACGTAAGACCACTGCACCTTCCGTGACGCATGAGAGAGCCCCGCGCGCGCCGGGCTTCCGGTCATGCGAGATCGACGAGGTATTATAATCGTCAATTTATCATGGGATGTAAAAATTCGTTGCTCTATAACAAAGATGTGGCGGCCGGGAGCCTGTCTCCCGGCGCATTCGCCAGGAACCGTTTGGGGCATCATTTGCGCGCGGATATGAGATAATGGGTTGGCTTCGCCGTTACATGCAAGGGACTTCCTTCAAGATGCGGTTGTTCCTCGGAACGACCGCCCTGGTCCTGCTCGTCATAAGCATAGCCAACGGCGTTCTGTACCATATCTTCCGGGCCAGTCTGGAAGTCGATTTCCAAATCCGGCTCAACGAGGGCAACGAGGCCATCCGCAACCTGGTCCAGACCACGGTCTCGACGGCCATCCGCAACCACCTTCGGGCCGTTGCGGAGAAGAACGTGGAGATCGTGAGCCATTTCTATTCATTGGCCGAACAGGGGGCCATCAGCCAGGAACAGGCCAAGGAACGGGCCGCGGAGGTGTTGCTGAGCCAGACCATCGGTTCCACCGGATACATCTTTTGCATGGATAGCGAGCGCACGGTTCAGGTCCATCCCGACAGGCAGCTGCGGGGGGTGGATCTGTCGCAATTTCCCGTGAGCGAAACGCTGGTGCGGGCAAAGACGGGGTATTTCGAATACGAATGGGCGAATCCGGGAGAGGATCTTCCCCGGGCAAAGGCCCTGTACCTGGCCTATTTCGAGCCTTGGGACTGGATTATCGCCGCGTCCAGCTACCGTGAGGAATTCCTTGAGCTCGTGCCTCTGGAGGATATCCGCCAGGGGATAAGGGACCACTCCTTCGGCGAATCCGGCTACGCCTACGTCATCGACAGCAGCGGCAAGATCCTTATCCACCCGAAGTTCGAGAACCTGGACCCCGCTGTTGTAAGCGGATACATCGACGACAAGTATTTCCAGGACGTCCTGAAGCGGCGCAACGGCGTCCTGTATTACCGGTTGCAGGTTCCGGGCGATACGGAGCCGCGGGAAAAGGTGGCCATCTTCAGCGAAATCCCGGAACTGGGCTGGATCATCTTCTCATCCGGTTACCTGGACGAATTCCAGCGGCCCCTGCGCGTCCTGCTCTACGGCATGGGCGGGGCCACGGTGAGCATCATCGTCGTCCTGGTCGCCCTGACCTGGTGGTTCGGCGACATCATGACCCGGCCCCTGTCCTCGTTCATGGAGGTCCTGGAAAAGGGCTCGCAGGGCGACCTCTCGCAGCGCATGGAAGAATCCGGCGGCCTTGAGATCAGGCGGCTTGCCATATTCTACAATCAATTCATGGACAATCTGGAAGTCTCCCAGCGCCAGCTCGCGGACTCCGAGGAGAAATACCGCCTCATTTTCGAAAACGGAGTGGAGGGCATGTTCCGCTTCCACATAGAGGAAGGGCTGATAACCGCCAACCCGGCCATGGCCGCCATCTTCGGCTATGCCGACGCGAAGCAGATCATGGCCGAGGTCACCGACCCCGGCAGACAGTTGTACGTCGATTCCGAGGAACGGGCCGAGGTGCTCAGGACCCTGGCGGCCCGAGGGCAGATCATCGGCGTGGTCCTCCGCTTCAAGCGCCGCGATCAGAGTGAATTCATGGGGGAGATTTCGGCCAGGGCCGTGCGGGACGAGGATGGCAACGTGCTCTACACGGACGGCTTCATCAAGGACGTCTCGGCCCAATACGAGGCCATGGAGGCCCTGACCCAGGCCAAGGAACGGGCCGAGGCCGCCAGCCAGCTCAAGTCCGACTTCCTGGCCCTGGTGTCGCACGAGTTGCGCACGCCGCTGACCTCCATCCAGGGATTCACGCAGCGGGTGAGCAAGAAGCTCGGCACCGTGATCGAACCGGCCTTAGGGGACTCGTGCCAGGAGGCCAAGCGGGCGGCCAGGCAGGCCATCGAAAACATGCGTATCGTGGAGGACGAGGGCAAGCGCCTCCAGCGCCTCATCGACGACGTCCTGATCCTCTCGCAGGCGCAGTCCGGGGAACTGGACATCTCGCCAGACCCCCTCGCGCCGCTGCTCATCCTGACCACGGTGGTGGAGGCCAAGTCCGCCGTGGCCAGGGCCAAGGGCGTCGGGCTGGTCTGCTCCGTGGAGGAGCAGCTGCCCGAAGTGATGGCCGATGCGCCTTACGTGGTGGAAATTGTTGCGCGCCTGGTAGACAACGCCATCAAGTTCACCTCCAAGGGGAATATCACCGTGTCGGCCAAGCGCCGCGACGGGTTCGTGGAGTTCATGGTCCGGGATACCGGGCCCGGCATCCCCCAGGAGGCCCTGGAAGGCATCTTCGACAAGTTCACCCAGCTCGGCGACGTGCACGTGGACAAGCCCCTGGGATTGGGCCTGGGCCTGGCCCTGTGCCACGAACTCGTCATCCTGCAGGGCGGACGCATCCGGGTCGAATCCACCCTGGGCCAGGGCAGCAGCTTCTACTTCACCCTCCCCGTGGCCGATCGGGAATAACCCGCGAGGGGGTGTGTGGCGCCTCCGGCGGCCGGGGGAAGGGGAGAGGGGAAACCTTTGAAAAGGTTTCCCCTCTCCCCTTCTAAACTTTTTGGTTGCGCATCCGCGCGTGCGGAGGGGCGAGTCAAGGCTTGCGTCTGCACGGTAAGTCGTGCGTTAGAGGCCGTTCGTTAAGAAGAAGCCGCCTGTTCGCGCCCGCAACCCCGCGAAGCGGCGACAAAAAGTTTTGAAGGGGAGTCCAGAGGGGAAACTTTTCCAAAAGTTTCCCCTCTGGCCGCCGGAGGCATTCTCTTATTAGTCCGCCGGGTGGCCGGTGTCCTGGACGGGCTGTCCGGCGATTTTTTCCAATCGCTGGCGGATCATGCGGATATGCAGTCTGAGGGAGTAGATATAGTCCGTATAGGACAGGGGGACCGAGGTCTCGAGCACAAGGCGGTCCATCTGTTCGAGTTCTTCGAGCATGGCGCGCGCCTCGGCCGGTTCGGTCAGGTCGTAGGCGTGCATGTCCAGTTTCTTGAGCTGCTTGTACCACTTGAAGATGCGCCGCCGGATCTGCCAGCGGTAGGCGGGCGGGGTGATCTTGAACAGCGGGAAGAGCAGGGTCAGCAGGGGGATGAGCAGGATCTTGAGCCGTTCCACGGTGATGGCCACCTGGAAGGGCAGGTAGCGCATGAGGAACGGGGGGCCGGATTTGTAGAAGTTTTTGGCCTCGTCGCTCAGGGGGAAGAGCACGGCATGGTCGTTGGGGAACTGCTTGGTGGCCGCGAACATGTCGCCCTTGCCGTGGATCTTGGCCGCGGCGAGCAGGAACAGGTATTGGAGCGCCGGGTGCAGGTCGTCGCGGATGACCAGGTTGGCGGTGGGCGCGAGCAGGGTCACGTCGCGGGCGGGCAGGTCGCGCATGAGGTCGATACCGCCCTGGGGCAGGGTCAGCTTTTCGAGGTAGCGGTGCGTGCGCACGTATGTCTCGGCCCGGTTGAAGGAGTACAGGTTCACTTTCCTGTGGGCCTCGCTCAGGGTGCGCACGGCCTCGGAGTTGACCCCGGCGATGACGAACAGGCCGTCGATCTTGCGGTCGAGCAGTTCGGGGATGGCCCGGGCCGTGCCTTCGGGCAGCAGGGTGGCGGTCTCGGCGGTGATCCCGTTCTCCTTGAGCAGCTGGAGGACCATGTGGCTGGTGCCGCTGCCTTCGGCCCCGACCGCTATTGTGCGGCCCTTGAGGTCGGCCAGGGTCTTGACGCGCAGCCGTTTGGAGGTGAACAGCCAGACCGGCTCGAAATAGAGTGAGCCGAGGCTCTCCAGGTCGGGGTGTTCCTCCGGGGTGGCTATGCCGCCCTGCATGAACGCGGCCTGCACCCCGGATTCCGGGTCGTCGATGATGGCCAGGTTGTCCATGGAACCCTTGGAGGCGCGGACCTCCAGCTCGAAGCCGTGTTCCTTGAAGAACGCGGCGTACTCCTCGGCGAATGCGTAATACGCGCCGCCCTCGCCGCCGGTGGCCATGACCACCTTGCCCGGAGGCAGGGGCTTGACGAACTGGAAGGTCACCCACAGGGCCAGGGCGAGCACGCCGATGGCCGCGCCGTAGATGATGAACGACATGAGCACGTGGGAGCGCAGGAACCTGACGAGCTTCTTTATATAGGGATTCTGCATGATGCCCGAATGTAAATAAAAGCCGGACATGGGGCAAGACGGCAGATGCAATTTTCGGCACATGGCGCCGGGGCCGTATGGCGGGTCGTCTTGCGTAGAGCGCGGAATATGGGTAGGGATGGAGGTGTGTTGGAGTTTCCCGCCACGCAACCCGGACCGGATACGCCATGCCTAAGCTGAAAACCCTGCTCGTCCATCCAGACCCCGAGGTCCGCACGGCCCTGCGCGACGTGCTGGAGGAGGTCCCCTTTGTCCAGGTCCTGGGCGAGGCGGTCTCGGCCTTCGAGGCCTTCGAGCTGCTTGAGGCCATCCCCTACGGGGTGTTCTTCGTGGGCGTGGACCTGCCGGGCGGGGCGAGCGGCATCGAGATGGCCCAGATGCTCGCCGGGCGCAAGAACAAGCCCGCCCTGGTGTTCATCTCCGATTCCGAGTCCCAGGCCTACGCCGCCTTCGAGCTGGGGGCCACGGACTACCTGCTCTGGCCGCCCGCGCCCGGACGTATGGCCCGGACCATGGACCGGCTGCAGACCTTCAAGACCCGGTTCCGCGAGGTGCCGCCCCCGGCCCCGTATCCGGGCGACCCGGACGACGAGCCGAGCGAGGGCGACGAGCAGACCGTGAAGCTGCCCCTGCCCGAGGAGGAGCAGGACTCCTTCCTGGCCGCCCTGCAGGCCGCCTGGGACCAGACGTCCAGCCGGAGGCCCGAGATCGACAAGCTGGCCGTGAACCAGGACGGGCGGACCATCCTCATCCCCTACGACCAGATCATCTTTGTCGAGGCCTTCGAGGACTACTCCTACGTGCACACGGCCAACCAGAAATTTCTCTCCTCCTACCGGCTCAAGAACCTTGAGGACCGGCTCGGGCCGCACCGCTTTTTCCGCGTGCACCGCAAGTATCTGGTGAACTTGGACATGGTCACCGAGATCGCGTCCATGCCCGGCTCCAACTTCATGCTGCGCACGGCCGGGCGCACGCGAATCGAGCTGCCCATCAGCCGTCGGCGCATCGCCGAGTTGAAGAAGATCATCGGGCTGTAATCCGATGGATCGACCCCGGAACCGGGCCGTGGCGGCCGGTCCGACCGTTTAACCCGCCGCTGCTACCGCTGGCCGAATAAGCCGGGAGTTGCGGAATGAAAATGCTATGAATGAGACTCGCAAAACCGGGTATTCCGGTTGACCCTGCGAGGAGGACACATGGACCAGTCAGGCGCAATAGATAATCTGCTTCAGGAGGAACGGGTATTCCGTCCGCTCCCGCAATTGGTCATCGAAGCCAACGTCAACCCCCAGGAGCTGGAGGGAGCGCGCAAGTTCGCGGCCATGGACCCGACCGGGTACTGGGAGGAGGCCGCCGACGAGCTGGACTGGTTCAAGAAGTGGGACCAGGTGCTGGACGACAAGGACGCGCCGTTCTACCGCTGGTTTCCGGGCGCGCGCTGCAACATCGTCTACAACGCGCTCGACCGCCACATAGAGACCGCCAACAAGAACAAGCTCGCGCTCATCTGGGAAGGGGAGCCGGGCGACCAGCGCAAGTACACCTATTTCGAGCTTTATCGCGAGGTCAATCGGTTCGCCAACGCCCTGCGCTCCCTGGGCATCCGCAAGGGCGACCGCGTGGTCATCTACATGCCGCCCCTGCCCGAGACGGTCATAGCCATGCTCGCGGCGGCCAAGATCGGCGCGGTCCATTCCGTGGTCTTTGCCGGGTTCTCGGCCAAGGCGCTCAGAAAACGGATCAACGACGCCCAGGCCAAGCTCCTGATCACCTCGGACGGGTTCTACCGCAACGGCCGGATCATCAGCCTCAAGGAGACCGCCGACGAGGCGCTGGTCGGTGCGTGCGCCGACTGCGTTGAGGCCATGGTCGTGGTCCGGCGCTGCAACATCGGCGTGGACATGGTCGACGGCCGGGACTTCCAGTACGAAGACCTGGTTCGTCAGGAGCGCAACGAGGCCCCCACCGAGGTCATGGACGCGGACGACCCGCTCTTTCTGCTCTATACCTCCGGTACCACGGGCACGCCCAAGGGCGTGGTCCACTCCCACGGCGGCTATATGGTCGGCGTGCACCGCACCCTGATCACGGTCTTCGACATCAAGCCCACGGACATCTTCTGGTGCACGGCCGATCCCGGCTGGGTGACGGGCCACTCGGCGGGCATCTACGGTCCGCTCATGGCCGGGACCACCTCGGTCATGTACGAGGGCCACCCCAACTACCCCCAGGCCGACCGTCTCTGGTCCATCGTGGCCAAGTACGGGGTGACGATCTTCTACACCGCGCCGACCATGATCCGCATGCTTATGCGTTTCGGCGCCCAGTACCCCAAGCAGCACGACCTGTCCTCCCTGCGCCTGCTCGGCACCGTGGGCGAACCCATCTCGCCCGAGGCATGGATATGGCTGTATAAGAACATCGGCCGGTCCGAATGCCCGGTGCTCGACACCTGGTGGCAGACCGAGACCGGCATGTTCATGATCTCGCCCCTGCCCATATCCGTGCTCAAGCCGGGCTCCGTGACCAAGGCGCTGCCCGGTGTGGAGGTGGACGTGGTCGATCGCGACGGCAACCCGGTGCCGCCCGGCAAGGGCGGCCTGCTCGTGGTCACCGCGCCCTGGCCGTCCATGATGACCGGCCTGTGGAACGACGACGACCGCTTCAAGGAATACTGGTCCCAGATTCCCGGCGTCTACTACGCGGGCGACGTGGCCCGCAGGGACGAGGACGGCTATATCTGGATCCAGGGCCGGGCCGACGACGTCATCAACATCGCGGGCCACCGCATCGGTTCCGCCGAACTCGAGGCCGCCTTCGGCGTGCACCCGGCGGTCTGCGAATGCGCCGCCATCGGCGTGCCCGACCAGATCAAGGGCGAGGCCGCCAAGGCGTTCGTCATGCTCAACGACGGATTCGAACCGGGCGACGATCTGATCAAGGACCTGAAAAAGACCATCCGCAACGAACTCGGACCCGTGGCCGTGATCAAGTCCATCGAGTTCCGCGACTCCCTCCCCAAAACCCGGTCCGGCAAACTCATGCGCCGCGTGCTCAAGGCCGAGGAAAACGGCTTCGAGATCGGCGACCTGACTGGACTGGACGAAGATTAAATAGGGCGCGGCTTCCGATAGCAGCGCATCTGCACATTTTTTCCGGCCGCGCCAATCCTCACGTAGACGGCTACGCTGCGGTTGCCGCGGCCGGAAGAAAATGCACAGCTGCACCACTCTCGAAAGCCTTGTGCGAGCGCGGTAAAAGAGCCGCTCTCGGATAGCTGCGCTTTCCGGATCGCTTCACTAGAAGGTTTGTCGCGTCCGCACGCCCTTGCCGAAGGCACACAAAAAGTTCTGGAGGGGGAGTCCAGAGGGGGAACCTCTTCCAAGAGGTTCCCCCTCTGGCCGCCGGAGGCATTCCCTGGTGCCCGTGCCTTGCGCGGGCACCAGGGAAAGAGTAGGTTCGCGGCATGACTCGGATAGCGATCATGTCGGATGTGCATGGCAATTTGGAGGCCCTGAAGGAGGTTCTGGCGGACCTGGAGGGGTATTCCGTGGACGCGGTGTATTGTCTGGGCGACATGATCGGGTACGGGCCGCAGCCGCAGGAGTGCGTGGATATGTTGCGCGGGCGCGGAGTGGAGTGCACCATGGGCAACCATGAGCAGGGGCTGATCAATATCCATTATCTGCGCGGCTTCAACCAGCCCGCGGCGGACATGCTGCGGCGCACCCGCGAGATGATTTCGGAAGAGACGTATCAGTGGCTGACCTCGCGGCACAAGGCCATTGTCGAGCACGGTTGCCGGTTCGTGCACGGGTTGCCGCCGGATTCGGTCTCGGAGTATTTGTGGAGATACCGGGACGAGATGGCCGGGGTCTTTGCGCGCTACGCGGAGGATGTGTGCTTCGTGGGCCACACCCATGACCTGGGGCGCTACACCTGCCTGCGCGGCGAGCCGGTCCGGCATTCCCTGCCCGAAGGGGAGACCGGGCTGGAGCAGGGCGTGCGGCATCTGGTGAACATCGGTTCCGTGGGCCAGCCGCGCGACGGGGATAATCGGGCCAAGTACGGGGTCCTGGACCTGGACAGCCGCGTCCTGACCATGCGTTTCGTCCCCTACGACATCAAGAAAACCGCCGACCTGATCCTCGCCCACGGCTTCCACCGAGGCTTCGCCGACCGCCTCTGGTAAAGCCACCCGCGCCGCAGGCGCAAAACGGAGTGCAGGGGTGCGAACCCCTGCCCGCCGGAGGCGAAGTCATCCGACACCGCCGCGCAGCGGCCTTCAAGTCCTGACTTTCTTAACTCATGAAGCGAGAAGCCCCCGCGCAATGTCGCGCGGGGGCTCTACTGTTTCGTGTTCGGGATCGGGCCGTCAGCGGACCAGCACTTCGACGCGGCGGTTTCGGGGTTCGGACTTGCCGTCCGGGGTGGGGATGAGCGGGTTTTCCTCGCCGTGGGAGGTCATCTGGATGATGTCTTCGGGCATGCCCGCCTTGACCAGCAGGTCGCGGACCTTTTGCGCCCGGCGCACGGAGAGGTCGTAGTTGTACTGTTTCTCGCCCATGGTGTCGGTGTGGCCGATGACGGACACGTCGGTTGAGTTGCGGTCGCGCCAGCTCTGCATGATGTCCGGGATGAGCTTTTTGGACTCGCTGGTCAGTTTGGACGAGTCGCTGAGGAAGTTGAGGATGAACCGGGCGGTGGGCAGGGGCTGCGCGGCCATGGCCGCGCCGAACTCGGATTGGACCTGTTCGTCGCTCAGGGTGGTCACCTTGGTGGTGCCGGTGACGGCCTGGTTGGCCTGGGTCAGGGTGGCGGTCTGGCCGCCTTCGGAGGTCACGGTGACCTCGCCCACGTGGCCGTCCAGGTCGGGCAGCAGGACGATGGTCTGTCCGCCGCCGCACCCGGCGAGCATCAGGCCGACAAGAAGGATGAATGCGAATTTCTTCATGGTGCGCTCCTAATCGACCTTGATCAGGAACCGGGTGCCCCGGATTCCTATGGTGGACAGCGGGGTCTCGACGGCCATGGATCCGGGCTTGAGCTTGGCGATCTGGCCGGAGATGAACTGGACCGTGCCCTTGTTCACCCGGGTCAGGAAGTCGAGCTGGTCCTGGGCCGGGTCAAAGACGAACGAATCGATGGTCACCCTGGAGCCGGGCCCCAGGGAAAGGAGCGTGTCGTCGCGGAAGATCACGCCCAGGGAGGAGTTCTTGCCCGTGATCAGGGTGTCTCCCTGGAGCAGGTAGTCTCCCACCGCGGCGGGCAGCCGTTCGGCGAGTCGCTCGACGAACGCCTCGCCGGTCACGGTCTTGATCGTGCCCACGGCCTGGGCGCGGTCAATGGCCGGGGACGCCTGGACCAGGCAGCAGGTGAGGAGAAGGGCCAGGGCCACGATCCCGGCCCGGGGGCGTTTGCCTTGACGCGGCCTGACAGGCGGCGGGGCGGCGGTTTCTGGTCGAAACATGGGCGAGACCTCCGGATTGGATACTAATTGCCAATTTTCCCATATGCCTATCCCCCTCAAAAGTCTACGTCTATTATAATAGGCTTTTATTTTTCGCTCCGGCCATCAAGAATTTCGATGTGACCCGCTTGACACCTATACCCCGTATGGGTATACGGGAGTCGAGGGCGCCATATAGGGTGCAGGTTATAATGTCCAAGGATTTAAACAGGCCATATGGTCTGTAAGAGTGTGAAAACCGTTTTTTGAACGTGCAACAAGCCAACTTTGGAGGGAGCATGAAAAGCAAGCTCATCCTGGCCGTGGCCACGGCCCTGATCACCGTCTTCGCCGTATCCATGGCCTTTGCCATGGGTGGGGGCAACGCCCGCAAGGGCAAGTTCCTGTACCGCAAGAACTGCCGTTCCTGCCATGGCTCCACCGCCAGCGACCTGAGCCCGGCGGACAAGACCCAGGCCGAATGGACCGCCCTGTTCTCCGACACGGGCAAGATCAAGTGCAGCCCGGACTGGACCGTCAACGAGAAGGATCTGAACGACATATTCTCCTATCTGCACGACTACGCCAAGGACTCCCCGTCCCCGGCCAAGTGCAGCTAGCGCTGTGCGGCAAAAGCCGCGCCGGCGGTTGTTCGGCGCGGCCATTGCGCCTCTCGTGGAGGAGACGGGGGCGCGGCTCGACACAAACGGTCCTCCTCGCCCCGAGCCGGGAAGCCGGGGCGGGGGAGGAACCCTACCCGACAGTAGTGCGGACAGCTGGAGGTACTCAGTGCCAAGTTCTAAGCAGACGATGTCCCGCCGCGATTTCTTCCGGGCCTCCGGCCTGGTGGCGGCAGGGGCTGTGGGCGGCCCGGCCCTGCTCGGCGGCCTGACAAAGGCCCGCGCGGCATCGCCGGCCAAGCCCGCCTGGGATTCCAGGTTTTCGGCTTGCGACATGTGCTTCAACAAGTGCGGGCTCATCGCCCGCGTGGAAGACGGGGTGATCACCAAGCTCGACCCCAATCCCAAATTTCTCAAGTCCCGAGGCATGCTCTGCGCGCGCGGCAACGCGGGCCTGGCCCAGGTCTACGACCCGGACCGCCTCAAGCATCCGCTGTTGCGCAAGGGGGCGCGCGGCGAGGGCAAGTGGCAGCGCATCCCCTGGGACGAGGCCCTGGACATGGCCGCCGCCAAGATGGCCGAGGTCCGCGAGAAGTATACCCCCTGCGGACACCTGTTCACGGCGGGCTCGGACCTGCAGTCGCAGTTTGTGGGCCGGTTCGCCGAGGTCTACGGCTCGTTCAACGTGACCTCGCACGAATCCCTGTGCCTGGTCTCGGGCAGCCGGGCCTTCCTGGACACCTTCGGTGAGGTCCCGTTCGCGGACGTGCTCAATTCCAAGTACGTCATGATGGTCGGGGCCAACCGCTTCGAGGCGCTGGTCACCCCGGACTCCATCGACCTGATGACCGCCATCCGCGAGAACGGCTGCAAGCTGGTCACCCTGGACCCGCGCTACACCAAGACCGCGGCCCTGTCCCACGAGTGGTATCCGGTTCGGCCCGGCACGGACATGGCCTTCATGCTGGCCCTGGCCCACGTGATCATCAACGAGAAGCTCTACGATCCGCAGTGGATCGAGGACAAGACCTTCGGCATGGAGCAGCTCACGGCCCACGTGCAGCGGTACACGCCCGGCTTCGCGGCCGAGCAGTGCGGCATCCCGGCCGAGGACATCGCCCGCATGGCCCGCGAACTGGCTGCGGCCGCCCCGGCCTCCATGGTCTATCCCGGCCGCCGCACCTCGGACTACGAGGACTCCACCCAGATCCGGCGCAGCTTCGCCATCGTCAACGGGCTGCTCGGCAACTGGGACAAGCCCGGCGGCCTGCTGGCCGCGCGCCAGGTGGGCCTCAAGGGCGTGCCCTTCGACGCCCCCTGGTACGACGAGAACCAGGAGGACCGCATCGACGCGGGCAAGGTGCCGATGATGTTCGAGCACGAGGGCTCCTTCGTGGTCACCCGCGACTCGGTCCTGGCCGATGACCCGTACCCGGTGCGGGGCTGGTTCATCTACAAGACCAACCCCATGGGCACGGCGCCCAACCGCAAGAAGACCATTGAGATGATGAACAAGATGGACTTCGTCACCGTGGTGGACATCGCCATGTCCGACACCGCCTGGATGGCCGACCTGGTCCTGCCGTCGCAGTCCTACCTGGAGCGCAAGGACCCGTGTTCGGGCCTGCAGGGCTCCGTGGCCTGCGCCTGCGTGGTCAAGCGCGACCCGATCATCGATCCGCTCTACGAGTCCCGGCCTTTGTTCGATATCATGAAGGGCATCGCGAACCGCATGGAGCTGGGCGAGTTCTTCGACTTCACCATCGACGAATACCGCGAGAAGCAGACCCGCGAGATTCCCGAGGCCCTGGCCGTCATGGACCGCGACGGGGTGTACTACAACCCGTCCAAGGTCTACGGCATCTATGAGGGGCGCATCTACAAGACCCTGTCCAAGAAGGTCGAGCTGTACAACCAGCGTTACGAGCAGATGGGCCTGGATCCGCTGCCCAACTACACGCCTCCGGCCGCGCCGCCCGAGAACCGGTTCCGCATGGTCATCGGCCGCAACGCCATGATCACCCAGTCCTCCACGGCCAACAACGCGCTGCTGCACGAGTTCGTGCCGACCAACACCCTGTGGCTGCATCCCGAGGCCGCGAACCGGCTCGGCGTCGGCGACGGCGACCTGGTCGAGGTGTCCAGCCCGGTGGGCCGCCAGGAGCTCAAGGCCGAGGTCACGGACCGCATCCGGCCGGACACGGTGTTCATGCTCTCGGGCTACAACACCCTGTCCACCATGCAGCACCTTTCGCACGGCAACGGCGCTTCCATCAACGATCTGCTGGACGACGACTTCGACGCCATCACCGGCAACGCGTCCATGCACACCACGTTTGTCTCCGTAACAAGGAAGGTGGCGTAATGGCACAGCAACTCGCCATGGTCATCGATGCGGCCAAGTGCATCGACTGCAAGGGGTGCGTGGCCGCCTGCAAGGTCGCCAACAACGTGCCCGAGGGCCAGTTCCGGAACTGGATCAAGCACGCCGAGCTCAGGCCCATGCCCGGCATCGCGGACAACAAGGCCCGGTTCCAGCCCGGCGCGTGCATGCACTGCGAAAAGCCGACCTGCGTGGAGGCGTGCCCCACGGGCGCGACGTACAAGGACATGGACACCGGGGAGGTCGTCATCGACGCGGCCCTGTGCATCGGCTGCGGCAACTGTATTCCGGCCTGCCCGTACGACGCGCGCTACCGCAACGAGGCCACGCGCAAGGCGGACAAGTGCAACTACTGCCCGGAGCGCCGGGCCGCAGGGCTGCAGCCCGCCTGCGTGGACACCTGTCCGACCAAGGCGCGGGTCTTCGGCGACATCAACGACCCGACCAGCGCGGCGGGGGCCCTGTACCGCAAGAACAAGGAGCGGCTGACCCGTGTGGCGGCCAAGACCGACACCCTGCCGAACATGTACTACCTGGGCGATCCCGGACCGGGCGCCTGGGGGCGCGAGGCCGTGGTGCCCGCCTCCATGGTGGTCATGAAGGAGTCCGCGCCGTTCATCAAGGGCATCGTGGCCCTGTCCGGCCTTGGCGTCCTGGCCATGCTCGGCCGCCAGCTTTTTGCCGGGTCCGATCACAAGGAGGACAGCGATGCCTGATAAGACCTACAAGCGGCACGACCGCTCCGACATCTTCATCCACTGGTTCAACGCGGCCTGCTGGCTGCTGCTTCTGCTGACCGGCGTGGGGCTGATCAGCAACCCGGACATCGACCCGTTCGGTTCCGGCTACCCGGCGTGGCTGCGCTCGGTGGTCGGCGGCGGGGGCAACCTGCTGGCCATCCACGAGGGCATCGGCCTGGTCTGGATAGCGGGCTTCGTCCTCTACATGCTGGTCAATTTCCGGGGGGCCAGGTTCTTCCTGGCCGAGGTCTTCGCGGTCAGCCCGGCCCGCGACATGGGCTGGATGCTCAAGAAGATGGTCCTCATGACCCTGGGGCCCAAGGCCCTGAAGATGGTCGGCGTGGACCCGGAGCTGCCGGACCAGGGATATTACAACATGGGCCAGAAGGCGTTTGCCCAGGCCTCGGTGGTCGGCGGCGTGGTCATTGCCGCCACCGGGGTGATCATGTACCTGTCCGACCGGACCTTCGGGGCCGAATCCACGGGCATGATCGGCTGGGCCGTGGCCGGGCACTTCATTGCCGTGGGCCTGGTCTTCGCGGGCCTGTTGGTCCACGTATACATGGCGGCCATCTCGCCCGAAGAGCGGCCCGGCTTCAAGTCCATGTTCACCGGCGTGGTCCCCGACGGCTACGCCAGGCATCACCACAGACTGTGGTGGGAAAAGGTCAGGACCGAGTCCGAACAGGGCTCGGAGTAGTGGAATAAGGTCCCGCCCCGGGAGGAGGCGGGAAGGGAAAACAATCCTTTAGGAAGGGAGTGTCTCATGCACAGGAAGTTTATCGCAGCCGTCATGCTGCTGGCGTTCGCCGTGGTCGCCGTGGCCGCACCGGCCATGGCCCAGGAAGGGGCCAAGTTCAAGCAGTTCCATTCCATTGTGGACTACAAGTTCGTGGCCAAGTACGCCAAGATGCCCAAGCCCAAAAACGTGATGATCATCGACTCCAGGCCGTACAAGCCCAAGTACGTGGACGGCTACATCCCCACGGCCGAGTCCATCCCGGCCAGCCAGTTCGACAAGATGACGGACAAGCTGCCCAAGGACAAGGACGCGCTGCTGGTCTTCTACTGCGGCGGCCTGGCCTGCCCGCTGTCCCACAAGTCCGCCTTTGCGGCCGAGGCCATGGGCTACACCAACGTCAAGGTCTACGCGGCCGGGTTCCCGGACTGGAAGAAGCGCGCGCCGTACTATTCCATCGGCCTGGAGAACCTGAACGCGCGCATCAATGAGGGCGGCAACTACATGCTCGTCGACGCCCGTCCGTACAAGAAGTTCCTGGGCGGGGCCATCCCGTCCGCCATCGGCATTCCGGAGAAGGACTTCGCGGCCAAGCGCGGCCTGCTGCCCGTGGACAAGGTCAACTCCACGCTGATCTACTACTGCGGCGGCTATGCCTGCGCCCTGTCCCACAAGTCCGCGATCATGGCCCGTTCCCTGGGCTACAAGAACGTGCTCGTGGCCGAGGCCGGCTACCCCGGCTGGAAGGAGATGTTCGGCGCGTCCGAGACCGCTGTCCAGGCCGGAGAGGCCGAGGGCGCGGTGGACACCGCCTGGTTCCTGAAGACCATCAAGGACAACCCGTCCGCCATCCTGCTGATCGACGTGCGCGATCCCGAGGAATACGCGGCAGGCCATTTCCCGTCCGCCATCAACATGACCGTGGACATGATCGAGAAGCAGGCCAAGGATATCCCCACGGACAAGCCCATCGTCTTCTCCTGCGCCACGGGCGCGCGTGCGGGCGAGGCCTTCTACCTGTTCAAGGACCTCCGTCCCGATGTCGAGAAGGTCTTCTATCTTGAAGCCACCAACTCGTTCGGCGAAGACAACAGCTACGAGGTCCATCCCAACAAGTAGGGATTGACCATAGACAGACGTCCGGGGACGGTCCCGGCACGCCGCAAACATCAAGGCGGGGAGCGCATATGCCCAGAATCATCACCTGTGTCGCATGGCTGCTCCTCGCCTTTTGCCTGCTCGCCGCCCAGCCCGCCCGGGCCGGGGAGGACGAAGCCTGGTGGGCGTCGGCAGAGGCCGAGGCCCGGCGGGACGACTACCGCCTCCTGGACGACGACGGCCTGAGGGAGCTCCTCGACGCCAAAAAAGACATGGTCCTGCTCGACGCCCGCGCGGACTACGAGTTCGCCGCGGGCCACATTCCGGGCGCGGCCAACCTGGAGTTCGACCTGGGCGACGACCTGGACCTGTCCGACGACAAGCGCCGGGCCCTGGCCGAGCTGATGGGCCCGGACAAGGACCGCCTGCTGGTCATCTACTGCCGGAGCTTCAGGTGACTGCGCAGCTCCATTGCGGCGCGCTGGGCAGTGCGTCTCGGTTACACCCGGATTTACCGGTATCCGGCCGGGTTCCACGGCTGGAAGGCCAAGCATCCCGATCTGGTGGAGGGCAGGCCCGAAGAGGTTCACGTCCTGGCCGTGGGCGACGACTTCCCCACCTGCCGGGTGGCGGTGCTCAACGGCGACGAGGACCGGGAGTACCTGGAACTGCCGGACGGGGCGAAGTTCCTGCAGCTCTCCGAACTCAAGGCGGACTTCGTGCTCATCCAGCTCTACAACACCCTGTGCAGCGACTGCGTGGCCGAGACCAAGAAGCTGACGCGGTTCTTCCAGCGGGTCGAAGAAGACCCGGAACTGGCCGGGCGGCTCAAGATCATCGGCATCGGGGTCTACGACTCCAACCTGTCCGTGGTCCGTTTCCGCAAGCACTACGACGTGGCCTACCCGCTGTTTTCGGACAAGAGCGGGCAGATATTCGAATGCCTGGGCCAGGCCGAACTGCCGCTGGCCTACCTGGTCCGGTCCAGGGGCGACGGCACCTGGCGCATCGAGTTGATCAAGCGGGGGTATTTCGAGCCGGACGAGCAGTTCCTGAACGTCCTGCGCTCGGCGGTCCGGCGGACCGGGGGCTAGCTCCGGGCCACGGCCGAAAGCAGGGCCAGCACGGTGTCGGCGGCGGCCAGATAGACCGGATCGGGATCGGCCCCGGCCAGTCCGTCGCGGAACCGGCCCACCCACGGCTCCATGACCTCGTCCGCGAACCGGGCCGCCTTGTCGGCCAGGGCGGGATCATTGGTCCACCCTTCGGCGCAGAGGTGGAACAGGTATTCCAGCTCCAGGGCGAGGTGGTCGGGCGGCTCATTGGAAGGCAGCGAGATTTCGAGCCCGGCCTCGGCCAGGCGGTCGCGCATGGCCAGGGCGTTCTGGCCCATGGTCCGGCCCGCGCCGCCCTGGTGGCAGGACTCGTAGAGCGGGGCCGGGACGCCGCCGGGTCCGGCGATGAACAGGCGGACGTACTCGGCCTCGAGCGGGGAGAAGTCCCCGGTTTCGACAAGGGGCGCAAGGGCGTCACGCAACGCCTCGATCGGCCCGGCCGGGATCGCGGGAAATTCCTGGACACGATCGAGGAGATCGGGCAATCCATGGGTTGCCAGTTCCCTCCATCCCTCTTCGTCCGGTCCGCGAAACACGGCTGCGCACAACTCCACAAGGTTGAGCAGCACAATTTTCGATTGGGAAATTGACATGGTAGGAGCTCCCGGACATGCGATGGAAGATACCCTACGACAGTACGGTAAAGCGCACGGCAGGGCAATGGGAACATGGCTTGAGACAAAGGAGAGACAGATGGACGAGCACATATGCGCCGAAGAGCAGGCCCTGAAGAAAAACGTGTTGTCCCGCATGAAGCGCATCGAAGGACAGGTGCGCGGCATCCAGGGCATGATCGAATCCGGCAAGGAGTGCCAGGACATCCTGGTCCAGGTACGGGCCGTGCGCTCCGCCCTGCAATCGGCCAACAAGCTCATCCTCAAGCGCTACCTGCTCAGGTGCTATGCCGAGTCCGTGGACAGCGGCCAGGACGCCAAGGAGTCCCTGGACAAGTTCATCTCCGTGGTCACCGGCTTTATTGAAGGCTGATATACCGAACTATTTGGAGTAATTGATGAAGAAACTGCTTTTTGCGCTGGCCTTCGCCCTGCTGTTCTGCCAGCCCGTGGCCGCGAAGACCAACTACAACGTCTGCTTCAACTCCCTGGATGCGGACGTGGACGGCCGCATGTCCAAGGGCGAGTTCCTGGTGGCCTTTTCCGACGGCGACACCTCGGTCTTCGACCAGGCCGACGCCGACAAGGACGGCACGGTGTCCCACGAGGAGTGGGAGGCCTACAAGTCCGGTCAGGGATACGAGAGCAACGAGTAGCCGTCCGGCCTGAAACGGCGAAGGGGGCGCGGTCCATGCGGACCGCGCCCCCTTCGCCGTTTCAGGCGTCAATCCTCCGGGCTATTCGCCCAGTCCCAGGGCGCGCAGGAAGCCCGGGTCCTCGGTCCAGCCCTCGCGGACCTTGACCCACAGCTCCAGGTGGACCTTCTGGCCGATGAGCTCGGCGATGTCCATGCGGGCCTGGGAGCCGATGGCCTTGAGGTTCGCCCCCTGCTTGCCGATGATCATGCCTTTGTGGCTCTTGCGCGAGGTGTAGATGACCGCGTTGACGACGACCATGTCCTCGCGGGATTTCTCGTCCCACTCCTCGATCTCCACGGCGGTGGAGTAGGGCAGCTCCTGGCGGAGCGAATAGAACAGCTTCTCGCGGATGATCTCCGAGGCCATGAAGCGCAGGGGCACGGTGGAGATCTGGTCCTCCGGGAACATCTGCGGCCCCTCGGGCGTGTGGGCCAGGATGCGCTCGAGCAGCTCGCTGGTGCCCTTGCCCCGCAGGGCCGACACCGGCACGAACTCGGCCTCGGGCCACAGCTCGGACAGCCTGGCCATGAACGGCAGCAGCTGGTCCTTCTCCTTGATGCGGTCGATCTTGTTCACGGCCACCAGCACCGGGCGGCCCGCCTCGCTGACCGGCTTGACCAGCGGCGCGATCTCCTTGTCCAGCAGGTGCGGCTTGGCGCAGTACAGGGCCGCGTCCAGGAGGACCACCACCGCGTCGGACGAAGCCAGGGCGTTCCAGGCCGATTCGAGCAGGAAGCGGTTCATCTTGCCGCGCAGCCGGTGGATGCCCGGCGTGTCCAGGAAGATGAGCTGGGCGTCGTCCGTGGTCAGGATGCCGCTGATGCGGTTGCGCGTGGTCTGCGGCTTGGGCGAGACAATGGCCACCTTCTGCCCGAGATAGGTGTTCATCAGCGTGGATTTGCCCGCGTTGGGCGGCCCGATCAGGGCGATCATACCGAATTTGTGCATGTATTACCTTTGGTTGTCCGCATCGCTTGCGGGCTTGCCAAACCGTTCCTCGGCCAGGCGCACCTTTTCGACAATGCGGCGATAGTAGTCGCTGGACGTATCCAGGGTTATCGGGCGGCGACGCCGCTCGTTCATCTGCATGATCATCACGTTCAACTTCTGGACCTGCCGGTACCGCTCCTGCTCGTCTTCCATGCTTTCGAGCAGGTCGATGGCCGTGTTGATCTCCTTCTCCTCCAAGACCTCGGCGGGAAGGTGCCCGGAACTCTTCAGGATCCGGTAGGCCATGCGCAGGTCCGGCGGCAGGTTGGCGGCCTCGTCCGGCATGAGCGGCTTGCCCATGCCCTCCAGGTCCTCGAACTTGCCCTCCTGCTCGGCCTTGCGGATGAGCTCTTCGGCGATAATGGCCGTTACGTTGAACATGACAATGATTTTCCCACACTCCCGTAGGCGAGTCAAAGGGTGGATTGGCCCTCGGGGAGGGGCAATCTCACCCATGTTTTCATAGAAAGGATCAAGAGGGGAGAGATAAGGAAAGCCGCCTGGAAGGCGGCGATTGATGGAAAGATGCGCGCCTGCGGCGCGAGAGCCGGTGGGACGGCTGAAGCCGTCCCAGCCTCCGAGAGCCGCTGTGCGGGGCGCAGCCCCGCACTTGCTCCATGCCCTCCCGGCGGGGTCCATTTTTTTGCTGGCCCAAAAAAATAGACGAAAAAAAGGGCCTGGTGGGTAGCGCGGCCGCCCGGAGAACGAAGGGCAAGAAGCTGATCCGCTCGGGTCGGCTCCCGAATCGAGGCTCGCTGCGCTCGCTCCGATTCGAAGAGCCGCCGCCCCTCGCGGTCAGCTTCTAACCCTTCGTTCAAGGGCTGAATAGGTGCGAGGAAGAGTGACGGCGGGGCGAGGGAGGGCGTGCCTTGGCGTGAAACGGTGGAGAGCCGCTGTCGGACGGGGACGTCCGAGGCGCTCCATGGGAGCCTCTAAGGTTCTTTTGGGCGCTTGGGGGCCGTTTCCGCGCGTTCGCACCACAGCGCGGTTTTTGCTTCCTTTATCTGCGCCAGCAAAAAACCTCGAAAAAGGAAAGAGGTCCCTAACCACGCTCGCCGTGAAGCAGCATCTTCCATCGTTTGGCCTCGTCCCAATTGAATCCGCCCGGCACGCAGGGCCAGATGGAGTTGTTCTGGAAGAGCGGTTCGTCCTTGAGCGGGTACGGGCTGGCCGTGCAGGCCGTCTCGAACATGGGCGAGCCCGGGATGGGGGTGTAGTGGGCCAGGTGGGGACGGAATCCGTAGGCGCGGACGTGTTGGACCGCCTTCTCCACGTTGACGAGGTCCTGGCCGGGCAGGCCGAACAGGATGTACACCCCGATGTCGTCGAGGTCGAAGCCCGCATTGAGCAGGTTGCGCGCCCCGGCCTCCCACTGCTCGCGGGTCAGCTTGACGTCGTGGCGGTGGTCGAAGTCCGTGGTCTCCAGGCCCAGGCGGACCGTGGTCAGCCCGGCCGCCTTGAGGCGGTGGCAGACATCGGCGGTCAGGTGGCGGACGTGCATGGCGTTTGGCGTGTGCAGGCGCAGGTCCATGCCGGACGCGGACAGGCCGTCCAGGACCGGCCAGAGCCAGCGGTCCGGGTTGACCAGCAGGGCGTCGTCGTAAAAGGCGAAGTCGCGCACGCCCCGTTCGTACTCCGCTTGGATGTCCTCCATGACCGCCTCCGCCGTGGACTGGCGGAAGCGCGGATACAGGGCGTTGCTCGCGCAGTACTCGCAGGAGAACGGACAGCCGCGCGAGCCGAGAATAATGGAATAGGCGGGCTCGACGTAGAGGTCGAGTGATAATGAAAGACCATGTTTATCAGCTTGTTGTGGGGTGTCGAAATCAATCAACTCCCAGAAGCGTGACCAGTTGTCCGGCCGTTCCAGCGGCCCCTGCTGGAGGTGGGCGTCAGCGTGGCGTGCGGCGTGGTCCCCGCACAGGGTGGCGTAGGTGCCGCCCAGGAAGCGGGGCACGTCGGGCCACAGCTCGGCGCAGATGTCGAGGATGTCCAGGGCCCCGGGATACCAATAGGTCATGATGGTCGTGACCAGCACGGCGTCGGGGATGGGGTCGAGCGCGGAAAGGGCCTCCACGACCCGGTCGCGCGGCAGGCCGTAGCGCGAAAAGCGGCGGTCCATGGAGGTGAGCGGCGCGGGCGGTTCGATCTCCTCCTTGGGATAATGGCCGGTGCCATACTTGCCGGGTTTCGGCCATTTCAGGCCGAGGTCGGGGGCGGCTTCCCAGGTCGGGTCCAGGCAATCGAGCAGGGCCACCGAGGCCCCGGCGGCGCGGAGCATGTCCAGGCAGGCGAGCAGTCCGGCTGGGCGCGACCAGACGTTGAAGGCCGCGAAGTCGGTGATCCACGGGTTGACGCCGAGTATGCGCGGGCCGTGGGCCCGGCCGGGGAGTGCGGACCACGGGATGTGCGGAAACGCGGGGCGGGCCATGGCGGCTAGCGGGTCAGGAGGTTGGTCAGGATGGTCAGGCCGAGCATGATGATGACCACGACGAGCAGGATGTTGGTCATCTTGTCCCGCCGCTTGACCCGTTCGGCCTTGGACCGGGTGAACTGGCCGACGATGAGAAAGACCAGGCCGAGGATGATGATCAGTTTGACGAGCGTGCCCATGGGGAGGGTGTAGCGGGTTTTTTGGAAAAAGTCTTGCGCTCGCGCAGGCGGGCCGTCTATATGTAAAACGCTCTCGGCTGCTTCGGGGTGTGAACCATGTCCGCGAAGCGATCTTTCTTACGTGCGCCGGCGCGCCTTGCCGGGCTCCATATTCCGACCCGTATCCCCCGCGCCGCCCGGCGCGAAGGGGGGCTGACATGCTGAGGTTCCTCAAGCGTCCCGAGGTGGTCTATTGCCTGGTCGTGGCGGTCATATCGGTTGGCCTGTGTCTGCTCGCGAGCCCGCTCAGCGCCTATTTCCTTTTCTTTTTCGTCTATGCGCCCTTTTACAAGGCGCCGTTTCTCCTCATCCCGCTTATGGGCATTCCGTTCCTGGCCTACCTCTTCGGCGGGCCGGGGGTCAGGAACGCGGCCAAGTGGTTTTCCCTGACCGCCGGAGGCGCCGTGCTCGGCATCGCCGGGCTCCTGGTGGTGTCTCAGGCCCCCAACTGGGCCGAGCGGAACCTGACCTGGAGCACGGCGTACACCTACCGCCTCATCGTCGAGGTGGACACGGCCGACGGGCCGAAGAGCATGGACCGCCTGCTGACCGTCGAGAGGAAGACGTCCACCCTGACCGGGCAGGCGACCGGCTGGATAGGCGTGCGCGGCGTCTATGTGCCTGGCGGTTTCGATGTGGCCAAAGGCATCACCGTGGGTATCCCCAGCCACGCGACCCGCGTATTCAACCACCTCTATACCGACACCCTGCGGCGGCTGAATCTGCCCTTGGACGGCGAGTACAAGGGCAGACGGCTCGAGGTGGACAAGGAGCTTTTTCCCCGGATCACCGCGAACCACCTCAAGTATTACGACGAGGCGATCCTGGCCCTGTATCGGGACGCGCTGGCCCAGGGACGCTACCGGATCTTCGTGGAACTGGTGGATGGTACGCCGCAGGTGGCGCGGTTGTCGGACCAGGTCTGCGAATACCTGCTGACCCTCACTGTGGAGACCCCGGACGGGACCAGACGGTCGGAGATCTCGGTCCGGCTGGCCAGAGACGAGAGGGGACAGACGCCAGACTCGCTCAAGCTCCACCGGATCAGCGATATGTTGCGCATCCCCCTGCGGTCAGGCGCGGGACTATCCCTGGAGTTGCTGCCGCGCGAGCTGGCGGAGCTGCCCCGCCAAGTGGCCAGGGCCGAGAAACTGAGCGAACTGACCAAGGGAACGCGAGTGCCGGTCTCGCATACGATACTTGAAGCCACCCACTTCGGCGGCCTGCAACTCAAGGGCGACAAAGTGTGCGACCTGCCCGAATCATACCGCCCGTTGCTGGAAGGCAGAGGCGAGTACACCCTGCTGCTGGAAATGATCGATGGATGGGTCCGTCCGTGAGAAGCGTATGCGCAGCGGGGATGACCCGGCATGCGCGGCACTCACGAAGGGCGTGCCGCCGGTTCCCATGCTGCCGGCGCAGCCGCCGGGACGCCGACCGTGTCCCTTTTGGCGGGTATGTGCTCTGTCCCGGTCCCGGCTTAGGGCTTGATCCAAATGATCCCGCACTGCCGCCCGGTGTCCCGGACCGGGCTGGCGCACGCCTTGCGGTAGGAGAAGAAGGTCTCCTCCATGGTCAGGGTGCACAGGTCCAGGCCGAATATCTGGCTCTCGGGCACGCCCGCGTTCGTGAGCTGGTCGCGTGTCAACCGCCAGAGGTCCATGGTCCGGGCTACGCTGTCGTACCAGGGGCGGAACGCGGGGCCGAAGTCGGTTTCGAAGTTGACGAACTCGGCGGCCGTGGGGCCCAGGGACGGGCCGCGCACGGCGAAGACGTCCTCGGGCTTCAGGCCGTAGTGCTCGCAGAAGCGGCGCACGCCCGAACCGGGAAAATCACACTTGTTGCCCCGCCAGCCCGCGTGCAGTCCGGCCACATACCTGCCCGAGCGGTGGGCCAGGAGAATGGGCTGGCAGTCCGCGGTCTTGACCACCAGGCCGTGCCCGGGCGTGGCCGTGGCCATGCCGTCGCCGTCCTCCGTGGCGTGCTCGTCGGGCGAGTGGGGAGCGGGATCGAAGCGGATCACGTCGCCATGCACCTGGTTGAGTTCGCACCAGCCGGTCAGCCCCATGCGCGAAAAGACCATGCGCCGGTTCACGGCCACGGCGTCCGGGTCGTCGTTCACGTCAAAGGAGATGTTGGCCGAGTCGTGGGGCGGTTCGGACACGCCTCCCCTCCGGGAGGTGAAGGCGCAGGCGACTTGCGGAATTTCTGGAAATTCGAACGGGAAAAAAGCTATGGCCGCCATAGTTCCTCTTCGGTGCAGACCACGTGGACCGGCTTGTCCCACGGCTGGGTGGGCACGCTGTCGATGAGCTGGAATTCATGGGCCACGCCCACCACCAGGGTGTCGCGCAGGGGGGGAGTGGCCAGCAACCGGTCGTAGTATCCGCCCCCGAATCCGAGCCGGTTGCCCTTGCGGTCGAATCCCACGCCGGGCACGAGCGCTATCTGTGGGCAGCAGCTGTCCACGGGCGGGCAGACCTCGGCGTCCGGCTCCATGATGGAGAACGCGCCGGGCACCAGCTCGTCCTCGCAGGCCGCGCAGGCCATGTCCATGTGGCCGGGCTGGTCCGGACGGCAGCGGGGCAGCAGCACGCGGCAGCCGCGTTGCCACAGCTCGGCCAGCAGCGGGCGCAGGTCGATCTCGCCGCGCACCGGCCAATAGAGCAGGGCCTCGGTGGCGTTCTTCCACTCGAACAGGGTGCGGATCATCGACACGGCCCCCTCGCTGGCCCGGGCCACCTCGTCGGCGGACAGGGCGGCGCGGCGCTCGATGAGCCGCTTGCGCAATACGATTTTTTCTGTTTCAGCCATGGGCGGACAATAGCATGGCCCGGTGCGACAATCCAGCCTCAAGCGGTGAAATCCGGGTGACGCCCATATGCCCCTTGGATTTCGGGCCGTCTTGTTCTATCTTGACGGTTGCCACGAATAAGCCACCCATACGGAGACCGAATGGCCGCGAATATACTGATACTCGACGACGAAAAGAACTATCTGCTCATCCTGGATTCCATCCTTGAGGACGAGGGGTATCATGTGACCACTCTGTCCGACCCGGAGATGGGGCTGGCCTACCTCGAGGATTCCGAGGTGGACGTGGTCCTGACCGACATGAAGATGCCGGGCCTGACCGGCCAGGATGTGCTTGAACACTGCAAGAAGAACTACCCGCACATCCCGGTCCTGATCATGACCGCCTTCGGCTCCATCGAGGCCGCCGTGGAGGCCATGCGTATCGGGGCCTTCGACTACATCACCAAGCCGTTCGCCAACGAGGAGCTGCTCCTGTCCATCTCCAAGGCCGTGCAGTACGCCTCCACCCAGCAGGAGAACATCCGCCTGAAAAGGGAGATCCGCGACCGCTATTCCAAGGACAACATCATCGCCCGGGGCAAGGGCATGGAGCAGGTCCTGGACATGGTCGACCGGGCCGCGCCCTCCAAATCCACGGTGCTCATCCTCGGCGAATCCGGTACCGGCAAGGAACTCATCGCCCGGGCCATCCACACCTCCTCGCCCCGGCGCGAGGCCCCGTTCGTGACGGTCAACTGCATGGCGCTTAATCCCGGCGTGCTCGAATCCGAACTCTTCGGCCACGAAAAGGGCTCCTTCACCGGGGCCACGGCCATGCGCAAAGGCCGCTTCGAACAGGCCAACAAGGGTACGCTCTTCCTGGACGAGATTGGCGAACTGACCCCGGAACTTCAGGTCAAGCTCCTGCGCGTGCTCCAGGAGCACCAGATCGAGCGCGTGGGCGGCACCGAGACGTTCGACGTGGACATCCGTATCGTGGCCGCCACCAACAAGAATCTCCAGGACTCCGTGGCCAAGGGCGAGTTCCGCGAGGACCTCTTCTACCGCCTCAACGTGGTCTCCATCTTCATGCCGCCCCTGCGCGAGCGGCGCGAGGACATCCCGCTGCTTGCCGCGCACTTCCTTGAAAAGTACAACAAGGAAAACCAGATGGAGATCACCGGATTCACCTCGGCGGCCATGGACTACCTGTCCGCCTACGAGTGGCCGGGCAACGTCCGCCAGCTGGAGAACGTGGTCGAGCGGTGCACGGTCCTGGCCCGCGCCGACGTCATCGACGCCGACGACTTGCCGCCCGAGATCAAGGACGAGGAGGCCCAGTTCAAGTCCGCCGTGGACCTGTTGCCCACCAAGCTCAACCTGGCCGACACCATGGACAAGATCGAGGGCGCCCTGGTCAAGCGCGCCCTGGTGCGCACCGACTTCGTCCAGGTCAAGGCCGCCGAGATGCTCGGCCTTTCCAAGTCCAACCTGCAATACAAACTGAAGAAATACGGCCTGACCGGCAAAGCCAAATAATGATCGTCCTCGATTACCCGTACGTCTCCCGGTTCCTCACCGATTCCGTCCTGGAGCTCGGCCAGCCCGTGCTCGACACCCCGCAGGCCCGCCTTCTTGCGGGCGACGCCCCCCTGGACTACATCGACGAGATAGAATTCTCCGCGCGCCTGGCCTTGGGCGGCAAGGTCTACACCAACTCCGAAAACGGCCTGGAGCACGTCCTGCGCTGCCGCTGCAACGAGGACCTGGCCCGGCAGATCGACATCTGCAAGGACAAGGCGCTGTTTCGCGAAACCGTGGCCGGGTTGCACCCGGACTACCGGTTCCAACGCCTGCCCTTCGACCAACTGGCCGACTTCGACCCCGAGTCCATGCCGTGCCCGTTCATCGTCAAGCCCACGCGCGGCTTCTTCTCCCTGGGTGTGCACGTGGTCGACACCCCGGCGGACTGGCCCGCCGTCACGCAGGCCATCGGGGCCGAACGCGCGGCCCTGAACGCCGAATACCCCGAAGCCGTGGTCAGCGGCGGCGAGTTCATCGTCGAGCAGGCCATCCATGGCGAGGAGTACGCCATCGACGTCTACTATGACGCCGAGGGCGACCCGGTGATCACCAACATCCTGCACCACACCTTCCTGTCCGCCGCCGACGTCTCGGACCGCCTCTACTACACCTCGGCCCGGATCATGGAGACCTGGCTGCTGCCGTTCACCGACTATCTGCGCGACGTGGGCCGCCAGTGCGGGTTCCGCGACTTCGTCACCCACGTCGAGGTCCGCGTCACCGACTCGGGCGACATCCTGCCCATCGAGGCCAACCCGTTGCGCCTGGCGGGCTGGTGCGTGGCCGACCTGACCCACCACGCCTGGGGCATCAACCCCTACGAGTGTTATTTCAAGGAACTGCGCCCGGACTGGGACGCCATCCTGACCGAAAACCAGGGGCTGGCCACGGTCATGGTCATCGGCGACCTGCCGTCCACGCTCGACCGCACCGCCATCCGTTCCATCGACTACGAAGGATTTCAGTCGATGTTTTCCAATGTCCTGGAATTGCGAAAGATCGATTACCACCAATACCCGGTCTTCGCCTTCGCCTTCGCCTCCATGCCCGAAGCCGAACTCGACGCCCTCAAGTCGACCATCATGCAGGACTTCACCCGCTTCGTGGTGAAGAAGTAGGGGGGGACGCCTCCGGCGGCCGGGGGAAGGGGAGAGGGGAAACCTTTGAAAAGGTTTCCCCTCTCCCCTTCCCCCGGCCCCCCATCCCCTCTCCCTTTCTAAACTTTTTGGTGCCGCTTCGCGGGGTGCGGATGGACGCGGGAAAGTGTCCTGCCGGATTGACTATGCCGTACGGAGTAGGGCCTCCGGGCACTCCCTTCCCTTAACCCGCCGCACGCGCGGATGCGCAAACAAAAAGTTTTGAAGGGGAGTCCAGAGGGGAGACTTTTCCAAAAGTTTCCCCTCTGGCCGCCGGAGGCATTCTTAAAATAAATCGATACGGCCGTCGGTCTTTTCGTACCAGGTGAGGAAGCCGTCCACGCATTCGGGGCAGAGTTGTTTGCCGTTTTCCTCGGCGATGATTTCGGCGGCCACGGGCCGGGGCAGGGAGTCCCGGTGCGGGCGTTCGGAGATCATGGCGCAGTAGGAGTCGGCCACGGAGATGAGCCGGGCCAGGCGGGGGATTTCGGTTCCTGCCAGGCCGTTGGGGTAGCCGGAACCGTCCCACCGTTCGTGGTGGGACAGGCAGACCTCGGCCACGTCGGCCAGGGCCGGGATGGGGGCGAGCAGGGCCGCGCCCAGACGGGTGTGTCCCTGAATGTGCTTGAATTCCTGCGGGGTGAGTTTGCCTGTCTTGCTCAGCACCGCGTCGCTGATGCCGACCAGGCCGATGTTGTGCAGCCTGCCGACGATCAGCAGCCGCTCCAGGACGTTCTTGGGCCGGTCCAGGGCCTTGGCGATGCCGTGGGCCACGCGGGCGACCTTTTCGGAGTGGAAAGCTGTGGATTCGGTGCGCGCCTCGGCGGCGCGGGCGATTTCTATCAGACTGGCCAGTATTTCTGCGGAACAGGTTTCGGGTGACATGGTTCGCTCCGAGTTTTGAACAATTTTGTCTGGGGCAGTATGTGGCGGCCTGCGGGCCGGGTGCAATTATATTTCGCGGCTTGCCTCGCCCGTCCGCCCGAAGTAGGATTTGCGTGTGGAAAGCCCTGTCCTTGAATACGTCTCGGCCATGCTCGATTCCGAGCGTATGGCCCACCAGATAGCCCACCATCGCGTCGTCGAGGGCGCGGACGCCCGTTTCGGCGAGCCGCGCAGGCCGTGGCCCGCCGCCCTGCAAAGCGCGCTCTCCCTGCTCGGCATAGATCAACTCTACGACCACCAGGCCGAGGCCGTGGACTATATCCGCGCCGGACGGCACGTGGTCGTGGCCACGCCCACGGCCAGCGGCAAGACCCTGACCTACAATCTGCCCGTGATGGAGCAGATTCTGGCCGACCCCGAGTCCAAGGCGCTCTATCTCTTTCCGCTCAAGGCATTGGCCCAGGACCAGCTCAAGGGGTTCAACGAACTGGCCGCGCTCCTGCCGTTGGAAGGCCACGAGGACCGCAGGCCCACGGCGGCCATCTACGACGGCGACACCTCGCCCCATTTCCGCAAGAAGATCCGCAACGCGCCGCCCAACGTGATCCTGTCCAATCCGGAGATGGTCCATCTGTCCATGCTCCCGCATCATGCGGGCTGGGCCGAGTTCCTGTCCGGGCTGACCCACATCGTGGTCGACGAGGTGCACACTTACCGGGGCGTCATGGGCGGGCACATGGCCATGGTCTTCCGCAGGCTCATGCGGCTGTGCCGCTACTACGGGGCCAGTCCGACCTTTGTCTTCTGCTCGGCCACCATCGGCAATCCGGCGGAGCTGTGCAGGATGCTCACCGGGCTCGATGCGCACCCGATCCTCGAATCCGGGGCCGCGCGCGGCGGGCGGCACATGGTCTTCGTCAACCCGGACGGCAGCCCTTCCGGGGCGGCCATCTCGCTGCTTCGGGCCGCCCTGGCGCGCGGATTGCGGACCATCGTCTACTGCCAGTCGCGCAAGATGACCGAGCTGATCTCCATCTGGGCGGCCGAGAAGAGCGGGGAGTTCAAGAGCCGCATCTCGGCCTATCGGGCCGGGTTCCTGCCCGAGGAGCGGCGCGAGATCGAGGCGCGCATGGCCGACGGCGAGCTGCTGGCGGTCATCTCCACCTCGGCGCTCGAGCTGGGCATCGACATCGGCGGCCTGGACGTCTGCATCATGGTCGGCTATCCGGGCTCGATCATGGCCACCCTGCAGCGGGGCGGGCGCGTGGGCCGCAGTCGGCGGGATTCGGCCGTGGCGCTCATCGCCCAGGAGGACGCCCTGGACCAGTATTTCATGCGCAACCCGGACGACTTCTTCGCCCGTCCGCCCGAGTCGGCCATGCTCAACCCGTTCAACCCGGTGGTCATGGACCGGCACCTGGTCTGCGCGGCCGCCGAGCTGACCCTACGGCGCGGCGAGCCGTTCCTGGCCGAGGAGCCGGTGGCGGCGCGGGTGGAGCAGATGGTCGCTGCCGGGCACCTCTTCGAGGTGGAGGCGGACCTGCCCGGCCACCCGACCGAGATCGTCACCCACCGCAAGCGGCCCCACCGGGACGTGGACCTGCGCGGGGCGGGCAGCCAGATGCACATCGAGGACAACTCCCTGAGCGAAGCGAAAGCGCCGGTCATCGGGACCATCGACCAGTATAGGGCGTTCCGCGAGACCCATCCGGGCGCGGTCTACCTGCACCGGGGGCGGACCTTCGTCATCCGCGACATGGACCTGGCGACCAACGCGGTGCACGCCGTGGCCCAGCGCGTGGGCTATTACACCAAGCCGCGCGGCAGCAAGGACACCGAGATCCTCGAAGTGCTCGGCCAGAAGGCCAGCTTCGGCACGCGCGTCTATTTCGGACGGGTCAAGGTCACGGACCAGATCACCGGCTACGAGAAGCGTTCCGTGCGCGGCGGCAAGCTGCTCGGCATCGTACCGCTCGACCTGCCGCCCCAGGTCTTCGAGACCGAGGCCATCTGGTTCGAGATCGGCCACGACATCCGCCGCCGCTGCGAGGAGGAGTTTTTGCACTTCATGGGCGGCATCCACGCCTTCGAGCACGCGGCCATCGGCATGCTCCCGCTGCTGGTCATGACCGACCGCAACGACCTGGGCGGCATCTCTACGCCCATGCACCCGCAGGTGGAGGGCCCGGCCGTGTTCATCTACGACGGCATGCCCGGCGGCGCGGGGCTGACCCGCCAGGCCTTCGAGCGGGCCGACGAGCTTATCGAGACCACGCTTTCGACCATCCGGGACTGCCCGTGCGAGCTGGGCTGCCCGTCCTGCGTGCATTCGCCCAAGTGCGGGTCGGGCAACCGGCCCATCGACAAGCGGGCCGCCCTGTTCGTGCTGGAGACCATCCGCTCCGGCGACCCCCAATCCATCACCCCCAAGGAGATCGACGTGAACACGCTCCCCGGCATCGACATGAAGCGGCCCGCGCCCAAGCGATACGGCGTCCTGGACATCGAGACCCGCTACTCGGCCGACGAGGTGGGCGGCTGGAACCGCGCCGACCGCATGGGCGTGTCCATCGCCTGCCTGTGGGACTCGGGCGAGGAGGCCATGTTCGACTATGAGCAGGACGACATGGACGCCTTGGTGGACCACCTGCGGAAGTTCGACCTGGTCATCGGCTTCAACCACGTCAAATTCGACTACGCGGTGCTCGGCGGCCTGCACCCCTTCGGGTTCCGCTCCCTGCCCAATCTCGATCTCCTGGTCGAGGTCAACAACCGGCTGGGCTACCGGATCAAGCTCGACAACATCGCCTCGGCCACCCTCGGCGCGGGCAAGTCCGCCGACGGCCTGATGGCGCTCAAGTGGTGGAAGGAAGGGCGGCTCGACCTGATCACCGAGTACTGCCGCCAGGACGTGGCCGTGACCCGGGACGTGTATCTCTTCGGCCGCGAGCACGGCCACATATTCTTCACCAACAAGGCGTCCCAGAAAGTTAAGCTGCCCGTTGATTGGTAGGCCGCTCGGGATAGCGGGCCATCTGCGCATTTTCCGAGGGCCCGCCTGATCCTCACGTACTGGGGTACGCTGCGGTCAGGCGGTCCCTCGAAAAATGCACATCTGACCCACTCTACCGAGCCTAATCAGAGCGCGGAGAGCCGCTGTTCGGGGCGTTTCGCCCCGAAGTCGCTTCGGAAGGAAGAAAAGAGGCATAGACTTGAAGCGCGGTGCCTGCGATCGGATATCGTTCGTTGGAATTTACACCGAAAAACAAGTGTAATATGGTCCGGAATCCGTGCGGCGGCGGTATTGTTCCGCATGTTGTTCGTGTTTTTTCGGCCGTCCGAGACGCCGGACGGCCTTTCCTGATTCCCTTGGAGGCGCATGCGCGACCAGGCCATCTCTTCGCGGCATTACGGCTGGACCATCTGCATCGTGGGCTCGGCCGTGGTCTTCGCCTGCCTGGGGTTGGGGCGGTTCTCCCTGGGCATGCTCCTGCCGTCCATGGGCGCGTCCCTGGGCCTGGACTACGGGCGCATGGGGTGGATCGGCACCGGCAATTTCATCGGGTACATGCTCGCGGTGGTGCTGGCCGGGACCGTGACCCAGTCCCATGGTGCGCGCCGGACCATTGCGGCCGGGCTGGCCCTGGTCGGGGTGTCCATGGTGCTCATCAGCCGCGCGGCCGGGTTCGAATCCGTGCTGTTGCTCTACTTCGCCACCGGCATCGGGTCCGGGTTGGCCAACGTGCCGCTCATGGGGCTCATCTCCCATTGGTTCCTGCGCGACACGCGCGGCCGGGCGGCCGGGTTCATGGTCGCGGGCAACGGCGTGGCCATCATCTTCGCGGGTTTGTTCATTCCCTGGGTCAACCTCGGTTCGGGCGGGCAGGGCTGGCGCACCGGCTGGCTGGTCCTCGGGCTCGTCGCTCTGGCCGTGGCCGCGCTGGCGGGCTGGCTGTTGCGCAACCATCCCCGCGACAAGGGTATCGCGCCCCTGGGACGGGCCAAGGCCGACACCGCGCCGCGCCGGGCACGCCAGTCTCCGGCCGGTCCGCCCGGCTCGCGGCGCGGGATCATCGCGCACCTGGGGATCATCTACCTGCTCTTCGGGGCCTCGTCGGTCATCTACGCGACCTTCATCGTCACCGCCCTGGTGGACGTGCACCACTACGGCGAAGACGCGGCCGGGCGGTTCTGGGCCGTGGTCGGCGGTTTGTCCGTCCTGTCCGGGCCGCTGTTCGGCGGTCTGTCCGACCGTCTGGGCCGCCGGTTCGGCATGATCGTGGTCTTCACTTTGTTCACCCTGGCTTACGCCTTCGCGGCGTTGAGCGGCTCGCCGTTCTTTCTCTACGCTTCGGTCGGCCTTTTCGGCATCGTGGCCTGGAGCATCCCGACCATCATGTCCGCCGCCGTGGGCGACTACATGGGGCCGGACAGGGCGGTCAGGGCCTTCGGGCTGATCACCCTGTTCTTCGGCGCGGGCCAGATCGTCGGCCCGGTGATCGCCGGATACCTCGCCGATCTTTCGGGCGACTTCACCGCCGCCTTCTGGCTCTGCGCCGCGCTCACAGGCTGCGCCCTGGCGCTCACCGCGCAGTTGAAGCAGCCGGAGTAGGGGGGGGCTTCGTCTTGGGCGTCAGGGTGTATTTGCTACACTGTTTTTGACAGGGCGCGCCTTGCCGTATTAGACCGGGTATGACGGTACTGTGTCGAAACACCGAGGTGGTGCGCATGTTTAAACGGATGTTCCAGTTTCTTTTCTTTGCCTACCTGCTTCTGGCGGGCGTCCACTATTCGGCCCTGCCCGAGGTCGCCCACGAACTGAAGGCCGCGGCCCGGTCCGGCGACGCCGAGGCCCAGCTTGTTTTGGCGCGCAAGTATTTCGAGGGCGACTTCGGCAGCCACGACCCGGCCGAGGCTGTGCGCTGGCTGCAGCGGGCCGCCGACCAGGACAATGCGGACGCCCTGAACATCCTCGGGCGGTTCTACCTCGCCGGGCTGGGCGTGGAACGGGACCCGGCCAAGGGCTTGGACCTGCTCCGTGCCGCCGCCGAGAAGGATCAGCCCCAGGCCCAGGCTTACATGGCCTACGCCTACGGCCAGGGCGACGGGGTCAAGCGCGACGCGGCCGAGTTCCTGCACTGGACCCGCAGGGCCGCCGAGAACGGCGACGCCCAGAGCCGTTTCAACCTGGCCACCCTGTACCTGACCGGCAGCTTGGTCTCCCAGGACGTCCCCGAGGGACGCCGTTGGCTCGAACTCTCGGCGGACCAGGGCTTCACCCAGGCCCAGGTGGCCCTGGGCGAGATGCTCATCCGGGGCATCAACCAGCCCCCGGACCTGGTCGAGGCGTGCAAGTGGTTCGCCATCGCCGGGACCAAGGGGAACGCCCAGGCCGAACAACGCCTCAACCAGATCGTCGAGCACATGACCAAAGAGGAAATGAACGAAGCCGCCCACCGCGCCAATGTCTGGCTTGAAGCCAAAACCGGCTTGCGGTAGCGGGCCATCTGCACATTTTTCCTGGTGGGCTTTCATCCTTACGTAGACGGCTACGCTGCGGTGAAAGCCCACCAGGAAAAAATGCACAGCTGACCCACTCTCCCAAGCCTAAGTGGAAAGCGGTAGCTTGGCATGTTGAAGAGAAAAGGGCTCTGCTCTCCGAATGAACTGTTTGCCGGAAGTCAACCGATAAGCCTGACTGCAAGCGACCTGCTGAAGTCGCCTCCCGAAAACCCGCAGATGGTCGGCTATCGCAGCCGCCCCTAATTCATCGCGTATCGTTCGATCTGGCTCTTGTAGGTGAGAATGCCGTCGACGATGCCGTCGGCCAGGTGGTTGAGGTACTTGTCGGAGCGCAGCCGCTTGGACTCGGTGCTGTTGGTGATGTAGCCGATCTCCACCAGGACCGAGGGCATCTTCGCGCCCATGAGCACGTAGAACGGGGCCTCGCGGGTGCCCTTGTTGTTCAGGGGGTAGGCCTTGCGCACGCGCTTGATGGTGCTGGACTGCACGTCCCCGGCCAGGTCGCGGGACTCCTTGATCTTGGAGTTGACCATCAGGTCGGTCAGGATGAACTGCAGGTCCGAGATGGCGCGCGGGTCCACGGCGTTTTCGCGGGCCGCGATGCGTACGGCCGCGTCGGTCTTGGCCAGGTTCAGGCTGTAGGTCTCCAGCCCGTTGACCTTGCTGCTGCGGTTGGCGTTGCAGTGGATGGACAGGAACAGGTCCGCCTTCTGCGCGTTGGCCATGGCCGTGCGCTTTTCCAGCGGGATGAACACGTCCGTGCTACGCGTGTAGATGACGTTGAACCCCTTGTTGCGGAGCTTGCCGCCGACCAGCTTGGCGAACTTCAGGTTGATGTCCTTCTCGCGCAGGCCGTGGGCCATGGCCCCGGGGTCCTTGCCGCCGTGCCCGGCGTCGATCATGATCGTGCGCACGGTCAGGCCGAGCTGCTCCAGGAGGTTCCCGGCCATCTGCTTGCTGCCCTTGGGCGGGCGGTAGTCCGAGTTGGCCGTGGTCTTGTGCTCGGGTTCGGCTTTGGCCGCGGTCCGGTCGGGCGTCTTGCCCTCCGGTCCGTACACGTCGATGACGATGCGGTAGGGATTCTGCAGGGGGAATACCTTGTAATCCTGCATGTTCAGGAAATCGAGGACCACGCGGGTGGTGTCCTTGGAGTACTGGCCGGTGCGGATGGACCGCAGTATGCCGTCGGACACGGTGGTGGCCGCGGTCACGTCGTGGCCCAGCCGGGATTCCTGCAGGTCGATGTACAGTCGGTGTGGGCGGTTCACCTTGGGGTTGGGCCCGAGCACCTGGTAGCGGTACTTGACCTGGGCGTCGAGCTCCAGGACCACGCGGGTGTATTCGTCGCTGGAGGTGAACCGGACCACGTCCAGGTGGGCCATCCCCGTAGGATCCTTGAGCTTGGCGGTCACGGCCTGCTGGCGGACCGGGGCGGGCTTCTCCTCGGCCGGGGCGCTGCCTCCCGAGGCGGCCCTGATGGAGGCGTCGTATTTGCCCAGCCGCTTCAGTGCGACCTCGGCCTTGGCCCGCATGTCCGAGCGCGGGTAGTCGACGATGATGGCCGCCAGGTCCTGGCGGGCGTTGGCGGTCTCATGGAGCCGTCTGGCGTAGATGTCCGCCCGGCGGTACAGGCAGTCGTCGGCCCATCCGTGGCGCGGATACCGGGCCAGGACCCGGCCGTAGTAGTCCACGGCCCGGCGGAAATCGGACTTGAGTCCGGAGCGGGTTCCCAACTCCTCGTAGACCCGGCCGATGTAGTACAGGGCCTTGGGCGCGTAAGGTCCGTTGGGCGCGGTCTTGAGGCAGCGGGTAAAGGTCTTCTCCACCTTCTGCCAGTTGGAGCGGTATTTGGCCTTGCGCGAATCCTTGGCCAGGGCGTGGAATTCGGAGTGCCCCACGGTGAAGTAGGATTTGGCCGAGGCGGCATGGGCCGGGGAAGAGCACAGGAAAAGAGCCGCAAGGGCGCACAGCGCCAGAGCGGAAATCAGACGTATGTTCGCGGCGTAAAGCTGCTTCATGGCATTTCGGACCGGGGCTCGGGTCAGGCCTGCCCGGCATCGCCTTCCCGCAGGCGCATGTCCGGCAGGTTCATTAAGCCCGTATTTTCCAGAAGATTCTAAAAAAAGTCCAGAAAAAAAGGGGAAAGGTTCATAGAAGGCCGCGCCTCCCTCGTCAGGCCAGGCCGGTGGACAGCCAACGCGCCCAGTCCTCGCGCCCGTTTTCGCGGGCCAGCCGGGCCGTGGACTTCCAGTCGTAGTCCACCTCCACGAACTCCGCATCCCAGCCCGAGGCCGTGCGCGAGACCACGGCGTAGGCGGCCCGGGGCGAACCGCTGGCCATGACGTGGGGCGGGTCGTCGTCATCGTAGGCGGGCAGCCCCACGCTGCCCGGGTTGACCACGGTCATGCCGTCGACCCGGGCCAGCCCCCTGTGGTGGCTGTGCCCGGTCAGGACCAGGGAGCACCCTTGGGCCCCGGGCAGCAGATCGGCCAGTATCGCCTCCGGCTCGCGCGGGGCGGGCAGGCCTGTGGTCACGTCCTCCAGCAGGTAGGCGGCGTCGTCCTCGGGCGTGCCGTGGCAGAGCAGGATGTCCGGCTCCATGCGCAGGACCTTGGGCAGCCCGGCCAGCCAGGCCAGGGGCTCGGGACCGAGCAGGCCGCGCACCGCTTCCACGGCGGGCGGGGGAGCGTCGTCGAGGAGGATGCGGTCCTGGTTGCCGAGCACGGTCGGCATGGGATTGGCCTTGAGCAAGGACCAGGTCTTGGCCGGCTCCAGGGGGCCGTAGAAGGTGTCGCCGAGATTGACGAAGCGGGCCAGGCCGCGCGCCTTGGCATGGGCCAGCACGGCCGCAAGCGCGGCCGCGTTGCCGTGGATGTCGGCCAGGACGGCCAGGGGTTCTTGATTCCGCATGGTCGCACTATCCGCAAAACAGGGGCAGAATGCAAGGGTGTCGGATGAGCTTTACTCTACGGCCTTGCCGATATATGAGGACCGGAAATGAACAACACGCTTGTCGTCGGCATATCGGACATGAAGCTGTCCACCAATCCGGGAGACGTCATCGTCACCTATTCCCTGGGCTCCTGTCTCGGCGTCACGGTCTACGACCCCAAGGCGCAGATCGGCGGCATGGTCCACTGTCTGCTGCCCTCGGCCGCCGCGGCCAGGGAAAAGGCGCGGGCCAATCCGTTCATGTTCGTGAACACCGGGGTGGCCATGACCGTGCGCCGCCTGGTGGACCAGGGGGCCGACAAGAGCCGGTTGGTCTTCAAGGCCGCGGGCGGGGCGAACATGCGCAAGGACCGCATATTCGACACCGGGCTGCGCAATTTCGAGGCGCTCATGCGGTTGTTGGAGCGCAACGGCAGGCTGCTGTCGGCTCGGGACGTGGGCGGCACGATTCCTCGGACACTCTTCCTGTACCTGGACACCGGTCGTGTGGTAGTAAGGTCACTGGGGAAAGAGAGTGACTTATGAGCCGACGAGATGAAATCCTGCTGGCCTGTGAAAAAGTCGTGGCCATGCCGACCTGCGTGCGCAAGGCCGGGTCCCTGCTGGACGGCCCGGAAACCGACCTTGCCCGGCTGTCGCGGATTATCGAGCACGACCCCGGCCTGACCGCCAACCTGCTCAAGGTGGTCAACGCCTCGGATCTGGCCTCGGACCGCCCGCTGTTGACCGCGGGCGACGCCCTGGACGTGCTCAAATCGCCCGAGGTCCTGCGCTTCTTCATCTCCACGGGCGTGGCTCCCTATTACGTCCACGTCATCGCGGGCTACGATCAGGCCCCGAGCCAGTTCCTGCAGCACTCCACCACCGTGGCCATCGCCTCCCGCGAGCTGGCCGCCGCGCTGAAGATCGACGCGCCCGACTACGTCTACACCGCCGGGCTGCTGTCCGGCATCGGCAAGCTCCTGCTCGGGGCGTACGTCCAGGTGGACCTGCGCCAGATTCTGCATATGGTCTTTGACGAGGGCATGGCCTTCGACCGGGCCGAGGAGCGCATGCTCGGCATCAACCACGCGGAGCTGGGCGGCATCGTGCTCGAGCGCTGGGGGCTGCCCGACGCCCTGACCAGGGTGGTCTGCCACCATCTGCGCCCGGACGAGTACGAGGGCCGCGACGTGGTCCTGGACCTGGTCCACGTGGGCAACGTGCTGGCCAAGATGATCGGCGTGGGGCTCGGCGCGGACGGCCTCAACTACGAGGTCTCGCCCCGGGTGGTCGAGCGGCTGGGCATCACGTCCGCCGTCCTGGACAGGGCCTCGGCCGAAGTGGTGGTCGAGCTGCAGTCCCTGTGGGACCTGTTCCTCGAATGCTCCGACGACTTCTGCAGCCTGTAGAAACGTCTTCCTACCGGGCCAAGTAGGCCTTCTTGATGAACACTGGATTGACCGGCACGTCTTCCATGCGGCCCGCCCGGGCGGTCTGGACCTCGCTGATCTTCTCGACCACGTCCATGCCCCGGATGACCTTGCCGAAGGCGCAGTACCCGGCGGTGGTCTTCTGCGAATAGGAGCCCGCGCCGGTGGCCGAAGAGGTTTGGCGGTAGTCGAAGACCGGGTTGTCCTTGACGTTGAAGAAGAATTCGCAGGTGGCCGAGTCCGGGTTGTCGGTCCGGGCCATGGCGATGGTTCCCTTGGCGTTCACCAGACCGGTTGCCGACTCGTTGGGCACGGGCGGAAACAGCGGGCGCTTGCGGTTGATCGGGAAGGTGTAGCCCCCGCCCTGAACAATGGCCATGCCTTCGTCGCCCCGGCCTTTTTTGACCACCCGGTGGAAGACGGTGTTGTCGTAGAATCCGGCGTTCACGTACTTGAGGAAGTTGGCCACGGTCTTGGGCGCGTCCTTGGGCGAGAGCATGACCATGATCCGGCCCATGGAGGTCTCCATGACGACCACGGGGTTGGGCCCGGCCAGGGCCGGACGGGCGCAGAGGGCAAGGATCAGGGAACAGGCCAGCAGCAGCGGCGCGAACCGGAGACGGAAGCATTTCATGGGAATCGTCCTTTCTTTATGTTCTTATGACCGGAGGGCCGCGAGGAGCAGTTGCCGCGCTCCGGCCTCGTCCATGTCTCGCCCGGTCCACAGCCGGAACTGGGCCAGCCCCTGGTGCAGGAACATCTCGAGCCCCGAGACGGTGCGGCACCCGGCGGCCCCGGCCTCGGCCAGGAAGCGGGTCTCAAGCGGGTTGTACACGATATCATAGGCCACCGCGCCCGGCGCGAAGCGGTCCGCGTCCCAGGGGGTCAGCCCCTCCATGTCGCCGGACATGCCCAGCGGCGTGGTGTTGCAGATCAGCTCCCAATCGGTGTCCATGCGTTCACTCCAGGGGACGCACTCCACGCCGAAGTCGGCGGCCAGCGAGTCGCCCTTGGCCTGCGTGCGGTTGGACACGGCCACGCGCTCGATGCCCAGCTCCAGGAACCCGGCCACGGCCGCGCGGGCCGCGCCGCCCGCGCCGAGCACCATGGCCGAGCGCGGCAGGGGGGCGAGCGAACGCAGGGGTGCGACCACGCCGATGACGTCGGTGTTCTCGCCGCACAGGGCGTCGCCGTCCCAGTAGACGGTGTTCACCGCGCCGATGGCCAGCGCCCGGTCGGATATGCGGTCCAGGTGGGCCATGACCGCCCGCTTGTGCGGGATGGTCACGGACAGCCCGTGGACCGGTTCGGTGCGTACGCGCTCCATGAACGCGGGCAGGTCGTCGGGCTCCAGCGGCCAGGCCGTGTAGCGGGCGTCCAGGCCGAGCTCGGCGAATCCCCAGTTGTGCAGGGCCGGGGACATGGTGTGGCCCAGCGGCCAGCCGATGATGCCGTAGGCGCGGGGCACGGAGTTAGAGCTCCCCGGCCTGTTCGAGATTGCCGATGTTCAGCCCGGACCACTTCTCCTCTTCGGAGCCGAGGTTGGCTTTGAGCATCTTGAAGAGCACGCCCTTGGGGCCGACCTCGATGAATTCGCGCACCCCGGCGCCCCACATGGCCCGCATGGTCTGGATCCACAGGACCGAAGAGGTCATCTGGCGCTGCATGACGGACTTGATGGACGCCGCGTCCGGCTCGGGCAGGGCGGTGGCGTTGTGGAAGACCGGGAAGGCGGGGGCCTTCCAGCTGAGCGTGTCGAGGAAGGCGGCGAACTCGTCGGCGGCCTCCTGAATGAGCGGGGAGTGGAACGCCCCGGACACGGCCAGGCGGATGGCCCGGCCCTTGGCATCCTTGACCAGCGCCTCGGCCGCGTCCAGCGCCTCGGCCTCGCCCGAGATGACGAACTGGGCCGGGGTGTTGTAGTTGGCGATGCGCAGCTCCTTGCCGGACCGCTCCACGGATTTGGCCACGATCTCCTCGACCTGGTCCTGGGCCAGCTTGACCACGGCAGCCATGCCGTGGCCCGCGCCGCCGCAGTCGGCCATGAGCCGTCCGCGCAGGGTCACGGCCCGGATGCAGTCCTCCACGTCGAGGATTCCGGCCGCGCCCAGGGAGGTGAATTCGCCCAGCGAATGCCCGGCCGTGGCCGAAGGTACGAGTTTGTCCTTGACGGCCAGCCACAGGGTCAGGTTGACCACGGTCAGGGCGGGCTGCAGGGCGCGGGTGTCGGCCATGTCGGCCGGTTCCCCGTCCCAGTAGATTTCGCGCAGGGCCAGGCCGGACTCGCGCTCGGCCAGCTTCCAGAGGTCCAGGGCGGCGGAATCCGCCTCGGCCACGTCGCGGCCCATGCCCTTTTCCTGGGATCCTTGTCCGGGGAAGAGAATGCCGGTCTTGGTCATGAATAACTCCTTAGGGGATACGCGGGCGGACGTTCCCGGCCGCGCGATGGTGTCTGATTTCGGTGGCACCGGGATACCGCGCCGCGCAACGGCGCGTCAAGGGTGTGCAGGGGCGGGCGGTCCTTCGGTTGACACTGAAAAAGCAAAGCGGGTAGGACTCATGGCATGACCATTCATGACCACCGCACCGGAATCCCTGGCCTTTCGCCTGGGCGGGCGGCCTCAAGGGGGCTTTCATGAAGATACTGATCATCGGCGGCGGGGGCCACGCCCGCGTGGTGGCGGATATCCTGCGGGCCATGGACGGCATAGAGCCGTTGGGCTTCGTCACCTCGGACACCGCCCCGGGCACGCCCGGTCCGCTCGGGCTCCCCGTGCTCGGCCCGGACGAGGCGGTCGAGGCCATCCCCCACGACGGCCTGGTGGTGGCCGTGGGTGACAACGGAATCCGCGAACGCCTCTTCATGCATTTCGCGGCCTTGGGCGAGAACCTGGTCAACGCAATCCATCCCTCGGCCGTCATCGCCCCGGACGTGGTTCTGGGCCGGGGCTGCATGGTCTGCCCCGGGGCCATCGTCAACACCGGAACCGAGATCGGCGACAACGTCATCCTGAACACGGGCAGCATCGCGGATCACGACTGCCTGATCGACGACCACGCCCATGTGGCGCCCGGAGCCAAGCTGGCGGGCGGGGTGCGCATCGGCGCGGGCGTGCTGGTCGGGCTGGGCGCCGCCGTCCTGCCCGGCGTGGCCATGGGCGAGCGGGCCGTGGCCGGAGCGGGCGCGGTGGTCCTGGGCGACGTGGTCCCGGGCCTGACCGTGGTGGGCGTCCCGGCGCGCCCGAAAACCTGATTGTTTCCCCCGGGTTCGCCTTATTGGCCCGCAATGTCGGGGCTTTTCTCAATAGACCGCACAACAGACTGGAATTGTTTCACAATTGAGTTGAACAACAATTTCAATTGCCTGGCTTCTGTCAACTGTCCGATTTTTCAGACAATATCTAGACTTCGCCGCAGCCCTTGCCGGGCGGGGTTTTTCGGGAAAGTGGACGAACTGACTTGATTTAACTGGATATCCCTAGTATGAATGCGAGTAACGGTCAAAAACTGTCATCGCAAGGCCGTGGATTCCATGCGCTTGAAACGCTTGGAATTCGGTTCTGACGGAGGAAAAAGACGAATGCCGATTGCGGATTCCGAGTGTATCTTTTGCAAGATCGTGGCCGGGGAGATTCCCTGCGCCAAGATCTTCGAATCGGACACGGTCCTGGCCTTTCTGGACATCGCGCCCGTGCATCCGGGTCATGCCCTGGTGCTGCCCAAGGACCATCATCCGACGCTCATGGACATCCCCCCGGCGCTCGGCGAGGACCTCTTCAAGGCCCTGTCCGCCGTGGGCGGCGCGGTCATGGAGGCCACAGGCGCCGACGGGCTCAACCTCATGCAGAACAACTACAAGGCTGCCGGACAACTGGTTCATCACGCGCATTTTCATCTCATACCGAGGTTTGCGGACGACGGCCTGAAACTGTGGGCCCAATCGTCCTACGAGACCCCGGACGACATGCAGAAACTCGCGGCCACTATCGCGGGATTGCTGAAGTAAGTTATTGAAAACCCTTTTTGGAGGCAATCGATGAGCACTCTCACCAAAGCCGGAATCGTGGACTACATCTACGAACGCACCGACAAGAACCGCGCCGAGATCAAGGACCTGGTGGAGACCATCCTCGAGGTCATGAAGAAGTCCATCAAGAAGGACCATGCCCTGCTGATCTCCGGTTTCGGCAAGTTCGAGGCGTACGACAAGCGCGCCCGCAAGGGCCGCAACCCGCAGACGACCCAGACCATCACCCTGCCCCCGCGCAAGGTGGTCGTGTTCCGGTTGTCCCGCAAGTTCCGCGCCGAACTGAATCCCTAGGCCGAGGACGCGAAAAAGGGCCGAGTGACGACACCCGGCCCTGAAGTTCGGTCAACCGCCGGACTTACGGCTTCTTCAGCACAAACCCCTTGGGGTAGTCCGCCTTGAGTTTGTTCAGGGCGGCCCCGGCCGTTGCCTCGTCCGGGAACGCACCCGCCTGCACGCGGAACAGCCCCTCGTCGGTCTTGACCATCACAGAGCCCTTGTAGCCGTCCGCAATGAGACGAGCGAGGGCTCTGTTCGCGTTCTGTTCGTCCGAGAACGCGCCCACCTGGACATAATACGGTCCGCCCGCAGCCACGACCGGTGCCGTTGCCGGTTCGGCGGCCCGAGTGGAGGCGTCCGCTCCGGCCACGTCGCTGATGCCGACGACCTCGTCCTCGGGATTGGCCGGCGCGCGCACCGGAGCCGGCTGGGTCACTGTGCTCGCGGCCTCCTTCACGGCCGGTTCTGCAGCCGGTTTCGCTACCGGTTCCACGGTAGGCGGCGCGCCCTGGGCAGCGGCGGCCTCGGCCTCGCGCTTGAGCTGGTCCGCGTCGGGCAGGGGCTCCTCGGCCAGGTCGGCCTCGCCCACGGCAGGGGCCTTGGTCCCGGCCTGCTTGGCCGCGTCCACCTCGTAGACCTCGTCGATAGGCTCGTCCAGAGGCTTTTCCTCGCCCACCACGTAGGTCTCCTCGATGACGGGCGGCTCCGAGGCCGTGACCGTCCTGGCCGGTTGCTTCACCGGCGGCGCGGATTCGATGTGTTTGCGGAAACAGCCGCCGAGGACAAGGACGGCCGTGGTCAGCACCGCCAGGGCCAATATGATTTTCTTCATGGGTAACTCCCCCCTGTTCTGTCTCTGTGGCGTATATGTCTAGAGTATGTCTAAAGTATACGTCAAGGGAGGGCTTGGCAAGCCGGTGGAAGGCCGGGTTCTCCCGCCTGGGCCGGATGGTGCGCGGTCGACCCCGTCAAGTTGATTTTTTATGCTTATCGGCCGCTTTTCCCTGTCATTTGATCCCGAAACCGCGTTTTGCCGAAAACAGGGTGTAGGCTGTCCGGGAACTCCGGGGATCGGCCCCGGAACCCATCCCGGTCAGGGGCGGGGACTCCGGTTCCCGCCCCTTCAGGGCAGGGGGGCGTCGCCACTCTCCTGCCCACTCTATGACGGACGGCCCGCCCGGCGTCAAACGCGGGATGGACGCGGGCCGCCGCCATGGGCTACCCTGCACCCCATGCGAATCGGACGATACGAGATACGCGGCCTGCTCGGCCGGGGCGGCATGGGCGCGGTGTACAAGGCGGCCATGCCCGTGACCGGCCGCATCGTGGCGCTGAAGGTCCTCAAACCGGCTGAGATCATGGAGGCCCTGGTCGGCCGGGACGCCCTTCGCGAGATGTTCCACAAAGAGGCCTCGGCCATGGCGTCCATCAGCCATCCCAACGTGGCCGCCGTGCTCGACGTGGGCGGCGGGGCCGACTGCGCGGACGGCGCCGCCGTGCCCCCGCACTTCACCATGGAGTATTTCTGCGGCAACCTCGGGGTGCTCATGGGCGAGACCTACGAGGTGGAGCGCGAATCCCGGCCCCTCGGGGTGGAGACCTCCCTGTCCATCGTGCGCGGCATGGTAAGCGGCCTGGACCGGCTGCACTACGAGGGCGTCATCCACCGCGACGTCAAGCCGTTCAACGTCATGCTCGCCGAGGACCAGGGCGGACCGGGGACGGTCAAGCTCATCGACTTCGGCCTGTCCAAGCTGCGCGGTGAACGCACCGCCCACCACAAGGGCATGGTCGTGGGCTCCCCGTACTACGCCGCGCCCGAGCAGGAGGCGGACCCGGAATCGGCCGACGCCCGGTCGGACCTCTATTCCGTGGGCGTGACCCTCTACCGCATGCTTACCGGGTGCTTGCCGAACAGCAAAGGCGCGTCCTCCATCCGCGAGGTCCACGCCGACCTGGACCGGACCTGGGACGATTTCTTCGCCACGGCCCTGGCCCGCGACCCGGCGGCCCGGTTCCAGGACGGTCCGGCCATGCTCGCGGCCTTGGATGAGCTCGAAGCCCGCTGGCTCAGGCAGCGCGACGCCGTCTGCGCGGCCCCGGACCTCCTGGCCGAGCCCGAACCCATGAAAACCTGCCCGCGCCCCCGGTCCAAGCCGCTCAAGGCCGGGCTGAAGCAAGGGCGCGCGGCCTTTGGCCTGGACGCGTTGTGGCGGCCCGAGTGCTACGCCCACGGCGAGTTCGCGGACCAGGGTGACGGCACGGTCCTCGAACGGACCCGGGGGCTGGTCTGGGAGCGGTACGGCTCCCGCTATCCGCTGACCTGGGAGCGGGCCAACGCGCACGTCGCCCGCCTGAACAAAAACGGCTACGGCGGCCGCACCGACTGGCGGTTGCCCACCGTGGCCGAGCTGGCCACGCTCTTCACCGGTCGCACCGAGCCCGGCGAGTTCTGCCAGGAACCCATTTTCGACCCGCAAAAGGCCCGCCTCTGGTCCTCCGATTGCAAGGCCTTTACCGCCGCCTGGTACGTGGACGCCGAACTCGGTTTCGTCTGGTGGCAGGACCTGACCTGCCGCTTCTTCGCCCGCGCCGTGGCCGGGTAGGGGGTGCCTCCGGCGGCTGGTGGAAGGGGAAGGAAAACCCTTTGAAAAGGGCTTTTCCTTCCCCTTCCCCCAGACCCCCCATCCCCATCCTTTCCTAAACTTCTTGGGTGCCTTCGGCAGGGGCGGGGGAGAACGGTTGGGTATGTCGATGTTCGTTTTATTGCGTCGAGGTGCAAGCCGTCTCTTGAGAGTTGGCCCAGGTTGGAGGCGTACCGGCAGGCCCCGTCGTCGCGGCGCATGGAGAAGGGGAGAGGCAAAAGAAAAAACCGCCGAATTTTCGATCGGCGGTTTTATATGTGTGGAGCCGCTAGGGTCCTACTGTTCAATACCTTCCTTTTCACCTGTCCGAGGAGTATTCGCGGTGTACTCTATACGGGTCAAGTGCATATCCGCTTCTTGAATCAAGCCTATTCCAGAGGCATACTTGCGCGGCATGCAGTATTCCCCTCCGACAGTGAGTACTGTTCTTGTCTCTCCAAATAATTCACATTTACCAATTGATACAATGGTGAATCCGTTACAATCCGTTTGCCCGTATCCATCCGTGTGACAGGGTTTCCCCACTGTTTGCGCTCGGTATCAAGACTTATTAGCGGAGGGATGCTCCCTCCCCTGGAAAGGGGTGCTTCCATGACCCGCGAGCCTTCGGTGTATTGGATGTATTCGCGAACATCTTTTCTCACTCCGATATCGGGTATGGTTGTTATCATTTCTTCCTTTATCAAGCAGCCCCCCTTGGCGTCTTTGCGTACCCCCGTAAGGGTCATTGTGGCTGGTGTGAACTGAAAAGAGTAATGATAAACCGTTCCGGGAGCCGGTCCCATGAAATCAGCAGGGATCAATGTTGGTTCCGCACCAAAGGCATTGGCGGCAAAAGTAAGATTCACCAGGCAAAACAACAGCAGGCTACGGCCCAGGAGGCGGAGTGCAGCGCTCTGTCTTATTCGTCCAAGGGTTCTTGATGAGGTAGTATTCACATCCCGATGGATCACCTCCCCCGGCCCAACAAATACCGTTGTTCCACCTGATTTCATACGCATAGCGTTTGCGTTGCTCCTTTTGATCTTCCAGGACTGTTCGCTCTCCGTCACATATTCGAATTTTCTTTTTCGTTCTTTCCTCAAGAACAGCATATTTTCTGGACCACCGAACGGAAAGAGCCGCCCCAGTGAGATTTGAACTGAAAACCACGTAATCATATTCGAGTGTAGGGCCTTCCCACGTTGTTATCCAGTCACCAAACTCAACTCCTTCTCGGGCCTTTTTCGCTTCACATTTGCAGTTGGGATGAGGGTGCATGGAGTCAATATCTGTACCCTCCGGGATAATGGCACCATCAAGTGCTTGGCATTTTTCACAGGCATTCTCTTTCGCTCTCCATATCCAGACCGTTTCCCATCCAAAATTCTCCTCAATCACATCTGACAGCCACGGTGCGAGACCCATAGGGTCATTCCCATCGACCGGGTCGTCCAGACAGTACCCATACCAGTCCGGGGCGCCACCCTTCTCCCCAATCGGATCAGGCGCGGTCCACCTGCCTGTCCTGACGTCGTAGTCGCGCCAGCCGAAGCGGACGAAGCCCAGGTCCCGGTCGTGCAGGCCGCCCGCGAAGCCGATGAAGGTGTGAACGGTCGGAGGCGTTTCCCAAGGTGTTGCGCCTATTGCGACTTCCTCTGAATCAGGGATTTCAGCCAGCCAAGAAACGTCGGGTACTCGATATGTCGCTCAACAAATACCCCGACCGCCAAGGCCTTGGTGACAGCATCATTGTCGTCTTGTTGGTACTCTTCATGGTAGGCCAGATGCTCCCGTAAGCGAAGCATGAGTTGATCATGCTGTCCTTGATGTGAAGCCAGGGAGCAGTGGACAATCCCGTCTTCCCGGACCTCGAAGGCAAGCGCACAGCCGTCATAGTCGAATCCGTAATATGTGCCATCGGCGACGTCTTCACGCTCCAGAAATACACCAACGTCCTTCTGGTTGAGAAAAACGACGGCATCATTGTCACCAAAAACGAATATAGGGAAATGGGGCTGTTCACTCATGGTTAAGTCTCCTTGGCGGGGCGCTTCATACGGCGCCCCGCCATTCTTAAAACCTATCTTTATTCCCGCTGTCGTGTTCGCTTTTTTCCCAGGGGCGATGCCTGCCTATGCCTTGTCCCGGTTTCGTCTGACCGGTTTTCGGGTCCATTCCGCGCCGATGATAATGCGGATACCGTCCGATTTCGTGCTTGGTCCTGTTTCCGAATGGGGCAATACGGACGTTTTTCCCAAAGCGGAGTTCCTTGCCGAGTTCGTAAGCTTTCTTAGTTGCCCGCCCGGCCCTGACCGAAGCTTTGCCGATGGGAAACGCCGGAACCCAGTCCATCACGGGATCCAACAGGAAATCCGGAGGTTCCAGGCCTATTTCTCCGGTTGGAATCCCATTCTTATCGAACGCAACCCCAGGTACTGGCGACGAGCCTTCCAACCCCAGCGGATCAACCCCGTTCACCGGGGCATCAAAACGATACCCATACCAATCCGGGTCCCCGCCCTTGTCCCCGATGGGGTCTGGCGCGGTCCACCTGCCGGTCCTGACGTCGTAATCCCGCCAGCCGAAGCGGACGAAGCCCAGGTCCCGGTCGTGCAGGCCGCCCGCGAAGCCGAGGGGCAGGCGCAGGCTAACGTTGGTGTCCTCGATGATGCCGCCGAACGGGTCGTACAGCACTTCCTTTATCACGTTGTCGTCCATATCGGCAACCACGCGCAGGGAGCCGACCTGATCGTAGAAGAGCCCGGCCACCTCACCGTCGTCGCGGCGCATGGCAAAGGGCGTGCGCTCGCCGTCGCGGTAGGCGAATTCGTACTGATACCGCCCGTCATAAAACGCGGCCAGGCGCACGAAGTCGAGCCACTGGTAGGCCTCTACGAGTTCGCCGTTCCTGTACTTGGCCACGCGCTGCCCGTCCTCGTCGTGGGCAAAGGTGAAGGCCTTGTCGCGGTCCTCCTCTTCGGCCTTGAGCAGCCGATAGTCCGGGCTGTACTCGTACAAAGTGTACACGCCCTTGTCCGACCAGATGGACCGGAAACCGCGCTCGTCATGCGAGTATTGTCCGCTCCCCGCGCGCATCAGCCGGTTGTCTTGGGTGTATTGATAGTCGCGGTAGTTGGCCCCGGCCGTGGCGGGCAGATAATCCCGTATCCGGCGGCCTTCACGGTCGTACCAGCACTGGCAGATCAGCCGTCCGTCCAGCTTGGCCTCGGCCGGCCGCCCGCCGGAGTCATACGCATAGGTCCAGGTGGACTTGCGCCCCCTGTACCCCCCTTCCAAACTTTTTGTGTGCCTGCGGCAAGGCCGTGCGGACCCGCAAATACCTCTCTCCTCTGGAGCGATTCGGGTAGCGCAGCGACCCGACAGCGGCTCTCTCACCGCGCTATGGATAGGCTTGGGAGAGTGGGTCAGCTGTGCATTTTTCGAGGGTCCGCCTGACCGCAGCGTACTCCCTGTATGTGAGGAGCAGGCGGGCCCTCGAAAAATGTGCAGATGGCCCGCTATCCCAAGCCGCCCCCTGTACCACGCCCCCCTCCCAAACCGTTCACCGGGTGGTTTGTGACCGTTCACCTAAAAAGAAGGGCGGTTGGCTTTTGCTTTATATAGATGATAACGTGTCGACGGCGGTCTCCGCCATGGTTGACATCCCAGTGGGTTGCGGCCCGTGCCAAGCGGGCGAGGCGAACAAACGATCAGCTCAGGAGCATCTCGATGACCGAAGAAGAGAAGAAAATCGAAAGCATGCAAAAGGATGGACAGATATTTCAGCCCGACGTTTCCATGGCCGAGCAGGCATGGATTCCGAGTATGGACGCCTACCGGGCGGACCACGAGCGGGCCCTCAATGACCCGGAAGGGTACTGGAGCGAGCGGGCCAAGGGGCTGATCGACTGGTTTTCCGATTTCGATTCCGTGCTGGAAGCGGACTACGACAAGCCGGAGTTCAAGTGGTTTTCAGGCGGCCGGACCAACGTGGCCTACAACTGCCTGGACCGCCACCTGACCGGCAACCGCCGGAACAAGGCCGCGCTCATCTGGCAGGGCGAGCCCGAGGAAGACGTGCGCGTCTACACCTACCAGATGCTCCACACCGAGGTCTGCCGGTTCGCCAACGTCCTGAAGAAGAAGGGCGTCAAGCGCGGCGACCGGGTCTCCCTGTACATGCCCATGATCCCGGAACTGGCCATCGCCATGCTGGCCTGCACCCGGCTGGGCGCGCCGCATTCCATCGTGTTCGCGGGGTTCTCGTCCATCGCCCTGCAGTCGCGCATCGAGGACGCCGAAGCCAAGGTCCTGGTCACGGCCGACGCGGTCCTGCGCGCGGGCAAGACCATCCCGCTCAAGCCCAACGCGGACGAGGCCCTCAAGGACTGCCCGTCGGTGGAGCAGTGCATCGTGGTCAAGCGCGGCGGCAACGAGATCAACATGGTCGAGGGCCGCGACTCCTGGTGGCACGACGAGATCACGGCCGAAGACATCACCTCGGACTGCGGCTATGAGGAAATGGAGGCCGAGGATCCGCTGTTCATCCTGTACACCTCCGGGTCCACGGGCAAGCCCAAGGGCGTGCTGCACACCACGGGCGGCTACCTGACCTACGCGGCCCACTCCACCCAGATTGTCTTCGACGTCAAGGACGACGACGTGTACTGGTGCACGGCCGACGTTGGCTGGATCACCGGCCACACCTACATTGTCTACGGCCCGCTGGCGCTCGGGGCCACCTCGGTCATGTTCGAGGGCGTGCCGAGCTACCCCAGGCCGGACCGCTTCTGGCAGATCGTGGACAAGTTCAAGGTCAACATCTTCTACACCGCGCCCACTGTCATCCGCGCGCTCATGCGCGAGGGCGAGCAGTGGACCAAGACCTACGACACCACCTCCCTGCGTCTGCTCGGCTCGGTGGGCGAGCCCATCAATCCCGAGGCGTGGCTGTGGTATCACGACCACGTGGGCAACGGGAAACTGCCCATCGTGGACACCTGGTGGCAGACCGAGACCGGCGGCATCATGATCTCGGCCATGCCTTACGCCACCCCGCTCAAGCCCGGCTCCGCGACCCTGCCCTTGCCCGGCATCTCGGCCCAGATCGTGCGCCGCGACGGCACCCGCGCCGAGCCCAACGAGGGCGGGCACCTGATCATCGACAAGCCGTGGCCCGGCATGCTGCGCAACGTCTGGGGCGATTCGGATCGCTACAAGTCCACCTATTTCGCCGGGTTCCCCGGGGCCTACGAGGCGGGCGACGGCGCGCGTGTGGACGACGACGGCTACTTCTGGATCATGGGCCGTCTGGACGACGTCATCAACGTGTCCGGCCACCGCATGGGCACGGCCGAGATCGAGTCCGCCCTGGTGGCCCACCCGGACGTGTCCGAGGCCGCCGTGGTCGGTATGCCCCACGACATCAAGGGCGAGACCATCTACGCCTACGTGACCCTGCGCTCGGGCGTGGAGCCCGACGACGACATGGTCAAGGATCTCAAGGTCTGGGTGCGCAAGGAGATCGGCCCCATCGCCACCCCCGAGTTCATCCAGTTCGCGGACGGGCTGCCCAAGACCCGCTCGGGCAAGATCATGCGCCGGGTGCTGCGCAAGATCGTCGAGGGCTCCAGCGACTTCGGCGACACCTCGACCCTGGCCGATCCGGGCGTCGTGACCGATCTGGTCGAAGGCAACAAGGATTTGCTCGGGTAGCGTCGGCTTCCGAAAGCGGCGCAGCTGCACCACTCTCGGTAATGAAGAGGCCCCCGCTCTGCGGGGACCTCTTATTGTTTGGAGAAGGGCGACCTATTCGTCCTGGCCCTCCCGCAGGGCCCGGATGCGGTCGGCCACGTAGTGGCTGAGGTGGTAGGCCCCGGCTTTTTCAAGCCGGGCCGACAGCTGGACCTGCACCCGTTCCGCCTCCTTCAGCGTCTCCCGACCGGCCTGCGGGGGCTCCTGGCGGGACCGCAGGATGAGCCGTTTTATGTCGGCGAAAAGCTGCTTTTCCAGGGAGTCGCCGGACTCCACGGATAGGGCGGCCCTTTTCGCGGACGGTTTGGCCACGCCTTCCTTCTTCTCCTTTTCCCACTGGCGCATCTTGGCCTCGGCCAGGATATCGAACGCGTGCATGGCTACTTGCCCTCCAATGCCCAGGCGACCAGGGCGTTGATGCCCGCCATCCGGCAGCGCATGGCCGCTGCGAACGCCTGGCCGATGTCGGCTTCGTCCTCGAATTCTGCGAGGATGGCGACCATTCCCCGGACAGACTCCTTCAGGATGCGCCGGAACAAAAAGCGGAACGTCCGGGTCTGGTCGAGCTGCGGGAATTGCTCGCTCATCTGGGCCTGGGCCTGGGTCTCCATGTCCCGGATATAGTTCGGAACGAAGTCCGCGTATTTGGTCCATTGTCCCCAGCCCAGCAGGATGACGGCCTTGAGCCGATTGCGGGCCAGGAAGCCGAGCAGTTTCCCGGCAGGTCCTGTGGTCGTGTCCTGGTCCACGGCCATGCCCTCGGGCCTGGCGAAGCCGGCGATCCGTTCCCTGGTCAGACGCGACAGTTCGGCCACGAATTCCTCCGTGACGATCGAGTAGAACAACGCCTGCTTGTTGGGAAAATACTTGTACACCGTGCCTGCGGCCACGCCCGCGTCGCCGGCGATCGCTTCTATGGTCGCGCTGTCGAACCCCTGTGCGGCAAATCGCGCTTCGGCGGCGTCCGTGATGCGCCGCCGGACGCTCTCCTTGAGAACCTGCGCCATGGGTCTTGCTCCTTCCGTTTAAAAATGAATGTTGTATTCGCTTTTCATAAATGAACACTATGTTCATTTTTACGTTGAGTCAATGGCGGACGGAAAAAGGGCGCATGGCGGTATCCGTGGCCGGGGGGGGGGGGGGGAAGAAATATGCCGTGAAAAGCGCCGGTTGGGACTGTGTCGGAACGTCGAAAAAGAGAAAGCAACAAACGCTATCGATTACTGTTTTCCTGTGCTACGTTGGACACGATACCCTGTGGATGGACAGGGGGTTCGATTAGCCGATCATCACGAGAGAACAGGAGACAACCATGTCAAAAGACAAGAAAAAATTGACGAGCGCCTTTGGTTGCCCCGTTGGCAACGATCTGAATACCGTGACCGCCGGTTCGCGTGGACCGGCCTTGATGCAGGACGTGCATCTGCTCGAAAAACTGGCCCATTTCGACCGCGAGCGCATCCCCGAGCGGGTGGTGCACGCCAAGGGTGCCGGGGCCTACGGCTACTTCGAGGTCACGGCCGACGTGACCAAATACACCAAGGCCGCCTTCCTGTCCGAGGTGGGCAAGAGGACCGAGGTCTTCGCCCGGTTCTCCACCGTGGGCGGCGAAAAGGGCAGCGCGGATTGCGAGCGCGACCCGCGCGGCTTCGCCTTGAAGTTCTACACCGAAGAGGGCAACTACGACATGACCGGCAACAACACCCCGGTCTTCTTCATCCGCGATCCCCTCAAGTTTCCGGACTTCATCCACACCCAGAAACGCGACCCCCTGACCAACCTCAAGAGTCCGACCATGGCCTGGGATTTCTGGTCGCTCACCCCGGAGTCCATGCACCAGGTGACCATCCTCTTCTCCGACCGGGGCACCCCGGCCACCTACCGGCACATGAACGGCTACTCCAGCCACACCTACAAGTGGTACAACGACAAGGGCGACTACTTCTGGGCCCAGTACCACTTCAAGACCGACCAGGGGATCAAAAACCTGACCGGCCCCGAGTCCGACGCCATGCGCGGCAAGGACCCGGATCACGCCACCCGCGACCTGTTCGACGCCATCGAGGCCGGGGACTATCCGTCCTGGACACTGGAGATGCAGATACTCACCCCGGAACGGGCCAAAGACTTCGCCTGGGACATCTTCGACATCACCAAGGTCTGGCCGCACAGCGAAGTGCCGCCCATCACCGTGGGCAAGCTCGTCCTCGACCGCAACCCGGAAAACTACTTCGCCGAGGTGGAGCAGGCCGCCTTCAACCCGAGCAACCTCGTGCCCGGCATCGGCGTGTCGCCGGACAAGATGCTCCAGGGTCGCCTCTTCTCCTACCACGACACCCATCTGCACCGGCTGGGGCCCAACTATCACCTCATCCCGGTCAACCAGGCCAAGAACGCGCCCGAGAACAACTACCAGCGCGACGGCAACATGCGCGTGGACCAAAACGGCGGGTCCGGCCCCAACTATTGGCCCAATTCCTTCCACGGTCCCGCCCCGGACAACGTCTCCAACGAGCCGGACATCCCTCTGGACGGCGTGGGCCAGCGGCATGAATACGCCCATCCCAACAACGACTTCGTGCAGCCCGGCACCCTTTATTCCGTGGTCATGACCGACCAGGACCGGGCCCATCTGGTCGGCAACATTGTGGGCAACATGGAAACCGTGCCCAAACCCATCCAACTGCGGCAGTGCGCCTTGTTCTACCTCACCCACGAGGACTACGGCACCCGCGTGGCCCAAGGCCTCGGCCTCGACGTGACCGAAGTCAAACGGCTGGCCGCAATGACCCAGGAAGAACGGGTGGCCGCGACGCCGGTCAAGTAGGAAGAGGAATGCCTCCGGCGGCCAGGGGGGAAAATTTTGGGAAAAAGTTTTCCCCCTGGACCCCCCTTCCAAACCTTTTGTGTGCCTTCGGCAGGGGCGTGCGGAAGCGGGGAGGGGCTGATTGTTTGGGGGGGCAGTAGTCGCTTGGCTATGCGCCGTTTCCCTAGGATGCAAACACAGATACCCCTCCGCGCCCGTACAAACCGCTAAGCGGCAATAAAAAGTTTAGGAAGGGAGTGGGGATGGGGGGCCGGGGGAAGGGGAGAGGGAAAGCCCTTTTCAAAGGGTTTCCCTCTCCCCTTCCCCCGGCCGCCGGAGGCAAAAAAAGTGGCCGCTCCGGGAGGAGCGGCCACTTTAATTTGTCTTCGGCGCGGGGCTACAGGCTCAGGCCGAGGGGCTTGAGGTAGAGTTCGCCTTGGAAGGTGAGTTCGGCGGCGCCCTGGAGGAAAACGGTGTCGTTTTCGAGGAACACGGTCAGGACCTCGTTGCCGGTGGTGGTCAGGTCGGCGTGATCACTGGTCAGGCCGAGGGTATGGGCCAGGAGCTGGGTGGCGGCGGCACCGGTGCCGCAGGCGTAGGTTTCGGCTTCCACGCCGCGTTCGTAGGTGCGCAGGAGCATGGTGTTCTTGTCGATGACCTGGGCGAAGTTGACGTTGGTCCCGGCGGGCGCGAAGTGGGCGTGGTACCGGATCTTGGGGCCGAGATCCATGATGTCGATCTTTTGGACGTCGTCCACGAAGACAACGGTATGGGGCACGCCGGTGTCGGTGAAGTGCACGGTCAGGGACTGGCCGTCGATGTCCAGGGTGATGTCGGTCTCGGTCTTGAGCGGCGGGGTGAGCTGGACCTTGACGCGTCCCTCGTCCGGACCGTCCAGGAGCACCTTGGCCCGGATGGGTCCGGCATCGGTGCCGAAGGCGTGTTCAGCCGGGGCCAGGCCGATGGCGTGGGACAGCTTGGCGGCGCAGCGCGAGGCGTTGCCGCACATCTCGGCCCGGGAGCCGTCGGAGTTGTAAAAGTGCCAGCGGTAGGCCAGCGCCGGGTCGTCGGTGTTTTCGAGGAAGAACAGGCCGTCGGCGCAGACGCCGAAGGCGCGGGCGCACACGGCCTTGGCCCAGTCGGCCATGGCGTCTTGGGGGACACCCAGCTCTCGGTTGTCGATGACCACGAAGTCGTTGCCGCAGCCCTGCATCTTGAAGAAAGGCACGGAGTCGGTGAATATGTTCATGGGAGAATCCTCGTATTTTTCTTGAGGGGTATACGCGCGGGGCCGGTATGGTCCAATTCTTTTTGCGTATGGATGGCCGGAGAGGGCGGTCAGCGGGTCAGCCAGGCCTCGGCTTCCGCTTCGTCGTTGAAGACCCGGTAACTGATGGACCGGTTGTGCAGGATGGTCTCTATGTTCCTGGCGAGTTGCAGTTCCTCGGGGTGGGGCAGGCTGGCCAGGCGCACACCCCGCGCGGCGGCCTCCACGGCGATGTCGGCCTCGGCCAGATGGTAGATGTCGAGGACGTCGAGGTGCCTGCGCAGTTTGCGTTCGTCGAGCAGTATCCAGTTCAGGCCGTACTCGTTGCCCAGCTTGCGGAGCAGTTCCACGAAGTCGGTCAGGTCTTCGAGAGATTCCATGGTGCCGGAGACGGTTACCTTGAGGTGGGTCTCCATGGGTTGTATGCAGGCGGTGTAGTTCATTGTGTTAATTTGGACATAGCTCCCGTAGCGATTGTTTATGAATGCGAGTGAACGATCTGTCAAGATGGCTATTCTTGCTTTTCGTGGATGGGGACGGTATCGCTGTGGCAACTTGACCGGGAGAACGAGATAATGTCCAAACCGTGCGTCGGTTGCGGGTGGTGCTGCCTACAGGACCCCTGCATGGAATCCCATAGGAGATACGGCTACATGCGTCGCTGCCCCGACCTTTTCTGGGACGAGGAGGCGGGCCGGTACATGTGCGGCCTGATGCTCGATCCCGAGACCGCCGAGCAGGTCAAACGGTCCCAGCACGCCGGGCAGGGATGTTACGCTCCGCTCAATTCCTGGCGCGAGGATGTGCGCAATCGTGACCGCGATTGATCCCCCGGTCTTCCACTCCAGCGCCGTTTCTGCTAAATAGTCTCCTCTTCGGGAACATCAGAACACGGAGCAGCTAATGCGCGTCACTTTTGTCGGGGTGGGCGAGGCCTTTGACGAACGTCTGCCGAACACCTCCCTGCTGGTGGAATCCGGCGATTCGTCCATCCTGCTCGATTGCGGCTTCAACGTCTCCTGCCGTCTGTGGGAGCACGCGGAAAACCCCATCGACCTGGACGCGGTCTTCATCTCCCATTTCCATGCGGACCACTATTTCGGCCTCCCGGCCCTGATCGTCCGCTCTATGCAGGAGGGGCGCACCAAGCGGCTGACCATCCTCGGGCCGAGCGGCATCGAGTCCCGGGTCAAACGCCTCATGGAGCTGGCCTATTCCAATGCCCTGTCCAAGGCCGGGTTCGAGATATTCTTCATCGAATGCGTGCCCGGAGAGGACTTCAAGCACAGCGGCTTCCGCTTCCGTTTCGCGCTCAACGACCACTCCATGCCCTGCCTGGCCATCCGGCTGGATGCCGGGGGCAAGTCCCTGTACTACTCGGGCGACGGCAAGCCCACGGACGCCACCGTGGACTTGGCCGAGGAGTGCGACCTGGTGGTCCACGAAGCCTTCACCCTGGACGAAATCACCCTGGGCCACGGCGACGTGGGCACCTCCCTGGACATGGCCCGCAAATCCGGCGCCAAGGCGTGCGCCCTGGTGCACATGAAGCGGACCATTCGGCACACCATGATGGACATGATCCGCATGGCCGTGGACACCCGGCCCGAGGTCAACGCATTCGTGCCCGAGCCGGGCGACGTGCGCGAACTCTAATCCCTACCAGCGTGGTCGGGGAATAATCATTCCATTTTATGTTGGCCCATGCCATCCTCTGTTTGGCGCACCGGCGGTAACCGGGTGCGCTGAAATCAATGTCGCCCGGCGCGACCAGGGGAGAATATGGCCGGAAAATACGACGCCATCGTCTACGATTATTTTGAAAAGGCTAATGGTTCCATCATACTCATCAGTGAGGATCCGCTCTTCAAGCGGATGCTCAACGCAACCATTTTCAAAGCGATCGGCACCAAGCGTGACTGCCTGACCGTGACCGAGACCGTGCATGCGGGGTTGAAAAAGGTCCAGGCCATGAACAAGCTGGGCCAGGAGTTCATCGTCTTCATCGAGCGCATGATCGGCGGCAACACCAGCACCGACACCATCCTGACCCTCAAGCGGTTGCTGCCCGATCTGAAGATCATCGTCCTGGTGGGCGAGACCAAGCGCGAGAACATAGCCTTTTTTTACGAGATCGGCGTGGCTAACGTCATCTCCAAGCCCGCCTCCATGAACAACATCATCGAGAAGCTGGCCTTCACCGTCAAACCACAGGGCAAGCTCAGCGAATACATGGACCTGGGCAAACGGAGCCTGGACGCGGGTAAGTTCATGGAAGCCATGAAGATCGCCCAGAAGGTCCTCTCCCTCAAACCGGAGAGCCCGGCCGGGCTGATGCTCAAGGGCGACGTGCATCTGGCCCAGAAAGAGCTAGACAAGGCGCTGGAGAGCTACCACCGGGCACACGAAAGCTCCAAGATCTACCTGGAGCCCATCAAGAAGCTGGTGGACGCCTACCGGGGCGTGGACGAGAACGAGATGCTCAAGTACATGAAGAAGCTCGACCGCCTCAGCCCGCTCAACGCCCAGCGCAAGACCGAGATTGGCAAGGTCCATGCCAAGCGGCGCGAGATGGACCAGGCCGAGTCCTACTTCGACCAGGCCCTCGAGACCGTGACCCGCGAGGCCATGGGCATGATCAGCGCGGTGGCCGAATCCATCTCCGAGGCCGTGGCCGAGGACCCGGGCATGTCCGAGAAGTACCTGACCAAGGTCCTGGAGGCCAAGGGCAGCCGGCTGGACAAGGACGATATCTCCCTGTTCAACAAGCTCGGCATCGCCCTGCGCGGCCAGGGCAAGTGGCGGGAGGCCATCGACAACTACGCGGCGGCCCTGCGCATCTCCCCGGAGGACGAGGGGCTGCACTACAACATGGGCATGGCCTTCTATGACGGCGGCGACAAGCGCCGGGCGGGCCAGTGCTTCATGAAGGCCCTGAAATACAACCCGGATTTCTACAAGGCCAGCGAGACGGTCTCCATGAACATCGGCACCCTGTTCGCCGACCTGCGCGAATACGAATACGCCATTCCCTGCTTCGAAAACGTCCTGGCCCTGAACCCTGACAACGCCCTGGCCGCGCGCAAGCTCGCCTTGCTCAAGGATTCCGTGGGCTGACCCTTCGCCTGTCGAACACATCGGAAAAGGGACCGGCGGCGCTCCGCCCGGTCCCTTTTTTGCGTCGGGTTGACCCGTTTCCCCCACTTCACGTACTGTTCAAGTGTGGAGCGGATCGCCGCTTCGTCACCGGCAGCCAAAGGGGATGCGCATGCCGCCCGAATCCGCCGACAGCATAGTCCGCCACTTCATCGAAAAGAGCGGGGGCGTCATCGTCTACGTCTCGGACGACTACGGGTTCACCCGCGCCCTGCGCAACATGGTCTCGCGGGTCATCGGTCTGCGCGGCGACGCGCTGCTGCCCTACACCTCCCTGGACGCGGCCGTGGACAAGTGCGTGGAACTGCGCGAGCAGGACATTCCCTTCGTGGTCTTCATCGAGCGCATGATCGACGGTCGGCCATCCACGGACTTCATCATCCGGTTGTCGCGCGAATGCCCGGAGGCGCGCATGATCGTGCTCACCTGGGAGGCCACCCAGGAGACCGTGGCCTATTTCTTCGAGCTGGGTGTGTCCCGCGTGCTGGTCAAGCCCGCCTCGGCCAACAAGGTCATCGAGGAGCTGGCCGCGGCCATCTCCCCGCCCATGGAGCTGCGCCGCCAGATGGAGCACTGCGCCAAGCTCCTGGAGGCGCGCAACTACGCGGCCGCCCTGACCGCCTCGGACCGCATCCTGATGATCCGGCCCGACTCGGCGCGCGGCCTGGCCATGCGCGGCGACGCGCTCATGGGCACCGGCCGGGTGGACTCGGCGGTCCAGGCCTACATGGCGGCCCACGAGGCCAACCCCATCTTCATGGCCCCGCTCATCCGGCTGGCCGAGGCCTTCCGCGACATGGAGGACGAACGCGCCCTGGCCTACCTCAAGGAGCTCGACGCCCTCTCGCCCCTCAACCCGGACCGCAAGATCGACATCGCCGAGCAGCACCTGCGCCAGGGCGAGCACGAACAGGCCGAGCGCTACCTGGACCAGAGCGTCCAGGCCGCCGAGCGCGAAACCCGGTCCATGGTCGGCGACCTGACCGAACGCATCGTGGACGCCGTGTCCGGCGTGGCCCCGGACCTGGCGGTCAAATACCTGAACCGGGTCATCGACACCAAGCGCGTGCTCGGCCGAGACGACCTCATTCACTTCAACCGGCTGGGCATCATCCTGCGCGGCGAGGGCCGTTGGGCCGAGGCCGTGGAGGTCTACAAGAAGGCCTTGAACATCGCCCCGGAAGACGCGGTCATCCATTACAACATGGGTCTGGCCCACTGGGAGGGCAACGAGCGGATGACCGCGCTGGAATGCTTCGAGAAAGCACTCAGGATCGACCCCCATTTCTACTCCGGCAGCGTGGGCGCGGCCCTGAACATCGGCTCACTCTACCTGGACCTGCGCTACACCGAAGACGCGGCCCCGTTCTTCGAGCACGTCCTCACCCTGGACCCGGAAAACGACCTGGCCCAGACCAAACTCGCCCAGGCCCGACGCCTGGCCCGGTCCCAACCCGAATCCGCCCGCCGCCATCAGTCGGATAAGGAACAAACCCTCAATCTCGACGCCCTGGCCGAACCGCCGCAAAAAAAGAAAAAAAAGAAACGCCGCCCGTTCACCAATCTGGAGTTGTGATGCCTCCGGCGGCCGGGGGAAGGGGAGAGGGAAACCCTTTGAGAAAAGGGTTTCCCTCTCCCCTTCCCCCCGGACCCCCATCCCCTCTTCCTTCCTAAACTTTTTGGAGCCGCTTCGCGGATGGTGCGAGCGCGGGTGTTTTTCATGGCGTATGAACAACGGCGCACGCGGTAGGGCGTATCCGCAGATACTTCCGACACCCACCGCACGCGCGGATGCGCAAACAAAAAGTTTTGAAGGGGAGTCCAGAGGGGAAACTTTTCCAAAAGTTTCCCCTCTGGCCGCCGGAGGCATTCTTCCCTTATCTCGATATCAGGACGATGCCGCCCAATACGCAGGCGCAGCCGGTGAGTTGTTGCCAGCCGATGGGTTCGCCCAGCACCAGGGCGGACAGGACCAGGGCGGCCACGGGCATGATGGCTGTGAACACGCCTGCCGTGGACGGCGGGACCTTGGTGATGCCCGCGAACCAGAAGAGGTAGGCGAGCACGGTGACGAACGCGCCGTAGTAGAAGACCACGAGCCAGCCGGTCGGGGAGATGGCCGTGAGATCGGTGTGCGCGGCCTCGTATATGCCCATGGGCAGGAACCAGAGCAGGCCGAACAGGGAGATGATGGTGGACACGGCCAGGGGCGAGAGCGGTTCGGGCACGGTCTTGCGGATGAGCAGGAACAGGGATTCGAAAAGCACGGCGGCCAGGACGAGCAGGTTGCCGAGGATGGGGTTCGCGCCGCCGGGCTCGCCGTGCGGGGCGGCCTGGACCAGGTTGATGACCAGCACGCCCGCCATGGACAGGGCGATGCCCATGAGCACTTGGCGCGATGGGCGGTCCTTGAGGAAGAGCCAGGCGATGAGCCCCATGCAGGCCGGGGTGGTCGAGGTGATCACGCCCGCCGAGGCCGGTCCGGTCAAGGTCAGGCCGTAGAGCAGGAAGACGGTGAACAGGAACGAGCCGCACAGGGACTGGACGGCCAGCTTGGCCCAGGTCGGGCGGGACAGGCGCGGCAGGCCGCCTTCGCGCAGCCGGATGATGGGCAGGAGGATGATGAGGGCCAGGGCGAAGCGCAGGGCCGAGGCCATGAACACGGGCAACTCGTCGACCATGATCTTCCCGGCCACCACGGAACTGCCGACCAGGATCATGGCCAGGGACAGATTGAGATAGGCGAAGTGTTTTTCAGGCATGGCCGGAGCATGCCCGAAACCGGCTTACGGGTTTTGAAGCATCTTGCGGTATTTTGCGGGCGTGACCCCGATCTGGCGTTTGAACAGCCGGGTCAGGTGCGCCTGGTCCGCGAACCCGCAGTCCATGGCGATGTCGGCCACGCGTTCGTCCCCGGCCAGCCTGTGACGGGCGCGGGTGATCCGGGTCTGGGTCTGGTAGGCGTGGGGCGTGATGCCGAGCTGGTTCTCGAACACGCGCACCAGGTGGAAGGGGGACAGCCCGGCCTCGCGGGCCAGCTCGGACAGGGGCAGGTCTTCGGCGAAGCGGTCCTCTATGATCTCGCGGGCCCGGTGCACGGCCCGGTGTTCGCTTCCGGTTCGGGGATCGTTGCCGGGCTCGTCCGCGTGCCGCCTGATCCAGGCTTCGAGCAGATTGAGCAGGCGCGTCTCCTTTTCCATGAGCGAGGTCTCGGCCGTTTCCAGCCGCCGGTGGGTGCGGTCGATCATGGCGGCCAGGGCCGGGTCGTCCAGCACGCCCGCGCGGAAATGGGGCAGGTTCGGGCGGGGCATGAGCTCGCGGGCGGCGGTCATGAGCGCGTCGGGCGTGAGGTAGAACATGCGGTAGGCCCAGCCGGACTCCTCCGCGCCGTGGCCGTCGTGGGGCTCGCCCGGCACCACCAGATTGACCTGTCCGCGCGCGGCCACCACGGACTCGCCGCGATAGGAGAAGCGCATGGCCCCGTCCTCTATGCAGCCCACGGCGTATCCCTCGTGAAAGTGCCGGGAGAAGCGCTGGGTCACGAAGCGGGCGCGCAGCAGTTCCACCCCGCCCCAGAAGGGCAGGGTGCGGACGTACGCGGCTTCCTTGGACGGTGAACGTGCCATGGCCTGATCATCGCCCAGCCCGGCCGGAAAGGCAATGGCGTGAGCGGGCGGCGCCGGTCTTGCCCAAGGTGTTGACCGGGAAGGACATTCCCGGCTAGGAGGGAGGAAACCGGGAGAGCCGATGAAATTCACGCACAAGGATCTGGACCACGCGGTCCGGGCTGGCGTCATCGCGCGGGAGACGCGCGACGCCCTGGTGGCCTTTTTCGAGGACGGGCGCGCGGGGGCCCCGGCCTTCACCATGGCCAACGTGCTCTACTACCTGGGCGGGCTCATCGTCATCGGGGCCATGACCATCTTCGTCACCGACGCCTGGGGACGTCTCGGCGGGTTGGGCCATCTGCTCATCGGCGCGGGATACGGGCTGGCCTTCCTGTTCATGGGCAACTGGCTGTGGAAGGGCAGGGGACAGCGCGTGCCCGGCGGCATCCTGGTCACGGCGGCGGTCTGCATGACGCCTCTGGTCGTGTTCGGCCTGCATGAACTGTCCGGCTGGTGGGTCTGGGACGCGCCCGGCATGTATGAGGATTTCTACCGCTGGATCAAGGGCGGCTGGTTTTTCATGGAGATCGGCACCGTGGCCGCGGGGCTGTTGGCCCTGCGCCGTTTCCGGTTCCCGTTCATCACCCTGCCCATCGCGTTCTCCCTGTGGTTCCTGTCCATGGACCTGACGGCCGTGCTCTTCGGGCAGGACTTTTCCTGGGACCAGCGCAAGGTCGTGTCCCTGTGCTTCGGGCTGGCCATGCTCGTGGTCGGCTATCTGGTCGACCGCCGCACCCGGCAGGACTTCGCCTTCTGGCTGTACCTGTTCGGCATGATCGCCTTCTGGGGCGGGCTGACGAGCCTGGACAGCGACTCCGAGGTCGGCAAGTTCGTCTACTGCTGCGTCAACCTGCTGCTCATGGCCGTTTCCGTGATCCTGCAGCGGCGGGTGTTCATCGTCTTCGGGGGGTTGGGCGTGTCCATCTATCTCGGCCATCTCGCGGCGGACGTGTTCGACGACACCCTGTCCTTTTCCTTCGCCCTGAGCGGCCTGGGGCTGCTGGTCATCCTGGCCGGGCTCCAGTACCACAAGCATCGGGAGGCCATCGAGGAGAAGGCCCTTTGCCTGCTCCCGGCCGCCATCCGACGAACGCTCCCCCGATACCGCTAAAGACAGCCCCCGGCCCGCGTTTTCCGGCCGCCGGGGGCCCCGCTTCTATACTTGGATTGCCTCGGGTTTCGTGCTAGAGGCTTCGCCACGAGCTTTGTTTAAGGAGAATACTCGGATGAGAGCGAAAATACATTTGGAAGGGGCGCTGAAACAGGCGCTCGAGAACTTCGGCTGGCCCTGGCCGGAAAAGGCGGTCATCGAGCCGCCCAAGGCCAGTTCCTTCGGCGACATGTCGGCCAACGTGGCCATGATGCTGGCCAAGGAAGCCAAGAAGGCCCCGCGCGCGGTGGCCGAGGACATCAAGGGCGCGCTTGAGGGCGATCCGCTCATCGACAAGATCGAGATCGCCGGGCCCGGTTTCCTGAACTTCACCTTTGCCCCCGCCTTCTGGCGCGAGACCGTGGGCGTCATCCAGGATCAGGGCGAGGCGTACGGCTGCTCGACCATGGGCAACGGCACCAGGGTGCAGGTGGAGTACGTGTCCGCCAACCCCACCGGGCCGCTGCACATCGGCCACGGACGCGGCGCGGCCCTGGGCGACTCCCTGACCCGCATCCTGGAAAAGGCCGGGTACGACGTCCAGGCCGAATACTACATCAACGACGCGGGCCGCCAGATGCTCATCCTGGGCGGTTCCATCCTGTACCGCGCCCGCCAGGTCGCCGGACAGAACCCGGCCGAGCCCGAGGACTACTACAAAGGCGAGTACATCACCGACATCGCCCGCGACCTGATGGCCGAGCGGCCCGACCTGCTCGACCTGCCCGAACCCGAGGCCACGGAGGTCTGCAAGGTCTACGGCAAGGACATCATCCTGCAGGGCATCAAGGACGACCTGGCCGCCTTCCACGTGCGCCATGACGTCTGGTTCTCGGAGAAGTCCCTGGTGGACGACGGCAAGGTGGACGAGACCTTCGCCGACCTGACCGCGTCCGGCATGGGCTACGCCGCGGACGGCGCGTTCTGGTTCAAGTCCACGGAGCTGGGCGACGACAAGGACCGCGTGCTGCGCAAGAGCAACGGCGACACCACCTATTTCGCGTCCGACATCGCCTACCACGACAACAAGTTCAAGCGCGGCTTCGACCTGGTCGTCGACATCTGGGGCGCGGACCATCACGGTTACGTGCCGCGCATGATGGCGGCCTGCGAGGCGCTCGGCAAGCCGGGCGGCCTGTCCGTCATCCTGGTCAATCTGGTCAACCTGCTGCGCGACGGCCAGCCCATCGCCATGAGTACCCGCGCGGGCCAGTTCGAGACCCTCAAGGACGTGGTCGACGAGGTCGGTTCCGACGCGGCCCGGTTCATGTTCCTGTCGCGCAAGTCCGACTCCAAACTCGATTTCGACCTGGAGCTGGTCAAGCAGAAGTCCATGGACAATCCGGTCTACTACGTGCAGTACGCCCACGCGCGCATCCGCTCCCTGGACCGCAAGGCCGAGGAGGCGGGCGTCAAGGCCGCTGCCGTCAGCCCGGAATCCCTGGCCCTGCTCGACACCGAGTGGGACCTGGAGATGCTCAAGCTTCTGGACCAGTACCCGGACTATGTGGAGGCCGCTGCCAAGGCCCAGAGCCCGCATCTGATCTCTATGTATTTGCAGGAGCTTGCCTCAACGCTCCACAGGTACTATACCAATTGCCATGTGCTCAGCGCCGAGCCCGAGGTCGCCTCGGCCCGGCTCATGCTGCTTCACTGCGTGGCCGGCGTCGTGGCCGGCGGTCTCGGCCTGCTGGGCGTGAACGCCCCGGAGTCCATGTAGCCCCCGGCGAAACCCGAATCGGACGAGGAAAATGGCGGACAATCTGGAACCGAAATACAAGGTCAAGGTGCCCAAGCTCAACGCGGCCAAGAAGAAGTACGACTTCTCCCTGTCCCTGTCCGGGCTGATCAGCATCACCGGGGTGGGCGTTCTGGCGCTGACCTTCTTCTTCGTCATGGGCATCCTCATCGGGCGTGGCTACCGGCCCGAGGCCGATGTGCCTCCGCTCCAGGAGATCATGCCCAGTAGCGAACACGGCCAGCTGGCCGCCGAGTCCAAGCCGCCCGAGGTCCTGACCCTGGAGGAGCTGGACTACCAGGACCGCCTCAAGGCCTCGCCCCAGCAGCTGCTCGACACCCGTGACGAGACCCAGCCCGCGCACGCGCCCAAGCCCGAGCCCAGGCCTGCGCCCAAGCCCGAGCCCAAGCCGGAGCCTGCGCCCGCCGCCTCCGCGCAGCCCGAGACCGTCAAGACCACACCGGCCCAGCCCGGCGAACCGGTCTTCGACTACGTCTACCAGGTGGCCTCGTTCCGCAAGGCGGACATGGCCGGTGCGTTGCGCGACAAGCTGGCCGGCGCGGGGTTGAACGCCCGGGTCCAGTCCGGCCAGGCGAACGGGTCCACGTGGCATCGGGTGCAGGTCCTGCACCACGGCACGCCGGCGTCCACAGCGGACATGAAGGATGTGCTGGCCAAGTTCGGCATCGGCAAGCCGCTGCTCAAGAAGAAGACCGCCGCGAACTGACGGGCGGGATGAAATATCCAAAAGGGCTGTGCGGTAAACCGGACAGCCCTTTTTTATCGGAATGCAACCGGGAAGGAAGAATCAATGCAAAAAAACGCATCGACCAACGGCGGACGGGGTACAATTCTGTTCGTGCACGGCGCTCTGGCCGACGAGAGGATATGGCGGGAGCACATCCAGTTGCTCAAAGGTGAATGGGAGGCCTCGGCCGTGACTTTGCGCCATTTCGGCATAGACGGCGATCGGGACCGGGGCGGGTTTGGCCTGAACACCCACGCCGACGATCTGGCGGGCGAGATCGCTCGGCTGGCCGCCCACGGCCCGGTGCACGTGGCGGCATGGTCCTACGGGGCGGATGCAGCCCTCAACGCCGTGGTCCGCCACCCCGGCAAGGCCGCCAGCCTACTGGTCTACGAGCCGGGGTATCCCGGCTGCCTGAGCGAGGAGGAAATGCACGTCTTCGGTCGGGATGCCGGGGCCATGTTCGGCCCGATTTTCGAAATGGTCGGGGAGGGGCTGACCCGGCAGGCCGTGGAGGCTCTGGTGGACAAGTCCGCCGGTCGGGTCGGATACTTCGCTGCCCAACCCGAGCCCGTGCGCGGCCAGCAGCTCGAAAACGGCCACACGCTGCGTCGCCAGCTGCATCAGCAGGAGACTCCTGACCTGGGTGTCGAGCGGCTCTCCTCCATCGATATCCCGCTTACCGTGGCCTGGGGCGAGAACTCCCGACCGCTCTTCAAAACCGTTTGCGCGGGCGTGGCCCGCGCCGTACCCCAGGCCCGGGTCCTAACCGTGCCCCTCGCCAACCACATGCTGCCCATCGAGGACCCGCGCCGCTTCACGGATATCGTGCGCCAACACCTCGGGGCCTGACAACCGACCAAAGGAGCCTCATATGCTCGATCCCAACACCCGCCATCCCATGGTTCTGCCGGACGGCACGGTGGTCAAGACCGTGGTCAACCTGAACCAGGTCATCGACCATCCGCGCATGGAGATCGGCGATTTCAGCTACTATTCCAACTTCAACCCGGTGGAGGACTACGCGGCGGCCATCGCCCCGTATCTGTTCCCGCTCAGCCCGGAGCGGCTGGTCATCGGTCGGTTCGTCCAGATCGCCCATGGCGCGGTCTTTGTCACCAGCTCGGCCAACCACGCCACCCATGGGTTCTCCACCTACCCGTTCTGGAACTTCACCATGACCCCGGAGACCGGGTTCGACGAGGTCAAGGCATTGTTCAACATGCCCGGCCGCAAGGGCGACACGGTCATCGGCAACGATGTCTGGATCGGTATGGAGGCCGTGATCATGCCCGGCGTGACCATCGGCGACGGCGCGATCATCGGCGCCCGCGCCGTGGTCTCCCGCGACGTGGAGCCCTACACCGTGGTCGCTGGCAACCCGGCCCGCGAGATGCGCAAGCGGTTCGACCAACAGACCGTGGACAGGCTTCAGGCCATCCGTTGGTGGGACTGGCCGCTGGAGAAGATCATGGCCATGCGCGACGCCATCTGCGGCGCGGACCTGGATGCTTTGGAGGGCTGAGGGTTTTAAATCAGAAAGGGAAGGCCGCTTCGCGGCGATTGTCGGGTGACTTCGCCTCCGGCGGGCAGCCCCAGCTCTTAGCGAGTCTTCGCGCTCTAGAGATGGCGACAGCAGAGATAGGGTTCGCACCCTTGCATCCCATATTGCGCCTTTGGCACGGAGACAGTGTAAAAAAAGGCCGCCGGAATAATCCGGCGGCCTTTGTCATTCCGATGTATGGATCGGTCTACGCGGACTGGGCGGCCTGTTCCTTGTGGAACATGCGCTTGGCCAGGTAGATGAACGGGGTGTCCAGGGCGGCCACCACGAACTTGATGAGGTAGGTGGACAGCAGGATTTCCAGGAACACGCCCACCGGGAACACGCCCCAGAAGGCGATGACGCAGAAGATCGCCGAGTCGAGCAGCTGGCTGACCATGGTCGAGGCGTTGTTGCGCAGCCACAGGTGCTTTGCGCCGGTGCGCTCGCGGATGGCGTGGAAGGCCCAGACGTCGTGCAGCTGGGAGACCAGGTACGCGGCCATGGAGGCCAGGGCCACGCGCGGCATGAACCCGAACAGCACCTCCAGGTGCGGCTGGGCGAAGTCGTCGGCAGCGGGCTGGAACAACAGCGCGATCTGCATGTACGCGACCATCATGACCAGGGTCACGAACCCGAGCAGCACACCCTTGCGCGCCTCTTTCTTGCCGTAGAATTCACTCAAGAGGTCCGTGGCCAGGAACACGCTGGCGTACAGCACGTTGCCCAGCGTGGTGGTCAGCCCGAACAGCTGCACGGTCTTGAGCACCTGGATGTTGCACAAGAGCAGGTTGAAGACCATCAGCCCGAACAACCCGACCTTGCCGAACAGCCGGTACACCACCAGGACCATGCACAGGTCCACCAGTGCGAATAGAATCCATAATGTCTCGTTCATGAGGGGTGACTTGCCCCCATTTTGGGGGAAGGTCAAGTTTTGAGTGGGGGGCGGCTTGGGATAGCGGGCCATCTGCACATTTTTCGGGGGCAAGACAATCCTCACGTAGACGGCTACGCTGCGGTTGCCTTGCCCCCGAGAAAATGCACAGCTGACCCACTCTCCCAAGCCTATTCCGAGCGCGGGGAGAGAGCCGCTGTCGGGTGGCCGCGCTACCCGAATCGCTCCGAAGAGGTAAAAAGAAGGGCACGGCTTGTGTTGCAAGCCGTGCCTCTCATCAATTTTGAGTGAAGTGGGGCGAGAACTGGCCTAGCCTTTTGTGACCAATCCGTAGTTCTTCTTGCCCTTGCGGATGACCAGGAGTTCTCCCGCGATGAAGTGGGTGTCGAGAATCTCGTCGCCCTCCACGCGGTCGCCGTTGATGTACACGCCGCCGCCCTGGATGTCCTTGCGGGCCTGGCCCTTGGACTTGACCAGGCCGAGGTCCACCAGCATCTGGGGCAGGTCGGGCACGTCGCCCGGGGCGTAGCGCATGGCCGGGGCGGATTCCAGGGCCGAGCGCAGGGTGGCCGGGTCGATGGCCTTGAGGTCGCCCTTGCCGAACAGGGCCTCGGTGGCGGCCAGGACGCGCTCCAGTTCGTGCTTGCCGTGGATCATGGTGGTGACCTCTTCGGCCAGCCGTTTCTGGGCCACGCGCAGGTGCGGGGCCTCCTCGGTCTGCTTCTCCAGTTCGGCGATCTCCTCCTGGTTGAGGAAGGTGAACAGCTTGAGGAACTTGATCACGTCCGCGTCGTCGGTATTGATGAAGAACTGGTAGAAGGCGTAGGGCGAGGTCAGGTCCGCGTTCAGGTACACGGCGTTGCCCTCGGACTTGCCGAACTTCTTGCCGGAGGCCGTGGTGATCAGCGGGAAGGTCAGGGCGAACGCCTCGGCCGATTCGCCGTCTACCGCGTAGCGGCGGCGGATGAACTCGCAACCCGCGGTGATGTTGCCCCACTGGTCGCCGCCGCCGATCTGCAACCGGCAGTCGTGGTTCTTGTAAAGATGGTAGAAGTCGTAGGACTGCAGGATCATGTACGAGAACTCGGTGTAGGAGATGCCGGTCTCCTCGCGGCCGATGCGGCCCTTGACCGACTCCTTCTGGAGCATCCAGTTGATCGTGAAGTGCTTGCCCACGTCGCGCAAAAGCTCGATGCAGGTCATGTCCTTGGTCCAGTCGTAGTTGTTGACGATGGTCGGGCGCTCGCCGGTGTTGCGTTCCACGAAGCGGCGCACCTGGTGCTTGATCAGTTCGAGGCGCTCGTCGAGCTTCTCGGCGTCGGACAGCTCGCGCTCCTTGTCCTTGCCCGAGGGGTCGCCGATGCGGCCCGTGGCCCCGCCCATGAGGTACAGGGGGTTGTGGCCCGCCTTCTTCATGCGCACCAGGCAGAGCAGGGGGACGAGGTTGCCCACGTGCAGGGATTCGGCGGTGGGATCGAAGCCGCAATACATGGTGGCTCCGGGCTCGGACAGATACTCGCGCACCTTGTCTTCGTCAGAAACCTGATTGATCAGCCCCCGCCATTTCAACTCGTCGAAAATATTCACTTTAGTCCTCGTTTATGTGGGTTGACAGTGGTTCAGGGCTAGCCTTCCCGCTGGAAAGTAGCCATGGATACCGCCTTGCCGGTGCTCTCATCTATGTCAAAAATCGCGCCTTGTAAAACCCCGGGGCCGGTGGCCGCTTCCAGTTGCCTGGGCAGGCCGGTCAGGTAGCGGTCCAGGATGATCTCGGGCTTCATGCCCAGGCAGGAGTCGGCGGCCCCGCACATGCCCAGGTCGGTCAGGTACCCGGTGCCGCCGGACAAGACCTTGGCGTCGTTGGTCTGGACGTGGGTGTGGGTGCCGACCACGGCCGAGACCTTGCCCTCCAGGAAGTAGCCCATGGCGATCTTTTCGCCCGTGGCCTCGGCGTGGAAGTCCACGATCTGCACCGGGATGTCGGCGGGCAGCGCGTCGAGCACGGTCTCGGCGGCGGCGAACGGGCAGTCTATGGGCGGCATGAAGGTCCGGCCGATGAGGTTGATGACCGCCACCGGCGGGAAGCCCTCCTTGCGGAAGACGCGCACGCCCGAGCCGGGCAGCTGCTCCGGGTAGTTGTGCGGGCGCAGGATGCGGCCGTCCCCGTCGAGCATGGAGTAGAGGTCCTTGTACTTCCAGATGTGGTTGCCGCCGGTGATGCCGTCCAGCCCCGCCTTGAGCAGCTCCTTGGCGTGTTTGGCCTTGAGGCCGTACCCGCCGCTGGCGTTCTCGCCGTTGGCGAAGATGAAGTCCAGGGACTCCTCGTCCCGGATGCGGGCGAGGTTGCGGAGGACGGCCTTGCGGCCGGGCACGCCTACGATGTCGCCGAGAAAGAGAATGCGCATGACGCTCCTTGGGATGGTGCGAAGGGTTTGCCGACCGCGATCGGCGAAATGTTGTGCTGGGCGGTCAGAGCCGCTGGAAGACCGTGGGGGCCACCTGCCGGATGGGCAGGGTCATGCCGGACAGGCTCTCCGAGTGGCCGATGAAGAGGTACCCGCCGGGCTGCAGGTTGTTGCAGAACTTGTTGAAGAGCACTTCCTGGGTGGCCCGGTCGAAGTAGATGACCACGTTGCGGCAGAAGATGATGTTCTGGCTGTTCTGCAGCTTGAAGTCCTCCATGAAGTTCAACTGCTGGAACGAGACCTTGTTGCGCAGGATGGCGTCCATCTTGACCAGCCGCTTGTCCTTGGACTTGAGCATGTACTTCTTCTTGTACTGCATGGGCACGTCCTCGACCTTGTCCATGGAGTACACGGCCCGCTTGGCCTCGGCCAGTATCTTCTGGGAGATGTCCGTGGCCAGGATGGAGAAGTCGAACCCCTGGCGCGAACCGCCCCACTCGTGGAGCACCATGCCGAGCGTGTAGGGCTCCTCGCCGCTGGAGCAGCCCGCCGACCAGATGCGCAGGGCCGAGGACCGGCCCACGCCCCGGCTCCACAGCTCGGGCAGGACGATGTTGTTCATGATGTCCCAGTGCTTGGGCTCCCGGAAGAAATGCGTGGTGTTGGTGGTGACCACGTCGATCAGGTGCGTACGCTCCTGTTCGCGTCCGGCGTCCGAGAAGACGTAGTCGCAGTACTCCTTGTACCCGGACATGCCCAGGGCGCGCAGCCGCTTCTGGAACCGCGACTGGAGCAGGACCTTCTTGGAGGGCGGCATCTTGATGCCGAGCTCGGACTGGATCAGGTCGCTGAACCGCTTGAACTCCGCGTCGCCCATTTCGGAACGCACGAGGTTCATGGACTGGTCCATGGCCTTCTTGAGCATTTGGTTGGTCGGGTCTGTGCTGCGGCTCATGTCTGTCAAGGCTCCGTTTGCTGCCGGGTGCAGTGACGCAACCATATAGGATCATCATATTCGTGGGCTATGATTTTTTTCGAATATGTGGCCGAAGAGGGAAAAAGCGCACCCGGAGATTCCCCCGGGTGCGCATCGGAATGCCTTATTTGGCGTAGCCCACGGCCCGCTTCTCGCGGATGACCGTGACCCGGATCTGGCCGGGATAGGTCATGTTGTTTTCGATCTTTTCGGCGATGTCCTTACAGAGCACGTAGGTGTTCTCGTCGCCGACCTTCTCGGAATCGACCATGACGCGGATCTCGCGTCCGGCCTGGATGGCGTAGGCCTTCTGCACGCCGTCGAAGCCGGTGGCCAGCCCTTCCAGCTCCTCGAGACGTTTGACGTAGTTCTCGAGCAGCTCCTTGCGCGCGCCGGGCCGGGCGCCGGACAGGGAGTCGGCGGCCTGGACCAGGTTGGCCAGGATGGACATGGGCGGGGTGTCCTCGTGGTGGGCGGCGATGGAGTGGATGATCTCCTTGGTCTCGCCGTGCTTCTTGGCCAGGTCCGCGCCGATGATGGCGTGGGGGCCTTCGATCTCGTGGTCCACGGCCTTGCCGATGTCATGCAGCAGCCCCGCGCGCTTGGCCTCCTTCTCGTTCAGGCCGAGCTCGGCGGCCATGACGCCGCACAGGAAGGCGACCTCCATGGAGTGCTGGAGCACGTTCTGTGAGAAGCTGGTGCGGTAGTGCAGGCGGCCGAGCAGGTTGATCAGCTCGGGATGGATGCCGTGCACGCCCACGTCGAAGGTGGCCTGCTCGCCGATCTCTTTCAGTTTGGTGTCCATCTCGCCCTCGACCTTGCGGACGATCTCCTCGATGCGGGCGGGATGGATGCGGCCGTCGTGGATGAGACGCTCGAGCGCCTGCTTGGCCACCTCCCGCTTGAGCGGGCTGAAGGCGGACAGGACCACGGTCTCGGGCGTGTCGTCGATGATCAGGTCCACGCCGGTGGCCGCTTCCAAGGCGCGGATGTTGCGGCCCTCGCGGCCGATGATGCGGCCCTTCATGTCTTCGGAGGGCAGGGTCACGGCGGTCACGGTCTGTTCGCCCGCGTAGTCGCCCGCGTAACGCTGCAGGGCCAGGGAGAGAACCTCCTTGGCCTTCTTGGAGGCGTTTTCCTTGGCCTCCATCTCGATGTTGCGGATCATTTTGGCGGCTTCGTGCCGGGTGCGGGATTCGATCTCCTTGAGCAGGCTCTCCCGAGCCTCCTCCACGGTCAGGCCGGAAATCTCCTGGAGCTTGCGCTCGTGCTCGTCCGCTTTCAGGGTCAGGTCCTCCTCCAGCTCGCTCAGGTGTTTCTCCTGTTTGATGAGCTGCTTTTCCAGCTCGACCACCTGGGCTTCCTTGTCCGCAACTTTTTCACGCTTGGCGTCGAGGCGCTCCTCCTTGGAGTGGAGGCGCTTCTCCTCGTTCTTGAGCTGGCTCTCGCGGTCCTTGAACTCGCGCTCCAGCTCCTTCTTCTGATTGAAAATCTCGTCCTGCGCCTGGAGACGCGACTCCTTCTTCAGGGCCTCGCTTTCCTTGCGGGCCTCTTCCACGATGCGTTCCGCAAGCCCCTTGGAGTCGGAGACCTTTTTGTCGGTGATGTATTTGAAAAGGATTATCCCGACGGCGAGGCCGAGGATCAATGCACCGCCGACCATGGCGATTTGGGGTAACATGTGGTTCTCCTTATTTATGTTAACAGGCTTTTGAACAGGCGGCCTGTTTCCGCCGTGCCGCGTTGAAGAGCACGCAACAAAGACGCACTCTGCCCTGAAGGGAAGAGAGGAGGGTGGTTTCGGATATGGCTGTAGGGTGTATATCGCCGCCCGAAAGCGCCGGTCTTTGCCGGTCGGGCGGAGTATTTAAATCCCCGGGAAGCCGTGTTGCCTGTATGTTTTGAACCTGGCATGTCCAGGTGGGCATGACTCGCGCGCCTTCAGGCTTCCCGGTCGAACCGGGCCTGCTCACCAGCACGCTGGAGTCGTCGCCCTTTTTCAGAGCATTGGCTCAATAACACTCCGGGCAATCACGCACGCCCCAGGGTAATTCCTTGCCGACCTCGGCCCCGCCCAATTATCGGCTCGGGTCCGTTGAGGTCTTTTCCAAAATCTCTCCGATCTTCCCTTCCAGTCGCTTCAGTCTATCCTCGGCGACCAGATAATCGTCCGCCAGGCTCAGAAGCAGGTACGTGAGCAGCTTTTCCTTGCTGATGTCACCGGCTCCGGAAACAAGCTCCTTGTGCTTGTTCTCGATAAACGCCTGTGCGGCCTCGATACGGACATGGTCCGCATCCGTCTTGAAGGATATCTCGAGTCCCATCAGGGTCAGCGTGTAACGCGGCATCGTGATCCACTATCATTCCAGCTCGGTTTCGATCTTCTCAAGCAGGGTGTCGATACGCGATTCGATGTCGGTACGCAGACGCCTCTCGGCCTCGGCCTCCTCCCTCAAGCGCTCATTTTCTTCTTTCAGTTCCGCAATTTTATTCAATAATCCGTTGAAACGCTCTTCAAGCTTGGCAACTAATTCCATATCTTTTATCTATGCTTTTTTCGGGTCCAAGGCAAGATTTCTTTCCACAGTTATTTGAAGGGTTTTCCACCGCTCACTCGTTTCTCTTCAGGCTCCGTTTCAGGTTGACCTGCTTGCCTCTGGCGATGCCGGTCTGGTTGTCCGGCACGTCCTTGGTGATGGTGGACCCCGCCCCGATCAGGGCGTTGTCGCCAACGCTCACCGGGGCGACCAGGGCGGTGTTGGAGCCGATGAACGCGCCCGCGCCGATCCTGGTCGTGAATTTGTTCTTCCCGTCGTAGTTGCAGGTGATGGTTCCGGCCCCGATGTTGGCCCCGGCTCCGACCACGGTGTCGCCCAGGTAGGTCAGGTGGCCGGCCTTGGCCCCTTCGCCGAGGGTCGCCTTTTTCATCTCCACGAAATTGCCGATGCGCGCGTTTTTTTCAAGCTTGGCGCCGGGCCGCAGCCGGGAATAGGGCCCCACGGTCGCGCCCTCGCCCACCTCGGCCCCCTCGATGTGGTTGAATTCGCGGACCACGCAACCTGCGGTGAAGGTCGCGTCGGTGATGTGGTTGTACGAGCCGAGTTTGGCGCCGGCGGCCACTCTGGACGCGCCGTAGATTTCGCAGTGGCCGAAGATTTCCGCGCCGGGCTCGACTTCGGTTTTGGGGCCGATGATCACGGTGGCGGGGTTGTGGATCAGCACCCCGGAATCGATGAGTTCGTCCACGATGCGGGCGCGCAGGGTGTTTTCGGCGTTGATCAGCTCGCGCGGGGAGTTGATGCCCATGAGCGAGATGTCGTTGCCCGCCTGGACGCCGTCCACGGACAAGCCTTGTTCCACGGCCAGCTCGACCAGGTCGGTGATGTAGTACTCGCCGGATTTGTTGGCGTTCTCCAGCTTGTGCAGGAGCGGTCCGATGGTCGCGATCTTGAGCAGGTAGATGCCCGCGTTGACCTCGCCGGTGACCGGCCCGTGCAGGGAGAAATCGTAGTCCTTGGCCTCGACGATGGCCCGGATCCGGCGCTCGGGGTCGCGGACCACGCGGCCGAACGCCCCGGTGTCGCGCGGGGTGATGGTCATGAAGGCCAGGTCGCAGCACCCTTGTGCCGCCACCAGCCGGTCCAGGGCCTCCACGGTGACCAGGGGGGTGTCGCCGTTGATGACCAGGCAGTGGGTGGCCCCGGTTTTTTCCACAGCCTCCCAGGCGACCTGCAGGGCGTGGCCCGTGCCGAGCTGCTCGGCCTGCGTGACGAAGCGGTCGGCCATGGCCGGAAAGGCCTTGGCCACGTTGTCGGCGTCGTGCCCGACCACGGTCAGGACGTTGTCGCGGACGATGGGCGCGAGCGCCTCGTACACGTAGAAGAGCATGGGTTCGTTGAGCAGGGTCTGCAACACCTTGGCCTTGGGCGAACGCATCCGCGTCCCCTTTCCGGCGGCCAGCACCAGGGCGGTCGTCTTGGTCTCGGGCATTCTGTTCTCCGTATTGGGTTCCTTGTACCGTTATGCCGGGGATAAATTACTCGCTCGCAAGGGAAAGGACAAGCCCCCTCGGCAAAATAGCGTTAAGTTGTCGGACAGTTCCGGCGGCAGTGCCCGCATGTCCCGGAATCCATGCCGCATCGTCCGCACCGATGCCCAAAAGACCACCCCACCACCCCCGCGCCACCCGCGAAGCGGCACCAAAAAATTTAGGAAGGGAGAGGGGATGGGGGGCGGAGACGCTCAGTAGGCCAAGCGGCCCAGGGATTTCATGATCAGGGTGCAGCCCATGGCGAACATGCCGGTCAGCCCCATGCCGCAGGAGAAGCCGGCCAGCAGGACCGGGGCGTAGTGCCGCCACTTGGTGCCGTATTTCTTCAGGAAATAGAATCGGCCGAGGAGCGCGCCCACGACCTCGAGGAGCATGCCGTGGGGCGTGGACTGGCCGAGCCCCCGGACCACGCCGTAGACCAGGAGCACGGGCAGGCCGAGCACATTGAGCACGGAGTAGAGGATCAGCCCCAGGCCCAGGCCGGACAGGACCACCGGGCCGGACAGCGCCTCGAAGAAGAGGGAGTTGCCGTCCAGCGTGGAGGTCTGGAGCAGCAGGGAGTTCAGGGCCTGGAGATGCCACAGCTGCTGGGCGAAGGGGTACTCGGGCGAGGGGATGGGCGCGAGCTGCCAGAGGAACTGGGAAAAGAGCAGGGAGGAGACCATGACGATGGGGAAGACCAGGATCTCGGCCTTGATGATGCCCCGCAGGCTGGTGCCGGTTAGCTCGATCTGGCGGAACTGGACCGTGGCCTCGCCGTAGTTGTGCACCGGGATGGGCGCGTACCAGATTTCCAGCCCGTGGTAGCCGAAGAACTTGGCCCCGGCGATGAACGAGAACTCGCGGACCATGGGCAGGGCCACGAACTGCCCGGCCACGCCCTCCATGCGCGCGGAGATGTACGAGATGACCGGGGTGTAGACGAAGCCGTAGAGGACGAAGAAGATCCACGGAAAATTGGGCACCAGCCAGAGGCAGAACCCGATGTAGCACAAGGTCGAGAAGACGTAGATGGCGATGGACACCCAGAAGTTGATGTCCCCGCGTCCGGCGGGCGGGTTGAACAGGGCCGAGAAGTCGAGGCCGCCGGAGGAGCTGCGGAAGGATTTGGCCACGTAGTAGATGCCCACCGCGCCGATGGCCAGGCCGAGCCCGATGCCGAAGCTCATGTAGAAGTCGAAATTGTTGGCGAAGACCGTCTCCACCGTGGCCATGCCCGGGTGCCAGCGGTGCAGGATGCCGTGGGCGTAGAGGATCGGGTTGGAGACGATGGTCACGATCAGCCCGAGCAGGCCGCCGATGACCGCCCAGAAGGGCAGGACCATGCCGATGAAGACCAGGCCGAGATCGAACTGGATGCCGGTGGCCACGGCGGGCAGGACGTCCTCGGTGTACCGGGTCATCTCGACCCACGGGATGGGGATGAGCCGGATGGGTTCGGTGAAGAGCAGCCCGGACAGGGCGGGCAGGAGCACGTAGAAGAAGCCGAAGGCCAGGCCGATGACCCCGCCGATGGAGAAGACCCGCCACTTCCAGCCGGTCTTCTTGTCCTCGGTGGATTCGGCCAGGGCCATGGTGCCCAGGGCGCCCACCGGGGCCATGGGGAAGGGCAGCTTCTCCACGTCCGAGGTGATCCGGTAGAGGGAGTAGCCCAGGCCGAAGTGGTCGATGCGCTGGACCAGCTGGGAGCCGATGAGCAGCAGGATGGGCACCAGCCAGTCGCGGTGCAGGAAGGTCCGCTCCAGGTAGGAGCCCGAGCCCAGCGCCGGGGCCACCCAGTGGGGAATGAACTCGGTCAGGCCGAGCATGCGCGCCGCGTCGGACTGTACCAGGTACTGGTTCCACAACAGCCCCTGGAACGGCGATGCCAGGGCCGCGCCCGCCATGTAGTAGAGCAGGAAGATTTCCTGTTCCTTGAGGTGGGTGTAGGAACGCTTGGCGATCTCGGCGAACAGGATGATGGTCACCCAGCGGGCGGCCGGGCCGATGCCCTGGCCGATGACCAGCTGCAGGTACATGGAGCCGGGCATCATCAGAAAGCCGATGAAGATGGCCCCGACGATGGTCTTCCAGTCGAAGCCCTCCTCGAACTTCTCCGGCGGCTGCATCAGGTCGCGATATTCTTTCAGTTCCTTGTCGTCGTACATGCGTCAGGCTCCGTCAGGCGCTATCTGTACCGGTCGAGTATGGTCTTGAGCGAGCCGTCCCGCTTCATGGCCGCGATGCGTTTGTTGAAAAGGGGAATATACTCCTCCCAGCCCCGTTCCCTGGGCAGCATGAAGCGGTACCAGGCGCTGTCGAACGGGGTTTCGTCCATGCGAAAGCGCTCGGGGCGCAGTTCCGGATGGTTGCGGAAGAGCCACAGGGTCTCGCTGCGGTTGACCAGGGCCGCGTCCACCCGGCCCCGGTCGAGCATCTCCAGCATCTGGTAGGGCGACCCGCAGTCGATGCGCTTGATCGCGCCTTCCCGGAAGAACGGCTCGAGGACAGGGTAGACGAAATCCTCCATGGCGGCCACCCGCAGCCCTTTTATGGAGGCCGGGGATACGTAGCGCAGCGTGCTGCCCGCCCGGAAGAGCAGGACGTCCTCGTTGAGCATCAGCGGGCTCGTCCAGAGAAAGCGGTCGGTGTCCTCGATCCACTCCCGGGCCAGGAAAGCAATGTCCACCTCGCCGTGATCGAGCATGTCCCGGCCCCGGCGCTCCGGCAGGACCCGCACCTTGAGGTTCAGGCCGAGGGGGGCCGCGATCTCCCCGAGCACGTCCACGATCACGCCCTTGCCATCCGCGGCCGGGTCGCCGATTTGATAGGGGGGCCAGTCCTCGTTGGTCATGAACAGGACGAGGTCGCGCGCGTGGGCCGTGCCCTGGGCGCAGACAAACAGCAGCCAGGCGAAAGCCGCGGCCGCCAGGGCCGGAGCGCGGCGGGATGCGTCGGAGGGCGGGACGGCCCCTGCCTGCCCCGGGTTGCCGGCAAGTTGCCGGTGTCGTGTCGAGTCCTTGTCGTGCATGTGTCGGCGCCTATTTGTACCGGGCGAGTATGGCCTTGAGGCTGCCGTCCTTGCGCATGGCGCTGAGGCGGCGATTGAACTGATCGACCATGGGCTCCCAGCCCCGGTCCCTGGGAAAGAGAAAACGGAAAAGGGCTCGGCCCACGGGCTCGGGGTCGATGCGGAAACGGTGCGGCTCCAGGTCCTTGTTCGTGCGGAGTATCCACCGTATTTCCGTGTGGTTGACCAACACGGCGTCGGCCCGGCCGCGAACCAGGAGCTCGAGCATGGCCTCGGGCGAGGTTGCGTCGATGCGCATGATCCGCCCCTCCCCGAAGTGGTCTTCCAGGGGAGGATAGACGAACCCCTTTATGCAGGCCACGGTCTTGCCGTACAGGGACTCGGGTCCGCTGTATATCTGGGGGCACCCCGCGCGGTAGACGAGCACGTCGTCGTTGTGCATGAACGGGTCGGTCCACAGGAACCGGTCCGGGTTTTCGATCCATTCCCGGGCCGTGGCGTAGACGTCCACCCCCCCGTGGGCGAGCATGTCCCAGCCCCGCTTGTCGGGCAGCCGCCTGAAGGTCACGGTGCAGTCCAGCGGCTCGGTCACGGCCCGGAGCACGTCCATCAGGATGCCGTTGCCCTCCTTCTCCTCCTCAGAGCCGCTGATGAAGTAGGGGGGCACGTCCGCGTAGGCGATGAACATGACCATGCCGCTCTTCCCGATTGCCGACGGAGCGGCCAACGCCATCCCTCCCGCGCCCTCCATGAGCAGCAGGAAAAAGGACAGGGGAAGCAGTTTCAGTATGGCTCGCATGGCTACGCTCACGGCTACATGGGAAAGACGCTGTACGCCTGGCTGGAGAACATGCCGAGGACGGCGTACGCGCCGCCCATGAGGAAATCGCCGAGGATCAATCCGATGAACAGGAACCGGACCTTGTTGTAGAGCCGGGTGCCGCCGTAGTGCAGGACCAGATGGTTGCACAGCCAGCCCAGGAAAAACGGGTACCACAGGATTTTCATGCCCGCCGAATAGGCCGCCAGGTAGCCCAGCGGGTGCAGGGGCCACCAGGGCAGCTTGTAGTAGCAGTAGATGAGCACGAACATGACCAGCGCGCCGAAGCCCGCGTAGGTAAGCAGCCACTGGTTGGGACCGACGGGTTGATCCACCAGCCGCTGGGCGTTTTCGAGATTGGCCAGCACGGTCTGTGTGGCCCAGTCCAGGCGCAGCTCGCGCAGTCCGTAGCGGTGGCCGAGATAGAGCATGGTCGCGAACGCGGCGGCCAGGGCCAGGACCAGGGACAGCCCGATGGCCGCGAGTATCAGCCCGCGCCGGGCCGGGGCCGCTGATTCGCGTATCTTGGCTCCGTGGAACAGGGTCGGGGCCACGGCCTCGCGCACGTCCAGGAACAGGACCTTCTGCATGACCGCCGTGGCGGCCACGCCCGCCGAACCGAGCACGCCCGTGCCGAACAGCCCCATGATACCGTCGGACGGGGCCGCGGTCAGGGTGAAGTAGGGCAGGCCGCCCTGGCAGACCAGTCGGCTGATGACCAGCATGACCAGCATGAAGGCGAGGGGCAGCAGGACCGCGCCGGTCCAGGGCAGGCCGAACCAGCGGCACCAGGCCACCAGGAAGAGCATGCCGAGGATCAGCCCGGCCAGCGGCCAGGCGGGCGGCCCCCATTCCTGGGGAGGCGTGGCGCGGCCCGACCGGTTGATGGCCTCGCCGCCCTTGCAGACCGGCCGGATGAGGCAGGTCACGGTCTCCTTGAGGTGGTGGCGGGCCAGCCAGAGCAGGAAGGCGAAGAACACGGCGTAGGAGCCGATGGTTTGCGCGCCCTCGGGCCGGGCCAGGTCGGGGCCCAGCGTGGTCCCGAGCGCGGCCTCGGGCAGTTGCCAGCCGAATACGTAGAGCAGACCGAAGAGCAGCCCGGCGGCCAGGTGGAAGAACCACATGGAGAAGGATATCTGCCGGGTGGTCAGGAAGGCGAAGCCCACGAAGGCCGGGATGAAATAGAGTTTCAGCTTGTAGAACCCGGAGAAGAGCCCGAACTTCGGGAAATAGGACCCGGCCAGGATCAGGGTCGGCAGCTGCGGCACGGACGGGTAGTAGAAGTGCAGGCCGTTTAAAAGGTGCAGGGCCCCGGTCAGGACCAGGCCGGTGAGCAGGAAGCGGTCCGTCCACCAGGAGGAGAACGTCCTCTGGTCCAGGGCCTCGCCCATGAGCATGGGCACGCGCAGCAGGGGGAAGTTGACCCGCTCGTTGACCACCCACTGGCGGCCGAACAGCGCGGTCAGGCAGATCATCACGAAATACGCGCCCAGGATGAACAGGGACCAGACGATCAGCGGCGGCAGCCAGACTCCCCACGGGATGGACGAGAGGACCTGGAGCACGGACATGTCCCGCCCGTCCTTGAGCCCCTGGAAGAGCTGGCGCACGGCGTCGCCCGAGTGCGGATACCAGGAGTCGGGCAGCAGCGGGCCGAGGACCTCGGTCCAGCGATAGGCGTCCCTGGCGTAGCGTTGGGGCGCGGTGACGTTGACGAAGAAGGTCTCGGTCAGCCCTGCGTAGCCGATGGCCGTGAACAGGGTCATCATCAGCCAGACGACCAGCAGCTCCACCCCGGACAGGACGGGCGGCCTCTTGGTCAGGCGCGCGATCCCGCCGTCGATGAGGAACAGCCAGGCCAGGATGAAGAACGGGGCCAGGGGGAAGTGCCCGCCGCCCAGCGGCACGCCGCCCAGGACCGCGTTGTTGTACGGGGTGAAGACGCACAGGATCAGGCCGAGAACAAGCCCGGCGACCAGTGCGCGCAGCCTCAGACGTCCGTTCATGCCCGGGCCTCCTCTGCTTCCTCGCGCTCCAGGCGCTGCCGTTCCTCTTCCAGGTTCTCGGCGTAGTGGTGCACGGCCTCCTCGTCCAGGGAGCGCCAGGCGAGCAGTTGCTTGCGCAGGTCGTTGATGAAATTGCGGTTGAGGTTCTCCCAGGCCGTGAGCTCGCCCGCCTCGCGGTCGATGAGCACCTTGATCTGCCGGAATCCCTTGTAGATGTCGGACGGGCAGAAGACCAGCTTGACCTTCTGGCGCACGCCGAAGTCGAAGGGGGCCAGCCAGGCGCGCAGGTCCATGGAGAAGCACAGGTCGTCGCTCAGGGGGATGTCCTGGCCCGCGCCGGTGGTCAGGCCGCCGGCCGCCTCCCGCTCTTCCAAGTCCAGGAAGTTGCAGCGCATGTCGTCGGTGCAGAACGTCCCGTGGGACACGTCGTGGTGGGCCAGGTAGTACTGGCGCAGGAATCCGCCCGCGGACTTCATCTCGGCCATCTTGATCAGAAACGGCAGGATGACGGTCATGCGGTCGCCTTCGGCCTCGGGCATGGTCCACGACTTGTTCACGTCCGGGATGGCGATGTTGGCCGCCACCCGCGCCGGGTAGATGGCCGAGACCAGGACCACGCCGATGACCAGGACCATGGCGGCCACGCCCGCGGTGGACGAGTAGTTGGCGGTCATGCCCGCCCACAGCGGCGTTCCGGCCAGAAAGGCGCTGGACGTCTGGGCCAGGACGTAGCCGACCACCACGGAGATGACCGCGAAGGCCAGGGACTCGGCGATGAACAGGAAGGCCACGTGCGGCGGGGCCAGCCCCACCGAGGTGTAGACCGCGATCTCGGGGCGGCGCTCGTAGACCGAGCCGATCATGGTGTTGAGCACGATCAGGATGGAGATGGCCAGGGGAATCAGGATGTTGGCCACGCCCGAGTAGTTGACCGCGTCCGACGCGAAATATAGGGATGTTCCCTCGGGCCCGCCCTTGAACAGGAGCAGGCCGAAGCGGTCGCCCAGGTCGTCGCCCACGCGGTGGCCCGCGTCCGGGTGCACGGCAATGCCCTTGAGCCGCCCGGCGGACAGGGAGAGCAGTTCCTCGGCCGGAATGACCACGGTCTCGAAGCCGGGGATGTGCTGGTAGCGGGACTCGGTGGCCATGACGTCCTCGCCGTTCTCGATGGCCTCGGCCTCCACCTCGGAGAGCTGGGTGGCCGCCTGGTTGGGGAAGACGATGGGGGTCATGGGCTCGCCGTCCAGGTCCGGGTTGTCGCGCAGTCCCTCGTCGCTGAACACGCCCACCAGGGTCAGGGGCAGCCCCCAGATGACCACTTTGTTGCGCTTCGGGTCGTCCGGGTCGGCCCCGATCCGTTCAGCCATGCGCTGCGGCAGCATGACCGCCTGGCGTTCGCCCTCCCTGAACCAGCGCCCCTTGACCAGGATGCGGTCGAGCCCGCTGACCTGCGGCTCGCGCCAGGACAGGCCGATCAGGCCGCGTCCCTGGGTCTCCTTGCCGTCGCGGACCACCGGGATAAGCGGGGCGCGGGATTTGTCGGAGGTGAATCCGGTGTCGTACCAGACGCGCGGCGCCACGGCCCCGGTCCCGGCGAACGCGGTGCGCATGACCGACAGGGCCTCCACCGGAATGTCCTGCCAGTTGAGGTACTTGACCATGAGCCCGTCATAGGAGGCGTGGTCGTTGAAACGGGCCCATCCGGCCTGGCGCACGGATTTGACCGTGGTGAAGTTCATGATCGTGAAGGTCAGGATGACCAGTGTGGCGAAGGTCAGGAAGGTGCGTACCGGCCGCCGCTTCAGGTTGCCCACCCCGAGCACGAAGGCCGCGCCGAAGGCGGCCATGGGGCTGATGCCGGTCAGCTTGACGTGGGACGAGCGCTTCTGCAGCTCGACCATCTCCCGCTCGAACCTGAAGAAGATGATCATCGAGACCAGCAGCGACAGGGCCAGGATGAAGAAGGCCAGGATGACCACCAGCGGTGAATAGGTCAGCTGGAACGCCGGGTGCACCAGGTAGATGATCCCGATGATCAGGACCAGGAAGCCGAGGAACGCCCCGATCCGTTTCTTGATGTCCACGAAGGAGAAGAAGAGCCGTTCCATGCAGTAGGCGAACGGCACGAACAGGGCCACGTAGAAGAGCACTCCGAAGAGCACGTCGCGCTGGGTCTTGTCCACGTCGTTGTACACCCGGCTGGCCTTAGCCAGGGAGGCGCGGGAGGACTCGACGAACTTGTCCCACTGCTTGGCCTCCTTGTAGCGCACGGCGTCGGCCAGCTCGCGGTCGCCCTGCCTGCGCAGCAGCCGGATGCGGTCGTTGACGATGCCCTTGTCCTCGAGGTTGTCGATGCGCGGGCCGAGCAGGGCCCACATGTCGCGGGCCGCCCTGAATTCGGTCATGGGGATGACCGGCCACTTGCGGGCGATGTAGCCCAGGCCGTCCGGGTGCTCCGCGTCCGCGTTGAGCAGCAGGACCTTCTTGTCCAGGACCGTGTCCGACAGGGTCAGCTTGACCGGGGTGTCCGGCTCCAGGAACAGGGTGCCCAGGGTGGACGAGCGGGTGTCGAGGCGGCTGTACCAGTAGCTCACGGGCGGGGCCTCGGTGCGGCCGTCGATCAGGGTCGGGCGGTAGAGATACTTGAATGTCCGGGGCTCGAACATGTCGAACAGGGTGGTCTGGGTGCAGGCGAACAGGATCAGGTCCGTGGCCTGCACGGCGCGGGACAGCTTGATGCGGTAGGCGTCCTTGCCGGTCTTGGGCTTGTCGATGGCCCACTCGGCCAGGCCGGTCTCGTCGTTGAACCGGAAGGCCTCGATCACGCCCTTGTGGTAGCTGACCTTCTTGCTGGCCAGGCCGGGGATGCGGAAGTTGCCCTGGGTGTCGACCATGCCGTAGCTGCGCGTCTGCCACTGGAAGGCCAGGACGACCAGGCCGGTGCCCGGTCGGTCCGGGAAGATTTCGCCCTTGCGCAGGAGATTGGCCCGTCCTTCCAGGGTGACGAAGTTGTTCTTGCCGCGCTTGCCCGCGTCCGCGATGGGCTCGGCCGTCAGAGCCCGGATCAGGGTGCGGACCAGCCGGGACTGGCGGGCCAGGAAATCGAAGTCCACGCGGCCGGGCCGGTCGTAGGGGGTGCCCCAGGTCGGGCGCACGTCGTGGACCGTGGCCAGGGTGAAGCCGGGCAGCCCGGCCAGGGCCATGGGCTCCCCGCCCAGCTCGGGCCGGTCGGGCAGATAGCTCTGCCAGGCGCGCTTACCGGGCCTGAGCGTGTCGCGGAACAGCTTCGCCGTGGCCGGGTCGGTCTGTTTCAATCGCTCCACTGCGCCCTTCATGACCGTGTCCAGGGGGCGGAAGAAGCCGGTCCGGTTGACGTCGGGCTTGAGGTCTACGAGGAACCCCTGGTCGAACCCGCCCAGGCCGTTGCCGTGGGAGGAGAGGAACAGGGAGACGTGGGCCGCGATGCTCGTCTCGCCCAGGGCGTCGCGCACGGCCCGCGCCGAGGCGATGTCCCCGAGCTGGCCCGAAGCGTCGGCCAGCACCTGCGCGCGCAGTTTCCTTGCGGGGTCGAAGAACCGTTTGAGCGCGGTCCGTTCCTCCGGGGGCAGCGGGTAGTCGTCCACCGTGGAGCTGATCCAGGTCAGCCGCTTGAGCCGGATGCGCTCGTCGGCCAGGGCCTGGATGCGCGTCTGGTCGGCGGTGGCCGTCTCGGCGCGGGCCCCTTCCTGCGGCCCGGCCAGCAACCGCAGCCGCATGAGCTCGCTGGTGATGTCGTCCTCGCGGTTGCGGACCACGGCCTTGAGCGCCCTCTTGAGCAGGGCCGCGTCCGCCGGATCGGCCAGGTCGGCCGGGGCGAGTGGGGCGGGCGAAGCCAGCAGGGCCAGGGTGCGCTCGGTGTCGCCCACCAGCCGCCTGAGCTCGTTGCGCCGCTCCTTCAAATCCTCGCCCTTGGTCACCAGGGCCCAGGTGAATTCGCGCATGCCCGCCTGGGCCGAAGATTTGCCCGCCGTGGCCAGGAAGAGGACGGAGCGCTTGGGCCGGTGCGCGGCCAGGTCGGCGGCCAGGTCCATGAGCGCGGCCATGGAAGCGCCTTCGTCCGCGCCCGGGGAATGGCCCTCCACCAGGGCGGTGGAGTCGTAGAACGCCTCCACGATGACGGTCTCTTTCGAAAGCTCGGGATCGGTCCCCGCAATGCGGCAGTAGACGTTATCCAGCCGCTCGTTGCGCCACTTGCCCTTGGAGGTCAGGACCGCCTTGCCCAGGACGCGCGGCCCGCCCGAGGTCAGCCCGTGGCCGAACAGGGCCTCGGCCCGTTCGCGGGAGATCCAGAAGATCGGGAAATCCACCGGCGTGAGCTCGAACTTGTCTCTGAAACGGGCCCTGGGCCCCGGGCCGCCGTCGCCGCCGCGCCCACGAAGATCAGGCCGCGCGCGCCGAGCATGGCCGCGTTGTTCCAGTTCTTGCCCGAGTCCATGTCCATGAGGACCACGGAACCCTGGACCGCCATGCCGTCGAAATCGACCACGCGCCCGCCCGCCGCGTAGAGCAGCGGTCCGTCGATGCCGGGCGGGGCCACGGCGCCGGGGGACAGGGCGTTGGCCCGCAGCTGGCGCAGGGGCTCCACGCGGCCGGTGGCCGCCATGGTCAGGGTCGCGCCCTCCTGGACCTGCACGGGCAGGTGGAAGGACTGTCGGCCCACGGTTCCGTCCGGGAACAGCCGCCGGAACTCGTTCTCGACCATGTCCGCGGCCTTGGCCAGCCCCGGGCTGCCCGGCGAACGGTCGCCCAGCCCGCTCAGTGCGCGCAGGAACGTTGCGCCGTCGGCCAGGGCCGGGCAGGCGGCTGCCAGGAGCAGGCCGAGCGCCAGGAAGGCGGCCGGGAGGGCGGTTGAGAAGAGCGGGCCGCGCCGGATCATGGTCTACGCTCCGGTTTCCCTGTGGCCGGTCAGTTTTTCGCCGATGCCGCCGATGGAGATGTCCAGTTCCTCGCGCCGCTCGATGCGGTCCACCTGGCCGTCGCGCACCCAGACCACGCGGTCGGACACGTTGAGCATCTTGTAGTCGTGGGTGGCCGAAATGACCGTGACCCCGCGTTCCTCGGAGAGCATCTGCAGGAGCTCGATGATCTCCTCGCCCGTGGACAGGTCCAGGTTGCCGGTGGGCTCGTCGGCCAGGACGATGGACGGATCGTTGGCCAGGGACCGGGCCACGGCCACGCGCTGCTGCTGTCCGCCGGACAGCTCCAACGGTTTGTGCTGGAATCGTTCGCCCAGCCCGACCAGCTTGAGCAGCTCGATGCCCTTGTCCTGGGCGTCGTCCGCGTTCATGCCCGCAAAGGTCATGGGCAGGGTGACGTTCTCCAGCGCGGTCATCACCGGGATGAGGTTGAAGGTCTGGAAGATGTAGCCGATCTTGCGGTTTCTGAGCCAGGCCAGCTCGAAGGCGTCCAGCTGGGAGATGTCCACCTCGTCGATGAAGACCTTGCCCTCGGTGGGCTTGTCCAGGCCGCCGATCATGTTGAACAGGGTGGACTTGCCCGAGCCGGACGGGCCCATGATGGAGATGTACTCCCCGGCGAATATCTCGAGGTCCACGCCCTTGAGGGCCTGGAGTTCGACCTTGCCCATGGTGAAGGTCTTCTTTACGCCGATGACGCGGACGATGGTGCGTTTTTCGTCACTCATAAACTATCCTCAATGTTCCGCCCGGATGGCCTTGATGGGGTCCATGCGCGCCGCCAGCCAGGCGGGGTAGAGCACGCCGAGCAGGCTCAGGCCGCAGCCCGCCAGGGTGGCCAGCCCCACGGAGCCGAGCAGGGAGACGGGCGGCAGGCTCGCCAGGGACGCGAAACCGAAGCGCACGGCCCCGGTCAGCAGGGAAAACAGGCAGCCCAGGAGCGCGCCGGTGAATGCCCCGGCCAGCCCCTGCATGGCCGCTTCCATCAGGAACAGGCGCAGGATCATGGAGTCCAGTGCGCCCAAACACTTCATGACCCCGATCTCGGAGAACCGCTCGGTCACGGACATGAGCTGGGCGTTGACGATGCCCACGGTGCAGACCAGCAGGGACAGGATGACGATCCAGCGTTCCTTGGCCGACATGGCCACGGCCCCGTGGGCCAGGTCCACGTCGTAGCCCGCCTGGGACAGGGCCCGGGCCGCCTCCCGGCCGCCGTGCAGAAGCATGCCCGTGGCGATATCCAGGTTGACCAGCACGAAGCTCAGGAACGAGACGGCCAGGACCAGGCTCGACACCGTGATCATGGAGCGGAAAAAACGGACCTTCAGGCTCTTGTAGCTGATCTCGAGGGATTTCGAGAACGGCAGCGAAATGAGTCGTTCCGGTTTGTGCATTGATTTCCTTTCAATTCGAACGTGCTGGATTCGTTCATTCTCATCATATAGTTTCGGGCACTCGGAAACAAGTGGAAACAGGAATCATTGTACGCATATCACATTCCCGGCAAAAATGCTCCCGGCTCAGCGGAACACGCCCTTGACCACGACCAGGGTCAGGTCGTCCTCGCGACCGTTCTTCCCGGAGAATTCGACCACCTGCGCGCTGACGGCCGACAGGATTTCTTGCGCGCTCTTGTCGCGGTTGTCGCGGATGATCCGGCGCAGACGCTGGCGGCCGAACATGCTCCCGTCCGGGCCCCGGGCCTCCCACACGCCGTCCGTGGTGATGCACAGGATCTGTCCCGGACCGGGCAGGGGGATGGACCGCTCGTGGTAGTCCCAGCCCGGCTCCACGCCGAGCGGGATGTCCACGCCCTTGAGTTCGGTGAATGCGTCTGTTGCCGGGTCGTACAGCTGCGGCGGCTGCTGGCCCGCGTTGACCCAGGTGATCGCGCCCTCGGCCGGGTCCATGACCATGAAGAACAGGGTCATGAACCGCCCGGTGTCGCCGATGTCGCGGCTCAGGTGCAGATTGGCCCGGCGGATGCTCTCGGCCGCCGAGCCGGGCGTGGCCGCGTTCTGGCGGATGACGGCGCGCCCGGCGGTCATGAGCAGGGCCGCGCCGATGCCGTGGCCCGACACGTCGCCCACGGCCACGGCCAGCTGGCCGCAGTTGTCCGGGTCGCACTCGATGAAGTCGTAGAAGTCGCCGCCGGTCTCGTCCGAGAACAGGCTTGCGCCCGCGATGTCCAGGCCGGGCATGGCCGGGGCCTCCCGGGGCAGGAAGTGCTGCTGGACCTCCTGGGCGATGAGCAGTCCCTCGCGCATGCGCACGCCCTCCCGCAGCCGGGCGATCATGGTGTTGGTGTGCCCGGCGATGACCCCCATCTCGTCGGATGTGGTCACGGGCACGCGGCGGGACAGGTCGCCCCGGCTGACGTTTTCCAGGACCTCGGTCTGGGTGTCGAAGACCATGCGCATGTTCCGGGCGTAGGAGACCACCAGGTTGACGAGCATGACCATGAGAAAGCCCATGACGAAGAGGATTTCCACCAGGACGGAACGGCCGATCATGTCCAGGGTCTCGAGGTTCAGGTCCTGGGTGGCCAGCCAGCCGATGTCGCGGATGATGACCAGCAGGACGATGGCCGTGCTCAGGATCAGGACGAGCATGGCCACGATGGAGAACTTGCGGGTCATGGAGATGAGCCGGGAGGGCGGGGTGTAGCTGGCGTCGCCCGCCAGGGCGCTGCGGATGACCTGCCGCTCGCGGGCCAGCCCGAGGTCGAGCCCGGCGAAGAGCCCCACGGTGAAGAGGCCCAGGACCAGCTTGAGGCCGCTCTCGATCAGCGGATAGTGGTAGACGGCGAAGAGGATCCCCCCGGCAATGAGCCCGGCGGCGAGGAACAGGCCGAGGTCCATCTGGAGCTGGCGCAGGGGGCGGCGCAGGGGGCGGACCCGCTCGACCGTCCGGCGCTGGACGTAGGGCCGGACGACCCAGGCCGCGGCCATGGGGACCAGGATGACCACCGCGAGCTCCCAGACCGGGAGCTGGGCCATGAACGGTCAGACCTGCCCGCCGTACACCGCGCCGCCGACCACGGCCAGCGCGTAGTACAAAAAAGGTCGCCATGCGGGCATGGCAGGTTCGTTTCGCATCCGCCCTTCCCTGTTTGTCGCCTATTCCTTTGCCAATCTGCTTGATCTTGTTTAATCATAAGTGGTGTCCACAGCGCGGACAAGCGTAAAAAACAAACGTAGGCGATGAATATGAGAAGAGCATGTTTCCTGTTGCTGATTCTGACGGCCCTCTTCGCGACGCCCGCATTGGCCGGCAAGGGGTTCCCGACCACCCTGGCCGGGTTCACGCTGGGCGATCCGATGGAGGACTACGAGGACTATTGCCGCGAGGGAGACCCCATCCCGGTGTCGGACGCGCCGTTTTTGTCCGAGGCCCAGCTCAAGGCCGAGAATCTGCCGGGCGTGCGCGCCGGCAGCCTGGCCTTCGGCAATTGCGGGGGCGACGAGAGGCTGGTGCGCATCAAGCTCAAGTTCAACGATCACGGCCAGGGGCTGTTCAATCGGCTCTACGACCGCTACGAGGCGGACTTCGGCAAGCCGGACAAGTACCTGGGCGACACCTTCAAGAACGTCATCGCCTGGGAGTGGCGCTTCACGGACGGCAAGGGCGGGCAGATCTCGCTGGTGCTCATGTGGAGCCGCGACAAGGAGATCCGGCCCGGCGTGTCCATCAAGATGACCCACGAGACCCTGATGGAAGAGGAATTCAAGTGCTACAAGTCCAAGCGCAAGGGGAGCATGGGCAAGATGGGCATGACCAGGATCGGCTCCCTGGACGCCTACGTGCCGCGCTAGCATGCCTGATTTCGCCTGGAACGGGATCGGGCTGGCCGCGCCTTCCGGCTGGGAACCCTCGGCCATAGAGCGCGACGGGCTCCTCCTGGCGGACGGCCTCGGTCCGGTCTGCGAGCTGAAGTGGAACCGCGTGCAGGGCTCCTTCTCCTTTGACAAGCATCTCAAGAAACTGACCAAGGGCAACAAGGGCGCCGTGGTCCTCGCGGCCGGGGCGGACGAGGTGCCGGACGCCTGGGCCCGGGCCGAGGACCGGCTGGCCGAATCCGGCCTGCGCGCCAAGAGCTTTCTGTGGCGGGCGGACGGCAACCGTGGGCTGGGCGCGGCCCTGCATCATCCCGGCACCGGGCTGGCCTGCCTGGTCCAGTTTTTCATCCGCTGCGAGGACGACGAGCCCGTGGCCGCTGAAGTCCTGGCCACCCTGCGCGATCACACCGGGGGCAAGACCGTGCCGTGGGCCATGTTCGGTCTGGCCGCGCGGGTGCCCGCCGACTTTGCGCTGGACACCTTTTCGTTTCGGCCCGGCCACTACCGGGTGGCCTGGTGGCGGACAGCCTCGGGCAAGCGCAACGAGCGCGTCCCCACGGGCAAGGGGCCGGGCGCCCGGCTCGACTTCGAGCGCTTCGCCCCGGCCTCGGTCCTGCTCAAGGGGGCCACTTTGGAGGCGTGGTGCCGCGAAAGGCTGGCCCACGCGCCGCCCGCGTCCGTGACCGTGGAAAACGGCCCGGGCCGGATCGACTGGCGCGGCGCGGCCAAGACCTCGCTGCTGCGCAAGGCCCTGCGCCGGGAGGTCAAGACCTGCGGCCGGGCCTGGACCCCGGAAGCGGGCAACGCCGTATTGGCGGTCATGGCCGAGGGCACTACGCTCCCGGCCGAGTCCACGTTCAACGACATCTGCGGGAGCTTCACCCTTGTTCCGGAAGAAACGGCCTGAGCCGACCATATCCCGCGCCGAGGCCCTGCGCATGGTCCCGGTGCGCAACCAGGCCGTGGAGATCACCGAGTTGCCCGACGGCCTGGTCCAACTGGCCTATCCCCTGGCCGTCAAGCCGTGGTTCGGCCACCTGGCCGACAAGGTCGGCCTGTGGGACGGCACCCCCATGACCAAGACCGTGGAACTCGACGAGATGGGCACGTTCGTCTGGCGCCACATCGACGGCGAGCGGTCCGTGCGGGACATCGCCGAGGCGTTCACCAAGGCCTACGAGGTCCAGCCCCGGGAGGCGGAGCTGGCGGTGACCGCGTTCATCAAGACGATCGGCCAGCGCGGCATCATCGGTCTGAAATAGGGCGGCTTCCGATAGCGGGCCATCCGCACATTTTCCGCAAGGGCCTTTCATCCTCACGTAGGGTGTCTACGCTGCGGTGAAAGCCCCTTGCGAAAAAAGCACGGCTGCCCCCCTCTCGAAAGCCTTTTCCGAGGGGACAGCGGCAACAGGCCGCCGGGAATCAGGACTCTTTGAGGGGGGCGGGCAGGATTTCCACCTTCATTTCGGTGGCCGCCGCCTTGAGGAACACGCGCACTTCGCGGGCCAGGTGCGGGCTGTAGCGGAGCAGGAGAATCCCCTTGAATTTGTTGACCACGGTGAACACGCCGAGATTGTCGTACCCTTCCAGCAGGAACCGGAAGAGCCCGATGTCGCTCGGATCGATGCGCACGTAGGTCCGCGCGGACCACTGTGGGGGAGGGGGGCAGACCCTTTTGCGGGGTCTTCGACGCGACGGGGATGCCATGGAGGCTGTCTAGCCTCCACCAGATGAAAAGGCAAATGCGTTTTCCGGGGTCCGTCGCTTTGGGCGAAAGAGAGATTCGCTGAACTCGGGGGGGAATGTCCGCGCATTCGCGTCGGGACGTTGGATTGTCCTCCTTACATTGTTTTTCGCCTTTACGGCGACTTCCTTTTTTGCTGGCGCAGAAAAAAGGAAGCAAAAACTGCGCTTTTGGTGCGAACGCGGCGGAAGCGGCCCCAAGAGCCCGTAGCGGCTTTCGCTGGCCGGATAGATGTCTGCTGCGCAGACGCGATCCAGCCTGCGCTTCGCCGCTAAGACGGGCTCTAGGGTCCGCTTCCGATTGCCGCCCTCCGTATGAATGGATTGAGCTGCCGCGTTTGGCTCGGCGTAAGGATCGGCAGCAACTCCTTACGGTGGCCATGGAGCGATTCGGACGCTTGCGTCCGCCAGCGGCTCTCCATAACTTCGCGCTGAGGCTCACCCTTCCACTCCATGCCACACCTCTTCCCTTCACCCAAACGAGCCCTTGAACGAGAGGTTAGTAGCTGACCGCGAGGGGCGGCGGCTTTTCGAATCGTCGCGAGCGTAGCGAGCCTCGATTCGGGAGCCGCCCCGAGCGGATCAGCTTCTTGCCTCTCGTTCTCCGGGCGGCCGCCAACACTCCAAGGCCCTTTTTTCGTCTATTTTTTTGGACCAGCAAAAAAATGGACCCCGCCGGGAGGGCATGGAGCGAGTGCGGGGGCGCAGCCCCGCACAGCGGCTCTTAAGCGGTGCAACCGCGCATTTTCCTCTTTGTCCCACAAAAAAAGCCGCCCCAAAGGGCGGCCTTCCATATCTCTTCAAAAGCGAGCCGCAGGCTTACGAAGTCAAATCCGCCTTGGCCAGGACCTCGATCAGCCGCCGGAGCATGTCCATGTCGAACGCGCTGCGCATGGACTTGATCCTGGCCAGGGCCTCGAACGGGGTCAAACGCCGGCCTTCGCGGCCGCGAGTCAGATTGTCGTACTCGTTGCACAGGATGAGCGCCTTGACGTAGGACGGCAGCATGTGCCCGGTGGACCCGGACGGGTAGCCCAGGCCGTCCTCGCGCTCGTGGTGGAAGAGGATGCACTGCAGCGTCTCCTGGGGCAGGGGCAGGGCCGAGCATACGCCCACGCCAAGCGCCGGGTGGGACTTGACCAGGTCCATGTCGGCCCGGCTCAGCGTGTCGAATTTCTTTCGGAAAATCTCCTGCGGCAGTTCCAGCTTGCCGATGTCGTGGAGGATGGCCCCCATGCCCACGGCCACCAGCAGGTCCGAATCCTCCTTCATGAACGAGCACAACGTGGTCACGGTCAGGACCATGACCCCGATGCCGTGCTGGAATATCTCCTCGCCCTCGCGGATGAACCGGGAGAGCTCCTTGAGGGCGTCGTCCCGGGACAGGAAGCGGAGCGAGTCGGTGATCAGCGAGCGGATGCGCTGGAAACGGCGCTTGTCCACGGGTTTGGGCAGGGAGCGGTCGAACGCCTCGCGGGCCAGGGACACGGTGGCGTCGCTCCATATCCGGGCGCGTTCGCCCACCGGGATGGCCTCGTCGTCCATGAGCTCCAGGATGTTCTCCTGCACGTAGCGGGTGAAGTGGGCGTAGTCCGAGGCCCGGACATAGAGGTGGTCCACGCCGAGCAGGCTCAGGCGCTGCTTGTGCTCGTCGGTGAACAGCTCGCCCTTTTCCGCGTACAGCACGAGCTTGCCGCCCTGCTTCAGGAACAGGGAAAAGCCGCCCACGCGGGACGGGATGACCATGTAGGGCGAGACCTTGACCATGCCCTGGCCGTTGCCGTTCTTGTCTTTATGTGCGCCGTTTCCGGCGGAAGGGTTGTTGCCCATGCGTTCTCCTTGGGGAAGGCCGGGATCGGGTGCGGGGCGCGGGGTGTCGGAAGGAGCGTCGGCAACCCGGCTGCCTGCGTGAGGCCCGTGGCTTTCCGTCCCCGTCTCGCGACGGGTTTGGCAATCTCTCTATTAGGGCCTATACGCGCTGCGTTGGTGGCTGTAAAGCATCTGCAAAAGGGCGTCCGCGCACGGGTTCAGCCCAGGGAGCGGAGCAGCCGGTAGACCTTGTTGGTGTGGTCCACGGCCTGGTTGCGCACATAGCGGCAGGTGAAGTCGAATTCGATCTCCGGGACGTTGATCAGGGACAGGACCACGTCGAATTCCATGGCCTCGATCCGCTCGATGGCCGAGCAGGTGGCGTCGGTGCACGCGAACAGCTCCTCCTCCCGGCCCAGGACGGACCCGAGGATATTTTCCAGCCGGAGGATGACGTCGGGCGGCACGGGCGTCGCCCGACGGAAATCGGGCAGGGAGCGGGCGATGTCCTGGACCACGCGGGCGTGGAGCAGTTCGTCCTCCATGATCTCCGACAGGAGCTCGACCGTCTCCGGGTTGTCCGGGCAGCGCTCCCGCAGCTTGGCGTAAAAGCCGTAGGCCGTGTCCTCCAGCCGGGCCACGAGATCGAGCAGGGTGCCGAGTGTATTGGATTGCGCCATGATGGACATATTGTCCGGGATAAGGCAGCCCGTCAACCCGGGGGCGGTTTCCTTCGCACCGACTCCGATTGTTCACGTTCCGGCGCTTGCCTTGCTCTCAGGAATGGTTACTCTCCCCCGATGAACACGACCGACTCCAAATCCATTCATATAGAAGGCGCCCGTCACCATAACCTCAAGGACCTGACCCTGGACATCCCCCGCGAAAAGCTGGTGGTGGTCTGCGGCCCGTCCGGGTCGGGCAAGTCCACGCTGGCGTTCGACATAGTCTATGCCGAGGGCCAGCGCCGCTACGTTGAATCGCTTTCCGCCTACGCCCGCCAGTTCCTGCCCCAGATGGACAAGCCGGACGTGGACAAGGTCGAGGGGCTGTCCCCGGCCATCTCCCTGGAGCAGCAGACCGCCACCCGCAACCCGCGCTCCACGGTGGGCACCGTGACCGAGGTCTACGATTTCCTGCGCGTCTTCTTCGCCCGGCTCGGCAAGTTCTACTGTCCGTCCTGCGGCAAGCCCATCGAGGCCCAGACCACGGACGAGATCGTCGAGACCGTGCTGGCCATGGACGAGGGCACCAAGTTCATGCTCCTGGCCCCGCTGGTGGAGCACCAGAAGGGCACGCACAAGGACCTGTTCGCCAAGCTCAAGAAGGACGGTTTCGTGCGCGTGCGCGTGGGCGGCCGGCTCTACTCCCTGGACGAGGTGCCCGAGCTGGAAAAGAACAAGAAGCACACCATCGACCTGGTCGTGGACCGGCTGGTCATCAAGGACGGCATCAAGAAGCGGCTGGCCGACTCCGTGGAGCTGGCCCTGGAAAAGGGCGACGAGCGCATGATCGTCTCGGTGGTCGGCGGCGACAACGCGGGCGACACCTTCATGTCCACCCTGTCCACCTGCCCGTCGTGCAAGATTTCCATGCCGCGCCTGACCCCGCAGCTCTTCTCCTTCAACTCGCCCCAGGGGGCCTGCCCCACCTGCAACGGCATCGGGTCCGTGGAGTATTTCGAGCCTGACCTGATCGCGCCCAACAAGGGGTTGTCGCTCAACGAGGGCGGCGTGATCCCCTGGAACAACGCCACCCGCCAGCGCCAGTACGGGCCGCAGCTCAAGAAGCTCGGCCAGCGGCACGGCTTCACCCTGGACACGCCCCTGGACCAGTTCTCGGCCAAGGCCTGGGCCGCGCTCTTCTACGGCGACAGCGATACGGGCTGGCACGGCGTGGTGCCCATCCTGGAATACGGCCGCGAGCAGGCCGGCGTCTGGGACCACTGGACCGCCCGGTTCCAGCAGTCCAAGCCGTGCCCGACCTGCGAGGGCGCGCGCCTCAAGCCCGAGGCCCTGGCCGTGCGCGTGGCCGACAAGAACATGGTCGAGTTCACCTCCATGTCCATCCAGCGCGCCCTGGAATGGCTCCAAGGGTTGGAATTCTCCGGCCACGACACGCTCATTTCCGAGCCGCTCCTCAAGGAGCTGACCCACCGCCTCGGGTTCATGGTCAACGTGGGGCTCGAATACCTGTCGCTGGGCCGGAACATGGCCACGCTCTCGGGCGGCGAGGCCCAGCGCATCCGCCTGGCCTCCCAGCTGGGCTCCGGTCTGGTCGGCGTGACCTACGTGCTCGACGAGCCGTCCATCGGCCTGCACCCGCGCGACAACCAACGTCTGCTCGACACCCTGCGCTCGCTGCAACAGCGCGGCAACACCGTGCTCGTGGTCGAGCACGACGAGCCGACCATCCGCGAGGCGGACCACGTCATCGAGATCGGCCCCAGTTCGGGCTGGCTCGGCGGCGAGATCGTCTTCCAGGGCAAGGTCGACGACCTGCTCAAGGCCGACTCCCTGACCGGCAAGTACCTGCGCGGCGACCTGTTCATCGCCCCGCCCGAGACCCGCCGCAAGCCCACGGGCCACATCACCCTCAAGAAGGTCCAGACCAACAACCTCAAGGACCTGGACGTGGACATCCCGCTCGGGGTCATGACCTGCGTGACCGGCGTGTCCGGTTCGGGCAAGTCGTCTTTGGTCATGGACTCCCTGTACAAGCACCTGCTCCTGCGCCAGGGCCAGAAGGCCAACGACCCCGGCAAGATCGGCGGTATCCAGGGGATCGACAAGATCGAGAAGGTCATCTCCATCGACCAGTCGCCCATCGGCCGCACCCCGCGTTCCAACCCGGCCACCTATACGAAAATCTTCGACGAGATCCGCAAGATATTCGCCGGGGCCAAGGAGTCGCGCACGCGCGGCTATCAGCCGGGCCGGTTCTCCTTCAACGTCAAGGGCGGGCGCTGCGAGGCGTGCAAGGGCGACGGCCAGATCCGCGTCGAGATGCACTTTCTGCCCGACGTCTACGTGACCTGCGAGACCTGCAAGGGCAAGCGCTACAACGCCCAGACCCTGGAGGTCGAATACCGGGGCAAGAACATCGCCGACGTGCTGAACATGACCGTGCGCCAGGCGCGCGAGTTCTTCGCCAACCACCCGGCGCTCATGCGCAAGCTCGACGTGCTCGCCGACGTGGGGCTGGAATACGTCCGCCTCGGCCAGCCCGCCACCACCCTGTCGGGCGGCGAGGCCCAGCGCATCAAGATATCCCGCGAGCTCGGCAAGCGCTCTCTGCCCGGCGCGCTCTACATCCTGGACGAGCCCACCACCGGCCTGCACATGCACGAGGTCGGCAAGCTCATCCGCGTGCTGCACCAGCTCGTGGACAAGAACGCCACGGTCATCGTCATCGAACACAACACCGACGTGATCATGGCCTCGGACCACGTCATCGACCTCGGTCCGGGCGGCGGAGAACACGGCGGCCGGATCGTGGCCTCCGGCACCCCCGAGGAGATCATCGCCAACCCCGAGTCGGTGACCGGCAAGTTCCTGGTGTAGGAAGGCCCTCGCCGGGCGGGCGTCTCCGAGCCTCAGCCGTTGGCGAGTCTTCGAGCCCCTACGGATGAGTCCAGCAGCGATCGGGCAGGGCGCTGCCCTGCACCCGGCAGGGAGCAAGGCCCCCGCACCCCCCATCGTCCGCCTGTCGGCGGGGGGGTGTTTTAGTTTGACATGTAATATTATTTAAACAAGGAAGTTACCCAATGTTCATTCTTCGTCTGACCTATGTGAAGCCCCTCTCGGAAATCGACCGGCTCCTTCCGCCGCACCGGGAGTATGTCGCCAAGTATTTCGCCTCCGGGAATTTTCTGTTTTCCGGACGGCAGGAGCCGCGCACGGGCGGGGCGATCATCGCCCGGGCCGGGTCGCGGGCCGAGGTGGAGGCGATCATCCAGGAGGACCCGTTCCTGATCGAAGGGGCGGCCGAGTACGAGATCGTGGAATTCTTGGCGGCCACGACCGCGCCGGACCTGGAAGGGTACAGGGAATCCTAGGGCTTTTCGTGCCGCGAAACAGCGGGTGCGGCGGTTCGTCCTTTGGGGCGGGCCGCCGCTTTGTGCGTTTAGTGGGCGTAAAGGATCGAGGCTGCGCCGGGACGCGGGAGGCGGTCGAAACGATTGTCGCTGAGGGCACCTTCCAACCCACCCGCGTAGAGAGCGGGGACACAGCCGGATAGGTCGAATAGCCATTTTTGTGGGAATATGCGATAATGGAAAATGGTCTTAGTCCATTGCGCCGACTTTGGGGCGGGGCCGGAGACGCATGAAAATGAGAGTGAGGTTCATTCTGGCCGCCGTGGCCGTGCTGGTCTGTCTGGGCGCGGGGATTCCCCATGCGACCGGGGTCTTGCGTATCGGCTACAACCCCGATCTCAACCTCCATGAGCGGTTGCGCCAAGCCCTTGCCATGCTCGGCCTGGAGGTGGAGTTCGTCTCTCTTCCGCCCAAGCGTTCCCTGGCGGAGGCCAATGAGGGCGTGCTGGACGGCGAACTCGGGCGGATAGGCGGATTGTCCGAGGATTATCCCAACCTCGTTATCGTGGACGTCGAGTTGTTCCATGGGGTGGGCCGGGCCTATGTCCTCGAAGAGAGCCCCTATCGTCGGTTCGACGTCGGGATGCTCAAGGTCGTCAGAGTCGGTTCGGTCCGGGGAACCCTGTGGGCCGAAAGGCTCATGGGGGACTTGGCCCTGGAGACCGTGAACAACTACAAAACCCTTTTCAACATGCTCCTGGCCGGGCGGATCGACGTCGCCCTGTGCGGCGACACCAATTACGAGGAAGCTATCGGCGCTGATCGGACACGGTTGGAGGCCATCCGTCGGCTCGACCCGCCGGTGTATGTCACGCCCCTGTATCTGTACCTGAACAAGAAGCATGCGGACATTGTCCCGGCGTTGGAGAAGGCTTTGCTGGAAATGTCCGGCGGGAATGGGTGGCACGATATCGACACGGAGCACACCCCGTTGCCGGTCCTTGGGCCCGACCCGGCCGAGCCTCCCGCGCAATGATGCCGCAACCCGCCCAGCGGAAAGGGCGGCCTGGTCAAGCCGCCCTTGGTGAGTGAATCGTTTTCACCCGCACCTGTTTAGGGTGCGCGCTCAATCGATCCAGGTTCCGGAGTACAGGTAGCGGCCGGTCCGCTGCGCGTCCGCGCATACCGCCGCCCCGACGAGGAAGCGGGCGGCGTTGTCGGCAACGGTCCGCGACAGGGGCAGCTCGATGGCGCTGCCCTTGTACTCGACCTCGACCGTGGACGGCTTCTCCGTAACCCTGACCTCACCCGGGTCGAGCACGGCCATCCCGGCCAGATGCGCCTCAGCCATTCGAATCACTTTGGAACGCATGGCAGCCCCTTTGTTTGGGGGCCACGGTATGGCATTTTCGCTTTTTGGGCAATGCGGGGGCCGAATCCGGCCGTTATCGCCAGTAGATTCGCGTCTTGCGGCGGCCGAACTCGCGGGCCGCGCGGACGTCCTGGCCGAAATAGATGTCGATGCGTCGCCGGTAGCGCCGGTTCATCTTGTCCAGAACCAGATAGGGGCCGTCGAATCCCTCGATCCAGACCTCGGTTTGGTTGTCCAGGCCGAGTTGGATCAGGTCGCGGGAGACCGCGATGGCCTTCATGCCCGGTTTGAGGCGGTTGTTCCAGGCCGCGCGGCGCGGGTTGCCGTCGGTCTGGGCGCGGGTGGAGTTGTAGGCCGTGACCGTGACCTCCAGGCTGTTCCAGAAGGCCACCCGGTTGGGCTGGCTCATGACATAGCCGAGCAGGATGAGCAGGCAGGCGACGAGCAGGGGGATGAGAACGCGCTTCATTGGTCCCTCTGTACCCGGACGTGGGCGGTAGGGCAAGCAGGGCAAGCCGGGCGGTCTCGGCGGGCCGGATGCCCTTCCGTCAGGTTCCCTTTGCCCGGGGCGCTGGATCCATGCTATTCATGCGATATGATGATAAGCGTCCAGCGCCATCCATCCCGCTTCGGGCTCGTGACCGGGGTCATTCTGCTTGCCGCCGTGTGCGCGGCGCTGAGCCTGTCGTTTGCGGCGCGGGTCCTGGCCGTCGGGCCGTACCGCATCGGCTATACCCCGGGCGTGCCGGTTTCCGAGGAGGCCAGGGATCGCCTGGCCGCGGTCTATGAACGGGCCGGGCTGCCGGCGGAGTTCGTGCCCATGCCGCAGAAACGCTCCCTGCTCTTGACCGAGGACGGCACGCTCGACGGGGACGCCGGGCGTGTGGCCGGGCTGGAGAGCCGGTACCCCTCCATGGTCCGGGTGGGCGTCAAGCTCATGGATTTCTACGGGGTGGCCTATGTGGCCGAAGGGCGGCACACGGGCTCGTATCGCGACGAGCTGCTCGACAAATGGAAGGTGGGCTCGCTGAGCGGGGTGGTCTGGCCCGAAAAGATCATGAAGGGGCGGTCGCTGGAGAAGGTCCAGACGTACGACGCCCTGTTCGGCATGCTCCTGGAGGGCCGTATAGACATCGCCCTATGCAGCAGGAGCGGCGCGCGGAAGGCCATGGCCGCCAATCCCGGACGGTACGGTCGCGTCCGCCAGCTGGAGGCGCTCGTATACAAGACCCCGTTCTACCATTATCTCAACAAGAAGAATGCGGCCATCATTCCGCAGCTGGAAAAGGGGCTGCGCGAGCTGCGCGCCGAGGATTATTGGCGCGACGGCGACGGGAACTGACTAGCGGGCCAGGCAGTAGTCCGCGAACAGCCTGAGCAGGGAGGCGGACTGCGGGGTGTCGCGCACCGTGGCCCGGATGGCGGCCACGTCGCGGCCCGAGGCCGAGAGGTCCGCTTCGCGCCGGGCGATGTATTCGCGGATGGCGGGCGCGTCGAACTCGGGATGGAACTGCACGCCCCAGGCGGACTGGCCCACGCGGAAGGCCTGGTGCGGGTCGTGGGAGCCCGTAGCCAGCAGCGTCGCGCCCTCGGGCAGCTTCAGCGCGGTCTGGGAGTGGGTCACGTGGCCCGGAAAGACCTCGGGCAGGCCGCGAAACAGCGGATCGTTCTCCGAGGCGCGGGTGCGGGTGATGGCCGCGGTGCCGATCTCCACCCCATCCGGGTGGTAGTCGGCCCGGCCGCCCAGGGCGTCGGCCATGAGCTGATGCCCGAAGCATATGCCCAGCAGGGGCAGCCCGGCCTCCACGGCGCGGCGCACCCAGGCTGCGGCGTCCCCGATCCAGGGGAGCGCGTCCGTGACCATGTCGTGGGAGCCGGTGATCACGGCGCCCGCATAGTCCGCCGGGTCGGGCAGTATGTCCCCGGCCTGCGCGTTGGCGCACACCCATGAGCCGTCCGCAAGGGCCATGCCCCGCACGGTCCAATCCTCGAAATCGCCGCGTTCGGCGGCATAGTCGGCAAAGGTGCCGCCCGCTTTCACAATCAGGATCTTTTGCATTTCTGTCCTACGAAAATGTAGTTAAATGGCTGTACTAGGGAGATGATGGCCCAACCAGAGTGGGGTGTCAACACCGCCCGGCCAAGGGGGCCCGGCCCGTGTCCGGGGTTGAACAGGCGCGCGGGTTTGCGGTACGCTGGGCCAGACCGAACACAGGGAGACGACCATGAAACCGATGCATATACGTCCCCGCCCGTCGCGGCGGGAATTCCTCAAGGCCGGGGCCATGAGCCTCGCGGCGGCCGGTGTGGCCGGGTGCGCCAAGAACCCGGTCACCGGCCAGAGCCAGTTTATGCTGGTCAGCGAGGAGCAGGAGATCCGGATGGACAAGGAGGCGTCGCCCCAGCAATTGTCCAACGACTACGGGACCACCCTGGACACCTCGATGAATGACTACGTGTCCGGCGTGGGCCGGTCCCTGGCGGACGTGTCCCACCGGCCGCAGATGCCTTACAACTTCCACGTGGTCAACGCCAACTACGTCAACGCCTACGCCTTTCCGGGCGGGACCGTGGCCTGCACGCGCGGCATCCTGCTCAACGTGGACAACGAGGCCGAACTGGCCGCGCTGCTCGGCCATGAGATCGGCCACGTCAACGCGCGGCACACGGCCTCGCGCATGAGTTCGCAGATGGTCATCGGCGGGCTGGCTTCCCTGGGCGGGGCGGCCGTCGGGGCCAAGTACGGCGGCACCTGGGGCACGGTCGCGGGCGGACTGGGCGGCCTCGGGGCCGGACTGCTCCTGGCCTCCTACAGCCGCGACGACGAGCGCCAGGCCGATGCCCTCGGCCTGGAGTACATGACCCGCGCCGACTACAACCCTGAGGGCATGGTCGGGCTCATGGAGATGCTCAACGAGCAGCACTCCCGCGAACCGAGCGCGTTGGAGGTCATGTTCGCCACCCACCCCATGAGCTCCGAGCGGCTGGCCACGGCGCGCGAGGTCGTGAACAAGAAATACTACGGGGCCAAGAAGTACGCCTTCTACCGCGAGCGGTACATGGACAACACCGTGGACCTGCGCAAGCTCGGTCCGGCCATCCGGGACATGCAGGACGCGGAAAAGCTCGGCGGGGAAAAGAAATACGCCGAGGCCCAGGGCAAGATGGGCCAGGCCCTGAAACGGGCCCCCAACGACTATACCGGCCTGCTGCTCATGTCCAAGCTGCTCATCGCCCAGGAGAAATACGGCGCGGCCCTGCCCTATGCCGAGCACGCCCGCGACGTCTATCCTTCCGAACCCCAGGCCAGCCAGGTGGCCGGCGTGCTCCAGCTCAAGGCCAAGAAATACGACCAGGCCCTGGCCAGCTTCGAGGCCTATGACAAGGCCCTGCCCGGCAATCCCTACGTGGGCTTCTACAAGGGGTACGCCCAGGAGGGCATGGGCCACCAGAGGGACGCGGCCGAGGCCTATTACAAGTTCCTGCAGAAGGTGAACAAGGGCCAGCAGGCCCAGCACGCCTACAACCGCCTCGTGGAATGGGGGTATGTAAGGTGAGGTAGGCGGCTTCCGATAGCGGGCCATCCGCACATTTTTCCAGGGGGGCTTTCTCTGTCGGGGATGGTGTCCCCTGTTCCTTTAAGGCGTTGGAAACAAGGAACCCTGCCGCCGGACAATCATCGTCCGGCGGCAGGGTTTTTTTTAGGGTGGGGTGGGATTCTACCGGGCTCCGGCTTCGAGGAACGCGAACGGTTTCACCGGGGTGCCCAGCCGCGCGGCGTCGCCGGAAAACGGCTTGCCGTCGACCAGCAGGACCGAGCCTTGGGTCAGGCTGATTTTTTGCGTCGGGGCCTTGGGCGAGAAATCGATCTCGTCCAGGGGAATCCAGATGATGTAAGGGCTGCGCGGGGACTCGAAGTAGTAGACCTTGTTTTTCTGGTCCGAGACCGCGCGCCATTGCGTCGAACTGATGTTGGGTTGGCCCGGCGTGGTGATGCCCAGGGGCACGGATACGTTGCGGATCACGCCGAACGCGCTGGCCAGCGCCTCGTTGATGTCGGCGGTCTGCGGGATCGCCTTGATGTAGAAGGAGGCCCGGACAAAGCGGTCGCTCGCCCGGTTGGTGCCGGGGAGCATGGTGGTCCCGCCGATGGTGTCCCAGTAGGCCGTCAGGGCGAGCTGCTGGTCGAAGGTGGGCGAGTTGGTCATGACCTGGAACCGGCGGCCGTGATGGATGACCAGGCGGCCGTCCAGGTATTCGAATATCGCCGAATCGCCGCTCGGGTCGGTGATCGACAGGTGCGCGGTTCCGGCGTGTCCGTCCGGGGTGCTGGGCGCGGCGATGTAGAATGCCGCCTTGCGCAGCTCCTCCACCGCCTCGGCCACGGTGGCGAAGCTGTCCAGCACGTATTGGCCCCAGGCCGACAGGGACAGGGCCTTCTTGCCCGGGACCGGCTTTCCGTAATCGGATTCGGCCAGATAGAGGACGTTGGCCACCAGACCGGCCTCGTTCATGCCGTCGATGGTGGTCAGGTCCCATCCGGCCACGGTCACGCTGCCGTATTTCGAGGTCCAGCGGAGGGAATTCGCCCCGGCGGCTCCGTCCCGTTCGATCCCCCGGGGGTAGATCCAGAGGTTCGAGTGCTGCGAGCCCACCCAGTCGTTCGAGCGGGTCGTTATGACGGTATCGTCGGGACCGAGATAGGTGGCCCGGCTGCAGGCGGACGCCGCGCGCGGGCGGGCCAGCAGGACCACCGCGAATACCGCCAGCGCGGCCACCAGGCCGAGGGCCGGCAGGTTGCTTGTCGTCAGATGCATGGTATCGGCTCCTTCATAATGACTACGGAATGTCGTGTCCGGTGATCCGAATCCCCCGGTGCGGCGTTAGCCGCCGCACTTGGTGTAGGCGCAGGATTTGCACATGTGGCAGCCTTCCTCGAAGACCAGGGGCTCGCCGCACTCGGGGCAGAGCTCGCGGTTCAGGGAGGCGACTTCGCCGTCCACGTGGTCGCCGCTGAGGTAGCGGGACTCGAACACGTAGGCGATGGCGTCCGGGATGGACTTGACCAGGTGCTTCTTCATGAACTTCGGATTTTCGCCGCCGATGCCCTTGAGCTGCTGGACGATCTCGCGGACCTCCACGCCGGAGCGCAGGGCCAGGGAGACCAACCGGCCGATGGCCTCGGCCTTGGCGGTGATGGAGCCGCCGGACTTGCCGATGGTGGCGAAGACCTCAAACGGCTTGTTGTTGATCTCGTTGACGGTCAGGAAGAGCATGCCCAGGCCGGTGGGAATCTTCTGAGTGAAGCCGTAGATGACGTCCGGGCGGTCCTTGACGATGGACTTGCCCTTGGCGGCCTCTTCCTTTTTCTTCTCCGCGTCGCCGGTGCACAGGACCTGGGAGGTCTTGGAGCCGTCGCGGTACACGGTCACGCCCTTGCAGCCGTACTCGTAGGCCTTCCAGTAGATGTCCCAGATGTCTTCCTTGGTGGCGGAGTTGGGCAGGTTCACGGTCTTGGAGACCGCGTTGTCCGTGAATTTCTGGAAGGCGGCCTGCATCTTGAGGTGCCAGATGGGCTCCACGTCCATGGAGGTCACGTAGACCGAGCGCAGGTGCTCGGGCAGGTGGTCCATCTTCTTGATGGACCCGACCTTGGCGATCTCCTCCATGAGCTTGCCGGAGTAGGCGTCGGCGTCCTTGAGGGCGGCCTCGAAGTACGGGTTGGTCTCGACCAGCTTGTCGTTGTCCATGACGTTGCGCACGAAGGACAGGGCGAAGAGCGGCTCCACGCCGGACGAGCAGCCCGCGATGATGGACAGGGTGCCGGTGGGCGCGATGGTCGTGGTGGTGGCGTTGCGGTACGGGCCCAGGTTGGCCGCGCCGAAGGTGGACTCGGGGTAGGTGGCGAACTCGCCGCGCTCGGCCGCCAGCTGTTTGGAGGCGCTACGGGCCTCGGCCTGGACGAACTTCATGACCCGCTCGGCCATGTCCACGGCGGTCTGGGAGTTGTAGGGGATTTTCAGCTGGTAGAGCAGGTCGGCCCAGCCCATGACGCCCAGGCCGATCTTGCGGTTCTTGCGCACCGTGTCGGAAATCTGGGGCAGGGGGTAGACCGAGGCGTCGATGACGTTGTCCAGGAAGCGCACGGACAGGTGGATGATCCGCTTGAGCTCGTCCCAGTCGATCTCGGAGTCCTTGCCGTTCTTGCCCTTGGCAAAGCACAGGCCGAGGTTGATGGAGCCCAGGTTGCAGGCCTCGTAGGACAGCAGGGGCTGCTCGCCGCACGGGTTGGTGGACTCGATCTCACCCAGCTTGGGGGTCGGGTTGTCGCGGTTGATGCGGTCCAGAAAGACGATGCCGGGGTCGCCGGACTCCCAGGCCTTCTGGACCAGGATGTTGAAGACCTCGCGGGCGTTGAGCGTGCCCACGGCCTTGCCCGAATTGGGCGCGATCAGGTCGAAGTCCGCCTTGTCGTGCACGGCCTGCATGAAGGCCTCGGTCAACCCCACGGACAGGTTGAAGTTGTTCAGGTCGCCGTCGCGCTCCTTGGCCTTGATGAACTCCATGATGTCCGGGTGGTCGATGCGCAGGATGCCCATGTTGGCCCCGCGCCGAGTGCCGCCCTGCTTGATCTGCTCGGTGGCGCAGTTGAAAATTTTGAGGAAGGACAGGGGGCCCGAGGCCACGCCGCCGGTGGAGCCGACCACCGAGTCCTTGGCCCGCAGGCGGGAGAAGGCGAAGCCGGTGCCGCCGCCGGACTTGTGGATCATGGCCGCGTGCTTGACCGCGTCGAAGATGCCCTCGATGTCGTCCTCGACGGGCAGGACGAAGCAGGCGGCCAGCTGGCCGAGGTCGGTGCCCGCGTTCATCAGGGTCGGGGAGTTGGGCAGGAAGCGGTAGGAGGTCATCAGGTCGTAGAAATCCCGGGCCAGCTTGGCGGGCTTGGTGGTGGATTTCTCGTACTTGGCCTCTTCCTGGGCAATGGCCGAAGCCACTCGCCAGAACAGCTCCTTGACCGTCTCGTACACCACTCCGTCGAGGTCCTTGCGCTGGTATCTGCGCTGCAAAACTATCTTTGCGTTTTCATTGACGATCGGGTCCGGAAGATTGGCGGGCATTTTGAGTTCTGGCATGAGTGAACCTTTGTAACTGTTTAAAATACTTTGAAATTATTGATGATCGCGCCGACGATTGTATCTGGCGCTAGAGAATGTCTAGACTACAGAAACCGACCCAAAAAGACCAGTCAAAATTCGGTTGAGCGAACAAAAAACCGGGAACCCGCATGGTCCGTGAGCTCCCGGCTTCATCGCGCATATGATAATCAATACTATTTTGAAATTGTCTTGTCGGAGGAAACGATTTTGTCGGCGGGAGGGTGGAAAAAGGCCCCCGCGCCGGGGCGCGGAGGGCCGATTGAGCTAGTCGTGGGAGGAAGGTTTTCTCAGGACGTGGAATTGGTAGCCGTATGCGCCGGGATACCGGCGGTGGAGGTCTATCTCGTGGCGGGTCATGTCGATGATGGTCCGGCCGTCCGGGTCGTCGCCGTAGACCGGCTCGATCGCGTCCAGCCGTTTCTCCACGTCGCCGTAAAAGGCGTCCCAGCAGGCCGCGTCGATGGTGAAGTCGCCGAGCACGTCGTAGCCCGCCTTGCGGGCGGCCGCGTTGTTGGCCTGCGCGGTGCGCATGGCCGGGTAACCCCGGGACCAGAACTCGCGCAGTTCATCCGGCGCGGATTCGGGTTCGATCAGCCAGACCGCGTCCGTGAAGCACAGGCAGCCGCCGGGCTTGAGGAACGGCTTCCACTGCGCGAGCGCCTTGTTCACGCCCAGGATGTAGGCTGCGCCCTCGCACCAGATCAGGTCGAAGGACTCGGGCTCGGCCCGGACGTCGCCCATGTCCATGACCGCGGCGATGGTCCGGTCCGCCACCCCGGCGGTTTGGGCACGCGCCACCAGCGCGTCGAGGAACGGGCGGTACACCTCGGTGGCCGTGACCGTGCCGCCGGATAGCTGCGCCAGGGGGACGGTCGCCCCGCCCGAGCCGCAGCCCAGCTCCAGGATTTCCGGCTTGTCCGGCAATCCTTCACACAGCCGGTAGGCCCGTTCGGTCATGGCGAAGCTGCCCGGCCCCTCGCGGTCCAACCCTTCGTATATCTTGAAGAACAATTCCATAAATCTACCTGATTCCCTGTTGATGTTGAGGATTTCATGGGGCGCGGCGGCCATGGCCCGGATGGCCGATATCTCGGAGTCCGGGATGCGCAGGGCGCGCAGGAACCGGTCGTGCCTGTCCGGGTCGCTGTGCTCGAAGCGGACGTGCCAGTCGCGCATGTCCGCCTCGGTGAACCCGGCCGCGGCCAGCAGGGAGACCCAGGTCGCCTTGTCCATGGCCTCGGCCTCGGCCAGGAGGTCGGCCCGGCCGAGCAGCCCGGCCACCAGCCGCTGCTGCTCCCTCAGCCCGTCCATCTCCCGGTTCAGTTCCACGAGCCGGTTCTCCAGCGCCCCGGCCACCGAGGTTTCGGCGTGGCCGTCGAGCATGCGCCGGATCTCGTCCAGGGCGATGCCCGCCCGCCGGTATTCGCGGATGCGCGCCAGCCTTGCGTCGTCCGCGTCGGAATATTGCCGGTACTCGCCCTTGGCGTGACCGGTGGGGCGCAGCAGGCCGATGCGGTCGTAGTAGAGCAGGGTCGAGCGCGACAGCCCGTGCCGCTTGGCCAATCGTCCCACCGTGTACATGTCCGCGCGCTCCTTTGTTATGTCAGCATCTCGCAGGTATCCAGATAGTGTCCGAGCATACGCTCGAGCAGCGCCGTCTGGGCGGCGAAGGTTTCGGGCTTGCCGGCGAGCCCGTCGTTGCCCGCCTCGGTCAGGGCCGTGACGTGGTGCGTCCAGGTGAGCCGGGTCCCGCCGCCCTCGGGCGAGATTCCGATGACGAAATGGATGACCCGGTCCGGGCCCGTGCGCACGAACTCCAGCCGTTCGCACGGCTCATACCGGCTGGTCAGCCAGACCTCGGGCCCATGGTCCGGGAAATCGGTCCGGAACACGCAGCCGAGTTCGTTGACGCCGGATTCACTGCGCAGGACCTCGCAGCGCCAGTGGGCGATCCAGTCGTATTCACGCACCGGGCAGAGCAGGGGCCAGATGGCCTCGGCCCGATGATCCAGAAACATTTCGGCCGACACCGTGAGCCGTCCGGGGTTGAATGCAGCCATGATTTTCTCCTTTTGGTTGTTGGTCGCGAGGTCATGGCTGCGCTATGAACCTATAGACAGGTCAAGGCATCGGGCAACTTTTTTTCCCGGAGGGGGAAAACGCGATTTACCTCCGATTTTTTTTAGTCTATTGGCAAACCAGCGGTCCTGTACATCAATCATACTATCAAGTGAGCTTTTCCATGCGAATTTCCGAACGTCTGGCGAGAATCAAGCCGTCCGCCACCCTGGCGGTGAACACCAAGGCGCAGGAGCTGCAGGCCCAGGGACGCGAGATCGTCAGCCTGGCCGTGGGCCAGCCCGACTTCTGCACCCCGATCAACGTCTGCGAGGCGGCCAAGGCCGCCTTGGACGACGGCTTCACCCGGTACACCGCCGTGCCCGGCATCCCCGAGCTGCGCGAGGCCGTGGCCGGGTACTACGGACGGTTCTACGGGGCCAAGGCCGAAGCGGCCAACGCCATCGTCTGCAACGGGGGCAAGCAGGTCCTGTACAACCTGCTCATGGCCCTGGTGAACCCCGGGGACGAGGTGCTCATTCCGGCCCCATACTGGGTCAGCTACCCGGCCATGGTTCAGCTGGCCGACGGCGAGTCCGTGTTCGTGCCGACCACCGCCGACGACAGCTACCTGGTCACCCTGGAGGGGCTGGAGGCCGCGCGCACGGACAGGACCAAGGTGCTCATCCTCAACTCGCCGTCCAACCCCACGGGCTGCTGCTACACCCAGGTCCAGCTGGAGGCCATCGCCGAGTGGGCGCGCAAGCACGATATCTTCGTCATCTCGGACGAGGTTTACGACCGGCTGGTCTACGCCCCGTTCGAACCCGCCTCCCTGGCCAAGACCTGGGAGATGTACCCCGAGACCATCGCCATCGTGGGCGCGCTGTCCAAGTCGTTCTGCATGACCGGCTGGCGCGTGGGCTACGCCCTGGCCCACGAGGACCTGGTCAAGGCCATGACCAAGATACAGGGCCAATCCACGTCCAACATCAACTCCATCACCCAGCGCGCGGCCTTGGCCGCCCTGACCGGTCCGTGGGAGATCGTGGACGAGATGAAGCAGGCCTTTGTCCGCCGCCGCGACCTGGCCTACGAGATCATCACCGGCTGGGGCGCGACCTGTCCCAAGCCCGACGGGGCGTTTTACCTCTTCCCGGTGCTGGACAAGTTCTACACCGACGACGCCCCGGATTCGGCGGCCATGTGCACCAAGATCCTCGAAGAGGTCGGGGTGGCCCTGGTGCCCGGTTCCGCGTTCGGCGACGACAAGTGCATCCGCTTCTCCTACGCCGTGGACGACGAGGTGCTCAAGTCGGCGCTCGCCAAGGTGGGGTCGGTGCTGCTCGGGAAATAGCCCGAGCACCACGGTCTCGTCGAAATTGAGAGATATGGAAGGCCGCCCTCTGGGGCGGCTTTTTTTGTGGGACAAAGAGGAAAATGCGCGGTTGCACCGCTTAAGAGCCGCAGTGCGGGGCTGCGCCCCTGCACTTGCTCCATGCCCTCCCGGCGGGGGCCATTTTTTTGCTGGCCCAAAAAAATAGACGAAAAAAAAGGCCTTGGAATGTGGGACGGCCGCCCGGAGAACGCGGGCCAAGAAGCTGATCCGCTCGGGTCGGCTCCCGAATCGAGGCTCGCTGCGCTCGCGACGATTCGAAGAGCCGCCGCCCCTCGCGGTCAGCTTCTAACCCCGCGTTCAAGGGCTCGTTTGGGTGAAGGGAAGAGTGGCAGCGGGGCGCGGGAGGCCGTGCCTCGCCGCAGGCTATGGAGAGCCGCTGTCGGACGGGGACGTCCGAGGCGCTCCCTGGAAACCTCTCTGCATTCCTGCCGGGCCTTATGCCAAGCCAAACGCGGCAGGCCAATCCTCACAGACGGAGGGCGGCAATCGGAAGCGGACCCTAGAGCCCGTCTCCGGCGGCGAAGCGTCGGCGGGATCGCGTCTGCGCAGCGGACTTTCGATCCCGCCAGCGAGAGCCGCTACGGGCTCTTGGGTCCGCTTCCGCCGCACTCGCACCAAAAGCGCAGTTTTTGCTTCCTTTTTTCTGCGCCAGCAAAAAAGGAAGTCGCCGTAAAGGCGAAAAACAATGTAAGGAGTACAACCCAAAGTCCCGACGCGGATGCGCGGACATCCCCCGCGCTCGCCCAAGCCCGCCGCAGGCGATCCGCCACACCCCGACGCGGATGCGCGGACGAATCAATGCGTCCCCACCTCTTAAAAATAGGACGGCGCACCATGCCCAAGCATGGTGCGCCGTCCTATCCCGATATCTCGGGGCGGCGGGGTGAGCCGCCTTCTATTCGTACAGCTTGTCGAGTTCTTCGTAGACGTAGCGCATGTGCATCATCTTGGGGGAGCCGCCCATGGCTACCGCGAGCAGACCCGCGTCGATGATCTCGTCCTTGGTGGCGCCGTTGGTCACGGCGTTCTGCACGTGGAGCGAGATGCACATGTCGCACTGGGTCAGGATGGAGCAGGCGATCAGGATCAGGGACTGGTACTTGTCCTCGATGGCGCTGCCCTTCTTGATGGCGGCGGTGAACCCCTGGTACGCTTTGAAGACGTCGCGGCGGTTCTTGTTCATCTGGCGGAAGAGTTCGGTCGCTTTCTCTGCGGGTTCCGGCATGGCGGCCTCCTTTTAGTAGAGTCCGGTCCAGGAGAACGTCTCCTGGACCGGGCCTATGAGAGGGAGAGAGTCCCGATTGGGTTGCCCATTGGGTACATTCAAAAAAACGGGCTGTAAAGCGGAAAAAAGCAGAAAAAAATCTATTTTTGAAGAATTTTGTTGCGAATATTTTCACATAAGCAACCGATTCCGCGTCTTTGAGCGAAAAAAAACGCTTCCGCGGCCCCTTCGGGAAAAAAGTGGAGGGCTAGTCTTCCTTGCCGTGGAGCAGGGTGTAGAGCGCGCCCCTGCGGTCCAAGAGCTCCTGGTACTCGCCCTGTTCCACGATGCGGCCCGCCTTGAGGACCACCACCTTGTCGTAATAGGGCAGCATGTCCAGGCGGTGGATGACCGCCAGGACCGTGGACTTGCCCTTCCAGTTGGTGGTCAGGATGTTCTGCACCCGGGCCTGGGACTTGTTGTCCAGGGCGGCCGTGGCCTCGTCCAGGATGAGCACGGGCGGGACCTTGAGGAAGGTACGGGCCAGGGCCACCTTCTGGCGCTGGCCGCCGGACAGCCGGTCGCCCATGGAGCCCACCTGGAAGTTCATGCCCATTTCGACCACGGGCTCGAGCGCGCCCTGCATGATCAGCGCCTGCATGATCCGGTGGTTCAGCTCCTCCTCGGCCCCCTGGGCGTCGGTGCGCACGCGGCCGAACAGGATGTTGTCCTGGATGTTCAGGGCGTCGATGTATTCGTCGTTGGTGAAGAAGGTGAAGGCGCCCGGGTAGTTCCGGGAGACCTGGTCCATGAAATCCTGGCGGGAGCGGACCACTCGGTTGGAGAACCCCTTGTCCAGGACCACCTGCTTGTGGATGCCGGGGATGTAGGCCATGGCCAGCTTGAAGATCAGCTCCTGTTCCTGTTCGGACAGGGGCTCGCCCGAATCGAGCCGGTTGGCCACCTTCTGGTAGTCGCCGTACTCGGCCTCGGGGATGGGACAGTTCTTGAAATCGTCGTGGGTGGGCTCCGGACCGAGCTCGTCGGTGACCACGCGGGCCAGGGTCTCGCCCAGGACGGTCAGGTGCGCGCTCAGGCCGTGGTCTTCCAGGAAGGCCTGGAACTCGGGGTGGGCGTGCAGGTGCTCCTGGTCGAAGGCCTCCTCGTTGGCCGCGCCGAAGGCGATGTTCTCGGCCACGGTCATGTACCGGGAGTAGGACCCCATGTCGAAAAATTCGATGTGCTCGGCCACGTCCGCGTACATGCCCGCCTCGCCCTCCTGGAACTCCTTGCGCGAGGCCAGAATGGCCTCCTTGAGGATTTGGTTGTCGGCCTTGGGGGCCAGGCGGGAGCGCAGGGCGAAGGCCAGCACGTCGGTGAACAGCCCGACCTGCTGGGTGATCTTGATCAATTCGTCCAGGCTGGCCTCGTCGCCGCCCGGACAGTGTCCGCCCTGCATGGTCAGGGAACGGCAGGAGTAGAGCAGGTTCTCCTTGACCGTGCCGTCGAAGATGAACGGGTGCTGCGCGACCATGCCCAGGTTGTAGGAGATGTCCTGCTTGGTCAGCTCCGAGACCTCGCGGCCGCCGAGCATCACGCTGCCGCCCGTGTACTTGTAGAGCTGGGCCACGCACAGGGCCAGGGTGGACTTGCCCGAGCCCGAGAAGCCGACCAGGGCCACGTGCTCGCCGCCCTTGATCGACAGGGAGACGTTGTCCAGCAGCCGGACGTTGCCGCCGACCACGAAGGACAGGTTGCGGATCTCCACGTCGTTGTCCAGGTGGTAGGGCTCGCGGCCCTCGGCTACCTGCTTGAACTCCGGGGCGTGGTCGAAGGCGCGCATGATCTGCTTGTAGCGCACGGAGCTGTCCTGGTAGACCTGCCAGAACTCCATGAGCTCCTTCCATGGGTCGTAGAGCTTCTCGTAGGCGGACAGGAAGGCCACGATGGCGCCCACGTCGAAGCGGCCCTGGATGGCGTACCAGCCGCCGATGAGGAAGAGGACGAACGGCCCGAGGCTCATGAAGAAGTTGTTCACGAACTTGATGCCGAACTTGATCCCGTTCTGCAGCACCGTGGCCTTGTAGAGCTTGTCCAGAATCTTGGAGAAGCGCTGCTTTTCCAGGGGGATGGAGGCGTTGGAGTGGACTTCGTGCACGCCGGAGATGGCCTCGCCCACCAGCCCGGACAACGCCTGGGTGTGCTTGATGCGGCGGCGGTTGGCCCGGCGGAAATATTTCTGGATGCGCGGCAGGATGAACAATTCGATGGGATAGATGGAGATGGAGATCAGCCCGATGGTCGGGTTCAGGTTGATCATGTATCCGGCCATGGCCAGGAAGGTAAGGACGTTGACCGCGGGCACGGCCACGGCCTGGCCGATGAAGGAGGCCACCGGGATGAACTCGGTGATCAGGTACGAAATGACGTTGCCGGGCGAGGTGCGGCGGTAGAACTGGACCGGCAGGGAGAGCAGGTGCTCGTAGAGCCGCTCGCGGATGGTCTTGAGCGCCCGTTCGCCGATGTGCACCTGCATCAGGTTGATGGCGAACTTGAGCACCCCGGCCAGGGTGACGGACCCGATGTACAGGGCGCAGTAGCGCCACAGGGCCGGGACGTCCTTCATGCCGATGGCCTGGTTGATGATCCTTTTTTGCATTTCCAGCGGGACCACGCGCATGGCCACGGTGACCACGATGATGCCCACCACGACCAGCTGAAGCGGGACGCTCTTGTACAGAACCCATGAATAGAGGGAGGTTTTGGTGATGCGTTTCTGTTCGTTGGGGTGCGGCATGGGTCATCCGTTTTTAGAGTTCGGAACAGTACGTCTATAAACGGTCCGCACCGCTTTTCCAAGCATTATAATGGAAATGGGAAGCCCGGCGGTGGACAGTTGCCCCCTGTTTGTGGTCAAAATGCAAGTGCGGCGCAAACGGTGTCGAGGCGTCCGGAAAAGCGTATGAAGATATCCATCAGGTTAAAATTCTTTGCGGTGCTCCTGGCCTTCAGCCTGGCGCCCATCTTCATTTCGCGCGGGCTCATGAGCCGGGCCTCCCACGACGTGGTCGAAAAGACCGATCAGCAGACCCGACAGGAACTGCTGGACATCATGTCCAACGAGTTCGAGTACACGGCCTCCTCCCTGCTGACCCTGCTGGAGCGCAGCTCCGAGGCCATGCGCCTGGCCACCATCGGCGTGGCCCACGAGGTGGACGCGGCCATGAACAGGACCCCGTCCGCGGACGCGCCCGAACCCTATATGGCCAACGATTTCGGCGACCCGGACCTGACCCCGCCCGACGCGGCGAGGCGGCAGGGCTACGCCAAGCGGACCATGGGCAACGGGCAGCAACTCCTTCAGGTCAGCTTCGACCATCCCACTTTCCACCTGCCCGCCCACGTGGACGAGAAGGCCGTGATGCCCGAGATGCGCCGCCTGCTCCTGGCCGCGCCCGGCATCAGGAACATCTTCCGGAACCTGCCCAAGGCGCCGTTCTGGATCAACGTGGCCATGGAGTCGGGCGTGTTGATGACCTACCCCGGGCACGGGCGGCTGCCGATGCGCTACGACGCCCGCGATCAGGATTGGTACCAGGAGGCCCGGACCTCGGACGCCTGCCGATGGTACCACACCGTGGACCCGGCCAGCCGGTACATCGTCAACAAGGTGGCCTTCCCCCTGCTCGATACGTCCGGCCGGTTCCTCGGGGCCGTGTCCATCGACATCCCGGCCCACTCCATGATGCCCGACGAACAGCTCGAGGCCCGGTGGGGGGGCGAGGTGCGCACCTTCCTGGTGGAGCGCATCCTGGAAGGACAGCCCACGGACAAGGGGCTGCCCATCCTGGTCCAGCTGGAGTCCACCGAGAAAGGGCGTCGCCACTGGACGAGCGGGGTGGAGCAGGAGTGGCTGAGCTTCGACGAGCCCGTGGGCTACCAGATTCTGCTCCATGCCCTGGACACCCGCGAATCCGGCGTGGTGGACGTCTCCTACAGGGGCGAGCCGTCCCTGTGCGCCTTCGCCTCCTCAGAGAGGATGTCGTTTCTGGTCATCGCGCCCAAGACCGTGGTGGCCAAGCTGCCCAACGAGGTCTCGGCCACCCTGCGAAACCTGTTCACCGAGATGCGCGTCCTGTCCCTGATCATCTCCGGGGTCATGCTGCTCATCACCGCGCTCATCGCCTGGTTCGGCTCGCGGGCCATCACCAAGCCCATCTACTCCATCGTCGATGTGGCCAAGCGGCTGACCCAGGGGGATTTCAGCGCGCACATCGACCACCACACCGGCGACGAGCGCGACGACCTCATCCGGTCCATCAACGACATGGGCCCCAAGCTCAGGGAGCTCATGCACCTGAACCGGGACATGGAGGTGGCCCAGGAGGTCCAGCGGCTGCTGCTGCCGAACGCGGAGCCCGAGCTGGACGGGTTCGACATTTCGGGCGGCATCCTCTACTGCGACAAGACCGGCGGCGACTACTACGATTTTCTAAAGGTCTGCCGCAAGGGGCCCTCGTGCCTGGCCGTGATCGTGGGCGACGTGTCCGGCCACGGCATCCCCTCGGCCCTGGTCATGGCCGCCGCCAGGGGCCAACTGCACACCCTGTCGGACATCGATCTGGCCCCGCACGAACGGATGGGGGCCATCAACCGGGTGCTGTCGCGGGACCTGGACGGCACCGGACGGTTCCTGACCCTGTTCTACCTGCAGCTGAGCGCGGACTCGGCACAGGTGCAATGGGTCCGGGCCGGGCACGATCCGGCCGTCCGCTATACCCCGGCCACGGGCGAGTTCAGCGAGCTGCGCGGCAAGGGGCTGGCGCTGGGCGTGGACGAGAACTATGTCTACGAGACCAGCGAGGCCGCGCTCGAGGAGGGCGACATCCTGGTCATGGCCACGGACGGGGTGTGGGAGGCCCGCAACGGGGACGGCGAAATGTTTGGCAAAAAGAGAATGCTTGCCATCATCAGGGAGAACGCCCATAAAAGTGCAAAGGACATCCGTTTGGCCATGATGGCCCGGGTGGAGGACTTCCAGGGCAACGGCCAGGAGGACGACATCGCCGTCGTCGTGGTCAAGAAGGGTACAGGCGACATGTCCATGGCTCGGCATTCCATCTCCTTTCGCATGACCAACAAGGAAAACTGCTTCAAGTGCTTCCAACCCAAGGTGGAGGCCTTCGGCAACGCGCACGGCCTGCATCCCAAGATCGTCTTCCACCTGACCCTGGTTCTGGACGAGCTGACCACCAACATCATTTCCTATGGTTACGCAGATTTCGACGAGCACCCCATCGACGTGACCATCGCCCTGCAGGGCGACGACCTGACCATCCGCGTGGAGGACGATTCCGAGCCCTTCAACATCCTGGAGGCCCCGGAACCCGAACTGGACCTGCCCCTGGATGAACGGTCCAAGCCCGTGGGCGGCCTGGGCATCCACCTGGTCAAGAACATGGTGCACGGCATCCATTACAAACGAGAAAACGGCAAGAACGTACTGACCCTGCGCAAGAACATCAGCAAGACACACTGCCCGGTGCAGGGCTAGGGAGCATACGGAGGGAGCAAATGGCATTGAATCAGATCGACGAAAGCGGGGTGGTCATCCTCGCGGTGGACGGCAACCTGGACGGCGAGGGCACCCAGGCCCTGGAAGAGAAGGTCCTGGGCCTGCTCGAGAACGGCACCACCAAGCTGCTGTTCGATTTTTCCGGCCTGGACTACATCAACAGCTCGGGGCTGCGCGTTTTGGTCCTGGCCTACCAGCGGCTGAAGAAGAATTCCGGCGTCGTGGCCATCTGTGGGGTCAAGGACTACATCCAGGAGGTCTTCGAGGTCTCCGGGTACGACAAGATTTTCCAGCTCTACCCCTCCCGCGCCGATGCGCTCGGAGGCTTGTAGACCGCAGTCGGCCTTGTTCCACTAACTCGGGGAGCAAAAGCGTATACAGGCCTCGCCATTGGTTTGGCGGGGCCTTTTTTGCGCCTTTTTTCGGAACATGGCTCGGCCCGCCCCCGCGAAGCGGCACCAAAAAGTTTGGGAAAAGGAGGGGATGGGGGCCCGGGGGAAGGGGAGGCCTCTTACTCCCCGGCCCGTTCGTTGTCGAGCAGGGCCTTCTTCCTGTCCAGCCCCCAGCGGTAGCCCGCCAGTTCGCCGGTCTTGCGCACGACCCGGTGGCAGGGCACGGCCACGGCCAAGGGGTTGGCGGCGCAGGCCGTGGCCACGGCGCGGACGGCCTTGGGGGCGTCCAGGGCGCGGGCCACTTCGCTGTAGGTCCGGGTTTCGCCCGCCGGGATGCGCGCAAGCTCCTGCCAGACGCGCTGTTGGAAGGCGGTGCCCCGGATGTCCAGGGGCAGGTCCAGTCCCTGGTCCGGGCTGCGGACAAAGTCGGCCACCTCGGAGAGCAGCGGGGCGAGTTCGTCCTGGGCATCGCGCAGATCGGCCTCGGGGAAGCGTTCGCGCAGGGCGTGGACCAGTTCCTCGCGGGTGTCGCCGAGCTCGATGGCGCAGACGCCCAGGTCGGTGAATCCGGCCAGGACCGTGCCCAGGAAGCTCTCGGCCGTGGCGAAGCGGATGGTCAATCCCCTGCCGCCCTTGCGATAGGCGGCCGGGGCCATGCCCAGGGTCCGGTCGGCATGCTCGTAGAACCGGCTGGGCGCGCCGAAGCCCGCCGCGTAGATGGCCTCGGTCACGGATTGCCCTCGCGCCAGGGCGTCGCGGACCCGCTCGTCGCGCACGGCCCGGGCGTATTCCTTGGGCGTGATCCCGGCGCGGCTCTTGAACAACCGCTGGAAATGGGACGGGCTCAGGCCCGCGTTCCGGGCAAGGAGTTCCAGGGACGGGGCCGGTTCGCCGTCGGCCAGGGCGCGTTCGATGGACCGGCAGGCGGCGGCCATGCGGCCGGATGCGATGTCCCGGTGGGACGGATCGTCCGGGCGGCAGCGCTTGCACGGGCGGAACCCCGCCCGCTCGGCCTGGGCCGGGGTGTCGAAGAAGCGCACGTTCTCGGGCTTGGGCGAGCGGGACGGGCAGCCGGGGCGGCAGTAGATGCCGGTGGTGGCGACCGCGTAGACGAATCCCGAGGCCGAACCGTCCCGGTCCAGGACCGCCCGGAGGCGGCTGTCGTATGGTCTTTGCTGTGTGGTCATGGGTCCAAGATACCCGCACGGGCGCGGCAAAACCATCCGTTTCTTGCCCCGCAATCCGGGTTTGCGGGCGGGTAACGAAAAAACCCGCCCGTCCACAACGGACGGGCGGGCCTGTATGGCTGGTGAGGCTGGCCTTTAGAAGCTGTAGCCGAGTGCGGCGCGCATCTCCGCGGGGATGACCGCATCCTGGCCGGGCTCCAGGGCCTTCCAGGGAGCGCCGGCTTCCTTGCGGGACGCCTTCACTTCCTCGAGGTCAAAGCCGTAGCGGGGCACGTCGAACTGCTGGCCGGGGTAGATCAGATCGGGATTCTTGATCTTGTCGCGGTTGGCCTTGTAGATCAGGGGCCACATGAAGGGATCATTGTACACGTGTTTGTACTCGGAGATCCACCACAGGCACTCGCCCTTGGTCACGGTGTGGGTGACGGGCAGCGCATCGTACTCGGCCTTGTACACGGCCATGGGATCCATGGGGGGCGCGGGCTGCTCGACGACGACTTCCTTTTCTTCGACCACAACCACTTCGGGTTCGGTCTGGACTTTCTTGGAACAACCCCAGGCGAACACGACGCACAGGGCAATTGCCAGTAAAATCAGCTTCTTCATTGAAGGCCTCCTCAAATAAATCTCGGTTAACAATTTCCAGCGAAACGCTGGTTCATGTATGTATTCTATTTGCCCAATTATCAATAATTTTCTTTTCTTGCAACACCATTTTGCTAGCCGGGTTCTCCTTGATCGCCTCGTCCACCGCCTGGGCCGCCTCGTCCACCCATCCCCCCAGGCGCAGGGACTGGCTGGCCAGGATGTACATGCGCTCGGGCTCGTGCCCGTAGATGGCGAAGATCAGGCCCGCGTATTCGTTTGCGAACACGGCCCGGACCAGTTCGTTCTGAGAAAAAATATACCGCGCCAACAGGACGTTATCGCTGTAGCGGTGCAGGTAGTAGGGGAGCAGTTGGCGGCCTTTGGCGATGATGAACCGGATGCGGTCGATCTCGCGGCGCATGGACTCCTCGGTCTGGTTCAGGACCTGGAAGAGCTGTTCGGTGACGTCCTTTTCCGAGGTGTTCAGATCGCCCTCGTAGAGGCGGTGGAACCACGGCGCGTAGTTCTGTTTCTGGTAGGCGTCCTCCTTGAGCTTCAGGGTCTCGTGGAAGATGTAGCCCAGCGCCCAGTCCAGGAACTGCCCGCCCAGCTGCGCGTGCGGATCGTTGCGGAAGACGTGGTGGGCCGTGTCCTTCATGCGCCACAACAGCCCCTTGTTCATCTCGCTGCCGACCAGGTCTTTGAGCACGTCGAACTCGACGGTGCCGTCCTCGTCGAAGCGGACGAACTGCTTCTCCAACTGGTCGCAGGCCTGGCAGAAGAACTTGAACAGGTCTCGGACGAACTCCGGGTGCTTGGCCTGTATCCATGCTTTCGACATGCTGACTGTCTCCGTGGTTTGCGCGGCGTCTACGCGGGGAAGATGACGTCCACGCGCGCGCCGCCCTCTTCGGCGTTGCTCAGGTCCATCTCCGCGCCGTGGCTCTCGAAGATGGTCGAGACCAGGGCCAGTCCCAGGCCGGTCCCGGTGTCCTTGGTGGTGAAGAACGGGTCGCGCACCTGGTCCAGGTGCTCGGGCGCGAAGCCCGGCCCGGTGTCCACAAGGGTCACGTGCAGGCCCTTTTCGCCGCGCGCCGCCCGGATGGACAGCTCGCCCGGCCCGTGCATGGCCTGCAGGGCGTTGGCCACCAGGTTGTAGAAGGCGCGGTAGAGCAGGTCCTTGTCGCCCTTGACCATCATGTCGCCCTCGAACTCGCGGTCCACGGTCACGCCGAGCTTTTCGCACTCGGGCTCCATGAACACGGCCACCTGGTCGAGGATGGACTTGACGTCCACGTCGTGCATGGCCGGTTTCTTCGGCCGGGCGTAGTCCAGGAATTCCGTGACCGTGCGCGACAGCCGCTTGGCCTCCTCGTGCAGGGCCTCGAGGATGCGCACGTTGGAGTTGTTCTCCTTCTTCGCCTTTTTCAGGATCAGCTCGGAGCTGGAGCAGATGATCCCCAGCGGGTTGCGGATCTCGTGGGCCACGCCCGCGACCATGCGGCCCATGCCGGCCAGCTTCTCCTGCTGCTGCAGCTCGAAGATGAGCCGCTCCTTTTCGCGCAGCTGCCTGTTGGACAGCCGCTCGGCCCTGCGCAGCACGGTCAGAACCAGGAAGAAGAGGACCAGGGAGGTGACCAGGGAGAAGGCGATGATCAGCCGCTCGAAGTTCAGGGAGGCCAGGTAGTCGGCGGTGATGTCCTGCTGGAATTCCAGGATGCCCATGATCGGGTTGGCCTCCATGTCGGTCAGGCTGCGCTCCACCCGCAGGGGGTAGTATGCGCGCAGGACCATGGACCCGGGATCGAGATCGACCCGGAACAGGGAGGCCACCTTGGAGACCTTGGACAGGATCTCGGCGCTGAAATCCTCGGTCTCCCAGGTCTTGTTGACCATGTAGTCGGCGTTGCCGTCGTCGCCCACCTCGTTCTTGTTCAGGGAATAGGTGATGTTCCCCTCGCGGTCGTAGATGCGCAGGCTCGAAACGTGGAAGCTGTGGATGGTCGAGCGGACCACCTTGTCCATGGCGGCGGCCTGGTCCTCGTTGCGTAGCCGGATGGCCCCGAACTTCAGCACCGTGGGGATGACGAAGCGGGTGAACAGCTGGTGGCTGACGTTCTCGGCCAGGAGCAGGGCGAAGGCCTCCTGCTTTTCGAGCAGGGTCTGTTCCGCGTACTTGGAGATGAACAGGGACAACAGCAGGCTGAAACTCAGGATGATGACCAGCAGGGTCCAGGATATGACCCGGACGAACTGGAGCGGGCTGCTGCCCTCCTCGCGATTATTCGGCAATGACTCAGAACTCCCGTAAATCTCGTTGTGCGGTCAAGAACCCGCTCAGGTCCGCCTTCTCTTCGGCCAGCCCGTCCGCGTCCATGCGCGCCTTGGCCAGCCGCTTGCCCAGCTCCACCGCGGGCTGGTCCAGGGGGTTGATGCCCATGAGCCAGCCGGTCAGGATGGTGGCCGCGCCGAGCAGCCCTATGAGCTTGCCCGCCTGCTTCGGCCCGTCCGCGCCCATTTGAATCTCCACCAGGGGCACGCCGTTCTTGGACAGGGCCATGCGCGTGCCCAGCCCCTCGGCCTGGATCAGCTCGCCGAAGTCCTTGCCCCGAACATAGGCGAACTGGTCGGGCAGGTCGGCCGGGAACTTCGGCCCGGCGGGCAGGGACGGGCAGGTCAGGAACAGGCACGCCTTGTTGCGCACGCCGTCCATGAACATCTGGTTGACCGAGTGCTGGTCGGTCACGCCCACGGCGGGCACGGGCTGGCTGCCCTTGCCTTCCTTGCCGAGCGATTCGGCCCACAGCTGGGCGAACCAGTCGCCGAAGCTGGCCCACAAGGGGATATAGGCGAAAAAGATCATCTCCGTAAAGCCCTTGTCCATGAGCGCCGCGCCCCAGGCGGCCAGGCGGAAGGCCTGGGTTCCGGCCAGGGTCTCGCCGTCCAGGTTCGGGTCGGCCAGCACGTCGGCCACCTCGCGCGCCCCGGCCATGAGCGCGTCGGTGTCCATGCCCAGGAACAGGGCCGGGATCAGCCCCACGGCCGAGAGTACGGAGTAGCGTCCGCCGAGGTTGTCTGGCACGGGCAGGGCCTTGATGCCGAAGGCGTCGACCTCGCCGCGCAAAAAGCCCTGCTTCTCGTCGGTGACCAGGAGCATGTGGTTGGCCCAGTCGTCGCCGAGCCGCTCCTTCATCCATTCCTTGATGATAAAGTACTGGCCCACGGTCTCGATGGTTCCGCCGGACTTGGACACCGTGACCACCACGGTCTTTTCGGGCGGGAGTTCGGCCATGTAGGCGTCGAGCGCGTAGGCGTCCACGTTGTCCGCGATCCACAGGGACCTGCCGCCGTGGCCGGGGCGGTCCTGTTCGGGGTAGAAGGCCTTTTGCAGGGCGCGGGCACCCAGGGCCGAGCCGCCGATGCCGAGCAGGAGCATGTGCTCGAAGCCGTCGAGGTAGCCCGCCAGTTCGGCCAGCTGATTCTTCAGCTCGGCCTCGTAGGGCATGGTCAGGAAGGGCAGCCTGCCCGCCCCTGTCTCCTCGCGCAGGCGGGCGGCCATGCCGTCGGCCTTGCTTTCATAGGTCGCCATATCCAGTCGGTCGAGGTCCGCGTTGGTCCAGTCGAGAATGTCAGCCATGTCTTCCTCCGTATTGAGGTCGGTGTTCGCCGCGCCGTGGCGTTGCGGCACGCTCCCGCGCGTGCCGGTGCGGCATGCGTCCGTGCGGCGCAGGGCACGGTTGGGCAGAGGGTATCACTATTTCGATGAAAATGTCATGCGCGTCAGCGTTTGCCGAAGAGCAGCCGCTGCAGGTCGGCCAGGGTCGGGGCCGTGCCCGAGTGGCAGACCGGGCCGTGGCCCAGCCGACCGGCCTGCTTGAGGCGCACGCCGTGGGCGGCCACCGGACGCACCTGGCCGTTCAGATCGATCTCGCCCCAAAAGACCGAGGCCTCGGGCAACGGCTGGTCGTAGAAGGATGACATGACCGCAGCCACCACGGCCAGGTCCAGGCCGGGGTCCTTGGAGGCCAGCCCGCCGGTGATCTTGGCGTAGATGTCGTGGCCGCTCAGGTTCAGGCGCAGCCGCTTTTCGAGCACGGCCAGGAGCAGGTTCAGCCGGTTGGTGTCGAAGCCCAGCGCCGTGCGCCTGGGGATGGTCAGAAAGGACTTGGAGACCAGGGCCTGGACTTCCACGGCGAAGGGCCGCTGCCCGTCCACGGCCAGGGCCATGGCCGTGCCGGACAGGGACGGGTCCCGCGCGCCCAGGAAGAAGGTCGCCGGGTCCTCGACCACTTCGAGCCCCTGCTCCTTCATGGTGAAGACGATCAGTTCGTCGCTGGGCCCGAACCGGTTCTTGAGCACGCGCAGGATGCGCGAGAAATGCTTGCGGTCGCCCTCCAGGTACAGGACCGTGTCGACCATGTGCTCGAGCAGCTTGGGCCCGGCGATCTGGCCGTCCTTGGTCACGTGGCCCACCAGGATGAGGGTGGTCCCGGACTTCTTGGTCTTCTCCACCAGTTCGCTGGACACCGCGCGCACCTGGCTGACCGAGCCGGGGATGCCTTCGGCCAGGGGCGAGGCCAGGGTCTGGACCGAGTCCACGATGAGCAGTTCGGGCGGGTTGGGCCCTTCGAGCACGGCCAGCCCGTCCTCGACCTTGTTGGTGGCCACGGCCATCAGCCCCGGTCCGAGCAGCCCGAGCCTGCCCGCCCTGGACTTGAGCTGGGCCAGGGATTCCTCGCCGGACAGATAGACCGCCGTGTGCCCCAGCCGCGCCTGGCTGCCCGCCAGCTGCAGCAGCAGGGTGGATTTGCCTATGCCCGGCTCGCCGCCCACCAGGATGGCCGCGCCCGGCACCAGCCCCTTGCCGAGCAGGTGGTCCAGGGAGGGCAGCCCGGAGGGCCGGGCCCCCAGGTGCTCGCTCTCAAGATCCTCCAGGAGCTGGGGCGTGGACTGGGCCGCGGCCGCGCCCACCGGGACCGAGGTCTTCTTCGACACGGTCACGGCCTCCATGGTGTTCCATTCCTTGCACGACGGGCACTGGCCCTGCCAGCGGGGGGACTGCGCGCCGCAGGCGGCGCAACGGTAGGTTTCCTTGGTTTTCATTTCGTGAGTATCCCGCCATTTACGGGCAAAAGTCCAGCGCGGGAATAAGGTTGCACAATTAAGGCGTTGACGGCGGCAGGGCGCGGCTGTATTGCCATTGATCAGCGGATCAATCCACATGAACGACATCAGACATTCCTGCCTGTCCGGGGCGCGCGACTCCATCCCCATCCTGCTCGGCATGGTGCCCTTCGGGCTCATCTGCGGCGTGGTCAGTACGGGCGCGGGCATGTCCCCGTGGGGGGCGCTCGGCTTCACCTGGGCCATCAACGCGGGGGCCAGCCAGCTGGCGGCCCTGCAGCTCATGGAGCACCACGCCACCCTGGCCGTGGTCGTGCTCACCGGGCTGATCATCAACCTGCGCTTCTTCATGTACTCGGCGTCCATCGCCCCGCACCTGAAGGCCATGTCCCTGCCGGGCCGGGCCCTGCTCGGGTTCGTCCTGTCGGACCAGGCCTACGCCCTGTCCATCGCCCGCTTCCACCGGGAGGACGCCGAGGAGATCGACAAGCCGTTCTACTATCTCGGCGTGGCCCTGGCCATCTGGGCCTCCTATTCCGTGGGGGCCGTGTTCGGGGCGTCCGTGGGCGCTCTCATCCCGCCCGCCTGGGACCTCGGTTTCGCCGTGCCCCTGACCTTCATCGCCGTGGTCGTGCCCGCCATCAAGGACCGGCCCACGACCCTGGCCGCCCTGTCCGCCGGGACCGTGGCCTGGTTTGCCGACGGGCTGCCCTACAACCTCGGGCTCATGGCCGGGGCCGTCACCGGCATCCTTCTGGGATACGCCGCCGAAAGGAGGCTCGTCCGTGACTGACGCGTCCGATTTCTGGCTGGTGGCCGTCCTGCTCGGGCTGGGCACCTTCCTGATCCGCTTCTCCTTCATCCTCATCGTGGACAAGGTCGCCTTTCCCGAGGCCGTGGTCCGCATGCTGCGCTTCATCCCGGCCTCGGTCCTGCCCGCCATCATCGTGCCCGCGGTGCTGCTGCACGGCACGGACGGCGGCCCGGTCGGCCCGGCCCGTCCGGTGGCCGCCCTGGTCGCCGTGCTGGTGGCCTGGAAGACCCGCAGCATCTTGGTGACCATCCTCAGCGGGATGGGAACGCTCTGGCTTTTACGGGTCTTGTTCTAGCCGTCCGGGGCGGGTGTCCGAATCGCGTATACCGAGCGCACAGACCCTCCCCCCTTGCCGGAATCAGTCGATTCGGCTAAGTTTGAGACGATACCTATAGAACTCGTCCCGCTTCGCCCCGGGAACAAAAAGGGGAGATATGAGCGATACCGGCCAGTTTACCATTCAGGGGCTGCGGGCCTTGCTGAAACCCTTCGCAAAGGCGGCTTCGGGCCGTGCCCTTTGGCAGGTCCTCAACACGTATCCACCTTATCTGGGGCTTTGGGCCCTGCTCGTGTACCTGATCCGGACCGGGGCCTCGGTGTTTTTCATCTTGCCCCTGCTCCTCCTGGAATCTCTGCTTCTGGTCCGTATCTTCGTCATCTTTCATGATTGCGTACACGGGTCGCTCTTCGCCTCGCGCCGGGCCAACCTTGTTCTGGGCTATATATCGGGAATCCTGACGTTCACCCCGTTCACCTATTGGCAGCGCAACCACTTGGTCCATCACGGGGCCTACGCGAACCTGGACCGCAGGGGAGTGGGCGATCTGTGGACGTTGACCGTGGCAGAGTACAAGGCGCTCACTCCGGCCGGTAGGCTGGCCTACCGTCTCTATCGCAACCCACTCGTATTTTTAGGTGTCGGTCCCGGGTATTCCTTCCTGATAACGCAGCGCTTCCTGCACGAATGGGAGGGAAAGAAGGAACGTTTCAGCGCCACGTTCACCAACGTGGCCATCGTGGGGGTCGTGGTTCTGGCCAGCCTGACAATGGGCCTCAAGACCTATTTGCTGATCCATGTGCCGGTCATCCTTCTGGGCGGCGCGGTCGGCGTCTGGCTGTTTTATGTGCAGCATCAATTCGAGGGCGTGTACTGGGCGCATCCGGACGAGTGGGATCCGGTGAAGGCCGCCCTGGAAGGCTGTTCCTACTACAAACTGCCCCGGATTCTGCAGTGGTTCACCGGCAACATCGGGTTGCACCACATACATCATGTCCTGCCGAGGATTCCCAACTATCGGCTCCAGCAAAGCTACGACAGCACGCCGGAGATGCGGACGGTGCCGTCGCTGACTTTCCTGAAGAGTTTGAGATCGTTGCGACTGAACCTGTGGGATGAGGAACGGCGGGAGCTGGTCGGTTTCGGATCGCTGACGGCCTGATCGTCGCCGGACCATCCCGACTGTCGACCTACAAGTCCAGTCCCTGTTTCTTGTATTCGTTGAGCTTGTTGCGCAGGGTGCGCACGGAGATGCCCAGGAGCTCGGCCGCGCGGGTGCGGTTGCCGGTGGTCTCTTCCAGGCTTTTCAGGATGAGCCGCTTTTCCATTTCATGCAGCGGCATGACCGACATGGCCTCGTCCGGGGTGGACGGGGGCGCGGCCTCGCAGGCGGCCTGCTGGTCCGCGTCGATGGCCGACAGATCGTCCGGGGTCCACTGCTCGTCGCCCATGAGGAAGTGGCGGGGCCGGATGGGGCCCTGGCCCGCCAGGAGCACGGCCCGCTCCATGAGGTTCTGCAACTCGCGCACGTTGCCGGGCCAGTCGTAGTCCATGAGCCATTTCCTGGCCTCGTCCGTGAAGGCGAGCCTGGCCAGCCCGTAGGCGGCGGTGAACTTGTTGGTGAAGAATTCGGCCAGCAGGAGCACGTCGTCGCCCCGGTCCTTGAGCGCGGGCAGGGCCAGGGGGATGACGTTCAGCCGGTAGTAGAGGTCCTGGCGGAACTTGCCTTCCTTGACCGTGTCCTCGATGCGCCGGTTGGTGGTGGCCAGGACGCGCACGTCCACTTTGACCGTGTCCACGCCGCCCACGCGGTCGAACTCGGACTCCTGGAGCACGCGCAGCAGCTTGGCCTGGAGGCCCAGGTCCATCTCGGTGATCTCGTCCAGCAGGATGGTCCCGCCGTCGGCTAGCTCGAACTTGCCGAGCTTGCGCTGGATGGCCCCGGTGAACGCGCCCTTTTCGTGGCCGAAGAGTTCGCTCTCCAGCAGGTGCTCGGGCAGGGCTGCGCAGTTGATGGCGACAAAGGGCTTGTCCGTGCGGTCGGAGTTGTGGTGCAGGTAGCGGGCGAACATCTCCTTGCCGGTGCCGGACTCGCCGGAGATGAGCACGGTCGCCTTGGACCCGGCCACCTGCTTGGCCAGGGCGAGCACGCGCAGCACGGCGGTGTGGCGGCCGATGATCTGAAATTTGCCGGGGGGCGAGCCGTTGCCGGCGGGCGCGGCCTGCGCCTTGGGCGGGCAGGGGGTGGCTTCGGGTTCCGGCTCGGGTTCGTCGGCGGGCAGGACCATCTGGATCTTTTCCCAGGCCAGGGGCTCGATCCAGTAGTCGCGCGCGCCGAGTTCGAGAAACTCCGTGGCCTGTTCGGCGTTGCCCGAGGCGGAGAAGATGACCACGGGCGGGAATCCCGGGGTCTCGGCCGCCTTGGCGAGGAACGCCTTGGCGTCGAACCCCTGCAGCCTCGGACGGCAGAAGACCAGGCAGGGCCGGGACTTCTTGATGAACCCGAGGGCCCCGTTGAGGTTGTCGGCCAAACCCGCCTGCAACCCGGCCTTCTGCAAGGTGGGGAAGATGGCGGTCACGGACTGCGGCTCCGCGATGAATAGGACTGTTTTGGCCGTCATGGTCACTTCTATTAGCGGTATCTCGGAAAGTTTACAAGGGGTTCGCGTACTTGTCCACCTGCCGTAACCGGACAGCCCCATTGGGGCCTGCTCCATCCTTTCTTGCCCAGGTCCCGCCCATCTGCTACTTCTCGGAAGCCCGAGCGCAAACGAGAAAAAATACGATGAGCATATCCATACCCGTCCTTTGCTACCACAACGTGTCCGACGTGAACGGGCACACGCCCGAGATGTTTCGGGAACACCTCGACGCCATGACCGATGCGGGCTGGCGGGCCATCTCGGCCCGCGACCTGCTGGCCGTGACGCGCGGGGAGATGAAGCCCCCGAGAAAATCCCTGGTCCTGACCTTTGACGACGGCCACGTGTCCAACTGGATCACCGTGGTGCCGGAGCTGGAAAAGCGGAACATGACCGGGACCTTCTTCGCCCTTACGGACTTCACCGTGCCCGGCGGGGCGCGTACCGCCGGGACCGCGCCCGAAATGTTCCCCATGAAGCAGGCCTTCCGGGCCGCCTTCGTGGACAACGACTTTTCCCAGTTCATCAACGAATCCGAAATCCGGGCCATGCTCGACAAGGGCATGGAGGTCTTCGCCCATGGCTGCCGCCACCAGGCGGCCTTCATGAACCTCGCGCCGGACGGACATCTCGGGGACGGTATAACGCACTGGGGCGGCTGGTCCATCTACCCCGGCCACAACGATTTCTGGCCGACCTTCAAGCCGGGCAGCGGGTATGTCTACGACGGGTTCTGGCCCCAATTCGAGGACGGGAACGGCCCACGCTTCGTCAAGCGGACCGAGGACGAGCGCCGCGAATTCTGTCGCCGGGATTTCAGGCGGAGCATGGAGCGCATTCGTGAACTGAACGGGCTGGACGAGCAGCTCTTTTGCTGGCCGTGGGGCCAGTTCGATCCGGTTTGCGAGGGCGAATTGAAGGCGGCCGGGTTCGCCGGGGCCTTCACCCTGGAGCGGAGCGCCAACACCCGGGGCACGGACCCGTTCCGGCTCAACCGGCTCGGCGTGGCCGCCAAGAAGGACGGCCAGTGGGTGCAGACCCGGTTGCGCATGTACGGCACGACCGCCCCGGCCCGTGTGTTCTTCAAGAAATACCGCAAGAAGCCGGAGGTGTCCTCCGTGCTCTACGCCACGGACTCTAACAAGCTGTCCGGCGGTAGCCGCCAGATGGTCAACAACATCAAAGCCATGGCGGACATGGGGTTGAAGGTCTACGCCCTGGTCACCCCGGACACGGCCATCAACGGAGCCCTCGACCCTTTGAAGGGCGAGAACGTGGAGGTCATCCATTATGACGGCTTCAGCCGGTACATGGAGGCCGGGAAGTTTCTCAAGGCGTTGATCGCGGAAAAACGCATCGACGTGGTCCACACCTTCCACAACCGGGCGTACAAGATGGGTGTGCTGGCCCGGCTGTTGGGCGCGAAGTTCAAACTGTTCATCAATCGGGGGGTCATTTCCAGGCCCAACTCCGTGTTCTTCCTGTGGACCGCGCTGTCCGACGGGGTCATAGCCAACTCGGCCCAGTGCGCCGAGGTCATGCGCAAGTACTGGGTGCGCAAGAAGCGGTTGAACGTGGTTTACAACGCCTACGCCGGGCCGGATTTCGGCGAGCCCAAGCCGCGCAAGAAGCGGGGCACGCGCTACATCTACGTGGGCAACGCGGCGGACATCAAGGGGTTCGACGTCTTTCTCAAGGCCGCCGATCGCCTCTGCGAAGGCGGCGCTCGCGATCTGGAATTCGTGGGCGTGGGCGTGGGCGAGGACAAGCTCGCCAAGTTCGACGGCATCTTCACCCCGGTCGTGCGCGAGCGCTACCGCAATGCGGGCGAGATATCCCACGCCGAGGTCCTGGACGAGCTGCGCTTCGCCGACGTCCTGGTCATCACCTCGCGCAAGGAAAGCCTGCCCAACGCCCTGCTCGAAGGGTTCGATCTCGGCCTGCCCGCCGTGTGCACCCGCGTGGGCGGCATCCCCGAGGTGGTCCGCGACAACGTCAACGGCTTTCTCTGCGCGTCGGAAGACGCGGACTGCCTGGCCGACAAGATGCGCCTGCTGGCCGAGGACCCGCCCAAGCGGTTCGCCCTGGGATTGGCGGGCCGCCGGGTGGTGCGCAGTCTGCTCACGCCCGAGGCCAAGGGGCGCAACCTGATGCGCGTGTACATGGGCGGGCGGCTGTACGAGCCCCTGCCCGTGGAGGACATGGCCGAGCCCGAGCCGTCCGCCGAAGGCTCTGGCGAACCTTCAGGGATGGAGGAACATCCCCATGAGCACGGACCGCGCTGACGCCCCCGCCGTCTTCTGGCGCAACCTGCCCGAAGATCTCAAGGCGCTGCTGCGTCTGGGGTTCGTGGGCAAGTCCCATCTCTTTGAAGTGGCCGGGCGCAGTCTGCGCCCGGGCCGGGAAGACCTGGCCCCGGTGGCCCGCGACGCCCTGAACCGGCTGGCCGCCGACCATCCGCTGAACGGCGGGCTGGCAGCCGAACTGCTGGCCGCCGAACCGGCCGTGGCCCTGCTGGCTCCGCCGACCGTGGCCAGGCTGCGCGTCCTGGCCGATCACTGGGCGCGTCCGGCCGACACCGGCCCGCTCCTCGATGTCCTGAACTCCCGCGACGTTGAACGCACCCGCGCCTTTCTGGACCGGGCCGTGCGCGACGAGCCCGGCAACCTGTTCTGGCGTGAGCAGGCCGCCGCCGCGGGCGCGGTGGGCAACGACCCGGAGTTCGTCTTCGCCTGCCTGGCCGTTCCCGCCCCTGAACCGGCGGCTCCGGTCCTGTCCGCCGCCGTGGAGCAGACCCGGAATCTCTTCGCCTCCAAGGAACCCCCGGCCCCGGAGGAACTGCTGGCCGCCGCCCGAAAGTCCCCGTGGAACGCGAACCTGGTCCTGCGCGCCTTTGACACGCTCTCGGGCGTCGCCGACCGCCGTGAACCACTGCCGGGTCGGACCGCCGTGCTGCTCTATTCCTGGAACAAGGCGGACGAGCTCGACGCCACCCTGGCCTCGCTGCTGGCCTCGGACCTGATCGGAGTCTCGGTCTTTGTCCTGGACAACGGGTCCATGGACAATACCGCCGAGGTTCTGGACCGCCGCGAACCGCAGTTTGCGGACGCGCTGGGCGCGGACCGGTTCACGAGAATTTCCCTGCCGGTGAACATCGGGGCCGCCGCCGCGCGCAACTGGCTGCTCCACCTGGACGCGGTGCGGGAGCATGATTTCTGCTGTTATCTCGACGACGACGTGGAGCTGCCGCCCGACTGGCTGCTCCGTCTCGGCGCGGCGGTGCATCGCTATCCCGGTGCGGGCGTGTGGGGCTGCAAGGTCGTCAGCCATGCCAATCCGCTGTGCATCCAGAGCGCGGACAGCCATCTGTTCATGGACCACACGGCCTGCGTGGACCTGAACCGGCTGGATCCCAACCCGTTCCGGCTCTCGGGGCTGCACGCCCAGACCCTGGACACCGGCGGTTTCGACTTCATGCGCCCGTGCGCCTCGGTCACCGGCTGCTGCCACCTGTTCCGCACCAAGGTCCTGCTCGAATCCGGCGACTTCGCCATCCAGCTTTCCCCGTCCCAGTACGACGACATGGAGCACGATCTGCGGCTGTGCGAGGCGGGCCTGTTCGCGGTCTACCAGGGCCACCTGGCCGTGCACCACAAGAAGAACACCGGCGCGGCGTCCCTGACCTCGGCCCGGGAGCATGGCAACGCGCTGGGCAACAAGTACAAGATGCAGACCATGCACACCCGCGCCGATATCGCCGACGCCCTCAAGGCCGAACAGGCCCTGCTCGAAGCCGACCTCCTCGAAAAGCTCGAATACCTCGAGGGGGTGTAGGGGGGCCGCCTGCGGCGGGCCTATGTGCTCTCCTTCATATCGTCCGCGCATCCGCGTCAGGGCTTGTGATTATGTCGGTACATTGCGCTTCGTTGGTCCGCGCATCCGCGTCGGGACTTTGGGCTGTTCTCCTTACATTGTATTTCGCCTTTACGGCGACTTCCTTTTTTGCTGGCGCAGAAAAAAGGAAGCAAAAACTGCGCTGTGGTGCGAACGCGCGGAAGCGGACCCAAGAGCCCGTAGGCGGCTTTCGCTGGCCGGATCGATGTCTGCTGCGCAGACGCGATCCGGCCGACGCTTCGTCGCCGGAGACGGGCTCTAGGGTCCGCTTCCGATTGCTGGCCTCCGTAAGAAAGGAATGGGCTGCAGCGTTCTGCGTGGCGTAATGCCCGGCAGCAACTCATTGAAGCTCCCGTGGAGCGCCTCGGACGCCCGCGTCCGACAGCGGCTCTCCCCCGCGTCGCGCCAAGGCACGCCCAAATGCTTCCCGCCGCACCTCTTCCCTTCACCCAAACGAGCCCTTGATCGGGGGATTAGAAGGTGACGATGAGGGTCGGCGGCTCTTCGATTCAGAGCGAGCGCAGCGAGCCTTGAATCGGGAGCCGACCCGAATCGATCAGCTTCTTATCCCCCGATCTCCGGGCGGCCGCCCAACACTCCAAGGCCCTTTTTTTCGTCTATTTTTTTGGGCCAGCAAAAAAATGGACCCCGCCGGGAGGGCATGGAGCTAGTGCGGGGGCGCAGCCCCGCACAGCGGCTCTACGCGGCGCAGCCGCGTTCTTCGGCGCACGGAAGGCATCCGGCAACTTGCCGATATCCATGCCGACTCAAGGCGGGAGGGGATTCCCTCTTAATGAAGGAAGGGGGGCGGTTACCGGAGCAACAGTTGTTGCCCCTTGGAGAAACACCGCTTGCGGACCAGGTTGGTGACAATCAGCGCCCCCACGGCAGTGGAGGCCACCAGCATCAACATGACCACGATCTGGTAGCGGATGGCGATGAGCGGATCGGTGCCGGACAGTATCTGGCCGGTCATCATCCCGGGCAGAGACACTAACCCCACGGCCATCAGGGAGTTGATGGACGGGATCATGCCCGCGCGGATGGCCCCGGCCATGATCTCCCGCGAGGCCTCGCGATAGTCCGCGCCCAGCGCGAGCTTCATCTCCACCTCGCCGCGACGGGCCTTGAGGTCCGAGAAAAGCCGGTCCAGACAGATGGAGATGGCGGTCATGGAGTTGCCCACGATCATGCCCGCCAGGGGAATGAAATACTGCGGCGTCCACCACGGCCTGGCCCCCACGATGGCCCCGGTGACCACCATGGTGACCAGGGAGTAGGACACGAGCATGGACAGGAAGGTGGGCGCGGTGAACGGGATGGTCCGCTCCTTGACCCTCCCCCGGATGATGTGCACGGCGGCGGCGACCATGAAGGCGTACAGGAGCAGGACCAGCCAGGAGACGCGCACCTCGAAGACGAACTTGAGCACGTACCCCATGAGGAAGAGCTGGGCAAAGGTGCGCACCGTGCCCACGGCCAGGTCGCGGCCCAGGCCGAGCTTCTGGACAAAGGAGGTCGCGCCCGCCAAAAGCACGAAGCCGAGGCAGAGCGCCAGCTGCAGGGGGCCTATCTCGATGATGTGCGGGGTCATGACAGGGCCAGCCTTTTGTTCTCCAGGGTGATGAAATGGGTCACGCCCTCGGGCACGGTCTCGGAATGGGAGATCATGACCACGGTCACGCCGCTCTCGGCCAGCCCCCGCGTGCGGTCCAGGACCACCCCGGCCGAGTGGGCGTCCAGGGAGGCCGTGGGCTCGTCCAGCAGGACCGCCTCGGGCGAGAGGAGCAGGGAGCGGGTCAGGCAGACCCGCTGGGCCTGGCCCACGGAAAGCTTGTCCGCCGGGGAGTCCAGAGTCACGCCGTCCAGGAGGAAGCCGGACAGCTGGGCGGCCATCTCTACGTCGGACGGCGGGGTCAGCCTCGCGTTGGCCTTGAACGAAAAGGGCAGGAGCAGGTTGTCGCGCACCGTGCCGGGCAAGAGCGTGGGCAGCTGCTGTACGTAGGCCACGCAGCGGCGCAGTTCGGCTGGGGGGATGGCGTCTATGGGCGTTCCCTTGAAGGTGATGGTCCCGGCCTGAGCCTCTTCCAGGCGGCAGAGCAGGCGCAGCAGGGTGGACTTGCCCGAGCCGGACGGACCGCGCAGGAGGTGGTAGCCGCCCGTTGCCAGGGTGAGCGAGGCGTCTTCGAGGATGGCCGGACCGTCCGGATAGGCGAAGGAGACCCGGTCCAGGGCGAGGGACATGGCGGCTAGCCCGACTTCTTTTCGAGGAATTCCATGAAGCGGAGGGCCACGTCCATGTTCGGGTCGATCTCCAGGGCGCGTTGCAGATTTTCCCGGCACTCGGCCTCGTCGCCCCGTTCGCAGTAGGCCCTGGCGATGTTGTAGAACAGGTTCTCGTCGTCCTCGGTGATGGTCAGGGCGCGGGTGTAGTACTCCACGGCCTGGTCCGTGAGCCCGGACTTGCGCAGGCTGATGCCGAACTCGTTGAACAGGTGCTTGTGCTCCGGGGCGAAGGCCGCGTCCAGGGCGACCAGGCGCTTGAAGATGTCGGCCGCCTTATCCGCGTCGCCGCGCGCCATGTAGGTCAGGCCCAGGCCGAAGTTGGCCCGCACGTTCTGCACGTCCAGGACCAGGGCGGCCTCGTATTCGAATTGGGCGGAGTAGAAGGCCCCCTGGTCGCGCTGCTTCTCGGCCCGCACGATGGTGGCGTCGAGTTCGCGCATGCGCGGAAAGACCTCGGTGTGGTAGAACTCGATCTCCGGGTTGAACCGGGAGAGGAAGTCGGGCAGGGGGACCGGCTCCTTGGGGCCGGTGGGGACGTTCTTGCTGTTCAGGGGACGGACCTGGATCACGCGGGTGCCGTCGCTGTCGGGCTCGCCCTCTTCGGCGAACCAGTAGGCCTTCTGCACGGTCTTGCGCTGGGTGGTGCCGGTGCCCACCTGGGACACGGACTCGGTGGAGAACGCGCCGTAGATCTTCTCCACGCGGACGTCATCGGGGATCCGGGGGCGTTTCCCCCGGCCGTTTTTTTTCTTGGGGCTCGGGCCCAGGGTCAGGATTTCTTCGGCGGTCACGTCATAGCCTCTCGTTCACAAAAAAAATCGGGCGAAGCTAAAAGATACACCCGGCCCATTCGGATGGCAACCAGTCTAACGGTTGAGCCGGATGGTTTCCCAAAATGGTGACAATCTTCCTTATATCCGATACACGCAGGGGCGACAGTCCGTCCCCGACGTTTCTGTCAGCATCGGAAGAGTCCCTGCGCCAGCATTTGTGCCATCGACAACGGAGAACATTACATGAGTACTATCGGGAAGAGGATTCGCGCCTATCGTGAGAAGCAGAATCTGAGCATCGAGGATCTGTCCAACAGAACCACCCTGTCCGAGGACTTCATCCGTGCCGTGGAAGAGGAGGACATGTACCCCTCCCTGCGGCCCCTGGTTAAGCTGGCCCGGGCCCTAGGCGTACGATTGGGAACCTTCCTGGACGATCAGGTTTCGAGCGACCCGCTGATCACCCGCCTGGCCGAGCGCGAGGAGGAACTGGTCATGCACCCGGACGGCAAGGAGACCGGGCTGATCTTCCACTCCCTGGGAAAAGGCAAGACCGACCGCCATATGGAGCCGTTCTTCGTCGAACTGCTGCCCGAGTCGTGCAAGGACGACGCCCTGTCCTCCCACGAGGGCGAGGAGTTCATCGTGGTCCACTCCGGCAAGCTGCGGGTGCGCTACGGGCAGGAGGAGCAGATCCTCGAGCCCGGCGACTCCATCTATTTCAACTCCATCGTGCCCCACAACGTGGCCTGCGGCGGAGCGGAAAAGGCCGAGATCTACGCGGTCCTGTATTTCCCTGAATAAGGAGGGTGTATGAGCGCACTTCGAGAAATCACCCTCGGCAATCTGCTGAAGGAGACCGCCGGGAAATATCCGGATAACGAGGCCGTGGTCTATGTGGACCGCGACTTCCGCCTGACCTACGCCGAGTTCGACGAGCTGACCGACACCATCGCTAAGGGGCTGATGGGGCTGGGCGTGAAAAAGGGCGAGAAGGTGGCCGTGTGGGCCAACAACGTGCCCTACTGGGTGGCGTTGCAGTTCGCCACGGCCAAGATCGGGGCGGTCCTGCTCACGGTCAACACCCACTACCGGTCCCATGAATTGGAGTACCTGCTGCAGCACTCCGAGACCGAGAACCTGTTCATCATCGGCCAGTACCGCGACCACGATTACCTGACCACCACCTACGAGCAGATCCCGGAACTGCGCACCCAGGAGCGCGGCCAGCTGAAAACCGACAAGTTCCCGCACCTGAAGCGGGTCTTCTACCTGGGCCACCAGAAGCACCGGGGCATGTACTCCATCCCCGAGCTGCAGGCCATGGCCGCCATGGTCACGGACGAGCAGTACGCCGAGCGCCAGGCCGAGCTCGACCCGCACGACGTGGTCAACATGCAGTACACCTCGGGCACCACCGGGTTTCCCAAGGGCGTGCAGCTGACCCACTACAACATCGTCAACAACGGCTACTGGATCGGCGCGAACCAGAAGTTCGTGCCCGGCGACCGGCTCTGCCTGACCGTGCCCCTGTTCCACTGCTTCGGCTGCGTGCTCGGGGTCATGGCCTCGGTCAACCACGGGGTGACCATGGTCATCCTGGAGGACTTCGTGCCGCTGGAGGTCATGGCCGCCATCGACCAGGAGCGGTGTACCGCCGTGTACGGCGTGCCGACCATGTACATCGCCATTCTCGACCACCCGCTGTTCCCGCGCTTCGACTACTCGTCGCTGCGCACCGGGATCATGGCCGGTTCCCCCTGTCCGGTGGAGGTCATGAAGCGGGTCATCGACAAGATGAACATGCGCGAGATCACCATCTGCTACGGGCTGACCGAATCCAGCCCGGTCATGAGCCAGACCGTGGTCGGCGACTCCCTCAAGCACATGACCGAGACCGTGGGCCGGGCCATGCCCGAGGTGGAGGTCCGCGTGGTGGACCCCGAGACCTACGAGGAGTGTCCTCCGGGCGTGGTCGGCGAGGTCTGCTGCCGGGGCTACCTGGTCATGAAGGGCTATTACAACAACGACAAGGCCACCGAGGCAGCCATCGACAAGGACGGCTGGCTGCATTCGGGCGACCTGGGCGTCATGGACGAGGACGGCTACCTGACCATCACCGGCCGTCTCAAGGACATGATCATCCGGGGCGGCGAGAACATCTACCCGCGCGAGATCGAGGAATTCCTCTATTCCATGGACGGGGTCCTGGACGTGCAGGTGGCCGGCGTGCCGAGCCGGAAGTTCGGCGAGGAGTGCGGCGCCTTCGTCATCCGCAAGGGAGACGCGGACATCGAGGCCGAGGACGTCATCGACTACTGCCGGGGCAAGATCGCGCGGTACAAGATACCCAAGTACGTCACCTTTGTGGACGCCTACCCCATGACCGCATCGGGCAAGATCCAGAAATACAAGCTGCGCGACATGGCCGCCGAACTGTGGCCCGACGCGTAGCGAGCAAATGAATATCACGGGGGGACTTCCGGCAGGGAGGTCCCCCCGGAACCTCTTGCCGCTCGCGTCGGCAAGAGGTAGGCCTTGTGGACGCGTCGCCGTCCCCGGCCGGTCCGGGGTGGAGCCCGGCCGCCGGAGTCATCATCTTTCCAGGAGGTATGGAATGGAACAGTACAAGGAGATCGCGCCCCGTCTGGTGGGCGTGCGCGAGGGCGTCGGCTGGACGCCCAAGGAGATGGCCGACCTGCTCGGGGTGTCCGAGGAAAAGGTCACGGCCTACGAATCCGGGACCGTGGAGATCCCGGTGGGCTACCTGCTCGACGTCTCCCGGCTTTGCCGGGTGGACCTGACCACGCTCATCTCCGGCCGCGAACCGCACCTGAAGTCCTATTCCCTGGTGCGCAGGGACGAGGGATTCGCCGTGGACCGGCGCAAGGACTACGACTACAAGTCGCTGGGCTACAAGTTCGCCGGACGCGAGATGGAGCCGTTCCTGATCGTGGTTCCGGCCAAGTCCGGCGAGGAGATGGTCGAGACCTCCCATCGGGGCCAGGAGTTCATCTATGTGCTCGAAGGCCGTCTCGAGGTGCGCCTGGGCGGCGAGCCGATCATCGTCGAACCCGGCGACTCGCTCTATTTCAATTCGGAAACGCCCCACGCCCTGCGCGGCCTGGACGGCAACTCCGTCCGTTTTCTCGACGTGATTCTATAGGGTTGGCCGGGGACTCCCCGACCCGCCCGGAATAAGTTGACCGATTTTTGTTGCGGAAAAAATCACGAAAGCTGATCAGAATCACGGAGATATACAACCCATGTTTACCAAAGAAGAATACGCCGATTACAAGGATTTTTGCGCGCGGTTCACGCCCGAGTGCCCCGACAACTTCAACTTCGCCTTCGACGTCCTGGACGCCAAGGACCCCAAGGCCCCGGCGCTGATCCACGTGGACGACAACTACAACCGGCGCGACCTGGACTTTGGTTTCTTCCAGGAGTCCTCGTCCAGGCTGGCCAACGCCCTGGCCGCCCAGGGTGTGAAGAAGGGCGACCGGGTCATGGTCATCCTCTACCGGCGGCTGGAATACTGGGTGACCATGCTCGCCCTGCACCGCATCGGCGCGGTGCCCATCCCGTCCCCGTCCCTGCTGACCAAGAAGGACATCCGCGAGCGCGTCAACTACGCGGGCATCTCGACCATGGTCTGCGAGGACTCCATCGTGGAGCGGGTGGACCAGGCCCGGCCCGACTGCCCCGGCCTGAACCTGCTGGTCCAGGTGGAGGGCAAGGCCGAAAACGGCTGGCTCGACTACGGCGAGCTGCTCGCCTCGGGCGACCCGAGCTTTCCGCGCACTCCGGACTCTCCGGGCGGCGACGACCCCCTGGTCATCTTCTTTTCCAGCGGCACCACCGGTCTGCCCAAGATGGTCCTGCACAACCACAAGTACGCCGCGTCCCACTACACCACGGGCGCGCTGTGGCACGACCTGGAAGAGGGCGACGTGCACCTGACCGTGTCGGACACGGGCTGGGGCAAGTCGGTCTGGGGCAAGTTCTACGGCCAGTGGATGGCCGGTTCGATCATCTTCGTCTGGGACTTCCGGGGCAAGTTCCACCCCGGCGACCTGCTCAAGGTCATGGCCGACAACAAGATCACCACCTTCTGCGCGCCGCCGACCATCTACCGGTTCCTGGTGCGCGAGGACCTTTCCCAATACGACCTCTCGTCCCTGCGCCACTGCACCACGGCGGGCGAACTGCTCAACGACTCGGTCTTCCACGCCTGGGAAAAGGCGGTGGGCATGCCCATCTACGAGGGCTACGGCCAGACCGAGACCACCCTGCAGGTGGCCACTTTCAAGTTCATGGAGCCCAAGCCCGGTTCCATCGGCAAGCCGGTGCCCGGCTGGGACATCGCGCTCATGGACGAGGAGGGCGAGAAGGTGCCCCAGGGCGAGGAGGGCGAGATCTGCATCAACATCCAGTCCCCGGTGCTCGGCCTGTTCGACTCCTACATGGACGAGCCGGAAAAGACCGCCAGCGTCAAGTTCGACGGCTGGTACCACACCGGCGACAAGGCGTGGGCCGACGAGGACGGCTACCTCTGGTTCATGGGCCGTACCGACGACCTGATCAAGTCCTCGGGCTACCGCATCGGACCGTTCGAGGTGGAGTCCGCCCTGGTGGCCCACGAGGCGGTCATCGAGGCCGCGGTCACCGGCCTGCCCGACGACGTGCGCGGCCAGCTGGTCAAGGCCACGGTGGTGCTCGCCCCGGGCTACGTGGGCGACGAGAAGCTGACCAAGCAGCTCCAGGCGTTCGTCCGCGAACTGACCGCGCCCTACAAGTACCCGCGCGTCATCGACTACGTGGACGAGCTGCCCAAGACCATCTCCGGCAAGATCAAGCGCAAGGAGATCCGCGAGGCCGACCTCGCCAGACTGGCCAAGTAAACGGCATCCGCATAAGATTTAGCCGACCGCCCGGCGAGGAGGACCATTCCTCCTCGCCGGGCTTTCTCTTGTTCCCTCTCGCAACGACGGATGGCCCGAAAAACGGTTCCATTCCAGCCGGTGAGCCTGGTCGATATTGGCGCGATGTGTGGTTCTTGCGGCGGTGATCGGATTAAAGAATAACAAAAAAGAATACTTGATCAATGCTGCCCGACGTCATAACGGCATGTTCAACAAATAGGAATTTTTCCCGTTTGAGCCAGGAATTTTCCCTGTATCGAAATGCTAAAGCCAATAAAGCCAATGGGGCCGCCATGTATAATCGCCTGACAGTCCTTGTTTTCGCCTGTTTCCTGTTCCTGCCGTCCTGCCAGCACAACCTCGGCGACACGTCCGCCCCGCAAGCAGACGGGCCGGTGGATCTGCACTATGGGCCGGGCACGATGAACCTGCGTACGGCCATCAACGTGACGGTCGGCATGAACGGGGCGGAAGGGCAGGAGATCCCGGTCATCTCCTTTGACGGCCATTACACGATCAAGCGGAGTGGTTCGCGTCTCGCCTGGAGCATCGTCCTGGACAACCAGCAAACGCTCGGGGCTCCTCCGGCCCCGGCGCCGTTCTATTCGGTGTCCTTCACCACCGACGCCAAGGGGCGGAACATGGCCGACAAGGTCGTGCATGAGGTGCCGGGCAAGGACGAGATGGGGTTGGGCGAGACCGTCCTGCTCGGTATCGAACTTCCGCTGGAAAAGATCGTCAAGGGGCAACCGTCCATCGCCGTGCCGGTCGAGGCCCTGCAAGGCAAGGAGCTGCAGTTGATCCTTCCGGAACAGTCCCCCGCGTATATCTTTGACGGGGTGAAGGAGATCGACGGCAGGGAGTGCTACGCGTTTTCCTACGAGAGCGAGCTGACCGTCAGGCAGGACGGCGGTGAATACCCCGGTTCCATGCGCCTCTCCACGGTGTACAGCAAGCAGATGCTTCCGGTGAGCGAGACGAGCGAGCTGACCATGAACGGGCCCATGGAGAACATGGTCACGAAACTGGTCGGCACGGCCCGGGTGGTGACCCCGGAGGAGGCGGCGGCGGAGCAGGCCAAGGCCTTGGACGATCTGCGTACGGCACTGAAGAACGCCCCCCTGCAGCAGGTCACCGAGCCCATGACCTTCCGTTACGTTCCGTCCTCGGTCCGGCTCAAGGCCGTAGCGACCCTGTCCGCAGGGAAAAAGGGCAAGACCGGGGTCAAGCTCCCCTTCTTGGAGTTCATCATGCGGATCGACACCGCCGATCAGGGGCAGAGGATGGCGTGGAACGTGGAAATGTCCGACCTGAAGCTGCTGGGCAAGCCGCTGGAGTTGCCGGAGGCGCTCGGCTTTGCATTCACCACCGATGAACACGGCCGCGACATCCGCGATTTCCAGGACAATACGGGCGCGGATATCCTGACCGTGGCCGACATGCAGAGCGATTTCATCATCCCCGAGGGCGCGTACAAGTCCGGGGACGTCTGCATGCCCGTGAGGATGAAGGGCAAGAATACGAACATGCGGTATGATTTCCCGGAGGGCCAGGGGTTCGTCTTTCAGGGGGTGAAGCAGCTCGACTCCATGCGGGTGGGCATGTTCACCGCGGATATCGACCACTTCACGGGTACGGTCAAGGGAGCGAAGGGGGAGGATGTGGTCCGCCACGGCAGCCTGACCATGGTGCGCTACTACGACCTCGAGACCATGATGCCGCTGTGGTTCGACGGCAAGGTGGTCCTGGACATGACCGAGGGAACCCTGACGACCAGGGGCGGTATGGTCCGGATTATGGACTGATCCGTGGCCCGGCCAGATACGGTCCGGCCTACGATACCTCGCGCGGTCCGTTCGCCACGGGCCGCGCTTTTTTTCAAGGCTGTCTCCGGAAATCCCCTTTATCCGCTTTCGGGACAATCGAACCAAGCTTAACCGCTACCTCTACTTTCAATCCAAGGGATCAGCCATGAACTCCCGTATCGTCGCGCTCCTTTTCCTCTTCCTTTCGCTCCTGCCGTCCTGCGGACACAACCCCGGAGACCTGCAAGGCCGGGCAGACGACGCTTCGGTGAACCTTGAATACTCCTATGGAATGGCGATCATTCATATGGAAATCACCGGGACGGCGACCGGGGAGGGGGAGGAGGAATCGCCCCCGGTGGTCTCCTACGACGCGCATTACACGGTGCAGAGGGCCGGCGGTTGGCGCCTTGCCTGGGACATCGTCCTGGACAATCTGTGGTTGTTCGGCGAGTCCAAGGGAGCCTCCCCCTTCTATTCCGTGTCCTTCACTTCCGACGCCAAGGGCCGTGACGTGGCCGACATGGTCGAACATGATGTGGCTTTTGACGACGTGCTCCACCTGGGCGATGCCGTGCTGAAGGGGCTCGCTCTGCCCCCGGGAAAGACTGCGGTGGGCGAGCGGGCGATGCCCGTCAAGGTCGCGGCGTTGCGGTCCGGAGAGATGGAGCTGATCTTTCCGGAGCCGAATCCGGCGTACGTCTATGACGGTATGAAGGTGGTGGACGGCCGCAAATGCCACTCGTTTTCCTACAAGGGGGGCGTGACCGTCCGGCAAGGCGGCGTGGACACCCCCGGAGAGCTGTCCCTGACCTCCGTGCGGAACCGGGGCATGCTTCCGGTGGCGGAAGCGGGTACATTGGTCCCGCAGAATGATGCTCAGGATAATTTATTAAAATTATTGGGTAAAGCAAAACGCACGCCGAGCATAAGGGTGGCGGCAAAGAGTAAGGGAGCAAAACTGCTGGATGCGTTGCGGGACGCTCCGTTGCAGGCGGTCGCCGGGCCCGTTGAGTTTCGCTATTCCCCCGCGTTCTCCGGGCTCGCATCGACATCCGGGGTGCGCATAGCGGAAAAGGGCAGCAGGGCTGCCGGAGTCCCCGTTATGCTGCACTTACTAACGGCGAAAACCGCCGGAGGTGTGGACGATCTGGAGTGGACTCTCGGGACGTCCGGCCGGAAGGTCGCGGGCAAGGCGCTGCATTTGTCGCTTGGTATAGACATCCCGGGCTCGGCCTTGGAAGACAAGGATTTCGAGGCATTCGTGGACGGCCTCGCTCTCGGCGGCATACGCAATAACTTCGTCGTTCCCGAAGGCGTTCACCAAACGGGCGATGTCTGCATGCCGGTCGGATTTCTGCTGGATAATGCCCCGGCCGGGACCGGACTGTCCGCAGACAACGGGTATGTTTTCCTTGGCGTGAAAAAGGTCGAGGACAGGCGGGTGGCCGTCTTCAAGGCGGACATCGACCATTTTACCGTAAAAGACAAAACCACGGGCAGGGAATACGCCGGGAAGCTGTCGGACACGCGTTATTACGATCTCGAGACCATGAAGCCTTTGGGGGCCGATGGCAGGATACGGCTGGACCGGGGTAAAAGCGTCGTGAATATCCGGGTTCGCTTCACCGGCCATCGATAAGTCCGGGCGTCTGCCGCGAAATCGCTATCGTGACCCGCGCCCAGGCGCCCTACTGCTTCGTGCCCTTTTCCTCGGCCTCGGCGGCCTCGGCTTGGGCCACGCCCTCTTCGGTGAGCAGGCTCGCGTAGGCGTCCTTGAAGATCAGCTTGGTGGCCAGTTCGTCGGCCTTTTCGCCGAGCTCCATGAGCCGTTCCAGGAAGTCGAGGATGAGCAGGCGGCGTTCCTCCTCGCCGTTTTCGAACTCGAACTTGCAGTCGCCGGAGTCGAAGTAGTTGGCCACGCGTTCCAGGTAGTCGATGTCGAGCATGGGGTGTGCCTCCGTCAGTGGGCCCTAGTCGTGGTGATAGGGCATGTTTTTATGGATGGTCCCGGCGCGGTAGAGCTGCTCCAGGAGCAGGAGCCGGGCCAGTTCATGGGGCAGGGTCATGTCGGACAGCCGGATGGTGTGGCGGGCGGCCGCCTTGACCTCGTCCGACAGGCCGAACGGCCCGCCGATGACGAAGACCGGGCGCTGGTTGGGCGCGTCGGTCCACTGCTTGAGCTTCTTGGCCAGGGTGCGGCTGGTCAGCCGTTCTCCGAACTCGTCCAGGAGGATGAGCACGTCGCCGGGCTTGACCTTGGCCAGGATGCGCTCGCCCTCGACCTTGTTCTTGTCCGCCGGGGGCAGCTTGCCGGGCGCGTCCTTGATGACCGTCTCCTCCAGCTGGAAGAAGCGCGACAGCTTTTTCCAGTACAGGGCGCACCCGTCCCGGGAAAAGGACTCCTTGAGCTTGCCCACCCAGAGGAAACCGATCCTGCTCATCTACACGCTCTCAAGGCTGGCGGTCACGGTCTCGCCGTCGAAGTCGATGCGCACGAACCCGCCGCCCGCCAGCATGCCGGGGTTGATGACCGGGGTCCGCCCGATGCGGTCCGTGCCCGAGGCCTCGTGGATGTGGCCGGTCACGGCCAGGACGGGCTGGACCCGCTCCAGGAAGGCGCGCACGCCGGGGCTGCCCACGTGCTGGCCGTTGTCGAGACGGTCCACCACGGTATCCAGGGGCGGCTCGTGGATGATGCAGATGAGTTGTTTGAATCCGTTCGCCCGGGCATGGGTCTGGTCCAGCCACTGGGACAGGGTGGCTTCCGGGACCTCGCCGGGCGTACCGAACGGGGTCGGGGTGGACAGCCCCACGCCCATGAGCCCCAGGCCCGGGGCCAGCTCGCGCACGCGCAGGTGGATGTCCATGTCCTGTTCGCGGATGTAGGCGGTCACGCCGTCGGAATCCATGTTGCCGGGCTGGGCCAGGATGCGCGGGTTGAACCGGGCCACGGCGTCGAGCACGCGTTTGCCCGCCTCGCGGCCGCCCCGGTTGGTCAGGTCACCGGTGACGATGACCCCGTCGGCCTCGGCCAGGCCGGGCACGGACCCGAGCATGGCCGTTGATTCGTGTATATCGCCGAAGGCTATCCAGTACATTGGTTGCTCCTTTGCAAAGATCGCCTGACCCTAACGGCGGGGCGGTCCCGCGTCAACGCGGGCAAAGGAGTTATGGGGGACGCGGCGCTGTCCCGGCGGAATGATGCCGCCGGAATGACGGGCGATACGGGCCGCAGAATGGGACCGCCTACTTCTCGCAGCCTCCGGAGGTGGTCTTGAGGGCCAGCTCGGCCAACTCGGCCAGCCGCTGGTCCACCTTGCGGTACAGGGTGCCGAGCGGGTACTGGCCGTTCTTGCCGCGCGTGCCGCACTTGAGCCCGGTCAGGATGAACAGGGCCTCCTCGATGGACTTGACCGGGAAGATGTGGAACTTGCCTTCGTCCACGGCCCGGACGATCTCGTCCTTGAGCATCAGGTTGACCACGTTGTCGGCAGGCAGGATCACGCCCTGGCGGCCGGTCAGCTTGCGCCTGCGGCAGACCTCGAAGAACCCCTCGATCTTGCGGTTGACCCCGCCCACGGCCATGACCGCGCCGCTCTGCGAGACCGCGCCCGTCATGGCGTAGGACAGGTTGATGGGCGTGTCGGACAGGGCCGAGAGCAGGGAGGCCAGCTCCGCGCCCGAGGCCGAGTCGCCCTCGATGCCCGCGTAAGACTGCTCGAAGCACAACGACCCGGTCAGCACGATGGGCTTGTTCTGGGCGAACAGGCGCACCATGTAAGACTTGATGATCATCATGCCCTTGGTGTGGATGGGCCCGCCCAGCTGGGCCTCGCGCTCCAGGTCGAGGATGCCGCCGTGGCCCACGCCCACGGTGCACGAAATTTGGTGCGGCAGACCGAACTCGTAGTCCCCGAACAGGGTCACGGACAGCCCGTTGGCCCGGCCGATGGCGAACCCGTCGGTGTCCACCTTGATGACCTGGCGGTCGTAGTCGGCCATGAACTCCTCTTCATAGAGGTTCACGCGGTAGTCCTTGGCCCAGACCGCCTCGCTCATGGCCGTCTGGTCCACGGTCTCCTTGCCCGCCATGCGGGCCAGGGCCGAGGCCTCGATCATGCGCTCGCGGATCAGCGGGATGTACAGGGACAGCCTCTTCTGGTCCTCCACCAGCCGGGAGGCGAAGTCGATGAGTCCGGCCATGGCCTCGCGGGTCAGGGGCAGGACCCCGGCCTCGCGCGCGGTCTGGCCGATGATCGAGACATAGTTGCGGATGTTCGCCGCCGTGCGTGTGGCCGCGTGCTGCAGGTGCGCCTTGAGCTTGAAATACTTGGCGAAGCGGTCGTCGTTGTAGAGCAGGACCTCGTAGTGCTCGTCCGTGCCGATGAGGACCACCTTGAGGTCCAGGTCGATGGGCTCGGGCTGGATGGTCCGGGCGCGGACCTGCTCCGGGTCCACCGGATCCTCGATGCGCGACTGACCGGACCTGAGCGCCCGCAGCAGGCCTTCCCAGGAGCTCGGATTGGACAGCAGGTCTTCCACGTTGAGGATCAGGAACCCGCCGTTGGCCTGGTGCAGGGAGCCCGCCTTGATCAGGGTGAAGTCCGTGTACAGCGCGCCCATCTCGGCCTCGCGCTCGATGGAGCCGAGCAGGTTGAACGGCGTGGGGTGGTCCTCCACCACCACGGGCGCGCCCTTGGTCTTGCCGTTGTCCACGAACAGGTTGACCTCGAACCGGGTGAAAAAATCCTCGCCCGACGGCATGCCTTCGGGCAGCAGCCCGGCCAGGGAGGTGTCGCGCGGCATGAACTGGTCCACGTTGTCCACCACCTCGTCCACCAGGTCTTCGAAATAATCGGCCAGTCCCTCGATGTCCTTGAACTTGTCGGCGACAGGCGTGAAGCAGTCCTCCATGACCGTCTTGGCGGTCTCCCGCTGAAGGGCGCTCTCGGAGTCGCGCATTTCCATCTCGTTCTGGTTGATCTGGCGCAGGATGGAGCTGACCCCGGCCAGCAGCTCCTCGCCTTTGGCCTTGAGTTTCTTGCGCTGGGCGGGCTTGAGCTTGTCGAAATCCTTGTCCGAGACCACCTCGCCGTCCACGATGGGCGACAGGGTCAGTACGCCCTCGTCGTCCAGGGAGAGGGAGAAATTCTCCTTCTCGGCCGTGTCGTCCATCTCGTTGAACAGTTCCTCGCGCTTGGCGTTGAACTTCTTGACGATGCGCTCGTGCTTCTTCTGGAAGGTGTCCTTCTCGAACCTAGCCGGAATCTCCTGGCGGATGTGGGTCATGGCCTTGGTCTGGGCCAGCTTGAACTTGCGTCCCCGTCCGGCGGGCAGGGACAGGGCGATGGGCTTGTCGCTGTCCTCGAAGTTGTACAGGTAGACCCAGTCCACCGGCGGTGCGGCCTTGGCCGCGGCGGGCTTGAGGAACGACTTCACGAAATACGTGCGGCCCATGTTCGGCTCGCCCGCCACGTAGAGGTTGTGCTCGTTGCCCCTGATCTCCAGCGCCAGGGACAGGGCGTGGATCGCCCTCGGCTGCAATTGGGAATAGACGTTTCGCGCCGGAACGTCGGCGCTGGTGGCGTAGGGGATGGTGGCCGGGTCCATGGCCGCCCGCAGCTTGGAGCCGGGCAGGCTTTTGGGAAGGGTCGTTTTGGTCATCGGTACTCGTTCAGGTTGATTTTGCACGGCGTTCGCACCGTACCCCGTTTCTAAGCCCTTTCCCCCCGCTTGTCACCATTTGCGTGGCGGGGAAATCCGGCAGGGCGGGCGTGGGGAGGGGAGCGGTCGAGCCGGCCTATACTTCGGGCTCAGGGTGTGAAAACGGCCCGGCGCGCGGGCTAGCGGATGTAGTTGGGCAGGTTGAGAAAGAGATTGGTGGTGTAGGCCGTCATCTTGTCCATGATCCATGGGAAGGCCAGGAGCAGGGCGATGAAGATGGCGATGATCTTGGGCACCATGGTCAGGGTCATCTCCTGGATCTGGGTGGCGGCCTGGATGATGGAGATGAAGATACCCACGGCCATGCCGATGCCGAGCATGGGCAGGGAGATGACCAGGGTCATCTCGATGGCCTGTCTGGCGAATCCGACCACGAATTCCGGTGTCATGTCAGGCCCTCCTTGCCGGGGCGGTTGAGGTTACGGGGCATCCGCAGGGCGGACCACTCCCCGGGCAACGCGGCGCGCGCGGTCACTGGAAGGTGTTGACCAGCGAGCCCACCAGCAGGTTCCAGCCGTCGATGAGGATGAACAGGAGAATCTTGAACGGCAGCGAGATCATGACCGGCGGCAGCATCATCATGCCCATGGCCAGCAGGATGGAGGCCACGACCATGTCCAGGATGAGAAACGGGATGTAGATCAGAAAGCCTATGGTGAAGCCGGTCTTCAGTTCCGAGATGGTATAGGCGGCCACCAGCATGATGGTCGGCACTTGCTCCTTGTTCTCGGGACGCGGCTCCTTGGTGATGGAATAGAAGATGGACAGGTCCTTCTCGCGGGTGTGCTTGAACATGAACTCGCGGATGGGGACCTGTGCGCGGTCCAGCGCCTCGGTGAAATTGATGGTCTCGTTCATGTACGGCTGGAGCGCGGTCTCGTTGATGGTCTTGCCCACCGGATACATGATGACCATGGTCATGAAGATGGCCAGGGCCGCCAGAATCTGGTTGGGCGGCATCTGCTGCGTGCCCATGGCCTGCCGAATGAAATGGAAGACGATGATGATCCGGGTGAAGGAGGTCATGGTCAGCATGATGGCCGGGGCCAGGGACAGAATGGTCAGCAGGAAGAGGATCTCGAGCAGGGTCGAGACGTCCTGCGGGTCCGCCTGTCCGGCGGCCAGCTCCATGGTCAGCTTGGGAATGACCGGGGCCTGGGCCCAGGCCAGGGCCGGGAGCAGCACGGCGGCCAGCACCGTCAGCAGGGTGACGAGACGCCTGGTGCTAGTCACGGTCCGCGCTCCTCTTGAGCACCGAGGCGAACGACTTGCGCTGGGCGGGCTCCTTTTCCGGAGCCGCCTCTTCCTCGGCCAGCAGGGTGACGTTGTGCTCGGTCACGCCGAGCAGCAGGTCCTTGTCGCGGTAGCGGACAACGGCCACGGACTGGCGGTTGCCGAGCATCAGCCGGTTGACCAGCCTGGGGCCGTTGGGGCCGGAGGAGGTCAGCGCGCCGGGCACGCCGAATCGCTTGAGCAGCCAGTAGGCCAGAAAAATGACGCCGAGCAGCAGGAAGAGGTATCCGGCCGTGGTCAGGATGGTGGTTCCCGAATCCACTGCCGGAAGCTGCATGGGGGCGGCCGCGGCGCCGACCTGGGCCGGGCTAGCCAAGCTGTTTCACCCGCTCGATGGGGCTGATGATGTCCGTCAGCCGGATGCCGAACTTCTCGTTGATGACCACGGCCTCGCCGCGCGCCACCAGCTTGCCGTTGACGTAGATCTCCAGCGGTTCGCCGGCCAGCTTGTTCAGCTCGACCACCGAGCCCTGGCCCAGCTGCAGCAGTTCGTTGATCAGCAGCTTGGTGCGGCCCAGTTCGGCCGAGACCTCCAGCGGGATGTCCAGGATGAAATCCAGGTCGCGCTTGCCCGAGGAGCTGCCCGCCTTGGCGTCGGGGCCCATGTCGGTCAGATCGTAGTCGTGGGTCTGGGTGGACAGGAAGGCCTGTTCCTTCTCGTGCCTGACCTCTTCCTGTTCGGTCTCGGCCAGGGCGGCGGCCCATTCGTCGGCCAGGGTCTCGTCGTCGTTGCCCACGTCGGCGCTGCCCGCTTCCGACGGATCGGTCACGTTTTCCAGGTTTCCCAGCGGATCGTCGTCCGTGTCGCCGCCGTCCAACAGGGCGTCGGCCCACTCCTGTGCGAGTTTGTCCTGATCTTCAGCCATGTCGCTCACCTCGTTAAATTCGTTATTCGCGGTCGGGCCGTCAAAAACCGGGACGGTCCGCTACGGAACTAGCAAGAAGCGTGCTACTGGATGACCATTTCCGTGATATAGACCCGAAGCACCCCGCCGTTGCCGATGATCTGGTTCAGGCGGTCCGCGATCTCCTGCTTGAGCTCAACCTTGGCCTGCATGGTGGACAATCCCTCGTACGTCTTGCTCGAAAGCAGCAGGAGCAGGGTGTCCTTGATCTTGGCCTCGTACTTGGTCAGGGCGGCCTGGGCGTCGGCGTCGCGCACCTCCACCTCCACCCCGAGCTTGAGGTAGCGGCGGCCCAGCGGGTCGGCCAGGTTCACCAGGAACGTGGGCAGGGCCACCATCTGGCCCTCCAGCTGCTCGGCGGGCTTGCCCGGATCGCCCGCGGCGTCCTGTTGCGCCGCCGGGTCCTCCGAGGGCGCGGCAAAAAACATTTTGTATCCGAACCAGCCGCCCACACCCAGCGCCGCCAGCAAGACGACGATGATGATCCACTTGAGCAGGCCGCCCTTTTTCTTTTTCCCTTCTTCCTGGGCCAGTTCTTCTTGAGCCATGGCAGTTCCCTTTCCCGCTGGTTGTTATCAATCCCTTATCGTCAATCTTCCCATTTTTCCAGACTAACTTTAGACACGTCAGTAGCCGCCGATGGGCCGGGCGGTCTTGAGCAGTATCTCCACCCGCCGGTTCTTGGGCGACTCCACGGGCCTGCCCAGCTCGTTGATGACCGGGAAGGCGTCGCCGTAGGCGGACAGGGAGAAGCGCGAATTGGGCACGCCCTTGTCCACCAGGAAGGCGAGCACGGCCAGGGCCCGGTCCCCGGACAGTTCCAGCGGGGTCTGGGTGGCGTCGGACGCGTCCGAGTACCCGGCCACGTTGATGGGTGCGTCGGTCTCGGTCATCATCGGCACCAGCCGGGCGATGAGGTACTTACCCTTGTCGGATAGCTCGAAGCCGCCCGGGGCGAAGAGTATCCGGTCGGTGAAGACCAGGGCCACGCCGTCCTGCTTGGCCAGGACGTCGAGGTTGTCGTCCAGGTCGGCCTTGTTGATCTCCTCGGGCAGCGTGTCGTCCGGGAAGAGCAGGTCCTTGAGGCGCTGCTGCTTTTCCAGGACCTCCCACGGCTTTTCCATGAGCTCGACGATGAGCCGCTCCTTGGCGTTGACCCGGCCCGAGCCGCGTTTGTCGAGCAGGCCGAGGTCCGCGGTGGTCAGGGTCACCTTGGTCAGGATGGAGTTGTCCATGGAGGCCATGGTCAGGAGCAGGACGAAAAAGGTCAGCAGCAGGGTCATCAGGTCCGAGAACGTGACCAGCCACAGGGCGATGGGCGGACAGGGCGCTTCCTTCTTGTTCTTGCCCATGGCTTAGCGCAGCTCCCCGGGCGTGGAGACGTCGAACTCGAAGCCGTCCACGGTCATGGCGTCATTGCGCTCGGGCTGCGCGGGCAGGGCCTCGACGATGCGGTCGCCCAACCGGCTGGAGCGCTTGTCCAGGACGATGTCCACCCGCCGGTTGCGGGCGCGGTTCTCCGGGGTGTCCGGCGGATAGTGCGGCCGGTACTTGCCGAACGCCTCCACCCGGAGCATGTCCGGGCTCATGCCGTTGTCGAGCAGGTAGCGGTAGATGGTCAGGGTACGGTTGAGCGAGAGCTTCCAGGACAGGTCCGGGTTGGCCTCGTCATCGCCGGACTGGTAGTTGAGCCCGCGCTCGTCGCGCAGGTCCGAGGTGTGCCCTGCCAGGAGCAGGGGGTACTTGACCTGCGTGAGCAGGGGCAGGAAGCCGTTCAGGGTGGCCCTCCCCTGGTCGCTCAGGGTGTAGCCGTCCGGGCCGAAGAGCAGGCTGGCGTTGATGGACAGGATCTGGACGAAGCGGCTGGAGGAGAAGTTGATGTCCTTGTCCACGTTCTCCCATTTCAGGGATTGCAGGGGCTCCAGGTCGCCGGTGTCCATGGGGCCGGGCTCCACGGTCTTCTTGGTGTCCTTCTTGGTGAAGGCGTCGTAGCCCTGCCGGTTGAAACCGAAGGTGCCGATGATGGAGCCCAGCGCCACCAGCTTGCGCCGCTGGTCGATGGTGGCCATGGACACGAGCAGGATGAAGAAGGTCAGCATCAGGGTCATGCAGTCCGCGAACGTGACCATCCACAGCGGCATTTCCTCGCAGACCTGTTTTAACTTCTTCTTTGCCATGGCGCGCCCCCTCGGGCGGGATGGTTATTCGGAGACGATGCGGTCCTTGGGCGGGAGGTAGCTGTTCAGCTTCTCCTCGATGATACGCGGGTTCTCGCCCTTGGAGATGGACAGGATGCCCTCCATGATCATCTCGCGCAAGAGGATCTCCTCCTTGCTGCGCGCCTTGAGCTTGCCCGCCATGGGCATGAGCACGAGGTTGGCGATGATCGCCCCGTACAGGGTGGTCAGCAGGGCCACGGCCATGGCCGGGCCGATGGACGACGGGTCGCTCATGGTCTGGAGCATCTGCACCAGGCCGATGACCGTGCCGATCATGCCCATGGCCGGGGCCAGGGTGCCCAGGGCGGAGACCACATCCGCGCCGGTGGCGTGGCGTTCGGCCAGATAGGAGATTTCCGTCTCCAGGATCTCCTGGATGGTCTGGGGCTCCAGGCCGTCCACGGTCAGCTGCAGCCCCTTGCGCATGTAGTCGTCGTCGATTTCCTTGATCAGCGGCTCAAGCGACAGGATGCCCTCGCGGCGGGCGCGGTTGGCGTAGTCCTTGAAGCGGTCGATGATCTCGGCCGGGGAATCCAGGCTGGAGAAAAAGGTGTTCTTGATGACCCCGATGACGCCGATGATGTAGTTCATAGGGTAGTTGACCAGCCCGGCCCCGATGGTGCCGCCCACCACGATGAGCAGGGAGGGCACGGACACGAAGATGATCAGACTGGAGCCGGTCATGATGGCCGACAGGACCAGTCCGAACGAAAGGACGATGCCGATTATGGTACCCAGATCCATGCTGTCTCCGCTTTAGTTCTCAGTCGCGCGGCGGCCGCGCTCCGAAAATCCGCGTGCCGATGCGCACCAGTGTCGCGCCCTCCTGCACGGCCGGGACGAAGTCCCCGGTCATGCCCATGGACAGGTGCGGCAGGTCCATGCCCAGGCGCGTCCGCAGTGCTTCATGCAGTTCCCGCAGCCGGGCGAACACCGGCCGGGCGCGCTCGGGATCGTCGAAAAACGGCGGCATCGTCATCAATCCGACGAGCCGCAGCCCCTCCATGCCCAGGACCGCCTCGGCCAGTTCCGGCAGTTTATCCACCGTGATTCCGGACTTTTGCGTTTCTCCCGCAATGTTCACCTGAATCAGGATGTCCTGGACCGTATCCAGGCTCACCGCCTTTTTATGCAATGCCTGCGCCAGCTTGGAGGAATCCACGCTGTGCACCAGGGCGAACTTCCCGGCCACGTACTTGGCCTTGTTGGACTGCAGGCCGCCGATGAAATGCCAGTCGACGTTCAGCCCGGCCAGTTCCTCCTGCTTGGACAGGGCCTCCTGCACGTAGTTCTCGCCGAACTCGGTCTGGCCGGTTTCGGCCAGGTCCCGGATGTCCGAGGCGGGGTGCAGCTTGGAGACCGCCACCAGGGTCACGTCCTCGGGTGCGCGGCCCGCTTGTTTCGCGGCCTGGGCCAGCGCCTGCCTGACCTCGGCCGCCCGTTCGGCCAATTCCTGTTGTCTCTGACTCATGCTTGTTCCGTACGCCGGAGCCGGGCCGTCGGCCCGTTAAAACCGGTCCTGATGTCCCAATGGCTCTTATCGGCCCGATTATCAATTAGTTTAATGAATTAATGATGATTTTTCGCATCCGATCAACGCGTACCCGCTTATACCATGATTTTGCGTATCCTAACCACCTGAAATTTTACCGGAACTGTAACCATTCGGAATTCACCAATATTGTCGCAAAGTTAAGTCTAGATTTTCTCTAGTCTCCTCCGTTCCCCCAAATAACCGTTCACTCCTTGAATCGCCTCCCATCAACGGACGCACCGCGGCACTCGCTCCATCCGCGAAGCGGCCCCAAAAAGTTTAGGAAAAGGAGGGGATGGGGGTCCGGGGGAAGCCGGTGACGCGGCGCATCGCGCCGCGTCACCGACCGAATGCGACCGCCCTTAGGCGGGGGTGACGATGGTGTGGATGGTGCGGACGAGTTCGTCTTCGCCCTTGGCGGCGTAGGTCTCGTACAGGCCCATGATGGTGGCCTGGGAGTAGACGTAGTTGCGGAACTGCTTGAACGGCTTGGCCTTGAGGTCGTTCTGGGAGAGCTTGTAGTCGCGCACGGCCACCTTTTCCACGACCGGCAGGACCCACTGGTTGGCGGGCACGGTCAGAACCCAGTCGTGGTCGCCGAGGTGGGTGACGAACCCTTCCTGGCGGCGGGGCAGGGGCAGGGTCTTGCCGCCCTCGGCCAGCAGGCCGTACTGCACGGGATCGACGCCCGCGATGATGGAAGCGGCGGTCAGCCAGCCCACGACCTGGGCCTCGTCCTTGTCGGTGCGCGGGTGGTTGTGGGCGCAGGCCTGGGCCACGATGACCTCGGCGGGCATCTTGCGGGCGATGGACTCGGCCACGCCCAGGGTATGGTGCTCGCCGGTCCCGGCCAGGGGGCGCTCGGTGCGGGATTCGCCGTCGGCCGCCCACTGGAAGACCCACGGCTTGTGCAGGTCGTGGAGCAGCTGGGCGGCGATGACCACGTCGCGGTCGAGCATGTAGTCGTAGACCTCGCGGTAGCCGTCGTACAGGGCCAGGGACACGCGGGTGTTCAGCCCGGTATGGGTGCACAGCCCGCCGGGATAGGCGTGGTGGCTGCCGTAGCCGGAACCGGGCGCGGACCAGAAGGGCTGGGGCGCGGTGGTCGCTCCGGACGCGGGCGGCAGGAAATCGGCTTCGGATACGTCCTTGATCAACCCCTTGGCGGACAGCTCCTTGTAGATGGCCTTCTTCTCGCCCGCTCCGAGGGACTTGATCACCGTGGGCGCGGGATTGTCGAGCACGGCCAGGACCTTGGCGCGCAGGCCGGGGTTGCGGATCTGTCCGGCGGACTGGAGGATGGACTGCCAGGAGGCGGACACCGGACCCGAGGCGTCGGCCATGGCCTGGGGCGCCATGGCCACACACTCGTCAAAGGTGACGGTGGTCGGGGCGGCGTGGGCGCGCAGGGGCAGGGCGGTGACCGCTGCGGCCGCGCCGGCCAGGGCCCCGAATTTCAGAAAGTCACGACGGTTAAGATGTTCGGAAGACATGTTTTTCTCCTTGAATGCGGACGGGTTGTGTAGTCTTCCAAACATACCTCCGGCTTTCGTCGGCAGCCTGACGAACGGGTGACGGAATGTGTCCCGGGGATGAAAAATAGGTCACAACCAGGGAGCTGGACCGGCGCGGTGAGGGGTGGCGGCGCGGGCCGGGAAAATAGGAAAAAAGTGCATTTCACCCATTATCTATATATAGAGGCTTGACGAGTTGAAGCAAAAGCGGGCATAGACCCCCCTCAGTCTGTCGGGAACGGGTTTTGGATGTGCCAAGGCCCCGCAACCAGCAAGGCAGGCCGGATACCATCTTCAGCCTGTTGAAGAAGGCGCGAGTGCAGGAGCGCAATCGCGCGTTTTTCAACAGCCTGATAAGAGAGCCGTAACATGCCGAAAGACCTGATCATCGTCGAGTCCCCCGCCAAGGTGAAGACCATCTCCAAGTTCCTGGGGAAGGACTACATGGTCGATGCCTCGGTGGGCCACGTGCGCGATCTGCCCACCCGTGACCTGGGCGTGGACGAGGAAAACAACTTCGCCCCGCACTATGAGATCATCCAGGGCAAGGAGGACGTGGTCAAGCGTCTCAAGGCCGCGGCTAAGAAGGCGAACACCGTCTATCTGGCGCCCGACCCCGACCGCGAGGGAGAGGCCATCGCCTGGCACGTGGCCGAGCTGCTCAAGCCGGTCAACGACAACATCCGGCGCATCCAGTTCAACGAGATCACCTCCCGTGCGGTCAAGGACGCGCTCGAACACGCCCAGGACCTCAACGAGAACCTGTTCGACTCCCAGCAGGCGCGGCGCATCCTCGACCGGCTGGTGGGCTACAAGATTTCCCCGATCCTGTGGAAGAACGTCAAGCGCGGCATCTCTGCCGGGCGCGTCCAGTCCGTGGCGCTCAAGATTCTGGTCGAGCGCGAAAAGGAACGCCGCGCCTTCCGGGCCGACGAGTACTGGCCATTCAAGGTGCTGCTTGAGGGCGGCAACCCGCCGCCGTTCTGGATGGACCTGCACAAGCTTGAGGGCAAGGCGGTCAAGCCGGGCGTGAACCACGTGTCCAACGCGGACCAGGCCGAATCGTTGCAGCTGCAGCTGGAGAACGGCGAGTTCAAGGTGGACTCGGTGCAGGAGAAGCAGCGCAAGCGCCAGCCCCTGCCGCCGTACATCACCTCCACCCTGCAGCAGGACGCCAACCGGCGTATGGGCTATTCGGCCAAGCGGACCATGTCCATCGCCCAGCGTCTGTACGAGGGCGTGGAATTGGGCAAGCGCGGCACCACTGCGCTGATCACCTACATGCGTACCGACTCCGTGCGCATCGCCAAGGAGGCCCAGGAGGCGGCCAAGAAGCTGATCCTGGACAAGTACGGCGACGACTTCTACCCGTCCAAGACCCGGAATTTCAAGACCAAGGGCGGCGCACAGGACGCGCACGAAGCCATCCGGCCCGTCGACGTGACCATCACGCCCGAGAGCGTGAAGAGCTTTTTGCCCGGCGAGCAGTACAAGCTTTACCGGCTCATCTGGCAGCGGTTCGTGGCCTCGCAGATGGCCGCGGCCAGCTTCTGGGACACCACCGTGCTGGTCAACGCCCCGCAGACCGTGTGGCGCGCCAAGGGCGAGCGGATGCTCTTCGCCGGTTTCCTGGCCGCCATGGACAAGGCGGGCTCCGAGGACGACGTGGAGCTGCCCAAGCTGCATGAGGGCGACGTGCTCCAGCTCAACGAGCTGAAAAAGGAACAGAAGTTCACCCAGCCGCCGCCGCGCTACTCGGAAGCCTCGCTGGTCAAGACCCTGGAGGAACTGGGTATCGGCCGTCCGTCCACCTACGCGGCCATCATCTCCACCCTGATCGACCGAGAGTACGCCAAGCTCGAGGAGAAGCGGTTCGTGCCCACCGAGCTCGGGTTCACCGTGTCCGACCAGCTGTCCGAGCACTTCCAGGCGCTCATGGACGTGGGCTTCACCGCCCAGATGGAAGGGCTGCTCGACGACGTGGCCGACGGCAAGAAGAACTGGGAGGAGCTGCTCAAGGATTTCGGCGGCGATTTCTACCCGACCCTGGAAAAGGCGCGCACCGAGATGGGCCGCTCCCAGCAGGTCACGGACATCATGTGCGACAACTGCGGCAAGCCCATGGCCGTGAAGTTCGGCAAGACCGGCGAGTTCCTGGGCTGCACCGGGTTCCCGGCCTGCCGGACCATCAAGAACTTCACCCGTGACGAGCACGGCAACATCCAGGTGGTGGAGCGCGAAAAGCCCGAGGACACCGGCGTGCTCTGCGAGAAGTGCGGTCGTCCCATGGCCATCAAGCAGTCCCGGCGCGGCGAGTTCCTGGGCTGCACCGGCTACCCGGACTGCAAGTCCATCGTCAATTTCACCCGCGACGAGAACGGCAACATCCAGGTCGTGGAGTCGGAAAAGCCCCAGGTGGTCGGCACCTGCCCGGATTGCGGCGGCGAACTGCTGCTCAAGAAGGCGCGCACCGGCTCCCGGTTCATCGCTTGCTCCAACTACCCGGACTGCACCTATGCCGCGCCGTACTCCACGGGCGTTCCCTGCCCGCGCGAAGGGTGCAACGGCGAGCTGGTCGAGAAGTCCTCGCGCCGGGGCAAGATCTTTTACTCCTGCTCCGAGTACCCCAAGTGCGACTACGCGGTCTGGAACTGGCCCCTCAACGAGCCGTGCCCCAAGTGCGACCACCCCATCCTGGTGCGCAAGACCACCAAGGACAAGGGCGAGCACATCGCCTGCCCCAAAAAGGGATGCGATTATTCTCGTCCTTTGGACGAGAAGGAGTAGGCGCGGAGGGCGGCTTCCGATAGCGGGCCATCTGCACATCTTTTCCGGCGGGCTTTCATCCTCATGTAGAAGGCTACACTGCGGTGAAAGCCCACCGGAAGAAAATGCACAGCTGACCCACTCTCGACAAATCCGCAGGACAGCGGATTTGGACGTTGCGGTCTTTCCGCAACGCCCCGAAGGGGTGAGCCCCAGGACGGGGCGAATCAAAGCCTATCCCGAGGGCGGATTGGCGGTTGAAGAGAGAGCCGCTGTCGGTTGGCCTTGCCAACCGAATCGCTCCAGGGTGGAGAGGAATCCATCTTGTTTTGTGTGTAGGGAGCTGGGCTCCCTTTTTTTGTGGGAAAAGTCGTTGGTGTTGATCCAGGTCAATGTTTTTTGGGGCGGGGGGCTGTAGAAGGGAGGTGCGTGAGGGGCATGACCAACCCCGGCGCATGGAGACATTCACTACCATGGGCGGCCAGCCATTGCCGCCCGAACGTCACACCCTACATCCTCCCACGAAGGCCGCCTCCCCTAGGCGGTCTTCCTGGTTTTTGGGGAGTGGGGCGGGGCTGGATTGTTTCGGGGAAACAACGTATCTGCTGCCCATGCCCGATATCCAACCCAATGCAGAGGCCGTATTGGCCGCGGCCCGCAAGCTGGGCCGTCCCGTGGAGCCTGAACAGGCCGAGCTGCTGGCCGTGTACCTGGACCAGCTCATCAAGTGGAACAAGAAGATGAACCTGGTCGGCCCGGCCGACTGGCGGACCGTGTTCGACCGGCTGGTGGTGGATTCCCTGTTCCTGGCCGATTTCGTAGCCGGGCTGAACCTGCACGAGCGTCCGCTGTGCCTCGACTTCGGGGCCGGGGCCGGGCTGCCCGGCATCCCCCTGCGCGTGCTCTGGCAGGCGGGCGACTACTGGCTGGTGGAGGTGCGCGAGAAACGGGCCACGTTCATGCAAAGCGCGCTCGGCCGCCTCAGGCTGCCCGCCACCAGCGTCTTCCTGGGCAAGGCCGAGGACGCCCTGGACCGCCTGTCCAGGTCCGGCCATCAGGCCACGGCCGACCTCATCCTCAGCCGCGCCTTCATGCCCTGGCAGAAACTTCTGGATTTCATCCACCCCATGCTCCGCAAGGAACCGGGCCGCACCGGCACCGCCATCATCCTGGCCAACGACCCGCCCCCGGCCGAATCCGCCATCCCCGACGGCTGGCAACTCGGCAACGTCGCCTCCTACCCGGCGGTGGGCTCCGAGCGCTATTTCTGGTCGTTCAAGGTCGAGTAGGAAAGAAGAATGCCTCCGGCGGCCAGAGGGGGAACCTCTTGAAAGAGGTTCCCCCTCTGGACTCCCCCTCCAGAACTTTTTGTGTGCCTTCGGCAAAGGCGTGCGGACGCCAAAAAAAAACCCCGGCTCAAACGGTCCGGGGTTTCGCTATTTGTCAGCTCCGCGAAGCGGCACAAAAAGTTTAGGAAGGGAGAGGGGAAGGGGAGAGGGAAAGCCCTTTTCAAAGGGTTTCCCTCTCCCCTTCCCCCGGCTGCCGGAGGCATTCTTTTTCTTACAACACGTCCCAGGTGGCACCTTGGGGGGTGTCGTGGACTTCGACCTGCATGGCGGCGAGTTCGTCGCGGATGGTGTCGGACTTTTCGAAGTCCTTGTCCTTGCGCGCCTGGGCGCGGGCGTCGAGCAGCTCGGCGACCTTGGCCGGGTCGATGCCGGCGCGGGCGGCGCGGTTGTCGCGCAGCTCCAGGAGGAATTCGGCGGGTTCGCGTTCGAAGATGCCAAGGATGGTGGCCCAGTCGGCCATGTCGGCCTTGATGCGGGCGAACAGGTCGCGGCCGCCCTCGGACTTGCGCAGGTTCTTGTCTTCGGCCACGCGCCCGGCGAGGCGGATGGCTGAGAAGATGTGGCCCAGGGCCCCGGCGGTGTTCAGGTCGTCGGCCATGGTTTCGGTGAAGTGCTTTTCGATTTCGTCGAGCTCCGTGGTCAGTTCCTCGGGGGACGGGGACTTCTTCCACTTTTCCTTGGCCAGTTCCACGTCGATCTGGTTCAGGGCGGAGTAGATGCGCTTGACGCCCTTTTCGGCCTCTTCCAGGGTGTCGAAGGAGAAGTCCAGCGGGCTGCGGTAGTGCATGGTCAGCAGGAAATAGCGCAGGGTCTCGGGCAGGAACTTGTCCAGGATGTCGCGGATGGTGAAGAAGTTGCCCAGGGACTTGGACATCTTCTCAGAGTTGATCTGCACGAACCCGTTATGCACCCAGTAGTTGGCGAACGGCTTGCCCGTGGCGGCCTCGGACTGGGCCACCTCGTTCTCGTGGTGCGGGAAGGACAGGTCCTGGCCGCCGCCGTGGATGTCCAACGGCAGGGAGGAGTACTTTTCGGACATGGCCGAGCACTCCAGGTGCCAGCCGGGACGGCCCTGGCCCCAGGGGGATTCCCAGAACGGCTCGCCGGGCTTGGCCGCCTTCCACAGGGCGAAGTCGAGCGGGTCCTCTTTTTCCTCGCCCGGGGCGATGCGCGCGCCGGACTCGAGCTCGTCGATGTTGCGGCCGGACAACTTGCCGTAGCCGTCAAAGGAGCGGACCTTGAAATAGACGTCCCCGGAAGGGGTGGCGTAAGCGTGGCCCTTGTCGATGAGCCGCTGCGTCAGGTCGATCATCTCCGGGATGTGTTCGGTGCACTTGGGCTCCACCGTGGGGCGCTGGACGTTCAGCCGGTCCATGTCCACGTAGAACTCGCCTATGAATTTCTCGGCGATCTCGCTGGCCTCCTTGCCCACCTCGGCCGCGCGCTTGATGATCTTGTCGTCGATGTCCGTGAAGTTGCGGATGAAGTTGACGTTGTAACCCTCGTGCTTGAGATAGCGGTAGAGCACGTCGAAGACCACGCTGGAGCGGGCGTGGCCGATGTGGCAGAGGTCGTAAGCCGTAATGCCGCAGACGTACATGTTCACGTCGTTGTCGTTGGCCGGGGTGAATGCTTCCTTGTGCCGTTTGAGGGTGTTGTAGAGTCTCATTGGATTACTCCATTTTTATTATATTGAAATAATTGTGCTTTGATTAAACGCCATCCGCCGGGCCGGTCTCCACGTGGACGTTCAGCAGGTCCAGGTTCTCGAACATGTCGCGGCCCATGAAGAAATAGAGCACGGGCACGGACTCCGCCGGGTTGGCGGACACGGTCAGGGTGCCGGGATCGTTCAGGAACGTCTTCAGGCCGAGCATGGCTGCGCGGGCCGGTTCGTTGGCCTGGGTCTCGGCGTAGGCGGCCAGCCCGTCCAGTTCCAGGCTGATTCGGTTCAGGGTGGACGCCTCGGATATGCCGGTCCTCCTGGCCCAATCCTGGCTGACCAGGCGCATGAACTCGCGGTTGTCGAAGGTCAGGACCGCCGAGCGGATACCCAGAGCGAAGCTCTGTTCCGGGCGGAACCCGGTCAGATCCACGTTGTCCAGGGCGCCGGTCAGCTTGAGCGCGCCGAGCTTGGGGTCGTCCATGGACAGGTTCTTGAGCTCCAGGATTTTGGTCTCCGGGTCGTATGCGTAGTCCAGTGCGCCGTTTCCGGCCAGGGTCTCGATGCCCAGGCCTTTGACGTACCCGGCCCACTCGCCGAAATTCTGCGGAGTCACCGGAATGGTCAGCCCCTTGGCCAAGATGGTCGCGTAGTGGGGGATGGGGTTGTCACGGTCGAATGCGGAGATGGACACCGAATCGGCCTGGACGTGCTGGCCCGAGGGGAACAGGGCGTCCACCCTTTTGAGGGTCACGGTGTGGGCGGTGATGTCCACGGACAGGTCGGCGTAGGACAGGGCCAGGCCCGGGGTGTCGGCCACGGCCCGGGTCAGCTCCTTGTCCACCTCGGCGTTGACATACCATTTCAGGCCGAAGAAGCAGAGCGCGGCGAAGATGACGAAGGAGATGAGGGATTTCTTCAGGCCGGACACGATCACAACTCCCTGAGGCCGGTGACGCAGGCTACGGCCTTGATGCCTTTCTTTTCGCCGGTGAAGCCGAGCTTTTCCTCGGTGGTGGCCTTGAAATTGACCTGGTGTTGCTCCAGGCCGAGCAGCCGGGCCACGTTCCTGGCTATCTGCCCGGCGTGGGGGGCCAGGCGCGGCACCTGGACGATGACGGTCAGGTCCGCGTGCACGATGCGGGTCTCGGCCCGCTCGGCCATGGTCAGGACCTCGCGCACGAGCACGCCGCTGTCCGCGTTGTCGAAATTCGGGTCCGTGTCCGGGAAATGGGCGCCGATGTCCCCGCCGCCGAAGGTGCCGAGGACGGCGTCGGCCAGGGCGTGCAGGAGCACGTCGCCGTCCGAATGGGCCACGGTGGTCGGGCCGCCCGGAATGGGCACGCCGCCCAGGACCATGGGCCGGTCGTGCTCGCCGCCGAAGCGGTGCGCGTCGTAGCCCCAGCCCGTGCAGGGCACGGTGGTCCGGGCCTTTTCCAGACGTTTCAGGTCTTCGGGCACGGTGATCTTGACGTTGCCCGCCTCGCCCGGAACGACCATGACCTCGGCCAGCCGCTCGACCATGGAGGCGTCGTCCGTTACCTCCCAGCCTTCGGCCAGGGCGCGGTCGTGGGCCTCGCGCAGCAGTGCGGTCTCGAAGCCCTGGGGGGTCTGCACGGCGGCGAGTTCGGAGCGGTCTAGGGTTTCGGCGACCATGTTGCCGTCCACCCGCTTGACCGTGTCGGTCACGGGCACGGCCGGGATCGCGCCGCGCGCGCCGGAGTGCAGCGCGTCGATGAGTTCGCGGACCAGCCGGGCCGAGACAAAGGGCCGGGCCGAGTCGTGGACCAGGACATGGCCGCACGACTTGGGCAGGCCGGTCAGCCCGTTGCGCACGGAGTCCTGCCGCCGCTCGCCCCCGGCCGCCACGGTCCACTGCACGCCCAGGTCCTCGGTCTTGAAGAACTGGCGCAGCTTCTTGTCCATGGCCGGGGCGTCCTCGGGCGGGAAGACGAAAACCAGGCCGCGCACGCCGGCCACGCGGGAGAAGGTCCGGGCGCAGTGCCAGAACAGCGGCGCGCCCTTGTACTCGAGGTACTGCTTGCGCTCGCCGCCCGTTGCCTCGGCCAGCCGTGTGCCGGCCCCTGCGGCCAGGATGATGGCCCAAATGTCGTTCATGGTGCGGTCCATGCGGTTGCCTGTCGAAATTGGGCGCACGGGGGAGGGGGTGCCTCCCCCGTGCGGTGTACACAAGTCGGAGCCGGTCATAAGCCGGGTCTTGTTCCCCTTGCGGGGCGGTCATCATTCATCTAGGCCGCCCGTTACCGGACGGCTCGAGCAACCAACCCGACAGCTTCGGCCGGGCCGGCCTCAAACGCTGTCCTATTCGGTCTTGCTCCGGACGGAGTTCACCTGGCCTGCCGCGTCGCCGCGACAGCCGGTGGGCTCTTACCCCACCGTTTCACCCTTACCGCCGGGTTGCCCCGGAGGCGGTTTGCTTTCTGTTGCACTTGACGGGGATCGCTCCCCCTGGGCGTTACCCAGCGTCCTGCCCTGCGGAGCCCGGACTTTCCTCCCCGGCCAAAGGCCGCGGCGATGACCTGCCCGACTCCGGACTTGTGATTTATTCTTCTCCGGCGCCTTCGGCCTGCACAAAGGCCTGCCAGTAGATCAGCCGCTGGCAGTTGGGGCAGCTCAGGATCTGCTGGCCCTTCTGCAGGTCGTTGTACGCCTGCGGCGGGATCATGATGTTGCAGCCCGAGCACACGCCTTCGGACACCGGCACGATGACCGGGTGCTCCATGCGCTCGCGGATGAATTCGTAGCGGCCCAGGATCGGCGGCGGAACGGCCTTGCAGGCCTTCTTGCGCTTGCGGTTCAGGGTGTCGAGCTTCTTGTTGGCCTTGTCCAGACGTTCGTCCAGGGTGGTCTTGAGCGCGTCGTACTGCTCCTTGACCCCGCCCATCTCCTCGTCCAGGGCCTGGGTGGCCTCGTCCTGGCGGACCAGCTCCTCGCGCACGGCCTCCTGCTCGTCGTCGCGCATGCGGTTGAGCTTTTCCAGGGAATCCATCTCGCGCATCATGGCGTGATATTCCTTGGTGTTGCCCACGAGCATCAGCTTGTTCTTGGACTTCTTGATCTTGCCCGCATCCTCCTCGATCTCCACGGACAGCTTTTTCTTCTGTTCGTTGAGGATGCTCATCTTCTCGTCGATCTGGCCGCGGCGCTCTTCGAATTCGCCGAGCTGGTTCTCGAGGTCGGCCAGCTCCTGGGGAGCCTGCTCGATCTCCTGGGTCAGCTCGAGGATCTCGTCGTCCACTTCCTGCAGGACGATCAACTGTTCAATCTGTTTCTGATACATGGGTTAACCTCACTATCTATTTGAAATCAAAAAGTGTATCCGCTACTTGCTGTATACCGAAAAGGGGTCCTGGCCCGGGAGGAAACGGACCTCCGCGCCGGGCATGGCCTGACCGAGCTCCTCGGCGAAGCGGCGCATCATCTCCTCTTCCAGGGAGAAATGGCCCACGTCCACCACGCAGACCGGGGTCTCCACGGCCGGGTGGTACTTCATGTCGCCGGTGACGAACACGTCCGCCCCGGCCCTGGCCGCTCGCTCGATCAGGGACGTGCCCGATCCGCCGCAATAGGCCACGGTGCGCACGCGCTCGGGCCTGGGCCCGGCGACCATCAACGCGTCGCGGTCAATCAGCCCGGCCAGCCGGTCCATGAACGCTTCAAAGGGCATTCCCTCGGGCAGTTCGCCCACCTCGCCGAAGCCGACCTCGCTCACCGGCGCGGTCAGGGAGCGCAGGTAGAACAGGGGCCGCTTGCCCAGGGAAAATTCGATCTTGTCCGCCAGTCCGCGCCATTTGGGCTCGTCGCAGACCACCCGGACCTCGCCGGTGCGGCTCTGGGCCACCGAGTGCACCCCGTCGTGGTCGGCCCAGATGTCGGCCGCCTCGCGGGTGATCGGCTCCTCGCAGTAGAACGACGCCTCCACCGGGGCGCGGCCGTTCTCCACTTCGAGCAGCCGCCTGCCGGTCAGCTCAAGCGCCTCGCCCAGCCAGAAGGCCGGGCCGTTCGGCCGGGTGTCCAGGGAGGTGTGGGCCGCGTACAGCCAGCTCCCGGTCGGGATCACCGACCGGAGCACGTCCAGGTACATCCCTTCCGCGCTCGGGGCCTTGGGCTTCATGTACAGCGGATGGTGCGTGATCACCGCGCCCGCGCCCCACTCGATGCAGCGGGAAACCGCCGCCGGGGTGGGCTCCAGAGTCACGGCCACCTTGTCCGTTTCGGCCACGGACCCGGCCACCTGCACGCCGGAATTGTCCCAGGAACTCTGGTTCGCCTCCGGAGCGAGATTGTTTAAAATGGACAAAATATCTTTAATTTTCATATGCTTACGACCATATCCCATAATGAGGATGCTCCCGTAGGGTTTCCCCCTCGGGAGCATCTCTTGTCCTCTTCGATCACCCGGCCTGCGGCCTTGATGGGGGATTTCAGGAAATATGCGTCAAACTGTCTTTCAGCTATTGCTTGTCTCAATCACGTCTCCCGTTCCAGGGGGCGCTGCTGGTGCGCTCAATACCCGTTCGCAGGTCGTTTGCGGATTGCGTCGAAAATCCGTTTATCCGGCGGGGGCCAACCGCCTACTTGATGGACCGGGTGGCCGCCTTGACCACCCCGGGGTGGACCGGGCCGTCCGGGGCCAGCCGCCATTGTTCCAGGGTGGCGAGCACCCATTGCGGCTTGTCCTTGGCCGCGTCGTTGAGCCAGTTGCCCACCGAATCCCGGACATACTTCGCGGCGTCAGCCTTGAGCGGAGCGAGGATGGGCAACCCGATCTCGGGATGCTCTCTCAACCGCTTGATATACGGGCTCCACACGCCACGCGGTCTGGTCGCCTCGGAGGCGAAGCGCCGCAGGTTGGCCGAAGCCTCCGCGCTCCACGGGGCCAACAGGGCCACGGCCTCATCAATGGCCGCCGCAATGTGGCTGCGGATGCCCAGCCATGCCCACTCCCGTACACCGAAATGCGTATCGCCCGCAAGGGGCCTGATCCGCTCGAGACGATCGGCCAGCGGGGTATCCGGCTGGGCCCCTATCATGTAGCAGGCGAACCCGCGTACCGTGTCGGAGGGGTGCGACCGGAGGGTGTCGAGCCCGGCCATGCCGTAGTCGCGCAGACACACGGTTCCGGCCAGGGCCATCCTCTTGGTGATGCCGAGCGCGGCGCCGTCCCGGAGGGCGTTCAATGAACCAGTGGTGAGTCTGGGCAGGCTTTGCCTGGCCAACTCATGAAAATCGATAGCCAACCCTTCGGCCAAATTTCCGGATTCCACGGTGCCGCTGTGCAACTCCCGCAGGCGTTCTTCGGAGACATCGGCCACTTTGGTCATTTCGATTCCTCGCGGGCGGGCTTACATGGGTCCGTTGCCGGAACGGAAGTCCGGACGGTTTTTCCGGAACGCCGCGTCCGTTTACTCGTTGGTGGGCCAGCCAGGATTCGAACCTGGGACCGACCGGTTATGAGCCGGTGGCTCTGCCAACTGAGCTACTGGCCCGCCGTGGAGTCGAGCACCATAGCCGGAAGTCATCCCTGGTGTCAACTCTACGGGGGCTTTGTACGGCGGCTTCCGAGAGCGGGGCATCCGCACATTTTTTCCGGGGGCTTTCATCCTCATGTAGACGGCTACACTGCGGTGAAAGCCCCCCGGGTCTGTACCTGAGGCATAAGATCTTGTACGGTTCGAAGACTCGCCTACAATTCACTTAAAAATGCACATCTGACCCACTCTCGAAAGCCTCGCTGCGTGCGGACTCGGTGGACAGAGCCGCTGTCGGGTGCCTAAGGCACCCGAATCGCTCCCGAAGGGGATGGCTGTTGTTGTGCGCTGCGGATGGGCTGTTGGGTTAGGATTGGGAGAGGTCGAGGGCTTGGGTCAGCCAGGTGATGAAAGACTGGGCGGGGGAGTCGGGGGTTGGGGAGCGACGGGTGATGACGACGTAGTCGATGGGGGTTGTGGTGAAGCCGTAGGGGGCGACGAGGAGGTTCTGGGCGAGGGCGTCCCGGACCATGGGCAAGGGGCCGATGGCCAGGCCGAGCCCGGCGGTGGCGGCCTGGAGGCTGAAGTAGAAGTGGTCGAAGGATTGTTCGGCGTCGGTGTCTGGGGTCTGGCCGGAAAGTCCTTTCCAGTCGGTCCAGGCCGTGGGGCGGGTGCGGGTGTGCAGGAGCCGTTTGGGGGTGTGTTCGTGGGCCGCCCAGTAGGCCGGGCTGCATACCGGGCCGATGGGCTCCCGACCGAGCGACTGGTGGTGGTAGCGGCCGGGCCAGGCGAAGTCCGAGCGCCGGATGGCCAGGTCCACGCCCTGTTCGGACAGGTCGATGGGGCCGCCCGCCGTGGACAGCAGGACCTCGGTGCCCGGGAACGCCCGGTGGAAGTCGTCGAGCCTGGGCATGAGCCAGCGCATGGCCAGGGTGGGCTCGCAGGATACGGACAGCCTCGGAGCCGAGGGCTCGGCCTTGAGCTCCTCGCAGGCGCGCCCCAGCCCGGCGAACAGGGTCTCCACCTGCGCGGCGAAGGTTCGGCCCCGGTCTGTCAGGTGAATGCCCCGGTTACGCCGCTCGAACAGCTCGAACCCGAAATAATCCTCCAACTGTTTCACGGCCCGGCTGACCGCGCCGTGGGTCACGTGCAGCTCCTGCGCGGCCCGCGTGAAACTGCCGTGGTGCGCGGCGGCCAGGAAACTGGCCAGCGGGGTCAGGGGAGGGAGGTTGGGCATGGGCTTTCCGTGAGTTTAATTCACCGACTATCTGCAAATTAATCGATTGTGCATTTCATATCCTCTTTTATAGTTGGAGTAAACAAGATCAACTTCGGAGGATAATCGTGAATTTTACTATTGAAACGAATTTGCTCGTCGTGGCCGGGGTCACCTTGCTGGCCGTGATCAGTCCGGGGCCGGACTTTGCCGTCATCCTGCGCAACACCCTGCGCTCGGGCCGGGGGCCGGGGCTGGCCACCGCGCTGGGCATAGCCTGCGGGGTGGTGGTCCACGTGACCTACACCCTGTTCGGGCTGGGCTGGCTCGTGGCCCGCTACGCCTGGCTGCTGACAGCCGTCAAGTACGCCGGGGCCGCCTATCTCGTCTGGCTGGGGTGCTCCGCCTTACTGTCGAGTAAAGGTGAGCCCGGTCGCGAGCAACCTCCCGTCACCGCCGCCCGCGCCGATCTCCGGCAGGGGTTTCGCAACGGCTTCCTGTGCAACGTCCTGAATCCCAAGACCGTGCTCTTCTTCATCGCACTGTTCACCCAGGTGGTCGCGCCGGATACGCCCCTGGCCGCCCAGGTCGGCATTGGCGCGTACATCGTCCTGACCCACCTGGCCTGGTTCGCCTTCGTGGTCCTGGTCCTGACCCACCCGGCGGCCCTGCGGGTCTTCAACCATTGGCGCAAGGCCGTGGAAAGGACGGTGGGCGGCTGCCTCGTCGCGCTGGGCGTGACCCTGGCGGTCGAGAACTGATCGGATCGCGCGGGGTCAGCCAGCCGCCTCCACCTTGCGGATGGTCCTGTTGGCGAACCACAGGGCCACGGCGGCGCTGGTCCAGACGATGGCGAAGATGGACAGCCACAGGGCGGTGATGGGGTGGCCGAGGACCTGGGTGAAGAGCGTGAACAGGATGAACGGGGCGACCACCTGGCGGGCCAGGCCGAGCCAGATGGCGAACATGGGGCGCTTCATGCCCTGCAGGACCGAGGTGGGCACGAAGATGGCCACATAGCCGTACAGGGTGAAGGCGTCGATGTGCAGGTAGCCCGCGCCCACGGCGATGACCGCCGGGTCCTGGGTGAAGATGCGCATGAGCGGCCCGGCGAAGATGAGGATGGGCACGGACAGCGGGATGAGCAGGTATGCGCCGTAGAGCAGGTTCTTGCGGTAGTTCTCGCGGATGCGGTCGATGCGGCCCGCGCCGAAGTTCTGGGCCGTGATGGTCAGGGCGGCCACGCTCAGGCCGATGGTCGGCATGAGCACCACCTGGTCGATGCGCGTGGCGATGCCGTAGGCGGCCGAGGCCTCGGGCCCGAACCCGGACACGTAGCGGAAGATGACGAAGAACCCCAGGGCGATGGTCATGGAGTTGAGCGCGGCCGGGAATCCCTGGTGGGCGATCTCGCCGTACATCTTCAGCCGGGGGATGAAGTTGCGCCCCTTGTCAGTCTTGAGCAGCCCGGTGCGCCGGGTCTTGAACAGCAGATAGACCCCGCCGATGCCCTGGAGGATCACGGTGGCCCAGGCCACGCCCGCAAGCCCCATGGCGGGCAGGCCGAACCCGCCGTAGATGAACCATGGGTCCAGGACCACGTTCAGCGAGGCCATGAGGATGAGCGTGTTGCGCATGCTCCTGGTGTCGCCCTGGGACTGCAGGATGGCGTTGAACAGAAACAGCGACATGGTCACCACGTTGCAGGCGAAGATCGGGTTCATGTAGCTCAGGCAGATGGAGAGGTAGTCGCCGCGCGCCCCGAGCCAGCCGAAGATGGCGGGTGAAAAGGCCAGACCGAACGCGGCCAGGGCCACGGACGCGAGCAGGCCGAAGCCGAGCATCTGCACGGCCACCAGCGCGGCCTTGTCCCGGTCGCGCGCGCCCAGCGCCGAGCCCATCAGCGCGGTGGAGCCGGTGCCGATGCCGCCCGCCAGGGCGGTGATGATGAAGTACACGGGCAGGGACAGGGCCAGGGCGGCCTGGGCGTGGGTGTCGATGCGCCCGGCCCACCAGGTGTCCACCACGTTGAACATGGTATTGAAGAAGAAGCCCACGCTCGAGGGCACGGCCACCTGCCGGATCACCTCGGAGATGGGCCGCGTAGTCAGGTCGGTCCTGTCGATGGCCGTTTTGCTCATGGCCCGACTGTACCCGTTTACCCTGCGGAGATACACCCCTTTCCCGACGGGTTTTCCGGGCCGGGGCCAAGCCGGTTGACGGCCCCGCGCCGGGGCCTGTACGTATGGACCATGGGAAAGACGCCGACCAATGCGGAAGTGCGCTTCTGGCGCGACCCCGACCTGCCGGGCGTGGAGGTGCGCCGGTCCTCCTACAACGAGGAGGCCTTCCGCACGCACGTCCACGACGCCTTTTCCATCGGCTTCATCGAGCAGGGCAGGACCACCTTCGACCTCGAAGGGACCGCGCACATCGCCACCACGGGCCGGATCGTGTTCATCGGCCCGCACCTGGCCCACGCCTGCAACCCGGACCCGGACTCGAACATGGCCTACACCATGTTCTACATCGACCCGGCGTGGCTCCTGGCCGTGGCCCGCGAACTCTTCGGACCGGACGCCCGGCCCCCGCGCTTCCCCGATCCCGTGATCGACGACCCCAGGCTGGTGGAGCGGCTGCGCGGGCTGCAACAGGCCATCGCCGACGAGGCGGACCGCCTTGAGCGGGAGTCCCTGCTCATCCAGGGACTGGCCGAGGCCATCACCCGGCACGGCGAGCCCGGCCCGGCGCAGGAGGTCCGCTCCGGCGGGCGCGACGCGGTCAAGGCGGTGCGCGCCTACCTCACGGACCACCTCACCGAAAAGGTCTCCCTGGACGAGCTGGCCGAGGCCGCCGGACTCAGCCGCTACCACCTGCTGCGCGTGTTCCAGGCCGCCACAGGCCTGCCGCCCCACGCCTACCAGAACCAGCTGCGCGTGGACCTGGGCAAGCGGCTCCTGGCCCAGGGCATGCCCGTCAGCCAGGCCGCGCTCGAGACCGGCTTCACCGACCAGTCCCACTTCACCCGCGTGTTCCGCCAGTACACCGGGGCCACGCCCGGTCAGTACCGGGATTCCGGCCGTTCCTGATCCGGGCCGCAATTTCGTACAATACGCTTCCCCCGGCCCCGGCTAGGTTCCCTCTCCTCAACCAAAGGAGAAGAACCATGCTGTTGTGGCAAAAGATGATGATCGGCCTGGCCCGGAGCGAATCCATGACCCGCCGGATGCAGGAATCCCGATATATGAGCCGGTTCGCCCGCCGTTTTGTGGGCGGCCGCGACGGGGCCGAGGGGCTGGAGCGCGCCCGAACCCTGCGCGAACAGAATCTGTCCGCCTCCCTGTTCTACCTCGGCGAATACGTGGCCGACCCGCAGGAGATCGAGACCACCCGCCTTGCCCTGGCCGAGGTGGCGCAAGGGCTGGGCCGGTCCGGCCTGGACGTGCACCTGTCCGTGGACCCCACCCAAGTGGGGGCGATGATCTCCTGGGAGGCGTGCCGCGGGAACGTCACCGCCCTGGCCCGCGAGGTGGCGGACAGCGCCGGGGCCGGACGCGACGTGCTCATGCTCGACATGGAGGACTCCTCGGTCACCCAGCCGACCCTGGATCTCTACCATCATCTGCGCGGCGAGAACCTGCCCGTGGCCGTGACCATCCAGGCCTACCTGCACCGCACGCCCGGCGATCTGGCCCGGTTGGTGGCGGACGGGGCCATGGTCCGGCTGGTCAAGGGGGCGTTCGCCGAATCCGGCAAGAAGGCCGTGACCGGACGGCGCGACCGGGACGAGGCCTACCGCAAGGCCATCGTCACTCTGCTGTCCCCCGAGGCCCGCGAGCGGGGCGTGTACCCGGTCTTCGGCACCCACGATCACAACATGGTCGCCTTTGCCGAGCACGTGGCCGCGGCCAACGGCTGGCGACGCGACCAGTGGGAGGTGGAGATGCTCCTGGGCGTGCGCACGGCCTATCAGCGCAAACTGGCCGACCAGGGGGTGTCCGTGCGCCTCTACCTGCCGTTTGGCCGCGACTGGTGGCCCTATTCCATCCGCCGGGTGGGCGAGAACCCCAAGAACCTCGGCTTCGTGTTCCGCTCCATGCTCGGCAAGGGCGAATAAGGGCATCGGGCAGGGGCGTCCGGGGCCGCAATTTCCTACAATACCCGTCCCGCCCGTCCCGGCATGGTGTTCTCCCAAACACTCAGGAGAACACCATGTCCGAAAACACCGCCGTTCTGGCGCGGCCCGCCGCCTGGCTCGCCCCGGCCTGCCTGGCCGCCGCCGTGCTCCTCTGGGGCACCTCCTTCATGGCCACCAAGACCGCCCTGACCGGATTCAGTCCGCAGGTCCTGGTCTGGCTGCGCATGACCCTGGCCGCCCTGGCCGTGCCTTTTTTTATGCGGCGCATCCCCCGGCCCGACTACCGGCCGGGCGACTGGAAGATCCTCGCGCTGCTCTGCCTGATGCAGCCGTGCCTCTACTTTCTGCTCGAAAGCAATGCCGTGAACCTGACCACCTCGTCCCAGGCGGGCATGGTCTCCTCCCTGGTGCCGCTCTTCGTGGCCGCCGGGGCCTGGGCCATCCTCGGCGAACCCATGACCCGCACCGCCATGCTCGGCCTGGCCGTGTCCATGGCCGGGGTGGTCTGGCTGTCCATGGCCGGGGCTCCGGACGCGGCAGCGCCCGATCCGTTTCTGGGCAATCTCCTCGAAGTGGGAGCCATGGTCTGTGCCGCCGTCTACATGGTGGTCATGAAACGGCTCTGTGCCCGCTATTCCACCTGGTGGCTGACCGGTCTGCAATGCGTGGCCGGGGCGCTCTTCTTCCTGCCTGGGGGCATTATGGGCCTGTCCGGCCCCCTGGCCGACGTCCCTCGCACCGCCTGGCTGGCCGTGATCTATCTCGGCCTGTTCGTCACCCTCGGGGCGTTCGGCCTGTACAACATGGCCATGACCTGCATGCCCGCCGGACGCGCCGCCCTGTCCATCAACATGGTGCCGCCCGTGGCCCTGGTCGCGGGCTGGCTGCTGCTCGGCGAGACCCTGACCGGCGCGCAGCTGGCCGCCTGCTGCGTGGTCGGGGCCGGTGTCTGGCTCGGGCGGCGGTAGCGGTCGGCATTGATAATATCCATTTCACCCGGCGCAACGAAAAGGCCCCGGTTCCCGGTGGAGTTCCGGGAACCGGGGCCGATCATGAACCGGTCGGATCGAAGAGTGTTCGTTGTACGGCCGTGAATGCGGCCAGCCCTAGGGCAGGAAGCCGAGGACCGTTGCCGGGGAGCCCGACCCGTTGAGGTTGCGCACGCCGCCGACCACGATCCACGCGCCCTTGGCGGGCAGCTGTCCCAGCCCGGCTAGGTTCTCCAGGTGGATGCGGTCGCCCTTCAGCAGGGCCGTGTTGGTGGCGTAGGATTCGTCGGAACCCGGGTCCACGCCGTGGGTGTCGATGCCCAGGCCGCCCAGGGCGCGGTTGTCGATCAGCCACTGCGTGGCGTCGATGCCGATGCCGGGGTAGTGCATGACGCTGTCCTTGTCTTCGTTGAAAAAGGCCTTGGGATCGTCCCAACGCTTGTCCCAGCCCGTGTAGGCGATGACCATGGCGTGGTCCGGAATCCGGCCGTTGGCCTTCTCATAGGCCTGCACGTCCGCGAGGCTCAGGGCGTAGTCCGGGTTCTTGGCCGCCTTGTCGCGGACGTCGATGACCACGGCGGGATAGACGAAGGACGAGGCGGGCAGTTTGTCCGCGGTTTTCTCGTCGGCATTGAAATGCGCGGGCGCGCCCCAATGGGTGCCGGAATGCTCGCCCATGGTCACGGACAGCAGGAAGAAGCCGTCCTTCTCCACCGTGAACGCGGGGTCGAGCACCGGCTCCGGGTCGCCGGGGAAGATGGGCATGTCCGTGGTGTTCACATGGCTCAGGAAAACGACCTTGCCGAAGGCCCGGGCCATCTGCTCCGGGGTCAGCGCGCCGCTCTCGCCCGCCATGGCCGTGCCCGCCACAAGAAGCAGACACAGGGCCAGGCCCAATGCGCAGCGTGCCTGCGCTCTTACATTCTGAAACATCAAAACTCTCTCTTTTACGTAATCCGGGGAAAGGCCCGTCCGGCGCAATCCGCGCCCGATCCCGCCCGTCCCCGTCGGTTTCGGCAAAAGGAAAACGGAGTGTTTACGCCTCTTGCCGGGATACCCTTTCCTCAATGCGGACCGATTCCGTGAGTGCCGTTTTACCCCATGGGGCCTCTGTTCGGCAACAGCGGGGAGAGGCCGGGAGATGAGGGGAATAGGGGAGATGGGAGAGATGGAGGCCGCTGCGCGGCGGGGTCGGGTGACTTCGCCTCCGGCGGCCAAAGGGGCGGGCCCCCTTTGGAATCCCTGTGTCGCCTTCGGCGAGGGATGGGAGCGGGGAGGAGGAGTGCGGCGCGGTCGGCTTGGCGGGATGCGGCTGTGTGGTGCCCCGAAGGGTTCGCGCCGCCAGGCAGGGCGAGGGTTATGAACAAATGAGAGGACGGCGTTTTGGACCGGGGCGTGAAGAGAGTCGATCCCCGGTGCTCCCACCATCCGCGAAGCGGCACCAAAAAGTTTGGGAAAAGGAGGGGATGGGGGTCCGGGGGAAGCAACAAAAAAGGGTGGGCCGCTTCAGCGGCCCACCCTTTTAACTTTGTCTCGGACAACCCGGTTATTTCAGGCCGAGTTCTTTTTTGAGGTATTCGAAGTCGATGTTGTTGGACACGAGTTCGGCGCCCTGTTTGATTTTGATGGCGTCGCGCAGTTTGTGTCGGGAGAGGATGTCATCCATCTTTTTGGCGACCGTGAAGGTATCTTCGCGGACCATGATGATGGGCGTTTCCAGGACCTCGGAGCGGGTCAGGATGATGTCGTTGGGGTAGAGGTTGCCGGTCAGGATGAGGCAGGGGCAGTCGCCTTCGAGCGCCACGAGCTGCACGTCGGACCGGTCGCCGCCCACGATGATGGCGGAGTTCTTCTTCTTGCGGAAGTGGGTCATGAAGTTTTCGACCTGCATGGTGCCGATGAGGAAGGACTCGACCACGCGTTCGGACTTGTTGTGGGCGGAGATGATCTTGCCGCCCAGGCGGTCGGCCAGGTCGCCGACCTTGATGGCGCCCATGAGCGGGTCGCGCGGGATGACGCCGAGGATCTTGACGCCCTTGGCCTCCAGGGCCGGGCCCAGGAGCTGGGTGATCTCATCCATGAAATTCGGGGGCACGTCGTTGAGGATGACGCCGGTCATGAGGTCGCCGAGCGTCTCCTTCATGGCCATGAGGTAGTCGTATTTGAGTTCCTTCTGGAAGCGGTCGATGATCACGGTCTTGATGCCGAGCCTGCGGACCACGGAGATGGCGTCGGTGTCGCAGTACTTGCCGGAGTACATGGACCCGGACCCGGCCACCAGGGTGACGTCCTTGTCCTTGGACACGGTTTCGTAGCCTTCGACGATGCTGTCCAGCAGGCCGTCCATCTTGCCGGTGAACGCCTTGACCTTGAAATCCTGGGTGACGACCACGGGGGTGACCATGGCCGGGTCTTCGTTCAGTCCGAGCACGTCCTGGACAAAGGCGGCGTCCTCGTCGCCGAGCTTGCCGTCGATCTCCATGGGCATGGCCCCGACGGGTTTCATGTAGCCCACGTTGTACCCGTCTTTTTGCAGGCGCAGGCCCATGCCCATGACGATCATGTTCTTGCCTGAATACCCGGTGGTAGAGCCTATGTAGAGTCCAGCCATGCCTAATGTCCTCCTGAATGTGAAAGGGGCGGGAACCGCAGCGCCCCGTCTTTTGTTAGTATATGAGACCGCAGAAAATGTCCAAGCGTCAAATGGGTCCGACGGTCACGCGCAGGTCGGCCACGAACGCCCCTTGCGCATCCACCAGGATGGGGTTGAGTTCGGCCTCGCGGATCTCGGGGAAGTCCGTGGCCATCTGGGACATGGACAGCAGGATGTCCTCGATGGCCGCCAGGTTGACCGGCTCCTCGCCGCGCACCCCGCGCAGCAGGGGGAACGACTTGATCTCGCGGACGATGTCCTGGACGTCGTGCAGGGCGAGCGGGGCCAGCCGGTAGCTGACGTCGCCGAGGATCTCGGCGGACGGCCCGGCCAGGCAGAAGGATATGAGCGGGCCGAACTGCGGGTCCTGGGTGAACCGGACCACGACCTCGCGGGCCTTGACCGGGCCCATGGTCTGGACCAGGCAGCCCGCGATGTAGATGTCCGGGCGCTTGCGCTGGGCCCGGGTGGTGATGTCGAGCCAGGCGTCGCGGACCTCGCGCGGGGTGTGCAGGTCCAGGGCCACGCCGTCGACCTCGCCCCGGCTCGAGAGGTGGGGCGATTCGATCTTGAGGGCCACGGGGTAGCCCATCTTCTTGGCCGCGCGCACGGCCTGGTCCGAGGTGCGCACCAGCCGGGTCTCGGGCACGGGCAGTTCGTAGGACGCGGCGATGTCCATGGCGTCGTTGAAAGGCAGCTCGGCCACGCCCGCGGCCAGGGCGGCCTCTATGGTCCGCTCGGCCCGGCCCTTGTCGCGGCGGAAGCAGACCTCCACCGGGTAGGGCCGGTTCTTCCAGCGGTAGTGGGCGAGCATGGCCGAGATGGCCGTGATCGCCGGTTCCGGGTAGGCGTAGCAGGGGATGCCCGCGCTCAGGAGCATGTCGCGGCCCGGTCCGATGCGTTCGTCGCCCATGAACGAGGCGAAGACCGGTTTGTCGCAGGTCTTGGAAATGTCGATGATCGCCTGGGCGGTCTCGGTGATCTCGGCCGAGGCCGTGGGCGTGAGCAGGACCAGGATGGCGTGGGTGGTCTCGTCTTCGGCCACGGCTTCAAGCGTGGCCCGGTATCGTTCGGCCTTGGCGTCCCCGATGATGTCGATGGGGTTGTAGATGGCGGCGAAAGGCGGCAGGGATTCGGTCAGCCGCTCCAGGGCGGCCTGGGAGGGGCGGGCCAGGTTGAGCCCGGCGGCCTCGCAGGCGTCGGCGGCCAGGATGCCGGGTCCGCCGGAGTTGGTCACCACGGTCAGGTTCGGCCCCTTGGGCAGGGGCTGCTCGGCAAAGGCGCGCGCCAGGTCGAACAGGGTCTCCAGGCTTTCCACCCGGATGATGCCCGCCTGCTTGAACGCGGCCAGTCCGGCCTCCACGCTGCCGGCCAGGGAGCCGGTGTGGCTGGACGTGGCCCGCGCGCCGGCCGGGGTGGTGCCCGCCTTGATCATGATGACCGGCTTCTTTTCGGTCACGGCCCGGGCCCGGGTCAGGAACTTGCGGCCGTCGTCCACGGATTCCAGGTAGCCGATGATGACCTTGGTGTCCGGGTCGTCGCCCAGCGCCTCGATCACGTCCGCCTCGGACACGCCCGCCTTGTTGCCCAGGGAGACGAACTTGGAGAAGCCGATGGATTCGCCCTCGGCCCAGTCCAGGATGGCCGAGCACAGGGCCCCGCTCTGGGAGAAGAAGGAGATGGACCCCTTGGCGGGCATGGTCTGCGCGATGGAGGCGTTCAGGCTGATGGCCGTGTTGAACAGCCCCAGCGTGTTGGGGCCGAGCAGGGTGATGTCCCTGCGCCGGGCCAGGTCGGCCATCTCCATTTCCAGGTCGAAGCCGTCGCGCCCGGTCTCGCGGAATCCGGCGGTGATGACGCAGATGGCGTCGACCTTGGCATCGGCCAGGTCGCGCATGGCCTGGAGAACCTTTTCGCGCGGCAGGACGATGATGCCGAGGTCCGGCGGGCGCGGCAGGTCGGCGGTGGACGGGTAGGCGGTCAGGCCGAGAATTTCTCCGCCCGCGGGATTGACGGGAAAGATTGTCCCCCTGTACCCTGCCGAGATCAAATTCGACAGGATGAGATGCCCGAGCTTGAGCGGGCTCCGGGACGCGCCGACGACGGCGATGGATTTGGGGTTGAAAAGTTCGCGTAGTTGGGCGTCTGATTGCATAAATAAGGGGGTTGAATGGATACCGCTGAGCTTCAGGATTGTATCCACCATAGGTTTGCCCAAGTCAAGTTCCTGGAGACGGCTCTGACCCACTCCTCGTTCGCCAACGAACAGAGCGGCATCGAGGACAACGAGCGGTTGGAATTTCTGGGGGACGCCGTACTGGAGTTGTGCATTTCCGAGGAGGGATTCAGGCGGTATCCGTCGGCCCACGAGGGCCAGCTCACGCGCATCCGTTCCCAGCTGGTCAAGGAGCAGTCCCTGGCGGGCTTGGCCCGGGGGCTCAAGCTGGACCAGTACATCCGGCTGGGCAGGGGCGAGGAGCTGCAGGGCGGCCGGGAGCGCGACGCGTTGTTGGCCGACGCCTTCGAGGCCTTGCTCGGCGCGGTCTTTCTGGACGGCGGTTTCGAGGCCGCCCGCAGGACCATTCTGGATGTTTTCGAGGACGAGTGGCCCGCCCGGGCCAAGCTGCCCGAGACCAAGGACTACAAGAGCCGGTTGCAGGAAGTGGCCCAGGATTTGTTCCGCGACAGGCCGGTGTACATGCTTTCCGGGACCAGCGGCCCGGAGCACGAGAAGTTGTTCGAGGTGGACGTCACCCTGCCGCGCGGCGAACGGTTTCGCGGCGTCGGCTCCAGCGTGAAGCGGGCCGAACAGGAGGCCGCGCGCATGGGCCTCGAGTTCCTCGAAGAGGAATAGATTCCCGATACATTTCGGCCAAAACGACCGGAGACCAAGCCCTGCGGGATATTCCCGCAGGGCCGGTTCCGATCGTCTTCAGTCGCGTCTGGCCGGTTACGGCTAGCCGCCGATGAGCTGCATGGCCATCCTCGGCAGGGAGTTGGCCTGCGCCAGCATGGCGACAGCGGACTGGGTGAGAATCTGGTTGCGCACGAACTCGGTCATTTCCTGCGCCACGTCGACGTCGGAAATGCGGGACTCGGCGGCCTGCAGGTTCTCGGCCTGGATTTCCAGGTTGGTGATGGTGTTTTCCAGCCGGTTCTGCATGGAACCGAGGTTGGCGCGGATCTTGTCCTTGGAGATGATCGCCTTGTTGATCGCATCCATGGCCGCCTGGGCCATGGCCTGGGTGGAGATGGACTTGCCGGCGTTCTGGGCTTCCCAGGTGGCGCCGTTCTTCAGCGCGGCCAGGTGGCCGAGGCCGAAGGCGGAAGAGGTGGAACCCTGGATGGCCACGTAGTAGTAGTCCTCGGCCGAGTCGTTACCGGTGCCGAAGTGGATCTTCAGCGGGCCGGTGGCCTGGAGGCCCGTACCGTCGTGGTCGACACCGGGGTCGCCGGACAGGTTGCCGTTGAGCAGGTAAATTCCGTTGAAGTCCGTCGCGTGGGCGATACGGGTGATCTCCGAACACATTGCCTGGTATTCGGAGTCGATGATCATCCGCTGGTCGGAGTTGTAGGTGCCCGTGGACGCCTGCATGGCCAGCTCCTTCAGACGAATGAGCTTTTCGTCGATCACCTGCAGTGCGCCGTCCGCGGTCTGGATCAGCGAGATCGCGTCGGATGCGTTGCGGATGCCCTGATGCAGGGAGCTGATTTCCGAACGCATGAGCTCGCGAATCGCCAGACCGGCCGCGTCGTCCGCGGCGGTGCCGACACGCAGGCCGGAAGACAAACGCCGGGTGGAGACGCCGAGCCGGTTGTAGTGGCCGGACAGGTTTCTCTGGGCGTTCATGGCCATGAGGTTGTGGTTAATGACTAAAGACATCAGAACCCTCCTTGTTCGATTATCAAATCCATTTTGCCAAGATTAAGCATCATGTGTGCCAACTTAACTTTATCAAGTAATATTAAGAATATAAGTATCTAAAAAAAGTCTAGAAAGGCCAATTTTTCCCCTTCCCAAAAGGCCCGCAAACCCCCGCCCGTCAATGCTTTGTCAATATTTGCCGGGTGGGGAAGGGGTAGCCGAAGGGGGGTCGACGGTGCCTTAAGAAGATAAGGAAAGCCGCCTGGGCGGCGGCGATCGACGGAAAGAGGCGCGGCTGCGCCGCGAAAGCCGGTGAAGGGGGTTGCACCCCTTCAGCCTCCGAGAGCCGCTGTGCAGGCTGAAGCCTGCACAATGCTCCATGCCCTCCCGGCGGGGTCCATTTTTTTGCTGGCCCAAAAAAATAGACGAAAAAAAAGGGCTTGTGGGGTGGGGCGGCCGCCCGGAGAACGGGAGGCAAGAAGCTGATCCGCTTGGGTCGGCTCCCGAATCGAGGCTCGCTGCGCTCGCACCGATTCGAAAAGCCGCCGCCCCTCGCGGTCAGCTTCTAACCCCCCGTTCAAGGGCTGGTTTGGGTGAAGGTAAGAGGCGTGGTGGGGCGCAGGGGGGGCCTTGGCGCGTAACCGAGAGAGCCGCTGTCGGTTACGCGGGGCGTCCGATACGCTCTATTGCCGCACCAAGGCGCACCTACCGAGCCTTTTGCCGGGCTAAACGCCACGGCCCAATACATTTATATCAGGGCCGCTGCCGCCGTCTTCGCACCGCAGCGCAGTTTTTGCTTCCTTTATTCTGCGCCAGCAAAAAAGGAAGTCGCCGTAAAGGCGAAATACAATATAAGGCGAACAGCCAAAAGTCCCGACGCGGATGCGCTGACAGCCTACAGCATCAAAATTTCCCCTCGTAGCACGGCGGCAGAGGCATCATTGAGCCGGAACTGTTGAAAGCGCCTAGCCTCCCGGAGTTGGCGCGAGGGCATCGCCGGGGAGATTACAGGCCCAGGGTGGCAGCGAGGGCATGGCATGATCGGAGTCGGTGGCGGGGCCCCCTCTTGCCCTTTCGAGCCTGCTCCATAAGCCGGACGGCCCGGCGATGAACAATACATCGCCGGGCCGCTGGGTTTTCTTTGCCCCCTGGTGGGTGGCCGGGGGGCCTTGGAGAAGGACGTCTATGAGTATGGGTTACTTAAGACCTCTGTTGGTTACCGCTTCATCGAGATGACTTCGCCGAGCAGCGAATCCACGGTGGTGATTACCTTGGTGTTGGCCTGGAAGCCGCGCTGGGTGGTGATCATGGTGACGAACTCCAAGGCCATGTCCACGTTGGACATTTCGAGGGAATTGCTGGCTACGGTGCCCTTGCCTGCGCTGCCCGCCTGGCCGGTCAAAGCCGGGCCGGATTCCAGCGTCTCGGAGAACAGGTTGCCGCCCTCGCGGCGCAGTCCGTGCTTGTTGGTGAACGTGGCCAGGGTCACGGCGTACAGTTCGAGTACCTGCCCGTTGGAGTAGTGGCCGGAGATGATGCCCTCGCGGGAGACCGAGATGTTCTGCAGGATGCCTGCGGAATAGCCGTTCTGGCTCTGGAACAGGGTGGAGAAGCCGCCGTTGTCCACGGCTTGGGTGGCCAGGGCCGAGACGGCGGGATCCTTGAAATTGGCCAGGTAGTTGGTGTTGCTGATGTTGTTGCCGACCATGGCCGCAGTGGTGGGCAGGGTGCCCATGCCGCTGCTCCACCCGATGGTCGCGGGGCCGCCGTTGCTCGACAGGTCCTTGTTGGAGATGCCGAAATCGATTTGCAGGGGCGTGGCGTTGGCCGCCTCGGCCGTGCTGGCGTTGGACTTGCCCAGGAAGTTGGCGGTGCAGACCGGATAGCCGCCGGTGGAGAAGTCCGCCAGATCCCAGTTGTTCAGGTCCTTGACATTGCCGCCGCCGTTGGACTTCAGCGTGTAGGCGCTCATGCCCGAGAGTCGCCCGGCGCTGAAGGTCAGGGTGCCGATCATGAGCACGCCCGCGGCCGAGGTCTGCCCCTCGCCGATGGTGGACGAGAGGCCGTTGGCCCCGGACAGCATGCGATGGTCCTCGTTGGGGGGGCAGGTGACCATGAATTCCCAGACCGTGTCGCCGCCCGCGTTGCTCATGGTGACCTTGTCGAAGTATACGGTCAGGTTGTGTGCCGTGCCAACTTCATCAAAGACCTTGAGCGTGGTCGAGTAGCCGTACAGGGTGGAGGCCAGGGGCGTCTCATCCTCGCCGTGCCAGTTGTTGAACATGGCGAAATAAGGGTTGGTCGTATTGGTCGATTTGTCCGTGGCCCTGGGATCCAGGTTGGTGATGATGGTCGCGTTGGTGGTCGCTTTGGGCTCGGATTGGAAGTTCTCCATGCGGATGTCGGTCGGCGTACCGATTATTCGCCCGGTGTTGGCCGTCGGCGTGGAGTTCGAGGTGCTCGTGGTCACGGACGTGGAGCCGTGCTCCACTTCCCATCCCTGGAGGATGTAGCCGTGGGGATCGACCAGATAACCGTCGTTGTTGAAACGGAAGTTGCCCGCCCGAGTGTAATACTTCATTTCCTGGCCCGGCGGGGAAACCATGAAAAGGCCTTCGCCTGCGATGGCCATGTCGGTGGCTTCGGTGGACGACTCGTAGGCACCCTGGCCCCAGTTCGAGTAGATGGAGGACACGCGCACACCGCGTCCCACCTGGCCCACGCCGTTGACTGTGGCGAAGTCCGAACTGGCCAGATCCTCGAACTGCATCATGGCACCCTTGAACCCCGTGGTGTTCACGTTGGCCAGGTTGTTGCCGATGACCGTCATGCGCTCCGAGTGCACCGTCAGGCCGGTAATACCCGAATACAGTGATGCTCCTAAACCCATAATAACCTCCTAGTCTCTTCTCCAAGAGCCCGGGGCCGCCCTCGGCCCCGAGTGAAATAATCGTTCGCTGTCTACGCCTCGGAGTTGTCTCCGCTCCCGCCGTCGCCTTCGCCGTCACCTTTGCCGTCACCTTCGCCCTCTTTTGGAGGCTTGCCGGAACTCGGGGTCGCGTTGGGATCGACGACTTCCTTGATGTTGAGCAGGTTGACGTACCGACCGTCCTCCAGGCGCAGGTACTGGGTGCCGTTTTCGGTGACCACGCCGTCGACCCGGCCGGAGATCTCGGTCTGGACCATGACGTAGTCGCCTTTCAGGTCGATGCCGAGGATGCCCACGCCGTATTGGCCGTCGGCCTGCACATTGCCGTTCTCGTCCTTGCCGTCCCAGGTGTACTGGTAGGTGCCGGCCTCCTTGCTGCCGAGTTCCTCGGAGCGGATGATGGCCCCTTCCTTGTCGTAGATGTTCATAATGATGCCGGAAACGGTCTCGCCGAAGCCATAGTAGATGGTCGAGGCGTTGCCCTTCTCCAGACTGACCTTGTAACCCTCGGCCTTGACCTCTTTGCCGATGAAGCCGACGGCGGTGAGGATGTCGTTCTGGCTCATGGTCTTGTTCAGTGTGGTGATGCCGCTGTTGATGCTGGTCAACTGCTCCAGGCTCGAGAACTCCGCCAACTGGGAGGTCATGTCCGTGTCCTCCATGGGGTTGAGGGGGTCCTGGTGCGTGAGCTGGGCCACCAGGATGGTAAGGAAGGAATCCTTGTCCAGGCTGGTCTTGTGTTCGGACGGAGAGTTGGAGGCGGCGAGCCGCTGCTCCTGCCTTCCAAGATAGAAACCCGTGGTATCTGTATACGGCATGATAGACCTCGGTTACGCGATAAGGTGCAAGCCCTGATCGGAAGTAATTACCCGTTCTCCGACAGACTGCACGTCCCGGGCCATCGCGCCCGTATCCTGGGAGCGCATGGAGCGCATGTGGTTGCGCATGGCGATCATGGCCTCCCGTTCACGGGATAGGTTGTGCTCGCTTTCGCCGAACCAGTTGTTGAAGCTCTGGTTGTCCGTGAGGCCTGCCTGGACGTCGAGCTTGTCTACTTTCAGGCCTTGAGATTCCAAAGATTGCTTAATGATATGAAGGTTGTCCGAGATAATCTTGTGGGCGTCGGCGTTCTCCGCACGGATGTTCGCGCTGACCTCCTTGCCATGCACCGACAGGACGATGGACAGCTTGCCCAGGTTCTCGGGAGTGAGTTGCAGGGTGAGCTGCTTGGCCCCGTTGTTCAGGGTCTTGAGCACGGCCTGGTCGACCTGCTTCATGACCTTGGGGGCGGAAACTTTTTCCCATGCCCTGGTCTTGGCGTTGCCCGCCGCGGCCTGCTCGGAGAGGGCGGTCTTGGACGTGGAAGCGGTGGCCTCAGTCTTTACCTTGGCTGAAGAATCCTTAGCCTGCGAGCCGTCCTCGCGGACCTTGTCGAAGAAGTTGCCCCACTTGCGGTCGTGCTCGGCCTCGGGGTCCACATCCTTGCCCGCGGCCTGGTCCTGCGCCGGGGCGTCGGTCTTGATATCCACCTTGTCGGACGCGGACTGACGGGCCTGGCGGCGGACCGCGTTGTCGGACTGGGCGTCCCTGCGCTGCTGGAAGGCCTGGGCCAGTTCCTCGCGCATGTTGGCGTCGGGCTTGTCCTCGGCCACGCGCGGCTTGAGGTCCACGGCCTCGTCCACCTGTAGGGCTGCGGCAGTGGCCTTGTGGGCGTCGCCCATGATCGAGGCGAATGCCTTGCCCACGGCCTTGACCAGCTTCTGGTCCTTCCTGTCCAGCCCGGCCAGTTCCTGGCGGATTTGGGTGAAGGCCTGCTTCATGTCCTTGGGCAGGGTGTTGGTCGAAAAGAGTTCCTGGACCTGGGAGACGAATTCCTTGGACAGCCCCATGGAGGAGACGAAGGCCTCGACCTCGTCCTTGGTGAACATGGTCCACTGATCGGCGGGCATGGCCTCTATCTTGCCCTCCACCTGCTTCATGACCTGATCGAGGTTGCCCTTCTTTAGCTGATCGATGAGCTTGTCGCTTTCCTGCCGGTTGAAGCCGAGCTTGCCGAAGAATCCGGCCAGGGAGGCCTTCTGCTCGTCGCTCATGTCGGCCTTCCGGGCGTCGGCGATCTTCTTGGCCACGGTGGAGACGAACTGGCCCCAGGTCATGCCTTCCTCGGAATTGACCCGGTCCTCGATGGCCGCGATCTCTTCCTCGGACATGCCGTATTCCTTGAGGTCGTCCCGAACCTTGTCCAGGTCCTCGGCGGTCATGCGGCTTTCCAGGTCCTTTTCCTCGGCCTCTTCCTCGGCGTCCACCTTGGAGGCCTTGGTCCCGGCGGCGTTGGTGGTCGTTTCCTTTTCTTCCTCTTCCTTGATGCCGGGTGCGGAGTCGAGCATCTGTTGTTCACTCGTCACCGGGGCCATGGACAGTTCGTCCTCGACCAGCTCGGTGTGCTCGTTGAACAGATCGGCGAACCGGGTGCGCTTGTCGTCCTTGGTGTCGGCAAGGGCGGACTGGTAGGCCCCCTTGTTCTTGGACGAGGTGGCCAGCTTGACCAACTTGATGGCTTCGGAAGCTGCTTCTGCGGCGGTGCCGGGAATATTTTGCATACTTTTCTCCTCCGGCACGAAAACAATCAAAAGGCGTGCCAATGGAAAAAAGACTTTATATCGTGGTGTTAAGTCCGTTCAGAAGGGGGAAGAAATGACCGGTCCGGCTCGGTTCGCCCCCGGCCGGGTCAGCCGAAGGTACTGACCAGCCGTTCCAGCAGGGTCAGGACATGCGCCCATGCCTGGCGGGAATAGTCCCCGTTTTCCAGGTACATGTGCCCGAATCCGGTGAACGGCCGGGCCATGGCCGGACTGTCCGCCCAGAAGGCCGGGTCCAGGACCGTGCCGGAGCGCAGGCCGTGCTTGAATTGGCGGCCCATCTCCGGGATGTGGGTGAGCAGGCTTTCGGCCGTTTCGGGCGCGCCCCGGGTCAGCCCGTCCCACGCCTCGACGGCGGCGCTGTCGTCCCAGAGCCCGAAGAGTCCGCCGAACATGGCCTGCCAGAAGCGCGAGGCGAGCCGCTCGGCATCGGGCTCGGTTTGGTCGAGCCTTCTTATATGATACAGGCCGCGTTCTGACCGGCCGGTCTCGAACAGGGTCAGTCCGGGCAGGTCCAGACGGGCCAGCCGGTCGCTGTCCGCGCCGCTGGCCAGCCGTTTGGCCAGCCCGGCCACCCGGCCCGGCTTGAACGGCTCGTGGCAGAGCAGGGAATCCTGCGTGCACTGCCAGCACCCCCTGGCGCAGGGCAGGTCGGCGCGGAGCACGTAATGGCCGGGGCCGAAGGGGCCGGTCTCCCACGGGTTGACGTTGCCCATGGACAGGTTCAGGCACTTGAGCCCGGTCCAGGCCGCCAGGTGCATGGGCCCGGTGTCCGGGGTGATGAACAACCCCAGCGTCTGGCCCACGGCCCCGAATTCGTCCAGGCCCAGGGTGCCGCACAGGTTCAGGGCCGGGCCCTTGGCCAGCCGGGCCACCTCGGCGCCGAGGTCCTTTTCCGCCGGACCGCCGAAGAGCACCGAGCGCAGGCCGCGCCCGTGGAGTTCGTCCACCAGTCCGGCCCAGAACGGGGCTGTCGGACGCTTGGCCGCGTCACTGGCCCCGAGGAACAACCCCACCTTGTTGGAGCCGGGCAGGGTTCGGGGCGGGGAGAACCGGGTGGCCGCGATGTCCGTGAACGGCACGGCGTCCAACCCGTTCAGTTCGCCCCAGTGGAAGCGGTTGTACAGGTTGTTGCGCACCAGCGAGGTCCGGTAGAGCTGCCAGTCGCCATGCACCCGCCGGGAGCCGTCCGGGGACTGGACCGGACCGAGCTTGGCCTCGGCCCGAACCCGGCCCGCGAGCACGGCGGCCTTTTCCTGGATGGACAGGTTCAGGACCAGCTCGTAGTCGTGCTTCTCCAAGTGGGCGGCTCCGGACCACGGGAAATAGGTGGCGGCCGGGGAGAGGCGCATGAGCGGCTCGTAGAAATTCTGTTCCGCGGCCACGAAGACGGGGTGGCCGGGGTGGCGGCGGGCCAGCCAGAGCATCAGCGGAAAGGAGAGAATCAGGTCCCCCATGCGCTGCATCTGGAGTATGAGGATGGGTTTTTCGGACATACCCTACCCGAAGGTCTTGCGCATGGTCTCCATGAGCAGGGCCATGCGGTGGTCGTAGGTGTGCTCGGCCAGGACCCGCTTGCGCGCCGCCGCGGCCACCCTGGCCCGCGCCACCGGGTCGGCCAGGTAGCGCTCGACCAGCGCGGGGATGTCGTTCGGGCTTGCGTAGCAGACGATCTCGACGCCGGGCTCGAACAGGTCCTCCACCTGGCGGCGGTGGTCCGTGAGCAGGAAGGCGTTGCAGCAGGGCACGTCGAAGACCCGCTGGTTGACCGCGCCCTTCATCTGCTGGCTGGTGCAGTTGAAGTTGATGTCGCTCAACGGGTAGAAGTCGGGCAGGTCGTCGTAATAGGAGAGCTCCGGGTGGTAGCGCCAGCCGCTTTGCGCCGAGAGCAGCTCCTGCCAGCCGGTGTCGCCCACGATGAGCGGCTCAAAGGGCAGGATGCGGGCCACGCAGTCCAGCCGGTAGAGCAGGGTGGCCTGCCATGTGACGAAGGTCTCGAAGGCCAGTTCGCGGCCGGGGTCGCCAAACCCCTTGTACGCGGCCCGGACCTCGGGGAAATGCTCGGCCATGAACGGCCCGGCCAGCTGGGCGTCGGACAGGGCGAACGCCTTGGCCACCTCCATGGCCGCCCGGAACAGGTGCTCGGACGGATTGGCCGCGCGGGCGCGCATCAGGGTCTTGGTCAGCATGGAGTTGCCCACGAACGAGACGGGCGCGCGCCACTCCTGCACGGGTTCGGCGCGGTGCGGCACGAGCCGGGTCGGGTCCGCGCCCAGGGGCAGGTAGAAGACGTTTTGGAACCCCATGTCCGTAAGCGGGGCCACGGTGTCCAGGTCCCAGGTGAACAGGGCGGTGCGGGGTTCGAACAGGTGCTTGTACACCCCGAGGATGAGATGCGGGTTGTCCACGAACCAGGAGGCCAGGGGCAGGTCGTATTTTTGCAGCAGGGAGGCAAGTACGCCCTCGCGGTCCACACCCAGGTGGTTGACCGTGAGCACGAAGTCCGGGCGGAAGGTCTCGAACGCCTCGGTCATGGCGGCCACGAACTCGTCGAGGTCCATCTCCCGGGTGCCGAAGTCCAGGAGCAGGTGATCCACGTTCAGCCGTTCGCAGGCGGCCGCAAGCTCGCCGATGAGGAAATACTGGCTGGTGAGCAGCAGGATGCGCGGGGCCGCGCCCCGGAATCTGGGCCAACTGGTCGGGGATGCTTGCATGATTCCCTTTTCTATCGGCCGGTTGGGATTTTGTCTACAGGTCCCGGCTTTCGCGGGCCTTGGCCCGGTACATGGCCTGGTCCGCCCGGTGGGTCATGGACTCCAGGGTGTCACCCCCCCGGAATCCGGTCAGGCCGTGGCTGAAAGTGATCGGGATGCCCCTTTCCTCGTCCGACAGGGCGCGGGACACGCGCTCGGTCAGGGCCCTGGCCTCACCAACCCCGCCGTCCATGAGGATCAGGAACTCGTCGCCGCCCCAGCGGGCCAGAATGTCCGTCGGGCGGATGATCCTACGTGTGGTGTCGGCCACTTCCTTGAGCACGTCGTCCCCTACCAGGTGGCCGTACTCGTCGTTGATGGTTTTGAACTTGTTCAGGTCGATGATGACCGCCGAGAACGGCGTGCCGTAGCGGTCCGCCTTGTAGGCGAACTGCCCGAAGGCCTCGTCCAGGGCGCGGCGGTTGGCCGCCCCGGTGAGCGGGTCGGTCTTGATCAGCTTTTCCAGGCGGCCCTGGTAGTGGTTGATGGTGATGGAGCAGAGCACGATGATCAGGATGGAGGCGAGCAGGCCGATGACCACGGTGCGCACGAGGTTGTTGCGGGCCGAGGCCAGGGCCGAGGATTCGCTCTGCTCCACGACCAGGAACCACTTCAGCTCCGGGATGTACCGCGTGGAGAGAAGGTAGTGCTCGCCGTCCCAGTCGTACTGGAAGCTGCGCGAGTCGTCGCGCGGCACGAGGATGGCCGGTGCCACCTCGCGGATGCCTCCGGCCTTGGTGATGTAGTAGCGTTCGATGCGGGACTTGTCGCGGTGGACCTGGACCAGGCCGTCGCGGTCCACCAGATAGACCTCGCGGTGGTAGTCGTGGCGGGCCTTCTCCAACAGGCCGGTGACCCGGTCGATGTTGATGCCCACCCCGGCCACGCCCAGAAGTCTGCCGTTTTCGTCCTCCACCCGAAAGTTGACGAAGATGGTCAGCTTATTCTGTTCGGCCTGGTTGGTGTCCACGTCCAGGGCGAATTCCACTCTCTTGCGCACAAAGGCGTAGTACCACACGTCGTGCGGGTCGCGCGGGCCGATCTTCTTCAGGATGCCGTCCTGGTAATAGTAGTTGTCGGTGACGGCCGAGACGAAGAAGGTGGTCAGGAAGCCGTATTTGTCGCGCAGGCCGGAGAGGTAGCGGGTGATGGCCCCGAGGTCCTTCTCCCCGGACTTGATCCAGTTCTTGAGAAAGGCGTCGTTGGCCATGGAGGTGGAGACCAGGATGGGCCTGAGCATGTCCGCGTGGACTTCGGAATAGATGTTCTTTCCGGTCAAGGGCAGGGCGGAGTTGAGCAGCTCTTCCCTGACCGTGGCTCGGGTGAAGGAGTAGTTGATCAGGCTGGTGGCCAGGAAGGCGACCAGCAGGATCAGGGTCAGGGCGGCGATGAGCTTGGTCTTGACGGACATGGCGGCAGTGTAGGCAAGGGACGGCCCGGAGGCAAGCCGGTTAAAGCTCGTCCGAATCAAGGATGATGGTTACCGGCCCCCAGTTGGTGAAATCCAGGTGCATCTCGGCCCCGAAGCGGCCCGTGGCGAATCCGGCCGGGGCCAGCTTGCGGGCGTCGTCGACGAACCGCTCGAACAGGGATTCCGCGATGTAGGGGTGGCAGGCGTCGGTGAACGAGGGCCGCCGCCCCTTCTTGCAGTCCGCGTAGAGCGTGAACTGGGAGACGAGCATCAGATCGCCCCGGGTGTCGGCCAGGGACAGGTTCAGCTTGCTGCTTTCGTCCGGGAATATGCGCAGGTTGAAGAGCTTGTCGAGCATCTTGCGCCAGGCCGGGGTGTCGGGGAAGTCCGCCTTGTCCTCCGCGCCGAAGCCCACGAGCACGAGCAGGCCGGTGCCGATCTCGCCGACCACGGCGTCGTTGACCAGGACGCGCGCGTCCGAGACCCGCTGGATGACCACGCGCACGGCTAGCCCTCGCCCGTCGGCGACTGCGGTGCGGCCGGGGCGGTCTGCTCCACGCCGGACGGGCTGCAGCCGAATTCGTTCCGGCTGGTGCAGCCCCGGTACATGGTGCCGAACACGAAGAAGCAGACAAAGGCCAGGAAGGCGACGCCGCTCAAAATGCGCCTGGGGTTGGTCCGGGCGTCCTTGGGGATAAGCAGGGAAGTCATGATCTTCCCGTAGGACATGCCGTTGATTTCGCCGCGTTTCTCTTTTTTCTCGTCGGCCATCATTCTTCCCAGTAGGTGGCCTTGGACGAGTTCTTCTCCGAGACCGAGACCTCCACCAGGGAGACGTTCTCGGGCATGCTCGCCTTGAGGTTGCGGTAGATGAACATGGCCAGGTTCTCGGAGGAGGGGTTGATCTCCTTGAAGCACTCCACCTCGTTCAGGTGGGTGTGGTCGAGGCGGTCGAGCACCGCCTTGGTCAGCCCCTTGAGGGTCTTGAAATCCACGAGGTACTGGACGTCGGGGTCCAGGGTGTCGCCCTCGACCACCACCTCCACGCCGAAGTTGTGGCCGTGCATGTTCTCGCATTTGCCGCAGTAGTTGCGCAGCTGGTGCGAGGCCGAGAAATCCTGGGTGATGGTCAGTTTCCATTTGCCGGGCATTATCTGGACTCCTTGTATTCGTGCGGCCGCATGCCGTTCCCCTGGAACGCCTCGGCCGGATACTTTCTCTCGTTGATCTCGCATTTTTCGTGGGCGGCCGCAACCAGGTCGATGCCCGTCTCGTCGGCCAGCCGGACCAGGTAGATGAGCACGTCGGCCATCTCCTGCGCCACAGCCTGCTTGCGCTCGCCCGAAATCTCCCGGCTCTCCTCCGGGGTCAGCCACTGGAACAGCTCGTTCAACTCCCCGACCTCGCCGGTCAGGGCCATGACCAGATTCTTGGGCGATTGGTGCTTCTGCCAGTTGCGGTCCTCCACGAATTTGCGGTGCCGCTCGTTGAGTTCATTCAGGGAATCCATGTGCTCTCTCGTGGTTGATCGGTTCGGCCGCCGAGGGGCGCGCCGTCATTTGTCCTTACCCAGCAGGTCCTCGCGCAGCTTGTCGGCCAGCTTTTCGCGGGCCGGTTCCAGCCCCTCGCGGTAGCCCTGGGCGTCTCCGTATTCGAAGAAGGTCCGGTAGTGGCCGTGCACGGACTTGACCGGGCGGGCGTGGCGCACCGGGCACCAGTACTGCTCGGTGCGCGCGGCGACCTCGCGGACGTAGGCTATGACACCGTTGAAATAGCCGCAATACATGCAGTTCATCTTTTCGAGCCAGTTCAGGTACCCGAGGTGCTGGCGGTCGATGACGACATAGTCGCGTCGCCGGGCAAAGGGGATGCCGTAGATCGGAAAGCAGATGTACTGGTACACGGTGACCACCAGGTCCATGATCATGCAGGGGATCAGCGCCCCCCAGATGATCGGAATGGTCAGGATGATCAGCGGGCCGGAATCGTAGACATAGTCCAGCCATTTTTTGAGAAACTCGCGCTGTTTGGCCTTGACCTCGCGGGTGAAGCTGACCTTGCGCCGACGGATGGTGAATTCGAGGTCCTCGCGCTTGGCGCGCAGCTCCTGTTCCAGCTCGGTCTGCAGTTCCTCGATCCTCTGCAGCAGTTCGTTGACTCGGCTCATGCGTCCTTCCCGGTGATGGTGAGGTTGTGTGCGGAAGCGGCGTGCTTCGGGGCTTGGTCGATGGTGCATGGTGGGCGAGCGCGGCGCGTTTTGTCAACCAAACAAAAAAGGCCCCGCCGGGGCGGGGCCGTGAGGTGCGCAGGAGTTGCCCGGCCTAGCGGCGGCGCAGGCGCCGGGCCAGGGGCAGGCCGAGCAGGCCCAGGCCCAGCAGCAGCCAGGTGGACGGCTCGGGCACGGTGCTGGGCACGATTTCGCCCCGGCCGATGAACGCCTGTTCGTATCCGTTGTCCAGGTCGTACATGCTGATTGACAGGGAGAGCATGTCGTACTGGCTGTCGCCGATGCCGGTCCAGTTGTCCAGGAAGTCGTTGAGCTCGGGGATGAGAACGGCGTAGGCCGCGTTATTGGCGCCGAGGTTGTGCGGGAAGACTTCCCCGTCGAACGCGACGTCGCCTCCGGAGAGCACGTAATTGTCGGGCGTGAGGGGATCGATGAGGTTATAGGTGCCGTAAACGGTCCCGCCGTTCCAAAGCGTGAGCTGTGCGGTGATGAAAAGGTCCTGGGCGCTGCGGGTCTCGTTGTTGTTGAAGTAGAAGACCGGGACGCTGCCGTCCAGGTAGTCCACCAGGGCGGAGATGTTCGCGTCCCACGAGGTCGGGGAATCCGCGTAGATGCCGTTGTTCACCGTGGGATCGGGATAGGTCAGGGTGGAATAGGGGGTGAAGTGGTTCGGCACGTCGTAGGCGTTTTCGAATCCCGCGGTATTGACGGCGTCCGCCTGGGAGCCCGTCATGATGACGATGTTGTCCGCAAGCTGGCCGGGGCCGGAGGCCACGTAATACGGGTCGCCCGAGTTGAGTGTCGTGTCGGTGAACCCGGAGGCCACATAATTGAGTATGGGCAGGGAATAGGAATAGAAATCGCCGTACTGGCGGGCCAACCCGGTGTCCACGGAGGTTTGCAGGTCGGGCAGGATCAAGGCCTCTGCCCGTTCGGGCCGTGCGCCGATGATCATGCCGACAACGATGAGCAGGGGAAGTATGTATCTCTTCATGGCGTCCATCCTTGAGTATGCGAATGCAGTGCCGGGCACGCTTGTTTATTGTGTCGCCTATAAGCGATGCAATATGCATACCTTGCATAACAGAATGTTTTTATTGTGGAATTATTTCAGCGGGGCGCGACGGAAGGTGTGAAGTTTTCCGACATTTCAAAAAACTTTACACTGTTGTTTAGCTATAGATGAAAATTATCGATATGATCGACAAATGTGGTGGCTCCCGGTGTCGGACTTCGGGGGAGTCGGATCGGGAAGCCCGTGCCGGACGGTCGTTCGCGCCACCGCGCCCGGGGTGACGCGGTGCGCGAATTAATATGTTCTTTTAAACAAGTCGATTGAGACCAAACCGGCCTGTAAGTAATTTCGACACCCGGCGGGTCGGGGAAGGTGGGTTACAGGAGTTCGGCCTCGGCCTCGGCGCGGTAGGCCTTGGCGTCGCCGTTCTGCCAGGCCTCCACTTCCTTCCAGAAGTCGCGGCCCGGATAGACCTTCCAGCCGTTGCCCAGCCGCAGGTTGACCACGGACTCGCGGGTGATGATGCCGAGGTTCACGCTGGTGGTGCCCGGGTAGCGCTGGAGGATGGCCTTGAGCGCGTTGAGGTGCGGGTCCACCGCGTTCTTCTCGCCGATCCACAGGCTGACCGGCTGGTCCGAGCCCTGGGCCGCGTCGGCCAGGAACAGGATCTTGTCGGCCAGTATCTTGGCGGACTTGGGCGCGTCCTCGGGGCCGCCGGGCGCTTCGCGTACGTCGATCTTGCCCTGGACCAGCAGGGGGCGGTCCGCGTCGAGCAGTTCGCGCGCCTCGGCATAGACGTTGGGCAGCAGGGTGATCTCGCCGTAGGTGGTCAGATCCTCGGCGTTGCAGAACGCCATGGGGTCGCCCTTGCGGGTGATGAACTGCTTGTAGTCCGGGATGATCACGGCCACCCTGACCTCGGTGCCGTTGGGGATGGTCTTGCACTCCTCCAGCGACACGGTGCGCAGCCGCTGCATGTCGTGGCGGTATGCCAGCAGCGGGTGCCCGGACAGGAAGAAGCCGAGGACCTCCTTTTCCAGGGTCAGCTTCTCGCGGTCGTCGAACTCCTCGCACATGGAGCAGGTCGGCGTGTGCGCCGAGTCCTTCTTTTCGCCGCCGCCGAGCATGTCCAGCATGTTGAGCATGCCGGATTCCTTCTCCTTGGCCTTTTTCTGGCCCAGCGCCACGGCCTTGTCCAGGTCCTCGAGCAGGGCGGCCCGTGAGCAGGAGAAGCAGTCCAGCGCGCCCGCCTTGATCAGCGACTCCAGGACCCGCTTGGTCACCCGGCGCAGGTTCACCCGCTCGCAGAAGTCGAAGATGTTCTCGTACGGCCCGTTCTCCTCGCGCTCGGCCGCGATCTCGTTGATCGCCTCCTCGCCCACGTTCTTGATGGCCGCCATGGCGAACAGGATATCCCCGTCCTTGACCGAAAAGCGCGCCTGGCCCGCGTTGATGTCCGGCTGGCGGACCTTGATGTCCATGTCGCGGCAGGCGTTGACGTACATGATGATCTTTTCGGTGTTGTTCATTTCCGTGGACATCAGGGCGGCCATGAACTCCACCGGGAAATGGGCCTTGAGATAGGCGGTGTGGTAGGAGATCAGCGCGTAGGCGGCGGAGTGCGACTTGTTGAAGCCGTAGGCCGCGAACTTCTCCATGGTGTCGAAGATGTCGTTGGCCACCGCGTCGTCGATCTCGTTCTCGCGCGCGCCCTCCAGGAAGCGGGACCGCTGCTTGGCCATCTCCTCGGCGATCTTCTTGCCCATGGCTCGGCGCAGCAGGTCGCCTTCGCCCAGGCTGTAGTTGGCGATGACCATGGCCGTGGCCATGACCTGCTCCTGATAGACCATGACGCCGTAGGTCGGCTTCAGTGTCTCCTCCAGGGACGGGTGCGGGTAGGTGACCTCGATCTCGCCGTGTTTGCGCATGATGAATTCGTCGACCATGGACACGCCGTGGGAGCCGATCATGCCCAGCGGGCCCGGCCGGTACAGGGCGAGCATGGCGACGATGTCCTCGAAGCAGTCCGGGCGCAGCATGCGCAGGTACTTGCGCATGCCCGACGACTCCACCTGGAAGATGCCGTCCGTGTCGCCCTTGGCGAAGATGGCGAAGGTGTCCGGGTCGTCCAGGTGCAGGGTCTCCAGGTTCGGGGCCTGCTTGCCCTGCTCGCGGATGATGTCCAGGCAGTCCTCGATGACCGTCATGGTCCGCAGTCCCAGGAAGTCGAACTTGATCAGGCCGACCTTCTCGACCTTCTTCATGTCGAACTGGGTCACGATTTCGCCCTTCTTCCCTTTGTAGAGAGGAAGGTATTCGGTCATGGGCTTGTCGGAGATGACCACGCCCGCCGCGTGGGTCGATGCGTGGCGGCACAAGCCTTCGAGGCGCGTTGAAATATCGATGAGCTTGGCCACCTTGGGGTCGGTGGCGACCATGTCGTCCAGCTCGGTCACGGCCTTGACCGCGTTGGGCACGGTGATCTTGGCCTTTTCCACGCCGAGCAGCTTGGCCATGACCGCCGGGTCGTCCGGGATGAGCTTGGCGATGCGGTCGGTCTCGCCGAAGGTCATGCCCAGGGCCCGGCCCACGTCCTTGATGACCGCCTTGGTCTTCATGGTCCCGAAGGTGGTGATCTGGGACACGCGGTCGGCGCCGTACTTCTCGGCGCAGTACTTGACCACCTCCAGGCGGCGGCGCTCGCAGAAGTCCACGTCGATATCGGGCATGGACACGCGCTCCACGTTCAGGAAGCGCTCGAACAGCAGGTCGTAGGGGAGCGGGTCGAGGTTGGTGATCTTGAGCGACCAGGCCACGATGGAACCGGCGGCCGAGCCACGGCCGGGCCCCACCGGGATGCGGTGGTCCTTGGCCCAGTTGATGAAGTCCTGAACGATGAGGAAGTAGGCCGGGAAGCCCATCTCCTTGATGACCCCGAGCTCGTAGTCCAGCCGCTTCCAGTACTTGTCCTCGTCCACCTCGTAGGTGATGGTGTTCAGGCGGCGCTTGAGGCCCTCCCGGCACAGCCGGTCGAACTCCTCGTTCATGGACACGCCCTCGGGCAGCTCGTACTCCGGGAAATAGTAGTTGCCCAGCTCGATCTCGAGGTTGCACTGCTCGGCGATGCGCTGGGTGTTGGAGATGGCCTCGGGCACGTGGGCGAACGCCTTTTCCATCTCCTCCGGGGTCTTGAAGTAGAGCTCCCTGGTCTCCATGCGGAACCGCTTTTCCGCGTCCACCGTGGTCTGGGTCTGGATGCACAGCAGGGTGTCGTGGGCCTCGTAGTCCTCGGCGGTCAGGTAGTGGCAGTCGTTGGTGGCCACCAGGGGCAGGCCGGTCTCCTCGGCGCACTTGATGAGCAGCTCGTTGAGCCGGGTCTGCTTGCCGATGCCGTTGTCCTGGAGCTCCAGGTAGAAGTTGCCGGGGAAGATGGACTCGTAGGTCCGGGCCATCTCCACGCCCGCCTCGATCCCCTCGTTCATGAGCTTGCGGGGCACCTCGCCCGCCAGGCAGGCGGACAGGGCGATGAGTCCTTCGGAGTACTGCTTCAGCAGGTTCTTGCACACGCGCGGCTTGTAGTAGAAGCCGTTCAGGTACCCCTCGGACACGATCTTGATCAGGTTTTTGTAGCCGCGCTGGTTCTTGGCCAGCAGCACCAGGTGGTAGCCGCCGCCCTTTTCCTTCTTGTGGTGCGCGTCCACCTCGTCCACGTCGCCCGGGGCCACGTACACCTCGCAGCCGATGATCGGCTTGATGCCCAGCTCCTTGGCCGCCATGTAGAAGACCACGGCCCCGTACATGGACCCGTGGTCGGTGATGGCCACCGCGGGCATGCCCAGGTCCTTGGCCCTGGAAAGCAGGTCCCCGATGCGGATGGCACCGTCGAGCAGGCTGTATTCGGTATGGACGTGAAGGTGAACGAATTCGGGCACTTATTGGAACTCCTTGTGCTGAGATACGGATGATACCGTAAAGCCGTGGGGACTGCCACCCGGAAAAGAAGGAAGCGATCCAGTTGACATTCTTGTGTGAAGACGGTCCATTGCAACAGGTCGAACCCATACCCCGGAGTCGTTGTGGAACCGCTGACGGATGTGACCGCCTACCTGTGGGGCCGTTTGCCCCTGATCCTGCTCTTCGTGTGCGGGTATCTGGTGTACCAGCTCATGGCGGCCACGCGGATCACCGACGGGTTCGTGGCCTGGGCGCTGCGGCGCAGCAAGGGGCATCCGCGCCGGATTCTGTTCTACACCATCGCCGCCTCGGCCGCGCTCTCCTCGTTCATCCCCAACACCATCACGGTGCTGACCCTGATCCCGGTGCTGAAAAGGCTGGACCGCGACTTCGCGGACCGGGGCGTGACCGGCATGACCACGGTGCTCATGTGCTCGGCCATCTACGGCGCGGCCATCGGCGGCATGGGCTCCATGATCGGGTCGCCCGCCAACGCCGTGCTCTTCGCGGCCCTGGACCTGTTCGAGGTGGCCGGGCGCGACAATCTCAATTTCTTCAACTGGTTCCTGTGGTCCGTCCCCCTGGTGGCGGCCTTTGTGCTGGTTGCCTGGGGCGTGGCCGCAGGGCTGGGGCTGCCCGGTCCGGCGCGGGGCGCGGTCATCGACGTGTCCGGTCCGGGCCGGTCCGGGGCCGATGCCCGGCAGCGCTACGGGGCGAAGCTGTTCTGGCTGTACATGGGGTATTTCGTGCTCGAGGCCGTGGCCCGGGAGAACGTGGCCGGGTTCGCGGCCGTCTCACCCGTTGTCAGCCTGGGATTCGCCGGGCTGTTCCTGTACCTGCTCTTCGTCCGCCGCGCGCCGGACGGGGGAGGACGGTCCGGGCCGCTGCTCACCGGTGGGGGGCTGCTCAAGTCCGTGCCGCGCCGGGGGCTGATCTTCATCCTGGCCCTGGCCGTGCTGGTGGGGGTGGTCCACTGGACCGGGCTGGACCACAGGACCGTGGTCCTGGCGGGCAGGCTGCTTGAGGGCGACATGGACCCGCGCCTGCTTTTTCTGCTGACCATCGGCGCGGTCATCTTCCTGACCGAGGTCTTGTC
>NZ_CP195092.1:555000-1697500 GCF_051175575.1 Pseudodesulfovibrio sp. lm2024
ATGTGTGGCAGTCAGGCTATGGGTGCGAAGGCCCGTGGCCAAAAGGGAAACAGCCCAGACCAACAGCTAAGGTCTCCAAATCAATGCTAAGTGGGAAAGGTGGTGGAGTTGCTGATACATCCAGGAGGTTGGCTTAGAAGCAGCCATCCTTTAAAGAAAGCGTAATAGCTCACTGGCCTAGCGATTCTGCGCCGAAAATGTAACGGGGCTAAGCATTGTACCGAAGCTTTGGGTTCATAGTTTACTATGAGCGGTAGGGGAGCGTTCTCAGATGGGACGAAGGTGTACCGTGAGGTATGCTGGACTAATGAGAAGTGAATATGCTGGCATGAGTAACGATAAAATAAGTGAGAAACTTATTCGCCGTAAACCTAAGGTTTCCTGGGTAAAGCTAATCTTCCCAGGGTAAGTCGGCCCCTAAGGCGAGGCAGAAATGCGTAGTCGATGGGAAACAGGTTAATATTCCTGTACATGTATACGTGTGCGATGGAGGGACGCAGGAGGATAGGCGGTCCGGGTGTTGGATATCCCGGTGCAAGCGTGTAGGGTTGAACTGTAGGCAAATCCGCAGTTCTATATGCCTGAGACGTGATGCCGTGTCATTAAACTGACTGAAGCCGTTGAGTCCATGCTGCCAAGAAAAGCTCCTAAGTTTAGCGTATGCATACCGTACCGCAAACCAACACAGGTAGGTGGGTCGAGCAGACCAAGGCGCTTGAGAGAACTCTGGTTAAGGAACTCGGCAAAATGACCCCGTAAGTTCGCGATAAGGGGTGCTCGAATCCATGACCATTTGACTATGTGAGTGGATTTGAGACGCAGGAATCGGGGGGGGCGACTGTTTACTAAAAACATAGGTCTCTGCTAAGTCGTAAGACGATGTATAGGGACTGACGCCTGCCCGGTGCTGGAAGGTTTAAGAGGTGAGGTTAGACTTCGGTCGAAGCTTTAAATCGAAGCCCCAGTAAACGGCGGCCGTAACTATAACGGTCCTAAGGTAGCGAAATTCCTTGTCGGGTAAGTTCCGACCTGCACGAATGGCGTAACGATCTCCCCACTGTCTCAACCAGAGACTCAGTGAAATTGAATTCCCGGTGAAAATGCCGGGTACCCGCGGAAGGACGGAAAGACCCTGTGCACCTTTACTGCAGCTTGACATTGGTATTTGATTAATAATGTGTAGGATAGGTGGGAGACTTTGAAGCGTGCTCGCCAGAGTGCGTGGAGTCAACCTTGAAATACCACCCTTTATTACTTAGGTATCTAATCCATAACCGTTATCCGGTGTGGAGACAGTGTCTGGTGGGTAGTTTGACTGGGGCGGTCGCCTCCTAAAATGTAACGGAGGCTTGCAAAGGTTCCCTCAGGCTGATTGGAAACCAGCCGTTGAGTGCAAAGGCATAAGGGAGCTTGACTGTGAGAGAGACATCTCGAGCAGGAACGAAAGTTGGTCTTAGTGATCCGGTGGTTCCGAATGGAAGGGCCATCGCTCATAGGATAAAAGGTACGCCGGGGATAACAGGCTGATCGCGTCCAAGAGTTCACATCGACGACGCGGTTTGGCACCTCGATGTCGGCTCATCACATCCTGGGGCTGAAGCAGGTCCCAAGGGTACGGCTGTTCGCCGTTTAAAGTGGTACGCGAGCTGGGTTTAAAACGTCGTGAGACAGTTTGGTCCCTATCCTCCGTGGGCGTAGGAGAATTGAAGAGGGTCTGCCCCTAGTACGAGAGGACCGGGGTGGACGAACCTATGGTGTTCCTGTTGTCACGCCAGTGGCACTGCAGGGTAGCTAAGTTCGGAACGGATAACCGCTGAAAGCATCTAAGCGGGAAGCCAGCCTTAAGATTAGTTCTCCCTGGACTATATGTCCCTGAAGATCCCTTGAAGACTACAAGGTTGATAGGCTGGAGGTGTAAGCAACGTGAGTTGTTCAGCTGACCAGTACTAATAGATCGTGCGGCTTATTTAACAATTAATGGAATTCTCTCTTCCCCTATTTACTAATATATTCCGAACTCCGGTTCGCCAAAATTTTCTTGGTGGCCAAGGAGGAGGGGGTACACCCGGTCCCATTCCGAACCCGGTAGTTAAGCCCTCCATCGCCGATGATACTGCATGGTAGCGTGTGGGAAAGTAGGTCGCCGCCAAGGAATATTTCAAAAAGCCCTCAGTCATAACGACTGAGGGCTTTTTGCGTTTGGAGAAACGGGCAGGGGAAGAGGGCGGCAGATCGGGCTTGACGGGCGGAAGGGGAATCAGCAATCTGAGGCGGCATCAATTACTCAAGGAGAATCCACATGTTCACTCGCGCCATAACACGACGCCCCGGCCCCGAGATGGTCGACGGCATCACTTCCCAGAACCTGGGCAAGCCTGACTTCGAGCTGGCCCTGAAGCAGCATGCGATATACTGCCAAACCCTGTCCGACCTCGGCCTGGGCGTGACCGTGCTGGACGCGGCTCCCGGCTTCCCGGACTGCTGCTTTGTGGAGGATACCGCCGTTGTCTGTGCCGAGGTGGCCGTGCTCACCCCGCTGGGCGCGCCGTCCCGCCAGGGCGAGCAGCTGACCATCGAGCCCGAGCTGGCCAAACACAAGCCGGTGGTGAAGATCGTCCCGCCCGCGCTCATCGAAGGCGGTGACGTCCTCCTGGTAGAAAAGACCTTCTACGTGGGTTTGTCGGACCGGACCAACGCGGCGGGCGCCGCCGCCCTGGCCGACGCGGTCAGGCCCCACGGCTATGACACCGTGACCATCGCCTGCTGCCCCAGCCTGCATTTCAAGACCGACGTGAACTACATCGGCAACGACACCATCCTGGTCTCGCCATGCTGCGACTCCCTGCCCGAACTGGCCCGGTTCAAGCGCGTGGTGGTCGAGGACGACGAGGCGTACGCCCGCAACTGCCTGTACATCAACGGCACGGTCATCGTGCCCGAGGGCTTCCCCAAGACCTTGGCCCAGGTGCAGGCCACCGGCGTCAAGACCACGGTCATCGACGTGTCCGAATACCGTAAGCTGGACGGCGGGCTGACCTGTTTGTCCCTCAGGTTCTGATTCGAGGAGTTGCGCCTTGTCGTTTATCAAGTTCTTCTCCCGACAAGCGCGCAGGCCGTCTGGCCTGTTCGGCCGCTACGCGTCCAGGCTCATCTTTGACATGGGTAACCGGGCGGTCAACAAGCTAATGCTCGAACTGGCCGACGTCCGGGAGGGTGAGACCGTCCTTGAGATCGGCTTCGGCACCGGGACGGTCATCAAGAGGATGGCGGGCGTGATCGGCGACGGTGAGGTGCACGGCATCGACTTTTCGGTTGCCATGATGGGGGTGGCCCGAAAGCGTAACCGCAGCCAGATCGAGAGTGGCAAAGTCCACCTCATTCAGGGGGATTTCACTGCTTGCAATTACGCGCCCGAGACCTTTGACACCGTGTGTTCAGCCAACACCATCTATTTCTGGCCGGACCAGCCCGGGGGATGTGCGCGGATATACTCACTACTCAAACCCGGAGGCAAGGCGGTGCTCGCCTTCATGGATAAGTGCAGGATGGACACGATGCCGCTGGATAGGACGGTGTTCACGCCCGTTGCACACCAGGACGTGAAAAGATGGCTCCTTGGTGCAGGGTTCATCTCGGTGGAAGCGCACCGATCGCCGGTCGATACGACGCAATATTGCGTCGTCGGTCAGAAGGGATGACACAAAAAGGGACCCGGTATTCAGCCGGGTCCCTTTGTTTAGAATCAATACTCCTTCCAGAACACGTCTTTCAAGTTTTGATCTAGTACTCCGATACCGGCTTGGGCAGGGTGAAGAGCCAGAGCTTGGAGCTGGTGCCGGTTTCGGACAGTTCGATGTGGGTGTTCACCGGTTCGCCCTTGTATTTGACCTGGCCGGACGCGTCCACGGTGTAGGCGGCGGCCTTGGTCACGGGCTTGCCGTCACTGTCGTTGACCGGATCCACGACCTTGAAGGTGAAGCCGAAGTCGTTGTCCGAAGTCACGGCGATGGTGCGCATGTCCGGCAGCAGGGCCACGCCCTCGGCCTTGCCGGGCTTCCAGCCGTGATCCTTGAGGTCGATCAGCTTGGTCTTCTTGACGTACTTCACGCCGCGAGCCTCGACGTCCGCGCGGTCGGTCAGGGTCTCGAGCTCCTTGCCGTCGGCGGTCTTCACGCCGGAGATGTCGGACGCGCCGGAGATGTCGATCAGGTAGACCGGGATGCGGGTCTTGCCGTCCGCGTTCTTGCCCCGCTCGATGAGCAGGAACCGGGTCTCGGACACGGCGTGCAGGTCGCCGATCTTGGCGTCCGCGGATTTCTTGTAGTTGTCGCGGTCATGCGGGTAGGCGAACTGCTCGACCCTGCCGGTGGCCGGGTCCAGGAAGAGCAGGCGGCAGAAGGTTGCCTTGGACTTCTTGACGTTGCCGTCCACGTCGCAGATGGACTGGATGGCGGACAGAACCTTGTTGGACGGGGTCACGGCGATGCCTTCCAACCCCCGGTTGGGCTGGCGGGAGGCGGCGATCATGGGCAGTCCCTTGCCGGGCACGTATTTCTTGACGATCTGTCCGGTGTAGCCGTCGATCTTGGCGATGAACGGGCCGTACTCGTCGCAGATCCACAGGAACCGCTTGTCTTTGCGGTCTATGGCGATGCCCTCGGTGTCCAGCCCCTCGGGGTCGATGGGCAGCTTCTGCAGCGAGTCGTTCAGGGGAATCTCGCCGGTGGCGCCCACGGAACCGAGCGGGATGGCCCGGCCCGAGACCGGACGCATGTTCGCGTCCTTCACGGTGATCAGGCTGGACAGTACGGCGTGGCCGTCCTTGACCCGGATCGCGCCGTAGGAGGGGTGGAAATCCGGGGCCGGAAACATCTTGGTGGCCGTGGTCTTGCCGTCCTCGACCCACTTGGGCGCGTCGGCGTTGGGGCCACGGTCGGTGATGGCGTAGAACACGCGCGAGCCGTCGGCGGCCTTGCCCACGTAGGTCATGCCCGAACCGATGCCGATAGTGAACCCGTCCGGGAACTGGGCGGCGTACTGCCCGGTGTAGGGGACCATGAATTCCTTGGGAATCTCGATGTCGTATTTTTCCACGGTGACGTCCGCAGCCGGCGCGGCCTGGACGGCGGACAAGAGTAATAGAGCGGTCAGAAAGAGATAGCGCAGCATGAAGTGCCTCCTCATTGAAGTTGCCAGTATATAGAAGTAAGCGGGGCAAGACGCATGACGGAGGCATGACACTTCGTGACGGAAGTGTGTCGATTGGGCGCGGTGGTCGGTCGGCGGGAAAGCGGTTGACCTCTGGGGTGGGACCTGCGGCGGCCTTGGCGACCGCCGCAGGTGGGTTTTGGTGGACTAGCGGCGGGTGTAGGTGGTGTTGCAGGTGATGGAGTCACCCTTTCTGATGGCGTTGATGGTGGCCACGTTGGATCCCTCGGCGAACTGGAGTTCGATGGGACCGACCTCAACGTTGCTGCTGATCACCTCGCCGATCTGCACGTCGCGGAACAGGCCGACCCAATAGGTGGGAACGACCTTGAACTGCGCGGAGGCGTTGCTCAGGACGTTGCGCTTGAAGACGGAACCGACGCCGGCCATCCCGATACCGGGATTGGCCACCAGGCCCGACTTGTTGTTGATGACGACGTACTCCTGCTTGTCCGGGGAAAGGGCCTGGACGCGCTTGAGCTGCTGCACGCCGTCGATGTAGACGATGTCCCATTCGTATCCGAGCTCGGTCTGCATGGCCTGGCTGGCCTTGTAAACGCCCATCGGCGTGTCCTGCAGGTAGTCGGAGATGGCCACATTGTAGCTCGCCTCCCAGTACACGCCGCTGTTTCCGGAAGTGGGGACCGCGGTCCGCTTCCAGGCGACGCTGTCCAGTCCGATGGAGTTGGGAATGGTCTGGTACACCGCCATGGTCCAAGTCCTGTCCGTCCCGTTGTTGAAGTCAACGTAATACATGTCCATGATTCTTCTCCTATTGGGTTGATGTTGTCCGTTCCTGGCGCCTGAACGGGTATGAAGAGACACAAACGCTGTGTCATCTCATCGTGTTCGCATATTGAATGAAGCGTCCGGGTGTGGTGCGGAAGACCTTCTTGAATTTGGTCCTGAACTGCTGCGTCTTGGCGATGCCCAGTTGGGAGGAAATCTCCTCCACGGTCATGGCCTGCTGCGTTCTCCACATCCGGGCGATGATGATTCTGGACCTGACGGCCTTCTCCAGGTCGATGTATTCGGAGACGGACAGCTGGAAATCCTTTTTGAATCGCTTGGAAAGGTAGCTCTTGTTGATCTGGAAGGTCTCCGCAATGGAATATCGGGTCAGTTGGTTCAACTCGGCATCGCTCCTCGACATGACATAAAGGGCTATGGATTCGGTTAGGCTCAGTTTCTTCATTGCTGCTCCAATATTTGAATTGGCTCGGTTTTGTATCGGATAACGCATAGCGATGAGTGCGTACTAGGGCCAGATGGTCGCCTAACACGCGACAATCCGGCCCTTTTTTATTCTCTTCGCGCTCTCTATTGAGGGAGCATGGCGCCTATGCCGGGCAACCATGGAAACCAGAGGAGCGAAGTATGAGCAAATTGAATGTCGCAGCAATGGAAGGGGTCGTATTGGCCGAGGCCGATATGGAACGGGCCAGGGAGGTGTATCCCGGAGCCGTGAAGAAGTTTCTTCATGCCGAGAGGGAGAATGTCGTGGGCGTCGGTATCGGCCACAAGTGGGTCAATGGCCTGCCCACTGCGGAGGCCTGCATCCAGGTCTACGTCAGGAAGAAGGTCCGCGATCCAAACGAGCTGCCCGCCGGGGCCACGATCCAGGAAACGGTCGGTGGCGTCAAAACGGATGTCATCGAGGTCGGAGAGATCACTTTTGATTCCCTGACCGACAAGGTCAGGCCCTTGGAGATCGGGTACAGCGTCGGCGCCCAGTTCGAGGATGAAAAGCATACCGGCACCTTGGGGGCTTTCGTCACCAAGGTCATTGACGGAGTGCCCCATTACTTCGTCCTGAGCTGCAACCATGTCCTCGGTGCCAACAACGGCTTTTTGCCGGGGACCATGGCCATGCAGCCCGGGCCGAAGGACGGTGGGGGGGCGGACGCCATCTGCGCCCAGTTATGGCGGTATGTCCCGAAGTCGAAGGCCTCCGCGAACACCGTCGACGCGGCCATGGCCGCAGTGCATAAGGAAATGATCTGCGACGACAGGCCCTACGTCGTGACCCCGCAAAAGGATGTGGCCCCGGGGTTGAATGTGCGGAAAACCGGCAGGACAACGGGGCTCACCGAAGGCAGGATCATCGCCACCGACGTGACCATCAAGGTCAAGTCGAGTTCGGGCGTCGTCTACGAGATGACCGACCAGCTCAAGGCGTCCTACCCCAGCGCGGGTGGGGATTCCGGCGCCCTGGTCATCGCGTCGGAGGGCAACAAGCCCGTCGGGCTGCACTTCGCCGGAAGCGACGACGCCGCCTTTTTGAATCGGATCGAGAACGTCCTGACGGCATTGGGCGTTGCGTTGTACTAGATGGCCGGAATCCGGCATGGACGTCATGCGCTTACACTACAGGGAGGGGGCCGCCCCTCCCTTTGTTTTCGGCCTTGTCCTGTCCCGGCCCCTTTTCGCGCCGTCCTGGCGCCGATGGTCAGCGGCTGAAGTAGGTGGTGCCGTACTCCATGGAATCGTCCTTCCCGTCGATGTCGATGACGGCCGCGTTGGAACCCCGGGCGAAACGGAGTTCGATGGGGCCGACGTCCATGCCGCCGCCGATCGCCTCGTCGGCCCGCACGTCGCGGAACAGGCCGACCCAGTATGTGGGAACGGCCTCGGACCGCGCGGAGGCGTTGCTTTGGGCATTGCCTGTGGAAAGGGGGCGGTCACCCCTGAGTTGCTGCACGCCGTCCCTGTAAACGATGTCCCATTCGTGTCCGAGCTCGGCCTGCATGGCCTGGCTGGCTTTGTAAACGCCCATTTCCCAGGCCAGGCTGCCGGTGGTGGATGGGGGCACTTGGGTTCGTTTCCACACGTCGCTGTCCCGGCCGAAGGCGTTGGGAATGCTCCGGTAGACCGCCATGGTCCATGTCCGATCCGTCCCGTTGACGAGATCAATGGAGTATCGCTGCATGGTTTTCCTCTTTTGCGCGGCGGGCCTTGTCCCATGGAAGGGAGGGGATATCCTCCCCTCCCTCGGTCCGGTTGTTTTCCTCAGTTGAAAAGCCGCTTGAGCGGATTCTCCTTTGTGTCCTTTGCGCCCTCCGAGTCCTTTGCGCCGCCGAGCAGTCCCTTCTTGAGCGTTTCCTCGACGCCCTTTGCGCCCTGCTTGAAGGTGCCCTTGAACAGGGCCTCGGCCATGGCCTTGATGTCCAGGGAGATGGACGGGTTGTCCAGGCTGCCCTTGACGTTGACCGGCAGCGGCAGTCCCTTGAGGTCCTCGATGGACTTGCCGTCCTGGCCTTCCAGGGTGCCGACCACGGTGACCGTGGCGGTGTAGTCCGTGGTGTTCTGCGGCAGGTCCGCCCAGCCCTGGCCGGTGACGCGCAGCAGCGGGGACTTCATGAGCAGGTCCTTGTTGACGATGTGCCCGTTGGTCAGGGTGGCGGAGCCGAGCAGTTCGGCGAAGTCGGTCTTGGCCGGTTCGTCGCCGGATACGGGCTGTCCCTTGAGGCGGCTCCATCCGTCGCGGAGCATCTTGGCCACGTTCACGCCGTTGATCGCCCCGTCCGTGAAGGCGAAGGACGCGGTGCCGCTAACGGACCGCTTGATGTTGTCCGGGGTCAGCCCCGCGCCCGTGAGGTCGTACCGGGCGTTGGCGGTGCCGTTCAAATGCTCCTTGCCGGCCAGATCCTTGATCAGCGGCCCGGCCTGGACGCTCTTGAGCTGTCCGGTCTCGGTCCAGGCGGCCACGGGCTTGTTGGCGTCCAGGGTGCCCTTGGCGGTGTATTCGCCGTCATAGAGCTTCAGGGACACCGGGTCGGCGGTGATCAGGCCGTTCCTGGCGGTGATCTCGGCCAGGATGTCGGTGATGGTCAGGTTGACGGCCTTGAGCTTGCCCACGGTCAGCCGGGCCTTGAGGTCCAGGTCCTTGAGCGCGCTCAGGTCCGGCTCCTCGGCCGGGGCCGATTGCGTGGAGGCGGCGGGCTGGGCCGGGGCCGTCTTGGATTCGGACTTGGGCGGCAGGTAGCGGTCCGCGTCGATGTCGTCCACGTTGACGTTGACGGTCACCGCGGGCTTCTTGAAGTTCCTGACCGCGCCCTCGGCGGTGATCATTGTCTGGTCCAGCTTGACGGTCAGGGATTCCAGGGTGGCCATGGTGTCCGAGCCGTTGACCTTAAGGTCGGCGGTCAGGTTCTCCAGGACCTTGGGATCGCTGGTCTCGGGCGGGGTCATGCCCAGCTGCTTCATGAGCTCGCGCACCGATGCCTGGGCCAGCTTGAGTTCGGCCGAAAACGATGTTTGGTCATCCTTGCTCTTGGCGAAGAACAGGCCGCTCAACTCGAGGTTGAGCAGGGAGAGCTTCATGTCGTCGACCTCGATGCTCCCGGCCTCCTGGTCGAACCGGGCGAAGCCGGTCAGGACCGGCCGGGTGTCCACCTTGGGATTGTCGAGCTTGAGGTTGAACTTGAGCTCGAACGGGAAGCGGACCTTGTCGCCGACCTCGCCGATGATCAGGCTCAGGTCGTTGACCGAGGTCTTGGAGCCCGCCTGCATGTCGTCGTAGACGATGTTGGCGTTCGTGACCTCCACGCCCTGCACGGACAGGGACTTGGGCTGGCCGGATTTGGACGGAGCCTCCGTGCCGGTGACCGTCTCGGCCTCGCTCTTGCCCGAATCGCCGCCCTTGGCCAGGTCGTCCCAGTTGGTCACGCCCTTCTTGTTTTTGGCCAGGTTCAGGGTCAGGCCGTCCAGGACCACGGTGCCCACGGCCACCTCGCCGGAGAGCAGGGGCATGATCCGGATGGAGGCCTCGGCGCGGTTGATACGGACCATCTCGGACGGCGAGAAGCCCGGGGCGTTGCCCAGGGCCATGGGGCCCACCTCCAGGCCGAGCCAGGGGAAGAAATTGAAGGAGATGTCGCCCTCGAACTTCAGTTCGCGGCCGGTCTCCTTTTTGACAGCGTCGGCTATCTGGGGTTTGTAGTCATTGGGGTCGACCGTCAGCACCAGCACGATGCAGGCGGTGATGAACAGGGCCGCCAGGGCCCCGATGACGATCAGTGCGATCTTGAGAGTCTTGTTCATAATTTCGCTCCTAGAAGACTTTTTGCAGGAGTTCGCTGGTCACGGCCAGGTCGCCCGAGCGGACGTCCTGTTCGGTCTTGGCCATGTACAGGAACATGGAGTCCAGGGTTTTGTCGGTCAGGTAGCCCACCGGGTCGAAGCCTGTTCCGGTCAGGGCGGAAAGTTGTTGCGCGGCGCTGACGGCCGTACCCGCCCCGGCCTTGTCCAGGGCCGAACGGATCAGCGGGGCGGCGTTCGCTGCCAGACCGGACCGCGCGCTGTCCTCGAAATAGCGGGTCACGGCGTCGCTCTTGCCCGAAAGCAGCCCGGACGGATTGGCGAATTCCATGGTCCCGATGGTCTTTTGGAACAACTCGCCGATGGCCGGGACAGCCGCCTCGGCCGCCGAGTTCAGGTTGGCGAGCAGGTCGGGGGCCACGGTTTCGGCAATCTTCCGATAGCTGTCCGGAAGGGACAGGGAGGTGGCGGCCAGCTTGGAGAAACCGCCGTCCTGCGACAGGGACTGCACTGCGGAATCCGCACCGAGCGAGAGCAGTTCGCGGAAGGCGCTCTCGATCTGGGACGGGGTCACGGACAGCCCAGCGGCCTTGGCCCCGGCGTCTCCGGCGGCCTTGAGGGCGTCGCCCCATCCCGCGGACGCGGGGACGGCCGCCCAGGCCAGGGCCAGCGCGAGCAACAGGGAGAGAGCGGGGAGAACGGGATGTCTGGGCGTCATGGTCGGCTCCTGTTTGCATTGGAAAAACGCACAGGGGAAGAATACCACGGGCGAACCGGTCTGCCTAGGGGGCATGGGGGATTTTGGCGATACCTTCGGTATGACCGCAAACCGGTCGCCCTGCGTGGTCCGGGGCGGGCTAGGGCAGGCCGAGCCGGGTCAGGCCGGGATGGTCGGCCGGGATGCGCCGGGCCCGGTACAGGGGCTTGGCCGGAGCGGTCTGTTCCCAGACGGTTTCGCCCTGCGGCGTGATCTCGAGGACGCGCCCGGCCCGGCCGTCGTAGACCAGGTTGTTGCCGCCCGGCAGGCGGCGGGCCCCGGAGTGGCTCTCGCCGGTATGGGACCACACGGTCTCGGCCGTCAGGCCCGTGCCCTTGAAATAGTATTGCGGGCGGATTTCGAGGAGTTTCGTCCGTCCGGTGGCCCGGTCTGTGCCATTGGTGATGAGCAGGGTCTCCTGTCCCGGCCTGCCGTGGGCCACCCAGCGGGCGTCGCGCGGGCCGTCGAGCTCGGCCCGGCCCGCCGCGCCGTAGGCCGCCGGGTTGCCCCAGCGGAAGAGGATGTCTCCGCCCCGATGCATGAGCCCGCCCGTGGAGGACGCGGCCTGTTCCGTGGAGGTGGAGTGGTCGATGATCCAGACCTCGCCGGTGTTGCCCAGACTGAGCACGATCTGGTCCAGGGCCGGGTTGTAGTCCATGGCGTCGGCGCGCAGCCAGTCCGGGGTGCGGCCGGGGTTGTAGTTCACATCCATTCGCCGGGGCAGGCGCACCGGGCTGGCGTAGCCGGGCGCGTTCGGATCCGCGTTCTGTACCAGATGGTCCCAGACGTGCCATTGCCAGACGATCTGCCCGCTGCGCGGCCCGGACTTGCGCACCTCCACGATGTGTTCGGCCCAGATGCTCCCGTCGGGATGGTTGCGCACGGACGCGCCCGCCGCATCGAGTTGCGAGCCGCTCTTGAGCTCCCAGGCCAGGATCAGGACGTTGCCGCCCGGCAGGGGGACGATGTCGTGGTGCTGGCGGACATCTTTGGATATATAGCTGTATTCCCAGACGATCTGGCCGCGCGGCGAGACCTCCTGGATGATCCCGCCGTTCACGCCGCTCCCCTGAAACGGGGTGCGCACCTCGCCCTTGGCCGGGGAGACCGTGCGCAGCAGGTTGCCGCCGGGCAGGAGATGGGCCGTGCCCGTGACGCGGTCGCGCCCCTCCCAGGTCTTGACCGTATTGCCCTTGCCGTCGATCAGAAAGGTCCTGGTCCCGCCCACGGGCGCGAACAGGGTGTAGCCCGCGCCGGGCACGGCTTGCTCGGAGGCAGGCCCGGCGTTCTCGGCTTTGGGCGTGGCTGCCGGGACGGCTGCCGGGGGAGCCGGTCGGGGGGCGGCTCGTGGTGCGCGGGGCTGTGGCGCGTTCGCGGCCCGCGTGGCCGGGGGAAGGGCCTTAACGGGCGCGGCGGGCCGGGCCTGTCTGGCCTCGAACCGTTCCAGCTCGGCCCGGGACACGCAGCCGTCGCCATTGTGGTCCACGCGCCAGAACTGCTGGCGGACCACGCCCGAGGTCTCGTTGACGGTCAGGCAGCCGTTGCCGTCCCGGTCCTGCGCGGACAGGGCATCGCCGACAGGCGGTCCGGGGGCGGCCTTAAGCGTTTTCGGCTCGACAACGGGCTTGGGCTCGGCCTTGGGGGCCGGTGCCGGTTCGGGCGTCGGTTCAGGGGCGGGCGCAGGTGTGGGAGTCGGCGCGGGCATGGGGGCGGGTTCCGGTTCCGGGACAAGCGGTTCGGGCTCCGGGGCCGGAATCTCCGCCGAAACGCGCTCGGGAGCGGGTTCCAGGGCGGCCGTGGTCGCGGGAGCCGGTCCGGCTGGGGCCGGAGTCGGCGCGGGGACGATCTTCGCAGGGGCGGACGGTTCGGGGATCGAGGCGATGAGCGCTTTCGGCGTCGGCGTGGGCCTGGGGGCCTTTGCCGGTTCCGGGGTTGGGGCCCACACGGGAGCCTTCCGCGTATCGAGGAGCGCTACCGGGGCGGTAAGAACGTAGGCCGGGTCCGGGGCGGGCAGGGCGTTGGTCAGGCCGTATCTGGCCATGTCGGCGTGGCGCTCGGCCAGCAGGTTGTCCGCGAACTTGTAGCCGTTGGTCTTGAAGCCGTTGTCGAGCATGGTCTCGGACCTCCGGTCCAGGCCCGGGTTGGACCGGAACACGTCCTTGCCGTCAAAGCCGTCCTGGATGACCGCCGCCTGTGCGCGGATCACGCTCGGCGGCTCGGAGAAAAAGCGATTGTCGCCTTCGGGCGCCTCGTTGTCCCAGACCACGGTCTTGATGAGCACGGCCAGGTTGCGGCCGCCCGCCTGGTGGATGGCCGGGCCGTCCGTGAGCGCCCGGTTGCCGGTCAGGGTGCAGTAGTAGAGGAGGGGGGCGCTGCCGCCCTCGTCGGCCAGACCCGCACCGTGCGGGGCCTCGTTGTTGCGGAACAGGTCATTGAACAGGATTGGGGCCGCGCCCGGGCCGTTGTACATGCCGCCGCCCTTGAACTCGCTCTGGTTGGAGTCGAACTGGCAGGAGACGAACAGGGGGCGCGCGAGCAGGTTGGCCGCGCCGCCGCCCCAGGCCAGGGCCGAGTTCTGCCAGAAGGCGCAGTCCAGAAATCGGGGCGCGTTCCCCGCGCCGCTGTCCGGCCCGCCGGAACCCACGTTGCAGACCGCGCCGCCCATGAGCGCGTGGTTGTCCTGGAACACGCAGCCGCGCACCGTGGGGGCCGCGCGGAAGTTGAGCATGCCCGCGCCCTGGCCGTCGCCGGGCGGCAGGGACGCGTCCTTGGCGGTCATCCTGTCCGGGCCGTGCCAGCGGGCGTTCAGGGAGTACCCGCCGGAGATGGTGAAGCCGTCGATAAGCGCCCGGTCCGCGCCGGTGACCACGTGGAAAACGTTGTCCTCGGGCGCGCCGGGCAGGCCGATGTCGCCGGAAAGGACAGTCAGGTTGGCCTCGGGATCGCGCCGTTTCAGCTCGGACTCGTCGCCCTTGAATCCGCCATAGAGCGACACGCCGGGTTTCAGCCGGAAGGAGTCGGTGCGCCTCGGGCCGGGCGTGTATATCCCGGCGGCCACCCACACCTCGTCGCCGTCGTCGGCCAGGCTCAGGGCCTCGGCCACGCCTTGGAGCGGGGCGGTCCATGTGGAACCGTCACCGGGCCCGGCGGCCCCGTTGACGTACAGGGTGCGGGCCTGGGCGTTGGCGGCCAGGAGCAGCAGGCAGGCAAGCAGGACGGGGGCGAATCGGAGCGCGGTCATATGGTTTCCTCGGGAAACACCGCCGCTACCGTCCCCGTGGACGTGACGGCGGGTAGGGTTTGGCCGCCATCATGCCCGATTTTACCGCTGCATGGCTAGTCCCTTGAGCAGACCGAAACATCCGGCCAGCATCATGTCGCCGCCCGGGGCCGGAAAATCCACGTCGTACCCTTCGAGCATGGCCCGGCGGGGGCCGATGACGAAGGTGGGAGCGAACCCGTCCGCCTCGGCGGGCAGGTCCAGGCAGAGGCAGCCGTGGCCCTTTTCGTCGAAGACCTGTTCGAAGGACAGGCAGCCGCAACGGAACGCCGCCAGATCGGCCCACAGCTTCTCGCCGTCCACGCACCCGGTGTGCTGTTCGTACACGCCGTGGATGCGTCCGCCGTAGAGCAGAAAGGCGATCAGGTGCGAGTTGCCGATGTTGACCAGGGTGATGCCGCGCTCGAAGCTCAGCCGCTCGATCTCGTCCACGTAGAGCGCGCCGAGCACGGCGGCCGCGCCGGTGTCGGCCACGGGCCCGCCGCCGATGTCCCGCTGCAGGTCGGCAAGCCGGGTGAGCATGGCGGGCGGTTTTTGGTAGACCAGGGTCTCGGGGCGTCCCTCTCCCTCGCCGAGCATGGACTGCCACAGCCTGAACCGGCCCATGCGGTTGGACTGGCCGGGGTGGAAGCCGTGGTCCTGGGCGCAGGCCGCGATGCGGTCGGGCCAGGGCAGCTCGGCGGCGTCGAGGAAGCGGCGCCACCACGCCTCGTCGAAATCGGTCAGCCGGACCGGGGTGTACCCGTCCGGGCACTCCTCGGCCATGTCGATGCCCATGTCGGCCATGCGCGACAGATCGTCGGCCATGGTGTAGGCGGCGCTCTCGCTGGCGGCCACCTTGAGCCCGGCCTTGAGGTGGCCGTTGATGAACCGGGTCACGCCGCCGCCCATGTTGCTGCCGTGCAGCCAGATGGGCTGGCCCTGCAGGCGTAGCCCCTCGATGCGGCGGCCGATCTGCAGGGCCGGGGAGGGGATGACGAACTTGGGACAGTTTTCTATCTCCCTGTCCGGGGAGTACAGCAGCACGTCCTGCGTGCCGCTGCCGATGTCGAGGCAGAGTGTGGTTGTCACGTGGGTTCTCCTTGGATGTCCGGCCTTGGTTACACCGCGCGCAGGGCCAAGGCAAGGGGGCGCGGATTCCCCGCCGGGTTGACACCGGCCCGGCCCGCGGTCATGGTGCGTCATGCCCGTCAGAGTCTTCCTCTACGTCGTCCTGGGACTGACCCTGTTCACCCTGCTGCGCTACGGCATCTTTCTGCTGTCCAACGCCCTGGCCGGACGGCTCGGGCTCATCCGCGAGGAGGCGGGCGGCCTGGGGTCGGCCGTGGCGCGCGGCGTGGTCACGGCCATGGCCGCCGACGTGGTCGCCCTGCCGAGCATCGTCTTCCTGGCCCTGCCCGAGCGGCCCGCCGCGCCCACGGGCACGCCGGTGCTCATGGTCCACGGCCTGTACCACAACCGCACGGCCTGGCTGATCTTCGCCCGTAGGCTCCGCCGGGCCGGGTTCGAGAACCTGCACACCTTCGGCTACAACAGCTTCACCAAGGATTTCGACCACGCCCTGGCCGGGCTCAAAGCTCGCCTCGACGAGCTTTTGGCCGACTCCCCGGACGGCAGGATCATCCTCATCGGCCACAGTCTGGGCGGGCTGCTCTGCCGCTGCGCGGCGGGCGACCCCCGGTTCCGCGACAAGGTGGCCGCCCTCGTCGCCCTGGGCTCGCCCCACGGCGGCAGTGAACTGGCCTGGCTGGGCGGCAACCGCATGGCCAGGGGGCTCATTCCGGGCCGGACCATCCCCGAGGCCGTGGCCGAAGCGCCCGATCCGGACTGCCCCAAGCTGGCCGTCTATACACTGGCCGACGACTATGTCATCCCCCTCGACCTGCTGCGCACCGGCCGTCCCGGCTGGGACGAGCGCGTCTGCGCCCCCATGGGCCACGTCTGGATGCTCTATTCCCCGGAAGTGGCCGACATGGTCACCGACTTCCTGCGCCCGTTGCGGTGCGCGGAGTAGGGTGCGGGGGCTTAGGGAAAAGCAGGATTGGAAGGCCGCTGCGCGGCGATAGTCGGGTGATTTCGCCTCCGGCGGGCAGCGCTAGGGGTCGCCCCCTTGCATCCCTCTATTGCGCCTGCGGCGGTGTGTTCTCTCTATGTACAGGATAAAAAAAGGGCCTCATTTGAGGCCCTTTTTTTTGTTGATTTTTCTGCGATTTCTAGCTGGTGACTTCGAGGATCTTGGCCTTGAGGTCGTCCGGCTTGAACGGCTTGGTGATGAAGGCGGACACGCCGGTCTTGGAGGCCAGCCCTTGCTGGGAGGCCTCGGACTCGGTGGTGACCATGATGATCGGCACGTCCTCCATGCCCTGGGTGGAGCGGATCTTGCCGACCAGCTCCATGCCGTCCATGATCGGCATGTTCATGTCCGTGATGATGACCTCGAACGTCTCGCCCTGTTCGATGAACTCGTAGGCCTCCTCGCCGTTGGCCGCCACGAACGGCTCGAAGCCGAGGTCCGTGAGGATGGCCCGGTGCATGGCGCACATGGAGCGCGAGTCGTCCGCGGCCAGGGCCTTGCGCGTGCCCACGGTCAGAACCGGCAGGCGGTCCAGGTCCTGTTCGGCGCGCATGCCGCCGATCTCGGCCAGGGCGTCCCGGAACTCCTGCACGATCTCCGGGTCGCGGGACTCGGCCAGGGCGTCCACGAGGATGTCCCCCGCGCCCTGGCTCTCGTACAGCCGGTCGAAAATGGAGATGGCCTTGGAATTGATGACCGCCTTGGCCAGCAGGAAGGACTGGTCGTCGGCCGCCGAGATGAGTTTGGTCAGAGTCGAGATCATGCCCGGATTGATGTGCTGCTCCAGCCCGCCGATGACGGCCATGAGGATCAGCTCGTCGGTCTCGGACAGCCCGTCCACCAGGCAGATGATGCCCTTCATGGTGCCGATGCGGCCCAGGGCCTCGTACACGGCGTAGCGCACGTTGGGGTCGTCGGCCTGGCCCTTGTCGAAGGCCGCCACCAGACCGTCCGCGCCCGCCTTGTCGCGCAAAAAGCCCAGTACGTTGGCGGCCAGGATCTTGGTGTCCGTGTTCCCCGTTTCGAAGGCGTCCAGCAGCATGGGGATGCAGAAGGAGCCCACGTTGATCAGCGCGTCGGTGATGATCCGGCGCACCGTGGGATTCTTGTGGTGCAGGGTCTTGACCAGAAAGGAGATGGTGTCCTCGCTGGCGTTGCGGGCCAGTCCGTCCACGGCTTTCCAGGTGGTGATGTCGCAGACCTCGAAGCGGTCGTCCGCCTCGCTCTCCTCGATGATCTTCTTGAATTCATCGATAGAGGCGGGGTCGCCGAGCTTGCCCAGGGCCTCGATGCACGACGATTGGATGAACGGGTCCTGGTGGGTCAAAAACTTCCTGAACACGGGCATGGCTGCCTCGTCGCCGATGCGGGCCAGCGAGGTCAGGATCTCCATCAGGCGGTCGAGGTCCTCCTCGGCCATGGCCAGATCCGCCAGCGGCTGCACCGCGCCCTTGAGACCGTACTCGCCGGCCACTCGGATGCACAGAATATTGAATCCCTCGTGCGGGTCCTTGAGCCCCTCGATGACCTTGTCCTCGTTGTTCGAAAGGACCGCGTTCAGGGCGTTGACCACCATGTAATCAATGGAGGTGTCGCCGACCGGGTCCTTGAGCAGGCCGACAAGGCCGGAAAGGGCCTCGGAGTCTTTGCTCCCGGAAATCTCATTGAGGATCGTGATCTGATCCAGGAATTCCTTATCTCTGAAGTTCTCTAGTGGTGACATGGCGTCTCCGCGTGTTGTTGGGGAAGGCCGGGGCCTACTCGAAGCAGAACTCGATGGTGAAATCCCCGTCTTTGGTCTTGAAGGGGATGGCCATGATCGGGGCCTTAGCCATGTGCGAGATGGTGTGGTTGTCTCCCATGACCACGGTGGGCGTGGAGCCCTGGAAGACCAACCCGCGCTCCGCCAGGCCCGCCCGCGCCTGGCCGGAAATCATGTTCGTCAACTCGCCCACGGCGTCCTTGACGTCCTGCATGATGTCCTCGATCTCGTCGCCGAGCATGTTCTTGACGATGGCTACGGCGCATCCCTTGGAAAAGGAAAGCGAAACGCTGCCGTTCTTTTCGCCGGTGATGCCGACCATGCCGGATACGTCGCCGGCGGCGACGGTGTTTCGCTTCACGTAGGGCTTGCCCACCTCGGGTTTGATGAATGCCATGGTGGACAAGACATCTATGGCGGCTTTGATGAAGGGCTTGGCCAGTTCTACGTCCATGCTCTTTACTCCTTAAAAAATGAGGGTCTTTGTATCAGTCTTCAAGTTTACTCCAATTATCCGCAATAAAAGGAGAAGACCTGTGTGTATCCAATTGGGGCTCGCGCAACGGCAAATCCCCGCATTGCAAGTACGTACCCGAGGAAGAGTTAACGGGTCAAGGTGTGTATAATATTAATAATACCACTCCCGGTAATTTTCTTGGCCGGGTCCGGCGGCGGAGTCCGGACCCCGCCGAACGCTTCCGACGGCCGATTGCGCCCGGCGCTCCTTGGTCCGTCGGCCCGCGCGGGCCTCCCGACGCCCTTGACACGGCTCACGTCCATTCATACTTAGAGGCAAACACAACAGGAAGCGTGAACCGTGAGCTCTTACAAAATTCACCCGATCGTCATGGGAACCAAGGTCTTCGACAAAGGCATGATGACCTATCAGCACGATTACGGCACCCCGTACACCATCCCCATCTACACCTGGTACATAGAGGGCGGCGACAATAACATCCTGGTGGACACCGGCGAGATGCAGCCCATCGTTTCCGAGGACCGCGAAAAGGCCATCGGCGGCAAGATATATACCTTCGAGGAAGGGCTGGCCAAATACGGCCTCAAGCCGGAAGACATCGACATCATCATCCACACCCACCTGCACAACGACCACTGCGAGAACGACTACAAGTGTCCCAACGCGACGATCTACGTGCACGAAAAAGAGATGGAGTCGGTCTACAATCCGCATCCGCTCGATTTCCGCTACCTGGAGGACTATGTGGACGACGCGAAGGAAAACGGCCAGATCGTGACCGTGGACAAGGACACCGAAGTCCTGCCCGGCATCACCATGATCCACACCCCGGCACACACCCCGGGCGGCATGTCCGTGAAGATCGAGACCGACAAGGGCTCGGTGCTCATCTGCGGCTTCTGCACCATCCTCGAAAACCTGGACCCGCCCAAGGAGATCCGGGCCATGGAGATGGAGGTCATCCCGCCGGGTACCAACACCGGTCCCTACGAGGCCTACGACATCCTGCTCAAGGCCCGCGACATGGCCGACTACGTCCTGCCGCTCCACGAGCCCAAATGGGCGTCCATGGAGACCATCCCCGAATAGTTCAGGCGGGGGCCCGCCCATGCGGAAGCTCCCCGTTTTCCTTGCCATGAAGTCGCATCCGGGCGTACCGTCCCGTCCATGTCCCCCGCCATTTTCGCCATCCTGCCCATCTTCGGGCTGATCCTCATCGGCTTCATCCTGTACCGCCTCGACTTTCCGGGCGTGGGGTTCTGGCCGGTGTCCGAGCGGCTGACATACTACGCGCTCTTCCCGGCCATGCTCGTCAGCGGGCTGTCCGGGCGGCAGTTCGACGCCTCGTCCCTGGGCCTCTCCCTGACACTGATCGGCGCGGTCTGCCTGCTGGGCGCGTTTCTGGTCTTCACCCGGACCATGTTCCGCCTTGACGGCCCGGTCTTCACCTCGGTCTTCCAGGGGGCCATCCGGCCCAACACCTACGTGGGCCTTTCCGCCGCGGCCGGGCTGCTCGGCCCGGACTGGATGGCCCTGTCCGCCGTGGCCCTGCTGACCCTCATCCCGCTGGTCAATGTGCTCTGCGTCCTGGTCCTGTCGCGCCACGGCAGGCACGGCGGCGGCCTGGGCCGGGTCGGACTGGAACTGATAAAAAACCCGCTCATCCTGGCCTGCGTGGTCGGCATGGCCCTCAGCGTGCTCAAGCTCCCGCTGCCCGGCGTGCTCCTCGACCTGCTGACCATCCTCGGCAAGGCCGCGCTGCCGCTCGGCCTGCTCGCCGTGGGCGCGGGCCTGCGTTTCCACGGCATCGGCGCGTCCACACTGCCCGTGGCCCTGGCCTCCCTGGCCCACCTCGTGGCCCTGCCCCTGGCCGCCTACGGCTGCGCCCGCCTGCTCGGCGTGGAAGGCCCATCCGTGACCACCGCCCTCATCTATACCGCCATCCCGGTCTCGGTCTCCGCCTTCATCCTCGCCCGCCAAATGGGCGGCGACCACGACGTCATGGCCCTGATCATCACCGCCCAAACCGTCCTCTCCGCCCTGACCATGCCCCTCGTCCTCGCCCTGCTGGGCTAGGAAGACGCCCCCAACCCCCTCTCACCCTCCGAAACTTTTTCTATCCGCTTCGCGGGGCGGTCCGCACCGCTTCGGTTTTTGGCCCAGCATTGCCCGAAGTCCCCGCCGAACTCCACGGAGCGACTCGGGTGCGCAGCACTCGACAGCGGCTTTTCGCCGCCAATTCGTCCTCGGAATAGGCTTTGATTCGCCCCGTCCTGAGGCTCACCCCTTCGGGGCGTTGCGGAAAGGCCGCAACGTCCAAATCCGCTTTCCTGCGGATTTGTCGAGAGTGGTGCAGCTGTGTATTTTTTAGTGAATTGTAGGCGAGTCTTCGAGCCATACAAGATCTTATGCCTCAGGTACAGATCCAGGGGGCTTTCACCGCAGCGTAGCCGCCTACGTGAGGATGAAAGCCCCCTGGAAAAATGTGCAGATGGCCCGCTCCCGGAAGCCGCTTGCCATAAAGAAACAATTAAGTAATTATGCCGCTGATTTCCTGTTCACGGTACCAAAGGAGTGTGTAATGGCTAAAGATTTCAGGGAATATCTCGTCGAGGCCTACCGGACCGAGGAGTTCGGGCGCGTGTTCAAGGAACTGGCCGTGGGGTTCAAACTGTTCGTTTCGTTCCAGGCCAGCGAGGTGCACAGCTGCACTCCGGAGGAGACCCTGGACGACATGTCCGGCTATACCCACTGGGAGGTCACCCTGCGGTCCACCACGCCGCCCATCGACACGCCCGGCATCGGGCCGTGGATGACTCTGCGCGAAAAGGAATGGGCCGAGCCCTTTGACCGCCCCGAGTTCCAGCGGGCCATGCTCGGCGAGTTCATCCCCACCGAGCACTGCCAGCGGATCTTCGAGGACTGCATCGCCTACGCCATGGAAAAGGGCCACATCGAATCCGAGGCCGATATCCGCACCGTGGAGCCCGACGAGCTGGTCAAGAAGACCATGGGCTGCGGCGGCTGCGCCGGAAAGAAGAAGCCCGCCGAAAAACCCGCCGAATAGGCCGCTTTTATCTCCAACACAAAAGGCCCGCCTGTTGTCAGGCGGGCCTTTTTTCGTGGTCGAGGTTTAGGGGCTACCGTCCGTAGGTCGCGGTGATCGCGGCCTTGCCCAGGATGTGGCCGTGCAGGGAGAAGCCGACCATGGCGGCCGGGCTGTCCGGGGCGAGATCGAGATGGTCAACGTCCAGGGCGTACACGGTGAAGACGTACCGGTGCGGCGCGTCGTGCTGCGGCGGACAGGCCCCGCCGTAACCGGGCTGGCCGAAGTCGGTCCGGCTCTGCACGGCCCCGGCCGGGAGAGCGCCGCCCACGCTGCCCGCGCCCTGTTCGAGCCCCCGGCAGTCGGCCGGGAGGTTGAAGACCACCCAATGCCACCAACCGCTGCCCGTGGGCGCGTCCGGGTCGTAGACGGTCAGGGCGAAGCTCTTGGTGCCCGCTGGGGGATCGGTCCAGCGCAGGGCCGGGGAGACGTTGTCGCCGGTGCAGCCGAAGCCGTCCAGGACCTGCTCCGGGGGCAGGGCGGCTCCGTCGTGCACGGACGGGCTGGTCAACCGGAAGTCCCCGGCCAGGGCCGGGATCGCGGACAGGGTGAGGACGGCCGTCAGGGCCGCCGCGAGGAAAAGCGTGGAACGTGTGAGCATGATGCCTCCTTGGTGTTTCAAGGAATCTATCGGGCGGGGAGGTTGGGCGTGATCACGTTTCGGCCAAAGACGGCTCCAAAACGGCACCGCAGCGGAGCACGTCCCGGGGACTGATGCCGAACCGTTCCCGGAACAGGCCCGCAAACCGGGACGCGGAGCTGTATCCGCAGCGGAAGGCGGCTTCGCCCACCGAGACGCCCCCGCCCTGCAATAGGCTCAATCCCGTGCCCAGGCGCACCTCGCGGAGGACGTCCGTCAGGCGCGTGCCCTCACTCTGCAGGTGCCGACGCAGGCTGCGTTCGCTGGTACCGAGGCGGTCGGCCAGCTCCCCGGCGGTCCACTCCCGGCCCGGCGACTGGCCGATGACCCCGGCGCAGCGCGCCCCCCAGGTGGACGCCGAGGTCCACAACAGCGGGGCTCCCCCCGCCCGGTCGGCGATGAGCAGCAACACTTCTTCCCGGCAGAGGTCCAGGAGCCGGAGGTTGTCCGGGGCGGCCCCGGCCATGTCGGCCAGGTGGGCCAGGCTAAGGGCCAGGGTCTCGTCGCAGCGCAGGTGCAGTCCCTCGAGAAGGTGCGACGGCGCGTCCATCCGTTCTGGCCGGTCTGCCGTTCGGGCGAGCATGTCTTCGGAAAAGGTCAGGCAGAGCGCGGCGTACCGTCCGCTCTTCGGGTCCGGGATGTTCTCGACCATGGTCTCCATGCGCGCCGGGTACAGGAAGACCTCGCCCGCGCGGACGGTCAGTTGTTCCTGCTCCCGGTGGACCGTCTTGGTCCCTTCCAGGACGAAGACCGCGGTGGACTGGGGCAGGGAGACCGCGTGCAGACGGTATTGGCGGACGCTGGCCAGCAGGCCGAGCGGGGCCAGCGGCGTCAGGCCCGGTTCGGGGTCCTCTCTCGCCAGCAGTCGCTGCATGGTCCGGTGGAGTGCGGGAAAATCCATGCCCAAGGCGTATCAGCAGCGGGTACCGGAGGCAAGAGGCCGACCGCGCTTCCGGGCGGGCCCAGGATGGCTAGCCGTCCACGGCCAGGACGGCCTCGACCTCGATTTTGAGGCCGTCGGCGAACAGCCCGGCCACCCGGACCAGGGAGCTGGCGGGCAGGTTGTCGCCGTAGATGTCGAACAGGGCCTCGCGCAACGGGCCCACCCGGTCCAACTCCGTGACGAACGCCGTGACCTTGAGCAGGTTTTCCAGGCCCGATCCGTGGGCCGAGGCGATCAGTCCCATCTGCCGGAAAATCTCTCGCGCCTGCTCTTCGATAGGCCCGGATTCGGCGTCGCTGCCAAAGGCCGTGAGCCCGGACATGTACAGGGTGTCGCCGTGGCGCACGGCGTGGACGTACGGCCCGGCCGGGGCGGGCAGTTCCGGGATGTTGGTTCGTTGTATGGTCATGGGGTGTCTCCTTCGAGGCGTTTTCCGCCGTTCTTGAGATACGGGATGATGACGTAGACCTTGAGGGCGAAGAGGTGGTTAGGCATGGTCTTCCGCCAGTCGGCTCATGGCGTCCTGGATGGTTTCGTAATAGCCGGGCAGGATGGCCGCCAGCTTGTCGCGGCCCGGCCCGGTCAGCCTAACCAGCTTGACGCGCCGGTCCCTGTCGTGGGCGGCGATGTCGACGAATCCGTCCTCGGCCAGCCCTTTGAGGGTGCGGGTCATGACCGGCTTGGACACGTCGAGGTTGGCGGCCAGTTCGGTGACGGTCATCTCGTCCCTGTCCGGCTGGCGGTCGATGACCACCAGGATCAGGTAGCGCAACTGCGAGAATCCGTGCCCGGTGAAGTATTCGTCCAGGCTGCGGATGAGCAGACTGCCTTGCTTCATCAGGCGCAGGGCCTCCCCGATGACCTCGGGCCGCATGTCCGGGAACCGCTCGTGGTATCGGTCCAGGGTCTCGCGGCTGGGCAGTTCCTTGAGAAAGAACATGGTCATCCCCCCATGAACGCAGTCAGTTCCGCTGTGTTTGTCTCGGCCCCGAAGTGGCGGACCACATGCTTGCGCACGTGCTCGTGCTGGGCGCGCTCGAAGGCCGCGCAGGCGTCCTCCACCAGGTAGGCGTTGTAGCCCATGTCGTGGGCCTCGCGCAGGGAGGATTCCACGCAGACGTGGGTGGCGAACCCCATGAGGAACAGGGTGTCGATCCGCCGGTTGCGCAAAAAAGGGTCCAGGGTGGAGTTCTTGAGCACGCTGGCCCCGGACCTTCCGGAGACCACGAACTCGCCTTGGAGCGGGGCGAAGGGCGCGGGCCGATCGGCCCCGTCACCCCGCCAGGTCCCGGCCCGGGGAATGGCCTGGCGCAACCCGAGGACGCCGTCGCCGCCGTTGAAGATCAAGTAGCCGGGGTCCGCGCTCAGGTCGAGGCCCGCATGGACTACGGTCCAGCCGTTGGCCCGGGCGGATTGAATGATCCGCGCCCCGTTTTCGATTGCCGCCCGGAACGGTTCGCGGTCCTTGATGACCTTTTGTCGCAGGACGCTGTCCTCGGCCAGCCACTCCCGCTGGAATTCGATGAACACGAGCGCCGAACGCTCCCTGGTTATGTCGTGAAGCATGGTTCCTCCATGGTTTCGTCGTGCGGTTGTCTATTGTTATCATGGTAACTAATGTGCCGGACGCAGACTGTCAAGGGGGGCTGGACTGGGGTTAGCCGAAGAAGTAGGTCAGCACGACCACGTAGACCAGGGAAGGGAGCAGATTGGCCAGGCGGATCTCGGTCAGTTCCAGGAGGTTGATGCCGATGCCCACGATGAGCAGGCCGCCGCAGCCGGTGATCTGGGCGATCATCAGGTCAGAGAAGTACTGCTGGAAGAACGACGCGCCCACGGTGATGGAGCCCTGGTACACAAGGACCGGGATGAACGAAAAGATGACCCCGGTGCCGTAGGTGGCGGCGAAGGCGATGGCCGCGAAGCCGTCCAGGATGGATTTGGTGTAGATGATGGTGGCGTCGCCGTGGATGCCCTCCTCGAGGGAACCGACAATGGCCATGGCCCCGATGCAGAAGAGCAGGGAGGTGGTCACCAGCCCGTCGGTGAAGGTGGCGTTCTTGGACCGGACCAGCTTCTTGAAGCGGTTGCCCAGCCGTTCCAGCAGGGTGTCCAGCCGCAGCCATTCGCCGGTGATGCCGCCCAGCAACACCGCGAAGATGACGATCAGGATGTTCTCCACCTTGAGCGCCATCTGCACGCCGATGAGCAGCACGCACAACCCCAGCCCCTGGAACACGATGGTCCGGATGCGGTCCGGGAAACGGGATTGCAGAAAACAGCCGATCAGCGAACCGCCGATGATGGCGCAGGCGTTGACGAGGGAACCGATGGGCAACATGGGTGTTTCCTTGATCAGACGTGGATATGTCGTCCAGCGGTGCTATCACCAAGCGTAGGGCCTGACAAGCGGAATGGGGTCGATCCCGCTTGGAAAGTCGTCTAGCGGAACAGGGAAAAGACCGTGGCCCCGAGGACGTTGAGCATGCCCACGAGGATCATCAGCAGTCCGGCCACGGAGCCCTCCTCCTGGCCGAGCTCATTGGCCTTGGCCGTGCCCGCGCCGTGAGCGGCCACGCCGAGCATGGCCCCGCGCGCCAGGGCCGAGCGCAGAGGCAGCCGGTCGGCCAGGAATCCGCCCACGATGGAGCCGAGCACGCCGGTGACGATAACGAAGACCGCCGTCAGGTCCGCCGTCCCGCCGATGTCCTTGGACACGTCCATGGCGAACGGTGTGCTGATGGAGCGCGGCAGCAGGCTGAGGCGCAGGGGGCCGTCTATGCCGAGGACCGAGGCGAAGATCCAGCTGGTCACAAAGGCCGTGGCGGACCCGGCCAGCATGCCGATTCCCAGCACGCCCCAGTAGCGCCGGATGAGGCGGCGCTGCTCGTAGATGGGCACGGCGAAGGCCACGGTGACCGGTCCCAGCATGGTCAGGAGCCAGCCCGCCGAGTCGTGGTAGCGGCTGTAGGGCACGCGCAGGGCCCAGACCAGCACGATCAGCAGCGCCGGAGCCAGGGCCAGCGGCATCTGCCACCAGCGGTGCCAGCGGCCGTAGACGAGCTTGGCCAGCAGGTAGAGTCCGATGGTCGCCAGGGACCAGATGGCGGCCTGGACCAGGGGGTTGTTCCAGTACTCAGTCACGGTGGTCACGGCGGGCCTCCATGCGGAAGAAGAGATCGACGGTCAGCGCGGTGACGTTCATGACCGCGACGGTGCCCATGAAGATGACCGCCAGGAGCTTTAGCCCGAGCAGGCCGAAGAACTCGGGGTGGGCGGTGACCGCGGGCACGGCCGGGATGAAGAACAGGAGCATCTCGCCCAAGTACCAGTCGGCCCCCCGGCGCAGGCTGCGGGGGCTGATCTTCCGGCTGAAAAGCAGCAGATAGACGATGAGCAGGCCGACGATGCCCGACGGGATCGGGGCGTGGGTCGCCCGGACGAATCCTTCGCTGGCCAGCCAGACGAGAAAGAGCAGGCCGATCTGGGCCAGGCTGCTGTTGTGGAATTTCCTCCGCAGGGGAATGACTATGGCTCGTGTTGTCATGAATACCTCGTGACGGGAAAATAGGCCGCCGCAATCGATGAAGCAAATGACTTGTACAACTTGAAACTATTCCATATTGGAATAGGTATGGAGTTCAGAAAAATACAGATGTTCGTGGAGGTGGTCCGCCAGCAGGGCTTTTCCAGGGCCGCCAAGGTCATGTTCAGCACGCAGTCGACCATCAGCAAGGCCGTGCGTCAGCTGGAGAATGAACTGGACGCGCCGTTGCTGGACAGGCACGCGCGGGGCGTCGTTCTGACCCCGTCGGGCGAGGTGGTCTACCGCCGGGGGCTGCGTCTGCTGGCCGAGCGAGGCGACATGTTGCGCGAGCTGGAGGAGCTCCATGGCCTGGCCAAGGGCACGCTGGCGCTGGGGCTGCCGCAGATCGGCGCGTCCACCCTGTTCGCCCCGGTCTTCGCGGAGTACCGCAAACGCTTTCCCGGCATCGACATCCGGCTGGTGGAGCACGGCAGCGACGAGTTGGAGGAACTGCTGCTCGCCGGGCGTGTGGAGCTGGCCGCGTCGCTGTTGCCCGTGTCCGAGGAATTCGAGTGGCTGCCGGTCCGGCGCGAGCCGCTGGTGGCGCTGCTCTCGCGCGACTATCCCCAGGCTGTGCATGGCTCCATCCGTCTCGAGGCCCTGCGCGAGGTGCCGTTCATCCTCTTCGAGGACGGCTTCGCCCTGAACAGGATCATCCTGGCGGCCTGCCGCAGGAGCGGTTTCGAGCCCGCGGTCATCACCAAGAGCAGCCAGATCGACTTCATCTGCAAGCTGGCCGGGGCCGGGCTGGGAGCGGCCTTCCTGCCCCGGGTCGTGGCCGAACAGCGGACCTCCGGCGAGGTCGGGCTGGTCGAATTGGAGGACCCGCACACGGCCTGGGACATGGCCGTCATCTGGCGGCGGGGGGCGTATCGTTCCCGAGCGGCCCAGGCGTGGCTCGACGTGGCGCGCGATCTGTACGGCGACCCGGCAGCGGGCTGACCACCTCTTCAATAAAAGAAAAGGACCGGCCGAGGGGCCGGTCCTTTGTTGTGCGGACGCGAGGGTTAGTACTGGATGTAAGCGACGTGGGTCTGCAGGTATTCAAACAGGCCGTGCTTGCCGTCGGCACCGCCGATGCCGGACTTGCGCCAGCCCGCGTGGAAGCCCTGGATGGCCTCGAAGTGCTCGCGGTTGACGTAGGTCTCGCCGAACTTGAGCTCATTGATGGCCCGCATCGTCTTGTTCATGTTGGAGGTGAAGATGGACGAGGTCAGGCCGTATTCGCAGTCGTTGGACAGCTCGATGGCCTCGTCGAAGTCGCCGACCTTGACCACGGGCAGTGCCGGGCCGAAGATTTCCTTGCGGACGATCTCCATGTCCTGGGTGCAGCCCGCCAGCAGGGTGGGCTCGTAGAAGTAGCCCGAGGGCTGGTTTTCGGCGCGCTTGCCGCCGACCAGCACCTCCGCGCCCTCGGCCTTGGCCCGGTCGACCGTGGCCGCGATCTTGTCGAGCTGGGCGCCGTTGATCTGGGAGGACATGTCGGGCGCGGTCTTGGCAAAGGGATCGCCGTAGGTCACTGCGCTCATGGCCTTGGTCATGCGCTCGATGAACTCGTCGTAGACCGGAGCCTCCACGTAGACGCGCTCGGCGCAGTTGCAGACCTGGCCGGAGAAGATGACGCGCGAGGCGACCACGGCCTTGACGGTCAGGTCCATGTCGCAGTCGGCGCAGACAATGACCGGGGCCTTGCCGCCCAGTTCCAGCGAGGTCTTGGTAATGTTCTCGGCCGTGGCGGAGATGATCCGCTGGCCGGTCTCCACGCTGCCGGTCAGGGTGATCAGGCCGACCTCCGGGCTGCGCACCAGGGCGTCGCCCAGGGTGGAGCCGCCGCCGGACACGAAGTTGAGCACGCCCTTGGGCAGGCCGATGCCGGCGATGAGCTTGGCGAACTCGAAGGTGGTGTTCGGGGTGTCGCTGCTCGGCTTGAGGATGATGGTGCAGCCGGTCAGGATGGACGGGGCTACCTTGCGGGCCATGACGAAGAACGGGAAGTTCCACGGGCAGATGCCGACCACCACGCCGACGGGCTGGCGGTACAGGAGGATGTTTTCGGTGGGCCGGTCGCTCTGGATGACCTCGCCCTCGTACTTGTTGGCCCAGCCCGCGTAGTAGTCGAAATAGGCGGCGGTGGCGTCTATCTCCACCTGGGCGAGCGGCATGACCTTGGCCTGTTCCTCGGCCAGGGTCTCGGCGAGCATGACGCGGTTGGCCCGGATGGCGTCGGCCATCTTGGTCAGGTACGCGGCGCGTTCGGAGCAGGGCTTGGCGGCCCAGGCCTTCTGCGCGGCGGTGGCGGCTTCCAGCGCCAGGGCCGCGTCCTCGGCGTTGCCCTTGGGGGCCATGGCCACGACTTTCTCGGTGAACGGGTTGATGACCTCGAACCGCTCCTTGGAAACCGCGTCACGGAACTCGCCGTTGATGTACTGCTGATATGATTTCATCCAAAACCTCCTGAATAACAAGTGGGTTAATGTGCCAGCCTACAGGGAAAACCTCACCACCAGGAAACGGTCCGGCTGGGGTGCACATAAGAATGGTGCATACGTTGACAGAAGCGGAGGCCTGAAACAACCCCTCCAGCCGAGAAATGTGTCAATTCCAGCATAGTGGACATTCTCCGGCCAAAAGGGGGACACGGCCCCCCCCCTGTGGGATGGCGGCCACGGCCTGCCCCCGTCCCGCAGCCGAGACAAGACCATTGACAGAGACCGCGCCCCTGCCCTATGAGAGAACCTCTCCCAAGCCAGGGTGGCGGAATTGGTAGACGCAGCGGACTCAAAATCCGCCGGTAGCGATACTGTGAGGGTTCGAGTCCCTCCCCTGGTACCATACGAAAATCAGTGGCTTACGACGGAAATCGTGAGCCACTTCTTTTTGTGTCTTCTGATGTTGTTTGCCGTTTGCCCCGCATTTGCCCCTCTTTTGTGCTCATCGTTGGTGGTTAATGCTTGTTCGGTTTTGTGGGATATACAAATGATTGTGCCGATGATAGTAAGGCTAAAAGGTTAACGGCTTCCGATTACGGTTAGCTTACCTCTTATGTTGATTGAGCTTGCTATTGAGGGGCTAGGTGTTTTTTTGGGGTTGGGCTTAAGAACACGAGAATTAGATGACTTGGATATATCATTTTACGCACTACGAAAATCTAAACTCAATATTGGCTACGGGTGGCTTGAAATGCGATTCAGATATGGTCAATAAAGGCCATGCCATCGTAGGTAACAGGGATATTAAAACTCGGCGATTTAAAAAGAATGTGACGGTTCCTCCCAACGGTGTGGTTGCTGACTATGTTCCTTTTTATTTTGCTCCTCGCTCTCCCATGCTTTATTCGATTCATAGAGGCAATGTTCCTGAGTGTGACTATGGGCAGAAGGAAGTTATTTATTTGTGCACCACGGTAGAGGACGTTGTGTCAAAAGCTGAGTGTTGCTTCACTGATAGGAATGCAGCATTGACCTTCGCTTCATTCTATAAGGATGTCGGTCAACTTCATAACGTGGTCGATATGCCTTTGATGAGTGAGAAGATGTGGAACAACACACCTACTGATCTAGACCGTATGGAGCGTCGGATGGCTGAGTTCCTAGTCCATCGTTTCTTTTTGTGGGAGCTCGTTCGGTTTATTGGGGTGGCCAGTGTGGAAGTTAAAAACTACGTTGACGGATTGCTTCAAAGCAGTGGGAAAAATGTCGCCACTGACATCAGAACAGATTGGTACTATTAGGAGAGGTCTGCGATGATTACTTTAACAAAAGGTAATTTGCTAAAGTCTGATGCCGAAGCCTTGGTGAACACAGTGAATACTGTCGGTGTGATGGGCAAAGGAATTGCGCTGCAATTCAAGAAGGCATTTCCAGAAAACTTCGAGCAGTATGCCAAAGCGTGTAAGCTTGGTGTGGTTGTTCCTGGCTCTATGTTTGTGACCAAGACTACAGACTTAATTGACCCCAAATTTATAATCAATTTCCCCACTAAGAAGCATTGGAGAGGGAAGAGTAAGGTTGAATATATCGAGGAAGGATTAAATGCCCTTGTTAAGGTTGTGCAGGACAAGCATATTAAATCAATTGCTATCCCTCCGTTGGGTTGCGGGCTTGGAGGACTACCCTGGGAGACGGTTCGTTCATTAATTGAAGGGGCTTTCGCCTCATTGCCTGATGTGGATGTTTATCTTTATCCCCCTAAGGGGGCTCCAAGTGCGAAGTCCATGCCCAATAGAACTGTTAAGCCCAAAATGACCCCAGGCAAAAGGTCCTTGCTAAGTGTTTTGTCTCACTACGCTTCAATGCGTTTCGATCCAGAGTTTACACTTATTGAAACCCAAAAGCTTTCTTACTTTTTACAAATAGCGGGTCAACCTCTTAGATTGAATTTCGTCAAGTGGTTATATGGTCCATATGCTACCAATTTAAGGCATGTGATTAATGCATTGGAAGGGCATTACTTAACTGGATGGGGTGATGGAGATGAGCGCCCTCTAGTAAAGCTTCAGCTCATCCATTCAATGCAAAGTAAGATTGATGATGGCCTAAAAAAGGATCAAGAGCTTTCAGATCGGATTGAAAGAGTTCTCGATTTGGTCGAAGGTTTTGATTCCCCTTATGGTCTTGAATTGTTGGGAACAGTTCATTGGGTGATTACTCAAGAACTTGAATGCGAAGTTGAGCCTGAAAAAGTATATGATTCCATTAGTAAATGGACCGACAGAAAGAGCAGGATGTTTCAACGCTCACACATCGACCTTGCGATTGAGCGATTGGAATCGAAAGGCTGGCTTCAAGAGTGTGCTGTTTAGTGATCGCTGAGAGTTGGCATTGCCCTTTATCCCATGATGGTAATCCAATTGGTAGAAGTGGGTCCACTTTGTTGGACCACTGAGCAGCGTTTTTAAGGTGGACCGGTTAACGAGCTACGCCGCTTGGCGGGGCCAAGCCGTGGTATTGGGGTGAAGCGCATCCGGCAAAAAAAAGATGACGGATCAATTGGGAAGCGATATGAGTTGCTCAATCGTCGCAACCGCCGCCTGCGGTTGCGGAACGCCCGGTTCGGCCGGGCGATGCGCGATTGAATACCATCATGCAAAAATCCAAGATCCTGGCCGCCATAGTACCGAAGACCATACAGCACTATCTTGCTTATATGGTCGCCGGGCTGGTGCTGACCCAAATTGCGATCACCTGGTTTCTGGTCTCCGACCTCACCTCGTCCATGCTCCGGGAGCAGATCGGCCAGCGCGCGCTGCAGATCGCCCAGTCCATCGCCCAGATGCCCGCCATCGCGGAGGAATTGCAGCACAAGGACCCGAACGGGAAAATCCAGGTCCTTGCCGAGCGGATACGCGAACTGACCGGCGCCGCCTACATCGTCGTCGGCGACGCGCACAACAAGCGGTACTCCCATCCCGTGCCGGAGCGGGTCGGCAAGACGTTCGTGGGCGGGGACACCGGCCCGGTCCTCAACGAGGGCAAGTCCTATGTCTCGGAGGCGGTGGGCACGCTCGGCCGGTCCATCCGGGGATTCGTTCCCGTCCACGCGAGTGACGGCGGGATCATCGGCTTCGTGTCGGTCGGTTATCTGGCGACCAGCGTCCAGAAAAGCATAGCGGACCACATGCAGCGTCCGCTTCTCTTCATCGCCCTGTTGACGATAGTCGGATTCGGCATCACGGCCGGGATCACGCGTCATCTCAAGAAGATCACCCTGAACCTCGAACCGGCGGAGATTACGAATCTCTACCTGGAGCGGGGCGCGGTCCTTGAAACCATCCGCGAGGGCGTCATCGCCACGGACCACAAGGGCGTGATCCGCCTGGCCAACAAGGCCGCGCTCAAATACACCTGCTTCAATTCCTCGGAACTGGTGGGCAACCACATCGACGACGTCATTCCCTGCGCCGGGATGAAGCACGCCCTGACCACCGGGGAGAGCGAGTACGACCAGGAACGGGTGGTCAACGGACAGGAGCTCATCTTCAACATCGTCCCGGTCCTGAAGGACAAAGAAGTCAAGGGGCTGGTCGCCAGCTTCCGGCGCAAGGACGAATTGGACAGGATCTCCCACGAGCTCTCGAGCATCCAGGAATACTCGGAGCTCCTGCGGGGGCAGACGCACGAGTACTCCAACAAGCTCCACACCATCGCGGGCCTGATCCAGATCGAGGCCTACCAGGAGGCGCTCGAACTGGTCACCCGGGAGTCCTCGGGCTACGAGGACATCATCCGCTTCCTGAACAAGGCCGTGCCCCACCCGGTCATCGCCGCCATCGTGCTCGGGAAATTCAACCGGGCCATGGAACTGAAGATATCCTTTGAGATCGACCAGGACGGCACCATGGTGGACGTGCCGGATTGGATCAAACAGGAAAAAATCGTTACCATTGTCGGGAACCTGCTGGACAACGCCTTCGAGGCCGTCCTGGAGCAGGGCAAGGACCGGCGGCATGTCTTCCTCTCCTTCACCGATCTCGGCAACGACATCGTCTTCGAGGTCGAGGACACCGGCTCGGGCATCCCGGAGGAGCGGATGGACGTCATCTTTGAAAAGGGCATTTCCTCCAAGGGAACCCTCAGGAGAGGGCTGGGGCTGTATCTGGTGAAACAGCGCCTGGACGAGCTCGGCGGCTTCATCTCCGTTTCGTCGGGGGAGTTCGGCGGCGCGCTTTTCTCCGTCATCATTCCGAAAACCAGGTGTATCGTCGGATGAGGAATATCGAAGTCGTCATTGTCGAGGATGACCCGCGCATCGCGGACCTGCACCGCCGGTTCACCGAGCGGGTCGAGGGGTTTTCGGTCGTCGGCATCGCCCAGGGGCTCGAGGACGCCCGGGTCATGATCGGACTGTACAAGCCCGACCTGATCCTGCTCGATCTGTATTTCCCGGAGGGCACCAGCCTCGACCTGCTGCGCGAAATCCGCACCCAGGGCATCGAGACCGACGTCATCCTGATCACGGCGACCAAGGAGATGGGCCCGCTCAAGGACGCCCTCAGGGGCGGCGTGTTCGACTACATCATCAAGCCGGTCATCCTGGACCGGTTCACCGCCTGCCTGGACAAGTTCCGGGAGTACTTCCGCCGGCTGCGCACGGACGGCACCGTCGAACAGCGGGACGTGGACAGCATGCGCAATCTCAACCCGACCCTCTCCCTGTCCGAACCCCCGGCCGAGGACCTGCCCAAGGGCATCGACGCGCTGACGCTGAAAAAGATCAAGGCCGAGTTCGAGGGCGAAGGCCTGGACGCCGGACGCGGCGCCAGCGCCGAGGAGATCGGCGAACGCATCGGGGCCAGCCGGTCCACGGCCCGCCGCTACCTCGAGTACCTGGTCTCCATCAAGTTCATCTTCCCGGACGTGGCCTACGGCTCGGTGGGCCGCCCCGAGCGCCGCTATTTCAAGCACTGAGCCGGTTCACGGCGGGGCTTCCGGGCAGCCAGGCGGTCGGCGGTTTCGCCAGCGCCCGCGCCGTGAACAAAATGCCCAAAATCCATTTTAGGGACAGTATACCCTTTAAACAGCCAATCTGTTTTCTGTCCTTTTTTATCATACGTACATCCTACCAAGTCAGAAGGGTTGCACTCCAATCTAACCTTAAGACTGCCTTTGGCAGGAGGATGTATGAGACGTATCTTGACGGTCGCCTGCGCGATCATGCTGGCTGTTGCCCTTTCCGTTCCCGCGTTTGCCGGACAAATTGTCCTGAAACTCGGCCACATCGCCGAGCCCGTCCACCCGTATGGCCAGGGGGCCGAGAAGTTCGCCGAACTGGTCAAGGAGAAGTCCGGCGGCGATATCGTGGTCAAGGTCTTCCCCTCCTCCCAGCTCGGCGGGCAGAAGGACCTCATCGAGGGGCTGATCTTCGGCACCGTCGACATGGCTCTGGTCGGCACCGCCGTTCTGGGCCAGTTCCAGCCGCAGATTTCCATCTTCGACCTGCCGTTCCTCTTCCAGGATCGCCCCCACGCCTACCGTTCCCTCGACTCCGTCGGCATGGAGCTGGGCAAGGCCCTGGAGCCCAAGGGCATCAAGCTGCTCGGCTACATGGAGAACGGCATCCGCCACCTGACCAACAACGTCCGCGAGGTCAGGACTCCGGCCGATATGAAGGACCTCAAGATCCGCGTCATGACCAACAAGATATTCATCGCCATGATGAAGTCCCTCGGCGCGTCCCCCACCCCCATGGCTTTCGGTGAGCTCTATTCCGCCATGCAGCAGGGCACTGTGGACGGCCAGGAGAACCCCAGCGCCCACATCTGGACCAAGCGGTTCTTCGAGGTCCAGAAGTACGCCTCCCTGACCGCCCACGCCTACTCCCCGGAACCGGTGGTCATGTCCATGATAAGCTGGTCCAGGCTCTCCCCCGAACAGCAGCAGATCCTCAAGGACGCCGCCAGGGAAGCCATCGACTGGCAGCGCGAGCTGTCCGCCGAAAAGGATGCGGAATACTGGAAGCTCATTGCCGACACGGGCAAGATCAAGATCACCGAGGTCGACCGCAACGTGTTCATGGAAGCCACCAAGCCGGTGTACGAGGAATTCGCGCCGGTCGTGGGCCAGGACAACATCGACAAGATCAACGCGCTGCGCAAGTAGTCATATCGGGATGGGGCCGGAGGTTTTCTCCGGCCCCGTTTCATAGGAGGGTTTCCCGATGGATGCGTTGTTCAACAAATTGCGTTCCGTCCTCTACTGGATTTCCGTGTCGTCCATGACGATCATGCTCGGACTGATCTTCATGCAGGTCGTCACCCGCTACATCTTCGGCATCACCTTCGAATGGTCCGAGGAGCTGGCGAGATTTCTTTTCGTCTGGGTCGTCTTTCTCGGCTCGGCCCTGATCATGGGGGAGAGCGGCCACCTGGCGGTCCAGATCCTGCCCACCAAGCTGGCCGGAACAGGCACCGGGCTGGCGCTCGAGGTGTTCGTCAACCTGTGCAGCTATGCCTTCACCATGCTGCTCCTGGTGCAGGGGGCCAAAATGACTTCGGTCATGACCTTCCAGACGGCTCCCGGGCTCGGCGTCTCCATGAGTGTCGTCTACTCCATCATTCCGATCAGCGCGTCCCTGATGATCCTCTACCTGATCAAGGACACCCTGAATATCTTCAAGAAAATCCGGGAACACCGGGGTTAGGAGGTCGTTATGGAAGCGGTACTGCTTTGCGTCTTTCTCGGCCTGACATTCCTGGGAGTGCCCGTGGCCTACGCGCTGGGCCTCTCGGTTTCCGTCATTCTCTACCATTACATGAACATGCCGCAGGTCATGATCACCCAGGTCATGTACTCGGGCATCGACTCGTTCTCGTTCATGGCCGTGCCGTTCTTCATGCTCGCGGGCTCGTTCATGTCCGCGGGCGGCGTGACCAAGCGGCTGGTCAACTTCTCCCAGGCCTTGGTGGGTTCCTTCACCGGCGGGCTGGCGCAGGTCGTGGCGGTCTCGGGCATGTTCTTCGCCGCCATCTCCGGTTCCTCGGCGGCCACCACCGCGGCCATCGGCTCGACCATGGTCGATGAGATGGAGAAGAAGGGCTACCGCCGCGAGCTGGCGACCGGCATCGTGGCCTCGGGCGGAACGGTCGGCATCGTCATCCCGCCGTCCATCACCCTGGTGGTCTACGGCGTCATAGCCGGGTCCTCCATCGGTGACCTGTTCGTCGGCGGCCTGGTCCCCGGCCTGCTCATGGGGCTGACCATGTGCCTGGTCAGCTACTTCATCGCCAAGAAGGAGGGTATTCCCTCCGAAGGGTCCTTCTCGTTCGTCAACCTGCTCAAGGCGTTCAAGGATTCCTTCTGGGCGTTGATGACGCCGGTCATCATCATCGGCGGCATCTACGGCGGCATCTTCACCCCGACCGAGGCGGCGGCCGTGGCCGCGGTCTACGGCATCTTCGTCGGGTTTTTCATCTACAGGGAACTGACCCTCAAGGACTTCCCCCGGATCATCTTCCAGGCGGTCATGGGCACGACCATGATCATGTTCATCGTCGGCGCGGCCAAGGTCTTCGGCTGGATGCTCACCAACCTCGAGATTCCCCATCACATCGGGGAATACATCGTGTCCCTGACCAATTCGCCGGCCGTGTTCCTGCTCATGATGAATCTGCTGCTGCTCTTCATCGGCACGCTCATCAACGCCTCGGCGGCGGTGGTCATCCTGACCCCGATCTTCCTGCCGGTGGCGATGAAGCTGGGCATCGACCCGCTGTTCTTCGGCGTGTTGATGGTCGTCAACCTGGCCATCGGCTGCATCACGCCGCCGGTGGGTCTGGACCTCTTCGTGGCCAGCGCGATCACCAAGGTCCCCCTGGAAAAGGTCATGAGGGCTTCGGTTCCCTATCTGGCGGCCCTGCTCGCCGCCCTGTTGCTGATGACGTTCTGTCCCCCGATCATCACCTTCCTCCCGAACCTGTTGCAGTAGGGCATTACCCCGGCACCGCCGGGCGACTGTTTGAATAACGGGCCCCGCCGCATCATGGGATGCGGCGGGGCCTGCCCGCTTTGTACGACTTTGGCCGCTCCCGGACGCAAACAGGGCGCAGAGGCAAAACCTCTGCGCCCTGTTCGTTTCAACGGGGATGAATGCGGGCCGCCGGGAGCTATCCGTTGGCCGCGGCGAGGCAGGCGGCCCGGAGCCTTTCCTTTATGTACCGGACCATGTCGTCGTCGCCCTCGTAGAGGTCGAAGCATTTGGCGTCTTCGCCCATCAGGCCGCCGGGGACCTCGTCGCCCAGTTCCTTGGGATCGTCCACCAGGTCGTTGTAGAAGCAGACCGACAGCCAGCGGTCGGCCGGGTCGTCGTCGATGACGTCGACCATGGCGAACAGGTTGCGCTTGGTCTGGTTCTCATGGGCGGCGCGCAGGGAGTAGGTGATGCCGGGGCGGGGCACGAAGTCGAGCTTGATGCCGTCCAGACCTTCGAGGTGCGCCTTGAGGGTCGTGAAGCAGTCCTTGGTCTGGTTGGGGTCCGCTGTCCAGGTGTCGAGAAAGGTTGCCAGTTGGTCGGCGAGCAGGGTGTCCATGGGGTGGGATCTCCTTGAGATGCGATTCTCCGGTTGCGGGGGAACGGCCAGGGGCGTTCCTGGCCGCGAGCGTTCCTTGGTCGGGACGAAACGGGTCCGCCGCCAGTGCCTATACTTGGTGAACGCCCGGCCTTCAAGGGGAAGGTGGGGCGGCATGGGCGTCTCGCGCGCAAAAGAAGCGGCCCGAGTAAGGCCCGGAGGAAGGGAAGGCGAGGCAGGGGGGAGCTCTGTCCCGGCCTTGCGGCTGGCGCGAAATTGTCGAGCCCGTACGCGGCACCCTCTTGACAGGGATTTTTTTGCGGTCTAGGTTTGTTCAACATTTAGGAATGGAGTCCAGTATTTTGGAAAAGAGCAAAATGTCGACCCTGCAACGGGCCATGGTGATTATGGAATACCTCTCCGAGCACGGGGGTGCGCCCGCCTCGGAGCTCATCGAGCACTCGGGCATTCCCAAGAGCACGGCGTACCTGCTGCTCAAGGAGATGCAGCAGCTCGGGCTGGTCTCCCAGGACGACCGTGGCAACTACCGGCTGTGGGTGCGCCTCATCGCCCTGGGCGAACGCGCCTCGGAGCAGCTGGACATCCGCGACACGGCCAGGCCCCACCTGGAGGCGTTGATGAACCGCACCGGGCTGCTTTGCCATCTGGGCATCTTCGACGGCGACGCCGCCTACTATATCCTCAAGATCGAATCCCAGAGCACCATCAGCGTGCGCTCCTACGTGGGCAAGCGTCTGTCCCTGCACCGCTCGGGCGTGGGCAAGTGCCTGCTGGCCTGGCAGCCGGAGTCCGTGCGCAGGGCGATCATCGCGGGCACGGATTTCAAGCCGGTCACGCCGACGACCATCGTCTCGGCCGAGGCCCTGGAGGAGGATCTGGCCAAGATCCGGCGCGAGGGCTGGGGATTCGACAACGGCGAGGATGTCTCGGCGGTGCGCTGCGTGGCCGCGCCCGTGTTCGACGGGGCGGGCGGGGTGGCCGGAGCCATCTCCGTGGTCGGGACCTCCATGCAGGTGGCCGACTCCATGGTGGCCTCCCTGGCCGAGCAGGTGCTGGCCTGTGCGCGGGACATTTCAAGAGATTTGGGCTGGACGGAATCCTAGGCACGCGCGGTGCGCGCCGGAGGGGCTCCCCGGCCTCGACAACCTGTTACATTGGAGGACCAAGATGATTCTTCCGAAGATCAAGGAGATCAGGGCCTACTACTGCGGCGGCGCCACGGCCAAGGCCGCCGGTGGCGGCGGCGACTACCACGACCAGGCCGGAGGGCACTGGATCGACGACCACATCGCCACGCCCATGAGCAAGTACAAGAAGTACGAGCAGTCCCGCCAGTCCTTCGGCATCAACGTGCTGGGCACGCTGATCGTCGAGGTGGAGGCGGACAACGGCGTGACCGGCTTCGCCATCTCCACGGGCGGCGAGATGGGCTGCTTCATCGTCGAGAACCACCTCAACCGGTTCATCGAGGGCCGCTGCGTCAGCGACATCAAGCTGATCCACGACCAGATGATCAACGCCACCATGTACTACGCCGGTTCCGGCGGCATCGTCATGAACACCATCTCCTGCGTGGACCTGGCCCTGTGGGACCTGTTCGGCAAGGTGCTCGACACGCCGGTCTACAAGCTGCTCGGCGGCGCGGTGCGCGACGAGATCCGGTTCTACGCCACGGGCGCGCGCCCGGACGCGGCCAAGGAGATGGGCTTCATCGGCGGCAAGATGCCGACCCACTGGGGTCCGCACGACGGTGACGAGGGCATCCGCAAGGACGCGGCCATGGTCGCCGAGTACCGCGAGAAGTGCGGCCCGGACTTCTGGCTGATGCTCGACTGCTGGATGAGCCAGGACGTGAACTACGCGGTCAAGCTGGCCCACGCCTGCGCCCCCTACAACCTGAAGTGGATCGAGGAGTGCTTCCCTCCGCAGCAGTATGACAGCTACCGCGAGCTCAAGCGCCAGGCCCCGGCCGGGATGCTGGTCACCACCGGCGAGCACCACGGCACCATCCAGTCCTTCGCCACCCTGTCCGAGACCGGTGTGGACATCATGCAGCCGGACGTGGGCTGGTGCGGCGGACTGACCACCCTGACCGAGATCGCGGCCATCGCCAAGTCCCACGGCCAGCTGGTCGTGCCCCACGGTTCCTCGGTCTACTCGCACCACGCGGTGATCACCTTCACCAACACCCCGTTCAGCGAGTACCTGATGACCAGCCCGGACTGCCTCGAGGTCAGGCCCCAGTTCCACCCGCTGCTGCTCAACGAGCCGGTGCCCGAGAACGGCCGGATCACCAAGGAGACCCTGGACAAGCCCGGTTTCGGCGTGGAGCTGAACCGCGAGTGCGACCTGGTCCGGCCCCACACTCACTAGGAAATGGTGATGGACTATACGATGCGGATCGTGGCGGGCGGCGAGATGGAGCCCGCAACGAACATGGGCCACCAGGTGGCAGCCCGGTAGCCCACTCTCCCAACGTAAAACGGTATCACGCAATAGGAGAAAACCATGTCATCAAACTTGGAGCAGGTTGTCAATAAAACCCGCCTGCGCCTCATTCCGTTCATGTTGATGCTCTACATCCTGGCCTTCCTCGACCGGGCGAACATCGGTTTCGCCAAGGCGTCCTACCAGTTGGACACCGGGTTGGGCGACGGGGCCTTCGCCCTGGGCGCCGGGATATTCTTCGTGGCCTACGCCTTTTTGGGCGTGCCCGCCAACCTGCTCATGCGCAAGTTCGGCGCCCGCGCCTGGATCGGCGGCACGACCCTGGTCTGGGGCGTCCTGTCCGCCTCCATGGGCTATGCCGACTCCGAGTGGAAGTTCCTGCTCGTGCGCAGCCTGCTCGGCGCGGCCGAGGCGGGCTTCTTCCCGGGCATGATCTACCTGACCTCCCAGTGGTTCCCCCAGCGCAGCCGCGCGGGCATCATGGGGCTGTTCTACATGGGCGCGCCCCTGGCCCTGACCCTGGGCTCGCCCCTGTCCGGCGCGCTGCTCGAGATGCACGGCTTCCTGGGCCATCCGGGCTGGTACTGGATGTTCGTCATCGAGGGGGCGCTGGCCCTGATCGCCGGTTTCGCCACCTTCCTGTACCTGGACAACTCCCCGGCGGAGGCCCGTTTCCTCGTCCTCGAGGAGCGTGAACTGCTGGCCGAGACCCTCAAGGCCGAGGAGAGCACCAAGGCGACCTCGAAGATCAGCGACGCCGTCAAGCGCTGGCCCGTGTGGCACCTGGCCATCATCTACATGATCATCCAGATCAGTGTGTACGGCCTGGTCTTCTACCTGCCCACCCAGGTGGGTGCGCTCATGGGCACCACGGTCGGCTTCAAGGTCTCGCTCGTGGCCGCCATCCCGTGGGTGGCCGCGCTGTTCGGCACCTACTACATCCCCCGGTACTCGGACCGCACCGGCGAGCGGCGCATCACCGCCGCCATGACCCTGCTCGTGGCCGGTCTCGGCCTCGGCGTCTCGGCCTTCGCCTCCCCGGGCGTGGCCATCGTCGCCCTGTGCTTCGCGGCCGCCGGCTTCATCGCCGTGCAGCCCGTGTTCTGGACCATGCCCACCAGCCTCCTGTCGGGCGCGGCCCTGGCCGCCGGTATCGGCTTCACCAACATGTTCGGCGCGTTCGGCGGCTTCCTGGCCCCGAACATCAAGGCCCAGGCAGACATCTTCTTCGGCAACCACATGGCCGGTCTGGTCACGCTGGCGATCATCACCGTGTGCGGTTCGGCGGCCATCCTGGCCCTGCGCTCGAAGAAGGCTCCCCAACCCGTGCCCAGCGAAGGCTGATCCACGGGTCCACAACAAACGAGATAGACAATGATACCCAAGAACAGATTCAAAGAGGCGATCGCCAAGGGAGAGGTGCTCTACGGCCTGTGGCTGAGCACCGCATCCCCCTACATGGCCGAACTGGCGGCCGGAGCCGATTACGATTGGCTGCTCATCGACGGCGAACACGCCCCGAACACGATACAGACGGTGCTTGGCCAGCTGCAGGCCGTGGCGCCCTATCCGGCCTACCCGGTGGTCCGTCCCCTGGAAGGGAATACGGCCCTGCTCAAACAGGTCCTGGACGTCGGCGCGCAGACCGTGCTGGTGCCCATGGTGGACACTGCGGAAGACGCCAAGCGCATGGTCGCGGCCCTGCGCTATCCGCCCAACGGCCAGCGCGGGGTCGGGGCGAGCATCGCCCGGGCGTCCCGCTGGGGCCGCGTGAGCGGCTACATGGCCAAGGCCGAGTCCGAACTCTGTCTGCTGGTCCAGGTGGAGAGCCGCGAGGCCCTGGGCAACCTGGACGAGATCATGGCGGTCGAGGGCGTGGACGGCGTGTTCATCGGCCCGGCCGACCTGTCGGCCTCCATGGGCCACCCGGACGACGCGGGCCATCCCGAGGTGCAGGCCGCCATCGAGGACTGCCTGAAGCGCATCCGCGCGGCGGGCAAGGCCGCCGGAACCTTGTGCACGGACCCGGACGCGGCCCGCAAATGCATCGAGTGGGGCGCCAACTTCGTGGCCGTGGCCGTGGACACCGTGTCCTACGTCGATGCCCTGGATGCGGCCCTGGCTCCCTTCAAGCCGACCGGCCGGGAAGCGGAAGAGAAGCAGGGCTATTAAGCGCAACAAAATCGCAACCTCCACCGGCCTCGGGCGGCGGCGTCAGCCGCCCCCGGGGTCGGCCTCAGGTCCTTTTGCTCCCGTGGGACGACGGCGGATCAAAGCCCGCCGTCGTCCCACGCTTTTTTCCCGCATGGCCCCCAGTCCGGAGGGCGTCGGACCGGTCTCCACCTCGGCCGTTCTTGTAGCGGCTCTACCGTATCAAAACATTGCTTTTTTTATCGCGCGGGCGTAATTTCCTTTTGAATTCGCCGGTATTATCCGTTGCCCCGGCGTGGGGCCCGGTAAGACGGCATGTCATTTAGGAGGAGAATTTTTCCATGCGTAAAATCGTGCTCAGCACCGTTCTTGCCCTTGCCATCGCGCTCTTTGCCGTGCCCGCTCTGGCCGAGGGCCCGGTCAAGACCCTGCCCGGCGACATCACCCTGGCCCAGGCCCGGGCCGTTCTCGACACCGCCCTGGAAAAGGCCGTTGAGACCAAGGTGCCCGTGAACATCGCCGTCGTGGACGCCGGCGGCAACCTCAAGGCCTTCTATCGCCAGGAAGACGCCTTCATCGGCAGCATCGACATCTCCATCAAAAAGGCCGTCACGGCCCGTTACTTCAACATGTCCACCCGCACCCTGGGCGCCGTGTCCGTGCCCGGCCAGCCCCTGTACGGCATCGAGGCCAGCAACGACGGCCTGATCCTGTTCGCGGGCGGCGTGCTGCTCGTGGACAAGAACAACGTCATCGTCGGCGCCGTCGGCGTGTCCGGCGGCACCGTGGACGAGGACGAGGTCATCGCCAAGGCGGGTGCGGCCGCCCTGCTCAAGTAGCGTCCGCCGTCAATCACCTGCAATTCGAACGGCCCGGCCCGGAGTTTCTCCGGGCCGGGCCTCGTCGTTGCGGGCAGGGCGGATTCTCCGGCGGTGTTGACAAGTATGCAACTGTGTTGCACGATGTGATCAGTTTGCCTATCTCGACAAGGCCGTACCGCTGCATCTGGAGGTTGTCATGAAGGTTTTCGATCTGATGAAAAAAGCGCTCCCCGTGGTGCTCGTGCTGTTGATGGCCTGGGCCGGGCCCGCCCTGGCGGCAGGGCCGGTGAAGGCGTTCGTGTCCATCCTGCCGCAGAAATATTTCGTGGAACGCATCGGCGGGGACCTGGTGGACGTCGAAGTGCTGGTCCTGCCCGGTGCCAACCCGCACATGTACGAGCCCTCGCCGAGACAGATGACCGCCCTGACCCGGGCACAGGTCTATTTCGCCATCGGCGTCAACCTGGAGGAGGTCTGGCTGCCCAGGCTGGCCGATGCCAACCGTACCATGCTCGTGGTCAAGACCCAGGAGGGCGTGGAAAAGATCCCCATGGCCGAGCACCACCACGATGACGGGGACGGCCACAAGGCCGCGCACGAGGAGCATGAAGGCGAGGAGCACGGCATCCTCGACCCGCACATCTGGCTCGACCCGGTGCGGGTCAAGATCGTCGCGCGAAACACCTGCGCCGGGCTGATCCAGGTCGAGCCCGCTCACAAGGATGCGTTTCAGGCCAATCTGGCCGCGTTCCTCAAGGAGTTGGACGACCTGAACGAGGCCATTGCCGGGAAGCTGGCTCCTCTGCCTGCGGAAAAACGGACCTTCATGGTCTTCCATCCGTCCTGGGGCTATTTCGCCAAGCGCTACGGGTTGACCCAGGTGGCCATCGAGGCGGGCGGCAGCGAACCGAGCCCCCGGCATCTGGCCGAGATCATCGAGCACGGCCGGGAGCTGGGCGTGGGCGTGGTCTTTGTCCAGCCGCAGTTCTCCCGGCGCAGCGCCGACGTCATCGCCTCGGAGCTCGACGCCAGGGTCGTGCCCCTGGACCCCCTGGCCGAGAATTGGAAGGACAACCTGCTGCACGCGGCCGACGCCTTTGACCAGGCCCTGCGCTAATCCCGTCCGGAGGGTGTCATGACCAAGCACGATACCGCCGAAGCCGCCCGGGAGTTCCTGGAGCGGACCGGCCTGGAGCCGACCCTCAACCGTATCCTGGTGCTGTCCGCCGTGGCCGCCGGACAACATCCCATGACCGCCGCCGAGGTCCTGGCCGCGATCCTGCCCGAGCACCGCATCAACCGGGTCACGGTCTACCGTATCCTCGACCTGCTGGCCGAAAAGGGCGCGGTCAACCGCTTCAGCACCAGCGAGCGCGTCCAGCACTACTGCGTGGGCCGCGACCACAGCCATTTTCACTGCACCGGCTGCGGCCGCGTCCAGTGCATCGCCAACGAACAACTCCACTTCGATGAAACCGCCGTGGCCAACGCCCTCAACCTGGCCGTCAGCCACGTCGACCTCCACCTCGAAGGCCTCTGCCCCGCCTGCGCCCGCGCCGCAGGGTAGGGCGGAGGAGGCCTCCGGCGGCCGGGGGAAGGGGGAAAGGGACCCCTTTGAAAAGGGCTTCCCTGTGCAACCGGAAACATGGGTAACACTTCTGCCCGGGTACATGGGTAACACTTTTATTGTTCGTCTACCGGTTCCGGGGGCCTGATCAGGCCCCCGGAACCGGAGGCGGGCAAGATGCCGAGCAGGACTGATCCGGCGTAGATGTTCAAGTCGCCGGCGCGGTTTTCCAGAAGGCCGATCAGACTGCCGGCCAGGCCCTGGCTGATGTACCGCCTGCGGCCCCTCCACTTGATTTCCCCGGTGTTTTTGACCCGCCGGACAGTGTGCTGTGCGGCGTATTGAAAGTCCGGTATTTCAGCTGGATATCTTCTCTCCGATCGGACGTAGACCTGGGCTGGGACGGCCATGCCCAACGCTTCATGGGGCCTGTTGTGGTTGTAGTGCCGACGCCAGGCGCGGAAGCGGCGCTGCTGTTGCCGCAGCCCTCTGCCCAGGCGGATTTCCCGCTTGAGGCTGCGGTGCATCCGCTCGTGCGCCCCGTTTTGTTGCGGCTTGCCCGGCTCGATAAACTCCACGTCGATCCCCAACCGCAGCCAAAGAGCACTCAGCCGGGACAGGCCGCCCGCTCCCGCCCCCGCGAACGGCGTTCCGTTATCCACGCGGATTATTTCGGGCAGGCCGAATCGGGCGAAAGTCCGGTCGAAGGCCTCCCGCGTGGGCGCGAAGGCGGGCCGGGACAGGGCCTCGCACCCCACGAGAAATCGGCTGTAACTGTCCATAATCGTTAATGGATAGCAGGTGCTTCCGCAAAGCATCCTGAACCAGCCCTTGTAGTCGACGCTCCAGACGTGGTTGGGATGCTCGGGCTCCGTCAGCGTGTCTGGCCATTGCCGAAACCGGGCGTTGCGCCGCCTGCGCGCCTTGACCAGCCCCGCGTCCTTGAGGATGAGGGCGATGGTGCTGTGGGAGGGAGGCCGGAGCCCCCGATTGCGCAGCTCACCGGCGATCTTGCGCGGCCCGATGCCCGGCCACGCCTTGCGCAGGGCCACGACGGCCTCCCGCATTTCAACAGGCGTCCTATGCGGACAACCGCGCGGCCTCCTGGTCAGCTCCATGAATCCGAACTTGCCGAGTTCATGGTATCGTTTCAGCCACTTGTATCCTGTTTTTCGACTGATGCCGTACTTGCGGCACAATGCCGACAGGGCCTCGGCGCCAAGCTGCGCCTCCATCACAAACAGCCATCGTTGATCCATAGGTCTGACCTCATTCCAGGGCATGGGCACCTCCAGGCTCTCATGCCCAAAGTGTTACCCCTGTTCCCGGGCTAATGTGTTACCTATGTACCCGGGCTGTACCCCCTCTCCCCTTCCCCCGGACCCCCATCCCCCTTTCCCTCCGAAACTTTTTATAGCCGCCTTCGGCGGAGCGTGAGCACTAGGGTGCAGTTTTTTCTCATGAACAGCGACAGCGGCTCTCGCCATGCACGGTGTCAGGCTTTCGAGAGTGGTGCAGCCGTGCATTTCAAGTGAATTGTAGGCGAGTATTCGAGCCGTACAAGATCTTGTGCCCCAGGTATAGCGAGGGGGTGCTTCACCACAGCGTAGTCCCCCAACGTGAGGATGAAACACCCCCTCGGAAAATGTGCGGATGCGCCGCTATCGGAAGCCGCGCGCAAAAGAAGGCAAAAAGAAAGGCTCCATGGCGGTGATTGGAGCCTTTCGGGGGGAGTTCCCGGCGGGGATTGCCGGGAAAACAATTGATGTCGTTCTTGGTGCTCATACACTCATACTTTTATGCCAAATACAATAGGGGAACGTCCTGATGTTGCCTCCCTTTGCCGGGAGAAATTCCCATTCGGTAAAATAAAACCGCCCGGCAGGACCGGGCGGTAGGGAAAGTGGATAGTTTATTGTTTGTATTCAGTCGGTTAGTCGCCGAGGAGCTTGCGGGCGATGTCCAGGTCGTAGAGGGCCAGCGGATTCCGGTCCGTGTTCTTTTCGCGGAACATGGCCGCCGCGGCCTGGATGGCCCCGTAGGGGACCCACTGGTGTTTCTCCCAGATGACCGGCTCGTCGGGGTTGTAGAGCCGAAATTCGATTTCCCCCTCGTTGTCGCGCACGTACATGCGCACCTCGGGGTGCTGCAGGGAAGGGGTGTAGTAGACGCCGCGTTCATCTTTCATGGCGTGTTCTCCTAGGCTTGGAAGTTGAAGCGGACCGTGTCGCCCGTGTCGTAGACCTTGACGTTCATGGCGCCGAGCAGCACCCGCAGGGGCCTGCCGAAGAAAAAGTCGTTCAGTTCGGCGGGCATGCCGGATTTCTGCGGCACCAGGCGGCGCATCTCCATGTCGTAGGCAACCATCTCCCTGAGCGCTTCGCCGGCCTCGCGGTCACCCTCGCGGGCGGCCTTGGCCAGGTCCTCCATGCGCGACGGCGGACAGCGGCGGTCGTGCTCGGCCATGAGTTCGAGCAGGGGGTGTCCTTCGGGCAGCAGGTCGGCGCGGGACAGCCGGTCTTTGCCGTACATGGCCTGGAGCGGGGCGGTGTCCTCGCAGAACAGGGCCTCGCACTCGGCGGGGCGGGTCTCGTACACGCCGCAGAGATTGCTCTCCGGGCTTAAATAGAGGCAGGTCCAGGTACTGCCTTGCCCCTTGATCTTGAGCATCTCTGCCGTCAGCGGCACGATCTCCTGCCGGGGCTGGTCAAAAACCCATTCCCCGACGCGCAGGGTGACGATGTCGGCCAGGGGGATGGTGCCGTCCTGGATGAGCGGAATATCCTGGGTGTGGAGGGCCGGGCCGCCTTCGCGGCAGCACTTCCCGCAACACCGGCATTGCGGTTCATTAGTGTTTGGAATTTGCAAGTTTGTGTTGCTCCTTATACCCTTTTGCGGTAACGCTTATGGCGGTCCATATCCTGTGCCAAGGGTCCGATACTCCGGCTCGGCCGCGAAGGCAAGACCGGGGGTGGCAAACGATCCCGAAATCAGGTTGTCTAATGAGTCCGCAAACTGTGGGTTGACAATGGTTTCTTGGATATTTCGGTTGACAGAAAACCGAACGGTCCAGTACATTATCAGCCCTGCATACCTTGTGAATATTGGCGCAATTGCCGTTATTCCAGGTGGTTGCGTTAAGTAGGTAAGGCGTTCTGGCTCTGGGTGAATTTTTTCACCATTTGCCGGCCCGGGCGCAAAAATGGTTGATGGCAACATCTTAATCAAACAATGGAGGTTAAGGGAATGGCGAAACACAAAACTCCTCTGTTGGATCAGCTGGAAAGCGGCCCGTGGCCCAGCTTCGTATCCGACATTAAACAGGAGGCTGACGCTCGAGCCAAGAACGAGAAGGGTCTGGATTACCAGATCCCCGTCGATTGTCCCGACGATTTGCTGGGTGTTCTCGAAATGTCGTACACCGACGGTGAAACCCACTGGAAACACGGCGGCATCGTCGGCGTCTTCGGTTACGGCGGCGGCGTTATCGGCCGTTACTGTGACCAGCCCCAGATGTTCCCCGGCGTCGCTCACTTCCACACTGTCCGCGTGGCTCAGCCCAACGGCAAGTGGTACAACACCGAGCTGCTGCGCAACCTGGTCAAGATTTGGGACCTTCGCGGTTCCGGCCTGACCAACATGCACGGCGCCACCGGCGACATCGTGTTCCTGGGCACCACCACCCCGCAGCTCGAGGAGATCTTCTGGGAACTGACCCACGACCTCGAGATCGACCTCGGCGGCTCCGGCTCCAACCTGCGTACCCCGGCCACCTGCCTCGGCATGTCCCGTTGCGAGTACGCCTGTTACGACTCCCAGGAGCTGTGCTACAACCTGACCCAGGAATACCAGGACGAGCTCCATCGCCCGGCGTTCCCCTACAAGTTCAAATTCAAGTTCGACGGTTGCCCCAACGGTTGCGTTGCCGCCATCGCTCGTTCCGACCTTTCCTTCATCGGCACCTGGAAAGATGAAATCAAGATCAACCAGGAAGTCGTCGCCGCCTACGTCGGCGGTGAGATCGCTCCCAACGCCGGCGCCCACGCGGGCCGCGACTGGGGCGCGTTCGACATCCAGAAGGAAGTCGTTGACCTGTGTCCGTCCAAGTGCATCTCCTACGATGGCAAGCTGACCATCGACAACAAGGAGTGCGTCCGTTGCATGCACTGCATCAACACCATGCCTCGCGCCCTGAAGATCGGTGACGAACGCGGCTGCTCCATCCTGTGTGGCGCCAAGGCCCCGATCCTCGACGGTCCCCAGATGGGTTCCCTGCTCGTGCCTTTCATCGAAGTCAACAAGGACGACGATTACCAGGCCATCAAGGACATCGTCGAAAACATCTGGGATTGGTGGATGGAAGAGGGCAAGAACCGTGAGCGTATCGGTGAGACCATGAAGCGTCTGGGCATGGCCGCCCTGATCGACGCCGCTGGTGTCCCGGTTGACGCCCGCCAGGTCCAGGAGCCTCGCCACAACCCCTACATCTTCTGGAAAGCCGAAGATGTCGAAGGTGGTTGGGAACGCGATATCAACGATTTCCGCAAGCGTCACCAGCGCTAAAAAGAGGAGTGTATCAATATGGCTTTTATTTCTTCTGGGTACAATCCCGACAAACCGATGGAAGGTCGGATCTCCGACATCGGACCTCGTCACTTCGGTGAGTATCTGCCCCCGGTTATCAAAGAAAACTTTGGTAAATGGGACTACCATGAGATCATCGAGCCCGGCATCCTGCTGCACGTGGCCCTGTCCGGCGACAAGACCTACACCGTCCGCGCCGGTACCGCCCGCCTGATGTCCGTCACTCATATTCGTGAAATCTGCGACATCGCCGACAAGTTCTCCGGCGGTTACGTCCGTTTCACCACCCGTAACAACCTCGAGTTCCAGGTCGAGACCGAAGAGGCCGCCAAGGAACTCAAGGCTTACCTGAACGACCAGAAGTTCCCCGGCGGCGCTTACAAGTTCCCGGTCGGCGGCACCGGTGCCGGTGTGACGAACATCGTCCACACCCAGGGTTGGGTCCACTGCCACACCCCGGCTACCGACGCTTCCGGTACCGTCAAGGCCACCATGGACGTCGTCTTCGACGACTTCACCGACATGAAGCTGCCCGCTCCGGTGCGCATCTCCATGGCCTGCTGCCTGAACATGTGCGGCGCGGTGCACTGCTCCGATATCGCCATTCTCGGTATTCACCGCAAGCCGCCTCTCATCGACCACAAGTTCCTCGACAACCTGTGCGAGATTCCCCTGGCCGTGGCCGCCTGCCCCACCGGTGCAGTCCGTCCGTCCAAGGTCGAGCTCGACGGCGAGACCTACAAGACCGTCGCCATTAAGGAAGAGCGCTGCATGTTCTGCGGTAACTGCTACACCATGTGCCCGTCCCTGCCGCTGTCTGACGGCGAGGGCGACGGTATCGCCATCATGGTCGGCGGTAAGATCTCCAACCGTATCACCAAGCCCGCCTTCTCCAAGGTCGTGGTGCCCTTCGTGCCCAACGAGCCGCCTCGCTGGCCCACGCTGACCAAGGTGATCAAGAAGATCCTCGACACCTACGCTCAGGATGCCAACAAGTACGAGCGTCTGGGCGACTGGGCGACCCGCATCGGTTGGGAGCGTTTCTTCGAGAAATGCGACCTGCCCTTCAGCGAGCACCTGATCGATGACTTCCGTGATCCGGCGTACTACACTTGGCGCCAGACCACGCAGTTCAAGTGGTAAGATAATGAAGATTCGGGGTACGGCGACTCCGCCGTACCCCGTCTTTATGCAACAATAAGGAGTCCGTCATGGCACTCGATCCCGAAGCCGGAAAGGCTGAAATCCTCAAGTTCTGCGAAGAGAAGTCCGCGTCGAAGACCAAGTTCTACTTCAACGACTTCACCAAGCTCTTCCCGGATGAGAAGAGCCGCGCTGTTAAAAAACTCCTGACCGAACTGGTCCAGGAAGAAAAGATGGTGTTCTGGTCCTCCGGGTCCACCACCATGTACGGCCTGGCCGGTGTCGGCAAGCAGGCCCACTCCGAGGGCGAAGATTAATCTTCGTTTCTGATCGGTTTTCAAGCCTTGCCCTCGTCCACAGGATGACGGGCAAGGCTTTCTTGGTTCATTAAGCCCGGTTTCAAACGTGTCCGAATCCATCCCGCGCATACTCCTGGCCGGATTGTCCGGCGGCACCGGGAAGACCATCGTCTCCCTGGCCTGCGCCCGCGCCTTCACGCGCCGGGGGCGGGTGGTAGCCCCGTTCAAGAAAGGCCCTGACTACATCGACGCCCAGTGGCTCGCCCTGGCGGCCGACCGCCAGTGCTCCAACCTGGATCCCTTTTTCCACTCCCGCGACGTCATCCGCTCCCTGTTCTTTCACCGCTCCAAGGGGGCGGACCTGAGCCTCATCGAGGGTAACCGCGGGCTGTTCGACGGCATGGACGAACAGGGCTCCTGCTCCAGCGCCGAGCTGGCCCGCATGCTCGACTGCCCGGTGGTCCTGGCTATCGACTGCACCAAGATGACCCGCACCGTGGCCGCCATCGTCCAGGGATGCGTCGGGTTCGAGCCCGGCCTGAACCTGGCCGGGGTCATCCTCAACCGCACTGCGGGCGAGCGGCATCGGGCCGTGCTGCGCCGGTCCATGGAGACCTATTGCGACGTGCCGGTGCTGGGCATGCTGCCCAAGATGAAGAACCCCATCCCCGAGCGCCATATGGGGCTCATGTCCGACCAGGAGTACGACGGCTCGGCCCATCTGGACCGGTTGGCCGACGCCGCCGCCGAGTGGCTGGACCTGGATTCCATCTTTGAGGCCGCGCAGGCGGCCCCGGACTTCGGCCCCGAGCCCGGTCCCATATTTCCCGGCCCCCCGGCCGAAAAGACGGCGCGCATCGGCTACGTGCACGACGCGGCCCTGTGGTTCTACTACCCCGAGAACCTTGAGGCCCTGGAACATGCCGGGGCCGAGCTGGTCCGCTTGAGCCTGCTGGACGGCGAGCCCTGGCCCGAGATCGACGGGCTGTACCTCGGCGGCGGGTTTCCCGAGGTCTTTGCCGAGCGGATAGCGGCCAACCGGCCCGCGCTGCGCTACCTCCGGTCGCTGGCCGAGTCGGGCATGCCCGTCTACGCCGAGTGCGGCGGGTTCATGGTTCTGTGCGACCTGCTCGAGATCGACGGCCGCAGCCATCGGATGGCAGGCGTTTTTCCTCTGACCACGTCTTTCTGTCCCCGCCCGCAGGGATTGGGCTACACCGAGGCCGAGGTGGTCGAGGACACGGTCTTCTTCCCCAAGGGCGCGCGCGTCCTGGGCCACGAATTTCACTATTCCATGTGCGTGTCCGACGGCGCGGCCGACCTGCGCCACGGGCTGCGCATGATCCGCGGCCAGGGCAGCGCGCTCGGCCGCGACGGCTTCCTGCACAAGAACACCTGGGCCGGATACAACCATATCCACGCCCTTGCCGTGCCCGGCTGGGCCGAGCGGTTCGTGGCCGCCGCGGCCGCCCGCCGGGGAGGGGAGCGGTAAACCCCTTGTCTCGGCATGGTCTTTCGTGAGACACTGCCGCCACACAATCACCCACTCCTACAAGCGAGTATTTAGAATGAGTATACCGTTCATTGACCTGAAAACGCAGTACAGGCAGATCGAAGATCAGATCAAAGCCAATATCGAAGGCGTCCTGGAACACGGCGCCTATGTCATGGGCCCGGAGATCCGGGAACTCGAGTCCAAACTGGCCGACTACGTGGGCGTGTCCCACGCGGTGAGCTGCTCGTCCGGCACCGACGCCCTGCTCATGTCCCTCATGGCCCTGGGCGTGGGCCCGGGGGACGCCATCTTCACCACCCCGTTCACCTTCATCGCCACCGCCGAGGTGGTCGCCCTGCTCGGCGCGACCCCGGTCTTCGTGGACATCGACCCGGTGACCTTCAACATCGACCCGGACGACCTGCGGCGCAAGATCCGCTATGTTCGCGAGAACCGCAAGGACCTGACCTCGCGCGGCGTCATCGCCGTGGATATCTTCGGCCAGCCCGCTGACTACGACGCCATCGAACCCATGGTCCACAACTCCGGCCTGTTCCTGCTGGTGGACGCGGCCCAGTCCTTCGGCGCCATCTACAAGGGCAAGTCCGTGTGCGCCCTGGGCGATCTGGCCTGCACTTCGTTCTTTCCGGCCAAGCCGCTGGGCTGCTACGGCGACGGCGGCATGGTCTTCGTCAACAACGAGGAACTGCACCAGCTCCTGGTCTCCGTCCGCGTGCACGGCATGAGCCCCACGGACAAGTACGACAACGACCGGCTGGGGCTGACCGCCCGCATGGACTCCATGCAGGCCGGCGTGCTCCTGGCCAAGTTCGGCATCTTCCCCGGCGAGATCGAGAAACGCCAGGAAGTGGCCGCCCGCTACGCCGAGCTCTTGTCCGAAGTGGACGGCCTGACCCCGCCGTCCGTGCCCGAGGGCAACGTTTCGGTCTGGGCCCAGTACTGCGTGCTGGCCCGGGACACCGAGCAGCGCGCCGAGATCATGGGACGGCTGTCCGAGGCGTCCATACCGTCGGTCATCTACTATCCCAAGCCGCTGCACCTGCAGACGGCGTTCGCCGATCTGGGCTACTCCATGGGCGACTTCCCGGTGTCCGAGGACGCCTCCTCGCGCATCTTCGCGCTGCCCATGCACCCCTACCTGACCGCCGAGGATCAGGAAAAGATCGTCAAGGTCCTCAAGGGGTAGGGCGCGTGTCCAGGTTGACCTGGGGCGGCATGGTCCGGGTGCTCAAGCCGGTCATGGCCGGGGTGGCCCTGGCCTATCTGGTCACGGGGTTCGTGGACGGGCCGCCGCCGGTCAACTTCAGTCCGGAGAGCCCGCACACGGCCAAGCAGACGGAGATCGTCGAGCCCCAGGCCGAACTGGTCATCGAGCGGAACATCCTCAAGCTCGGCTCCCTGCTGACCTTCCAGGCCGAGAACCCGGCCCTGGTGCGGCAGCAGGCCTCGCCCAACGAGGGGCTGGGCATGTTCTACGACCCCGGCGTCCAGGCCCCCTCGGGCCAGGACGGTACGGCCGCAGGCCAATAGGCCCGGCCCGGCGGCCTCATTTGCCAGGCGCACCGGGCTTTGGTAAGGGGTAAGCCCCTAACGACATCACGCCGGGCGCGACCCGGCACAAAGGAGCGTATTCATGATCAAGATGGAAACCAGCATGGGCGACATCGTCATCGAACTCGATTTCGAGAAGGCCCCCAAAACAGCGGCCAACTTCCAGCAGTATGTGGAAGAGGGCTTCTACGATGGCCTGATCTTCCACCGCGTGATCTCCAATTTCATGATCCAGGGCGGCGGCATGGACCCGGACATGAAGGAAAAGACGACCCGCGAGCCCATCCAGAACGAGGCCAACAACGGCCTGACCAACGACAAGTACACCCTGGCCATGGCCCGGACCATGGACCCGCACTCCGCCTCGTCCCAGTTCTTCATCAACGTCAAGGACAACGGCTTCCTGAACTTCTCTTCCGAGACCCCCCAGGGTTGGGGCTACGCCGTGTTCGGCAAGGTCGTGGAAGGCCAGGACACCGTGGACAAGATCAAGGACGTGGCCACCGGCCGCCACGGTTTCCACGACGACGTCCCGCTCGAGCCCGTGGTCATCGACAAGGCCACGGTCGTCGAATAGCGGCCGATTGCTCCCCGGCCTTCGGGCGCGGGAGACGCGACGATCCAAATAAAAGGCGCGCCCTGTTACGGGCGCGCCTTTTTTGCCGTGTGTAAGGTGGTCGCTAGACCATCAGGTTCAGGCCGGAGTAGGCGGCGCTGCTCCCGCCCATGGCCAGCAGGCCGCCGCCATCGAACCAGCTTGTCGGATTGGTGTTGTCCGCGTACCACCAGGCCATGGACTGCTGCCGCATGCTGGTCATCATCTGGCTCTGCGAGAGCTGGCTGGAAGCCGTGGCGGTCAGTTTGCCCAGCTGGATGATGTCCCGGAACTCCTTGACCTTGTCAGGGTTGTCCTCGAAATATTTGTTGATGATATCCGCGTTCTTGGTGGAGGCCGGGACCGTGACCTTGCCCGTTTCCGGGTCGTAGGTCATGGCGAATTCGGTGGACACGTCCACGCCGAGCTTCTTCAGGTCGGCCATGACCTCGCGGTCCCACTTGTCGCCGAGTTTCTCCCGGTAGTCCTGGACATCCTGGAAGGAGAGCCGGTTGTCGTCCCCCTTGGGAATCTGGTCCAGGATGGACGAAATTTCCGAGGCCAGGCCCGAGGACCCCGCTTTCTTGGAGCTTTCCTCGTCCATCTTCCTGGCCTGTTCGCGAAGCTGTTTCTCCTCGATCGAGCCGCGAAGCAGCGTATAGGTGTTGGTGATCAGATCCCGTCCGATGGATGTTGTCGACATGCTTACTCCCGCTGTTGCCGTTTCTCATGAGGAATCTTTTTCCCTTTGCCGGACACAGCACAAGGCGTGCCAAGCTTAAGAAATATTAATTGGCTGCGGACGGGAATGGACGCAAAAAAGGGCTGCCCGGCAGGACAGCCCCTTTGCTTTGCGTGTTGATGGGGATTAGCCGCCGAGGTACGCCTTCTTGACCTCCGGGTTTTCCATCAGCTCGGCAGACGTGCCCTGGGCCACGATCTCGCCGGTGTCGATGACGTAGCCCCGGTGGGCGAACTTGAGCGCCAGGTTGGCGTTCTGTTCGATGAGCAGGATGGTCATGCCTTCCTCGTTCAGCTCCCTGAGGGTGCGGAACATGTCGTACATGAGCAGGGGGGCCAATCCCATGGACGGCTCGTCGAGCATGATCACCCGGCAGCCGGACAGGATGGCGCGGCCCACGGCCAGCATCTGCTGCTCGCCGCCGGACAGGGACTCGGAGCGCTGCTTCTTGCGCTCGTCCAGGCGCGGGAACAGGGTGTAGACGCGCTTGTAGTCCCGGTCGATCTCTGCCTGCCCGTCCTTGCGGGAGTAGGTGGCGATCTTGAGGTTTTCCTCCACGGTCAGGTTGCCGAATATGTGGCGTCCCTCCGGGACCAGGGCCATGTGCAGGTCCGAGACGACCTTGTCGGCGGACATGCCCAGGATGGACTGGCCCTTGAAGCGGATGTCGCCCTTGATGACCTTGGGGGCCTCGGGCGGCGGCAGCTGGGCGATGGACATGAGGGTGGTCGACTTGCCCGCGCCGTTGGCGCCGATGAGGGTGACGATCTCGCCCTCGCCCACGGTGAAGGAGATGCCGTGCAGGGCTTCGATGTTGCCGTACTTGACGTACAGGTTTTCGACTTCGAGTAAGGGAGTAGTCATATGTTGTCGTCTCCAAGATAGGCCTTGATGACGGCCGGGTTGCTCTGGATGTCTTCAGGGGTGCCCTCGGCGATGGTGGAGCCGAAGTCGATGACCTTGATCCACTGGCACAGCGAGGTGACGACCTTCATCTGATGCTCGATCATGAAGATGGTGATGTCGAAGCGCTCGTGGATGCCCCTGACCAGGGTGATCAGGTCCTCCACGTCCTTGGAGTTCAGGCCCGCCGCCGGCTCGTCGAGGAGCAGGAGCTTGGGCCGGATGGACATGGCCCGGGCGATCTCCACCCGGCGCTGCAGGCCGTAGGGCAGGTTCTTGGGATACTCCATGGCCACGTCGGTCAGGGACATGGCCTCGAGCAGCTCCTCGGCGATCTCCAGGATGCGCGCCTCTCGGGCGCGGTATTTCTTGCCGCGTATGACCGAATCCAGGACCGAATAGCCGAGGCGGTAGTGCTGGGCGATGCGGATGTTGTCCAGCACGGTCATGTCGTGCCACAGGCGGATGTTCTGGAAGGTCCGGGCGATGCCCATGGACGTGACCTGGTGGGGCTTGAGCCCGGCCGTGGGCTTGCCGTCGAAGGTGATGGTCCCCTCGGTGGGCTGGTAGAAGCCGGAGATCAGGTTGAAGATGGTGGTCTTGCCCGCGCCGTTGGGGCCGATCAGCCCCATCAGTTCGCCGCCCTGCATGTCCACCGAGAACTCGCTGACGGCCTGAAGGCCGCCGAACCGTTGGGTGAGGCTGTCTATTTTAAGCAGTGACATGAACAGCCCCCTATTTGAACGTGTAGTATTTTTTGAGCTTCGGGAACACGTCCGACAACTCCTTGTTGCCCATGATGCCCTCGGGCCTGAACTGCATGATCAGGACCAGGAGCAGGGGGATCATGACCCACTTGATGACGCCCGCCGACGGCTCCCAGTCCGGGAACACGAAGGTGGCCGGGGCCAGCAGGAAGTCGATGAGCGCCTGGGAACGGAGGATCTCGAGCAGGAAGGTGAAGACAATGGCCGAGAGGACCGCGCCCGAGAGCGAGCCCATGCCGCCCAGGTAGACCATGACCATGGCCTCGGTGGACTTGAGGATGTTGAACGACTGCGGGTTGACGTAGCCGACCACGTGGGCGAACAGGCCGCCCGCGCATCCGGCCAGTCCGGCCGAGATCATGAAGTTCACGGTTTTGATCTTGTTGGTGTTCACCGACATGATCTCCGCGGCGGTCTCGTCCTGGCACACGGCGTTCACGCCCTTGCCGTAGGTCGAGGTGATGAACCGGCGGATGACCCAGATGTCGAAGATGGTGAACAGGATGACGTAGAGCAGGACCCAGGGGAAGTCGTTGTCGCCGGCCAGCCACGACGGGGTGGCGTCGACCATGGCCCAGACCGTGTCCTTCATGCCCTGGAAACCGCGCGAGCCGCCGACGAAGTCCATGTTCTCGATGCCCGAGATGACCATGTAGTTGACCGCGATGGTGATGATCGCCAGGTAGTCGTCGCGGGTCTTGAACGAGGGCAGGGCCACCAGGATGGAGGACAGGGCCGCAATCACGCCGCCGATCAGGATGATGACCGGGAAGACGAAGTAGGACGCGCCCGCCGGGAACAGCGGGTCGCCGAACTTGGAGCCGAAGCAGAGCACGGACAGGATGGAGGCGACATACGCGCCCACGCACATGAATGCCGCGTGGCCGCAGGTGAATTCGCCCATGTTGCCGTTCACCAGATTCAGCGAGGTGGACATCATGATGTTGATGCCGCCGAACATGATGACCGCCTGGATGTAGTTGTCGAGGATGCGGTACTGGGCCAGGACCAGAAGGACCACGGCCGCGAACGCGATCAGGATATTGAATGAGTATTTCTGCATGCGCTTGGCTCCCCGACTAGATCTTGGTGGACTGCGGCATGCCGAACAGTCCTGTCGGTTTCATCCAGAGAATGATCAGCAGGATGGTGAAGGCGAACAGGTCGCGGTAGGTGGACGGGAACACGGTGACCACGCCGACCTCGATGAAGCCGAGCAGGAAGCCGCCGTAGAACGCGCCTCGGATGTCGCCGATGCCGCCGACGACCGCCGCGATGAACGCCTTCCAGCCGATGAGCATGCCCATGAAGGGCTCGAGCACCGGATAGGACATGGCGAACAGCAGACCGGCCAGGCCCGCGAAGCCGGAGCCCAGTATGAAGGTGAACACGATGACCTGGTCGATGGGGATGCCCATGAGCGGGATGGCGAACTTGTCGTACGAGATGCCGCGCATGGCCATGCCGATCTTGGTCTTGGTGACGATGAAATTGAGGATGACGAAGACCGCGATGGCCGCGAAGATGACGATGACCTTGAGGTTGGTCACGGTCACACCGCCGATGTCCCAGACGGTCTTGTGGACCAGTTCCGGGAATTTCAACCGGCTGGCGCCGAGCACGGCCAGGTTGGAGTATTCGAGGATCAGCCCGCACATGAGCGCGGTGATGACCACGTAGAGCCGGTGCGCGCCCTTGCGTCGCAGCGGCCTGTAGGCCACGCGCTCGAGGGTGACGCCCACGCAGGCGGTCAGGAACATGGTCAGCGGCACGGCGAGCAGGAATGTCGCCATGGGCGACAACCCGAGCGCCGGGCCGAGCAGGAACCCGGCCACGAAAAACGCGATGTAGGCGCCGACCATGAAGATATCGCCATGGGCGAAGTTGATCAGGCGCAACACGCCGTACACCAGGGTGTAGCCCAGCGCGATGAGCGCGTAGAAGCTTCCCCACTGCAGGGCGTTGATGATGTTTTGAATGATGAAGTCCACGATAGCCTTCCCTGGGAAATTTCTGAGGATTTCGGGCCGCTGGGCGCCCCCGGCCCCGGAGGGTGTATACAAGAGCGGGGGCCGACGGCCCCCGCTCACCTAAGCCGGTATACTCAATTGCTTACGGGCAGACGGACTGCTCGAAGACGAATTCGCCCTGGTCGGAGATCTTGACCACCACGGCGCACTTGATCGGGTCGCCCTGTTCGTCGAACTTGGACTTGCCGGTGATGCCGTCGAAGGACTTGATGGCGGCCAGGCCGTCGCGGATGAGCTGGCGCTCCTTGCGCGGGTTGGAATCAACCTTGCCGGCGTTCTGGATGCCCTGAACGAGCAGGCCGATGGAGTCCCAGGTCAGGGCCGCGTAGTCGGCCGGGGTGGAACCGTAGGCCTTCTCGTAGCGGTCGATGAAGACCTTGGTGGCGCCGGTGGCGCCGGCGGCCGCGTAGTGGGTGGAGAAGAAGTTGCCGTAGCACTGCTCGCCGCAGAGCTTGATCAGGTCGGGGGTGCCCCAGGCGTCGGAGCCCATGAACGGACCCTGGTAGCCGAGGTCACGCGCCTGCTGAACGATCAGGGCGACCTGGTTGTAGTTGTCGGGGACGAAGATGAAGTCCGGGTTGGCCTTGATGATGGTGGTCAACTGCGCGGAGAAGTCCTGGTCCTTGGTGCCGTGGGACTCGAAAGCCACGACCGGGCCCAGGCCCTTCTTTTCCCAGGCGGCCTTGAAGATCTCGGCCAGACCCTTGGAGTAGTCGTTGGACACGTCGAACAGGACGGCGGAAGTCTTGGCGCCGAACTTCTGGGAAGCGAAGTCGGCGGCTACCGGGCCCTGGAACGGATCCAGGAAGGCGGCGCGGAAGACCCAGGGACGGTCCTTGGTGGTGTCCGGGTTGGTGGACCACGGGGTGATCATCGGGGTGCGGTTGTCGTTGCAGGTGCCGCCGGCGGGCACGGCCTGCTTGGAGGAGTTGGGGCCGATGATGGCGACAACGTTCTCCTGCTCGATCAGCTTGAGGGCCGCGTTGACCGCGGATTCGGCCTTGGACTCGTTGTCCATGTAGACGAACTCGAGCATGTACTTCTTGCCGCCGACCTCGAGGCCGCCGGCATCGTTGATGTCCTTGAGGTACATCTCGGCGGCCTTCTTGGAGCCGTCGCCGACCTCGGGGATGTCGCCCGTCAGGGGCAGGTTGAAGCCGATCTTGATGGTGTCGGCGGCAAAGGCCGGAACCATCATCAGGAAGCTCAGGACGAACGCGAGAGCCAGCAGGCCCATCTTGTGCAAACTCAGTTTCATTACTCCTCCTCTCATAGGAATTATGGTTGCTGATAGAAACAGTCTTGTTTCATACATCAAAAGGGGAATGAGAGGAAGTCATTTTCGTTAATACATTTTTGCAAATCTGGCGGTATGGTTGAATAAATTGCTCACTTCTTAATAAAAACAGCCCGAAATTTCTCCAAAAGAAATTTTTTGGGGAATAAAATTTTTCATTAATGTTAGAAAACGATTGGAGACTCGCCGAACCATGTCCCGGATTGGATGAAAGCGTTGGGGGCCGGGCCTTTGCGGGACGCGAAAAAAGGCCGGTCCCCCTCGGGAACCGGCCCTTTGTCTCAGGCTGTGCGCGGCCGTATCCGGCTACTGTTCGCAGGCGTCCCGGGGCTCGGCCGCCTTCTTTTCGGCCCGGCGCTTCTTCTTGGCCTCGGTCTTGGCTTCCTCCTCCTCGCGCAGGGCGCGGCGCAGGACCTTGCCGACCATGGTCTTGGGCAGTTCGGTGCGGAACTCCACCTGGCGCGGGACCTTGTAGTTGGCCAGCTTTTCGCGGCAGAACGAAATCACGTCGCAGCGATCCAGTTTTTCGCCTTCCTGGACCACCACGTAGGCCTTGACGATCTCGCCGCGCGCCTCGTGGGGGATGCCCACGGACACGGCCTCCTTGATCTTGGGGTGGCTGTGCAGGACCTCGTCGATCTCGCGGGGGTAGATGTTGTACCCGCCGGAGATGATCAGGTCCTTTTTGCGGTCCACGATGTAGAAATAACCTTCCTCGTCCATGGTGGCGATGTCGCCGGTGTACAGCCAGCCGTTGCGGAGCACGTCGGCCGTGGCGTCGGGCCGGTTGTAGTATCCCTTCATGACCTGCGGGCCGCGGATGACCAGCTCGCCGCGCTTGCCCGGGGGCAGGGGCTCGCCGCCCACGTCCATGTCCACGATCTTGGCGTCCGTGTCCGGGAAGGGCAGGCCGATGGAGCCGTTTTTGCTCTTGCCTTCCAGGGGGTTGAAGTGGGTCACGGGCGATGCCTCGGTCAGCCCGTACCCCTCGGTGATGGACGTGCCCGAGCGCTCCAGGAACTGCTCCATGTACTCCACGGGCATGGGCGCGGACCCGGACACGCAGACCTCGATGGACTTGAGGTCGTACTTGTCGATGTCCTTCTGCTGCAACAGCGAAATATACAGGGCGGGCGCGCCGGGAAAGACCGTGGGCCTGAGCTTGTGGATGCCCTTGAGCACGTCCAGGGGCACGTAGCGCGGGAACGGGGCCAGGGTGGCGCCCAGGCTGGTCGGCCAGGCCAGGCAGGTGGTCAGCCCATATATATGGAAATAGGGCAGGATGCCGAGGAAGGTCTCCTGCTTCTTGCCCAGGGTGTGCATCATGGACTGGCACTGCTGCATGTTCGCGCCGATGTTGAAATGGGTCAGGATACACCCCTTGGCCACGCCGGTGGTCCCGCCGGTGTACTGCAGCAGGGCCGTGTCGTCGGCCACCACCCGCTCGTTGGTGAACCGCTCGCGCCCCTTGGTCAGGCTCTTGAACGGGAGCACGGTCCGGCCGTCGAAGGGCACCTTGGGCATGGAGCCGCTCTTCCTGGCCTGCAGGGCGTAGAGGACGTTCAGGGGGAATTTCAGCCCCTCGCCTATGGAAGTGATGAAGAACTTCTCCACCGGCAGGGAGTCGCGGAGCTTTTCGAGTTTGGGCCAGAGCAGGTCCAGGGTGATGCAGCAGCGCACCCCGGCGTCGTTGAACTGGTGGATGATCTCGGTCTCCATGTACAGGGGGTTGGTCATGACCCCCACGGCCCCGGCCCGGAGCACGCCCCAGAAGGCGATGATGGTCTGGGGCAGGTTGGGCAGCATCAGCGCCACCCGGTCGCCCTTGCGGATGCCCGCCGCGCGGAGATTGGCGGCCATGATCTCTGTCTGCGCCTTGAGCTTGGCGTAGGTTATCGACCAGTTGCGGAAAACGATGGCCTTGCGCTTGGGCCACTTGTGGGCGGCCCTGTCCAGGAACTTGAACAGCGGAATCTTATCGTAATCCAGGGTCGGCGGCACATCCGGATCATAGGATTTGAGCCAGGGACGGTCGAGTTGCTCCATCGCGGGGGTCCTTCAAGGGGGTTCGGTGGTGAAAATGTGCGGCGAAGGTATAATAGGCCGGTCACGGGGTCAATATGGCGTGTTTCCAAAGGCGGAGTCGGAGTTTTGACGATTTTTTCTTGCCCGACAGGAGTGCCTGTCCGCCTGGCTCGACAACTCGGTGGTTGTAAAAATAAAATCCATTTCTACCGGTGTGTTAAGTAAGTTCAAAAGCGGCTGACGGGAGGTTGTCCACCCCTTGGCAAACTCCTTGCACTTGTCTCCGCACGTCCCTTTCGGGGGAAATCATTGCCCGTCGGCTAAAGTCGGGACCCGAAGACGCCGATTATTCAATATGTCAACGATCGATTGAACGGCGGTGGCTGGGAAAGGCGGGCCAACGGCCGGAGGAGCCCGGTCGGGGCCGAGTTGACAGGGGGGGTGCCTGTGCCTAGAGTGAAAACCTCGGCAGTGCCGGACGCCATCTCGAACGGATGAATCATTGACCGAACGAATGACCGAGAAGTTGCATGGCAGAACACGCTGAAAATGTGGTGACCGGAATGCTGATAACCGAGGGGTGCTACCTCAGACCGAGCAAGAGCACCCGCGTCCTGGCCATCCTGGACGCCCTGTCCAGGGACTCCAGCCTGTCCCAGTACGAACTGGGAAGACGGCTGCACCTGTCCGGGGCCATGGTCAACCAGTACCTCAAGCAGCTGCAATCCGAAGGGCTGGTCGAATTCCTCCCGGTCAACGGCAAGAGCTACAACTATACCCTGACGGAACAAGGCCGCCGCTCGCGGCAACGGATGTTCTCGGACTATTCCTCGGAGACCGTCCGACTCTATTCCACCATCAAGGAGTTCGTGCTCGACAAGCTCAAGGGCCTGGACGAGGAAGGCAAGCGGGACCTGGCGCTGTTCGGCGCGTCCGAGACCTGCGAGGTGGTTTTGTCCGCCCTGCGCGGCACCCGCTTCCGGGTCAAGATCCTGCTCGATAACGATGCCGAGAAACAGGGGCAGATTTTCAACGGGCACGTGGTTTCCGCACCGCATGTCCTGGATCAGGTGGACTGCGACGCCGTGGTCATCACCTCCTTTGGCAAGCAGGGCGAGATCTATGAACAGGTCAAGCCCTATTCCGAAAAGCGCGGATTTCAAATCGTGAGATTCTGAGTATGAAACAGATCCAATCCGTCACATTGCGTTCGGGCGTCACCATCGGCAAGGGCCATCCCTGCTTCGTGGTCGCGGAAATCGGCAACAACCACCAGGGCGAATTCGACATCGCCAGACAGATGATCGACGAGGCCGCCGCCGCCGGAGTCCAGGGCGTCAAGTTCCAGAAGCGGGACAGCGAGGCGCTGCTCACCCGGCAGGGGCGGGCCGCGCCCTACACCGGGCCCAACAGCTTCGGCCCGACCTACGGCGAACACCGCGCCGCGCTCGAGCTGTCCATCGATCAGATGGCCCGGCTCAAGGAATACGCCGAATCCATGGGCCTGGTCTTCTTCGCCTCGGCCTGGGACGACCCGAGCCTGGCTCAGATCCTGGATCTGGACGTGGAACTGCTCAAGATCAGCTCCGCCGAGCTCGTCAACGTGCCCCTGGTCCGCAAGTACGCCAAGGCCGAGATCCCGGTCATCCTGTCCACCGGCATGAGCGGCCTGGACGACATCGACGTGGCCATGGCCGAAATCCGGTCCTACCACGACGACGTCATCCTCCTGCACTGCAATTCCACCTACCCTTGCCCCGAGGAACACATCGGACTGCCCGTCATGGACGCCCTGCGCGACCGTTACGCCGTGCCGGTCGGCTACTCCGGGCACGAAAAGGGCATCGGGCCCAGCGTGGCCGCCGCTGCCCTGGGCGCGTGCGTGGTTGAACGCCATTTCACCCTGGACAAGACCCTCAAGGGAACCGACCACCAGGCCTCCCTCGAACCCGCGCAGCTGGCCGCCATGGTGACCATGATCCGCGAAGTCGAAAAGGCCGTGCAGGTCAAGGGCAAGGTCGTCTTCCCCGACGAGCAGGCCGCGGCCAAGAAGCTGCGCAAGTGCATCGTCTTCTCCCGTGATCTGCCCGCCGGCCATATTCTTACCGAGGCCGACCTTACCACCCGCTGCCCGCGCGTGGGCGTCTCCCCGGTCCACTGGGACGAAATCATCGGCGCCGCGCTCAACCGGCCGGTCAAGCACGAGGAACCCGTGCAATGGGATACCCTCAGCCTGACCCAGTCCGCCTGCGCCGACGCCGCCACGTCGTAGACGGCGCGTATGCGAATGAAAAGGTGCGGACGCGCAATGCGCGTCCGCACCTTTTTTTTGCCTCCCCCTTCCCCCCTTCCCCCCTTCCCCCCTGGACCCCCCAACCCCCTCTCACCCTCCTGAACTTTTTGGGCCGCTTCGCGGATGGTGGGAACTCGGGGGAATCGCTGTTTCGCACTTTTGCCAAAGGCGACACATAAGGTGCTTGAGCGGGGGCTGAGGCTGTGCCCCGGTTGCTTCGGCACGGCGCAGGCTATCGGAATCGGCAATCTATACGTAAATTATCATTCATCTCGGGGCAGAGGCGTGCTAGATGGTAGGGGTATGGCCGCAACCGTGCCGGAGGAGGGCGAATGAGTCAGACGGATATTTTGTTGGAAACAGGGACCAATGAGCTTGAGATCATTGAGTTCTTCATTGACGAAGTCACCCCGGAAGGGGTGGAGCGCCAGTATTTCGGCGTGAACGTGGCCAAGGTGCTGGAAGTCGTCGAGGCCCCGGAGGGGCTGGAGGGGTCCGAGGCGGCGGTGCACCCGAGTTTTCTGGGCACGATCCCGCTGCGCGATCTGATCCTGCCGGTGGTGGACTTGAGCGTATGGCTGCATATGGAGCGTTCGCCCGCCGAGAACGAGCCGATCATCGTCACCGAGTTCAACGCCATGATCACGGGTTTTCTGGTCTCGGGCGTGACGCAGATCCACCGAGTGTTCTGGGCCGACGTGGAGCCGCCGAGCAAGTACGTGTCGTCCATGGAGACCAACTGCATCACCGGCACGGTCAAGATCAAGGACCGGTTCGTGCTCATGCTCGACCTGGAGCAGGTCCTGGCCGACCTGGACGAGTCGGGCCAGACCAAGGCCAACCTGAGCACCGTGGTTTCGGACGAGCGTTACCGTGCGCTGGTGGCGGACGATTCCACTTCGGTGCGCCAGCTGCTCGAAAACAATTTCAGCCGGGCCAATTTCGAGGTGACCATGGTCCGCGACGGGGCCGAGGCGTGGGCCATTCTGGAAGATATCAAGATCAAGTGCGCCGCCGAGGGCACCAGCCCGCTGGACTACCTGGATGCCGTTGTCTCGGACGTGGAGATGCCGCAGATGGACGGCTACACACTGACCCGGCAGGTCAAGGAGGACCCGGTCCTCAAGGTACTGCCCGTGGTCCTGTTCTCGTCGCTCATCTCCAAGTCCGTGCTGCACAAGGGCAAGGCGGTCATGGCCGACGAGCAGGTCACCAAGCCGGAATTCCACGGCCTGACCGAGAAGGTCATCAACCTGATCCGCAGATGGGACAGGCCCGGGGCGACCGCCTAGCCGACCACCTCGTCCAGCTGCTTGCGCAGGGTGGACACGCCGCAGGAGTGGTGCATGTAAACCGGCACGTCCTTGCCGCGCACGGCGTCGAGCACGTCCTTGCGCGCCTTGTGGGACACCTTGTTGGTGAACATGACCACGAAATCCACCTGGCCCAGGGCCTTGGATATCTTGCGCTCCTTGCCCGTGAAGTGCTTCAGCTTGATCCCGCTGCGCTTCGCTTCGGTGACGTATTCCTGCTTCAGCCGATCCATTCCGCCTATCAATGCCGCGCACATATTGCACTCTCCATGTTTGAAATTGAAAATCGTTATCAACAAATACAGAGAGGACGGGATCGTGTCAACAACAGATCCCGTCTTTTTCGTGATGCGGCTAACTGACTGCATCAGTGGATTATTTGCGCAACGCCTTGCCGTCGTGCCAGGCACGGCCTACCTGTTCGCCCACGGCCCAGTAGTGGTTGTCGGGCATGGTCAGGGTGAAGGGCCGGACCTTTTCCACGTCCACGTGGCCGTCGGTCATAAAGCGCTCCTCGGTCCAGGCCCCGACCAGTTCGCCGATGAACAGGGTGTCGTTGGTCATGGCGAATTGCTCCTTGAGCCGGAACTCCATGGCCAGGGGGCAGGTGCGGATGAGCGGAGCGTTTTCGAGTTCGCCGTAGTGGACCTCGAACAGGCCGGACTTGTCGGTCCGGTTGCCCGAGGCCAGCCCGGCGTAGTCGGTCTCGGCGACCATGTCCACGGACGGGATGTTGATGGAGTATTGACCGGTTTCGAGGATGGCCCGGTGGCTGGCGTGCTTTTTGTTGACCGCCATGGCCATGATGCACGGGTCGTAGTTGACCCGCGTGACCCAGGCCATGGCCATGAAATTGGGCTTGCCGTCGAGCATGGTCCCGAGGATGGTCTGCGGCTCGGGCAGGATGAAGGCGTTGTTGCCGATGTTGATTCGTTCGGACATGGTGTGCTCCTTTTTATTGTATGTACATACAAGTGTTGTCGCCGAAAAGACCGGCACCGGGTATCCGTGCGTCGGGTCCTGTCAGGTCATGTCTTCGATGCGCTGGTGCGCGGCAAAGGTCTCGCGGGCCAGGGCGTCGCCCGCCTCGCGTCCGAGCACGGCGCAGTAGTTTTCGTGCAGTCGGGTCCAGGCCTTCTCGATCTCGGGTTGGATCGCGCCCGCCCGGTCCGTGGGGTAGACTCGTGTCAGCTTGCCCTCCTGCTTGCGTTCCACCAGGTCCTGGTAGACCAGTTTGTCCGTGAAACGGGTCAGGGTGGACGGGGCCAGGTGCAGGTGGTCGGCAAGCTCGGTCACGGTGATGCCCGGCTGGTCGTTGACCAGCATGACGGCAAAGGCGAGCGAAGGGGACAGCCCGGTGTCGCGGAACGCCTTCTCGGCCATGCGCGAGACCGACCGGGCCAGGGCGTTGGCCGTGAAGAACAGGCAGTTTTGCAGATAGAGCGATGGTTTCTTCATGTGATTCTCTGTTGTATGTACATACAAATATCCTCACGGGCCGCGATGGTCAAGTGGGGAGTGTCGGTAAGAGGGGGCGGGCGTGTACCGTGGGGGGATGGGCGGGCCGGGAACCTTCGTGTGGCGTTGCTTCGTATGGCGACGGCGTTGGCAATGGCTGTCGGCTTGGCTCCGCCGAATGTGCCGAGTCGGGCAGGAGGAAGGCGTTGTTGCCGATGTTGATTCGCTCGGCCATTTTCCCTTCTCCCGCGTTGTGCTAAAGGGCATGTAACCGTAATAGTCCTAAACTAGAGGCGTAACTGGGCGGGAATTGCCGGGCCTCCTTCCCCGCCGCAAGCCATTCCGGGTGGCGTGCGGCCCGGGAGTTTGACATTATTCTCGCAGGCCGCTAGATTTTTATTTTTATGCCAAATTTTTATTGAGGGAGGGGAGAGATTTGGGTGGAAAAAGCAATTCGGCATGCTCGACGATCAGGCAATTCGTTCCGTTGGTCGCCTTTCTCGGTGCTTTTCTCGGCGAGAATTGCGAAGTGGTCCTGCACGACGCTTCGGCCAAGGAGAAGTCGGTGCTGGCCATCGCGAACGGGCATATCTCCGGTCGCAGGGAAGGGGCCCCGCTGACGGACTTGGCGCTCAAGTTTGTGGTCAACAGGGAGTATGAGAAGCGCGATTGGGTCATGGGCTATACCACCCGCACAAGGGACGGCAGGCCCCTGCATTCCGCCACCTATTTCATCCGCGAAGACAATGGGGAACTGGCCGGGATGTTGTGTCTGAACATGGACACCTCGGATCTGGTGCAGGCCAGGGACATGTTGAACAAGGTCATCGCCGCCGTGGGCTTCGAGTCGGCCAAGGCGAAACAAAGCCCGGACCATGCGGCGCACACCGAGACCTTTTCCGGGTCCATGGAGGAACTGACCGAAAACCTCATCCGCCGGGTCGTGGCCGAGGCCCACATCCCCCCGGAGCGCATGACCATTGCCGAGAAAATGGGCATCATGGCCACCCTCAATTCCCACGGCGTCTTCCTGCTCAAAGGGTCGATCCGGGTGGTGGCCGAGTATCTCGCCGCTTCGGAGGCCACTATCTACCGGTATCTGCAAAAGTTGAACGAGCAGTAACCCGGCCCGGCATCCCCCGCAACCTGCCAGAAACGGCGCGCCCCGCAGACAGCTGCGGGGCGCGCCGTTTTCTTGGTGTAATAAAAAAGTATATTCCATGATAAAAAATTATTGACTCGGTGGTCATTCCTCTTTACTAAAAAATTATTGTAGTGCGAATAAACGCATCACATCAAACAATCACCTATAAGGTAAGGAGATATTTTATGCACCAAGCTGTCAACAGCGATAAAGTCCCGGCGGCCGTCGGCCCCTACTCACACGGGAGCGAGGTCGGCGGCCTCATCTTCACCTCGGGTCAGCTGCCCATCGACGCCGCCACCGGCGAAATGCCGGCCGACGTCGCGGAGCAGACCCGGCAGTCCCTGGAGAACGTCCGCCAGACCCTCATGGCGGCCGGTTCCTCGCTGGAAAAGGTCGTGAAGACCACTGTGTATCTGAAGAACATGGAGGATTTCGGCGCGGTCAATGAAGCCTATGCAGGCTTTTTCAAGGAACCGTTTCCGGCCCGCAGTTGCTTCGAAGTCGCCCGCCTGCCCAAGGAGGCGTTGGTGGAGATCGAAGTCATCGCGGAAAAATAGAGATCTTGCAGCGCCTCCGCTTCAACAGTCTGTCCCGGCCGGACCGTAGGGTCCGCCGGAACAGTTCATAACGATAGGATAAAATGCCATGTCTACCAAGAGCAGATTCGGAGAGTTCGGGCTGATCTTCAAGCTCGTGTTCGGTATCATCGTAGGTGTCGTCATCGGCCTGTTCGCCAATGAGGCGATCATGGATGTCGTCGTTACCGCAAAATACGTCATGGGGCAGTTCATTTATTACACCGTCCCGCTGGTTATCATCGCCTTCATCGCCCCGGCCATCACCCGGCTCGGGCACAACGCCAACAAGATGCTCGGCGCGGGTGTCGTTCTGGCCTACGTATCCGCCGCCGCAGCAGCAACCATGGCCGCCGTGGCCGGGTACGCCCTCATTCCCCATCTGTCCATCGCCACGGAAATGGAGGGGCTGCGCGAACTGCCCAAAGTGGTCTTTCAGCTCAGCATTCCCCCCGTCATGCCGGTCATGACCGCCCTGGTGACGGCCGTGGTTCTGGGCGTGGCCACCATCTGGACCAACGCACGGACCTTCAGGGGCATACTGGGCGAGTTCGAGAACATCATGATGCAGGTGGTCATCCGTATCGTCATTCCCGTGCTGCCGTTCTTCATCGCCGCCACCTTCGCGGGGCTGGCCTATGAAGGCAGCCTGACCCGCCAGCTGCCGGTGTTCCTTGAGGTCATCGTCCTGGTGCTGGTGGGCCACTGGATCTGGCTGACCGTGCTTTACACCATTGCGGGCGCGGTCTCCGGCCGCAACCCCCTCAAGGTTCTCCGGCATTACGCCCCCGCGTACCTCACCGCCGTGGGCACCATGTCCAGCGCGGCGACCCTGCCCGTGTCTCTCGAATGCGCCCGCAAGTCCGAGGTGCTCAGCAAGGATACGGTGGAGTTCATGATCCCGCTGGGGGCCACCATCCACCTGTGCGGATCGGTGCTCACGGAGACCTTCTTCGCCATGACCATCTCCATGATGCTGTACGGGCATCTGCCCGCCGTGGGCACCATGGTGCTCTTCGTCCTGCTCTTCGGTATCTTCGCCATCGGAGCGCCCGGCGTTCCCGGCGGTACGGTCATGGCCTCCCTGGGCATCGTGGTCGGCGTCCTGAACTTCGACCCGGCCGGCGTGGCGCTGCTGCTTGCGGTGTTCGCCCTGCAGGACAGCTTCGGCACTGCCTGCAACGTCACCGGCGACGGCGCTTTGGCATTGATGCTCGAAGGGCTGTTCAACCGGCACGGCGAACTGAACGAGGCCCGGCTCGCCGAGGAAGCGGCCGTTGTCGCGGCACCGGATGCGAGGGCCCCGATGCAGGTCGAGCTGGAAGAAGCGCAAGGTTAGTGAACCCAACGGGAGATTCCCATCATGTCGAAGAATGATTGGGCTCAGTATCGAGCCATTATCAGTAAGGAAGTGGTGCCGGCACTGGGCTGCACCGAACCGATAACCATATCGCTGGCCGCTGCCCGCGCGGCGGAAACCCTGGGCGCGTTCCCGGAACGGGTCACCGTCCTGGTGAGCGGCAACCTGCTCAAGAACGGGATGGGCGTTGGCGTTCCCGGCACGGGCAGCACCGGCCTGGACATCGCCGCGGCCGTGGGCGTCACCGGCGGCAAGTCGGAACTGGCCCTGGAGGTGCTTCGGGATCTCACCGAGGCGCAGGTCGAACAGGGGAAACGGCTGCTGGCCGAAGGCAAGGTCAGCGTCGACGTCGCGGACGCCGGCGAGCTGCTGTACGCGGAGGTGACGGTGACGGCGGGCGGCGAAACGGCTCGCTGCGTCATCGCCCGCGAACACACCGGTATCGTGCTGGTGGAGAAGAATGGACAGGTCCTGCTCGACAAGCGGCAGCCCGCTCCTTCGGAAACCGGCGAGGCCTGGCCGCTGACCGTCCGCGAGGTCTTCGAGTACGCCACCGAAGCGCCTCTGGAGGATCTCGACTTCATCCTGGAAGCCGCGCGCCTGAACGAGGCCGCCGCGGCCATGGGGCTGGAGCGGGATTGGGGTCTGCGGGTGGGACGTTCCATGGACCGGGACCTCGAAGCGGGGTTGCGCTCGGACGACATCGTCTCCTATGCCACCAAGCTGACCGCCGCCGCCTCCGACGCCCGCATGGAGGGTGCGCCCTTGCCCGTCATGAGCAACTCCGGCAGCGGCAACCAGGGGCTGACCGCCACGCTGCCCGTTGTGGCCTTCGCACGCAGGCGGGGCGACTCCGAAGAGGCGTTGGTCCGCGCTCTGATCATGAGCCATCTCACCGCCATCCATCTCAAGCACCACCTGGGGCGGCTCTCCGCTCTCTGCGGCGCCAGCCTCGCGGCCACGGCCGCCGGATGCGGCATCGTGCTCCTCCTGGGCGGCGGTCTCAAGGAGGTGGAAGGCGCCATCCGCAACACTGTGGGCGACATCGCCGGAATGATCTGCGACGGCGCAAAGACCTCGTGCGCCCTCAAGGTGGCGTCCTGCGTCGAAGCCGCCGTCAACGGGGCCTTGCTGGCCATGAAGGGGATAACCATCCCTGGCCGGGACGGCATCGTGGAGGACGACATCGAGGCCTGCATCCGCAACATCGGCCGCCTCGGATCCGTGGGCATGGCCGAAACCGACAAGGTCATTCTGGACATCATGACCAGCAAGAGCAACGGCCGGGCCGTCAAAACGGCGTAACCATCCGGCGCAAAGGGAGTATTCCCATGCCTCTCTCGACGGGAATCGGCCACGGCCGGTTCCCGTCTTTCTTGGTGGGGCGGTCTATCCGGCGGGTTCCCAGTCGTTGCCTTCGGAATCGGCTTCGGGCAGGGCGCAGGGCGGGCAGTCCACCACGCGGTTGCCCTGGCCGTGGTCGATGAGCGACGGGACCGCGCCGACCACCACGTTGACCCGGCCGCCGAGCAGGACCTGGCCCTTTAACCCGGTGAACAGGCCCAGCTCGGTCCAGGCAAAGGTGTTGGCCGTGGCGGTCAGCGCCTCGAACGGGTAGCAGAACAGGGCGTAGTTGGCCCGGCCGCGCACCCGGTTGTTGGCGAAGAAGCCGCGCGAGCCGGTCTGGACCACGCCGCGCGCGCCTCGGCCTCCGGCCATGACGATGTCGTTGCAGGTGGCCGTCAGGTCGTTGGCGTAGACCAGCAGCCCTATGGACTCCTCGCCGCGCGCCTCGATCCGGTTTCCCGTGATGACGGCCCGGCTGTTTCGGGAAAAATCGACCCCGCCGGTAGTGTCGAAGTACCAGCCGACGACGATTCCGTTGGGCCCAAACTTGTTGGGATAGGCGATCCCCTCGTCGTCCGTGGCGATGCGGTTGTCCTGGATGCGGATGACCCCCTTGCCCTTGGCGTCCAGCTCGTTGTCCAGGACCTCGATGCCGTTGCGCGAGGTGCGGTTGATCTCGTTGTCGCGGATGGTCATCTCCGCGCCCGTGGTCCAGTCCGCGAGCACGCCGTATCCGGCGGTCTCCTCAGGGTGGTCGTTGATCATCTCGAACCGGTTGCCCTCGATGAGCACCGTGCCCGTGACCGCGCCCTTGAGCCCGCCCTTGGGATGGATCAAGCGGTTGCCGATGACGATCCCGGCCTGGAACGGCAGGGAGTCGCCCTGGCTCCAGGAGATGGCCGTATCCTGCGGGATCACGTTGCTGACCACGCAGCCGCCGACCTCCAGCCCGCCCGCATAGGCGAAGTGCAGGGGCGTGCCCGTGGCCCCGTCGAAGCGCAGGTCGCGGACCACGATGAGCGGCCCGTCCTTGCCCGGAGGCGCGGTGTCCACGGGCAGGGGGGAGTAGAAGGTCCAGTCGCCGCCCGTGATGGTGGTCTGCGCCTCGCCCGACCCGTCCCGCCTGCCCAGGATGCGCACATTCTTGGTGATCTTGACCCTCCCGGTCTCGCCGAAATCGAAATGCCCGCGCAACCGGACCGTGCCGCCCTTGTCCAGCGCGGCCTGCACGTTGGCCACGTCCGCGGCCGGGTCGCCGGTGCCCGTGACCACGGCGTCGTCCGCCAGGGCGGGAACGGTGAGAACCAGGACAAGAAGCAGGGCGGTGAAAAAGCGGTGCATGGAATCTCCGTGCGGCTGGGTGGTTATCTCGGCGTCTATGCAGGTGTTTTTAACCTCTTTGGCGGCGATGTTCAATCCGTAGGTCTGTCCGCGTGCGGCCCGCTCTCCGGATTTATAATATTAATTATCGTTTTGTTCACGAATTATGAGGACTCGATATATGGTGAATGGCCGATGGGTCTAACGTGAGGGTCTGCCAGGGGGATAGCAATGCGTTTGAGAACGAGAATGACGTTGATGCAGGTGGCAACCGTGGTGGTGGTCATAGTGACGCTCAGCCTGCTCTCCATACAGGGGTTGCGGGGATATGCCGACGATCAGATGACGGCTTTCCGAAGCGAGCAGATGGCGGATGCCCGCCTGAATCTTGAGGACGCGGTCCAAATGGCCGAGGGAACCTTGAAAAGCTACTATGACCGCGCCCAGGACGTGGAGGGGCTGAAGCGCGACAGGCAGGAGGATTTGAAACGCGTGGTCGACGTGGTCTACGGACAGGTCAAGGACTACTACGACGCCAACGTGGACCGGCTGGATCGGGCCAGCCTGCTCCGGGGGCTGCGCCGCATCGTCGAGCCCGCGCGCTTCGACGGGGACAACTACGTCTGGGTGCAGAACCTCGACAACGTCATCCTGGCGCACCCGTCCGACGCCCTGCGGGACAAGGACATGTCCGGGCTCAAGGACAAGAAGGGGTTCCCGATCATCGCGGGCATGAGCGACGTGGCCGAAAAGGACGGCCAGGGCGTGGTCGCCTACTGGTGGCCCAAGCCGGGCGAGGAGGAGCCCAAGCTCAAGATATCCTATGTCCGCCTGATACCCGAGGCAGGCTGGGTCGTCGGCACCGGGGCCTGGATCGAGGACATCACCCAGGCCATGAAAAAGGAGGCCCTGCTCCAGGTGTCCAAGATGCGTCTCACGGACGGCAACTACTTCTGGATCACCGACCTGACGCCCACCATGGTCATGCACCCCATCAATCCCGGCCTGGACGGCAAGGACGTCAGCCGCGAGCAGGACAGCAAGGGCAAGCCGTTCTTCGCGGAGATGGCCAAGGTCGCCAAGGCCGACGGCCAGGGGTTCGTTAACTACTTCTGGACCAAGCCGGGCGAGCAGGGGGATTTCCCCAAGCTGTCCTTCGTCAAGCTGTTCAAGCCGTGGGGCTGGGTCCTCGGCATGGGCGTCTACGTTGACAGCATCGACGCCGAGATCGCGGCCAAACAGACCGATCTGGACGCGCGCATCCTCAACATGATCCTCCTGGTCCTGGGCATCGCCCTGGCGCTTGCCGTGCTCGGCGTGGCCGCGGGCGTACTCAGCGCCCTGTCCGTGACCAGGACCCTGGGCGGCGAGCCGTCCGACATCGCGGGCATGGCCGCGCGGGTGTCCGAGGGGGACCTGACCATGGCCAAGCCCGGAGAGCGCGACCGGGGCGTGCTTCGGTCCATGCTCAGCATGGCCGAGCGGCTGCGCGGCGTGGTCGGTGATGTCCAGTGCGCCACGGACAACGTGGCCGCGGGCAGCGAGGAGCTCTCGGCCTCGTCCGAGACCCTGTCCCAGTCCACCGAGGAGCAGGCCGCGTCCATCGAGGAGGTCTCCTCGTCCCTGACCGAGATCGTGGCCTCCATCCGCAAGAACGCGGACAACGCGGAAAAGACCAGCACGATCGCGGATCAGACCAACCGCGAAATCCTCACCGGAGAGGAGTCCGTGCGCCGGACCGTCGAGGCCATGCGCGAGATCGCGGACAAGATATCCTTTATCGAGGAGATCGCCCGGCAGACCAACCTGCTGGCGCTCAACGCGGCCATCGAGGCGGCCCGCGCCGGAGAGCACGGCAAGGGATTCGCCGTGGTCGCGGCCGAGGTCCGCAAGCTGGCCGAACGCAGCGGGACCACGGCCCAGGAAATCAGCGAACTGTCCGCCTCCAGCGTGGCGGTGGCCGAACAGACCGGCGACCTGTTCGCCCGGGTCACCCCGGAGATCGCCAAGACCGCCGAGCTGATCAAGGAAGTGTCCAAGGTCTGTTCCGAACAGAACCACGGGGTCAGCCAGATCGAACGGGCCATGGGCCAGCTGGATACCGTCATCCAGCAGAACGCCATGGCTTCCGAAGAGATGGCCTCCACCGCCGAGGAACTGGCCGGGCAGGCCACCACCCTGCAAACCGCCATGCACTACTTCCGGGTGGACGGTCTGGACCAGGTTTGCGAAAAGGCCGATTTCAAGGCCCTGCCGCCGGGCGGCGCGGCCTGATCGAGGCCATGAAAGAAGCCCCCTTTCTACCATTCGGAAGGGGGCTTCTCCTTTCGAGCGCCGGGGTCAGTACCCCTGGCGAAATTCCGATGTCCTGCGGCCCGCCTCCCGGAAATTCCGGTCGCGCGCATTGACCTTGTCCTGCTCGAATACGGCCCTTGCCACGGCCTCGCAGGCCGCGTCCAGATCGGCCCCGCCCGCGCGGATCAACCCGATCTGCTCCCTGAGCGCGGACTCCACCTTGCGCTGGCCCGCCCAGGACGGATACAGCGACCAGTACCACGCCGCCTCGTCCCCGCGCCCCAGCTTGGCCGCCGCATAGCCCGCGTTCAGAAACGCGTCCGGTATCTCCTTGCGCTCCACGCACTGCGAAAGCACGCGCAGGGCGTCCTCGTACCGGCCCACCCGCGTATAGCACACGCCCGCCATGACCAGGTGCGAGGGGCGCACATCATCGGGCTCGCCGCCAAGAAATTCGTCAAAAGCCGCCGCGCCTTCGCCAAAGAACGCCTCGGCTTTGCCGAAGTCGCCCCGCGCCTCGGTCGCGCGCCCGCGCTCGAAATTCTTGCCGCCCTTGGTCTCGGGCCGTGCCAGCTTGGAAAAGAATGACATGGCATGGATAGTAGCCGGTCGGCGCGGCCACGACAAGGGGGAGTGCCTCCGGCGGCCGGGGCGCTGCCCCGGACCCCGCCAGGGAACCCTTTGAAAAGGGTTCCCTGGACCCTCCCAAACTTTTTGTGTCGCCTGCGGCGAAGGAGGGGGCGGGAAGGCGGATTGTTGTGTGTGGGGATTGGCGTGGCGCGGTTTGGCGGTGTCCCGAAGGGTTCGCGCCGCCAGGAGGGACGCGGGGGAAGGAAAATTGAGAGGGCGGCGTCTTGGACTGCGGCGCGAAGAAAGTCGATTCCCGGCGCTGCCACCATCCGCGAAGCGGCAACAAAAAGTTTGGGGAAAGGAGGGGATGGGGGTCCGGGGGAAGGGGAGGAAAGAGAACCCTTTTCAAAGGGTTTTTCCTCCCCTTCCCCCGGCCGCCGGAGGCGACAATAAAAAGAGCGGACGCGCATGGCGCGTCCGCTCTTTTTATTGTCGATGTATCGGGTGACTAGTCTTCTTCGGCGACGTAGTCGGAGATGGCGCATTCGGTGGTCAGCAGCATGCTGGACACGGACGCGGCGTTTTGCAGGGCGATGCGGGTGACCTTTTTGGGGTCGATGACGCCTTCCTTGACGAGGTCGGCGTATTCGCCGGTGGCGGCGTTGAAGCCGTTGTTGCCCTTGAGGTCCTTGACCTTTTCGACGACCACGGTGCCTTCAAGGCCGCAGTTGTTGGCGATCTGCCTGAGCGGTTCCTCGATGGCGCGGGCGATGATGTCGATACCGGCCTGTTCGGTGTCGTTGGCGCCCCTGAGGCCCTTGAGGGCTTTGCCGGCGCGCACCAGGGCGGTGCCGCCGCCGGGGACAATGCCTTCGTCAACGGCCGCGCGGGTGGCGTTGAGGGCGTCCTCGACGCGGTCCTTGCGCTCCTTCATTTCGATCTCGGTGGGCGCGCCGACCTTGACCACGGCCACGCCGCCGACCATCTTGGCCAGCCGCTCCTGCAGCTTCTCGCGGTCGTAGTCGCTGGTGGCGTTGGCCGCCATGTTGGAGATCTCGTCGCAGCGGGCCTCGATGGCCTTCTTGTCGCCCGCGCCGTCCACGATGAGCGTGTTCTTCTTGTCGACCACGACCTTCTTGGCGGTGCCGAAGTGTTCGGGGCGGATGGATTCCAGGGTCACGGCGGTGTCTTCGGACACCGGGGTGGCGCCGGTCATGATGGCGATGTCGCGGACCATTTCCTTGCGGCGGTCGCCGAAGCCCGGGGCCTTGACGGCGCAGACCTTGAGCGCGCCGCGCATGGCGTTGATGGTCAGACCGGCCAGGGCCTCGTTCTCCACGGTCTCGGCGATGATCAGCAGGGGCCGGTTGGCCTTGGCCACGGCCTCGAGGATGGGCACGAGCGCCTTGATGTTGGAGATCTTGTTTTCGGCCAGGAGGATGAACGGGTTCTCGAAGGTGACGTTCTGGGCTTCCTGGTTATTGACGAAATAGGGGGAGAGGTAGCCGTTGTCCCACTGCATGCCCTCGACCACGTCCAGTTCGGTGGTCAGGCCCTGGGACTCTTCGACGGTGATGACGCCGTTGTTGCCGACCTTGTCCACGGCCTCGGCCAGGATCTCGCCGATGGTCATGTCGTTGTTGGCGGAGATGGCGCCGACCTGGGCGATCTCGGAGGTCTTCTTGATGGGCTTGGCCATCTTGTCCAGTTCCTCGACCACGGCGGCCACGGCGGCGTCGATGCCGCGCTTGAGCGACATGGGGTTGCGGCCGGCGGCCAGCAGCTTGACGCCCTCGTTGAACACGGCCTGGGCCAGGACGGTGGCGGTGGTGGTGCCGTCACCGGCGATCTCGTTGGTCTTCTTGGCCACTTCCTTGACCATCTGGGCACCCATGTTTTCGAGCTTGTCTTCGAGGTCGATCTTCTCGGCCACGGTCACGCCGTCCTTGGTCACCTGAGGCGCGCCCCAGGTCTTCTCGAGCATGACGTTGCGGCCCTTGGGGCCCAGGGTGACCCTGACGGCATTGGCCAGGGTGTTGACGCCACGCTGCATGCCCTCGCGGGCTACCGCTTTGTAATCAATTGCTTTAGACATTGTTCCAAATCCCTATGAAAAGTGGTTGTCAGTGATTGTAGTCAGCTTCGCAAAACCGTCCAGAAAGGTTCGAGTGCGAGGCGCAAAAAAGAATCAAGGCCGAAGCGTAGTCTTTCTACGCGAGGGTTTGATTCTTTTGCAGCAACGAAGCAATCGGGCCTTTATGGGCGGCTTTAGGCGAAGACGCCGAGGATGTCGTCTTCTCGCATGATAATCAGCTCGTCGCCGTCCATGCTGAATTCGCTGCCCGCGTACTTGGCGAACAGGACGATGTCGTTTTCCTTGACGGTCTTGCACTCGGGGCCGGCGGCCACGACGACGCCGTTCTGGGGCTTTTCCTTGGCGGAATCCGGGATGTAGATGCCCCCGGCGGTCTTTTCCTCTTCTTCCTTCCTCTGGACGATGACGCGGTCATTGAGCGGTTTCAAACCCATGAAAAGTCTCCTTATGCTGTCTTCACCGCAAGCAGTGGCGGCGTGTTTATCGACTGGGCCAAGAGATAAGTACGGTGCGGGCGGTGTCAACAGCCCGGGCGGATATTTTTCCGGACCGTTTGGGTGACGCGGTTGAAATCCCCACCGATGCGAGGTAGTGCTATAGATAGAAAAAAACCGAATAACCGAGAAAACAGGAGAAAATTCAGGATGGAACCCGCGCTAAAACGGCTGGTGGTGGTCTCCAATCGCCTTCCGGTCGCCCTTCACAAGGAAGAGGACGGCTGGAAGATCAAACAGGGCTCGGGCGGGCTGGTCACGGCCATGGCCCCGGTGCTCAAGAACCGGGGCGGCATGTGGATCGGCTGGTCCGGGGCCACGGATACCGAGGCCGACCTGGACGGGCTGATGGACGACTTCACCGAGGAGGCCGGGTACGAACTGTGCACCGTGCCCCTGACCGAGGAGGAAGTGGACGGCTACTACTACGGCTTTTCCAACGAGATCATCTGGCCGCTGTTCCACGACTTGCAGAGCCGCTGCCGTTTTCATCCCCGCTACTGGCGCACCTACCTGGACGTGAATTTCAAGTTCGCCGAGGCCGTGGCCCGGCGCTCCTCGCCCGAGGACTACATCTGGATCCAGGACTACCACCTCATGCACCAGGCCTTTTTCCTCAAGTCCATGGGCGTGCGGCGCAACACCGGGTTCTTCCTGCACATTCCCTTTCCGCCGCCGGACATCTTCATGAAGCTGCCGTGGCGGTCCAAGCTGATCCAGGCCCTGACCGAGTTCGACCTGGTCGGCTTCCAGACGGTCCAGGACCGGCGCAACTTCGTGGGCAGCCTGCACCGACTCATGCCCGAGGCCAAGGTGGAGGGGCGCGGCGCGGTGGTGACCGTGAACATGGGCAACCGCTCGTTCCGGGCCGGGGCGTTCCCCATCTCCATCGACTACGCCCAGTTCTCGGAGATGGCGGGCAAGCCCGACGTGGTCCAGAAGGCCTATGATCTCAAGGAGGCGCTGAGGCACCGCAAGATCATCCTCGGCGTGGACCGACTGGACTACACCAAGGGCATCCCCGAGCGCATCCGCTCCATCCAGACCCTGCTGCGCCGCTATCCCGACCTCAAGGGCAAGGTGAATTTCATCCAGATCGCGGTGCCCAGCCGCGAGGAGGTGGACGAGTACAAAGAACTGCGCACCGAGATCGAGCAACTGGTGGGCCGGGTCAACGGCGAGTTTTCGTTTCCGGGCTGGGTGCCGGTCCATTATCATTACCGCAGCCTGCCGCACGAGGACCTGGTGGCCTATTACGCGGCGGCCGACGTGGGGCTGGTCACGCCGCTTCGCGACGGCATGAACCTGGTGGCCAAGGAATACTGCGCCTGCAACAACAAGGGCGACGGGGTCCTGGTCCTGAGCGAATTCGCCGGGGCAGCGGCCCAGCTCCAGCGCCACGCCTACCTGGTCAACCCGTACGACGTGGAGGGCATCGCCAAGGCGCTGCACCGCGCCCTGTACTGGCCGCTGGAGGAGCGCAAGGCGCACATGACCCGGCTGCGCGAGCAGATCCGGCGCAGCAACATCTTCCGCTGGGTGGACTCCTTTCTGCGCGCGGGCATCGCCAAGTCGCTGGACGATTTCCCCGAGGCGGACACCGTGCACTTCAACCGGGTCTAGCCGTGCTCGTTCTCAAGTGCGCCGACTGCCGCCGCAAGCTCTGGCGCTACCAAAAGATAGGCCAGGGCGAGGTGCACCGTTGCCACAAGGACCGCATCGACAAGGTCTGGAACATGGAGGAGCGGGACGGCAAGGTGTTCTGCCCCTGCGGCCGCGCCGTGGGCATCGACCGGGGGAGCCACTACACCATGGACAGGAAGGCCTTCACCTACAAGGGGACCAAAACCAACGGTTGACAGCCGGTGGCCCTTTCGGAAAAAGTATGCATATGCGTATAATGGAACCGTGAACAAGGAGCCCGACTTGAAGACCCGCATTTTGATCCCGGCCCTGATGCTGACCCTGATCCTGGCCTCCGCCGCTGGGGCCGCGACCGCTCCGGAGGCTTCCGCTCCGCCCGCCGTGGAGGAGTGCAAGGCCATCCCCTGGGGCGCGGCCATCTCCGCCGTGGAGGAGATCACCTACTCCCACACCGTGGCCGGGGTGAAATACTACAAGGTGATTAAGGCCGAGCCGTGCGGGGTGTTCAACGTCCAGGGCGCGAACGTGACCTACGGATTTTTGGAGGGCAGGCTCTACACCGTGCTGGTGGAGATCGCCAAGGCCCAGGACGTCAAGCAGGTGGTGGCCACCCTCATGGACTCCTACGGGTTGCCCGACCACAAGCAGTCGGACGGCTGGGACGAGTACCGCTGGGAGACCGACGACCTCAAGGTCAAGCTCAAGAGCCAGTTCGCCACCGACCGCATCAAGATCGGCATGTACTACAAGCCGCTGATCCCCAAGGAATAGCGGCTCCCTGATCGCCTTATTCCAGGCCGTCCCGCCCGGGGCGGCCTTTTCTTCCATTTGCCTTTGCCCGGTCCGTGCTTATCCTCTGCGGGGAGGAACCCATGTCGAAACAGATGAAGAATTTCCTGACCATTGCCGGGATCATCATCCTGGGCGCGTTTCTCGCATTCCTGTACGACTGCGTCGCCGGGCTGGCCGATTTCGCCGGGCGCATCAACCCGGCCCTGGTCCCCTGGGTCTTCTGGGGACTGCTGGGCGTGGTCCTCGCCTCCCTGGCCTGGTGGCTGTCCCTGGTCCTGGTCCGGCCCAGGCCGCTGCTGGTCCACGCCGATCCCACGCCCGAGGAGCTGGCCGGGTTCCGCCGAGAGCTGGTCAAGCGGCTGTCCAGAAACCGCGTGCTCAAGGATTCGGGCGTTGACGTGCGCGACGAATCGGGCCTGGAGCTCGGCCTCGAGGTCCTGCGCAAACGGGCCGACGAGGAGATACGCAGTACGGCCAAGCGGGTCTTCATCGGCTCGGCCATATCCCAGAACGGGCGGCTCGACTCCCTGGTGGTCCTGTTCCTCATCTCGCGCCTGGCCTGGCGTATCTCCAAGCTCTATGCCCAGCGGCCGCACTACCGCGAGCTGGTCAACCTGTACGTGAACATCGCGGCGACCTCGTTTCTGGCGGGCTCCATCGAGGAGTTCGGCATCGAGGAATACATCCACGAACTCATGGGTCCGCTGGTGGCCGGATCGGCCCTGGGGGTCATGCCCGGCGCCGAGGCCGTGGCCTCCACCGTGACCAGCTCGGTCCTGAGCGGCTCGACCAATGCCCTGCTGGCCATGCGCTGCGGCATCGTGGCCCGCAACTACATGAGCCTGGACCTGGACAGGCGCGGGGCCATGCGCCGCTCGGCCACCCTGGAGGCGGCGGGCATGTTCATGTCCATTTCGGGCGAGACCGTGGCCCAGGTGACCAGGCTGCTGGTCAAGGGCTCTTCCCGGGCGGTCAAGGGCGGGGCCAAAAAGGCCTTCACCTCCATGGGCAAGGGCGTGACCGGGGCCGCCGGGAGCGTGGGGCGCGGCGTGTCCGGCGCGGCCGGGGCCGTGGGCAACGGGGCCAAGAGCGTGGGACGTGGGGCAAAGGACATCGGGCGCGGTGTTTCGGACTCCGCCCGCTCGGTGGTGAACGGCGTGGACCGGGCCCTGGACCGGGTCGTGGACGGCACGGCCGGGGCGGCCAAGCGTTCGGCCCGCAAGGTCCGCGATGCGGCGGACGGGGCCGGTCGGCTGGCCAGGAAGGCCGGGGGAGCCGTGACGGGCGCGGCCGGTACGGCCAGGGGCGCGCTGCGTTCCACGGGCAAGTCCGTGGAAGAGGGCGTGCGCTCGGTGCGCGACACCCTGCTGCGCCGTAAAAGGAAGCCGAAGGATACGCCGGAAGACGGCTAGAGCACGCGCCGCGCGCTCATATAATGTTCCGACCAGAAGGGCGAATTGAGGCTCGATTCCATGACCCGGCTGCCGGAGCTGGGGGAGTGCACGAACGTGCCCCGCTCGGTGACGATGCCCACGTGCAGCGACTTGCCGTCCTTGTCCACCTGGTGGAAGACCAGGTCGCCGGGCCGGATGTCGCTGCGCTGGACCGGGCTGCCCGCGCCGAGTTGCTGCCAGGATATGCGCGGCAGGTCGACCCCGTTCTGGTGGTAGACGTACCAGATGAACCCGGAGCAGTCGAAGCCGGTCCCGGGCGAGTACCCGCCCCATTTGTACGGGGTGCCGACCAGCGAGCGGGCCAGCCGGATGACCTTAACGGCCACGGGCGCGGCGGGCGCGGGCCGGACCGGAGCCTCGGGCTGCGGCGGCCGGACCGGGGCGGTCGCGGCGCAGGCGCAGAGCAGGAGCGCGCAGGCCGCAAGCCCGAGCGCGGGAAAAAGTCCGCTTGTCCTGCCCTGCCGCATGACCGCCGTCTAGCCGCGCTTGATCCGCAGGAAGGACTTGACCGAACGTACGCCGCCCACGGACTTGGCGTGATTGATGATCTTGTCCCGTTCGGCGGAGGAGCCGACGATGCCGAGCAGGACAACGTTGCACTGCACGGTCTTGATCTCCACGTTGGTGGACCAGATGTCCTTGTCCTGCACAAGCAGGTTCTTGACCTTGGCGTAGAGTTCCAGATTGTCGGTGGTGCCGCAGGTGTCGTTGGCCTTCTTGGGCAGCAGGTAGGTGGTCACCGAGCGCACGCCCTCAACGGCCTTGGCGATCTGCACGGCCCGGTCCACCTGGGCGCGGGACTCGTATTCGCCCACGATGTAGACCAGCCCTTCGTAGCTCGACGCGTCGAAGTCCATGTACTTGACCAGATCGTCCGCCAAAAAGTCCTTCTCGATGAGGAAGGTTATCTTTTCGTCGTTGGCGTAGTCGCCTACGGAGCGCTCCTCCACGGCCACGTTGTAGGCCGTGCAGCCGTTGGCGAACAGGCCCAAGGCCAGGAGCATAAGGATCGATAATATCAGTCTGTTGCGCTGCATGAAACTCCCCCTGAGTTTTTCTAGAGTATCTCTATATACCGGTTTTGCGGCCCGGTGGCAACATCGGCGGCCGGACCCCATTGACCCGGTGCGCGTATTTACTCATACTCCGCGTACTGCCATTGGAGGTGGCGCGATGCAACGAATCCGGTACATTCTCATGTTCTTTCTGGCGGGGCTGATCCTGGCGGGCTGCGGTCCCAAGCGGCCCGTGCTCTATCCCAACGCGCACATGGACGAGGTGGGCATGCAGGTGGCCCAGGCCGACATCGACGACTGCATCATGAAGGCCGAGGCCGCCGGGGCCAACGCCACGGACACGGGCGCGGCCGCCGGAACCGTGGCCAAGTCCGGGGCCGTCGGCGCGGCCGCCGGGGCGGTCTTCGGGGCGATCATGGGCAACGGCGTGGGCCGGGCCGCCGCCGCAACGGGCGGGGCCGCCGCGGCCGGAAGCGCGGTCAACGAAGGGTTCAAGTCCGGCGACCCGACAACCATCCACAAGAATTTCGTCGAACGGTGCCTGCGCGAAAAGGGCTACGACGTCATCGGCTGGAAATAGGAGAAGACCATGAAACGCCTGCTTTCGCTCATCCCGCTCCTGCTCCTCCTGACCGCCTGCGCCGCCAGGGGCCCGCTGGCCGAGGACCGCCGGGGCAACGTGGTCAGCTTTACCCGGACCGACACCGGCAACGTCGTGACCGTCACGCTCAGCCCGGACCTCGAATACGAAAAGCGCGTGCACCGCGACTTCATGGGCGCGACCATCGAGGGTTGGCTCTACCGCGCCGAAGACGGCACCTCGGTCCTGGTCTCCAGCATGGACCGGACCAAATTCGAGGACCTCATCGGCCGGACCATCGAGGCCCCCGAGGCCGGGATCAAGGCGTACCCGCCCCAGACCTCCTGGCTGCCGCGCCTGTGCCAGCTGGTCCGGGCCTACGTGGTCTCCCTGGACAGCGACGTGGTCTCCACGGTCAAGTTCGGCCCCCGCCCCGAAGGCGAGTGCGACGGATCGGTGGACAACGACGCGTACATGGCCGCCCATCTGGACGAGGTGGCCGAGTTCGACCGCCGGGCCGAACAGGAAATCTCCGTCGACTGGTAGCCGCCTCAGTCGAAGAGCAGGCCCAGCGCCTTTTGCAGCGCCTCCCGGTCGACCTCCCAGCCGCCGGACCAGGTCGGTTCCAGGCTGATGGTCCGCTCTCCGGCGTGCAGCGCGTAGCAGTGCAGACGCATGCTCGTGCACGACGCGCGCTGCCCGCCCTTGCCGTACTTTCTGTCGCCGACCACCGGATGCCCGCGCGAGGCGAGTTGCACCCGGATCTGGTGCGTGCGCCCGGTCAGCAGCCGCACGGCCAGCAATGACCGTTCCCGGCCCGTCTTGAGCGCGGTGACCCGCGCCAGCGCCGTCTTGCCCGACCCGGTGCGGACCTTTTCCCTGCCCGGTGCGCCGCGTTTCTCCATGGCGTCTTCCAGCATCGCGCCGTCCGGCTCGTCCCACCGTCCCTCGACCCAGGCCAGGTAGACCTTGGCCACGCCGTTGGACGCGAACAGGTCGTTCAACTCGCGCAGGGCCTCGTAGCTCTTGGCCGCCAGCAGCAGCCCGGATGTGTCGCGGTCCAAACGGTGGGCCAGGGTGGGCATGAACGCGGCGTCGCGGTACAGGGCCCGCAGTCGCGCCGTGACCGAGTCGGTCACCCCGTCGCCGCCATGGGCCGCCAATCCGGCGGGCTTGGCCACGGCCAGCAGGTCCGCGTCCTCATAGGCCACCTTCAGGCCGCCCGCTTCGGACACCTGTTTGGATTCGCCGGGCGTGTACGGCGGAATGCGCACGGTCTGCCCGGCCTCGATGCGGTCAAAAGGCTTCTTGCGGCCCTTGTCCACGCGCACCTGACCCGTGCGGATCCATTTCTGGATGGCCGAGCGCGGCACGTCGCCGGTCAGACGCCGCTCCAAAAACTGCAACAGCTTCTGGCCCGACTCGGCCTGCGTGACGATAACGAATTGTGTTTCCGGCATGATGGTGGTGGAGGGTGCCTCCGGCGGCCGGGGGAAGGGGGAAAGGGAACCCTTTGAGAAAAGGGTTCCCTTTCCCCCTTCCCCCGGACCCCCATCCCCCTTTCCTTCCTAAACTTTTTGGGTCGCTTCGCGAAGGGGGGGGGAGGGGCGGAGAGTTGTGGGGTGGTTATTTTTTGCGCCAGGTGCCGTCGGGATTTTGCAGCCAGGTGCCGGACGGGGCCTGCTGGGCTATCTGGGATGCCCGGCGCTGGCCCACAAGGTCCGGGGTGGTGTTGGTCTTCTTGGCGATGGCCGCGTAGACCGTGGCCCGGTCCTTGTTCTCGGCGGCCACCACATCGGCCTGTTTCTGCGGGCCCCGGAATTCGAGATAGCCCTGGTTGTTCTCGCCCACGGTACCGTCGGCCAGAAGCGCGGCCACGGCGGGCTTGCGGGCGATGAACCGGTCCTTGAGGGGACCGGCCAGGGCGGCGCTGGCCGCCAGCCCGAGGACAAGGGTGAATATGAGGACGAGTCGTGTCTTATTGCGCATTGGTCGCCTCCGGTGCGGCTGGGGCTTCGTCGACGTCGGAGAAGAAATCGTCCAGAGCCCGGTCGACCCGGACGTTCACGTCGATGGTGATGTGGATGGGCTTGACCTCAACCGGGGCCACCTCCACCTTGTGGCTGGTGGAACAGCCCAAGGCGAAGAGCAGCAGGAGGCAGGCCGTCGCGGCTACATAGTGTTTCATGGCATGTTCTCCCTATTCGATCATGCGTGTGATGTCTTTATACAGCAAAATCCGGTCCAGCGGTACGCTGAAATTCACGTCCAGGCGCAAGCCCTGGAAGTTGGAGCCCTTGACGTCGCCGGTCACGCGGATGAACCCGCCGAACTCCCGCTTGTACACGAAGGGCAAAGTCGAGGCGGGCTTGCCGTCCACGGAAAGCCGCACCAGCAGGTCCTCGCCCACGGTGTCCGCCTTGATGCGCACCCACTTGTAGTCGAAGTCCCGGACCGCCTCCCGGGCCAGTTCCAGCTGGCCGCGCTCGGGCGTGCCCTCGGGGATGGCGTCCACCAGGTCCTGCATGGCCTCCACCCGGATGGTCCCGCCCTCGCCCGGCGTGGAGTGCAAAAATCCGCCGTTGAACGAAATTTTCCCGTTCTTCCAGGTCACGGGCAGCTCGCCAGACAGCGCGGCCTCGCCCTCGGCCTTGGCCAGCCCAAGCTGTCCCAGTATCTCCGAAAGCCTGAGCTCGGAACAGAACAGGGTGACCGCGTACTCGTTGGACTCGGGCTCGATGCGGAAGGCCTTGCTCGACACGTGCCCGCCGCACCAGTCGAATCCGGCCTGCTCCACCAGGATGGATCCCATGGACTCCAGCTGGTACACCACCCGTCCCTTGGTCAGGGCGATGTCGCCCGCCTTGATCGAGTCGAAGGACAGGGCCTGGGCCGGGGCGCTGCGCAGGGTGAACAGGTCCGGGGTGTAGTAGGCCAGATCGATGCCGTCAACGACCGTGTTCCCCTCGTTCATGGTCAGCCTGCCCCGGGTCAGGAAGACCCCGAGCCTGCTGTCCACGCCGCGCTCGTTCACCGTGATGCCGCCGTCCGCGCGCAGCGTGCCGGTCAGGGCCACGCCCTTGAGCGCGGGCGCGAGGGTGGCCGGGGCGAACCCTTCGGGCAGGGCGTAACCGGCCACCTTGAAGGTCACGTCCGATTCGTTGCGGACCATGGAGGACCGCCCGGAAAAAGGCACCCGCAGGCCGGGCAGCAGTTCGGTGTAGAGCGTCCCGCCAAAGGCCAGGTCCGTGCCCTCCTGGCGCACTCGGGCCCGGACGTTGCCGAGTCGGCGCTGGTCCAGTCTGAGCCCGGACAGGCTGATTTCCCCCTGCCTGTTCGTCTTGGGCGCGGGCCATTGGAGCGGCAGGGTCAGCCGCATGGGGCCGGAGGTGAATCCGCTTCCCGGCAGCCCCGTGCCCCGTGTGCCGCAGTTCAGGACCACGTCCGCCGATTCCGCGCCCGCCGTTCCCTGCATGGAAAAGATGAAGCCGTTGAGCTTGATGGTCCGGCCCGCAGTTCGGACCGTCAGCTTGTTCGGGTTGGCCGCCGTGAAGGACACGTCCCACAAGCCGCCGCTGTCCTCCTTGCGCAGGGCGTCGAACCGGCCGCCCATTTCCACCCCGGCTCCGGCCACGGAGAACTGCGCGGACAACTCATCCGTCCCGAGGCTGCCCGCCGGGATGGCCAGCGACGCCGGATACGGCTCGGCCAAGGCCACGCGGTCCATGGAGAAGCGGACCTCCCGCTCCTTAAGCCGCCCTTTGATCCCGACCACCGCGCCTTCGGCCAGATCCACGCCCAGGGCGCGCAGGTCGCACCCGGACAGGGCCAGGGAAAACTCGGCGACCGCGCCCGCCGGATCGGCCAGGTTCACCTCGCCGGTGGCCGTCACGGCGGCGGTCGCCTCCAGCGGCACGGGCAGAAAATCGCTGAACGCGCCCACCTCAAGCGCGTCCGCATGGACCGTGAGCGACAGGTCGTCCAGGCTTGGTCCCAGGACCCCCTCCACATGCACGGCCTGGTCGCGCGGTGCCAGTTCGGCGGTAAACGACACGGTCCCGCCCGGCGTGATCTCGGCATCCACGGGCACGGACACGGCCCGGCCCATGATCTCGCAGTCCAGGACCGCGCCGTGCAGGGTCAGCCTGTCCAGCGGCAGGGCCGGAATCGCCGCGCCTTCCGTCGCTTCGTCGCCGTCTTCGGACGCGGGCAGCATGTCCAGCACCGGCAGCCGGAACTGTTCGCCGTCAAAGGAGCAGGCCAGATGCAGCCCGTCCAGCCGGACCGCATCGACCCGCCCGGCCTTGAGCGAGGCCGGAGTGTAGCTGACGTGCACGTTGGCCAGGGTCAGCGCGCCCGCCCCGTCCCCCAGCCGCACCGGCCCTATGTCCGCTGAAAACAACCCCGCGTTGCGCACATGAAACTCGGTCAGCCGCAACCCCATGTCCGCCGCCAATTCCGGCACCAGCCGCTCCAGATACCCCGGCGTCCACACCGTCAGCCACCAGCCCGCGGCCAAGACCGCCGCCAACAGCCACGGCGCGACCAGCACGGTCCACTTCAGGATTGTTTTGCCAAGGGATTTCGCCATGCATTACCCATACAAGCCCCGGTCCCCCATTGGCAAGGGAATGCCTCCGGGCCTCCAGCCGTTGGCGAGTATTCGAGCCTTACGGATGAGGACAGCAGTGATCGGCCGGGGGAAGGGGGAGGAAAACCCTTTGAAAAGGGCTTTTCCTCCCCCTTCCCTCGGCCCCCCATCCTCATCCTTTCCTAAACGTCTTATCGCCGCTTCGCGGGGAGGTGGTGCACAACCAAAAGACCTCCGACTTGTCAGCGAGTCGGAGGTCCAGTTTTGTCTTTGGAGCGATTCGGGTGCGCAGCAGCCGACAGCGGCTCTTTCCCCCGCGCTCGCACAAGGCTTTCGAGAGTGGGTCAGCTGTGCATTTTCTTCCGGCCGCGACAACCGCAGCGTAGCCGTCTACGTGAGGATTGGCGCGGCCGGAAAAAATGTGCAGATGGCCCGCTATCGGAAGCCGCCTTCCACTTGTGGCCGCCCGCTTTTACATGAGGCTTGGTAGGAACGTCACCAACTGAGGAACCGCCAGCAGCAATCCCACACAGACAACGTAGGCGGCCACAAAATACGCAACCCCCTTAAAGGCGTCGGTCATGGATACGTCGTGCGCCATGGAGGCGACGATGAACAGGTTGACGCCCACCGGCGGGGTGATGGCCCCCAGCGTGGTGACCACGGTGATGAGCACGCCGAACCAGATGGGGTCGTAGCCCATGGCCGTGACCACCGGGAAGAAGATGGGGATGGTCACCAGCAGCAGGGCCAGCGCGTCCATGACCATGCCGCCGACCACGTAGATCAGGCAGATGACCATGATGATGACCACAGGCGGGATGGGCAGCGCGGCCACCCAGCCGGCGGCCTCGAAGGGCAGCCGGGTGATGGCCAGGAAGCGTCCGAAAATGACCGCGCCGAGCATGATGACCATGATCATGGAGGAGATTTTCAGGGTGTCGCTGACGGCCAGGCGGAATTTCTCCACGCTCATCTTGCCCGAGACCATGGCGATGAGCAGGGCCAGGGCCGCGCCCGCCGCGCCCGCCTCGGTGGGGGTGAACAGCCCCATGAACAGGCCGCCCATGACCAGGAAGAACAGGGTGACCATCTCGATGGAGCCGGGCAGGGAGCGCAGCTTCTCGTTGAAGGTGGTCTTGGGACCGGCCGGGCCCCAGTCCGGGTGGCGTCGGCACAGATACCAGATGGTCCCCAGGAACAGCGCGGTCAGCAGCACGCCGGGGACCATGCCGCCCACGAACAGCTGGGCGATGGACTGGCTGGTCTGCAGGCCGATGATGATCAGGACCACGGACGGCGGGATGACCACGCCCAGCGTCGCGCCCGCTGCCACCGAGCCCGTGGACAGGATCGGGTTGTACTTGAACTTGCGCATCTCGGGCAGGGCCACGGTGGACATGGTCGCGGCCGTGGCCGAGTTGGACCCGCAGATGGCCGCGAACCCGGCGCAGGCCAGGACCGTGGTCATGGCGATGCCGCCCCGGATCTGGCCCATCCAGGCGTAGGCGGACTTGTACAGCCGCTCGTTCACGCCCGAGTAGAAGCAGATCTGGCCCATGAGGATGAACAGGGGGATGACGGTCAGCCCGTAGTTGGAAAAGACGTTCCACAGCTCGGTGCCGAGCATGCCGGTGGCCGCGTTCCAGTTGAGCACGTAGGCGAAACCGCCAAACCCGATGATGCCCATGGCGAAGGCCACGGGGATGCGGAACAGAAAGATGGAGACCAGGAGCAGGAGGGTGCCGAGGATACCGGCGGTGATCGGATCCATTACGCCACCTTCTCCCGGGTCAGGGCCTTGAGCGTGTCCACGGCCAGGACGAAGGCCAGGGCGAGGCACCCGACGGCCGAGGCGAACACGAAGGGATGGTAGATGATCTGCAGGGTCTCGGAGACCTCGCCGGTCTGGACCAGGAAGGCCGCCCATTTCCAGGTCTCGATACCCGCCAGCAGGAAGAAGCCGCAGGACAGCGCGTTGGTCGCGGCGTCGGCCAGCCTGCGGAACCAGGCCGGGAATCGCGTGAGCAGGATGCCCACGGCGATGTGCGCCTTGCGCCGCTGGGCGAACGCCAGGGAAAAGGCGGCCACCACCGCGCCGAGGTAGCCCATGAGTTCGAAGGTTCCCGGCACCGGATTGTTGAAGACCCCGCGCATGACCATATTGACGCAGCCCAGGACCATCATGGCCACCAGGAACAGCCCGGCCAGACAGGTCAGGAGCCTGGTGACCAGTTCACTCGCCTTATCAAGAAAATCCATCATGACCCACCCGAAAAGAAAAAACGCCTCCATCCGCTCAGGGACGGAGGCGCTATTGCGGTTCCGTTACATGCCTTCGTATTTGGCCTTGAGGGCGAGCATGTCGGCCAGGACAGCGTCCACGTCGATGCCCGCCTTGGTGCCGGCAGCCTTCCAGTCGTCGACCAGCGGCTCGCCGAGCGCCTTGATCCGGGCGTGTTCTTCGTCGGTCAGCTCAAAGACCTGCACCTGGTACTTTTCCTTGGACCAGGCCAGGGCTTCCTTGATGTGGTCGTCCACGTACCGGCCGGTCCACTGAGCCTGCTCGCGGGAGAGGCCGTCCAGAACCTTCTTGACGTCGGCGGGCAGGGACGCCCACCTGGCCTTGTTCATGATCACCACAAAGGGGTAGACCGGCAGGTTGGTGATGGTCTCATAGCGGCAGATGTCGGCGAAGTTGAAGTCCTTGAGCACGTCGAAGGAGGAGACAAGCCCTTTGACCACGCCCTTCTGCAGGGCCTCGGGGGTCTCGGACATGGGCATGCCCACGCCCTGTGCGCCCAGGCCGCTCAAAACCCGCAGGATGGTGCCCGAGGCGCGCAGCGGCAGGCCGTTGAAGTCGGCCAGGGTCTTCACCGGGGTGTTGCTCATGATCTGGGACGGGGGCGAGGTGAACACGGCCAGGACCTTGACGTCCTTGAACTCCTCGGGGCCGTACTGCTGGAAGAGATCCCACATGGTCAGGCTGGCCGCCTCGGAGGAGGTGAAGGCCACGGGCAGGTTGACCACGTCCATGAACGGGAACACGCCGGGGTAGTACGCGGTGGAGATGCAGCCGATGTCTGCCTGGCCGGTCTGCACGCCGCGCAGCATGTTCTTGGGACCGAGCAGGGTGGAGCCGGGGAAGGTCTGGACGGTCAGAGCCCCGCCGGTGCGCTTCTCGACTTCGGTCTTCCACCGCTCCATCTGGACGCAGGGGAAGGTCTTGGCGGGCGGGAAGTTGGCGTAGGTCACCATGGTCCCGGCCAGGGCCGAGGCCGCCATGAGGCAGGTCAGGGCCAGGCTCACGGCCAGCGCGGTCATCGTTTTTCGCATCACTCTCTCCTTGAAATGCGTATGGTTGGGAACGGCCGGTCGGCCGTTCCCCTATTGGACGTTTAGATCGTAGGCCAGGACCAGGGTCCTGCGGTTGCCGTAGCCGTAGCCCGTAAAGGTGTTGACCAGCACGCACAGCTGCTTGTTGCCGTCGTTGTTCAGGTCGGCCAGGGCCACGTCCGCGACCTGGCCCTTGATGCGCCGGGTCTTCCAGGCCAGGTTCAGGCCCACCTGGTCGTAGACCAGCGAGTGGATCTCGCCCTGGGTGTAGTATTTATAGTTCTTGAACACCTGGGCCGTGGCCGACAGGTCGCGGTTGACCAGCATCTCGTAGCGCTTGTTCGAGGTCAGCGGCGCGGTCAGCCCGCGGATGGGGATGTTGTAGGTGACGCCGTGCTCCTCGGTGGGGCCGCCGCCCATGCCGAGCATCTTGTCCGCGGTCTCGATGACCACGCCGGAGCTGTTGTAGGTCTCGTCGCTCTCGTAGAGGCGCTCGAAGGACTGGCTGTAGACCACCAGCTTGTGGCTGTTGTTGATGACCACGCACTTGTAGCCCAGGCCGTCGGGCAGATAGGTCATGTTGTAGACATTGCCGAAGGGCGGCACCGGGATGGTCTGGCCGAACTCGACGTCGTTGCCCTTGATAAAGGCTTCGTAGACGTGCTTGTCGAACAGGTCGCGCTGGCCTTTTTTCTGGGCCACCAGGATCGGCATGTAGGTCGGCGGAATGCGCATCACGCCGAGGAACCGGTCCACCTTTTCGACCACGTATTTGAATTTGCCGCCCTCGAAGGAGAGAATGCAGGACTGGGGATTGCCGCGCGGGGCGCGGACGCCGCCCTGGTTCTGGAACCGGTAGGCGCCGATGATGAACTCGGGCATGCCGTCGCGGTTCAGGTCCGCGATCTCGAGGCGGACGCTCATGACGTTGGCGGGCAGTTCGAAGGTGTTCAGGTGCTGGAGCTTGCCATCCTTGAAACGGAAGGCCGCGAGGGCCGATTCCTGGAGGATGAAGATTTCGTTGCGGCCGTCGCCGTCGCCGTCGGCGATGTACATGCCGAAGGAGTAGAAGGGCAGGGTCTGGCTCCTCCAGCGGCCGGTGGTCTCGGTGCCGCCTTCATAGCGGAACTGCGGGTTGAGGGCGGCCGACTGGAAGGGCTGCCCGTCGCCGGTAATGAACGGGCTGTTGGTGGGGGCCGCGGTCTGGACCGGGGCCTGTTCGGCCTTCTTCTCCTCGACCGAGCCGTAGCCCGGGCGGTTGAACACGTCGCCCTGCAGGAGCTTGGCCTGGGCGTCCAGCCAGCTGGTCATCTCGTCGATGCCCACTTCGCCCTTTTTCTGCCAGGAGTTGCCGTCGGCCGAGACGGCGTCAATGCGCATGTGCGCCTTGCTGCCGAGAATGGCGATCTCGCCGTACATAATATAGTCCACGCCCAGGCTGCGCAGGGCGGACAGGGCCGCGCCCTTGTCGTTGGGCACGCCCACGGACTGCAGGCTCTTGGTGGTGGGCTCGACGTGGCCGAGCCATTCCAGGTCGTTCTCCAGGCTGGCCTGGACGGCCTTGGAAAAGTATTCGTATTTCTGGGGCCCGTTGTAGACGAACGGGAGGACCGCATAGGTCTTGTTCCCTTGGGCCATGGCCGGGAGGGCCAGGAGCAGGGTCGCCGCAAGGGCGATCAAGACGGTGATGACAGGTCTTCTTGCCATGTATTCCTCCGGAAGGTAGGTGATAACCTTGTTTTGTGGCATGTGTGGACGTGCGGTCTCGCACGGGAGCCCCTTGTACCAGTTTCCTGACCGGATGCAAAGGGCGAAGACAGTTGATACGGCGGGGGATAGCCGCTATTGCTGCCGTCGGCGGACGGGCCGGACGGCATGGTGACGGTCCGGTGTCCGGGCCGCCCAGGGAGAGTACATGACCCAATTCGGACGCACCTTCAGGCTGGTCTGCGACGAACCGGCCGTCCCGGTGGTGGAAGGGCTGCTGCGCGCGCAGGGATTCGATTTCGGACCCGAGCCGTTCTACGCTTTTGCCCGCAGGCTGATCCATGAGCCGTTTCCTCTCGGTGAAAGTCTGGCCGCCCGGTTCGGCCTCATCTATATACAGGACCGTTCCTCCATGCTGCCGCCGCTGGCCCTGAACCCGCCGGCCGGGGCCGACGTCCTGGACATGTGCTCCGCGCCGGGCAGCAAGACGAGCCTGCTCGCCCGCATGGTGGGACCGCAGGGGTTCGTGTTCGCGTCCGAGCCTTCGGCCGACCGGCTGGGCACCCTGCGCGCCAACCTACGGCGCACCGGCTCGGTCAACGCGGCCACGGCCAAGGCCATGGCCCAGGATCTGCCCTTTGCGGACGGCGCTTGGGGCCACATCCAGCTGGACCCGCCGTGCAGCGGCTGGGGCACCGTGGACAAGAATCCCAAGGTAATGGAGGTCTGGTCCGGTTCCAAGACGGCCCCGCTGGTCTCCCTGCAAAAGACGCTCCTGGAAAAGGCGGCGTCCCTCCTGCGTCCCGGCGGCACGGTCCTGTACTCCACCTGCACCACTAATATCGAGGAGAACGAGGAGCAGGTTGCATGGGCCCTGGAGACCCTCGACCTGGAGCTCATGCCCCTCGCCGAGCCCGAGGGGTTTGTTTTCGAGCCCCCGCACATGCCCGGCATGGACGGTGTCCTGCGCGTGGCCGAGGACTCGGACGGCCAGGGATTCTTCCTGGCCCGGTTCGTGAAGAAGGGCGGCGAAAGCGCAACCTCCGGCGCGGGTGCGCAAAATACGGACCTGCCGGGCAACCGGCTGGACCTGGCGAAGATGGTCGGCGGCGACCTGCTCGACCTGACCCGGCTGCCGCCCGGCGAGGTCTACGATTTCGGCGGCAAGGCGTTCTTCCTGCACCAAAGGGCTCTGGACCTGGTGCCTCCGGGCCTGCGCTGGCAGGGGTTCCCCCTGGGCAAGTCGGCGGGCAGGGGCGACCGGGCCAAGTTCACTCCCGCGCCCCTGGCCCGGGTACTGCTTCCGGAGGACCCGTCACGGGCCGCCTGCGACGTGCTCGACGCGGACGACACGGCGATCCTGGAGCGTCTGTTCACCGGCCAGAGCGTGCCGTTCGGGCAGGGCAGGGGCAGCGTGGGCCTGTATTATCGGGGCTTGCCCGTGGGCTGGCTGGCCAGAAAGGGCGGACGTCTTTTGTGGTCTGCAAAATAGTCAAATAATTTCAGCGTATTGAATGGCGTAAATTTTTTGTCAAAAAGCGTTGACAAAAGAGAGGCGTGTGGGCAGTATGCCCTTCGCTGAACGCGGATGGGTGCTTGGACAAGAGCGCGCCGCCACTGCCGAAAGTGGTTGACAAGCGGTGCCTGCCAAGCTAAAAGCTCTCTTCCTGCGGGCGCGTAGCTCAGCTGGGAGAGCATCGGCCTTACAAGCCGAGGGTCACAGGTTCGAGCCCTGTCGCGCCCACCATCTTTGAAATAGAGGGTATGCTTAACACCCTTTATCATAAAAGTGCGGAGCCGTAGTTAAGCTGGTTATAACGCCGGCCTGTCACGCCGGAGGCCGCGAGTTCGAGTCTCGTCGGCTCCGCCACTTGAAAGAACTAGGATGTTAGATGATTATCTAACATCCTTTTTCTTTTGCTATTTCCAACAGGCGGACGTAAATCCGTCCCTGAATCGTTTTCAGGCTACATCCCCTTTGTTAGCTGTCTTGGTTTTGCTCCGTTCTGCCGCTAAGAGTTTAGACACTGAAGCTCGGCTTTCTGCCCTTGCACTTCCCTGCCCTTTTAGCTTTTGCAATCCCAGCCAGTTGCCGTGCCTAGGTTCGTTTCAACTTGGCAAAGACTCCGAGCACTCCATGGGAGTCTTCCCACTCGCTGTGCCTGTGTCTCTGCGCTGATTGAGCACCTTAAAGGCGGCATCTTTATTTCAAGCACGTCTTCGAGGTCGCAAAGACGCGCATGTTACGGGTGAGCCTGTCCAATTTCCAGACTGCCAGCTTGTCTCCGTTGCCGATCGTCTCAAACAGGAGTTTCAGCACTAGCCGTCCATTGGTGGTAGCAATGGCCTTTTCTTCTCGCATGACAGTGGTAGGGTAGGCGCGTTTGATTGCGCTATCTGGATTTGTGGGCTTTGGTCGGTGGTCGAGGCTCGGCAGTAGGCAAAGGTAGTGGACATAGGCACCTCGCTAGGGACATTAGGGTTTGAGATGCCAGCACCCCTGAGGTCAAAAGGGTGGGAAGTCAACTCAAATGTCCGTGCCTTGTCCTGAGGACACTAGGGTATACCTAATTGTCTAGTAAAGGTCGTGTCTTTTGACGTAGCGAATTAGAAAACGTTCTAGATCATCGATTTCATTTAATAGAGTTGGAACGTAAAATAACATTCCTAACATAAATATAAAAGTAAATGCAAAAATGATATAAGTCGGTAAAGACGGGGCAACAATAAATGGACAATTTCTTTCTATAAACATAATAATTGAAATTAAAAATGCGATTAATGAGATTATTGGGGCAATTAACCCATTATCAACTCTAACATAGTAGTATGAGTATCTGGCGCTGATTTCTGATCGCAATTCTTGAATGTTGATTTTTGCAGTTCCAGAATTGCTGCTATCAATTATATATGACTGAGCAATTGCCATTTTGTATTGATTGTTTGAATTTGTGATTGGAAGAACTAAGGGGGAAAAGCTTTTGAGTTCGTCTAGGGAATGCCTTCTTTTGTAAACAAACCTACGTGATCTAAACGGACTGAGTATTGAAATCGATAGTTGGTGTATTATTGTGCCTAGGGGTAATGCCAATGTGACTGCGACTGCTAAAACAGGGATAACTGTTTCTAACCCTTTTAGGCTGACTAGTTCCCATTTTACACAAGGCAGGTAGTACATAAAAATCCAAAAAATACAAGTGAGTCCTGATATTTGAAACCTCAGAAATTGTTTCATTTAGGCCTCCAAAATTGGTTCATATTTAAAAATGTGATCACCATTTGTGTCTATCGATAGAAAGGATAGTTCAGGGAAGAAACTGGCTGGATAAAATCTATGCGATTCGTTGCTCCAAATGTTCTTCAGGGATTCAGCGTAGGTTGTGTCGTAAACGTTTCTTTTGCAATTGTCCCTATTGATTATGAAATTTAGAGGTGAGTCTTCGTTGCAAATATCAGAAAATGTAACGATCCCATTTTCTTTAGCCACATGAACGGCATAGCTTATTTGCATTCTGCTCCACGATTTATCAGATAATGGTAGGCCACAGCAGTTCGGAGTGCTAGTTTCATATTCACGGAAATCTTTATTGCAAGACGAAATGTCTAAGCGGTATTTCTTGCACAGTTTTACTAATTGCTCATATGTCTTTTGTGTTACTTGTTGGTTTAATCGTAAGTATCCGTTTCTGTTATGTTTTAAGTCGCTATTGTTGTGGTAGTATTCAATTACGTCAAAGCCGATCGCCTCTGAAATATGATCGTAATTCGCCTTTGTTTGTATGGTTAAAGTCCTTGGGACTCGCAACCATTCAACTGTCACCCATTGGAAGCCATACTCTTTGGCCTTTTCTAATAATGCCCCAAAAGTCTTTTCTGAAAAATTTGGAATAATCGGTCTTAGTCGCAAGCCAAGATTTACTTTGGTATGCGATAGCGCAAGGCCGAGATTTAGCCTTTCCTCAGGTGATGGAGTTAACGGTTCAATTAACTTTAACGTAGCTGAATCCATTGAAATCAATGAAATTAGCACTGAGGCTTTTGAATAACTTTCTAGTGCCTCTAGGTATTCTTCTTTGCCTAATTCTAAACCTTTCGTGCTTATTCTAATTGGATAGTTATTCCCTCCAGTTCGAAATAATTTAATTAAATTGAGAGTTGATTTGTATTTTTGTTCTAATATTCCACATGGCTCTGTTTGTGCACCAATCTGTACGGCGATCCTTCGATCTAAAAAATATTTCAGCGATCGCGAATCTCTATTTGTTGGTTCAAACCCATGGATGAGTTTTTCTACTGTACTGATATCAAATACATCTTTTGATGCGTCAAATCCTCTTTCTTTGCGCTTCTTTGCTTTGTTGTGCCATGATTCCTTGTGCTTGGTGAAACAATATTTACATCCATAATTACAAATGTGATATGGTTCAATTGCTATTGGGTATGAGCAATACGGCCATTCTGGGGTGATAAATATTCCCATATTCATTAGCTGCCTAGAGGTGTAGTGGGCGTCCAATTGGAGCGTTGCTAGTATGCCTACGTTGACAGCCCTTTGTAGGCCAAAATCGATGCTTGTTCAAATGAATAGGGCTAGCAGTTGAAGGGGGGAGCTATGCGATTGCATGGAAGGTTCATCCAATACTGCTTAAGAGGGGATGACTTCCTTTGGTGGGGCGCTAAGATGTGTCTGTAGTCGCGAGTGGCCGTAAATACGACATGCAACCCGTTGCTTAATCGAGCATATAGCTTGTATAACTATTCGAAATTATGTAGAAAATAGTTAGAGTTTTGGCCTGTCACGCCGGAGGCCGCGAGTTCGAGTCTCGTCGGCTCCGCCAGTAAAGAACAAGGACATTACTCAATAAGGGTAATGTCCTTGTTCAGTTCTAGAGCTATTCAACGCTCTACCCGATACATCTACCCGATGAATTTTCCATTTTTAAAATGGCGATGCGGCGGTCTTGAACCCAAAAAAATTGAAATTGAGTTCGATCCCAGGGGGCGGCCACCTTTTCATTTTTTGATTTTTTGAGTTGAACATGATTCGGATAGTTGGCGTTGACTAATATAAAAAGGCCGCGGCGTTAGCCCCGGCCTTGTTTTTTTGCGGCTATTTTATAGGCGCAGCCTAAAAGGTCCCATCGATCTGTTCGAGCGCGTTGTCGAGCCCAAGCTCGTGCAGGTAGCGGGCTGTCGTGTTCGGGTTCTTGTGGCGCAGGATACGCTGGATCAGCGAGACCGGGTGCCCGGCATGGAACAGTTCCGTGGCCGTGAGGTGGCGATTCTCGTGGTAGAGGACTATTATCTGCCTACGCCGGAGGCAGAGGGTTCGAGTTCCTTCGGCTCCGCCACGAAAGATCAAGGGCATCAACGATAGTTGGTGCCCTTGTTTCGTTTCGTTGTCCGAAGAGCGTCAGACACATTAAACGGGAATACTTATATCTTTAGTTTGGAATCGCGGCTGGTTGGGCTATCCATTTTTCTTGTGATCCCCGATGGATCGCTTTTGTCCGGTTGAATCTGTGCGGGGAGGGTATTGTGCTGAACTGGACATAAGTCCTGTCGGCTATACTTGGGGTCGTTCTTGGTCTTATTTTGGCGTGGGAGAACCTTTGCATAGTATGCGATACGTTGGGTCCAGTGTCCTCTTGTTGCTCATTGTGAGCTCTCTGGCGGTGTTCGAAATGGGGAGGCGGGTGCGTATGCCGGGTGATTTTAGTGCGCTCTCGGCCTTTCTTTTGCTCGAAAGGGACGCGGAGCAGTGGATGGCCAGCGAGCGAATGCGGTTTCTCCGGGGCGAAGAACTGGTGGAAGTAGTGCTAAGCGGAATTTCCGCTGGGCGTACGGAGTGAACGATGGACATGTCGATTGCTGATTTGCTGCGATTCAATGAGTTCCTGGATTCAACAATGAATCCGAGGAAGTTGGACGAGGAATATATTACTGCAAGGCAAGACGAGTTGGACGATATATCCAGGGGTTTTGATGGTAAATATTCCCCTCTTATAGCCCTAAGCTATGCCAAGTTGCTGGAATTGACCGTTTTCCTGACTGGAACATGTTCTGACAATTGCCGAATCGCGGATTTTGGGGATCTTGTGGTAAATCCTCGGCATATGGACGTTTGTGTCTTGAATACCCGATTGATAAAAGAAGAGTACGGCATTAATGACGATATTCCGCTTTGGTTCAAGAGACAAGTGCGTGTGAGTGCTGGTGACCAATATTCTGAAGACCTGGGAAGAATGGTTGTTGATCCTGCTTTTTTGTTACCTTTTGTTGAAAAAGGGCTACTGCTGAGAACGGTAAAGAAAGAAAGGCATGGGAGATTGAGCGATCAGTTTCGGTATTGTATTTCAGATGATCCGCATTGTGCTTCATCATATATTGAGCGGGCTACGCCTGCCGCACATAATGCGGTAAAAATGCTTGATTGCGGATACAAAAGGGCTGATTCTCGCGATGTCACATCCTGGCTCGCCAGCAGCACGGTATTGAATATCGTGAAAGGCACCTTGAAAAGCGATCTCATGGATGTATTGTGTGAAGTGATGTCAACTGATTATCTGAAATCAGTTAGCAAAAGATTTGAAAAGGCATTTAGTTCTTTGCACTATGTAAGCACGGCAAAGCAAAATTTCGCTGATTTTCCCTATGACGATGGGGTGAGGATCTCTGAGTGGGCTGAGATTAATAACACTTTATGTCATTTCAATCTAGATGGCTATGGGGCTATCCAGTCAGAATTAGACAAAAGCCTTGCCAGTCCATATTACAGAAGTCATTTTCTGGATATTGCATTGTACGAGGTTCCAATATCACATGACATAACCCGGATACAAATGATAAGAAGCATCATGTAAAATTTTTGCATCATCTGACATACCCCAAGCACTCCTGTAAAAATGACCGATTGAATCCATGAGCTGCGCCGGGCGGATTCATTTCCGGTCACGCCAAAGGCCGCAAGTTCGAGTCTCATCGGCTCCACCACGAAAAAGAAAAGGACTTCAGGATGATGCCTTGAAGTCCTTTTCTTTTGTTGTTGCCACAATGTGTGGAGAGGGGGCGGGCGCGATTTTCAGAGATGTCGGCCCCCTTTTTAATTACCGTTCAACTCCGGTTATATGTCCTTGAGGTAGCGGTAATACGTGTCCAGTTGGTAGACGGCCGCCATGGGATTGTGTCCCAGCATGCGGTCCTTGACCGCGAGCACGGTCACCGGGGCTTTCGCGTGCATGATGAACAGGGAGTCATGCCCCACGCACAGCCCCATGAGGACATTCAGATCGACCTCGCAGTCATTGACGGCTTCGGCCTGGAACACCGGGTTGCACATGGTCTCCACCTCGCAAGTGGTGTCAACGTGCTCATCGCGGGTCAGGCCCAGTTCGGATTTGGGGACGCGTCCCGCCTTGCAGGCCACGGAGACCACTTCAAAGCCGGCGGACTCGAACAGTCTGTGGACCTTCTCCGCCTCGAATCTCACGCCCACGCAAAAAGCCAGGCCCAGGCGTTTGTAGTGCATCCGCCGGGCGAATTCGATAATCTCCTGGATGCGCGGTTTGCAGGGGGCGACGGTGGCGTAGCCCTGTTCTCTTCCCGAATAGCCCTCACTTTCCTGCCGGGAGGCCTCGCAGGCGAAGGGAAGTAGATCTTCGGCGGTGGTAGCCGCCGTGGCCCGGGCCAAGGTCTCTTTCATTCTTATGGAAGGACAGTTCTCCGGGGCCTTGCCGCCCGCTTTGCGGCAGTACCTTTCCGACCATTCATAGGGACATACTGCGCATTGTGGGTGTGGATGGGGCATGGTGATTCCTTTGGTATCGGTTTATTCTCAGGGAGGCCGAATTGCTCGGATTTCCCCCTGTACACCCTGTCCGTCGCGTTTCGCAAGGGACGTAATGCGGCGCTGATAGTTCTTCTCTTGCGAACCGGCTTCTCCATAGGGGGGGGCTTCGTTTGCTACTCATACCCGGGGACCCGGACGGTCACGGAGAAATATATGTAGGGCGGATACAGGAGGGTGGCATGAGCGGAAAAGTGAAGTGAGGAGGGAATAGGCTTTATCTGGTCGGGCTTGTCGATTTCAAACGGGAGATCAATGGGGGCTCTGAAAAAGTGAAGAAGTGCTGGGGCATTGGGGCGTCGATTTCAAATGGAAGGGCATATCGGATGAGTACAGAGAGGTTATTGCGGTGGGTGGAGGAGGTGCCTCAAGAGGGGAGAGAGTTCCTCTTTCACATAGGTCTTAAACTATGTTTCACTTGGCAGCGCTTGACTGTTAACTCATTCCGTATATAAAAAAAGAAAGTTTTGGACGCGACAACTAAAGGTCAATAGGGGGGAAGCAGCTATGGCAAACTGTCTTGACGTTGCGCAATATATTCTGGAGAGAAGAGGGCCGACCTCAACTATCAAGTTGCAAAAACTCGTTTTTTATTCTCTGGCCTGGTCTCTTGTCTGGGATGAAGATCCTATTTTTACAGATAAGATAGAGGCTTGGGCAAATGGACCTGTTGCTCCGAGGCTTTTTCACGAGCATAAGGGGTTGTTCAAAGCCGACAGTATTCCCCATGGGCATTCTGAGAATTTGACTAAAGATCAGAAGGAAACCGTTGACAAGGTAATCGAATTTTACGGGAATAAATCCGCTCATTGGCTGGTGGAGTTGACACATATGGAGAGACCTTGGAAAGAGGCCCGTGGCGATTGCCCGCCTGGGGAATCTTGCAATAACCCAATCCCGATTGACAAAATCGCCGAGTTTTATAGCGCCTTATAACTTCATGGCCCGCAATAAAAGACAAGGGCCCAAAGCTGGCGCAGAGGTCCCCGAGGAAAAGCCAGGTGTCGGAGAGGTTCCATCAACTTTTTTTGATTTGCCAATAGGCTGGAACTTTTCCCGGATGGATTGTGATGGGACATTTTGTCCATGTGATTTCCGACGGTTGACGAGGTATAGGGATCAACTTATGTCTCTAGAGGGGAAAAGCTGTCATAGAATATTTAATTCTAGGAGTGGGCATTGCCACGCTTACTCTTCATCGGACGTACTGAGTAAAGATGCTCAAAATAGATTAAAAGAACTTCATTTAGACCAAGAGACTATTTTCCAAATTGGGTTAGGTAATAAACCCCGACTCTTTGGGATAATGAATAAAAATATTTTTCAACTTCTTTTTCTCGACGAAAATCATGAAGTTTATCCAGTAGACAAAAAAAACACGTAAAAATGGGCGTATGAGTTTTAAAAACCCGCTCCGGCGGTTTTTTTGTGCCCCCCTACCGGCTCTCACCTACTCGCCAACCAACCGAAGTTCCCTAAACTGCCGGATTACGCTTCTAGTATTCAAAGGAGCGTGCTCCGTGATCGAACAAGCCACCATCCACCGCCTGGAAAAGTCCGACGCCGGAACCTTCGGCTTTCTGTCTATCGATGGAAAGGCTATTTGCGTCACCCTCGAGCCGTCTGACAACGGCAATGCCAAAGACCGTTTGCATTCCCTAAGGGGGGGCTGTGTAAATCGGTCCACTCGACCTACTTCGATTACATCTACGAGATAGCCGACATCCCGTGCTACACCAGCATTCTGTTCCATCCAGGCCACACCGCAGGGCAGGGACACGCCGGAGGCCGAGAGTTCGAGTTTTGTCAGCTCCGCCTCTCAAAATCGCAGGCTTCAGTCAATGAACTAATTGTCTTATTCCTTAGCATTTTAGATTAGTTCGGGTGTGATTCGCTTTTATATCCCAGGCGGAGAAGCTGCCGTTGGTCCTGTTTCGCGTAGGCCGATAATGTTTTTACCCGAACATAAGGTGGTTGCCGCATTTGAGTCGTTTGAGATGACATTTTTGCGGCACCCACGATTGACACGGGTTTGCTCCTGAGCTACAAGTTGTAAAAATACAAACGGTGTTCGACAATGTCGGACAAGGGGCGTTGATGAGCGAAGGCAGAATTATACAGTCTGTGGCGCGGGCCTTGAATATCCTGGAACTGTTCGAAGGTTCCCCGGATCTCAGCGTGACGGAAATCGCCAACCGGCTCGATTTGAGCAAGAGCACGGCCTTCGGTCTGATCAACACCTTGGCGCACAAGGGGTATCTGGAGCAGAATCCCCGCGATTCGCGCTACCGGCTCGGCCTCAAGCTCCTTCGCATGGGCGGGGCGGTCCAGCGGCACAACGTCATCGTCAACCGCGCCAGGCCGTTCATGGAAAAGCTCGTGGAAGAGTTCTCCGAGACCGTGCACCTGACCGTCGAGCGCAACGGCATGGTCGTCTACATCGAGAAGATCGAGGGCGACAAGGCGATCTTCGTGCAGTCCGCCATAGGCGCGGAAAACCCGATGTACTGCACCGCCGTCGGCAAATGCCTGCTCGCCTACATGCCCGAATCCAAGGCGGAACGGCTGCTCAGGAAGATGCAGCCGCTGGAGAGACGCGGCCCGAACACCATCACCGACGTCGAAGAACTGCGGCAGGAGCTGCAGGCCATCCGCGAACGCGGCATCAGCATCGATGACGAAGAGCATGTGCCCGGTTTGATGTGCATCGCCGCCCCGATCCGCAATCATACCGGGGAAGTGGTGGCGGCCATCAGCATGTCCGGGGCCAAGGCCGGGATCTCGTCCAAGCTGGTCGGCCGGATATCGGAGCGAGTGGCCAGAGCCGCGCAGCAGATCAGCGCCGCCATGTAATTTTTTTTTCGCAATCTATGCGAACTGCGTGCGATATAGTCGCACATTTGAAATGAGTAGATGAGGGGGACGGCGGTGAAGGCGGCTTGGACTAGGGAGCCTGTAACCGACGCTGAGTATGGTTGACCGGTCCGAACATCTCGAAAGAGGCTTTTGTGGTGTTGAAACGGGACAGGGCAGTCATTGCAGGGACATGCGCGCGATTCCTGCATTCAAAGAAGAGAACGTTGTGCGATAATGTCGTACTAAAAGCGATTGGCACTGTACGATGAACCGGCCCCGAGCGCGAGACGAAGCGTCTTGCCCGGCAACAACGATTGAATGGATGGTCATCAATCCGGGACATTGCGCATTGGGCTGTCGTAGATATAATTTTCGTTCTAAGTGTGAATAGCGTGCGAAATAGTCGCACAAAGTGGTTGCGGTTCTGGTGCGTAGACAGCTTGGTGACACGGAACAGTCAGGCGAGGGCGAAAGCAGCTGTCCGCAGTTCCTCGGGAGGGAGTAACAGCTAATGATGGAGGTTGATCGTTACTAATGGTTATAAACGTGCCCGGGCGGATCGAATTCGCAGGGTGCGGGGGACGAAAAGGTGGACGCCGGGTGCTTGCCGATCCGACGCAAGGCCCCGGCAGGGCTCTCCCCTCGGGAGCCGGTGGTATTTTAACTTCACGCTGGAAGGAAAACGCTCGGCCCTTTGTCCGTAAACAGGCGGAAGAGTGGCAACCCGTCGGCATGACAGCCGGGATCCCGCCTGACAGGGTGGCAGACCGGGGCAAGGGCCGGGCCGGAAAGGCGGCGACCATTCGGTGCCGCAACTTCACCATCCTGGATGGAACGTGCGCATGGGGCGCACCCCATTCCGGAGGTGTTGTAGGGTGTTGTGAAGAAATTGAATGATAGTGAAACGCTGGAATGTACACGACGGGTCGGATGTCGGCAAAGGCATCCCCGGTTCCGGCAAAAATAAACGAGAATGCAATGACTCCAGTACTTTTTTTGATAATACTCGCGATCGCCATCGCCTTCCTGATGTTGATGATTATGAAGGTCAAAATGCACCCGGTCCTGGCGCTCTTCCTGACCAGCCTCGGACTGGGCCTGGCCTTCGGCAACAATCTCATCGGGACCGTCAATCTGATTAACACCGGCTTCGGCGGAACCCTCAAGGGCATCGGCGTCACCATCATCCTGGGCTCGATCCTGGCCATGGGCATTCAGGACACCGGCGCGGCCACGTCCATCTGCAACTTCTTCACCCGCCTGTTCCGCGGCCGGGCGCTCGAGCTCGCCCCGGCGCTGACGGCGTTCATCGTGTCCATCCCGGTGTTCGGCGACATCACCATGGTCCTGACCGCGCCGATCGCGTCCATCCTGTCCAAGCGCAAGAGGATTTCCATGTCCTCCATGTCCTCCTTCATCGGCATGGGTCTGGGCCTGACCCACGGCCTGGTGCCGCCCACCCCCGGCATCCTGGCCATCGCCCTGATGTACGGCGCGGACCTCGGGCTGACCATCTTCTGGGGAACGGTCATCGCCTTTATCGCCTTCATCGGCACCTGGCTGGTGCTGCGCAAATGGGCGGCCAAGGAATGGATCGACCCGCGCGAGGATTTCGTGGACGGCATCGAACCGGCCAAATCCGAAGCGGTCGAGGACATCATCATTCACGAGAAGGGGCTGCCCAGCGCCCTGATGGCCCTGCTGCCCGTCCTTATCCCCGTGGTGCTCATCACCTTCGCGTCCTTCGCCAAGGTCTACATGAAAGACGGCGGCGCGACCCTGACCTTCTTCACCTCGGTGGGCGACAGGGTCATGGCCCTGCTGCTGGGCGTCGTGTTCACCATCGTCCTCGGCTACGTCAAGGCCGAGAAGGTCAAGGCCCACCACCTGCGCACCGCCGGTGACGACGGCGCGAGCCTGCGGCAGATCATCTTCGGCACCTGGGTGGGACGCGGCCTCGTGGTCGCCCTGCTGCCCCTGCTCATCACCGCCATGGGCGGCGCCATGGGCGGCATTCTCAAGAGCGTGCCCGTGGTCAAGGAGCTCGGCACCATGGTGGCCGACACGAGCCTGCTTCCGATCATGATTCCCTTCCTCACGGCCTCCATCCTGATGACGGCTGTGGGCTCCATGACCACCGCCGGCCTGACCGCCGCCGCCATCATCCTGCCCATGCTGGATTCCCTTGGGCTCTCCCCGGTGGCCGCCACCCTTTCCATCGGCTGCGGCACCATGATCTTCAGCCACCTGAACGACAGCGGCTTCTGGATCATGACGCAGTTCTTCAACCTGAACACGACTCAGGGCTTGAAATACCTGACCATTCCCCGCGCCGTCAGCGGCGTGATCGGTTTCATCACACTGGCGACCCTGGTGTCCATGGGACTGATCTAGCGGGCTTGGGAAATCCGACAACAACCCTTTGTCCGGCGGCTTTCGCCGGACAAAGGGAAAACCGGCCAGGAATCTGGTCATGATACATTGCACAAGCAAGGAGCAACAAATGTCTTTTGATTCTTTCCAGGGTGTCATCCCGCCTGTCCTCACCGTCATGAACGAGAAGGGTGAATTCGACAGCGACGGAATGGGCGTCCTGATAGACCGGCTGGTGGACAGCGACGTCAACGCGCTGCTGTTCCTCGGCAGCGCGGGAGAATTCTCCCAGATGACGTCCGTCACCCGGAAGCGGGTCGCGGAGTACTGCGTGAAGAAGGTGGCCGGGCGCAAGCCGGTGATCATCGGCACCGGCGCCTGCGGCACGGCCGAGGTCGTCGAACTGAGCGAACACGCGGAGTCCATCGGGGCCGACGCGGTGATCGTGGTCAACCCCTACTACCAGGGCATGAGCGACGAACGGCTGTACCGGCACTACAAGACCGTCTCGGAGAGCATCTCGATCCCGGTGCTGATGTACAACTTCCCGGCCCTGACCGGCAAGGACCTGCCGCCCGAGCTGGTGACGCGCATCGCCAAGGACTGCCCGAACGTGATAGGTATCAAGGACACCGTGGACTGCATCAGCCACATCCGCGACCTGATCCTCCAGGCCAAGGGCGCACGGCCCGATTTCAAGGTCATCTGCGGGTACGACGAATACCTGTTCTCGACCCTGGCCCTGGGCGGCGACGGCGGCATTGTCGGCACGTCGAACTTCGCCCCGGAAATCACCTGCGGCATCTACAAGGCCTTCCGGGAAAAGGACATGGCCACGCTCCTGGAGCTGCTCCCGCGCCTGAGCATCCTGTCCCAGCTGTATGCGCTGGACGTCCCGTTCTCCTGGCTGCTGAAGGAAGCCGTGCGCGCCACCGGGGTGGATATCCCCACCGGCGTGGCCGCTCCCGCCAGCGAGCCCACCGACGACGTCAAGCGGCGTTTTGCCGAGATCCTCAAGCAGGCGGGCTTCTAGGGAGACGAACGGAGAGGAACCGCACGACATACAATGCTAATCGCAACCTTGTGAAAAGGAGATATAATTTTGTCTAAACAACGATGTGAACGCGTACGAGATCTCTGGTCGCAGGTCGACGCCCTGATGATGGGCATGAACTGGACGCGGGAAGACGTCGAGAAACCGCAGATCCTGGTCGACGACGTCCAGGGCGACAGCCATCCCGGCAGCTACCACCTCGACGTCCTGAGCGAAGAGGCCTCCATCGGCATCTACGAGGCCGGCGGACGCCCGGCGAAGTTCCACGTCACGGACATCTGCGACGGCTGGGCCCAGGGGCATGAGGGCATGAACTTCATCCTCTGCTCGCGCGGCATCATCGCCGACATGGTGGAAATCCACGCCTCGGTCATTCCCTGGGACGGCATGATCCTGCTGTCCGGCTGCGACAAGTCCACGCCCGCCCATCTGATGGCTGCGGCGCGCATGGACATCCCGACCATCCATATCCCGGGCGGGGCCATGCGTTCCGGTCCGGGCAACTCGACCTCGGGCCTGGCCGGGCCGCTGTCCGCGCGCAAGAAGAAGGGACACGTCGACCTCGCCGAGATGCGCGACTACAAGCTCACCGGCTGCCCCTCCTGCGGCGCCTGCCAGTTCATGGGCACGGCCAGCACCATGCAGTGCATGTCCGAGGCCCTGGGCATGGCCCTGCCCGGCACCGCGCTCATGCCCGCGACCATGGCGGAAATCCGCCGCATGGCCCGGGCCGCCGGAAAGCAGATCCTGTACCTGGCCGATCAGGGCATCACCGCCCGCAAAATCATGACCAAGGCGAACTTCGTCAACGCCATGAAGGTCCACGCGGCCATCGGCGGCAGCACCAACGCCTATATCCACATGCCCGCCATCGCCCACGAGATCGGCCTTGAGCTCGACCCCAGAGAGTTCGACGCCATCGGGCAGGAGATCAAGTACATCACCAATATCCAGCCCAGCGGCAAGTACACCGCCGAGCTGTTCTGGTTCGCGGGCGGCATTCCCATGGTCCAGCACATGCTCCGCGACCAGCTCGACCTGGACGTCATGACCGTCACGGGCCGTTCCCTGGGCGATTCCCTGGCCATGCTGGAGGAAGACGGCTTCTTCAACCGCTGCCTCGGCCACCTCAAGAGCTACAGCATCCCGCAGCACGACGTCATCCGCACCCCCGAGCAGTCGGACAAGTGCGGCTCCATCGCAGTGCTGGACGGCAATCTGGCTCCCAAGGGGGCGGTCGTGAAGTACGCGGCCGTGAAGCCGGACATGCACAGGCATGTCGGCCCGGCCGCCGTGTTCGACAGCGAGGACGATGCCCAGGCCGCCATCATCGCGGGCAAGATCAATCCCGGTTCCGTCGTGGTCATCCGCTATGAAGGCCCCAAGGGCAGCGGCATGCCGGAGATGTTCATGACCACCGACGCCATCGTCTATGACGAGACCCTGAACGGCACGGTGGCCATCGTCACGGACGGCCGGTTCTCCGGAGCCACCAGCGGCCCGTGCATAGGCCACGTCTCTCCCGAGGCGGTCGACGGCGGTCCCATCGCCCTGGTGGAGGACGGCGACCTGATCGAAATCAACATCCCGGAGCGGGCGTTGCAGGTCGTCGGCGTGAAGGGCGAAAAGAAGACTCCCGAAGAGATGGAGTCGATCCTGGCCGAACGCCGCAAGAACTGGACACTGCCCGAGCGCCCGCAGAAACGCGGCGTGCTCAAGCGCTATTCCGACAGCGCCGTCTCCGCCATGGAAGGAGCGTACATGCGCTAGGAATCCCCGAGCGGGAACCCGAAATAAAACAAAACCCCCAACCTCCACCCCCTGAAGGGCGTCTGCCGAGTCCCTGCCCCTGATCCTTGGGGCTCGGCAGGCGTGAGGGGGGAGGCGGGAGCTTTCAGGGAACCTCCCTGTTTCGCCGGACCGGCAGGTCCTTGCGGAGCAGGGAGTTCTTTGGCAAAAACGGCCTGGACGCACGCCGACCAAGCGCGACGCACGGTATATGATGCGGCGCCCGCACGGGCTGCCGCCCCTTTGACAAGTCAGGATTGAAAGTGGACAGATTCTTCGTGATCGGCATGTTTGTCGGCGTCGGCTGGCTCCTCAGGCGTGTTTCGGTCTTCCCCAAACAGACCGCCCAGGTGCTTAACCTGTTTGCGCTGTACGCGGCGCTCCCGGCGGTCATCCTCCTCAAGGCGCCCCAGATCCGGTTTTCGCTGGAGATGCTGGTTCCGGCGGTCATGCCCTGGGCCATGCTGCTCGTGTCCGTCGCATTGGTCCTGTGGGCGGGGCGGGCGTTCGGCTGGTCGAGGGAGGTCGTGGGCGTCCTGCTCCTGGTCGTGCCCATGGGCAACACCTCCTTCATGGGCGTGCCCATGGTCACCGCGTTTTTCGGCGAGCAGGGCATCCCCGCACTGATCGTCTACGACCAGCTCGGCACGGCGCTCATTTTCGCGGTCTACGGTTCCGTTATCCTGGCCATCTACGGGAGCGACATGCGCATACGGCCCGCCCGGATCGCGGCCAAGGTCCTCCTGTTCCCGCCCACCGTGGCCCTTGCTCTGGGCCTGTGTCTGCGCTCGCAGGTCTACCCCGCGCCCGTGACAAGCTTCCTGCAGGCCCTTGCCGGTACGCTCACTCCGCTGGTCATGACGGCCATAGGGTTCCAGCTCAAGGTCCGCCTCAGCCCGGAGACGATCCGGCCCATGGGGTTCGGGCTGATCGTCAAGCTGGTCGCGGCCCCGTTGGCCGCCCTTGCCGGATGTCGGCTGCTCGGCATCGACACCCTGCCCGCGAATGTCTCCATCTTCCAGGCCGGCATGCCGCCCATGGTGGTCGCGGGCACCATGGCCATGGTCGCCGGACTGGCCCCGGAACTGGCCGCCGCCTCCGTCAGCCTGGGAATGATCCTGTCCTTCCTGTCCCTGCCGCTGTTGGCCTGGCTCCTCTGACCGAGACGGGACCGCGCCGTTATTGGAACCGTCCCCGCCAGGCGGCATTGCCCGCCCGGCGTTCCCGATGTCCTCCGCGTGCTTGTGCGATTGGGCCCGCTTCGTTGCCCGGCCTTCGTTGACAGCCGGGCGCGCTCAGAGTAGTTGATAGTGTCAATTAAATGAAGGGAAGCGGTGGATGTACATTTCAAGAATACGCAGCGAACTACGCTATCTGGTCCGAGAACTGGGACTGCTCGACAAGAACTGCTTCGACTCGGGGCTGACCCTGGGACAGGCCCATATCCTGACGTATCTGGTCCGCAACGGCGACTCTCCGTTTAGGGAGCTGTGCGACAGCCTGCATGTGGACAAGGCCTCGTTGAGCCGGTCGGTGGAGGCGTTGGGACGGAGGGGCTTCCTAAAGAAGGTGAAGGGCGTTGAGGACGGGCGGCAGCGGGTGATCTCCATCCTGCCCGCCGGTGCGCGCGCCTTGGAGGACGCCAACTCCGCCATCAACGCCGAAATGAGCGAAATCATGAGTGACATGGTCGAGGAAGAGGTCGCGGCCGTCTGGCGCGGGCTGCGGCTTTTCCGGCGCGCGGCGGCCAGGAGGAACCTGGCCGCGGGGGCGCGGGACTTCGAGATCGAGCGGCTGGATCCGTCCTATGTGGATGATGCCCTGGTCCTTGTGGAGGATGTCTTTGCCGGGGAGCAGGGCATCCCCGTCGAACTCGCGCTGCCGGGCGGGGACGACATCCACTGGTGGGGTGTCCGGTTGGGTGAATACATCATCGGCGCGGCCGCCTTCTGGCGGGAGGGTGCGGCATGGCACTGGGGCCGGTTCTCCATAGACAGCCAGTATCGGGGGCGTGGGCTGGGCCGGGAACTGGCGCGGCGCTCCCTGGTGGATTTTTTCGGGATTGCCGATACCCTCATTGTCGAGGCCCGGGACAGCACGACGCATATCCTCAAGGGCTTTGGCGCCAAGGCCACGGGGCCGACCGGCAGTTTCTATGGAATGCCTCTCACTCCCCTGATTTTGCGCAAGGCCGACTTCACCGGGCACTAGGCCCAAGACCGATGTGCCGCCGCCAAAAGAGACAGGACACCAACCAACGGGCTGGTGTCCTGTCTCTTTTGACGGCGTCGTGAACAGGCCGTGGCCCGCGTCGCTAGACCGGCATCGCGGGGAGCATGGCCGAGGCCAGTTCCCGGAGGTCGCCGGGAAGGGCTTGTACGGCCTCGTCCCGGCCCAGGTCCTCGATGGCGAAAGGTTCGAGGCGGCCCCGCTCCATGGTCACGGAGCGGTCGCAGAAGAGTTTGACCAGGCGCAGGTCGTGGGTGACGAACAGGTAGGCCACACCGTCCTCGCGGCGCAGGCGGTCCAGGAGGTCCAGGATCTTGGCCTGGACGAGCATGTCCAGGCTGGACAGGGCCTCGTCCAGGATGATGCAGCGCGGGCGGGGGGCCAGGGCGCGGGCGATGGATATGCGTTGCAGCTGTCCGCCGCTGAAGCGGGCCGGATGTTTGGCCGCGTCTTCGGGGCACAGGCCCACGTGGACCAGCAGCTCGGCCACGCGATCGTTCAGGGCGGCTTTCGTGAGTTGCTCGAAGTTGCGCAGCGGCTCGGCGATGATGTCCCCGGCGGTCAGCCTCGGGTTCACCGAGCCCACGGCGTCCTGGAACACGACCTGGACGGCGCGGCGCTGCTCCCGGTCCGGGCGCACGCGGCCCTTGTCGTCCGTGGTCTTGCGCCCGAGGATATAGGCGTCGCCGGTGCTGGGCGCTTCCAGGCCGAGCAGGATGCGGCCCAGCGTGCTCTTGCCCGAGCCGCTCCGGCCGATGAGGCCCACGCATTCCCCGGCCCGGATGGTCAGGTCCACGCCATGGAGCACCGGGACCTCCTCCGTCCGCTGGAAAAAACCGCCTCGGGAATAGGACTTGGTGATGTTCCGGGCTTCCAGGACCGGGGCGGAATCGTCCGCAGGGAAGCTTCGGGGCGTTGCGCCGGTTTCGGTCTTCATTGCAGGCTCCTTGATGCGACTTCCGGTTGCGCGGTTGCGTCCGCGGGCCGCCGATCGGGGGGCGTCAGCCCGTAGAGGCGGCAATGGGCGGCCAGCAGGTTGGCGGTGTATTCGTGCTTCGGGGCCGTGAACAGCGTCTTGACCGGGCCGCGCTCCACGATGACGCCGTCGTGCATGACCAGCATGTCGGAGGCCAGCCGGGCGATGACCGACAGGTCGTGCGTCACCAGGAGCACGCCGATGTCGCGTTGCCGCACCAGGGTTTCCACCAGGTCCAGGATGCGCGACTGGGAAACCGCGTCCAGGTCCGTGGTGGCCTCGTCCGCAATGAGAAAGTTCACGTCCAGGGCCAGGGCCAGGGCGATCATCACCCGTTGCAGCATGCCGCCGCTCATCTGAAAGGGATAGAGCGGGAGAATGGTCTTGGGGGCCGGGAATCCCACCTCGGCCAGTTCGGCCTGCCAACGGTCCGGGGTGTTCTCCCGTTTGGGCACGCCGTGCGCGGCCAGGGTCTCGCGGAAGTGGCTCTTTATGGTAAAGACCGGGTCAAAGCAGCTCATGGGGTTTTGCAGGATCATGGCCGCATGTCCGGAACGGGCCTTGCGGATGCGCGAGGAGGGTCCTTTGAGCGGCATGTGCTCCCCGTCCAGGGCGATGACTCCGTCCGAGGCCAGCTCGTGGGGGAGCAGCCCCATGACCGCCTGACAGGTCAGGGATTTGCCGCTGCCGCTTTCGCCCACCAGACCGGTAACCCGTCCCTTGTGGGCGTCGAAATCCACGCCCTGGACCAGGAGCTTGGCCCCGGATGCGATACACAGTCGACGTACGGACAAGTAGGCGTCGGGATTGGTTTTGCCGGTGCAGGACATTACAATCCCTCCGTGATGACGGCCATCCGGGCCGGTTCGGCCAGGGTGTCCTCTGGCGACGAGGATGTCTGGGTGTGCGGGTCGAGCGCATCGCGCAGCCCGTCGCCCAGGATGTTGAAGGCCATGACCGTCAGGAAGATGGCCAGCCCCGGGTACAGTATCAGTTCGGGATGGGTCCAGACGAATTGGCGGCCGTCCGCGATCATCACGCCCCATTCGGGCGTGGGCGGGGTGATGCCCAGACCGAGGAAGGAGAGGCCGGAAACGTGCATCATCATGTGGCCGATGTCCAAAGTGGCCAGGATGGCCAGCTGGGCGAAGACAGGGGGCAGCACGTGGCGCAATACGGTCATGAACCGTCCCGTGCCCGCCACCCGCGCGGCCAGGACGTATTCCCGGTTTTTAAGTGAGAGCACGAAGCTGCGGATAATGCGGGCATACCATGCCCAATGGGTCAGGGAGATGGCCAGAATGACGTTGACGATTCCTGTCCCCAATACCCCGATCATGAACATGGCCAGGATGAAAGTGGGGAAGGTCAGGAACACGTCGCAGATGCGCATCAGGATCGAGTCCACCGAACCGCCCATATATCCTGCGGTGGCGCCGATGGTGAAGCCGAGCACCAGGATGAGGCCTGCGATGACGGCCACGCAGCCGAGCGAGGTCCGGGCGCCGTAGATCAAGCGCGAAGCCAAGTCCCGGCCCAGATGATCGCAGCCTAGCGGGTGGGCCATACTCGGCGGGGCGAACTTGAGTTCCAGGGTCACCTCATCCGGGTCATAGGGCGAAAGCACCGGGGCCAGCGCCGCGGACAGGACCAGCAGCAGGACCAGGAGTCCGGCCAGGATCAGGATGCCGTGGCGCAACAAGCGGTTGGATTGCATGCTCATTGATCATCCCCCTGCATCCGGATGCGCGGATCAAGCCAGGCGTAGCCGATGTCCACCGCCAGGTTCATGAGCACGAAGATGGTGGTCATGATGAGGATGAAGCACTGCATGACCGGGTAGTCGCGGTTGTAGATGGCCGAGACGGCGTAGCGTCCCACTCCGGGCCAGGCAAAGATGGATTCGGCGATGACGGCGCCGCCGAAGAGCTCTCCGGCGTGCATGCCGATGGCCGTTATGACCGGGATGAGCGAGTTGGTCAGCACATGGCGTCCCACCACCACGGATTCGGACAGCCCCCGCGCACGGGCATAGAGCACGTAGCGCGAGTGCATATTGTCCAGCATGGTCGATCGGATCAGCCGGGTGTTGATGCACATGCTCATGCAGGACATTGTCAGGATGGGCAGGATCATGTGCGAGAACCCGCCTTTGCCCAGGGGCGGCAGCCAGTGCAACTTGATCGAAAAGATCCAGATCAGGACAAAGCCCAGGAAGAAGTTGGGGATGGAGACCCCGAAGAAGCTCAGCCCCCGGGTCATGTGGTCGGGCAGCCGGTCCTTTTTCAGCGCCGAGATCATGCCCAGCGGCAGGCTCAGCAACAGGGTCAGGGCCAGGGAGTACCCGGCCAGGATCAGGGTGTTCGGCAGGTAGTAGAGAATCTCGTCCAGGACCGGTTTCTTGGTCACGTAGGAGATGCCGAAGTCCCCGCGCACGGCCTTGCCGAGCCAGGACACGTATTGCACGGCAAACGGTTTATCCAGCCCCAGCTCGTGTCGGGCCACTTCCAGGGCCTGGTCCGTGGGCGGGATGCTGGAAAGCCGCAGGTAGGCCATGGCCGGGTCCCCCTGGCCGAGTCGTAGGATGGTGAACACCACCAGGGACACGGCCAGGAGAATGGGAATCAACAACAGAAGTCGTTTCAGGATGTATCGTGTCATGGGCTTTTCGGCCTAGTCCTTGTAGATGGTCTCAAAGGGTATTTCGTCCTTGGTCGCGCCGAAGTACGCGCCCCTGAGGCCGTCCCGATAGACCATGATGTTGGTCAGGTAGGTGATCGGCATGTACACGGCCTTTTCATGCAGCGTACCCAGGATGTACCTGTACAGTTCCTGGCGCTTGGTTTTGTCCACGCTGACCAGCACCTGATCGATGGCCTTGTCGATATCCGCCTTCATGGGCAGACCGAGCTGGGCCTGGTAGTCGGCGTGGGCAGGCACGCGCATGGAGCTGACAAAGGAGTGCGGGTCGTAGGGCGCGCCAAAGGTGTTGCCGAAGATCATGCCGAATTCGCCGCTCTTCTGCCGGGCCAGGTTGGAGTCTTTTTCCTCGCCCACCAGATTGACCTTGATGCCGACCTTCTTGAGATCACCCTGCACCACCTCGGCCACGGATTTCATCAGGGTGTCGTTGCCTGCGAAGCACAGGTCCAGGGCCAGTTCCTTGCCGTTCTTGGTGCGGTACTTGGCACCGTCGGCCAGGACCCAGCCCGCCTTGTCCAGCAGGGCCTTGGCCTTGTCCCGGTTGAAGTCGTAAGGTTTCAGCTTCAGGTCGCAATAGGGGACGCTCGGGGAAAAGAGCGTGTCGGCCCGCCGTTCCACACCCATGAAGATGTGCTCGACCATGGCGTCCCGGTCCACGGCGTGCAGTATGGCCTTGCGCACCGCGATGTCGTTGGTCGGGAAACGGTTGGTGTTCAGCGCCAAGGCACGGGTGGCCAGGGGGCCGGAGATCTTGGTGACCACGCCCGGCATGTGGCGGTAGTTCTCGAAACTATCCAGGCCGATCTGGCCCGATCCATGGCCGGCCCCGCCGTATATAAGGTCGATCTGGCCGGTCTCATAGGCCACGACCCGGGCGTTGGTGTCGGGAATGATCTTGATCAGGAGATACTTGGACTTTGTCTTGTCACCCCAGTAATCCTCGTTGCGCTCCAGCAGGGCGTATTCGCTCTTGACCGATTCCACCATCTTCCATGGGCCGGTGCCGATGGGGGCCTTGATGCCCTTGGAAGTATTGCCGCTCTCAGGCATGGCGGCCGGAGACAGGAACCGGACCGGACGGATCAGGGCCAACTCCTGCAACGCGGGATAATAAGGGTCGTTCAGGGTCAGCTTGACCGTGTATTCATCCAACACGGTGGCGGGTTCCTTCCCGGTTTCCTTGGCTTTCCATAGTTGGTTGATAAGCTCCAGCCAGTGATGGCGCTCATGGTTGAGCAGGATGGCGTCGATATTGCGTTTCACGGCCATGGCGTTGAACGGCTGGCCGTCGGAGAAGCGCACGCCCTTGCGCAGCTTGAAGGTATATTCGCGGCCGTCCGGGCTGATGACCCAGGACTCGGCCAGGCCTGGGGCGACAGTGCCGTCGGCCTGATAGCGCACCAGCGGCTCATAGATCAGGTTCTGGGAGAACATCTGGTTGGGGGAATACAGGTGCGGGTTGAACTCGCCCATGTTGGAGTTCCAGGAATAGACCAGGACATCCTTGCCTTCGGGCGGCGCAGCCTGGACGCCCGGAAGAGCGGAAAAGAGCATGAATCCGATGACGACCGTCATCGCCAAGAGCCGCCGAACCGTATCGGCGGAGCGGGAAAGACTTTGCATTACGGCTTCTCCAATGGGGTCTATTTGCATATGAATATGGAAATAATGGCATGAAGTAGCATGATAAAATAAATCAATCAATCTTAAGAGGCATGAAATATAAAAAAGTAATACTCATGCGGTGTGAAATCCAAAGGGCCGGGTAAATGACCGGCTACAGGGGGGGGAGGGCGTGGCGCGAGCGCCGTGGGTTCCGTCGTTAACGGTCCAGGGCCGTTTTCCGCTACCCGGGCATAGTGTCGGAACCGGTTGGCCGGAGCGCCGTCGCTGTCGGCGATGGCGCTCCGGTGTGCCGGTTTTCGTGGTCAGCGTTTCTTGCGTTTATGCATGCGCTTGATCTCCATGGCCACGCCCTTCCAGCGCTCCCTTTCCACGCGGTCGGCGCTCTTTTCGCTGCGGGCCCGGACGTATCCCAGTTCGCGCTGCAGCTTGCGGTAGCTCTCCAGCCGGGCCGGTTCGAGCTGGCCGTCGGCCACGGCGCGGAGCACCGCGCAGCCGGGCTCGCGTTGATGCGAGCAGTCGGGGAAGCGACAGGATTCGGCCAGGGCGCGGATGTCGGAGAACGTCGCGTCCAGGCCGCCGCCGCTTTGGGACAGAGCGATCTCGCGGATGCCCGGATTATCCATGAGCAGGCCGCCTCGGGGCATGGCGATGAACTCGCGGGAGGTCGTGGTGTGGCGGCCCTTGCCCACGCTTTGGCTTACACTGCCGGTAGCCTGAATGCGGCTGCCGTGGAGCATGTTCGCCAGCGTCGACTTGCCCGCGCCCGAAGAGCCGATCATGGATACGGTCTGGCCTTCGTTCAGGTAGCCGTGCAGTCGGTCCACGCCGCTTGCGTCCGTCGTGGATGTCAGCACCACGTCCACGCCGAAGGCCACCATCTCGATCTCCTCGCGGAATTGTTCCGGGGCCGCGTGCAGGTCCGCCTTGGTCAGGACAACCACCGGGACTATCCCGCAGTTGTAGACCAGGGCCAGGTAACGCTCGATGCGGCGCGGGTTGTAGTCGCGGTCGAGCCCGCAGACGATGAACACCGTGTCGATGTTCGCGGCGATGGGCTGTTCGCGCAGGGCCGCGCCCTCCTGTTTGCCGCGCGAACCGGCATCGCCCCGGCTCAGGGTGTTTTGGCGCGGCAGGACGCGCCGGACCACGGCCTCGTCCGCGACCACCCAGTCGCCGGTGACCGGGTAGCCCCGTTGTTGGTGGCGGATGGCGCCAGACGGGGCGCACAGCCGCTCATCGCGTCCGTCGGTGACCAGGAACAGGTCCCGCTGGGCGCTGAGCACCCGGGCCACCCGGTTGAGGTCGAGGCCGTCGGCCGCCGCCAGTTGTTCGAAGTGGCCGTTCCAGCCCAGACGGCGGAGGCGTTCCGCGCACTCCTGCCTGTTGTCGGATAAAGTCCGTGTTTTCATCTTGCTTCCATTGTGTTGCGTCGAAGTCGGGCTTCGATCGTGCGTGATCTCGGCCGACCAGGGGGCGGTCGGCGGGCAACGGGGAACGGAATGGGGAATATGGAGCAAGGGCGTAAAACAAGACCTGTTTCGGGCGAAACAAATCCGGCTGGCCGAGTCAACCAGATGGGGGCCGCGATGGAGCGCGGCCCGGAGGCAGTTTAGACCTGCGGAGCGCCCTGTTCCATATTCCGGGCGGCAAGATCCATGGACTGGAGAATCATCAAAACTCCTTGGTGCGTAATGGGTGAATGCTTATCGCAACCGCAGGCGTTGTCAAGCTGCGTTATGGCATGCGTGGTGCATATGAGAAAATCCGTGCGACAGTCCGGCAATTTTAACCGGCTTCTTGGGATAAATACCATGTGGATACTGCTTGTGACGGGCTGTATTCGGGGGTACGGGGAGTGATCTTTGAACGACTTGTTTAGGCACAAATGGGTGTTCAGGCGTTTTTCGAGGTCGAGGGCATGGCAAGTCGCGCCACGCAACTGCATGAACTTAACAATGGATTACTGTTGGATGATATTGATTGACTGTGGCGGGCTCGATAAGAATGAGAACGGTTTGTTGCGAGGAGGTCTATTGTGGGTATAGGTTTTGAGAATGCTATTGCCTTTTCTCGGGCGGTCAAACAGAACGGTCTTTCCGGGTCGCTGTTACAGCTTGGAAGACAATCCGTGCACATTACCTATAAGCAGTTCCTCCGGGTATTGCTGCGGTCCGGATTTGCGAGTTTCACCGACGGAAAGTTGGAGTTTTCACACCAGTTCCTCGACGCCTTCTCAGGTGAGTTGTGCAGGAAAGACATCCCTTCCAAGGAGGGGGATATCAACGATAAGGTCTTTTTCCATTCGCTCGGCCTGGAGGCCTTTTCCTGTGATGTGTCCGATTACGAGAATGCGGATTATGTGGTTGACCTGAACCAGGACGTCACCGCGACGATCGGCAGAACGTTTGATATCGTCTATAATGGTGGAACAATTGAACATGTCTTTGACGTCAAGGCGGTCATGGACAACATGCACGAGATGATAAGGCCCGGCGGATTCGCATGCCATGTCGCTCCTGTGGAAGGGTGGGTGAATCATGGCTATTATCAAATCTCACCGAGGATGCTGATTGATTACTACGCGGCGAACTCCTACGAGTTGCTGGAGTCGAAATATATCACGTGCCATGACGATGAATGTGTTCTTACTGAATGCATCGGGTTCGCCACGCCGCCTGCGGGGGCCCAGACGCATGTTTTCATTCTCGCGAGAAAGCCGGATCGCCATATGCAGGCGGTGATACCCCAGCAGTCCTTTACCCATGATTCGAGGGCTGTTGATTATGCGTTTGCCAAGATGCGGCACGGGAAAAAGCTGCATGATTTCGTCGCCTCGAACCCGAACGGGAGAATCGCGGCATGGTGTGGCGGAGAATATGCAGTGGAGTTTCTGGAGAGCAACCCGGACCTTGCCGGAGCCATTTCGTTTTTTGTCGACTCCAACAAAGCGAAGCAACAGACGGTGCTGTTGGGCAAACAGGTGGTCTCTCCGATGGAATGCGTCGACAGGCGTGACGAAATAGACGCCATTGCTATCCTGACTCCGGAAAGCAAAAGTCTTTACTGGTTGATACGGGCGTATGACGCGTTGAGGTCGAAGACCATCCTCGATTAGAGCGGTTCACCTGTGTCGGGCCAAACTCTTTGGCCGCCCCCACCGGGCAGGCAGGGCTGCCCGGTGGGGGCGGCGGGGTTGCGTCTCGCCCCGCGCCCCATGGAGGAGACGGAAGCGGGAGCGAGAACCTAGTAGAGTCCGAACGGACTCTCGTCCAGGCTGATGTATATATTCTTGGTCTGGCTGTAGTGCGCGAGCATCATCTTGTGGGTCTCGCGGCCGATGCCGGACTTCTTGTATCCGCCGAACGGCGTGTGGGCCGGGAGCTGGTTGTAGGTGTTGATCCACATGCGGCCGGTCTCGACCCCGGTGGCCACCCGCATGGCCCGGTTGATGTCCCGGCTCCAGACCGCGCCGCCCAGGCCGAACTCGCTGTCGTTGGCCATGGCGATGACCTCGTCCTCGTCACGGAACTTGATGACGCAGACCACCGGGCCGAAGATCTCCTCCTGGGCGATGCGCATGGAGTTGTCCACGTCCGCGAAGATGGTCGGGCTCAGGAAGCTGCCCTTGCCCAGTTCGCCATCGGTCAGCCGTGCGCCGCCCGTGACCAGGCGCGCGCCTTCCTTCTGGCCGTCCTCGATGCAGCCGAGCACCTTGCCCAGCTGGTGTCCGTTGATCAGGCTGCCCATCTCGGTGCCTTCCTCCCAGGGCAGGCCCACGTTGACCTTCTCGAATTTCTTGGTCAGGTCGGCCAGGAAGCGGTCGTGGATGTCCTCGTGGACGAAGATGCGCGAGCCCGCGCAACAGACCTGGCCCTGGTTGAACAGGATGCCCAGCAGCGCGCCCTCGACCGCCTTGTCCCAGGGGCAGTCCGGGAAGTAGATGTTGGCCGACTTGCCGCCCAGCTCCAGGGTGGCCGGGATGAGCTTCTTGGCGGCCGCGTCCGCGATCATGTAGCCGATGTCCGTGGACCCGGTGAAGGCGAGCTTGTTGAAGCCTTCGTGCTCCAGGATGTAGTTGCCGGTGGTGGAGCCGCCGCCGGTGACGACGTTGACCACCCCGGCGGGCAGGACCTGGTCCAGTATCTTGGCGAACTCCAGCAGGCTCAGGGAGGTTTCGGACGAGGGTTTGATGACCACGGTATTGCCCGCGGCCAGGGCCGGGGCGATCTTCCAGGCCGCCATGAGGAACGGGAAGTTCCAGGGGATGATCTGTCCGACCACGCCGATGGGCTCGTGGATGATGATGCTCATGGTGTTCTTGTCGATCATCGCGGCCGAGCCCTCTTCGGTCCGGATGGCGCTGGCGAAATACCGGAAGTGGTCCGAGGCGAGCGGGACGTCGATGTTCCTGGTCTCCCGGATGGGCTTGCCGTTGTCCAGGGTCTCCACCAGGGCGAGCTTGTCGGCGTGCTCGTCGATGAGGTCGGCGATCTTCAGCAGATAGGCCGCGCGCTCCTGCGGAGGCACGTCCTTCCAGGTGGCGAACGCATCCCTGGCGGCGGCCACGGCCATGTCCACGTCGCCCTTGCCCGCGTTGGCGCAGGTGGCCAGCACCTCGCCGTTGGCCGGGCAGTATGCCGTGAACGTCTTGCCGTCCCGGGCGTCCATCCATTTCCCGCCGATGTACAGTTGGTAGTTTTGGTCGATGGGGCTGTTCCCCGCCGTTCCGTCAAAGCTCATTGATTCCTTCATGACAGTACCCTCCGGTTGGATTTAGGCGACGTTGTGCGATCCGGAAGGGATCGCTTGAACCGCACCCACGGAAAGCAAGTATGGTGCCGCCTGGAGCCCGAAAGCGGAGAACGGCGGAAACAGCGGGATAGAGCCGAAAAGGCGTCTTCCAGTGCCCGCTCAAGAGTGTGACCCAATGCGGGACACTTGGCGTAGGTGTCCCGTTTTACGGTACAGGTGTTCACCTCGGAAGACCGCTTTGGCCCCACCTCGGCGAAGGGGGCGAGCCGCTTAGGAGAAGACCTGTTCCCTGGAGATCTTGTAGAAACGCATCTTGCGGTAGATGGTGTTGCGGGACAATCCCATCTCCCGGGCGACCTTGCTGACGTTCCCCCGGTGGCCGGACAACAGTTTCAGGATCAGCTCCTTTTCGCGCAACAGGTCGGTCATCGCCTTCTCCCTGTGGCCGAAGTGGAGCTCCTGGCTCGGGTAGAAGGGGGACGAGCAGACCGCCGGGCCCATGTTCCGGCCCGCGATCCGCTCGGGCAGGTGCTTGAAGGCCAGCCGGGTGGCGGCGTGGTCCGCGTTGAGCATCTTCTCGATGACGTTTTCCAGCTCGCGCACGTTGCCGGGCCAGTCGTGCCGGGCCAGCTGCTGGAGCATCTTCTCGGAGATGTGCTCGATGTGGCGGCCCTGCCGGGCGCAGATCTTGTCCAGGAGGTGGTGGAACAGGTCGTTCAGGTCGCCGATCCGCTCCCTGAGCGGGGGCACCTTCACCGGGATGACGTTCAGGCGGTAGTAGAGGTCCATGCGGAAGTTGCCCTTCTGGACCTCTCCCAGCAGGTCCTTGTTGGTGGCGCAGACGAATCGGACGTTGACCGGGATGACGCGGTCGCCGCCGATGCGAATGATGGTCTTGTCCTGGAGCACGCGCAGGAGGATGGCCTGCTGGTCCAGGGGCATGTCCCCGATCTCGTCCAGGAACAGGGTCCCGCCGTCGGCCATCTCGAACTTGCCGGGCCTGCCGCCCTTCTTGGAGCCGGTGAACGCCCCGTCCGTGTAGCCGAACAACTCGCTGGCGATCAGCTCCCGGGGCAGGGCGGCGCAGTTCAGGGCCACGAACGGGCCGCCCCGGCGCGGGCTGTGGTTGTGGATGGCCTGGGCGAACAGCTCCTTGCCCGTGCCGCTTTCACCCAGGATGAGGACGTTGCTGCTGCCCGCCGCCGCGCCCTTGGCCGCCTTGATGGCCTCGCGCAGCTTGGGGCTGGAGCCGATGATGTCCGAGAAGCCGAACGAGGCCAGGGCCCCGCTCAACCGGTTGACCAGCTTCTTGACCTTGTTGATCCGGTTGAAGAAGACGACCGTGCCGTTGGGGGCCCCGGCGTCGTCCTTGAGCGTCGTGCCCGTGACCAGGCAGTGGACGCACCCGTTGGGCGTGTCGATGATCTGCTCGACGTCTGTGTACGCCCGGCCACGGCGCAGCTGCTTCCAGATCAACGGGTTCCCGCTCAGGACCTCTTCGAGGGGCCTGCCTTCGAGGCCCGGACCCAGGATGCTTTCCCCGGCCCGGTTGATGTGGCTGATCGCGCCGGAGCCGTCCGTTATCAGCGCCCCGTCGGACATGGTGTGGAAAATCTTGTTCAGGCTGCCGTTGAGCCGGTTCAGCTCCCGGTTCTTCTTCCTGATCCGGAGCTGGTCGCGGATGGCCTCCACGGCCGCCACGACCATGCCCAGGGTGTGCAGATGGACTTCGCTGGACGGGCCCGAGACCTGGAGCACGCCGATCATGTCGCCGGTGTCGTTGAAGATGGGCGCGGCCGAGCACGTCCAGCTGTGCAGCCGGGAGCAGTAGTGCTCCATGCCGGATATCTGGATGGGCCCGCGCAGCTTGATGGCGGTGCCGATGCCGTTGGTGCCCACGGCCTCCTCGCGCCAGTCCGTGCCGGCCACCAGGTTGACCTTGGAGGCGTTGTCCTTGATCTCGTGGTCGCCGATGCACTCCAGGATCATGCCGGATTCGTCGGACAGAAAGACGACAAACCGAGAACCGGCCACGAACCGGTAGAGCCGGTCCATGAACGGTTTGGCGATGGCCAGCAGCTCGGCGCGGCCGCTGCGGGATTGCTCGATCCTCCATCCGTCACGGCCGGGGCGGCCGTTTCCGCCGCGAGGGTTCACCCTGGCCTCATGGCACCGTTCCCATGAGTGGAGGATCTCGGTCCTGACGGCTCCGGGCTGTATGGAGCCGGTGCGGACGAATTGGTTCCAAGCGCTTTCCAACGTCGAGCCCGACAATCGCAACACATTGTTTGAAGTCATCCTTTCGTACCTCCATCCGGCCTTGCGGCACAGCGCGAAAGGAGACGGCTGCAATGTGTGGCGATCCGTCGCGACGGCGCGATTCACCTTGTCGATCGTGCGTCCGGGAGGCGCAAGAAACTCCCTTTTCGGCCCGGATTGGCACAATCCCCGGCCGGAGCTCCGGCCGCGAGTATAAAATTATACAATTCATACCATCGATGGGCCGCGAAGACAAACTGTCCGGAGGATTTCACCCGCCCGGAAAACGGCCCGGCACGGGGCTCCGGAGGGGGAGGGCGGCGCGGGGTCACGAGGTGCGGAATTCGTCAATTCCGCACCTCGTGGCGTGGTCTGTCCGGGGGGCGATTACTCGAAAATGTTGCGGGTGGGCCGGAAGTGGACTATCAGGGGGGCGACGAAATGCGGATTGCAGGAAATCCGGGCCGATATGCGCAAGGAGGGGTTCCGGCGCCGGATGGCCGAGGGGGATTTCCGGTCCGGAACGCCTTGAAGGGAGAGAATCATGAAACGTATTGTGATGTTGGTCTGCGCGCTCGCGCTCTGTGCCTCCACCGCCTTTGCCGGTACGCCGGTCAAGGTGGCCCACGCCACCTGGGTCGGTTACGGCCCGCTGTATATCGCCAAGGAACTCGGCTACTTCGAAAAGGAAGGGCTGGACGTGGACCTGGTCATCATCGAGGATGAGGCCCAGTACGCAGCGGCCATGGCCTCGGGCAACATCGACGGCCTGGGCAACGTGCTCGACCGCGAGGTCATCCACTTCGCCAAGGGCACCCCGGAAGTCGTGGTCTTCGGCATGGACGAGTCGTCCGGCGGCGACGGCGTGGTCGCTTCGGGCGAGATCAGGACCGTGGCCGACCTCAAGGGCAAGACCGTCGGGCTGGACAAGTCCTCCACCTCCTATTTCTTCTTCCTGTCCATCCTGAAAAAGTACGGCGTGGACGAGAAGGACATCAACATCACCGAGATGGGCGCTTCCGACGCGGGCGCGGCCTTCGTGGCCGGCAGCATCGACGCCGCCGTGACCTGGGAGCCCTGGCTGACCAACGCGGGCCAGCGCGAGGGCGGCCACGTGCTCGTCTCCTCCAAGGACATGCCCAAGACCATCGTGGACGTGTTCGTGCTCAACGCCGACTACGTCAAGGCGCACCCCGAGGTGCCCGCCAAGATGACCAAGTGCTGGAACGAGGCCATCGCCTGGTACGAAAAGAACCCGGACAAGGGCAACGAGATCATGGCCAAGGCCATGGGACTGGAGACGCAGGAAATGGCCGACATGGCCTCGGGCGTGACCTTCATCGGCAAGGACGCCAACAAGGCGTTCTTCGACAAGTCCCGGGCCAACAGCGTGTACGAGGTCGCCGAACGGGCCATCTCCTTCTGGAAGTCCAAGGGCATCATTACCAAGGACGTGTCCGTGGACACGCTGATCAGCTCCGACTACGTCAACGCCGAGTAGCATGAAACAAGGTAATCCGACCGTGCGGAAAGGGGCGTGGCTTGCGGCCGCGTCCCTGTCCGCCGTCTTCGGCTTCTGGGCGGTCCTGGCCTACACCGGCTCGGTCAAGCCCCTGTTCCTGCCGCCGCCGCACAAGGTCTTCCTTTCCTTCGGGGAGATGTACGCGGAAGGTGTCCTCTTCTCCTACACCTGGGACAGCGTCTACCGCGTCATGGTCGGCTGGTCCCTGGCGGCCGTGATCGGCGTGCCGCTGGGCCTGGTCATCGCCACCTCCAAACGGGCCTCGCACATGGTCGCCCCGGTCATGGAGTTCGCCCGCTACCTGCCGGTGGTCGCCCTGGTCCCGCTGACCCTGCTCTATTTCGGCATCGGCGACGCCCAGAAATTCGCCATCATCTTCCTGGGCACCTTTTTCCAGCTGGTCCTGATGGTCGCGGACAGTGTGGCCAACGTGCCCGGAGACCTGAGCCGGGCCGCCGCCACCCTGGGCGCGAACCGCATGCAGACCTACCGGCTGGTCCTGTTCCCCGGCGCGCTGCCGGGCATCATGGACGACCTGCGCATCACCGTGGGCTGGGCCTGGACCTACCTGGTGGTGGCCGAACTGGTGGCCGCCAACTCGGGGCTCGGCTACATGATCCTGCGCGCCCAGCGGTTTTTGGCCATCGACCGCATCTTCGCCGGGCTGATCATCATCGGCCTGCTCGGACTTTTGACCGACTACCTGTTCAAGCTGCTGGCGCGCATCATAACTCCCTGGAGCGAAAAGAGATGACCATGCTCTCCATCGACAATCTGGGCAAGGTCTTCGACTCCAACAAGGGGGAGGTGACCGCGCTCGAGGACATCAACCTGACCGTGGATCGAGGCGAGCTGGCGGTCATCGTCGGCCCGTCCGGCTGCGGCAAGTCCACCCTGCTGAACATCGTGGCCGGGCTGGAGCACGCCTCGTCCGGCGCGGCCGTGCTCGAAGGTGCCCCCATCACCGGGCCCGGCGCGGATCGTGGCATGGTCTTCCAGTCCTACACGCTCTTTCCCTGGCTGACCGTGCGCAAGAACGTGGAGTTCGGCCTGCGCCTCAAGGGCGTGCCCGCCGCCGAGCGCGCCGAGATCGCCCGCAAGTACATCAATCTGGTGGGCTTGGCCGAGTTCGAGAACGCCCTGCCCAAGGAGCTCTCGGGCGGCATGAAGCAGCGCGTGGCCATCGCCCGCGTGCTGGCCAACAAGCCGGTCATGCTGCTCATGGACGAGCCCTTCGGGGCCCTGGACGCCCAGACCCGGCTGCTGCTCCAGGAGCTGCTCCTGGACGTCTGGCGCAAGGAATCGAGCACCATCCTGTTCATCACCCACGACATCGACGAGGCCATCCTGCTGGCCGACAACGTCTACATCATGTCCAGGCGGCCCGGCCGGATCAAGGCCAAGGTCCCGGTGGACATCGCCCGCCCGCGCGACCACAAGGCCTCGCTGACCCCGGAGTTCTCCGAGGTCAAGTCGCGGATCATGGATTTGCTCTGGGAAGAGATCTCGGCGGGCTAGGCCGGACGGCGTTTCAGAACGGTCCAGGAATCGGGTCGCGTCAGCGGCCGAGGAAGGGCGCCGACCGGAGAGGGTGGCGTCCTTTTCCTTTCCTCTCCCTCGAATGGTCATGAGTCGGACCAGCAGCTGAGAAGGGCATGCGCTGGATTCGAAGAAAGCAATCCGATTGACCGGAGTTCTCCTGCCGAGGTATTCTTTCAAGAATATGTCTTAACCCAAGGAGTCCTTCCATGCGCGCGTTCATACGCTACGTCTTGCTCGCTCTGCTGTTTTGTTCCGCTACACCCGCCTTTGCCGGGGGAATCACCAATCAGGATGTGGTGAACGCGGAAAAGGAATGGGGCGAGGCCATTGTGGCCATCGGTAAGGCCTACCAGGAGGGGAAGGACTACGAATCGGTGGCTGCCGAGGCCATTGAACGGCTCTATGCCTACGGACTCCAAGAGGTCCTCTTCAAACCCACCAAAGCGGCCGATCAGCAGTTTCGGCCCGATAAGGAGAGTGCGCTTTCCTATTTTGTGGGAGGCGTGGTGTCCGAGGACAACGGCTTTGCCCTGCACCCGTGGTCAAAAGTCCGGTTTGGGGATCAGGTGATTGTTGTCCATGACTGCGATGCCCTTGCCCAGGGAAATTACTACTTCACCGATTCCAAAACGGAGCAGGAAACCGAGGTGGAGTTCACCTTCGGGTACATCCGGGATGACCAGGGGAGGCTGCGCATCTTCCTGCACCACTCTTCCTTGCCGTACGAACCCAAGCACTGAGTTTTTTTCGTCCGGGCGGGGCGCGGCAGCGATTTTTCAAGAAACGCGTCCCCTCTCTCTAAAGATTTCGTCTTTCTCGACGATAGAAATCGTTGATAGCAGGCCTTTCGTTTAAGCCTTGGAGAGCGCCCCATGCCCAGCATATCCTTGATGTTCCCGAGCATGTCCCGCCAGGCGGGAGCGAGCGGGAATCCGCTTCGCCCCGAGGGGGCACCCGCCTTCGATGTCCGGCATGGACGGAACGAGCCGACCCGGCTGTTTGACGGCGACGTCGTCACCCTGTCGGACCCGGCTCGGGATTCGAGCCGGGGCTCGCGGCCTGCGCTCACCGATTCGAGGCCCTTTTACGAGTCTACCGCCACCTGGGAGACCGTGACCTCCCTGCACACGGCCTCGGGCAGGACGTTGGAAATCGAGGCTCTTGATGCGGGGCATTACCGCATGAACGTTCTCGACTCCCAAGGCGAAAAGGAGAAGACCGTGGACCTGGACGGGAACTACCTCGTGCGCGAGGACGAGGCCGGGAACCTTGTCGTGGAGAACTATTTCCGAGGCGACGAAACCGACGGGGACGACATCATCATCGCCACCTCGGACGAGGCTGTTTCGGGCGGGGACGGCGACGATCAAATCGTCGCTCTTGGCTTTGGCCGGAGTTCTTCCGAGAACAGCGTCATGATTGACAGCGGCGACGGGAACGACTCGGTGTTCCTGTATGGCCGCGGAAACCAACCCCTGGGTGTCGATACCGGCGACGGCGACGACCGTGTAACCGTGGCGGGATTCACGCGCGTGGCACTCGATACCGGAAGGGGCGACGACACCGTCACCGGCGAGCAGATCAGCGGCACCATCAACACCGGCGCGGGGGATGATGTCGTGGAAGCCTTGACCGAGATCGTCGCCGACATCGACACCGGAGACGGCGACGATTCCCTCCGGGCCAGGGACTTCATCGGCGGGAACATAGACACCGGGGACGGCGACGATTCGCTCCGGAGCGGGCACGCTATCGGCGGGGGCATAGACACCGGCGACGGCGACGACTCGCTCTGGGCCGTGTACTCCGTCGGCGGGAACATCGTGACGGGCGCGGGGGAGGACGAACTGAAATCCGGTTACGAAATCGTCGGCAACATCTCCACCGGAACCGGCCGGGACCGGCTCGATTCAGCCCACGATATCGACGGCAACGTCGATACCGGCGACGGCGACGACGTCCTTGGCGCCGGATATGAGATCATCGGAAATATCGCCACTGGTACTGGCAATGATTTTCTGGATGCCGGGAACGAGATCGGAGGCCATGTAGAGACCGGGGACGGCGATGATTTCCTTGGTGCCGGGTACAAGATCGGAGGCCATGTAGAGACCGGTGACGGCGGCGATGTCCTGGAGGCCGGGCATACGATCGAAGGCGATATCGACACGGGCGACGGCAACGATTTTCTGGACGCCGGGTATGACCTCAGCGCGCACGTCGACACCGGGGAGGGTTGGGACGTGGTTCGAGCTGGGTACTCGGTCTCGGGCAGTGTGTACACTGGCGAGGGGGCCAACGTGGTCAGGAGCGGGTACAAGATCGACGGCGAGATCGTCTCGGAGGGCGGTAAGGTTGCGGTGGCCGTGGGCGGGGTCTCCGCTCAAAATGACGATTTCCGCCCCTTGTCCACGCCGAGCCCGCAGCGATACGCGGACGCCTTTGACGGGCATAGCACGACCAACTATCGCCACCGTCGTTTCGACATCCACATCTGAACCCTGTACGGCTCCCCATGCAGACTCCCCCTTTGACTACGGTCAAAGGGGTTTTTTGTTCTTGTGAGGCGCAGAAAAAGGCCGCGTCCCGTCTCCGGGGCGCGGCCTTGATTTCTTTGCCTGTGGCGCTCTATGCGCTCTCGTCCGGGTCCTTGGAACCGTCCGTGGCGGCAGCCTGGGCGCTGTCCAGGTGCTGGGGCGGCTTGTACTTGAAGACCTTGCGCAGCCCCACGTAGAGCAGCGGGATGAAGAACACGCCGAGCACGGTGGCCGAGATCATGCCGCCCATGACGCCGATGCCCACGGAGTTCTGCGCGCCCGAGCCCGCGCCCGAGGCGATGGCCAGGGGGAGGACGCCGAGGATGAAGGCGAACGAGGTCATCAGGATGGGCCGCAGGCGCAGCTTGGCCGCCTTGAGGGTGGCCTTGATGACGCCCAGTCCGGCGGCCTGTTCGGCCACGGCGAATTCCACGATGAGGATGGCGTTCTTGGCGGTCAGGCCGATGGTCGTCAGCAGGCCGACCTTGAAGTAGACGTCGTTGCTTTGCCCGAAGGAGCTGGCCGCCAGCAGGGCGCCGAAGATGCCGATGGGCACGGCCATGATGACCGCGAACGGGATGGACCAGCTCTCGTACAGGGCGGCCAGGCAGAGGAAGACCACCAGCACCGAGATGGCGTAGAGCGGCGCGGCCTGGTTGCCGGAGAGCTCTTCCTGGGCGGACAGGCCGGTCCAGGACATGGCGTAGCCGGGCGGGAGCTGGGAGACCAGCCTCCTGACCTCGGCCATGGCGTCGCCCGAACTGACCCCCGCGGCGGCCTGGCCCTGGATCTCCAGGGCGGAGGCGCCGTTGTAGCGCTCCAGGCGCGGGGAGTCGTAGGTCCAGCGGCCGGAGGCGAACGAGGCGAACGGCACCATGCCGCCCTTGTCGTTGCGCACGAACCAGCGGTTCACGTCCTCGGGCTGCATGCGGAAGTCCTGGTCGCCCTGGAGGTAGACCGGCTTGACGCGGCCCCGGTCGATGAAGTCGTTGACGTAGTCGCTGCCCCAGGCTGTGGACAGGGTGGTGTTGATGTCCGAGAAGGAGAGTCCGAGGGCGCTGGCCTTTTCCTGGTCGATGTCGATGTGGTACTGGGGCTCGTCCTCCTGGCCGTTGGGCCGGGTGTTGGCCAGCAGCGGGCTCTGGGCGGCCATGCCCAGGAACTGGTTGCGCACCTCCATGAGCTTCTGGTGCCCGGCGCCGTTGATGTCGCGCAGGTAGAAGTCGAAGCCGTTGGAGTTGCCCATGCCGTGGATGGCGGGCGGGGCCAGGGTGAAGATCCGCGCCTCGCGGTTCTTCATGAAAGCCCCCATGGCCCGTCCGGCAACGGCCTGGGCCGACAGTGCCGGGTCATGGCGCTCTTCGAAGGGCTTGAGCCGGATGAAGCCGATGCCCACATTCTGGCCTGCGCCGCTGAAGCTGAAGCCGGCCACGGTGAGGACGCCTTCCACGGCGTCCTTCTCGTTGTTCAGGAAGTGGTCGCTGACCTCTTTCAGGACCCGCTTGGTGCGTTCCTGGGTCGCGCCCGTGGGCAGCTGGACCATGGAGATCAGGATGCCCTGGTCCTCCATGGGCAGAAAGGAGCTGGGCAGACGGTAGAACATCCAGCCCATGATGCCGGTGATGAGCAGGAAGACCAGCAGGAACCGGCCGGTGCGGCGCAGTATCCAGGCCGTGCCGTCGTGGTAGGCGTTGGTCCCGAGGTCGAAGACCCGGTTGAACCAGCCGAAGAAGCGGAACTTGGGCTCGCCGTGGGAGGGCTTGAGCATGGCCGCGCACAGGGCCGGGGTCAGGATCAGGGCGACCGCCACGGACAGGAGCATGGCCGAGACGATGGTCACCGAGAACTGGCGGTAGATGACGCCCACCGAGCCGCCGAAGAAGGCCATGGGCACGAAGACCGCGGACAGGACCGTGGCGATGCCCACCAGGGCCCCGGATATCTCCTTCATGGACTTGCTCGTGGCCTCGCGCGCGCCCAGCCCTTCGGTGGCCATGACGCGCTCCACGTTCTCGACCACGACGATGGCGTCGTCAACGAGCAGGCCGATGGCCAGGACCATGGCGAACATGGTCAGCGTGTTGATCGAGTACCCCATTACCGAAAGCACGGCGAAGGTGCCGAGCAGAACGACGGGCACGGCGATGGTCGGGATGAACGTGGCCCGGATGTTCTGCAGGAACAGGAACATGACGATGAAGACCAGGATGATGGCCTCGATCAGCGTCTCGATGACGTCCTCGATGGACAGCTTGACGAAGGGCGTGGTGTCGTAGGGATAGACGACTTCCACCCCGGTCGGGAAGGTCGGCTTGAGCTCGTTGATGGTCTTCACGACCGCATCGGCGGTCTGGATGGCGTTGGCCCCGGTGGCCAGCTGGATGGCCAGACCCGCAGTGGGGTGGTTGTTGTAGGTCGTGCTGGTGGTGTAGCTCTCGGCGTCGAGCTCGACCCGGGCCACGTCGCGGATGCGCACCACCGAACCGTCGGGGGAACTCTTGATGATGATGTCCCTGAACTGCTCGGGGGTCTGGAGCCGCGAGCGCGCGGTGATGGTTGCGTTGAGCTGCTGCCCCCGGATTGCGGGCAGGCCGCCGAGCTGTCCGGCGGAGATCTGGGTGTTCTGGGCCTCGATGGCCCGGGCCACGTCGCTGGGCATGAGCGAGTATTCGGTCAACTCGTCCGGGTTGAGCCAGATGCGCATGGCGTAGGACGAGGAGAACAGCTGGGTGTCGCCCACGCCCTCCACGCGCTTGAGGGTGTCGTTCAGGGAGCTGTCCACGAAGTCGGCAAGGTCCGTGGAGGTCATGGTGTCGTCGGTGGAGACGAAACCGAGGACCATCAGGAAGCTGGCCGACGACTTGGTCACGCTCAGCCCGTTGCTTTGAACCACGTCGGGCAGCTGGGAGGTGACCTGTTGCAGCTTGTTCTGGACCTGCATCTGGGCCACGTCCGGGTTGGCCGCGTTGGTGAAGGTCAGGGAGATCTCCGTTTCGCCAGTGGAGGTCGACGTGGAGGTCATGTAGTCCAGGAAGTCGATGCCGGTCATGCCCTGCTCGATGACCTTGGTCACCGAGTTTTCCACGGTCTTGGCGTCCGCGCCGGGATAGTTGCAGGTGATGCGGACCGTGGTCGGGGCGATGTCGGGGTACTGGGAGATGGACAGCGTCCGCAGGGCCAGCAGGCCGCCCAGCATGATGACGATGGCGATAACCCATGCGAAGATGGGCCGCCGGATAAAAAACTCGGACATGTGAGGCCTAGCTTTCCTTGGCTTCGGTGGCGGGGGCTTCGGTGGCGGAGGATGCGGCGGCCGAAACGGGCTTGATCTCGCCGGTGGCGTCGTCCACGGCCATCTCCTTGACGGTCACGACCTGGCCCGGGCGGACGGACTGGGAACCCTGGATGATCAGGCGGTCGCCGTCCTTGAGGCCGGAGCCGACCAGCCAGGAGTTGCCGTGGCTGCCGCGCACCTTGAGAAGGCGTTGCTGGACCTTGTTGTCCTTGTCAACGAACAGGGCCGAGGCTTCGCCCTTGGGGGTCCGGCCGACCGCCAACTGGGGCAACAGGAATCCGTTCTGGAACACGCCGTCCTCAATGATGGCCCGGACGTACATGCCGGGCAGGAGGAGGCGGTCCGGGTTGGGGAACTCGGCGCGCAGGGTGTAGGTGCCGGTGGACTCGTCCACCTTGGCCCCGGAGAACTCCACGGTCCCCTCATAGGGATAGATGGTCCCGTTCTCGAGCTTGAGCTTGACCTTCATGGTCTTGCCCTCGACGGTGATCGCGCCCGAGGCGATGGCCTGGCGAAGGTTGAGCATGGTGGTGCTCGACTGGGTCAGGTCCACGTTGATGGGATCGAGCTGCCGGATGGTCGTCAGCGGCGCGCTCTGGTTGGCGGTGACCAGCGCGCCGGGGGTCAGGTCGGACATCTCCACGCGGCCGCTGATGGGCGCCCTGATATCGGTGTAGTCCAGGCTGATCTTGGCGCTTTCCAGGGCGGCCTTGGCCGAGGCGATGGCCGCCAGGTCGGATTCGTACACGGACTTGGCGTCCTGGTAGTCCTGCTCGGAGATGGCCCCCTGGTCGATCAGCTCGGCGTAGCGCTTGGCCTTGCTTTCGGAGCTGGGCAGAGAGGCCTGGGCCTTTTTGAGGGCGGCCAGGGCGTTGCTGTATTCGGCCCTGTAGGTCGAGGGCGCGACGCGGTAGAGCACTTCGCCGGCCTGGACCTCACTGCCTTCGCGGAACAGACGCTCGCGCAGAATGCCGTCCACCTGGGGGCGGACTTCAGCCACCAGCGAGGCGCTGGTCCGGCCCGGAAGTTCGGTGGTCAGCGGCACGGACTGCGGGTGCAGGACCTCGACGCCGACCTCCACCGGAGCCCGGGTGGCCGAGGCCTTGGGGGTTTTGTCTTCGCAGCCGGCCAGCCCTCCGAGGACCAGCAGGCTGAGCAGGAGCAACGGGACGCAGGCTACACGGCCCGTCGCGAAACGGGAATATATGGACAGGATCTGCAATGCGGATTCCTCCTTGACGCTTGAAAGCGACATCATTTACGGTACTCGCCAGTACAATTATGGTCGGATGGCCCGGCTGTCAATCGAATAAATTGTGAAAAATTGTTAAATGGAGGTGGCGACATGGGGCCCCATGCCAAGCCCCGGCGCGGTCGGCCCAAGGCCATGTCCGACGCCAAGCGCCGCGCGCAGATCGTCCAATCGGCCGAAAAGCTCTTTGTCCGCAAGGGGTACGCCGGGACCTGCACCCATGAGATCGCGGCCGCGTGCAAGATATCCAAGCAGACCCTGTACCGGCTCTTCCCCTGCAAACTCGATCTGTTCGTCGCCGTGGTCGAGGCCCATCGCCTGAAGATGATCGACTTCGGCGACGGGTATGATGCCCTGCCCCTGGATCAGGCCCTGGCCCGCATGTTCATGATAGACATGGATCAGGAAAGCTACGAGATCCGCGCGGGCTTTATGCGCACGGCCAACATGGAGTCCCTGCAGCATCCGCAACTGCACGAAATCCTGCGGTACCATGGCGGACAGAAGGCGCTCGAGGGGCTGGTGGACTGGCTGGACCGACAGTGTCGCAAGGGCAGGCTGGTCATCGCCAACACGAGTCTTGCGGCACGCATGCTTGTGGATTCGTTTATCGGTTCCGTCTTTCTCGACGCCTTGGGCGGGTTCACCTGGATCGACCGGGAGGAGCGCATCGCCCACTTCAGGCAGTGTATCGACATCTTCCTCCACGGGGCCCTGCCCCCGGACGGCCGCTGCGCCTCCCCCGCCTGATTCCCGATTTCCTCTACCAGCGGTAGGCGCTCGCCCTCTTCCCGATGATGTTCAGCCGGTAATGTTCGGCGCTGGCCCTGCCCGTCGCGCCGCAGCAGACGTGCAGGGGCAGCAGGTGCTCCTCCCTGGGGTGGCAGTAGCGCGCGTGGGGCGCGGTTTCCCAGCCGAGGAGCCGTTTCTTCCTTTCCTCGTGGTCCAGCGAAGGGGACGAGCAGGTCTCGATCAGCCATTGCTCGAAGGCCTCGTTCCAGCTCCGCGTCTTGTCCGTGTCCCGCGTGAAAAAGGCGCGCATGTTGTGGAAGGAAAACCCGGACCCGACGATCAGCAGGTTTTCGCGTTCCAGTCCGGCCAGCGCCTCGCCCATGGCCACGTGCGCCGCCGGGTCGAGCCCCTTTATCAGGGAGAGCTGCACGCACGGGATGTCCGCCTCGGGGTACATGATCGTCAGCGGGATGAACACGCCGTGGTCCAGGCCGCGTTCCGCGTCCGCGCGGGTGGCGAACCCCTTGTCCTCGAGCGCGTCGCGCACGGCGTTGGCCAGGTTCGGCGCGCCGGGGGCGGGGTAGCGCAGCTCGTAGGACTCGGGCGGGAACCCGTAGTAGTCGTAATACAGTTCCGGTCGGACCGCCGAGGTCACGTTGGGCACGGGCTCCTCCCAATGGGCGCTGATCACGAGTATGGCCGAGGGCCGGGGAATCTCCCGGGTCAGCAGCCTGAGGTTGTCGACCATCTCCGTATGGCCCGCGTCGCCCAGCACGGGCAGGGGGCCCGCGCCGTGGGAGACGTACAGCACGGTGTGTTCCGGTTTGTTCATATCCACCCCTTGCATCCTGTCGGTGTCGCCCGGCTCAGGCCGGGGATGGTTGGGCCGCCTGGTCGGCCAGCTCGCGGGCCAGCTTGATCAGCGTTTCGCCCTCTTCCAGCCCGTCCAGGAACCGGGCCGGGATGCCGGACAACCCCACCTGGGCCCCGACCAGCGCGCCGGTCAGGATGGTCCGGGCCTGGTTCTGGCCGCCGCCGTTCAGGGAGTTGAGCACGGCGGACTCGAAATCGTCGTGGAACCGGGCGGCCAGGTAATAGGCCGCCGGGAGCATGTGGTAGATGGCGCAGGGCATGCCGTAGACCAGGGAGACCTTCCAGGCGGGCTCGATGCGGATGTCCGGGTCGGCGGCGGCCATGGCCATGTAGCCGGGAGAGAGCAGGGCGTCTGGCGAGGCGAAGCGGCCCACGCGCGGCGGGTCCGGGTCGCCGGGGCGCGGGGCCTTGAATCCGTCGCGGGTCACCGCGTGGAACGGCAGCACGCCGTCCTTGACCAGTTGCATGAGCTTGCCCGGCAGGTCGGGGTCGAGCCGGTTCCCTTGCACAAGCATGGCCAGGACCGCGCCATAGGCCACGGTCATGGACACGACCACGTCATCGGCCTGGGTCAGGACCGCGTTTTTGCTCACGGCCGAGGCCAACCGGCCCGGGTCCAGTGCGTAGCGCACCGCGATGGCCAGGGTCCGCTCGATGGCCTCGGTGGTGTCGGCGTGCCCGCCGGTCTGGCCCCAGGGCAGCCCCTTTTCCACGCGCCGCCGCCACGCCTCGCGGATGGACTGGCTGGTGTATCCGCCCGGCCCGTTCGCCGGTTCGCCGTTGAGCTGGGGGAACAGCTCCACGTCCATGCGGCGGCAGAAATCCTCCTCCGCGTACCGTCCGCGCTCCACCAGGGAGCGGACCGTCAGCTTGAGGATGAACCCGGCCTGGGAGAGCTGGCCCGCCCTCATGCCCTCATGGTAGCGGCCTGGTTTGGGATCGGTGTAGCCGTCTATCCAGTCCCCGTAGTCGCGGCGCATCTCGTCCAGATCATAATACCAATGCGGCCCCAGCCCGAGGGCGTCGCCGATGAACGCGCCCATGACCGCCCCGGCGGCACGGTCGCGAAAAGCTTCTGCGGACATGCTCTTCTCCCAGGTCAAAGGTTGCGTCACGCCCGGACATATCCGGGACTTTATGGTCATGTTACGGCCCTGGAGGCTTTTGCGAAAGCTCTTTTTCCGCGCAAAGGAGGGCTTACGCATAAAAACGGTCCGTTTTTCGGTCTCGCTGGAGTTGGAAAACAGGATCTGCGCGCTCCCCGAAAACGTCCTTGCGTCCGCCCGTGATTGCACCCCCGCCTCGAACCCGGCCGGAGAAAATATTTGCGGCCCGATTTTTTGGCGGGGACCGCAAAAAAGGGCGATTTTTTGATTGACCGATCAATTAAAAGTTGCACTTTTTTGAAAAAAGTAATTAAAACGTATAGTTGAACGTCAATATTTTTCTTCACATTTTAAATCGGTGTGGTAGAGGTGAGTCGTAGCCGGTTGGAGACCGGCCTTGAGAAGCCAATAAATTTAAAAAGAGGATATTATCATGAAGCGTTTCACCTTTGCCCTGATGTTCGTGTTTACCGTTTTTCTGACCGCCGCCTTTGCCGCCGCCCCGACCTTTGCGGGCGCGTTCCAGTCCCATGACACCAAGGCCCACACCGTGGCCGAGGCCAAGGCCTCCAGCGTGGACACCGGCGTGGCCCTGCACGGCCGCATCGTCAAGGTCATCAACGACAACAGCGTGCTGTTCTCCGACAACACCGGCGAACTGCTCGTGCACATGGCCGACGCCAACAAGACCGCCGTCACCAACGCCGACGTGGACGTCAACGGCAAGATCGTCAGCGACCTCCTGTACACCGAAGTCCAGGCCGACTCCGTGACCATGCACAACTAGACCCGGACGATAGACGATTACAAAAAAAGGGACGCCCCGAGGGGCGTCCCTTTTTTTTGCCTCCGGCGGCTGGGGGAAGGGGAAGGAAAACCCTTTGAAAAGGGCTTTTCCTTCCCCTTCCCCCAGACCCCCCATTCCCATCCTTTCCGAAACTTTTTGTGCCGCTTCGCGGGAGCCGTGCGTTGGCATGAGTCGTTCAATATTTGATCCAATTGTCTCATTCGTCCAGGCGTCAGCGAAGAGGGTGGGCTTGTCTCGACCCACCGCACGCGCGGATGCGCATACAAAAAGTTTCGGAGGGTGAGAGGGGGTTGGGGGGTCCAGGGGGGAAGGGGGAGGCGTCCTCAAAAAAAGGCCTCCCGTCGGGGACGGGAGGCCGGGTAGCGCGGGGTGTGATTCCTCAGGAGTATATTTTGTAAGTTGCGGTCACAAAACTCCCCCCGCGTTACTTTCGGTTTAGCGGCCGTCGTCGCACGGTTCGCCCGCGCCCGGGCTTTCGGCGGAGATGCCGGTGGCGCACGCGGCCGGGTCTTCGGCTTCGGGTCCCACGGGCTCGGCCTCGGCCATGCGGCTGAGGATGGCGTAGCGGGTGTCGTAGTCCTGTTCGATCTTGTCGCGGTATGCCTTGGACAGGTCCGGGTGGAACCGTTCGAGCATGGCGTAGCGATTTTCGCCGGACAGGAACTCCTGGAGCGTGCCGTCCGGGGCCTTGGAATCGAGCTGGAACGGGTTCTTGTTCTGGTCGGCCAGCTGCGGATCGAAGCGGTAGAGCGGCCAGTAGCCGGAATCCACGGCCAGTTTCTGTTCGAGCTGGGTCTTGCCCATGCCCTTCTTGATGCCCTGGTTGATGCACGGTGCGTAGCAGATGATCAGGGACGGTCCGTTGTAGGCCTCGGCCTCGCGGAACGCCTTGAGCAGCTGCTGTTTGTCCGCGCCCATGGAGACCGAGGCCACGTAGACGTAGCCGTAGGTCATGGCCATGCGGCCGAGGTCCTTCTTGCCGGTGCCCTTGCCCGCGGCCGCGAACTTGGCGATGGACCCGAGCGGCGTGGCCTTGGACGACTGGCCGCCGGTGTTGGAATAGACCTCGGTGTCCAGGACCAGGATGTTGATGTCCTCGCCCGAGGCCAGCACGTGGTCCACGCCGCCGTAGCCGATGTCGTAGGCCCACCCGTCGCCGCCGAAGATCCACACGGACTTCTTGGTGAACAGGTCGGCGTCGGCCGCGATGGCCAGCAGCGCCGGATCGAGGGCGCCGTCCAGGGCGGCTTTGAGGGCCGCGCCGGTGGCGGCGGATTCCTCGGGATCGTCCTTGGCGGCCAGCCAGTTCTCCAGGGCGGTCTTGACCTCGCCCGTGGCCCCGCACAGGGCGTTTTCACAGTTGGCGATGAGGATTTCCCGGCGGTTGTTGAGGCCCATCTCGATGCCGTAGCCGAACTCGGCCGCGTCCTCGAACAGGGAGTTGCCCCACGCCGGGCCGAAGCCGTCGCGGTTGACGCAGTAAGGAGTGGAGGGAGCCGAAGCGCCCCAGATGGACGAGCAGCCCGTGGCGTTGGCGATGATCATGCGCTCACCGAAGAGCTGGGTCAGCACCTTGACGTACGGGGTCTCGCCGCAACCGGCGCACGCCCCGGAGAACTCCATGAGCGGCTGGCGGAACTGGGACCCCTTGACCGTGTCGCGCTTGAAGGCGTCCTGGTAGGCCACGGTCTCGGAGAAGTCGAAGTTGGGCACCTGGGCCGGGGTCTGGGAGGCTATGGGCTGCATGATCAGCGCCTTTTCCTTGGCCGGGCAGATGTCGGCGCAGTTGCCGCAGCCCAGGCAGTCCAGGGTGTTGACCTGCATGCGGTAGCGCATGCCCTTGACGTCCTTGCCCTTGGCCTCGAGGGTGGCGAAGGCGGCGGGCGCTTTGGCCGCGTCCGCTTCGCTGATCAGCACCGGGCGCAGGGCGGCGTGCGGACAGACGAACGCGCACTGGTTGCACTGGATGCAGTTGTCCGCGATCCACTGGGGCACGTTGATGGCCACGCCGCGCTTCTCGTATTTCGAGGTGGCGGCGGGCATGGTCCCGTCCTTGGAAAAGGCGGACACCGGCAGGGTGTCGCCCTTCTGGGCCAACATGGGGCGCATGACGTTCTTGACGTAGTCGGGCTCGTCGGCCTCGGGCGCGGGGTCGTCCGCGAGGCTCGCCCAGGCTGCCGGGACGTCCACCTTGACCAATGCGTCGGCGGCCTTGTCCACGGCGGCGCAGTTCATTTCCACGATCTTCGGGCCCTTCTTGCCGTAGGCGGCCTCGATGCCGCCCTTGAGCAGGCTGACCGCCTGGTCGAACGGGATGACGTCGGCCAGCTTGAAGAAGGCGGTCTGCATGACCATGTTGATGCGCCCGCCCAGGCCGACCTCACCCGCGATCCTGACCGCGTCCACGGTGTAGAAGTTGAGTTTTTTCTCGGCGATGGTCCTTCGCATGGCGGCGGGCAGCCGTTTTTCGATCTCGTCGCCGGTCCAGGCGCAGTTGAGCACGAAGGTGCCGCCGTCCTTGATCCCCTCTAGCACGTCGTAGAGGTTGACGTAGCTCGGGTTGTGGCAGGCCACGTAGTCGGCGGCGGTGACCAGGTAGGTGGACTGGATGGGCTCGTTGCCGAAGCGCAGGTGGGAGATGGTGATGCCGCCGGACTTTTTGGAGTCGTAGGCGAAGTACCCTTGGGCGTACATGTCGGTGTTGTCGCCGATGATCTTGATGGCCTGCTTGTTCGCGCCCACCGTGCCGTCCGAACCGAGACCCCAGAACTTGCACTGCACGGTGCCCTTGGGGGTTGTGTCCAGGGTCCCGGTCAGGACGAGGGAGGAGTTCGTCACATCGTCGTCGATGCCCACGGTGAAGCGGGTCTTGGGGGATTCGGCGGCCAGGTTGTCGAACACGGCCTTGGCCATGGCCGGGGTGAATTCCTTTGAGCCCAGGCCGTAGCGTCCGCCGACCACGGCCGGGCCGTGGCCCTGCTCGAAGAGCACGGCGCAGACGTCCTGGTACAGGGGGTCGCCCATGGCGCCGGGCTCCTTGGTCCGGTCGAGGACCGCGAGCTTTTTGCAGGAGGCGGGCAGCACGGACAGGAAATGGGCGGCGGAGAAGGGCCGGTACAGGCGGACCTTGATCAGGCCGACCTTTTCGCCCTGTTTGAGCAGATGATTGATCACCTCTTCGATGGTTTCGCAGGAAGAGCCCATGGACACGACGACCCGCTCGGCGTCGGGCGCGCCCACGTAGTCGAACGGCTTGTACGCGCGTCCGGTCAGGGCCGAGACCTTGGCCATGTACTCCTCCACGATGGCCGGGATGGCCTCGTAGTTGGGGTTGGCCGCCTCGCGTCCCTGGAAGTAGATGTCCGGGTTCTGGGCCGTGCCCCGGATGTCCGGGTGCTCGGGGTTCATGGCGCGCTTGCGGAACTCGGCCACCTTGCCCTGGTTGAGCAGGGGCAGCATGTCCGCGTAGTCGATGGTCTCGATCTTCTGGATTTCGTGGGAGGTCCTGAAGCCGTCGAAGAAGGAGACGAAGGGCACGGATGATTCCACCGTGGCCAGGTGGGCGACCAGGGCGAGGTCCATGACCTCCTGGACCGAGGCCGAGGCGAGCATGGCGAAGCCGGTCTGGCGGCAGGCCATGACGTCCTGGTGGTCGCCGAAGATGGACAGGGCGTGCCCGGCCAGGGCGCGCGCCGAGACGTGGAACACGCAGGGCATGAGCTCGCCCGCGATCTTGTACATGTTCGGGATCATCAGCAGCAGCCCCTGGGACGCGGTGAAGGTCGTGGTCAACGCGCCGCCGGCCAGGGACCCGTGGACCGCGCCCGCCGCGCCCGCCTCGGACTGCATCTGGCGGATCTTCAGGGGATGGCCGAAGACGTTCTTCTTGCCCTGCGCGGCCCATTCGTCGGCGATCTCTCCCATGGTGGAGGACGGGGTGATGGGATAGATGGCGGCGGTCTCGCTCATGGCGTAGGCCACCCAGGCGGCGGCGGTGTTGCCGTCCATGGTTTTCATTTTGGACATGTCGTGCTCCGTATTCTTTTTTATGACTGTTGTCTGTTCAGGTATATCACTGCTCGACCAGTGCCTTGGTGGCGTGGGCGATTTCCAGTTCCTCGTTGGTCGGGACCACCAGCACGGCCACCGGGCTGTCGTCGGTGCTGATGCGCCGTACGCCCGGTTCGCGCGTCTCGTTGCGCTCGGGCGAAATCTTGATGCCGAGCCCTTCCAGCCCCGCGCAGGCCTCGGCCCGGACAAAGGCGTCGTTCTCGCCGATGCCCGCGGTGAAGACCACGGCGTCGGCCCGGCCGAGCACGGCCAGGTACGCGCCGATGCGCTCCTTGACCCGGTAGGCGAACATCTCGAAGGCGAGCTGGGCCGCCTCGTTTCCCTTTTCCCGGGCCGCGTGCACGTCGCGCATGTCGTTCAGCCCGCAGATGCCGAGCAGGCCGCTCTGCTTGTTCAACAGGGTATCCACTTCGGTCACACTCATCTTTTTGTGCCGGGCGATGAACGGGAACAGGGCCGGGTCCACGTCGCCTGAGCGGGTGCCCATCATCAGTCCGGCCAGGGGGGTCAGCCCCATGGTGGTGTCCGCGCATTGGCCGTTCTTGACCGCCGCCATGGAACAGCCGTTGCCCAGGTGGGCGGTGATCAGGTCGATCTCGTCCACGGGCTTGCCGAGGAACTTGGCGGCTTCGCGGGTGACGTACTTGTGCGAGGTCCCGTGGAAGCCGTACTTGCGGATTTTGAGCTCCTCGTAGAGGTCCGTGGGCACCGGGTAGAGGTACGCCTTGGGCGGCATGGTCTGGTGGAATTCGGTGTCGAACACGGTCACGTTGGGCGTGCCGGGAAAGAGTTCCAGGGCGGCTTCGATGCCCACCAGGTTGGCGGCGTGCAGCGGGGCCAGCGGGACGTTCGCCCGGATGGTCTCGACCACGTCCGCGTCCACCAGGACCGGGGCCGAGAAGGACTCGCCGCCCTGGACCACACGGTGCCCCACGGCGTCGATGTCGGTCAGGGAGCCGATGACGCCCCATTCCTCGCCGATGAGCTTTTCGACCATCAGCCCCATGGCCGCCTTGTGGTTCAGGATGCGCCTGTGCTCCACGGATTTGGCGTCGGGCCACTTGTCCGGGTTGGATTTCTGGGTGATGGAGCCCATGTCCTCGCCGATGCGCTCGATCAGGCCAGAGGCCATGACCCGATCGCCGTCCATGTCGATGAGCTGGTATTTGAGCGAGGAGCTGCCGGAGTTGATGACCAGGATATGCATGCTAGACGTTCCTTTGGGCCTGGGCCTGGATGGCGGTGATGGCCACGGTGTTGACGATGTCGCGTACGCGGCAGCCGCGCGACAGGTCGTTGACCGGCTTGTTCAGCCCCTGGAGGACCGGGCCGATGGCCGTGGAGCCGGGCACGGCCCGCTGCACCGCCTTGTAGGTGTTGTTGCCGGTGTTCAGGTCCGGGAAGACAAAGACCGTGGCCTTGCCCGCCACCTCGGAGCCGGGCAGTTTGGTCCTGGCCACCTCCGGGTCCACGGCCGCGTCGTATTGCAGCGGCCCCTCGATGGGCAGGTCGAGCCCGCGCTCCGCGGCCAGCTTCCTGGCGATGGCCGTGGCCTCGGCCACCTTGTCCACCTCCGCGCCCGTGCCGGACCCGCCCGTGGAATAGGAGAGCATGGCCACGTACGGGTCGATGCCGAAGATGCGCGCGGTCTGGGCCGAGCTCAAAGCGATCTCGGCCAGTTGTCCGGCGTCGGGCTTCGGGTTGACCGCGCAATCGCCGAAGCAGACCACGCGGTCGCCCATGCACATGAGGAACACGGACGAGACGATGGAGGCGTCCGGCCGGGTCTTGATGAATTCGAAGGCGGGCCGGATGGTTTGTGCCGTGGTGGTCACCGAGCCGGAGACCATGCCGTCCGCGTGCCCCGCGTGGACCATCATGGTCCCGAAATAGGTGGGGTCCACGATGCGGTCCCGGGCGTCCTCCATGCGGATGCCCTTGTGGCTCCGGGCTTCGAAATAGCGCCTGGCGTAGTCCTCGAGCAGGGCGGATTGCGCCGGGTCGACCACGTCCGCGCCGTTGAGCTGCACACCGAGGTTGGCGGCCTGGGCCCGGACGGCCTCGGGGTCGCCGAGCAGGGTGATGTCGGCCACGTTGCGCCGCTGCAGGATCTCCGTTGCCCGGAGGATGCGCTCGCTCGACCCTTCGGGCAGGACGATGCGCATGCGCTGGGCGCGGGCCTTTTCGATCAGGTTGTACTCGAACATGATCGGCGTGATCTTGGTGGACTGGGTGGCCACCAGCCGGTCGCGCAGCTGTTCGATGTCCACCCGGGACTCGAACAGGCCGATGGCCGCCGCGATCTTGGCCGGGTGCTCGGGGTCGATGGTCCCGTGCAGGGCCTGGAGGGTCTGGGTGGCCTTGAAGGTGTGGTCCTCCACGCTCAGGATGGGCAGGGGGATGCCGGTCCACCCCTCGATGAGCCGGTGCATGGTCATGGACGGTTGGATGCCGCCGGTCAGGACCATGCCCGCGATGTTGCCGTAGGCGGCGGACTGGCGCGAGGAGATGGCCGCCAGGATGATGTCCATGCGGTCGCCCGGGGTGATGATCAACGCCCCGTCCTCGATGTATTCCAGGAAATGGGTGATGTGCATGGCCGCGGTCAGGAAGCTGTCCACCTGGGTGTCCAGGCTGCCGTGGCCGTACAGGACCTTGGCGTCCAGCCACTTGATCACGTCGTGGATGGTCGGGTTGCCCAGCCGCTTGTCGTCCGGGATGGCGTAGGTCAGCAGCGGGTGCGAAGTGCTGGTCCGGGCCTCGATGTCCTTCAGGGTCTCGGGGGAGAAGTCCTGGCGGGCGCGGTTGACGATCAGCCCCATGACCTCCAGGCCGCGCTCCTCGAAGATGCCCACCGTGCGCTGGGCCGAGGAGCAGACCTCGTCGTCGGACCGGTCCATGCCGTTGACCACGAGCAGGACCGGACAGCCCAGGTTGGAGACGATGGAGGCGTTGATCTCGAACTCCAGGGTGGCGCTGCCGCCGATGTAGTCCGTGCCCTCGCACAAAACGAAGTCGTACTCCTTTTCCAGCTCCTTGAACTTGTTCAGGGTGCTCTCCAGCAGCAACTCCTTGTTGCCGCTGTTGATCAGCCTGCGGGCCTCGCTCAGGGTGTAGCCGTAGGCCCGTTCGTACTCCTGGTCGAGCTTGAAGTGGCGAAGCATGAGGTCGATGTCGTGGTCCTTGCGGCCGTCCACCGGGTCGTTGATGACCGGGCGGAACACGGCCACGCGCTGGAGGCTTGCGCGCAGCAGGTGCATGACCCCGAGGACGATGGCGGACTTGCCGCTGCGCGCCTCGGTGGCGGCTATGTAGAGGCTCTTGGACATATCGGTCTCCTTGGACCGGCCGGTGGAGAACCGGGAGAAGGCGGTTGTCGGAGCGCCTCCTCCCGGCCGGATGCCGTGGGTGACGTCGGGGCTGTTGACGACGGCATCCGCTATGCTCCGTAGGGCATGGGGTATGGCAATGGGTTAACGGTCCGGGGAGGTCTCCCTCTCCTCGGCCAGGAACGGCTCGTCGCGGTCGTAGCAGACCAGCCCGCAGCGCAGGCAGCGGTCGGCCTCGGCCAGGGCCTGTTCCTCGTTGAGCGGGCCCTCCACCTCGTTGAAGGTGCAGTTGCGCTCGTCGCCGTGGCACAAATGGGGCAGGACCGCCCGCTTCTTGCGCTCCACGGAATCGATTTCCTTGAACAACGTATAGGGGATCATGCCTTTTTGCGTGGTCTCCGGGATGGGCACGGCTTCTTGGGTCAGGTGGTAGTGGATGGACCGGGCGGCCTTGCGGCCGTCGCCGATGGCCGAGATGACCAGGTCCGGGCCGGTGTACACGTCGCCTGCGGTGAACACACCGGGGATGGCGGTCTCGAAGGTGTCGGGGTCGGCCACGATGGTCTGCCACTTGGTGGTCTCCAGCGGGCAGGTCCCTTCCGGGCTGTCGTCGTACAGGCAGGCGAGGTCCGGCTTCTGGCCGATGGCCGGGATGATCAGGGTGGCCTCCATGCGCTGCTCGGACCCCTCCTTCTTGACCGGGCGGCGGCGTCCGGACTCGTCCGGCTCGCCCAGCTCCATCTCGTAATATTCCAGGTGCGTGGCCCGGCCGTTCTCGTCGCCGATGACGCGCGCGGGCGCGGCCAGGAACTTGAACCGGACGCCCTCGTCCTCGGCCCCGACGATCTCTTCCACGTCGGCGGGCATCTCGTTGCGCGTGCGCCGGTACATGAGCGTCACTTCCGCGCCCAGCCGGACGCAGGTCCGGGCCGCGTCGATGGCAGTGTTGCCGCCGCCGACCACGATGACCTTGTCGCCGGTCTCGGGCTTCTGGCCCAGGGCGTGGGCGGTCAGGAACTCAATGCCGCCCATGACGCCGTCCAGGTCCTCGCCCTCGGCGTACATGCCCGACGCCTGCCACGCGCCGATGCCGATGAAGACCGCGTCGAAGCCGTCGGCCTTGAGGGATTCCAGGGTGAAGTCGCGGCCAAACTTGGTGTTCATCTTCGCCTCGACGCCGAGGTCCAAGATTCCCTGGATCTCCCAGTCGAGGTCCGCCTTGGGCAGCCGGTACTCCGGGATGCCGTAGCGGGTCTGGCCGCCGAGCGCGGGCATGGCGTCGAAGATGGTCGGGCTGTGCCCGAGGCGGCGCAGGAAATAGGCGCAGGACAACCCGGCCGGGCCGCCGCCGATGACGGCCACGCGCTTGCCGGTGTCCTTGGCGCAGTGCACGGGCAGGTGTTCGCCCGAGCGCAGCTCGCGGTCGGCCACGAACCTCTTTAACATGTTGATGCCCACGGTCTCGTCCACGTACTGGCGGCGGCAGACCGTCTCGCACGGGCGGGGGCAGACCCGGCCGCAGGTGACCAGCAGCGGGTTGCGCTCCTTGATGGTCATGACTGCGCCGTCGTAGTCGCCCGCCTTGATCTGCTCGATGTAGCGCGGGATGTTGATTTGGGCCGGGCACTTCTGGCGGCACGGGGCCAGGCAGTCGGTGGTCTGGTTGAGGTGCAGCAGCCGCGCGGACATGCCGGACACGCCGATGACCCCGCGCGGGCAGGCGTCCACGCAGTTGCCGCACGCCTTGCACTGGTTCGGGTCGATGACCGGCAGTCCTTCCGGGCCCATGTGGATGGCGTCGAACGGGCAGGCGCGCACGCAGGATCCCAGCCCCAGGCACCCTTCGGGGCAGGATTTGGACCCGCCGTAGAGCAGGTGGGCGGCCCGGCAGTCCAGCGCGCCCTCGTAGTGGAACAGGTCGGCGGCCCGCAGCCCGCCGGTGCAGTCGCGCACGGCCAGTTCGGGCTCGCGCTCGATGACCTCCTGGCCCATGAGGGCCGCGATGGTCGCGATGGCCTCACCGTCGGCCACGATGCAGACCGAGGCCGGGGCCTTGCCCGCCACGATGGCGGCCGCCGCGCCCGAGCAGCCGGGGAAGCCGCAGCCGCCGCAGTTGGCGCCGGGCAGGTTGTCCTCGATGAGCGCGATGCGCGGGTCCTCCTTGACGAAGAGGAGCTTCGAGGCGATGCCCAGGATGGCCGCGGCCAGCAGGCCGATGCCGAACAGAGTCAGTCCCGATGTGAGTATCATGATGTCGTCCCGTTCCCGTTTTAATCCGTTAAATCATGCCCTTGAAGGCGAAGAAGGCGAGCGACATGAGCCCGGCCATGATCAGCCCGATGGGCGTGCCGCGCATGGCGATGGGCAGCCTCCGCACGGCCAGCTTTTCGCGGATGCCCGCCAAAAGGACCAGGGCGAGCATGAAGCCCAGCCCCGAGGCGAAGGAGAACATGACCGTCTTGGCAAAGCCGAACTCCTCGCGCTGGCAGATGAGCGCGATGCCCATGACCGCGCAGTTGGTGGTGATCAGCGGCAGGAAGATGCCCAGCGACTTGTACAGGGGCGGGATGACCTTCTTGAGGAACATCTCCACGAACTGGACCAGGGCCGCGATGACCAGGATGAAGGCCAGGGTCTGGAGGAAGTCCAGGCCGAAGGGCGCGAGCACGTACTCCTGGACCAGCCAGGTGATGGCCGCGGCCATGACGGCCACGAAGACCACGGCCCCGCCCATGCCGATGGCCACGCCCGTGTCCTTGGACGTGCCGATGAACGGGCAGTTGCCCAGGTACTGGGCCAGGACGATGTTGTTGACGAACATCGCCCCGATGAAGAGAAGGAAGTATTCCTGCATGATCGTTTCCTCGAATGGGAGGCTGTTGAAAAACGGCGATCTGCGTCGTTGCTTCAAAAAGTTCAAACCCTCACGTACAGGAAGTACGCTTCGGCCTTGAACTTTTTTCGCGCCTAGCATCTCACCATTTTTGAACAGCCTCCAATTTTGATTTTTTCAATACTCGTCAACAGTTCTTGTGGCCGCAGCCGCCGCACGCGCCGCAGTCGTGGGTCGGGCCCTGGACCGCGGCCAGCCCCTTGCGTTTGCGCCGGACGTTTTCGACAAAGGTCATGATGCACAGCAGCACGCCCAGGGAGACGAACGCGCCCGGGGCCTGGACCATGATGCCGATGGGCTCAAATCCGTCCCAGGCCACGTTGACCCCGAAGATCATGCCCGTGCCGAGCAGCTCGCGCAGGGCCCCGAGAAAGGTCAGGGACAGGGTGAAGCCGATGCCCATGCCCAGCCCGTCGGCCATGGACAGGAGGACCGGGTTCTTGGAGGCGAACGCCTCGGCCCGCCCCAGGATGATGCAGTTGACCACGATGAGCGGCACGAAGATGCCCAGCTGCTGGTAGAGTGGATAGGCGAACGCCTGCATGAGCAGCTCCACGGCCACCACCAGCGAGGCGGAGATGGCGATGAAGCAGGCGATGCGCACCTTGGCCGGGATGGCCTTCCTGAGCAGGGAGATCATCATGTTGGACAGGGTCAGGACAAAGACCACGGCCGCGCCCATGCCCAGCCCGTTGTTGGCGGTGTTGGTCACGGCCAGGGTCGGGCAGAGCCCCAGGACCAGCTTGAACGGGGGCAGATCGGTCCACAGCCCCTTGGAGAATTCCTTCCACAATCTGTTCATGTTCGACTCCGGTTGACGGCGGGCCTAGGACCAGCCGCCGGCGAGTTTGTCTTTCAGGGCGTTGAATATGGCCACGGCCCGCTGCACCGCGATGACCGTGCCGGTGGACGAGATGGTCGCCCCGGCCACGGCCTCGATGTCGCCGCCGTCCTTCTTCAGTTCCACGGACTCGAGCGCGTGCCCCCTGAACTGGGTGGTGTAGCCGTGTTCGGCCACGCGCGCGCCCACGCCCGGGGTCTCCTTCAGGGTGGTGATGCCGATGCCGGTCAGGTGCATGGCCTGGACGTCGAAGCCGACCATGACGCCGATGTCGCCGCCGTAGCCCTTGCCCGAGGTCTCGAAGGCCACGCCGGTGAGCTTTCCGCCCTTGAGGGCCGGGAACACGGTCACGGTCCGGCCGTCCACGTCGAATTTCCTGCGGTCCTTGATCGGGTTGTTGTCGTAGTCGCCTAAGACCGACTCGATGGCCGGGGCCTGGACGTAGGTCAGTACCTGCTCCTCGATGATCGGGGCGGTGACCTGTTTGAGCGCGGCCAGGGTGACGCCCGCGATGCCGCAGATGAGCGACAGGACGATCATCATTTTCATCATTTCCTTCATGGCCTACCTCCTTCCGAACGGCTTGGGCCGGATGCGTTCGAGCACCGGGGTGAACAGGTTGGCCAGCAGGATGGCGAAGGGCACGCCGTCCGGGTACGCGCCGAAGGTCCGGATGATGATGATCAGCACGCCGGTCAGGATGCCGAAGAGCAGCATGGGCACCTGCCGGTTGGGGCTGGACGGCCCGTCCGTGGCCAGGAAGAAGGCCCCGAACAGGGTGGACCCGGTCAGCAGGTGGAAGGCCGGAGAGGCGTAGATGGACGGATCGAGCCAGTGGAACAGGAAGGCGGTCAGGGCCGCGCCGCCGATGACGCCCACCGGGATGATGGACGAGATGTGCTTGCGCATGATCAGGAGCATGCCGCCCAGGAGCACCCCCGCGATCTGGACCGCGCCCAGGCCGCCGAGCTGCTTGCCCAGGAAGAGCTGCCGGGTGTCGGTGATCTGGACCGCGTCCAGCCCGAAGTTCTTGAGCTGGGCCAGGGGGTAGGTCAGGTCCGTGGCCAGCATGGAGGCATCCACGTCCATGTATGCGGGCCAGGAGATGCGGCACACGGCCCAGCCGATGAGCGGGGCGCAGAACGGGCTGCCGCCCAGCGGCCCGAAGACCATCTTGCCGAGCACGATGGAGGCCGCGCTGCCGAAGGCCGCCAGCCACCAGGGGGCCGAGGCCGGAAGCAGGAAGGCGAAGGACAGGCCCACGGTGAAGGCGTGCAGGTCGTGGACATCGGTCTCCCGGTCCATGAAATAGTCGCAGGCCATCTCGGCCAGCACGGCGGCGGCCATGGACAGGGCCATGACCCGCACGGCGGCCATGCCGAAGGTCATGGCCGCCATGACGGCGGCGGGCAGCATGGCCATCAGTATCATCAACATCCGGTCCCGCACGGTGGTGCCGCAGTGGCGGTGGGGCGGGACCGAGACGGTCAGGGCAAAGGGGTTGAGGGGTTTCACGACTGGGTTTCCTCCCCGGACTGGGCTGCGGTCTTCGCCAATTCGCTCTTGGCGAGCCGGATGTATTGGAGCATGGGGCGGCGGGCGATGCAGAAGTAGCCGCACAGGCCGCATTCGAAACAGGCGTCCACGGCCTCGGCCTCGGCCTTGGCGTATTGGCCGAACTCGGCGTAGCTGGTGATCATGGACGGGTCGAGGCGGGCCGGACAGCGGCGCACGCATTCGCCGCAGCCCACGCAGCCCGCGTCCACGGCCACCGGGGCCGGGTTGCGGACCAGGCCCACGGCCGTGGTGGCGCGGTCCACGCCCTGGCCGGGCGAGGCGGCCGCCGTGCCGCGCAGCACGCCGCCCAGGACGATGCGGTCGCCGTCGCGGATGGTCTCGCCGTCGTTGGTCAGGATCTCGCCCACCGGGGTGCCCAGGGTGATCAGCCGGGCCGAGTTGCCCACGGTGACCATGGTCTCCATGACCGGCAGGCCGGTGTCCATGATCAGCCCGGCGTGGAAGACCGTCTCCAGGCCGATCACCAGGGTGTTGTCCGGCATCTCGATGCCGGTCACCGCCTTGGCCACCAGGGGATCGAGCGCCTGGGGGTACTGGTCGGACAGGACCTTGACCTCCATGCCCGGCAGGCTCTCGCGCACGCCCCCGGGCACGGCCAGGAAGACGTCCACGGGCACGATGCCCCGGACCAGGGCCTCGGCTCCGGCCGTGAGGATGTCGCGCTTCTCGGCCAGCAGCGTTCGCCGGGAGCGCAGGTTCGGCTCCTCGTCCATGGCGTTGATGATCAGGGTATCCACCTGGTCGCAGGCCGGGACGTCGGCCCCGAGCTCGCGCAGCCGGGTCAGGATCTCCGGGCCGCTCAGGCCGTCCAGGACCTCGGGCACCACGGTCGCGCCCTCGGTGGGGTCGATGCGGATGCGGTACGGGTCCACGTGTTCCACGGTCCCGGCGCAGGGCGCGTGGATATCGCCCCTGCCCGGCGCGGACGCGGTGGCGATGCGTTCGCCGCGTTTGACCTCCTGGCCGCAGGTGACCAGCGGGCAGTGCCGGGCCAGGTTCATCTCCGCCTTGGCGGCGGGTGTCTCTTGAATCGTCATGTTCCGTCTACCTGCTGATGTGGCATTGGTTGCAGTGGTCCGGGCCGTAGGGGCCCGCGCCCATTTCCTCGTGGCAGGACATGCACTGGTCGTGGAAGGCGTTCATGCGCGGCAGGACCAGTTCCCTGGTCTCGGCCTCGTGGCACTGGTTGCAGGCCGAGAAGTCGCCGTCGTAGTCGGTCATGTCCTTCTGGATATGGCAGGACTTGCAACTGGACAGCCCCTTGTCGAACATGTCCTCGTGGCACTGGCCGCAGCTTTCGTGACCGGCCTCGCGCATGGACAACAGCTCGTCCGTGCTCTTTTCCGCATGGCAGTTGGTGCACTTCTGCGGTTCGGGCTCGATCTCCTTGCCGTGGTGGCAGTCCGAGCAGTCCGAGGCGTATTCTGTATGGGCCTCGTGGTCGAAGTTGATCTTGTCGTATTCCACGTGATGGCAGCGCACGCAGTAGGATTCGTTGGGGAAGGAATCCACGTGGTTGTCCACGAAATTTTCATCGAAATCGTTGGGATGGCAGGAGCCGCAGGCCAGGGCCCCGTCCTCGGGGGTGACGATGGGCTGGGCCTTGTCGTGGTGGCAGCGGGAGCATTCGATCTGGTAGTCCCTGTGGTGGACCAGGTGGGAGAAGATGACCTTGCCCCCGTTGTTCTCGAACAGGATGCGCACGGGCATCGGCTGCGACTGGCCGGATCGGACATAGCCGACGATGGCCACCGCCAGGAGCACGATGGTCGCCGCCAGGACCGGAAATATCTTCGATTTTGAACGCATCTTTCCTCTCCGCCGCACGTGTGACGGCAGCTCCGGGTGGTTACAGGTGAAGGGTCATGTCAATCCGCGGGCGGCCGGAGCCGCCCGCGGGGTTTTTGTCGTTACTTGGGAATGACCGCCCAATCCGGCACGATGTTGAGGTCCACGCCCCACAGCACGGGGAGGATGTAGACCACGAAGGCCGTGATCAGGATCGTTCCGAATATGTTCAGCCAGACGCCTGTCTTGGCCATCTGCTTGATGGTCACGCATCCGCTGCCGAAGATGACGGCGTTGGGCGGCGTGGCCACCGGGAGCATGAAGGCGTAGGAGGCCGCCACGCACGCGCCCACGATGGTCGCGAACGGGTGCACGCCCATGGCGATGGCCGCCGAGCCCATGATGGGCACGAGCAGGGTGGCGGTGGCCGTGTTGGAGGTGATCTCGGTCAGGAAGATGGTGATCAGGACCACAGCGCCCACGAAGATGATCATGCTCGTGCCTTCCAGCGCGCCGAGCTGGCCCGCGATGTAGGCGGCCAGACCGGTTTTGGCGAAGCCGTTGGCGATGGCCAGGCCGCCGCCGAAGAGCAGGATCACGTCCCAGGGAATCTTCACGGCGGTCTTCCAGTCCAGGAGGAACTCGCTCTTCTTGAAGTTCACGGGGATGGCGAACAGAATCAGCGCGCCGAAGATGGCGATGGTGGCGTCGCCGATGTACTTGAAGTGGGGCATGATGCCCAGGACGAAGGAGGATTTGGCCATGAAGCCGCGCGCCAGCCAGAAGGCGGCCATGAAACAGCCCACGACCACGATCTTCTTTTCCGCGCTGGACATGGGGCCGAGCTTCTTCACTTCGTCGTTGATGATCTTGGCGCCGCCGGCCAGCTCCATGCCGCCCGTGGGGAACAGGATCTTGGTCAGCAGGACCCAGGCGAAGGCCATGGTGATGACCGCCAGGGGCACGCCGAAGAGCATCCACTGGCCGAAGCCGATCTGCACGCCGAACATCTTCTCGACCATGCCCGCCATGACGGTGTTGGGCGGGGTGCCGATGATGGTGGCCACGCCGCCGATGGACGCGGCGTAGGCGATGCCGAGCATCAGGCCGCGGCCGAAGTTGAACTCGGGGCCGACGTTGATGCTGCACTCGCGCAGGTGGTCGGAGTCGAATCCGGTGGCCTGCTGGATGACGGCCAGCCCGATGGGCACCATCATCATGGCCGTGGCGGTGTTGGACACCCACATGGACAGGAAGCCGGTGGCGACCATGAAGCCCATGGTCATGCGCGCCGGGCTCGTGCCGATGGCCTTGATGGTGTACAGGGCCACGCGGCGGTGCAGGTTCCACCGCTCCATGGTCACGGCCAGGAAGAAGCCGCCCATGAACAGGTATATCAAATGGTTGGCGTACGGAGACGTGGACGCCGCGGACTTCATGACGCCCAGTATGGGGAACAGGGCGATGGGCAGCAGGGAGGTGGCCGGAATGGGGATCGCCTCCGTGATCCACCAGATGGCCATCAGCGCGGTGACCGCCGCCACGCGCCACGCCTCGAGCTTCATGCCTTCGGGAGCCGGGATGAGCAGCATGGCGACAAACACGATGGGTCCCAGGAAGAACCCTATTTGTTTGCCCTTGTTGGAATCAGCCTGATCAGACATTTTACACTCCTCAATTAGAACGTTTTCACCTCGGAAAGGACCGCAACCCCAGACGACGCTGAGTAAAGACCGGGCGGAGCACCCCGCTCCGCCCGGAACTTATTTATATTCCAAGATGATAGGTTTCGACGAAGGCGCTGACGCGCTTGCCGGACTCGGCGATGCGCTTGCTCAGCGAGGACTTGTACTCGTCCAGGTCGAGCTGCTTGCGGGCCACGCCCTCCTCCATGGCGGCCTTGGCCACGGCCACGGAGACGTACTCGATGAGCCGCAGGTCCAGCGCCTTGGGGATGACGTAGTCGGGCCCGAACTCGAGCTTGTCCACGCCGAACGCCTCGCAGACGTATTTCGGGGCCTCGGTCTTGGCCAGGTCGGCCAGGGCCTGGGCGGCGGCCAGCTTCATGCCTTCGGTGATGGCCGTGGCGCCGCAGTCGAGCGCGCCGCGGAAGATGAACGGGAAGCCGAGCACGTTGTTGACCTGGTTCGGGAAGTCCGAGCGGCCGGTGCCCATGATGCAGTCCGGGCGCGCCTCCTTGGCGTCGTCGTAGGTGATCTCCGGGTCCGGGTTGGCGCAGGCGAAGATGATCGGGCAGTTGTCGGACATGGACTTGACCATCTCCTTGGAGACGACGCCCGCCTTGGACAGACCCAGGAAGCAGTCCGCGCCGACCATGGCCTCGGCCAGGGAGCCGTAGGCCTTTTCAGTGGCGTACTGCTGCTTGAACTCGTTCAGGTCGGTGCGGGACTTGTTGATGTGTCCCTTGGAGTCGAACATGGCGATGTTTTCGAACTTCACGCCCATGTTCCGGTACAGGTTGGTGCAGGCGATGGCCGCCGCGCCCGCGCCGGAGATGACCACGCGCATCTGCGCCGGGTCCTTGCCCGAGATCTCAAGCGCGTTCATCATGCCGGCAGCGGTGACGATGGCCGTGCCGTGCTGGTCGTCATGGAAGACCGGGATGTTCATTTCCTTTTTCAGCTTCTCTTCGATGTAGAAGCATTCCGGGGCCTTGATGTCTTCGAGGTTGATGCCGCCGAAGGTCGGCTCCAGCGCCTTGGTGACCGCGCACAGTTCGTCGGGGTCGGTCACGTTGAGGTTGATGTCGTAGACGTCCACGTCGCCGAAGACCTTGAACAGCACGCCCTTGCCCTCCATGACCGGCTTGCCGGCCAGGGGCCCGATGTTGCCCAGGCCGAGCACGGCGGTGCCGTTGGAGACCACGGCCACGAGGTTGCCGCGTCCGGTGTACTCGTAGACCAGTTCCGGGTTCTCGTGGATCGCCTTGCACGCCTCGGCCACGCCGGGGCTGTAGGCCATGGACAGATGCTTCTGGGTCTTGCACGGCTTGACCGGAACGACCTCGACCTTCCCTTTCCTGCCATGGGAATGGTAGTTCAGGGCCTCCTCTTTGGTGAATAATGCCATTTCGTATCTCCTTGATGGTTGTGCGTTATTCGATGCCCGCGGCCTTGCGGTCGGGCACGGCGTACAGTTCGCCGCCGTGGGAATCGTTGATGACGAGCAGGGGGAAGTCCTCGACCTTCATCTCGCGGATGGCCTCGGGGCCGAGCTCGTCGAAGGCGATGACGTTGGACTCCACGATGGAGTTGGACAGCAGCGCGCCCGCGCCGCCGGTGGCGCCGAAGTACACGGCGGTGTAGTCCTGCATGGCCTGGCGGGTGGGGGCGTCGCGCTTGCCCTTGCCGATGGTCGCCTTGAGCCCCAGGGAGTAGAGGCGCGGGGCGTAGGAGTCCATGCGGTAGGAGGTGGTCGGTCCGGCCGCGCCGATGGGGCGGCCCGGAGGGGCCGGGGAGGGGCCGACGTAGTAGATGGCCGCGCCCTTGAGGTCGAACGGCAGTTCCTTGCCCGCGTCGAGCAGGTCCACCAGCTTCTTGTGGGCCGCGTCGCGCGCGGAGTAGATGGTTCCGGTCAGGAAGACCACGTCGCCCGCCTTGAGCTGGGCGATGTCCGCGTCGGTCAGCGGAGTATTCAGTTTGTATTCTGCCATTAGAGTACGACCTCCTCGTGCCGCTGGGAGTGGCACTGCACGTTGACCGCCAGGGGCAGGCTCGCCAGGTGGCACGGTTCCATGGTGATCTTCACGCCGAGCACGGTGGTCTTGCCGCCCAGCCCCATGGGGCCGATGCCCAGGGCGTTGATGGCGTCTTCGAGTTCCTTTTCCTTGGCCGCGACGTCCGGGTCCGGATGGGTGTCGTCGAGCTTGCGCAGCAGACCGCGCTTGGCGATCTTGGCCGCGTGCTCGAAGGTCCCGCCGATGCCCACGCCGATGACCGTGGGCGGGCAGGGGTTGGGGCCCGCCTCGGCCACGCGGTTGATGACGAACTTCTTGATCCCCTCCCAGCCCTGGGCCGGGGCGAGCATGGTCACGCGGGACATGTTCTCGGCGCCGCCGCCCTTGGCCATGTAGGAGATCTTGAGCTTGTCGCCGGGCACGAAGTCGAAGTGGATGATGGCCGGGGTGCCGTCGCCGGTGTTGGCCCGGGAGAGCGGGTCGCAGGCGGACTTGCGCAGGTAGCCGTCGGCGTAGCCCTTGCGGGTGCCCTCGTTGATGGCGTCGCGCAGGTTGCCGCCTTCGATGCGCACTTCGTCGCCCACTTCCACGAAGTAGACGGCCAGTCCGCAGTCCTGGCACAGGGGCAGCTTGGTGTCGAAGGCCAGGTCCGCGTTCTCCAGGAGCTGGCGGATCACTTCCTTGGCCGAGGGGCTGGTTTCCTCGGCCATGGCCTTTTCGAGCCGGGCGCGCACGTCGGCGGGCAGCTCGGTGTTGGAACTGACGCACATCTTGGCGACGGCGTCGACGATGTCGCTGGTCTTGATGGTACGCATGCTATTTCTTCCTGAAGATCTGCTTCATTGCGGTGATGCCCATCTTGCGGCGCAGGAAGCCGAGCTGGTTCTGCAGGGGCAGCCCCTTGGGACAGACGTCTTCGCAGGCCAGCAGGCCCATGCAGCCGAAGATGCCGTTGTCGTTGCCGATGACCTCGAAGTATTCGCGGTCCGTGCGCTCGTCGCGGGGGTCGACCACGAAGCGGGCGATGCGGTTCAAGGCCGCCGCGCCCATGAAGTCGTCGCGCAGCCGCGCGGTGCCGCAGGCCGAGATGCAGCAGCCGCATTCGATGCAGCGCTCCAGCTCGTAGATCTGCTCGGCCACCTCGTTGTCCATGCGCTCCTCTTCCCGGGCCGGGTCGAAGACCTTGTTGGTGTGCACCCAGGACTCGGTCTTGGCGTACATCTCGCGGAACCAGACGCCCGTGTCCACGGACAGGTCGCCGACGAGCTTGAAGACCGGCAGGGGGTGCAGGACGATGTGGCCGGGCTGGTCCTTGGTCTTGGTCTGGCAGGCCAGGCCCGGGCGGCCGTTGATGACCATGGCGCACGCGCCGCAGATGCCCGCCCGGCAGCAGAAGTCGAAGACCAGGCTCGGGTCCTGCTCCTCGCGCAGCCGGTTCAGGGCGATGAACAGGGTCATGTTCGGCGTCTCGTCCAGGATGAATTCCTGCATGTGCGGGACGTCGCCCTTCCTCTCGGGATTGTACCGGAATATTTCGAATTTCAGTTGTCTACCCATGATATGTTCCTTTCTTGACCGGGTTACTTCTTCTTCCCGATTTCGGTGACGGGGCTCTTCACGGTGCGCTCCTTCACGTACTTCTCGTCAGCCGGGATGATCTTGCCGCCGCCGTAGCCGCGGTCGCCCGGGGGCAGTTCGAACAGCGGGGTGGTGTCCTCGTACTTGAGGTCGGGCATGTCCGCGCCTTCGGGCCAGTAGGCCAGGGTGCGGTTGAGCCACTCGGCGTCGTTGCGCTCGGGGAAGTCCTCGCGGTTGTGGGAGCCGCGCGATTCGGTGCGCATCAGGGCGGCCTGGGCGATGCACATGGCCAATCTGACCTGGCCCTCCAGCTTCATGGCCGCGGCCAGCTCGTGGTTGGCCCCCACGCCGTCGGAGACCAGGCCGACCTTGCGGGCCTTTTCCATGGTCCCCTGCAGGGTCTGGACGCACTCCTCCAGGCCTTCCTTGTTGCGGAAGACGAAGCAGCCCTTCATCAGCGCTTCCTGCATCTCGTTGCGCACCTCGTAGACGTTCAGCTTGCCGTTGCGGCCGTGGGTGAGGTCGTGGATGCGCTCTTCCTGGCGCTTGACCTCGGCGTTGATCGCCTTGGTGTCGAAGGTGGTCTCGTAGCCCTTGAGGAACTCGACGATCTTGGCGCCGATGATGCCGCCCGCGACCACGGTCTCGGCCAGGGAGTTGCCGCCCAGCCGGTTGAAGCCGTGCATGTCCCAGCAGGCCGCTTCGCCGGCGGAGTACAACCCCTTGAGGCCGTAGACCGCGCCGTCCTTGTCGGTCCGGATGCCGGCCATGGTGTAGTGCTGGGTCGGGCGCACGGGGATCAGTTCCACGCGCGGGTCCACGCCCAGGAAGTGGTGGCAGATCTCGTCCACTTCGCGCAGCTTGGTGGAGATGTGCTTGTCGCCGAGGTGGCGGATGTCCAGCCAGAGGTGTTCGCCGTAGGGGGACTTCACGCCCTTGCCCGCGCGCATGTGCTCGGTCATCCGGCGGGAGACCACGTCGCGCGAGGCCAGCTCGGCCTTTTCCGGCTCGTAGATGTGCATGAACCGTTCTTCGTTGACGTCGAGCAGCGTTCCGCCGTCGCCGCGGCAGCCCTCGGTGACCAGGATGTCGGTGGGCACGATGCCGGTGGGGTGGAACTGGATGGATTCCGGGTTGCCTATGGGCACCAGCCCGGTCTCGTGGGCCAGGATGTGGCCGCCGCCGTCGCAGATGACCGCGTTGGTGGTGGCCTTGTAGATGCGCCCGAAACCGCCGGTGCAGATGGCCGTGGCCTTGGCCAGGTGGACTTCAAGCACGCCGTTGCGCAGGTCGCGGACCACCGCGCCCATGCACTTGTCGCCGTCATGGATCAGGGAGATCGCTTCCTTCTTGTCGAACACGTCGATGCCGAGTTCGGCGCAGCGGTTGTCCATGGTGCACATGACCGCGTGCCCGGTGCCGTCCGAGGTGTAGCAGGTGCGCCACTTGGCCGTGCCGCCGAAGGAACGGGCCGTGATCAGCCCCTCGTTCTCTTCCTTTTCGTACTTTTCGAATTTCTCGCCGCCCTTGAAGTAGAAGGACTGGCCGGGCACCACGCGGTTCCAGGGCACGCCCCAGGCCGCCAGACGGCGCATCTCGATGGGCGCGGCGTCGGCGAAGAGCCGGGCGACCTCCTGGTCGCAGCCCCAGTCCGAGCCCTTGACGGTGTCGATGAAGTGGACGTCCGGGTTGTCGCCCTCGCCCTTGGCGCAGTTGCCGAGCGCGGCCTGCATGCCGCCCTGGGCGGCCGAGGAGTGGGAGCGCCGGGCGGGCACGATGGACAGGCAGGTGGCCTTGAAGCCGTTCTGGGCGGCCTCGCAGGCCACGCGCTCGCCGGACAGTCCGGCGCCGATGACGAGCAGGTCGGAATAGAATGTCTGCATGGAGTTCTCCTCGTTAGCTCAGCGTTATGAAGCGGATCAGGGTGATGACGCCGATGACCATGAAGATGGAGAACAGGGTCGTCTCGAAGCGCTTGAAGCCCTTCCGCTGTTCGGATTTCACGAAACCCCACTTCACGGCGATGCGGTAGAAGCCGACGCTGACGTGAAGCTCCACGCTGGGAAGGAGGATCATGTAGAAGAGGAACCACCAGAAGTGCTGCATGCGCGCGGCGGACTTGGCGGCGGTGATGGGCAGGTCGTTGAGCACGACCCACATGTGGATGGCGCCCAGGATCAGGATGATCATGGCGGTCGCGGCCTGGACGACCCACAGCCAGGTGTCGCGGTGCTTCATCATCTTGGCGTGGGCCCAGATGGTGCCCTGCCCCTCGGCGCGGAAGGGAATCTTGCGTGCGGCCAGGGCGAAGTGGACCAGGAAGGTCAGAAAGATCAGCGGTCCGCCGACCTGGGCCATGTAGGTGGCCTCGAAGAAGCCGGCGATGGCGTTCATGACGCTCGGGGAAATGACCACCGAAGACACGAGCAGCATGTGACACCACATGAAAAGGATCAGGCTTGCTCCCGTCAGCATCTGCAGCCAGTCGAGGGCGGCATCGGTGAGGGACACGCCTGGGACGGATGTCGTAAAGGTTTTCATCATTCTTCACCTGTTGTTCATGATTGATACGATTTGAAAGAACCCCTGCCTCTTCCGTCGCGCCGCGCGCGGAACGCGTTTTCCGGATCGGTCCGGTACACGCGTTCCCCGGCGGCTCGATGCGCTTGCCGAGATCCCCAAGAGAGAACCTCCCCAATACATCGTAAATGGATCGCAACGGATTCAGATGAGCAACAGGCATGCCAGAAGAGTGTGGCTAAAAAGTCACACTATTCCGAAGCTATAATAAGTCGCGAGAATATAGATGAGCGGATTCCTGCCGATCCGGGGGTGGGCGGTCGGCAAGAATCCGCCGAAGGGCTATTCAGACCGTTTCAGTCCGTATTTGGTCATCTTTTCGTTCAGGGTGCGGCGGGGGATGCCGAGGTCGTCGATGACGTCCTTGATGACGCCGCCGTTGCGGTTCAGGGATTCCTGGATCAGGTGGCGCTCGAACAGTGCGACCTGGTCGCGCAGGCTGACGGCCTGGGACGCGGTGTCCCCGGTCTTGGCGGCCATGATCTTGGAGATGCGCTCCTTGGGCGGCAGGGGCGAAAGGATGTAGCGCTCGGCCAGGCTCTTGAGCTCGCGGACGTTGCCGGGCCAGTCGTGGCTCATCATCAGGGGCAGCCCCTCGGGCCCGAGCGGGGCGGCGACCACGCCGTAGGTGTCGGCCGTGCGCTCCAGGAAGAAGGAGAAGAGCAGGGGGATGTCGTCCGTGCGCTCGCGCAGAGGCGGGACGTTCAACTCCACGGTATTGATGCGGAAATAGAGGTCCTCGCGCAGCCTGCCCTCGTCGATGGCCGTGCGCGGATTTTCGTTCATGGCGGAAATCAGCCGAAAGGTCACCGGCCGGGGCGAGTTGGCCCCCAGCGGGGTGATCTCGCGCATTTCGAGCGCGCGCAGCAGCTTGCCCTGGACGTCCAGCGGCATGGAGTTGAGCTCGTCCAGGAACAGGGTCCCGCCGTTGGCCGCCTCCAGCTTGCCGATGCGCTTGCCCTGGGCCCCGGTAAACGCCCCGCTGACGTGGCCGAACAACTCGCTCTCGGCCATGTCCACCGGGATGGTCGCGCAGTTGAGCGCCATGTACGGGCCCTTGTTCAGCAGGGAGAGGTTGTGGATGGCCCGGGCGATGACCTCCTTGCCCGTGCCGGTCTCGCCGAAGATGAGCACGTTGGCCGGGGTGGGCGCGATATGGGATATTTCCTTCTTCAGTTCGCGCATGGGCTGGCTGGTGCCCACCAGCCGGGAGTCGATGCCCTCGCAGTCGGACAGGGCCATCTTGAGCTGGCGGTTTTCGAGCACCAGCCTGCGCTTTTCCAGGGCGCGCTTGATGGTCTCCACGATCTGCTCGGGGTCGAAGGGCTTTTCCACGAAGTCGTAGGCCCCGCCCCGGATGGCCTCCACGGCCATGGCGATGTCGCCGTGCCCGGTGAACAGGACCACCGGGATGTGCTCGTCGATGGCCGCGATCTCCTTCTGGAAGGCCAGCCCGTCCAGGCCGGGCATCTTCACGTCGGTCAGCACTATGCCCGCGTAATCCGGGTTGATGTCGCGCAGGGCCACGCGGGCGTCCGCGTAGTCCGTGACCTCGAAATCCGACAGCTCCAGCCATTGCCGGGCGGAATCCCGGACCGACTGCTCGTCGTCGACCAATATGACTTTCTTCATGATTTATTCTTATCCTGTTGCTGCTTGGAAAGGGGAATATGGACAAAGAACTCGGCCCCGTTCGGATCGCGGTTGGCCACCCGGAAGTCGCCCTTCATGTCCTTGACGATCTTGTAGGAAATGGACAGCCCCAGCCCCACGCCGATGCCCTCCTTCTTGGTGGTCACGAAGGGCTCGAAGATCTTCTTGCCGACCTCTTCGGCGATGCCGGGGCCGTTGTCCCAGACGTGGATGGTCGCCTTGTCGTCCTCCACGGCCAGGCGCACGCCGATGAGCGGGGACTCGACCTCCAGCAGGGCGTCCAGCGCGTTGCGGAAGAGGTTGATCAGGACCTGCTCCATGCGCATGCGGTCGCCCCGGATGAAGACCGGCTGGCCGGGCATGGACAGCTTGAGGTCGCAGTTCTCCACTAAAATTTGGTGTTTCATCAGGTTGACCGCTTCCTTGATGGCCAGGCGCAGGTCGAACTCGATGTCCTTGTCCGTGGTCCGCCGGGCGAAGGACTTGAGCTGGCCCGTGACCTTGGCCATGCGGTCGCCCAGCTCCGAGACCTTGACCAGGGTGGGGTCCAGGTCGTCGAGCTTCATGCGCTTGAGCATCAAGCGGCAGGAGGCCACGTAGGTCTTGGTGGCCGCGATGGGCTGGTTGAGTTCGTGGGCGATGGCCGTGGCCATCTCGCCCAGCGCGGCCAGCTTGCCCGCCTGGACCAGCTCCTCCTGGGCCGAGCGCAATTCGTGCTCGGTGCGCTTGCGCTCCTCCACCTCCTGGGCCAGCTGGCGGTTGATGTCCCGGATGCGGTTGGCCTCCACGGCCTGCTGTTTGGAGAGCTGCCGCTGGCGGCGCTCGCGCAGGAACAGGCGGGTCAGCACGGCCAGTCCCAGGAGCACGAAGGTGGTCAGGGAGACGCCCAGGGTCCGCTCCCAGAGCGGTCCCTGGGGCGTGAGATAGCTGATCTTCCAGTCCGTGCCTGGGATGCCCCGGGTGTTCAGCAAAAACCGTTCGGTGCCGATGGTCGTCTCGCGGACAAAGCCGAACCGGGTCCGGGTGTGCCAGGCCAAGTGCTTGAGCTGGTACTTGGGATAGTGCTCGCGGTCGTGGATCTCCTGGATCATGCCCGCGTCCAGCGGCGTCAGGGTCATGTACTTCCAGGACGGCCGGCTGGTCAGGACGATGACCCCGTTGGAGTCGGTCACCAGCAGGGTCTCGCCGCCCTCCTTCCAGAGGTGCTCCAGCGGGGACAGGGCGATCTTGGCCACGGCCACGCCGATGATCTCGTCCTTGTCCTTGATCGGGTGGGAGATGTAGATGCCGGGCTCGCCCCGGGTGATGCCCACGCCGAAGAAGGTCCCCTGGCGGCCCTCCATGGCGTCCTTGAAATAGGGCCGGAAGCCGAGGTCCAGGCCGATGAAGGCGTTGGGGCGGTCCCAGTTGGAGGCCGCCTTGACGATGCCGTCCGTGCCGATGATGTAGACCACGGACGACTCGGCGATGGTGTTCACGCGCTTGAGGAAGCGGTTGACGGGCACGCCCTCGCCGCCCCGGGTCAGGAAGGCGGTGACCATGCCGTTCTCGGAGATGAGGTAGGGCAGGTACTCGTACTTGCGCAGCTCGGAGTCCAGGGTCATCTCGTACAGGGTCAGCCGTTCGTCCGAGACCCGCTCCAGGTCCTGGAGGTAGTCGTACTGCACCAGCAGGCCGACGATGAACGGCAGGCCGATGAGCAAAAAGATGCCGAGCGTCACGGCCGGGGTGTTGAATCGGGTCTCGTTGGAGGTCTTCATGCTTCGCCTGTCCGTGTCCGCGAGGGCGCGGTGGTTGGGTCTGTTTCGGGCCGTTCTTCAGCAATAGGCGGAAATCCGCCGATCAGGCAAGGCCAAAAGCGGCTCCCCTGGGCCGTGTTCGCGGTCAACATGTCGGGATAATTCGCATTGTCGAGAAACAGGGGCGACGTCATGCCCTGAGTACAGCAAAAAGGATACCGACACCGGCCGCGCGCCCGGTGTTTTTCGCCGTCAGTGCGGGAAATTGTCGGTGTAGGCCACGGTCCGGTCGGGCAGAAACCAGATGCAGGCGCTCTGCGGCGAGTATTTTTCGAGGAACTGAGCGCCCCGGGCCGGGCCCATGATGAACAGGGTGGTGGCCAGGGCGTCGGCCAGTTCGGCGGTGTCCGCGATGACCGTCACCCCGATGGACCGGTGGGCCGAGTCCATGGTCGAGGGGTCGATGATGTGATGGTGCTCGATGGGGCCGTCCTTTTTCTTCGGGGCCACGAACTGGCGATAGTCGCCCGAGCCGCACACGCTCCTGTCGCGGATGGTGATCGTCTGGAACACGGCGTCGTTGCGGGGGTGGCGGACGCCCACGTGCCAGTCGCGGTCGCCGAAGCAGCGGAAGTCGCCCCCGGCCTCGACGATGCCGGATTGCACGCCGTGCTTTTGCAGCAGGGCCACGGCCGCGTCCACGATGGCCCCCTTGGCGATGCCGCCGAGGTCCAGGGCCATGCCCTCCCTCTTGAGCCGCACCCGATCGCCGGGCCGGTCCATGAGGACCATGCGGAAGTCCACCAGCCCGGACTTGGCCCGGGCCACGGACTCGTCCATGGCGTAGTAGAAGGGCGAGGTGGTCAGGGCCCCCACCGTGGGGTCGAAGATGCCGCCCGTGGCCGCGCTGAACTTGAGCGCCCGGTCGAGCAGGGCGAAGGCGCGCGGCGTGACCTTGACCCAGGCGTGCCCGGCCGCGCGGTTGATCCGTCCGATGGAGCCGCGCGGGTTGCGGTGGTCGAAGTCCTGCTGCAGGGCGCGCATGGCGGTCATGGTCCGGCGGGCCGCCTGGGTGGCGGACTTGCGGCTCGGGGCCTCGATGGTCAGCTTGACCACCGTGCCCATGGCCACGTCGGTGAAGCGGTAGAGATCGTCCTCGTGGGCCTCCATGCGCAGGGTCGGGGACAGGTTCAGGACGAGCATCAGGCCGAGGAGTCCGGCGGCCAGCCCGGTGGCGGTCCAGGCCAGGCCGTCGCCCCAGTGGAACTGGTCGCGGAAGACATGGGCCAGCAGGGGCAGGCAGCAGAGCGCGCCGATCAGGGCCGCGATCCTGAGCCCCGGCGCCGGGGAATGCAGGGTGTGGACTACGGCCCCGCCGAGCAGAGGCCCCAGCAGGAAGCCGAGCCCGGAGGCGAGGTTGGCCGCGCCGAAGACCGCGCCCTGCCTGCGGCTCAGGGTGGAGGCGAAATACATGGAGGCCGGGATGGACAGGGCCGCGCCCAGGCCGAGGAGCACGCCGAAGGTGGCGAACTGCCAGAGCAAACGGCACTCGCCCAGGGCGTAGAGCGCGCCCGCGCTGACCAGCATGCCCAAGACCACGCGGTCCATGTCCGGGCTCTTGCCGCCGAACCGGCCCGTGAGCAGCAGCCCCAGGAAGGTGGCCAGGCCGGGCGCGGCGAAGGTGGCCGCGATGACCGGCCCGTGGCGGCCCAAGGTCTCGGCCAGGACGAGGGGGTAGAAGGCGGTGGTCAGCCCGATGCCCAGGCTGCGCCCGCCGATGGCCAGGAGCAGGGCGGCGGCGCGTCCCCGGGAACCGGCCGGCCCGGCCTTGGGCGGTGCCGGGCGGCTGGTGGCCGCCTCGCGCGGCATGAGCAGGAAGGTGGCGGCCAGGGCCAGCCCCAGGCAGAGGGACAGGCCGATGAGGACCGGCCCCATGACCCCGGTGGTGTAAAGCAGGCTGCCGAGGATGGGCCCGGCAAAGGCGGCCGCGTTGAACAGGGCGGCGTGGACCGCGAACCGGCGCGACAGGGACGGTCCTTCGGCCGAGCCGCCCAGGGCGGCCAGCCCCACGGGCCGGACCAGGCCGGTGACCATGCCCATGGCCACCTGCACCGCGTACAGGGTGGTCAGGCTAGGGGCCGCGAAATAGGCCAGGGGGATGACGCAGCCCAAAGCCGAGGCCAGGGCCAGGACCGGCTTGGGCCCGAACCGGTCGGCGGCCATGCCGGACAGGGGCGAGACCAGCAGCTTGGCCAGGTAGTACCCGGCGAACGCGGAGCCCAGCCACGCGCCGCTGACCCGGTCGTCCAGGCTGAGCAGCGGGATGGTGAAGGCGAACAGGCCCACCCCGAGGGAGGTGAACAGCCCGCCGATCAGTACGGCGGCGAGGGTGCAGTTGTTCCCGTTCAAACGCATGTCGCCGTCAGTGGATGAACTGCTCGTTGAAGATGCGCTCCTCCAGGGAGTGGTCCGGGGCGAACAGGATGCGCGCCGGGCGCGCGTGGTCCTCGCGGACCTGGATGTGGGCCACGTCGCGGACCTCCAGGAAGTCGGCGGTGGCGCTGACCGGCCGCAGCCCCGGCCAGAGGATGTCGAACTCCACGCTGGCGGTGTTGGGCAGCAGGGCCCCGGACCAGCGCCGGGGCCGGAAGGGGCAGATGGGGGTCAGGGCCATGACGTTGGACCCCAGCGGGATGATCGGACCGTGGGCGGACAGGTTGTAGGCCGTGGAGCCCGCCGGAGTGGCGACCATGACCCCGTCGCAGACCAGGTTGTCCAGCCGCTTGCGGCCGTTGATGAACAGCCGGATATGGGCCGACTGCTGGGAGGTGCGCAGCATGGCCACCTCGTTGAAGGCCAGGGCCGAGACGCGGTCGCCCTCCAGGGTGATGGCGGTCATGGCCAGCGGGTTCAGGAGGTGCTCCTGGGCCGCGTTGATCCGTTCGATGAGGTTGTCCGGGTTGAACTGGTTGAGCAGAAAGCCGATGGTTCCGCAGTTCATGCCGTAGATGGGCAGTTTCCGGTCCAGATACTCGTGCACGGTCCGGAGCATGAACCCGTCCCCGCCCAGGGCCACCAGGGCGTCGGCCTCGTCCACCGGGACCAGGGCATAGCGTTCCTTCAGGACGGCGAAACGTTCCTGGGCGGCGTGTGTGTCCGAGGCGACGCAGGCGATATGGTGAATAGCGGATTCCATGGTGCGGCCCATCCTTTTGCTCCGGTTCATTGCTGGACCAACTACCCTGCATGGCCCGTGCCGTAAAGAGGCTCACGCGGTTTTCCATTCGCTGGACGAGAAAAGGCCGCACGGCGCGGGATGCGCCGTGCGGCCCCAAAGAGGAGGATTGTCGGGTCAGATGGCTTCGTCGCGGTGGCAGTCCTTGGAGTAGATGTACTCCATGCGCTCGCGGCCGATGCCGTAGCACGCCTGCTTGCAGAACGGGGCGATCCAGATGAAGTCGCCGGACTGGACGGGCAGCCATTTCTCATCGAGCAGGTACAGCCCTTCGCCCTGGTAGATGTACATGCCGTGCTCCTGCACGTGGGTCTCCACGAAGGGATGGCAGCCGCCGGGCAGGAAGGCCAGGGTGTGGAAGTTCATGTCGAATGCCTGGTCCACGGGCAGAAGATCGCGCACGAACACGTTTTCCATGGAGTCGTACAGGCTCTCGTCGATGTCGCGGATGGAGCCGGTGACCATCCACGGAGCCTGGACCGCCGGGTCCGGGTGGGGGATGAAGCGCTGCTTGTAGAGCAGGATCTCCACTGGCGCGTCGCCCGAGGAGGCGAAGGAAATGCCCTTGCCCGGAGGCGCGTAGATGTAGCCGCCCGCGGACAGGGTGGCGGTCTTGCCGTCCACGGTGGCCTTGAGCGTGCCCTCGCCGGACATGACGAAGAGCAGGGTCTCGATGTTCTCGGCCTGGCCGTAGGGCATGGTCGTCCTGCCCTCGGTGGACACGGCGCCGACCATCTGCACGAAGTTGGCCCCGAGCTTGGGCGAGGCCACAATGGACAGGGCGCAGTCCTCGATGCCCGGCACGACGTTGATGACCCGGCCCTCGGTGGTGATGACCGCGTACTTGCCGGGCACGTACTCGGAGCGGTTTTTCAGGAAGCCTTCGGGATAAGGCATGGTGGTTGTCCTTGTTGCGTTCGGCCTGCTTGGTTCAAGGCCGGGACGCGGAGGAGAGGTCGTTCCCCCCGCGCCTCGGTGTGGGGAGGTGTACTACTTTCCGAACTTGTCGCGCCAGATTTTTCCGGTCTTTTCCATGTCCGAATCCGCCCAGGTGCGGCGCATGCGGTTCAGGGTGGGCATGCCCAGGGAGAATTCCTGGAGCCAGTTGCGGGCGAAGATGCCGCGCTCGGTCTCCTCGAAGATCTCCTCCATGGCCTGCTCGTTGATCACGCGCGGGCCGCTGTGGCGCACGGCGAACTCGCAGGTCCGGCTGGCCCGGGAGGTCAGGTAGGCCTCGATGCCCACGGCGTCGATGTCGTCGATGATGGACCGGATGGAGCGGATCGCCTTGGCGTAGGCGAAGGAGCGGGGATAGCCGTTCTTGACCATGATGTTGAACATGGTCCGCATGAGGTGGATGGTCCCGCCGTACAGGACCTGCTCCTCGTAGTTGTCGCCCTCGGTCTCGTGCTGGAAGGTCATGTCCACCACGCCCACGCGGGTGGAGCCCACGGCCTTGGAGATGGCCAGGGCGGTCTCCTTCGCCTGTCCGCTGACGTCCTGGTCCACGGACACGCAGCCCCAGATGCCGGAGCCGTCCTTGAACTTCTGGCGGGTGACCGGGCCGGGGCCGTTGGGCACGAACAGGACCACGTCCACGTCCTTGGGCGGCTTGATGGTCCCGTAGAGGATGGCGAAGCCGTGGGCGAAGCTCAGGGTCTGGCCGGGCTTGAGATGCTTGTGGATGGACTCGTAGTAGACGGAAGGCTGGGCCGGATCCTGGAGCAGGATGTGGACGATGTCCGCCTTGTCCACGGCCTCCTCGATGGAGTAGACCGTAAAGCCGTCGGCCTCGGCCTTGTCCCAGCTGGAGTGGCGGGTGCGGTCGCCCGCGCCCACGATGATCTTCACGCCGGACTCGCGCATGTTCATGGATTGGGCGCGGCCCTGGCTGCCGTAGCCGATGATGGCCACGGTCTTGCCGTCCAGCACGGACAGGTCCACGTCTTCGTCACGGTAGATTTTCTCGAATTCGATGTCGCTCATGGTTGTTCCTTTTTTCTGGCTGCTGTCTTGTCCGGTGCGGGGACGCCTAGGCGTATTCCGCGCCTTCCGGGTCGTTGCAGGTCTTGATAATGCAGTTCAGGAGCACGTCGGCTCCGGCCGCGCAGTCCGCCCAGGAGGTTTCCTCCACCTCGGCATGGCTCCGGCCCCCGATGGAGGGCACGAAGATCATGGCGCTGGGCGCGAACTGGTTGATGTACACGGTGTCGTGGGACGCGCCTGAGACCATGTCCAGGGCGGGCAGGCCCAACTCCCCGGCGGTCTCGTGGATCATGGAGACCAGGGCCTGGTTGAAGGGCGCGCGCTCCACCTCCCAGGTCTTGCGGATGTCCACGCTGGTCCCGGTGACCTCGGCGTGGGTGCGGATGGCCTTTTCGATGTCCGCGCAGACGCGGTCGGTCTCGCTCTCGTCCCAGCCGCGCACGTCGATGGTGAAGTGGAGGTTCCCGGCGATGACGTTTCGCGAGTTGGGGGAGGGATGGACCTCGCCCACGGTGGCCACCACGTTGTCCGAGGCCAGGCCGATCTCAAAGATATCCGAGGCCATGCGGGCAAAGGCGTAGACCGCGTCCTTGCGCTCGTTCATGGGCGTGGGCCCGGCGTGGTTGGGCACGCCGGTTATCTCCACGTCGTACCAGCGCAGGCAGACGATGCCCTTGGGCACGCCGATGGTCTTCCCCTGGCGCTCCAGGACCGGGCCCTGCTCGATGTGGTACTCGAAGTTGGCGTGCAGCGGCCCGGGGTCGAAGTCCTCCGCGCCCTTGTAGCCGATGCGCTCAAGCTCCCCGCCGAAGGTCAGCCCCTCGCGGTCGGTCAGTCCGTACATCTCGTCGCGGTCGAGCTTGCCCGCGAACACGCCGGAACCGGTGGTGCCCGGGGTGAAGCGGCTGCCTTCCTCGTTGGTCCAGTTGACCACGATCAGGTCGCGCTCAAGGGTCACGCCCGCGTCGTTCAGGGCGCAGACCGCCTCCAGCCCGCCGATGATGCCGAGGATGCCGTCGAAGCGCCCGCCCTGCGGCTGGGAGTCGCAGTGGGAGCCGGTCAGGACCGGCGGCAGGTCGCGGTTCTTGCCGGGCCGGACAAAGAACATGTTGCCCATGCGGTCGATCTTCGTCTCGCAGCCCGCGGCCTCGAACCACGCCTTGAGCTGATTGCGGGCGTCCCGGTCCTCGTCGCTCAGGGCCAGGCGGGTCACGCCGTTGTTCCTGGTCGCCCCGAAGGCGGCGATCTCGGTCAGGAACCGTTCAAGCCGCGCGGGGTCGGTTTTCAAATTCGCCTTGGTCATTGGTCATTTCCCTTTGTTGTTCACGGGGATCACCGGTTTGCCGGAACCGGCGCGGCCGGTCGGCCGGTGCTTGCCCGTATCGGAATCGAATCGGCAGACCATCTCGCCCCGCAGCCACGTCTGTTCCACGCGGCCGGTGCAGGACAATCCGGCATAGGGGGTCTGCCTGTGCTTGGTCAGAAGATCCTCGGCCCGGATGGTCCATTCGGCCTCGGGGTCGAAGATCACGAAAGTCGCCTCGCTGCCCTCTTCAAGCGTGCCCTTGCGCGGATACTGGCCGATGAACCGCGCGGGTGCGGCGCTGTACAGCCGGACCAGGAGCTCGGGGGAGAGCCCGCGCCGGACCACGCCCTCGGTGTGCAGCAGGGGGAAGAGGAACTGGACCCCGTTGATGCCGCCCCAGCACCGGTTGAAGGAGTCGCGCTCCTTTTCGAAGGTCTCGGCGGGCGAGTGGTCCGTGCCGATGAAGTCCACGGCCCCCTCCTCGATGCGTCGCCACATGCCTTCCACGTCGTCGGCCGAGCGCACGGGCGGGGTGCACTTCAGCCGACCGCCGATGGCGCGCAGGTCGTCGGTGGTGCACAGCAGGTACTGCGGGCAGGTCTCCACGGTGACCGGCGCGCCGCGCTTCCTGGCCTCGGCGACCATGTCCACCACCTCGGGCAGGCTGGCGTGGCAGACGTGCAGGTGGCCGCCGGTCTCCTCGCACAGGCCGATGACATGCTTCGTGGCCTCGATCTCGGCCTCCGGGCAGTGGATGGCCAGGAAGCGGGAAATCTCGTCCTCGCCGCCGTGGTCTTGGCCCGCGATGCGGTCCATGACCGTCTGGTCCTCGCAGTGCACGCCCACAAAGGAGCCAAGCCGACGGGCTTCGGAAAAGCCGCGTTGCATGGTCTCCGGCGCGGGCATGGGGAAGCCGTCCCCGGCGTCGCAGGTGAACATCTTGAAGCCGTAGGCCCCGGCCCCGGCCATGGGGTCCATCCGGTCCACGTTGTCCTCCACCAGCCCGGCCCAGATCGCGTAGTCCACCACCGAGCCCCTGGCCGCGCGCTCGAACTTGTCGCGCACGTCGGTCTCGGAAAGGGTATACGGCTCGTTGGACAGGGGCATGTCCGCGAACAGGGTCACGCCCCCGGCCGCCGCAGAGGAGGAGCCGGTGAAATAGTCCTCGCGCCGGGTCAGTCCCGGCTCGTTGAAATGCACGTGTAGGTCGATGAACCCGGGCATGATCAGCTTGCCCGCGCAGTCAAGGACCTGTACGCCTTCAAACCGTGTACCGGGGGCCGCGATACGGGCCACTTCGCCGTCGCGGATACCGATGACGCAGTCGCGGGTGGCGTCCTCAAGGACCAGGCGGACGTTTTCGAGCACGAGATCAAACATGATGTTCTCCGCCGGATACCGGGGTTTTGGCCAGGGGGTATGCGTACCCGCCGGTCTTGCTCGTCCTGAGGTTCAGGGAGACGAGGGATTCCACGAACTTGATTGCGCAGGCCACGCCCTCGACCACGGGCGCGCCGAGTTCCTCGGCCAGGCGCGGGGCCAGATGGGCCATGCCGCCGCAGCCCAGGACCAGGGCGTCGGAGCGGTCCCTTTTCAGGACCTCGCGGGCCGCGTCGCGCAGGATCGCGTAGGCGGATTCGCCGTCCTCGAAGGCCAGGACCGGCAGCTGCGCGGCGTGCACGCCCCGGCAGCGGGCGGCCAATCCGTAGCGGGCCGCGTTGTCTTCGAGGATGGGCACGGACCGCTCCAGGGAGGTCAGGATGGAGAAGCGGCAGGCGAGCATGGTGGCCGCGTGCATGGCGGCCTCGCCGATGCCAAGCGTTGGTCCGGCGACCCGTTCGCGCACAGCGTCCACGCCCGTGTCGTCGAAACAGGCCAGTACGTAACCGTCCGCCGGGCCGCTCTCTTCCACCAGCTTGAGGGTGTGGAAGGCGGCGAGCACGCCGTCCGAATGCCCTTCGATGGACAGGGGCGCGCCGGGGGGGCGGATGCCCACGATTTCGGTGCCGGGCGCGGCCACGGCCTTGCCAGCGTCCGCGATGGTCCGGGTCATGGCCGGGCTGGAATTGGGGTTGATGAGCAGGATGCGCATGGGGATATCCTTTACCCGGCCTGGATGCGGTTGCGGCGGCGCTTGAGCAGGCTGAGGGCGACCAGGGTGCCGACAATGGCCACGAACGAGATGAGCGTGGTCAGGGTGCCGAGCGCGTAGAGCACGGGCGTGGTCACGTTGGTGGTCATGCCGAAGATCTCCAGCGGCAGGGTGTTCTGCGAGCCCGAGGTCATGATCGTGCGGGCGAACTCGTCATAGGACAGGGTGAAGCCGAACAACCCCACGCCCACCAGGCTCGGCAGTATCAGCGGGATGACCACGAAGCGCAAGGTCTGGAACGGGGTAGCGCACATGTCCGTGGCCGCGGCCTCGAAGGATTTGTCGAACCGGTTGAAGACCGCGAACATGATCAGCAGCCCGAAGGGCAGGGTCCAGGTCAGGTGCGCGCCGAACGCCGAGCCGTACCAGGTGGGCTCCACGCCCGCCTGGTTGAAGAGCAGGCCGATGCCCAGGCTGATCAGGATGGACGGGATGATCAGGCTGACCACGGTCAGGTAGAAGAGCACGCCGCTGCCCCTGAATTTTTTGCGGAAGGCCATGCCCGCCGAGAGCGAGACGACCACGGTGGTGACCATGACCGCCAGGGCCAGGAGCAGGGAGCGGGTCAGGGACCCGCCGAAGTCGCCCACGGCCTGCGTTTCGAACAGCTTGAAATACCAGTGCAGGGACATGCCGTTCATGGGAAAGGTCAGCCCGCCGGACGGCCCCTGGAAGGACAATATGCCGATGGTCAGGGTGGGGCCGTACAGGAAAAGGATGAACAGGGCGAAGAACGCGGACAGGAAGTAGAAGCTCTTCGGCCGTTTGCCGGTGGTGTTCATGATACGCTCCCTTGCGCCTTAGAGGTCTTCGCGGATGTTGGCGAAACGGAAGAGGATGGCGAGCATCATCAGGACCGTGAGCAGCAGGGTCACGGCCCCGGCGGCCGCCGCCGGATACTGCAGCAGGGTGATCTCGTTGTAGATGAGCACGCCCACCGAGGCGGACAGCCCGCCGGACATGAGGCGCACGGTGATGAAGTCGCCCATGACCAGGGTGAAGACGAAGATGGTCCCGATGGTGATCCCGGACTTGGACAGGGGGATGATCACCTGGGTCAGGACCTGCAGGGGCGAGGCCCCGGCGTCGATGGCCGCCTCGATCAGCTTGCGGTCGATGCGCATCATGGAGTTGAAGATGGGCACGACCATGAACAGCGTGTACAGGTGGACAAAGGCCAGGATCACCGAAAAATCGGAATAGAGCAGAAATTCCAGTGGATTGTCGATCAGCCCCATGGACAGCAGGGCCTGGTTGACCAGCCCGTTGCGCCCGAGCAGGGGAATCCACGAGATCATCCGGATGATGTTGGACGTCAGAAACGGAATGGTCGCCAGCAGGAAGCAGATGGTCTGGGACTTGGTGGTGCGCAGGTGGAAGGCCATGTAGTAGGCGGCGGTGAAGCCGATGACCAGCGTCAGGGCCCAGGAGGTCAGGGCGTAGAAGAAGGTCGTGCCGTAGGCCCGCCAGGTGACCGGCGAGGTCAGCAGGAAGTCGTAGTTGTCCCAGATGAAGTCCGGGATGATCGAGAAGGCGTTGTAGTCCCAGAAGCTGACCGCCACGATCATCACGGTGGGGATGACCAGGAAGACCAGCATGATGGCGAACAGCGGGAACGCCTGGAGATAGGAAAAGCGGGATTGCGTCATGGTGCGGCCCGTGTTGGGGCGGCTCCCCGGATGGCCGGGGAGCCGCCGCGTTGATTTCGTTCTAGGAGGCGATGAACTCGTTCCACTTGCGGATCATGTACTTGTTCTCGTCCATGACCGAGTTCCAGCAGGCCACGTGGCCCATGCGTTCGTCGTAGGAGCCGCCGTCGCGGACAGCGCCCTTCTTCTCCATGGTCACGCCCTCGGGGCTGACGATGTCGGCGGTGGCCGCCTTGCCTTCCATCCAGTAGTTCCATTCGTTTTCGGACATGTACTGCTTGGAGGTTTCCGGAGCCGCGCTGTAGTAGCCCTGGCGGTTCAGGTATGCGCCGGCCCAGCCGGAGATGTACCAGTTGAAGTACTCGTAGGCGGCCTCGAGCTCCAGGCCGGTCAGGTGGCGGGCGATGCCCAGGCCGCCACCCCAGGCGCGGTAGCCTTCCTCAAGAGGCTGGTACTTGCAGGGAATGCCCTTGGCGCGGACCGCGGCCACGGCCGGGGACCACATGGACTGGATGACGACCTCGCCCGAGGACATCAGGTTGACGGACTCGTCAAAGGACTTCCAGAAGGCGCGGAACTGGCCTTCCTTCTTGGCCTTCTTGAGGACCTCGATGGTCTTGTCGATCTCATCGCGGGTCATGTTGCCCTTGTCGCCGTACTTGATGACGCCCATGGACTCGCAGATCATGGCCGCGTCCATGATGCCGATGGACGGGATGTTCAGGATGGAGGTCTTGCCCTTGAAGGCCGGGTCCATGATGTCGCGCCAGTTGTTGATGGGGCGGCCCACCAGGTCCGGGCGGATGCCCAGGGTGTCGGCGTTGTAGATGGTCGGGATCAGGGTCATCCACCGGGTCTCGCGCTTGGCGAAGACGGTGTCCTCGTTCTTTTCCACGAAGCCCACGGTGTGCGGGGCCGTGCCCTGGGCGATGGCGGCGCCCGGGGTCAGCTGGCCGGTCTTGAAGAGCGGGGAAATCTTGTCGTAGAGCTTGATCTTGGAGGTGTCCATGGGCTGGATCACGCCGCTGGGGTAGACCTTCTTGCAGACCCAGTACTCGATGTCCGCGATATCGTAGGACTTGGGCTGGGTCACCGCGCGCTGGACCACGGCGTCGGAGTCGAGCGCGGTCATTTCGATGGTGAAGCCGAGGTCCGCCTTGACCTTCTCGGCGATGGCGTTGACGCTGGCCGTGCCCGTGCCGAACTGGCGCAGCTTGATGTTCTTGATGTTCTGGGCCCAGACCGTGGGGAAGCCGGTGATGACCGGCGCGGCCGCCACGGCGGCGGTGGCTGCCGCCGCCTTGCCCAGGAAGCTCCTGCGGCTCATCTTGCCGTCTTTCTTTGTTTCCTTAACCATGACTCTCTCTCCTGTGTCAGTTACTGGTTTCGCCTTTCCCGCCTTGAGAGGGAAATACGTTCATGTCGGCACAGTCCCAGCCCAGGGTAACCCGATCCCCGGGTGCGGGCGTGTCGGCAAAATATCGGTCGTCGGGCTCGCAGACCTGGACGGTCCGGCCCGATTCGGTCCGGCAGTGCAGGACCACGTGGGTACCCTGGTATTCGGCCATGGCGATGGTCGCGGGCACGGTCACGTCCGTGGCGTCGCGGCCCTCGCCCGCCAGGCGGACGCGGTCGGTGCGCACGGAAAAACCGTAGGTCCCGGAGCCATGAAGATTGGGCAGGTCGCAGCACCGCTCGGCGCGGGCCCCTTCCACGGTCAGCCGGTGCCCCTCGGACTGGGCCGCAAACTCGCCCTCGAAGATGTTGTGGCCGCCGATGAACCCGGCCACGAAGGGGGAGACCGGGGACTGGAAGACCTGGCGCGGGGTGCCCACCTGCCGGATGCCGCCGTCGGCCATGACCACGACCTTGTCGGCCAGGGCGAAGGCCTCTTCCTGGGAGTGGGTCACGTGGATGAAGGTCATGCCCAGTTCCTCCTGGATGTTCTTGAGCTCCTTGCGCATCTGCACGCGCAGGAAGGGATCCAGGGCGGACAGGGGCTCGTCCAGGAGGATGACCGAGGGCTTGGTGATCAGCGCCCGGGCCAGGGCCACGCGCTGCTGCTGGCCGCCGGACAGCTGGTCCGGCCTGACCTTGGCGAACCCGTCCATGTGGACCAGTTCGAGATATTCCATGGCCTGGGCGCGGCGGCTCTTCCTGGGCTCGCCCTTGAGCTTCAGGCTGAAGGCCACGTTGTCCACGCAGGACAGGTGCGGGAACAGGGCGTAGTTCTGGAACATGAGCGCGGTCTTGCGCTTGGCGGGCGGGTGGTTGGTGATGTTGCGGTTGTCCAGGAGGATGTCGCCGCTGGTCACGTCCTCGTGCCCGGAGATCATGCGCACGGCCGTGGACTTGCCGCACCCGCTGGGACCGAGCAGGCAGCAGTACTCGCCCGCCCGGACGGTCAGTTCGATGTTCTTGAGCGCTTCGACCTCGCCGTAATATTTGCCCACTGCGGACAGTTCCACTTTTCCGATGTCAGCCATGATGGTTCGCCGTTGTTTCAGTGTTGTCGCCGCTTTCCACTTGCCTTGGGTGCCTGGTCCTTGCGTGCGAAAAATCAGTCGATGGCCCGGATGAACGAGGCCAGCTCCGGGGTGGACGGCTCGGCAAAGAGCGCCCTGGGGTCGCCCTGCTCGTGGACCTTGCCCTGGTGCATGAAGATGAGCTTGTCGCCGACCTCGCGGGCGAAACGCATCTCGTGGGTGACCATGATCAATGTCATGCCCGCCTCGGCCAGCCCCCGGACCACCTCCAGGACCTCGCCCACCAGCTCGGGGTCGAGCGCCGAGGTGATCTCGTCGCAGAGCAGGACCTTGGGCCGCATGGCCAGGGACCGGGCGATGGCCACGCGCTGCTGCTGCCCGCCGGACAGCTGGTCCGGGTAGGCGTCGAACTTGTCGCCCAGGCCGACGCGGGTGAGCATCTCGCGGGCCAGTTCGGCGGCCTCGGCCTTGCCGGCCTTCTTGACCTGCCGGGGGGCGAGCATGACGTTTTCCCCGGCCGTCAGGTGGGGGAACAGGTTGAACTGCTGGAAGACCATGCCCACCTTGAGGCGCAGGTCGCGCAGGTCGCGCTCCATGCCGGTGCGGCGGTCTCCGTCGATGATCAGGATGCCGTCGTCGAAGGACTCCAGGCCGTTGATGATGCGCAGCAGGGTGGACTTGCCGGACCCGCTGCGGCCGATGATGGCCACGACCTCGCCCTCGCCGACCTTGAGATCGACGCCCTTGAGCACCTCGTTATCCCCGAAACTCTTATGAATGCCCTCAGCGGCCACAAGCGCCATGGAGCCTCCTTTCCACCCGCCGGGCCAGGGCCGACAGCGGGAAGCAGATGATGAAATATCCGGCGGCCACCAGCCCGTAGACAAGCAGCGGGCGGAAGGTCGCGTTGGAGATCATGGAACCGGTCTTGGTGATTTCCATGAAGCCGATGATCGATGTGACGGCCGTGCCCTTGACCACCTGGACCGAGAATCCCACGGTCGGGGGCACGGCGATGCGCACGGCCTGGGGCAGGATGACGAAGCGCATCTGCTGCCAGCGGGTCAGGGCCAGGCTCTCCCCGGCCTCCCACTGGCCCTTGGCGATGGACTCGACGCAGCCGCGCCAGATCTCGGCCAGGTAGGCGCTGGTGAACAGGGTCAGGCCCAGGGCGGCGGTGATGAACGGCGAGATGTCGAAGCCGAGCAGGCCGATGCCGAAGAAGATCAGGAAGAGCTGCATGAGCAGCGGGGTGTCCTGGAAAAATTCGATGTAGCCCCGGGCCAGCTTCGAAGTGAGCGGGCGGGGGGAGAGGCGCGCGACCAGGATCATCAGGCCGACCAGCCCGCCCGAGACAAAGGCGAGCAGGGACAATCCCACGGTCCAGGCCCCGCCCGTGAGCAGGTGGCGGACGATGTCCCAGAGGGTGAACTCGATCATGCCCGCCTCCCGTCGATGAACCGGTGTCCGAGGGCGTGGAGGGCGCGGCGGACCAGGATCGCCAGCAGCAGGTACATGAACGTGCTGAAGGCGTAGATCTCAAAGGCGCGGAAGGTCCGGGACTGGAGCAGGTTGGCCACGTAGGTCAGCTCCTGGGCGGCCACCTGGGAGCACACGGACGAGCCGAGCATGACGATGATGACCTGGCTGCACAGGGCGGGCCAGACGTTCTTCAGGGCGGGCCGCAGGATCACGAAGCGGAAGGTCTGCAGACGGCTCAGGGCCAGGGACTCGGCGGCCTCGATCTGGCCGCGCGGGATGGACATGACGCCCGCCCGGATGATCTCGGTGGAATAGGCCCCCAGGTTCAGGGCCATGGCCAGGAACGAGGCCTCCCAGCCGTTCAGCCTGACGCCCATGGCGGGCAGGCCGAAGAAGATGAAATAGAGCTGGACCAGGAAGGGCGTGTTGCGCACGCACTCCACGTAAACCGTGTAGACCGGGCAGAGGAAGCGCAGCCGCCAGGCCCGGGACACGGCTCCGAGGACCCCGGCCGCGATGCCCACGGCCGAACCGGCCACGGTCAGCAGGAGGGTGGACAGCGCCCCTTCGACGAACAACGGCCAGTTGTTCAGGATGGGCTCTATGGAAAACTGGTACGACATGCTGGGCCTTGGCGGGGCGGGAGGGTGACCCTCCCGCCCCGTGGATTTCTACAGGTTGGCGGGCAGGGGGTTGTGCAGCCACTTCTCGGCGATGGCGCCGAGGGAGCCGTCCTTCTTGGCGCTCTCGATTATGGCGTTGACCTCGGCCATGAGCTCGGGCTCTTCCTTGTTCAGGCCCACGTAGCAGGGCGAATTCTTGATCATGAACTTGGTCAGCAGCGGCTTGGCCGGCTTCTTGTCGTTGATGGAGGCGGCCACCACATTGCCGGTGGCGACCAGGTCCACCTGGCCGGACTGGTAGGCGGAGATGGTCGAGCTGTTGTCCTCGAACCGCTTGATGGTCGTGGATTCGGGCGCGATCTTGGTCAGCTCCAGATCCTCGATGGAGCCGCGGGTCACGGCCACGGTCTTGTCGGCCAGGTCGGCCGCGCCGCCGACCTTCTCGTCGGCCGTGCCGAACACGCCGTTGAAGAAGGGCGCGTAGGCCTCGGAGAAGTCGATCACCGCCGCGCGCTTGGGGTTCTTGCCCAGCGAGGAGATGACCAGGTCCACCTTGCCGGTGGTCAGGTAGGGGATGCGGTTGGTGCTGGTCACCGGGACCAGCTCGGTCTTGACGCCGAGCTTGGAGGCGATCAGCCGGGCCATGTCGATGTCGTAGCCGATGGGCTGCATGTCCGGGCCCACGGAGCCGAACGGCGGGAAATCCTGGGGAACGGCGACCTTGAGGACGCCGGCAGCCTTGATGCGGGTCAGGGCGCCGTCGGCGGCCAGGGCCGGGGCGGCCAGCAGGACCATGGCCAGGGCCAGGGCCAGCGCCAGCGTGCGGCAGATGCGGATTGCGGTTTTCATCTCTCTCTTCTCTCCGGTTGAATGCGTTCAGTGGTAAACCGTTTTGACCATCAGGTCAGACCGGTAAATCCGTGGTGGTACAGATTGCGGATATTGTCAATGTTAAAAATTAATCTCCGTGAAATTCTTTCAAAATTTACAAAATAGTTAAAACAAGACGTAAACAGTACAAAAATGTGCCTCAAAAAAATAAGTGGACAAAAAGCGGCGGGCTGTGGTTTAGATTGAATCGAGAGCTGGTAAGACCAGTTGGCCGGACGGTCCGGCCCGTACGAGAATGTAGTTTCGGTTCAGGAAAGGTCGATAAGGGTATGAGCGCATCATATGTAAAGGGGGCCGGTCGCATGTCGCGGTCGGACGAGGCGGTCGAGAGCATTCAGACTATGATCGCCGAAAACGGTTGGCCCGGCGGTTTCCAGTTGCCCTCCCAGCGGACCCTGGCCGAGGAGCTGGGTTTCAGCAGGCCCACGGTGCGCGAGGCGCTGGTGGCCTTGGAGACCATGGGCCGGGTGGAGATCAAGCCCGGCAAGGGGGCGTTCCTGTTGGACGGCGCAATGGCGGGCGCGGGCGTCGGCACGCCCCGCGCGATGGCCAATCCTTCGGTCCTGTCCGGCCGCGAATCCCAGATGTACCAGTTCCGCTACGCCATCGAACCGGCCATCGCCGGGCTGGTGGCGGTCAACGCCACGGCGGCCCAGAAGCACGACATGGGAGTGGTCGTGGCGGCCATGCGCACGGCCCTGGAGTCCCGGGACCTGACCGAGTTCTCCCGGCTCGACTTCGCCTTCCATTCCCATATGATCGAGGCGGCCAACAACCGGTTTTTCACCGAGGCCATCACTCCGTTTCTGGGCATATTCTTCGAGAGCCAGACGCTCCCGCTGGTTCTGGACGACAGCGTGCACGACACGGTGCGCGAGCACGAGGAGATCATGGGCCACATAATGGCCGGACGTTCGGCGGAAGCGCACAAGGCCATGGAGAAGCACGTGCGCGGCGTGGCCGAGCGGGCCGGAGTCGAGCTGGTCGAGTAGTCCCTCTTCATGACGAAATTTCCCCTTTCTCCTGGCGGAGTCCTGTCCGAAACCCTGGCCGGCGCACCCGGCCAAAGGAGTTGCCATGAGCAATCCAACCAAGATCGGCATCGTCATATGCGACCGCTATCGGCGTTGCGCCGGGGGCAAATGCCTGCGGGCGCTGAATAATCGTGAAGGCGCGTTCTCCCGTTACGAGGGAAAGGACGTGCAACTGGTCGGCTACACCACCTGCGCGGGCTGTCCGGGCGGTAACGTGGAGTATCTGGGCGACGAGATGGTCAAGAATGGGGTCCAGGTCATCCACCTGGCCACCGGCCTGCTGGTCGGCTATCCCCCGTGCCCGCACATCGAGACTTTCAAGAAATTCTTGGAAGGCCGCTACGGGATCGAGGTGGTTGTCGGCACCCATCCCATCCCGCAGAACTACTTCGACACCCATACCCGCCTGGGGTCCTGGGATGGCGAGCAGTGGCTGACCGTCCTGGCCCCGGCCATGGCGGACAAGGCCATGCGCAAGGCGTACGACTAGCCCGGGTCACCGGAGGAACGCTTTCGGGGGGCACCGGTTTCGGCCGGTGTCCCGCCTGTTTTTACGGGCTTTTATCCGCAGGAAGGGGGGTGGGGCGCATTGCCTCCCGCAAGGAAATCCTCTACTTGAAGAGGAACGGGAGCCAGGTTCCCGCCCACATCCAAGGAGGTGAAAAGTCCCATGAAAGACATACAGAAGTTCATTGCCGGTTTCCGGAATTTCCGAAAAGAGTATTTCAGCCGTGAGGACGCCCCGTTCGAGATTTTGCTCAAGGGGCAGAACCCGACAACCATGGTCATCGCGTGCAGCGATTCGCGGACCGATCCGTCGTTCATCATGCAGTGCGAGCCGGGCGACATCTTCGTGGTCCGCAACGTGGCCAACATCGTCCCGCCGTACGAGAGCGACGAGGGTTTCCACGGCGTGTCCTCGGCCATCGAGTACGCGGTCCAAGTCCTCAAGGTGGAGCATCTCATCGTGCTCGGCCACTCCCTGTGTGGCGGCATCGACGCTCTGATGCACGACGACAAGGTGCGGCACACCGAGTTTTTGTACAAGTGGCTGTCGGTCATGCGTCCGGTGCGCGAGGAGGTCGTGGACCACTTCGGCGAGGTCAACAAGAAGGCCTGCACCGCCTGCGAGATGGCGGGCATCCTGCGCTCGGTGCGCAATCTGACGACCTTTCCCTGGATCAAGGAGCGGGTGGACGCGGGCAAGCTCAGCCTGCACGGCTGGTATTTCGAGATGGAGTCGGGCCAACTGCTCAGCTACATGCGCGAGACCGAGACCTTCGAACCCTTGAGCATGTGCTGCCCGGTCCTCAAAAGAGAACAGGAGGACGAGCCGGAGTAGGGAGCAACTCCGCTCGCGAAGCGGTAAAAGCTCGCGCCGAAGGCGCAATAGCGGGATGCAAGGGCGCGAGTCCTTGCCCGCCGGAGGCGAAGTCATCCAACATCCGCCGCGCAGCGGCTTTCCTATCCTGACTTTCCCGAAAAAGCACAGGCCGCTCCCTCTTGCGCGCCGTATCGATCCGGCGTATACACGGGCTTGGTCGGCAGTTCACCCAGGCGTCGCCGCCCCGTTTCCGGGGAGCTAAACCTGCCATCATATCCTTTCCATTCGACACCTTGCAGCGTGCCGGGTCGGAAGTCGGCGACCACCGGCAGTCCCTTATCCGCGACAGGCGCGCAAGCGAGGATATGTCATGTCCAAAGTTCCCATGCCCTTTTACGCGGGGGATGTCTCCGCATTGGCGCGCACCCTGCGGCGCAAGCTCCAGGACGCCGAGACCGTGCCCGGCCATGTCGAGATGCTCAACATGCTCGTCAAGGCCGAAGGCTTTCGCAACTTCCAGCACTTCAAGGCCGAGTTCGACGCCCGTCAGGCCGTGGAACCGCCCGAGACGCGGACCGCCGAGGTCAACCTCAAACGCGTCAAGAAGGTGGTCCGCCTGTTCGACGAGCAGGGCTACCTGACGCGCTGGCCCAAGAAGTACTCCGAGCGGCTGCTCTGCCTGTGGGTCATGTGGTCCCGCATCGCGCCGCGCCGGGACTACAACGAATGCGAGATCAGCGAACTGCTCGAACAGCAACACCTGTTCGAGGACCACGCCTTGCTCAGGCGCGAGCTGGCCGACCACCACATGGTCGAGCGGACCAGCGACGGCCGCCGCTACCGGCGCATGGAAACCCCGCCGCCCGCCGAGGCCGTGGAGGTCTTCCGCCAACTGCGCTGACCGCTTTCGCGTCACGATTAACAATGGACCCCGGCTGTTAGGCCGGGGTCTTTTTTTGAGGAAAAATCAGGAAGGGTAAGCCGCTGCGCGGCAATGAATAGATGATTTCGCCTCCGGCGGGCAGCCCCAGCCCTTAGCGAGTCTTCGAGCTTTAGAGATGGCGACAGCAGCGATAGGACTCGCGCCCTTGCATCCCGCTATTGCGCCTTCGGCGCGGGTGTGCGTTTTGCGTAACGGGAGGGAAAATAATGGCGCCGGGTTGTAGTGATAAGGATAATCATGGTAGGTTTTTCCTTCGGGCCGTCCGGCCCGGGTTTCATACCAAGGAGATATCGAATGCTCACCGCCCCATATGATCAAATTCATAAGGAATTGCTGGCCTTCCTGCCCAAGGACCGGGTCTATACCGACCCCCTGCGCACCCTGGCCTACGGCACGGACGCCAGTTTCTACCGGCTCATCCCCAAGATCGTGGTCGACACGGACAGCGAGGACGAGGTGATCCGCATTCTGGCCGTGGTCAACGCCCATCAGGTGCCCGTGACCTTCCGCGCGGCCGGGACCAGCCTGTCCGGCCAGGCCATCAGCGACTCGGTGCTCATCCGGTTGGGCGACGGCTGGCGGCACTATCGTATTTTCGACGGCGCGGCCAAGATCGAATTGGAGCCGGGCATCATCGGCAGCCAAGCCAACAAATACCTGGCCCCGCACGGCAAGAAGATCGGCCCGGATCCCGCCTCCATCGACACCTGCAAGATCGGCGGCATCGTGGCCAACAACGCCTCGGGCATGTGCTGCGGCGTGGCCGAGAACTCCTACAAGACCCTGCACTCCATGCGGCTGGTTCTGGTGGACGGCACCACGCTCGACACCGGCGATCCCTTAAGCCGCGACGCCTTTGCCCGGAGTCATAAGCATATCCTGGACGGCCTGTCCGGGATGCGCGCCAAGGTCCTGGAAAACCAGGCCCTGGCCGAGCGCATCCGCCACAAGTTCAAGATCAAGAACACCACCGGCTACAGCCTGAACGCCATCGTGGACTTCGAGGACCCGTTCGAGATCCTGCAGCACCTCCTGGTGGGCAGCGAAGGGACCCTCGCGTTCATCTCCAAGGTCGTCTACAACACCGTGGTCGAACACCCGCATAAGGCCTCGGCCCTGATGCGTTTCCCGGACGTGCGCTCGGCCTGCCGGGCCGCCACCGCCCTGCGCGGCGGGGCCGTGTCCGCCGCCGAGATCATGGACCGCGCGTCCATCGCCTCGGTCCAGGACAAGCCGGGCATGCCCGAAGGGCTCGACAAGCTCGGCCCGGACGCCTGCGCCCTGTTGGTCGAGGTCCGCGCCGGGACCGCCGACGAACTCCGGAAGAAAATCGCCGACGTCAAGGAGATCATCAAGGACATCGAGCCGCTCGAACCGCACAAGTTCACGGACATCCCGGCCGAGTTCGGCAAGCTGTGGAACGTGCGCAAGGGCCTCTTCCCGGCCGTGGGCGCGGTGCGCGAGGCGGGCACCACGGTCATCATCGAGGACGTGGCCTTCCCCATCGAGTCCCTGGCCGACGGCGCTCTGGACCTCCAGGAGCTCTTCCGCGAGCACGGCTACGACAAGGCGATCATCTTCGGCCACGCGCTGGAGGGCAACCTGCACTTCGTCTTCACCCAGGACTTCAACGTGCAGGCCGAGATCGACCGCTACGAGGCGTTCATGAACGACGTCACCGACATGGTCGCCAACAAGTACCAGGGTTCGCTCAAGGCCGAGCACGGCACCGGCCGGAACATGGCCCATTTCGTGGAACTCGAATGGGGCCGCGACGCCTTCGCCCTCATGCGCGAGATCAAAACGCTCTTCGACCCCAGGGGGCTGCTCAACCCCGGCGTGATCATCAACGACGACCCGCGCGCCCACCTCAAGGACCTCAAGCCGTTGCCCGTGGCCGACGACATGGTCGACCGCTGCATCGAGTGCGGCTTCTGCGAGCCGGTCTGTCCGTCGCGCACCCTGACCCTGACCCCGCGCCAACGCATCGTGGCCTACCGCGAAATCTCCCGCCAGGAACAGGCGGGCGACGCGGCCGAGACCAAGCGGGCCTTCCACGACAGCTACGACTACGACGGCGAAGCCACCTGCGCGGCCGACGGCCTGTGCTCCGCCCGCTGTCCCGTGGCCATCGACACCGGCAAGTTCATCAAGCAGTACCGCGCCTGGGGACACGGCCGCTGGGCCAACGCCGCGGCCACCTTCACGGCCAACACCACGGGCATGACCATCCACGCCGTGTCCGGCGCGCTGCGCGTGGCCGGGGCGGCCCAGGACGTGCTCGGCGACCGCATCATGGACGCCGTGGCAAGCGGTCTGCACAAGGGCACGGGCAAGCACGTCCCCCGCTGGAACACCTCCATGCCCCGCGCCGCCACGCCCGCGCGTCTCAAGACCCCGGCCACCGGCAACCGCGTGGTCTACTTCCCCAGCTGCGTGGCCCGGCACATGGGTCCGGAAAAGCGCGACCCGGACAAGACCGCCATCCGCGACCGCACCCTGAGCCTGCTGGCCAAGGCGGGCTACGAGGTCGTCTACCCGGCCGACATGACCAAGCTGTGCTGCGGCCAGCCCTGGGAATCCAAGGGGTTCATCAAGCAGGGCGACGCCAAGCTCCGGGAGCTTGAATGCGCCCTGCGCGCGGCTTCAAACGGCGGCGAACTGCCCATCCTCTGCGACACCAGCCCATGCCTGTACCGCATGAAGGAGCACATCAAGGGCCTCAAGCTCTATGAGCCCGTGGAGTTCGCGGTCCAGTTCCTGGCCGACAAGCTGGAGTTCACCCCTGTCAACCGCAAGGTCGCCCTGCACATAACCTGCTCGTCGCGCAAGATGGGCCTGGCCGAGTCCATGGAGGCCCTGGTCCGCCGGTGCGCCCGCGAAGTGGTCGTGCCCGAGGAGGTCTTCTGCTGCGGCTTCGCCGGAGACCGGGGCTTCAACTACCCCGAGTTGAACCAGGCCGCGCTCAAGGACCTGCGCAAGCAGCTCGACGGCTGCACCATCGGCTACTCCACCTCGCGAACCTGCGAGATCGGCCTGTCCCTGCACGGCAAGGTGCCGTACAAGAATATCGTCTTCCTGCTCGACGAGGCCAGCTGGCCGAAGCGGGCGGAGTAGCGGAGCGGCGGGGGAGGGGATGCCTCCGGCGGGCCCTCGCCGGGCGGGCGTCTCCGAGCCTCAGCCGTTGGCGAGTCTTCGAGCCCTACGGATGAGGACAGCAGCGATCGGGCAGGGCGCTGCCCTGCACCCGCCAGGGAGCAAGGCCCCCTGGACCCCCATCGCCTCGCTGCGCTCGGAAGCGTGCGGCGGCGGAAGGCTTGGCCTTGGTCGCCTTCCGCCGTGCCGGTGGGCGATTTCGGGCGGAAAAAACGGATCGGACGGCGTGCTTTTTCGCGTGAAGAAGCACGCCGTTTTTTCCGCCCGAAATCGCGGGGGTTTGTTTTGGAAGTGATGGGGAGCCTATGAAGGCTTCTCCGTTTCATTCCCCCGCGAAGCGGTAACAAAAAGTTTAGGAAGGAAAGGGGGATGGGGGTCCGGGGGAAGGGGGAAAGGAAAGCCCTTTTCAAAGGGTTTCCTTTCCCCCTTCCCCCGGCCGCCGGAGGCGACAAAAAAAAGGACCCGGCGCACCAGCGCCGGGTCCTTTTTGATTGTCGTTGTCTACTTGGGTTGGATGGCTTCGAGGTCGACGGCTATGTTGACCGTATTGCCGACCATGAAGCCGCCGCCGTCCAGGGGGGCGTTCCAGTCCACGCCGTAGTCGCGGCGGTCGATGGAGAACAGGGCGGTGGCCCCTTTGCGGGTATTGCCCCAGGGGTCGACGCGCGGGTCGTCGAGGCCGGTGACGGTCAGTTCCACATCGTGGGAGGTGCCCTTGATGGTCAGGACGCCCGCCACGGTGAACCCCTTGTCGGCCGGGAAGACCCGGGTGCTCTTGAAGGTCATGGTCGGGTGGATTTCGGCCGCGAAGAAGTCGCCGCTCTTGAGATGGGCGTCACGCGCCTCGACCCCGGTATCGATGCTGTTCACGTCGATGGTGATGTCCAAGGCGGTGGGCTTGTCCTGCTCGAAGTCGATGGTGCCGGTCACGGCCGGGAACATGCCGCGCACTTGGGCGATCATCATATGCCGGATGGAGAAGTGGGCGGCGGAGTGGTCCGTGTCCACCTTCCAGGTCTGGGCGTTGGCCGTGGCGGCCAGGGTCAGGATCAGCAGCAGGGCTGCGGACGCGAACAGTGCGCGCTGGAGTTTGGTCTGTGTCATGGTCAGTATCCTCGGGTTGTCATACTCGTTGGTCCGTTCTTATGAAGATAATCTGTTTTCCGGGAACCGCAAGCGCGAACGGGACAATCAGGAGAACGGCGGCGGCTTGGGCTGCGACTTTTTGCTTTTGACGCACAGCCGGTAGGTCAGCAGTGCGCCGAAGATCGCGCCAATGAGCAGGGTGCCGAGCAGGAGCAGGATGCGCGAGGTGGCGAAGGTGAACCACAGGAACGAGACCTGGGTCTGTTCGGTGTTCTGGAGCAGGAAGACGATCCACAGGACGACCAGCGCGCCGATGGCGCCGAGGCGGATTTTCTGCCAGGTGGTCATGCCGGGCTTGGGCTGAGCCATGGGGGACGGGCTTTTTTCCATAAGGGCCTCCTTGTCGGGTGGACTAGATCCATTTTCGTTTCTTGAAATACAGGAGCATGCCCACGGCCACGCAGGTCATGCCCCCGAGAAGGATGAAGTAGCCGTAGCGCAGCTTCAACTCGGGCATGAAGTCGAAGTTCATGCCGTAGACCCCGGCCAGGAAGGACAGGGGGATGAAGATGGTGGCGAAGACGGTCAAAAACTTCATCACGTCGTTGAGCCGGTTGGCCACGGCCATGTTGTAGCTGTTCAGGTGGTCGTTGAGCATTTCGCGGTATATCTCCACGGCCTCGGTCACCTGCTCGGCCAGGTCCTCGAGATCGCGCAGGTACGGGTTGATCTCGTCGGTGACCAGTTCGTTCTCGGTCTTGGCCAGCTTGAGGGCTATCTCCCGGGCCGGGCGCACGGCCCGGCGCACGAAGGCCATCTCGCGGCGGTATACGTTGATCTCTTCGAGCAGTTCCGGGGTGGGCGCGTCCAGGAGGTCCTCGTCAAAGGCCTCGATGCGGTCGCCCAGAATCTCGACGACCTTGAGGTAGTTTTCGAAAACGCAGTCGAGCAGGGCGTAGAGCAGGTAGTCCGGGCCGCGCTGGCGCAACCTGCCGGATTTGCGGCGGATACGTTCGCGCACGGGCTCGAAAACGTCGCCGGGCTGTTCCTGGAAGGTGACCAGACAGCGCCCGGTGAGCACGCAGGAGAGCTGCTCGGAAAGGATGCGGTCGTGGTCCTCGTTGATGGAGAGCATCTTCAGGGTGATGAAGACCATTTCCGGGGACTCTTCCATCTTGGGCCGATGGCCGGTGTTGACGATGTCCTCGAGGATGAGCGGCGAGATGGAAAACGCCTTGCCCACGCGCTCCATGACCTCGGGCACGTGGAGGCCGTCCACGTTGAGCCAGGAGGAGGTCTTGCTGGTCAGGCATGGGGCGAGCGCGTCCGCGTCGGAGACGGTCTCGTCGCGCAGGGTGTCCTGGTCGTAGTCGATGATCCGCAGGCGGGGCGCGTCGGTCTTTTGCTGGCCGACGAAGATGAGCGAACCCGGCGGCTTGCCTGCGGTCTTGTCGTATTTTTTCAGGAATCGGGCCATGTGCTTCTCCGGTTTGTCCCTGTGGCGGCAAGGTCCGCCGCTTACACCGCCGTTGCCGGAAACTCCATATATGATATATCGTATCGACAACGGATGAAACCGTTTTTGCACGGAAAAGTCATCAAGGGAGTTTTTGCATGGATTCTACGTATACGGCCGGTTGGCTCATCAGGATTCTTCTGGCTCTGGTGGTCGGCGTGGGCGCGTTCACGCTGATCCGCCTGCTCAAGGGCGGCAAGGCTCGGCGATGGCACGATCTGCGCGAGCTGTTGTCGCGGTCCATGAAGCGGCGGGTGGTCCTGTTTCTGTCCGTTTTCGCCTCGGTCGTGGCCCTGTCCATCCTGGCCGCGCCGTCCCAGCTGCCGCCTGGCTGGTCCGGCCCGGCGGTGACAACCATGAACACGGCCTGGGTCCTCTTGGCGGCCTGGGCCGCGACCCTGGTCATGTCGGCCCTGACCGGCCTGGTCCGCTGGCGCTACGACATGGACAAGGAGGATAACCTGGGCGCACGCGAGGTCCAGACCAAGGTGCGCATCCTGAACCGGATCATCGTGATCATGATCTGGTTCGCGGCGGCGGCCGCCATCCTCATGCAGTTCGAGCGCTTCCGTTTGCTGGGCGGGACCATGCTGGCCTCCGCCGGCGTACTCAGCATCGTGCTCGGCATTTCGGCCCAGAAGACCTTCGGGTCGATCATCGCTGGCATCCAGATCGCCCTGGCCCACCCCATCAATCTGGACGACGTGGTCATCGTCGAGGGCGAGTGGGGGCGCATCGAGGAGATCACCTTCACCTACGTGGTGGTCCGGCTGTGGGACATGCGCCGCCTGGTGGTGCCGATCACCTATTTCACCGAGACCGTGTTCCAGAACTGGACCAAGAAGTCGGCCGAGATCATCGGTTCGGTCTTCTTGCAGGTGGACTACGCCACCCCGCTGGAACCGCTGCGCGCCGAGCTGACCCGGCTGTGCGAGGGGGCCGGTGCGTTGTGGAACGGCAAGACCTGCGTGCTCCAGGTGACCGACGCCGGAGCGGAGTCCATGACCCTGCGGGCCATCGTCAGCGCGCCGGACGCGTCCAGGGCGTGGGACCTGCGCTGCCTGGTACGCGAGGGGCTGATCACCTACCTCAACGAGCATTGTCCCGAGTGTCTGCCCAAGCGCCGCGTGTTGCTGCAGGAGGGCGGCCGGGGGCGTGAAGGGGAGTCGTGATCATGGATTCCACGTTGTGCGCCGGGATGAAAACATGTTAAGGTAGGATATCGTCTTTCTTGGAGAACGGCTCGGAGAAGGGCGACCGAACGCTCATTCGAACGCTGGAGTGGATTGTTATGACGGGATTTGGCGGATTGCTCGGACTGGTCGTTCTGGTGCTGGACGTCTATGCGCTGGTCAAGATTTTCCAGAGCTCGGCGGGCACCGGCGGCAAGGTCCTGTGGGTAGTGCTGGTGCTGCTCTTCCCGGTGCTCGGGTTCCTGTTCTGGTTCCTGATGGGCCCCAAGGGCTAGGCCCCGCGCATTGAATCTCTTTCGGGTCAGCGCGCCACCCTGGCGTCCATGACCATTTCCGAATATTCGTCCACCGAGGCCTGCGCCTGGCGTGGCGCGTCGAACCGGGCGATGTGCATGACCGCGTCGCCCTTGTAGACCGAGGCCAGGGACTGGTCGCCGATGATCACCCCGTCCCGGGGCGCGACCAGGTCCGTGGACCGGCCGCCGAACGGGTCGTGGATGGTCCCCAGGACCTCGCCCTGCCCGACGTGCTGGCCGAGTTTGGCCACGGCCCGGAACAGCCCGCTGGCCGGGGCCCGGCACCAGGCCCGGTCCGTGGCGATCTGCAGCGGGACCTGCCTGCGTCTGCGTTTGCCCGCCGGGAGCATGTTCAGCGATTCCAACACCGAGGTTATGCCGCGCAGGCCTGCGCGGATGGAGAACTCGTCGAAGCGCAGGGGCTCGCCCGCCTCGAAGAGCAGGACGCGTACGCCGCTCTCCTTGGCCGCCGCGCGCAGGGAGCCCTCCATGCCGGACAGGTCCAGGGCCAGGGGCGCGCCGAAGGCCTCGGCCATGGACAGGACCGCCGGGTCCTCCATGTCGCCCCGGATATGCGGCAGGTTCCGGCGGTGGTTGGAGCCGGTGTGCAGGTCGATGCCGTAGCCGCATTTCCTGACCACATTCTCGAAGAAGACCGAGGCCAGCTCCGAGGCCAGGGACCCGCCCTCCTTGCCGGGGAAGAACCGGTTCAGGTCGCGGCGGTCCGGCAGATAGCGCGTGTTGGCCATGAACCCGTAGATGTTCACGATGGGGATGGCGTAGAGCGTTCCGGCCAGCTGGTTCAGTCTCTTCAGGCGCAGCAGCCGCCGGATGATCTCCACGCCGTTGAGCTCGTCGCCGTGGATGGCCGCGCACACGAACAGGGCAGGGCCTTCGCGCCTGCCGTGGAAGACGTGGACCGGCATGGCCGAGCCCTGGCGCAGGAAGGTGTCGGGCACGGGCAGGAGCACCGTGGCGTGGCTGCCCGGGGCCACTTTCTGGCCCCCGATGGTGACGGACGCTCTGGTCATGTGACGGTCCTTTCGCGTGGCTGCGCCGGGGCTAGCCCTTGCCGCGCGTCTTGGTCTTGCCGGGCTTGGCGTTCTTCTCGATGAACTCGATGATCTTGTCCGAGATGTCGATGCCCGTGGCCTTTTCGATGCCCTCCAGGCCGGGGGAGGAGTTGACCTCCATGACCACCGGGCCGTGGTTGGAGCGCAACAGGTCCACGCCGCAGACGTTCAGCCCCATGATCCGGGCGGCCCGGACCGCGGTGGAGCGCTCCTCCGGGGTGATCTTGACCGGCTCGGCGCTCCCTCCGCGATGGATGTTGGAGCGGAACTCGCCCTTGCCCGCCGTGCGCCGCATGGCCGCGACCACCTTGCCGCCGACCACCAGGCAGCGGATGTCCGAGCCACGGGCTTCCTTGATGTATTCCTGGACCAGGATGTTGGCGTTGAGCCCCTGGAAGGCCTGGATGACGCTCTCGGCAGCGTGCCGGGTCTCGGCCAGGACCACGCCGATGCCCTGGGTGCCCTCCAGCAGCTTGACCACCAGGGGCGCGCCGCCGACCACGTCGATGAGGTCGCCGGTGAACTTGGTGGAGCTGGCGAAGCCGGTCACCGGCAGCCCGATGCCCTTGCGCGAGAGCAGCTGCAGGCTGCGCAGCTTGTCGCGGGAGCGGGTGATGGCGATGGACTCGTTTATGCTGTACACGCCCATCATCTCGAACTGGCGGACCACGGCGCAGCCGAAGAAGGTGATGGACGCGCCGATGCGCGGGATGACCGCGTCCACGGATTCCACCGGCTCGCCCTTGTAGTGGATGGACGGGCTGTGGGAGGTGATGTTCATGTAGCAGCGCAGGGGGTTGATGACCTCCACCTCGTGGCCGCGCGCCTTGGCGGCCTCGACCAGGGCCGTGGTGGAATACAGGCTGGCCTTGCGCGAGAGGATGATGATTTTCATATGGGCAGTTATCCTTTGTTCCGATTTGCGTACGCCCGTTTGCCGGGGGCGTTTCCGGCCTGCATGGACAGGGACGGGTCCACGACCAGCCGCCCGGACATGGCGTTGCGTCCGAGGAGCATGCGGAACTTCATCTCGTCCCGGTTGGTCAGGGTCAGTTCGATGGGCCAGGCCCGCCCGGCCAGAAGCAGGGTGGTGGCTATGACATGGCGGTTCTGGCTTTGTCCACCCGAATTGGTGACTTTTCTGCGGTCCAGCAGCGGGGCCGTGCACGGGATGACCAGATTGTCGTCGCCCTGCAGGGGGTGGACGTTGAAGGACACGTAGCGGACACCGTCGCGCTCGAAGGGGACGACGTCGAATGCGTGCAGGGCCGAGGTCCGGGCCCCGGTGTCCACCTTGACCTTGACGGCGGGCACGTTCAGGTCCGGCAGGCCGACCCATTCCCGCCAGCCGATGATCATCTTCGGTTCTTTGGGTTTCTTCATGGCGTTGGTTGTTGATTGTCGGCCCGGTTGACGGCGCGGGCCGGTTGCGGCGCGGGGGCGGAGCCCCCGTATGCGCCAGAATGCGTCACATATAGAAGAAAGGCAACAGGAACGAGAAGGCCCCCCACATGATCAGGACCAGGGGCACGCCCACCTTGAGGAAGTCGGAAAAGGCGTATTCGCCCGCGTTCATGACCAGCAGGTTGGTCTTGTAGGCCATGGGCGTGGCGTAGCTCATGTTCGCCCCGAAGAGCACGGCCAGGACGAAGGGCTCGGCGGGCAGCCCCATCTGCCGGGCGATGGACACGGCGATGGGCGTGCCGATGACCGCCGTGGCGTTGTTGGAGATGATGTTGGTCAGCCCGGCCATGAGCAGCATCAGGCCGCTTAGGACCATGGCGGGCGGCGCGCCGCCGGACAGGGCCACGAAGACCGAGCCGAGGTACTGGGCCCCGCCGGTCTTGATCATGGCCATGCCCAGCGCGAGGCTGGTGACCACGATGAGCACGACCTGGACGCTGAGCGCCCGGGTGGCGTCGCGCCAAGTCAGGCAACCGGTCAGGATCATGAGCAGGGCCCCGGCCGTGGCGCTGATGGCGATGGGCAGCACGCCTGTGGCCGCGGCCACGATCACGCCCAGCATGATGGCCAGGGCCAGGGAGGCCTTGCTGGAGTAGGGCAGGTCCATGGTCGAGTCGAGGACCAGGAAATCCGTGTTCCGCTTCAGGTCGGCGATGCTCGGGCGCGGGCCCTGGACGAGCAGGATGTCGCCCACGCGCAGCCGAAGGTCGCTGACGTGGTCCTCGATGCGCTCGTACCGCCTGCCGGAGCGGTGGATGGCCAGGGCGACGAGCCCGGTGCGCTCGGAAAAATGGTAGTCGCTCAGGGTCGTTCCGTGCAGCCTGGACCCTTGGAACACGGCGATCTCGGAGATCTGCTGATCCGGTTCGCGCAGGGGATTGTCTTCGCTGATGGGTTCGTCTTCGGACCCGACCGGGTACAGGGTGCCGCTCAGTATCCGCTCGAATTCCTTGAGTTTCTCCGGCGTGTCGCTGACAACCAGGTGGTCGCCGGGCGCCAGGGTCACGTCGGGCAGGAGCATGAGCTTGTTACCCTCGCCCCGCTCCAGGGCGTCGATCTTCATCTTGTTGCCGGTCATGTCCAGGGCCTTGAGCAGGGGCTGGCCGTCCAGGGGGCCGTCCGCGGTCACGGCCAGGTGGGCGGTGAATATCCGGGGCGAGGCGTCGGTCAGGCATATCTTGCGGTCGGGCAGCAGGCGCGGGGCGATGAGCCAGAGGTAGGCCGTGCCCAGCAATCCGGCGATCACGGCCGGCACGGCGAAGTCGAACATGCTGAACGGGGCCAGCCCCATCTCCATGGCTACGGCCACCACCAGGAGGTTGGTGGAGGTGCCGATGGTCGTGGTCGTGCCGCCGAGCAGGGTGGAGAAGCCCATGGGCATGAGCACCCGGGCCGCCGGGGTGTCGGTCTTGAGCGACACGCTGATGAGCACCGGCAGGAGCAGGACCACCACGGGCACGTTGTTGATGAAGGCGCTGATGAACCCGCCGAGCAGCAGGGTCAGGAGCAGGGAGAACCCCGGGCTGACCCGCCAGAACCGGGCCAGGGAACGGCCCACGGGGTCGAGCGCGCCGGTGCGCAGGATGCCCTGGCCCGCGATCATCAGCGCGCAGACCGCGACCAGGGCCTCGTTGCCGAATCCGAGAAAGAAGTCCACGGCCCGCAGGCGCGCGCCGTCCGCCGTAAAGGGCGCGACCTCGAAGCCCACGGCCAGGCAGACGAGGATGACCAGGCTGGAGGTCTCCAGGGGCAGCTTGTCCCGGCTGAACAGGACCAGGGCCAGGCCCGTGAGCAGAAGCACGGCAACGGCGTGGGGATTGGGCGGGAGGGGAATGGTCATGGCTGTTCCTGCGCATCGCGAGGCTGAGGGTGAAGGGCGGCCTTCCGGGGCTGGATGGCAGTATAGCACATTTCGGCGCGGCCGGTAATGGGCTTTGGCGCTTGATTTAGCGGGACCGGGCGGCGGATTCTAATCATATTCCGTCTCTCCCCTTTTCATGCTACGTGAGTTTGGAGGTGCCTATTGCGCTTTTCACGACCGGTCAACCCTCGGAGGAACAGGTGGGATACGAGAACCTAGAGCAGTGCGAACGGCGCATCGCCGAACTCGAGGCCGAGCTTTCGAATTCGGAACGGCGCTGGCGCAACGTCCTCGAATACGTGCCCCAGATAGCCGTGAGCCTGGACACGCGGGGGCGTGTGGTCTTCGCCAACCGCCACCTGCTCGATCTGACCGGCTGGACCCTCGATGAGGTGCGCGGGAAGAGCTGGTTCACGACCTTCCTGCCCGAGGACCTGCGCGACGAAATCCGCGAGCTGTTTCTGGCCACCATGGAGCGCAAGGACGTGGGCCCGCACTCCTGCCACGTGAACGACATCATCACCCGCGACGGGACCCGGCGGACCGTTTCCTGGTTCAGCGTCCTGAGCCTGGACGCCGAGGGCGCACTGCAGGACGTGACCAGCCTGGGCATCGACCTGACCGCCCAGGAGGAGGCGCGCGAAGCGGTCCAGGTCAGCGAGGAGCGGCTCAAGCTCGCCCTGGACGCGGCCAACGACTCGGTCTGGGACCTCAACTGCGAGACCAGGGAGGTCTTTGTCAGCCCGCAGCTGACCACGTTGCTGGGCTATCCCCCGAACACCATCGACGGCACCTACCAGGCCTGGTTGGAGCTGGTCCATCCAAATGACAGGGGACCGCTCGACAAGGCCCTGTGGGGTGCAGTGGAGCGCCGGGGGGCCTTTGAACACGAGATCCGCATCAAGGCCTCGGACGGCAACTGGAAGTGGGTTTTGAACCGGGGCAAGGTGGCCGAGTCCGTCGGTGAAAGGAGTCCGGTCCGCATGGTCGGGACCCTCCAGGACATCCACGCCCGCAAGGTCGCCGAGGAGGAGCTGCGCCGGGCCAAGATGGCCGCCGACCTGGCCAACAGCGCGCTCAAGGTCAACATGGCCCACCTGCGCACCCTCATGGAGACCATGCCCGAGCTGGTCTGGGTCAAGGACGTGGGCGGGGTCTATCTGTTCTGCAACCACCGTTTCGAGCGGTTGTACGGGGCCAAGGAGGCGGAGATCATCGGCCGCACGGACTTCGATTTCGTGGACGCCGACCTGGCCGAGTTCTTCCGCGGCCACGACCGCGCGGCCATGGAGTCGGGCAAACCGCGCGTCAACGAGGAGCAGGTCACCTACCGCGACGACGGCCATGTGGAGTACCTGGAGACCATCAAGACCCCGCTCTACGACAGCGACGGCAAGCTCATCGGCGTGCTCGGCGTGGCCCGCGACATCACCGAGCGCAAGCGCATCCTGGACAAGCTCAAGGACAGCGAGCGCCGCCACCGGGTCATCTTCGAGAACTCGCCCCTGGGCATGATCCGCATCGGCCGGGAAGGGCGCATCCTGGATTGCAACGACCGCTTCGTGGAGATGATGGGCTCCTCGCGCGACGCGCTGATCGGCTTCCAGATGCTGGGCATGAACAACCGCAAGATGAGCCGGGCCCTGGCCACGGCCGTGGACGGCGAACCCTCGGCCTACGAGGACTACTACGCCTCGGAGACCGGCGACAGGGAGGCCTACCTGCACATCCAGTTCAACCCCGTGAATCCCGGCCACTCGCCCACCGAGGTCATCGCCACCCTGGAGGACTTCAGCGAGCGCAAGCTGGACCGGGACGCCCTGCAGGAGGCCAAGGAGCAGGCCGAGGCGTTCAGCCGGTCCAAGACGGAATTTCTGACCAACATGAGCCACGAGATCCGGACCCCGCTCAACGGGATCATGGGCATGCTCCAGCTCATGCAGGCCACCGGACTGAGCGAGGAGCAGACCGAGTACACCGGGGCCGCGCTGCAGTCCACGCGGCGGCTACTGAACCTGCTGACCGATATCCTGGACCTGTCCCGGGTGGAGGCGGGCAAGCTGGTGATGCACAACGCCCCCTTCGACCTGGTGGAGACCTGCGAGCAGGTCTGCGACCTGTTCAAGCTGACCTCGACCCAGTCCGGGGTCACCCTGGTCTGCGAGCTGGGAGAGAACGTCCCGCGCCGCGTGGTCGGCGACGCGGTCCGGCTCCAGCAGGTCCTGACCAACCTGTTGGGCAACGCCTTCAAGTTCACGGCCTCGGGCAGGATCGTCATGTCCGCGCACCGGCTGCCGGACACGTCGCCGGACGGGTACCGCATCCTCTTTACCGTGGCCGACACCGGCGTGGGCATCCCGGACGGGATGGTCGACGTCCTGTTCGACGCCTTCACCCAGGTCAGCCACGGGTACACCCGCCAGCATCAGGGGGCCGGGCTCGGGCTGTCCATCTGCCGGAACCTGGTCGGCCTCATGGGCGGGACCATGGCCATAGAGAGCGAGCTGGGCAAGGGCACCACCCTGTACGTGTCCCTGCCCTTCGGCGTCGGCGATGAAGGCGGGCGCGCGGTGGATGGCGTCCGGGGCGTTCCCGTTGCCCGGGTCCGTCCGCTGTCCATCCTCCTGGCCGAGGACGAGCGGGTCAACAGCCTGGTCATGAAGCGCATCCTGGAGAAGTGCGGGCACAGCGTGGTCGCCGTGGAGAACGGCGAGCAGGTCCTCAAGGTCCTGCCCACAGCCCACTTCGACGTCATCCTCATGGACATCCAGATGCCGGTCATGGACGGGGTGGAGACCGCACGGGCCATCCGCGCGGGCGAGGCCGGGGAAGAGGCGGCCCGGATACCCATTGTGGCCGTGACCGCCTACGCCATGGTCGGGGACCGCGAGAAGTTCATCGACGCGGGCATGGACGGGTACGTGGTCAAGCCCATTGAAAGGGAAAAGCTGGAACAGGCCCTGGCCCGTGTCTGTCCGGGGAGCGTCTCATGAGACCGCATCGGGCCTGGCGCGGCGGCGTCCGGCACTGGGCGTGCCGACTGCTGATCCTGGCCCTGCTCGCGGCGGCCGCGCCGTCGTTCGGCGCGCACGATCCGCCGCCCTGGTGGCCCATCCAGGTCAAGAGTTGGTACGGCATCTACGATCCGGGCCGCAAGAAGCCGGGCCAGGCCGCGATCAGCCTGAACCGGCCCAGGCTCGAGGAGTGGGTCCCGCCCAGGGCGCCCTCGGGCCGGTACACCGTGGGCGTGTGCGTTCCCCATCTCAAGGACCCCTACTGGATCGCCGTGAACTACGGCATCATCGCCGAGGCGAGGCGGCTCGGCGTGGGCGTGCACATGACCGTGGCCGGGGGATACAACGAGGGGGCCCGCCAGATCGAGCATCTGCGCGCCCACCTCAAGGGCGGTGTGGACGGGGTCCTTCTCGCGGCCGTGGACTACGAGGGCGTGGACCCGGTCATCGAGGAGCTGCGCGAGGCGGGCATTCCGGTGGTGGAGGTGATCAACGACATCCTCGCCCCGGCCGTGTCGGCCAAGGCCCTGGTCTCCTTCCACGAGGTCGGCTACCTGGTGGGCGAATACGTGGCCGGGCACGCGGAGAAGGCCGGGCTGGACACGTTGCGCGTGGCCTTTTTTCCGGGTCCCAAGAACGCGGGCTGGGCCCCGGAGACCCTGGCCGGATTCATGGAGGCCATGGAGTATTATCCGGGCCGGGTGGACGTGGTCGACGTGGGCTGGGGGGACACCGGGCGCGAGGAGCAGGCCCGGATGGTCCGCCGGAGCCTGGACGAGAACCCGGAAGTCAACTACGTGATCGGCAACGCCGTGGCCGCCGAGGCCGCGGCCGATATCCTCAGGGAACGGCAGCGGGCCGACAGGGTCGCGGTGGTCTCGTCCTACATCATGCCCTCTCTCTACGACCGCATCGTCCGGGGCGAGGTCCTGGCCGCGGCCGCCGACCTGAACGTGTTCCAGGGCCGCATGGCCGTGGACATGATGGTCCGCATCTTCAACGGCGAGGTGCCGGGCAGGGACTTCCCCTTTCGCGCCGGGCCGTTCATTCCCATGGTGACCGCCGAAAATATCGCGAACTACCCTTACGAGGGGTTGTTCGGGCCGCGCGACTACCATCCGGTCTTCCACATGGACCCGGGGGAATAGGCCATGTTCCGGCTGGGCGACTCGCGCATACGGACCAAGCTGTACGTGGCCTACGCCGGAGCCTTCCTGGTTATCTTCCTGGTGGCGGGCGGGCTCATCCACGCTCAGGTCGGGGACCTTCTGCGCCGCGGCACCGAGAGCGAACTGGCCAAGACCACCGAGGCGTTGCGGACCATGGTCCGCGCCACGGTGGACGTGTCCATCCGCAACTACATGCGGGCCGTGTCCGAGAAGTGTCTGGACGAGGCCCGCAGCCTGGACCGCCAGGTCCAGCGCGGGCGGCTGACCGAGGCTGAAGCCAGGGACCGGGCCCGCGAGACGTTCCTGAGCATGACCATCGGCCGCGAGGGCAGGGTGTACTGCCTGAACAGCCAGGGCATCATGGTCGTCCACCACAAGCGCAGCCTGGAGGGCGTGGACATGTCCGGCCTGTCCTTCGTGCGCGAGCAGATCCGCCGCAAGGACGGGTTCATGACCTACGAGTGGAAGGAGCCGCTGGAGGCCGGGAGCCGCTCCAAGGCCGTGTACATGACCTATTTCGAGCCGTGGGACTGGATCATCTCCGCCTCGGCCTACCGCGAGGAATTCGCCCAGATCGTCAACGTGGAGGATTTCCGCCAGCGGTTCTTCGAACTGCGCTCCGGCCGATCCGGCTACCCCTTTGTCCTGGACCACGACGGCTACCTGTTGATCCACCCCTATCTGCGCGGGGTCCACTACAGCGACTACGAATCGCCGAGGATGAGCAGCGTGGCCGAGCGCATTGTCAACGAGCGCAACGGACATTTCGACTACCTGTGGCGCAACCCGGGGGAGACCGGGCTCAAGAAGAAGGTGGTCTATTTCAAGGACATCCCGGAGTTGGGCTGGATCGTGGCCTCGTCCAGCTACTACGAGGACTTCCAGCAGCCGCTCGATTCCATCGGCTACGTCATGCTCCTGGCCCTGGCCGTGGCCGTGCTGCTGATGATCCCGGTCTCGTTCGGCATCGGCGCACTGATCACCCGGCCCATCGACCGGCTCCAGGAGAACTTCGCCCGGGCCGCCGAGGGGGATTTCTCCGTGCGCATGGAGCAGCATTCGCGCGACGAGCTGGGGCTCATGGCCGGGTACTTCAACTCCTTCATGGAGCGGCTGACCGCCTACAGCGCGGACCTGGAAAACGAGATCGCCCGGCGCAGGGAGACGGAGAAGGAGCTCCTCGCCATGGACCGGGCCAAGTCCATGTTCCTGGCCTCGGCCTCCCACGAGCTGCGCACCCCGCTGACCTCCATCATCGGCTTCCTGCACCTCATGGAAAAACGCTTCCGCACCCGGTTCATGCCCGTGCTCGGGCCCCTGGACCCGGTGGGCCAGCAGGCGCGCAAGTTCGAGAAGAACCTGCATATCGTCCGCGTGGAGGCGGACCGGCTGGGCCGCCTGGTCAACGACCTCCTGGACCTGAGCAAGATCGAGGCGGGGCGCATGGAGTGGCGCGACAAAACCCTGTCCGTGGACGGGGTCCTGCGCCGCGCGGCCGAGGCCACAGGCGCGCTGGACGACGAGCGGCCGGGCGTGAAGCTGGTGGTCGAGTCCCTGGCCGAGCCCATGGCCATCCGGGCCGACGAGGACAAGATACACCAGGTGCTCATCAACCTGCTCAGCAACGCCTTCAAGAACACCGAGGCGGGCAGCGTGACCCTGTCCGCGGTCAAAACCGAGGCGGGCGCGTCCTTCTCGGTCTGCGATACCGGGCGGGGCATCTCCAGGGACGAGCAGGAGCGGATCTTCGACATCTTCTATCAGGGCAGGGATGAGAACAAACGGTCCACCAACGTCTTCGGCACCGGTCTGGGGCTGTCCATCTGCCGCCGGATCGTGGCCCACTACGAGAGCCGTCTGGTGGTCGATTCGGTGCTCGGAAAGGGAAGCTGCTTCCGCTTCACCATCCCCCTGGCGCGGGACGGGGATTAGGCCGGTTCGGCCTGGGACTTGTCTTCGGTGTTCAGGGAGAAGGGCAGGGAGACGAAGAAGGTGCTGCCCTCGCCCAGTGAGCTTTCCACGCGGATCTTCCCGCCCAGCTTCTCGACGAGGTACTTGGAGATGGTCAGGCCCACGCCCGGGCCGGAGAGCCGCTTGGTCATGACCTTTTCGCCGATCTCGAAGCTGTGGAAGATGGTCTCCAGCCGGTCGGACGGGATGCCCACGCCCGTGTCCGTGACCGCGAAGCGGATCATGACCCGGTCCTGGTCCGCCCCGGCGAATTGGTCCGGGTCGATGCGCACGTCCAGGGTGACCTTGCCCTTCTCGGTGTAGCGGAAGGCGTTGAGCAGGATGTTGTTCAGGGCCTGGGAGGTCTCGAGCGGCGCGCCGTACAGGGTATCTGGCAGGTCGCCGTTGGCGATGAACTCGAACTCGACTCCCTTTTTCACGGCATAGGCGTGGAACACGGCGGCCAGCCGCGACAGGACCTTGGGAAAATCGAAGAATTTGTGCTCGATGCTGACCGCGTCGGACTCGAGCATGGTCAGGTCCAGGAGCTGGTCGAACAGCCCGGCCAGTTGGGCGGCCCCGTCGTGCAGCGGGCGGATCAGCTCCAGCCGCTCGGGGTCGGTGTCGATCTCCAGCAGCAGGCTGGACAGTCCGAGGATGTGGTTGAGCGGGGTGCGCAGCTCATGGCTGATGTTGGCCAGGAAGGCCGACTTGGCGCGGCTGGCCTCGTCCGCCTTCTCCTTGCTCCTTTCCAGTTCGAGCGTCCGCTGGCGGACCTTTTCCTCGAGCACCCGGTTCTGGTTGTACAGGGCCAGATGGGTTCGGATGCGGGCCTGGACGATGGCCGGGTTGACCGGCTTGGTGATGTAGTCCACGGCCCCCAGGGCGAGCCCCTTGGCCTCGTCCTCGCTCTGCGACTTGGCGGTGATGAAGATGACCGGCACCGGGCTGGTCCGCTCCTCGCTCTTGAGCCTGCGGCAGACCTCGTAGCCGTCCATCTCGGGCATCATGATGTCCAGGAGGATGATGTCCGGGAGCACGTTGCGCACGATGTCCAGGGCCGTGACCCCGTTGAGCGCCACCAGCAGCTTGTAGTCGTCCTTGAGGACATCCACCAGCAGGTCGATGTTCAATCTGTTGTCGTCGACAACCAGGACGGTGGGACGTTCGCTCATTACCATCAGGGCTCCATGAATTCAGGGACTATTAGGGAGTTACCGCATTTCCCTGCACGGAGCAAGGGACTCCGCAAAGTAATCGAGGGGGGTCAGAGTCCTTTCTTGGGATCGAAGTCCTGGCCCAGGGCGGCGGGCGCCTCGATGGACCAGCTTCTGGACAGGGTCTTGAGGAGCGGGTGGCGGCGGACGATGTCCTGGACCCAGCCCATGCGGCCCATGTTCACGGCCAGCAGGGTCAGGATCATCATCGGGAAGGGGGCCACCTGGAAGACCGGAGCCGGGATGGATGGGAAGAGCTCCTGGAGGTAGATGCCCGAGACCTGCAGGGCGGCGAAGAAAAACGCGCCCAGCGCGGTGCGCACCGGGTGCCAGCCGCCGAAGATGACTATGGCCAGGGCGATCCAGCCCGCGCCCTCGCATCCCTGGGGCCTGCCCCAGCCGGGCTTCACGGCCAGGGAATAGGCGCTCCCGGCCAGCCCCACCAAAGCGCCGCCCGCCAGACAGTAGTACAGCCGCACCAGCCGCACGCGGATGCCGCGCCCGAACGCCGCGCGCGGGGATTCGCCCACGGCCCGCAGGCGCATGCCGCCCTCGGTGCGGTACATCCACCACCAGCAGAACGCGATGGCCGCCAGGCTCAGGTAGACCACCGGGGACTGGGAGCCGAAGATCAGCCCCACGAAGGGCGCCTTGCCCAGGCCCGGGATGGTCCACAGGCCGAGGTCCGGCCCGGGCTGGCGGGAGAAGTTGTGGCCCAGGAAGTAGGCCAGGTCGCGGGACAGCAGGGTCAGGATGAAGCCCACGGCCAGCTGGGACTGGCCGAGAAAGATACCGATGACGCCGAGCACGCCTGCGATGGCCGCGCCCACGGCCGCGCCCGCGGCCATGCCGAGCCACGGGGAGTCGAAGGTGGCCGAGCAGGCGAAGGCTGCCATGGCCGAGAGCAGGATGGAGCCGTCCAGGGACAGGTTGATGATGCCCGCCTTCTCGGTCAGGGTCTCGCCGAGGGTGGCCAGCACCAGCGGCGCTCCGGCCATGAGGATGGCGGCGATGGTCAGTGCGAACGTATCCATGATCAGTCCGCCTCCTTCCGTTGCCTGAGCCACAGCCGCAAGCCCTGCACGATGAACAGGGACAGGACCATGATCCCCTGGATCACGCCGGACAGGGAGGAGTCCAGGTTAAGCTGCAGGGGCAGCTGGATGGAGCCCACGTTGAGGATGGCGAAGAACAGGCAGATGAACGGGACCAGCGGCAGCCTGAACGAGGCCATCATGCCCACCAGCAGGGCGGTGTAGCCGTAGCCGGACGAGATGTTCGGCAGCAGCCGGTGGTAGACGCTCAGGACCTGGGTGGCCCCGGCCAGCCCGGCCAGGCCGCCGCAGAGCATGAACGCCTGGAGCAGGCGGCGGCGCGGCCCCAGGGCGAACAGGGTGGCCGCCTTGGGGTTCTCGCCCACGGCGCGCAGCCCGAGCCCCCACTTGGTCCGGTGGAGCAGGATGTAGACCAGGATCACGGCCGCGCAGGCCAGCATCAGCCCGACCCAGCTGACGGACATGTTGCCCAGCCTGGGCAGCCACAGGGAGATGTCCAGCGGCTTGGTGCCGGACATGGAGGCCACGCCGGGCCGCTTCCACGGGCCGAAGATGAGCCACAGGGTCACGCCCAGGGCCACGAAGTTGAGCCCCAGGCCGGAAAATATCTCGTGCACCCGGCCGAAGACGCGCAGCAGCCCGGCCAGCAGGGCCCAGAGCGCGCCGCCCGCAACCGATGCGGCCAGGGCCAGGATGATCACCCCGGTCCCGCCGCCGTCCTCGAAGGGGCGCAGGGCCGCGGTGGCGAAGATGGCCCCCATGATGACCTGGCCCTCCACGCCGATGTTCCACAGCCGGGCCGTGAACGGGATGAGCAGGCCCACGGAGCAGAGGGTCAGGGGCACCCATCCGGCCAGCACGCGGCCGACCTTGGACCATGAGCTGACCCCGCCCTTGAAGAGCACGTAGATGGTCTGAAGCGGCGGGGCCCCGGCGGGCCAGGCTACGATCACGGTCAGGGTCAGGGCCAGGAGCAGGGCCAGGGCGAGCCAGCCGGTCTGGGCCAGGAGGGAGTCGCGGTTCATGCCGCCGTCTCCTTGAGCTCGTCGTATTTCTTGCCGGCCATGAGCGCGCCGACCACTTCCATGGAGATGTCGTCGCCCTCGACCACGGCGGCCAGGGTCCGGTCGTAGAAGACGATGACCCGGTGGCTGTGCTCGAGCACCTCCTCCAGGTCCGGGGAAAAGAAAATCAAGGTGGCTCCGTCCGCGCAGCGGCGCTTGAGGTGGTTCCAGACCTGCCGGGCCGAGCCCGCGTCCAGGCCGCGCGTGGGGTGCTCCATGAGCAGCAGTTTCGTCTCGTCCGGGATGAGCGAGAGCAACAGCCGCTGCTGGTTGCCGCCGGACAACTCCACGGCGTGTGTCTCCGGGTGGGCCTGGAGGTTGAACTTGTCCACGCACTGGGAACGGTAGAACCCGGCCAGGTCGCCCTCCCGGTCCGGGAAGGCCAGGGTGATGTGCTCCATGAGGTTCAGGTCCGGGAACAGGGCCAGCCCCAGCCGGTCGGCGGGCACGAACTGGACCCCGGCCCTGCGCAGGGCGCGGAAGTCGTTGGCCGCAAAGGGCACGCCGTCCAGGTCGAAGGCGCCGCCGGGCATGCGGTCCAGGCCGCACAGGCCGCGCAGGAACAGTTCCTGGCCCGAGCCGTCGAGCCCGGCCAGGCCGATGCATTCGCCGGGCCTGGCCGTGAAATTCAGTCCGCCCATGGAGTACTTGGGCCCGGCGAAGAGCACGTCGCGCATGGCCAGCCGGGGCGTGGCGTTCTCGGCGGGCAGCTCGGGCAGAGGCTCCACCTCGCCGTCGGCCCCCTCGCCGAACATGAGCTGGACCAGCTCGCGCTCGTCGTAGGGCGGGTTCAGGGTGGAGACCAGCCGTCCCTGGCGCATGATGAAGATGGAGTCGGCCATCTCGAAGGCCTCGGACAGCTTGTGGGTCACGAGCACGATGGTGTGGCCCTCTTCGCGGGCCAGCTTCATGAGCAGGTCGAACAGGTCCTGTTTCTGCTCCGGGGTGATGCCGGTGGTCGGCTCGTCCAGGATCAGGGTGGTGGCCCCCAGGTCGAGCAGGCGCAGCAGTTCCAGGAGCTGGCGTTCGCCCACGGTCAGGCTGGACACGGGCTCGTCGGGCAGAAAGCAGGCGTCCAGGCGGAAGGACAGCTCGCCGATGACGTCGACCACTTCCTTCTTGGTCCGCTTGGGCGCGCCCAACTGGAAGTTTTCCCACACGGGCATGGCCGGGAAGTCCAGCGGGTCCTGGTAGAGCATGCCCACGCCCTTTTCCCGGGCCAGGGTCGGGGTCAGGTGGGTCAGGGACTCGCCGTCCATGACCAGTTCGCCGGACGTGGGCCGGGTATGGCCCGCGAGAATGCGCATGAGCGTGGACTTGCCCGCGCCGTTCTCGCCCACCAGGGCATAGATGCGGCCGGGTTCAAGCGTCAGGCTGATGCCGTCGTTGGCCCGAACCCGGCCGTAGTGCTTATGTATGTCGTTGAGAACGATCATCCCTATTCGGGGGAGGACAGTCCTTCCATGCCCTCAAGCAGTTGTTCCATGTACCAGATCTGCTTGTCGGTGGCCTTCTCGCCGGCCTTCAGGAACGGGGTGCCGTCCTGGTAGTTGAGCGGGCCGGTAAACAGGTTCAGATCGCCGGAGCCGAGCTTGGCGGTGAACTTGGCCAGTTCGGCCTTGGTCTCGGCGGACATGCCGGGGCCGGGCATGAAGCCCACCGGGGATTTGTCGTGGGCGTTGATGTCGGCCCAGTAGGGGGCGTCCCACTCGAAGCCGGGCTTGTAGGAACCGTCGGCCACGGACTTGGCCAGCTTGAGGAAGCCCGGCCCCCAGTTGAAATAGGGCACGCCGAGGCAGATGCCGCCCTGGCCCTCGCAGGCCTTTTCATAGTCGTAGGGCAGGGCCCAGACCTGCTTGCCCGCGTCCGCGCGCTGCTTGGCCACGGTCACGGCCTCGGGGGTGTCGATGCCGGAGATGAGCACGTCGTAACCGGCGTCATACAGGGAGCCGGCCACCTGGGTGGGGTCGGCGGTCACGCCGGGGATGTTGAACCAGAAGCCGATCCACTTGACGTTGAAGGTCAGGTCCTTGGCGTCCTTGCCGCGCACCTCGGTCCAGGCGTAGCGCGCGCCCAGGTAGGCGGCGGACATCAGGCGGCGGGTCTCCTCGTTGATCAGCGGGCCGACCACGCCGATCTTGCCGGTCTGGGTGGTCATGGCCGCGGTGAAACCGGCCATCATCTTGGAGTAGATCATCTTGGCGAACAGGTTGCCCAGGTTGGCCGGGGCCTTGCCGGACCAGGCGGAGTCGCCGGACACGTGGACAAAGGTCTTGTCCGGGTGCATGGCGGCGGCCTCCAGGATGCCGTCCTTCATGTCGTCGGAACCGGCGATGATCAGGTCCGCGCCCTTTTCGATCAGGTCGTCGGCCACCTGCGGGATGGTCAGGCCGGGACGGTCGGCGGGGTTGACCTTGTCGAGGTAGATCAGCTTGGCGCCGTCCATGTGGGCCTCGACGTATTTGCCGCCCTCATACTGGGCCTGGCTGTAGCCCTTGTCGTTGTAGGGGCCGACCAGGATCAGGCCGATGGTGAAATCCTTGGCGAAAGCCAGCCCGGACATGAGCATAAACGCGCTCAGGACCAGGACCGGCAGCATGGTGATACGTTTCATCCTCTCCTCCAGATTCGGTGCCCGCCCGTGACGGTGCGCGGCGTGTACAGCGGGCTGTTGTGGTGTGGCGGCCCCGAATGGGGTCGGCAAAAAAAGCGGCGGGACCGGTGTAGCCGACACTCCCGCAAAAGTCTATTCTTGGATTAGAAGCCGTGGTTGTGTCAACAGCTTGTTATTTGGATTAAGGATATGTACGGCCCGCCGGGCCGCCCTTTGCGCGGCGGGGCGGACGCGCCCACTTGACCATGGCGTTCGGATGTTCTATCTGAACATGCAGTCAGCTGGATTGACGAGCATGCAGCCGCGCGGCATTTCAAGGATCGCCGCGCGGCCTGTATCTTTTTTTTACTTTCCGACTGAGAATACAATTTAGAGAGGTTTTTTGACCATGGATCGCATTCCCATTTCGAAACAGGGATTTGAAAAGATTTCCCAAGAATTGGAAGATCTGAAGGCCCAACGGCCGGCCATCATCCAGGCGATCGCCGAAGCGCGCGCCGAGGGTGATCTCTCCGAGAACGCCGGGTATGACGCCGCCCGCGAGCGCCAAGGCATGCTCGAAGCGCGCATCACCTACATCAATTCGCATATGCCGCTGTTCGACGTGCTCGATCTGGACACGCTCACCGGCGAACGAGCCATATTCGGGGCCACCGTGGTGGTCGAGGACATCGACACCGAGGAGCGGCGCACCTTCACCCTGCTTGGCCCGGACGACGCGGACCACAAGAAGGGCTCCATCTCCGTGCTCTCGCCCATGGGCAAGGCCATCCTGGGCAAGGAGGAGGGCGACGAGGTCATCGTGGACGCCCCGCGCGGGCGCATCGAATACGAGATCGTCTCCGTGGAGTTCCGCGGCTCGGCCGGGCTGAAATAGCGCCGGCGCACACCCAATGCCATACCCGCCCCGCCGCCTCAGGGCGGCGGGGCGTTTTCATTATGCAGCCAACATCGATCCGTTCCCTCGGGGAGTTCGACCCCGCCATCGCCTGCCGCGGCTGGTGCGTCCGCTGCGGCCGGGAGCACACCCTGCCCATCGGCCCGGCGCGCGGCCCGGCGCTGGAGCTGTTCGACCGCATGGAGGCGGCCGGGCGCATCGACTTCGACTCGCCCGAGCCCGACCCCAGGCTGTCCACCGACTACCTCTACGGCCGGGCGGGCGGCCAGATGTTCGGCGTGCTTTCGGCCCTCGATCGGAGCGGCGCGACCGTGGTCCTCAAGGCGTTCTCGGGCCAGTACAACTCGGTCTGGGAGCTGGACGGCTGGGTTCCGCCGCTGATCGACACCGCCCGGTTCAAGCGGGACACCTTCGAGGCCGAGCAGCGCATCAAGGTGCTCGGCCGCGAGATCGTGGAGCAACCCCTGGGCTCCCCCGCCCGCGACCGCCTCATCCACAAGCGCAGGCGGGCGTCCGCGACCCTGATGCAGGAGATCCACGCCATGTACCGGCTGCCCAATTTTCGGGGCCAGATCGTGCCCCTGCCCCTGGCCGTGCACCCCGAGGGCAACGCGCCCACCGGCACGGGCGACTGCTGCGCGCCCAAGCTGCTCGGCTACGCCGCCACCCATCATCTCACTCCCCTGGGGCTGGCCGAGTTCTACTTCGGCCGGACCAACCGCTCCGGCACCCGTGAGCACGGCCGGTTCTACCCGTCCTGCCTGGACAAGTGCGGCCGCATCCTCGGCTTCATGCTCTGCGGCCTGGAGGGCGCGTGAACATCCCGGAAGGGCTGAACGTGGTCTACGAGGACGACGTCCTCGTGGTCGTGGACAAGCCGTCCGGCCTGCTGTCCGTGCCCGGCAAGGGCGAGGCCAACCAGGACTGCGTGGCCGCCCGGGTCCGGGCCCGGTATCCCGGCTGCATCGACCAGCCCTCGGTCCACCGGCTGGACCAGGACACCTCGGGACTGCTCGCCCTGGCGCTGACCGCCGAGGCCCACCGCGACCTGTCCGGTCAGTTCATGGACCGGCTGGTGGGCAAGCGGTACATCGCGCTCATCGACGGCGTGGTCGAAGGGCAGGGCGGGACCATCGAGCTGCAGTTCCGCCTGGACCCGGACAATCGCCCGTATCAGGTATACGACCCGGTGAACGGCAAGCGCGGCGTGACCCGCTGGCGCAAGCTCGGGGTGGAGAACGGCCGCACCCGGGTGGAGTTCATGCCCCACACCGGCCGCACCCACCAGCTCAGGCTGCACTCGGCCCACGAGAAGGGGCTGGGCTTTCCCATCGTGGGCGACCGCCTCTACGGCACCGGCACCGGGCCGGGCCAGCTCAAGCTCCACGCCTCGCTCCTGCGCCTGCGCCACCCCGTTACCCGCGCCCCCCTGGAGTTCTCCTCTCCGGCCCCGTTCTGAGCCGTTTCGCCCGGTATCAGCTTGAGGAAGCCCGGATACCATTTTTGTGTTTTTTCACGAGGCCGGTCCTTCGGCCTGTGAGAACCTTCCGAAGTGCCCGAGGTTGCGGCCTTTTTACCTTTCCATTTCCGTCAACGACTTTGGGAATTAAATGACATGGTTGTGAAAAAATGCGTTTTTTTTCACAAAAATGTCAGGGCAAAAGGGCGGAAAACAGGGGATAAACTACATTTTCGTAGTAAATATCGTTTCCCCGCGAGATGGCTTGGGCGTATCTATCTGGATATACGACCTTTTCATTGTTTGGCATATAACTTGGTATAAAGGGCGTCTAGACGACAAGGGTCAGGCGCCCCTTGGCCCGGCCGGACGCCGGAAAACCCATATTTAATTGCCTGGAAGGAGTATTACATGAGCGGATACCAGACTCGTCAGAACGCAATCAATGCGGTGACCAACTATCAACCCAGCATCGATACCCTGAATTTCGCGGAGACGGCCCCGGCCGAGATCTTCGGTTGCAACGTCTTCAACGAAAAAGTCATGAAGGCCATGCTGCCCAAGGAAGTCTACAAATCCTTGATGAAGACCAAGATGGCCGGCGAGAAGCTGGATCCGTCCGTGGCCGGCCCGGTGGCCGCCGCCATGAAGGAATGGGCCATGTCCAAGGGCGCGACCCATTACACCCACGTTTTCTACCCGCTGACCGGCCTGACCGCCGAGAAGCATGACGGCTTCCTGAACCCCGACGGCGAGGGCGGCGCCATCGCTGAATTCGACGGCAAGCTCCTGATCCAGGGCGAGCCCGACGCCTCCTCCTTCCCGTCCGGCGGCCTGCGCGCCACCTTCGAAGCCCGCGGCTACACCGCCTGGGACATGACCAACCCGGCCTACATCCTGGAGAACCCCAACGGCACCTTCCTGTGCATCCCGACCGCCTTCGTCTCCTGGAAAGGCCACGCCCTGGACAAGAAGACCCCGCTGCTGCGCGCCAACCAGGCCCTGAACAAGGCCGGCCGCCGCTTCCTCAAGCTGTTTGGTTCCGACGACGGCAACATGGTCATCTCCAACGCCGGTCCGGAGCAGGAATACTTCCTGGTCGACCGCAACTTCTTCTTCGCCCGTCCCGACCTGATGGTCTGCGGACGCACCCTGTTCGGCGCCAAGCCCTCCAAGGGCCAGGAACTGGACGACCACTACTTCGGCGCCATCCCGCGCCGCGTGCTCTCCTTCATGATGGAGGTCGAGCGTGAGCTGTACAAGCTGGGCGTGCCGGTCAAGACCCGCCACAACGAAGTGGCTCCCGGCCAGTTCGAGATCGCTCCGGTCTTCGAGCAGTCCAACCTGGCCACCGACCACAACCAGATGATCATGACCACCCTGAAGTCCGTGGCCAAGAAGTACGGCATGGCCTGCCTGCTGCACGAGAAGCCGTTCGCCGGCATCAACGGCTCGGGCAAGCACCTGAACTACTCCATCTCCACCGCCACCCAGGGCTCCCTGTACTCCCCGGGCAACACCCCGCACAAGAACATGCAGTTCCTGGCGGTCACCGCGGCCACCATCCGCGCCGTGGAGAAATACTCCAAGCTGCTCCGCGCCGTGGTCGCCTCCGCGGGCAACGACCATCGCCTGGGCGCCAACGAGGCCCCGCCGGCCATCATCTCCATCTTCCTGGGTGAGGAACTGGCCGAGATATTCAACCAGATCGAGCTGGGCGACCTCAAGGGCTGCAAGGCCAAGGGCTGCCTCGAGCTGGGCGTCGACACCCTGCCTCCGCTGCCCATGGATTCCGGCGACCGTAACCGCACCTCCCCGTTCGCCTTCACCGGCAACCGCTTCGAGTTCCGCGCGGTCGGCTCCAACCAGTCCATCGCCGGTGCCCAGGTGGCCCTGAACACCATCCTGGCCGAGTCCCTGGACTTCATCACCGACGAGATCACCAAGATCACCGGCGGTAAGAAGTCCGGCCTCAAGGAAGCCTGCCAGAAGGTCCTGCAGGGCATCATGAAGAAGCACGGCCATGTGATCTTCAACGGCGACGGCTACGCCGACGCCTGGCAGAAGGAAGCCGCCAAGCGCGGTCTGCCCAACCTGAAGACCACCCCGGACGCGCTGCCCGCCATCATCGACAAGGACGTGGTCGCGGTCTTCGAGAAGTACGGCGTCCTGTCCAAGGACGAACTGCACTCCCGCTACGAGATCTACCACGAGCAGTACAGCCAGCACATCGTCACCGAGTCCCTGCTGACCATCAAGGTCGCCAAGACCATCATCCTGCCCTCGGCCATCCGCTATCAGGGCGAACTGGCCCAGGTCGCCGCGTCCATCAAGGCCGCCGGCATCGAGCCCCGCACCATCCTGCTCCAGGAAGTCACCGACAAGCTGCGTGACCTCCAGCAGAGCATCGTGGCCCTGGAAAAGATCGTGGCCAAGGAGGACTTCAAGTCCGTCGAGGAAGACGCCAAGTACAAGGTCGAAAAGACCCTGCCCGCCATGCTCGCCGTCCGCGAAGTGGCCGACGCCCTCGAGGGCATCGTGGCCGACGACCTCTGGCCCCTCCCCAGCTACCAGGAAATGCTCTTCATCAAGTAAGCGCGCTCCTGCCAAACGCAAAAACAAGGGCCCCGGAAAACCGGGGCCCTTTTTTTGCGTTTGTCGGAGCGCGCGGGCGCGCGGCTTCCGATAGCGGGCCATCCGCACATTTTTCCAGGGGGGCTTTCATCCTCACGTAGACGGCTACGCAGCGGTGAAAGCCCCCCTGGAGAAAATGCACGGCTGACCCACTCTCGAAAGCCTTGGTCCGTGCCAGCGCGGGGGAGAGAGCCGCTGTCGGGTGGCGTTGCCACCCGAATCGCTCCAAAGAGGGAGGGGGGCGCGAGGTTGTGAGGGAGGAGAGAGGCGCTGTTTAGGGCTGGCGCCCCAAAGGCGCTCCATGGGGGGAAGTGGAATGAGATCGCCCCGCGAAGCGGCAATAAAAAGTTTGGGAAAAGGAGGGGATGGGGGTCCGGGGGAAGGGGAGGAAAGAGCCCTTTTCAAAGGGTTTTTCCTCCCCTTCCCCCGGCCGCCGGAGGCGAAAACAGAGCGGCCCGGCACTTTAGTGCCGGGCCGCTCTGTTTATCGAATGGCGGACGCTAGTCGCCGGAGATTTTGAGGGAATCGGCTTGGGTGCCGTCGTCGTGCCATTCGAGTTCGATTGCGCATTTGGCCTTGTCTTTCTTGCGAGCGAGCTTGAGCTCCACCTGCATGGTGTCGGGTACACCGAGGACCAGGGAGTCGTTTTCGTTTTCGGCGCGGATGACGCCGGACTCGAGCGAGTCGGCCAGGTCCTTGAGGTAGGCGACGACCTGGGCCGTGTCCATGGTCTGTTCTATCTTGATCTTGCCTTTGCCCATAGTCATCTCCTCGTTGCTCCCGGGGGCCCGGAAAAGGGGGGCGCGCGGGGCGGTTGTTTCGGCGCTTTTTACGGCGCAGGCCGGGGGGGCGGGTTGCGCGGCTTTGTCCGCCGGCTGCGTTTCAGGCGTTCGGCGGGCCGGGGCAGCGTCGGGGGTGACCCAGTCCAGGGGGTTGGTCCCGAGTCTCTCGTCGCTCATGGGGCACCTCTGCGGAGCAGTTCCAGGGCCAGGTTCCGGTAGTCGGCGGCCCCGTGGCTGCGGGGTTTGTAGGTGAAGATGTCCTTGCCGAAGCTGGGAGCCTCGGCCAGGGATATGTTGTCGCGGATGGTTGTCTCCAGCAGGGCGTCGCCGAAGTAGTCCCGGATCTTGCGCCGGATCTCCCGGTTGAGCTTGCGGGTGCGCTGGTAGCGGGTCATGAGGATGCCGGTCAGGGCCAGGTCCGGGTTCCAGCCCTCGCGGATGGCCTTGACCGTCTCCATGAGTTTGCCCAGGGACTGCAGGGCCAGGAACTCCGGCTGCACCGGCACGAGCAGCTCGCCCGCCGCGACCATGGCGTTCAGGGTGAGCATGCCGAGGTTGGGCGGGCAGTCGATGATGGCGAAGTCGTAGTCCGATGCTCGGGAAAGGGCGTCGCGCAGACGGGTCTCCCGGTCTTGGGCCGAGGCCAGGTCCACCTCGGTCCCGGCCAGGGCCACGGAGGCGGGGACCACCTTGAGCGGTCCGGCTTCCGTGGGACCGGCCTGCATGGCCACGGCGTCAAGCGGGCATTCGCGCATCAGCACCGCGCCCATGGTCCGGGGCAGCTCATGGGCCATGATGCCCAGGGAATAGGTCAGGTGCGCCTGGGGGTCGAGGTCCAGGAGCAGGACGCGCTCGTCCTGCCGGGCCAGGGCCGCCCCCAGGTTCACGGCGGTGGACGTCTTGCCCACGCCTCCTTTCTGGTTCAATACGGCGATGATGCGCATGGGGCCCCGCAGCGGTCTAGTGGGTGGTCTGCAGGGTGATCTTCTTGATGACGTACTCCCGTCCGTAGCGGCAGGTCAGGGCGTTGATCCGCTCCAGAATCCTGTCGCGCTCGTCCTCGAGCAGGTCGGGGGTTTCTTCCTTGATGCCGAACAGGTCGGCGACCTCGTTCCATTCGAAGCTCTTGTCGTGCATTTCGGTCATGGTCGTTTCTCCGCTATGCGCATGGGCGCGGTGTGTTATTTGTCTCCGGCGGGTTTGGCCGGTGCTTTTCGGGCGGTTTTCTTTTTGGCGGCCGTCTTTTTAGTCGCCGTCTTTTGGGTGGCGGGCTTCTTGGCCACAGGTTTTTTCGTCGTCGCCTTCGGGACCGCCGCCTTTCCGCCTTCGGGCCTGGCCTCGGGGGCGGCGGGGGCGGACTTGGCGGGCGTCTTCGCCGGTTCGGCCTTGGCCGGAGCCATGGCGGGTTTCCTGGCCGCCGGGGTCTTGGCCTCGGGCTGCACGGCGGGCGCGCCGCCCTCGGGCTGGACCACGGGCACGGTCTCGGGCCGGGTGTCGCCGATCTTCAGGTCGGCGGCCTCGGCCTCGGTCCAGCTCAGTTCAAAGGAAATCTTCTGCTTGTCCTTCTTGGCCTTGGCCTCCACCTTGACGGCCACCTGGGCCGAGGGTTTCATGACCACGTGCTCCTCGCCGCTCTCCAGCACGATGGTGCCGGACCGGAAGCTCTTGGCAAGGTCTTCGATGTAGGACACGGCGTCCTTGTATTCCAGGACCTTCTTGACGCTGATCTTCTGCTTATCCATGTTCGCAACCTCCTTGAAGTAGGCCGTCAGCACAGCGACAGCAAAAATTCGCTCAACGCGCGCCCGTCGATGTCCGGGCCGCTCTGTTCCGTGACGAGGGGGGCCTCGATGACCGTGAAACCGCGCTCTTCGAGGCGTTTCCTGCCGATGCCGCCCGCGTATCGTCCGTTCTTTGAATCCACCAGGATATAGCCCAGGACCTCGCCGCTTTCGGCCCCGGCGTCGGCGCGCAGGTGGCGGCAAAGCACCTCGGCCCGGTCGGCCACGGACATGCCCGGCGTCTCGGGGTCCGCGCCCGTGGACGGGACGAATATCTTGGGGCAGGTGTTGGCGGCCACGGCCCGGCCCACGCCGTCGGCCAGCAGGTTGGCCACCACGCTGGAATAGAAGCTGCCCGGCGGATAGCAGATCAGGTCCGCCTTGCCGATCCACTCCCTGACCTTGTTGCGGATGGCCGTGTGCACGCGCGCTTCGGAGTCCAGTGATGGGGCCAGCCAGATGTCCTCGATGGGCGAGGCGAGCGGGGCGGACTCCTTGCCGGTGATCAGGTGCTGGCCCACGATGGTCCTCCCGTCGGCCAGGCGTACGGCCAGGTGCAGGTCCTTGTTCACGGTCGGGCGAACCACGCCGCAGACCTGGACCAGCTTGGAGAAGAGATAGATGACCGGGTCGAGCTGGCGGCGGCTGGACAGGTACCCGGCGGTCAGGACCAGGTTGCCGATGGACGCCCCCTTGAGGTTGAAGTCGCCGGGCATGCGCTCCAGGAACTCGTAGAAATGGTTGCGGATGATCTTGCGCATGGGGTCCGGGATGCGCCGGACCAGGGGGTGCACCCCGGCGGCCATGGCGTCCAGCTCGCCGCGCAGGGCGTCCTGCTCGCCGTCCTTGGGCAGCCGGTGGGTGAACAGGTTGTAGATCTCGGGATTGCCCTTTACGGACTGGTCGGCCAGGGCCATGAGCCGGTTGCGGATGTCGCCCACGGCGGGCATGGCGAACGCCTTGCGGATGACGGCCGAACTGCCGCCCGAGTCGAACGGGGTGATCAGGTGGATGGAGTTGTGGGTGTAGCGGATGAGCTCCCGGGAGGTGTCGCGCAAGGCCGTGCCGCCGCTGAAGAAGAGCACGGAAGGCCCGAGTTCGGGGGCCCGTCTGAACTGCTCAAGCTTGCGGGGGTCCGGGATGGTGACGTCCCTGGTGACTCGAATGCGCACTGTCCGCTCCGTTAATCGGCCGGTAGACGGCCGGTTTCCATGAAATGCAAGCATACATCGGAAGCGCGGTCGAAGTCCACGCCTCCGGAGATTTCCATGACGTTTGTCCGGGCCAGCAGCTCGGCATAGGCCTCGGCGGGCGGATCGGCCCGCCGCGCCGGATCGTCGGGCAGGTAGAACAGCCCCGTGGACTTCACGAACGCGGGCAGGAGGTCGGCGCGCTCGCGCGGATCGACCAGGGCGGCGCACAGGGGCGCGTCCTCGCGCTTCCAGTTGAGGATGACCAGCGCGTCCATGGGGCAGCGCAGCTCGAACCGGCCCGGCCCGTAGCACTCGTCGATGAGCGCGTCGTACTTGTGTTCCAGTTGCCACAGTTCGTCCTGGGGCATGGACAGGAACTTCTCCCGCAGGTCCGGCTCCACGATGCAGCGCAGGTCCGGGTTGTTCAGGGCCGTGCCCGGGTTGATGCGCGGCTGCTTGGCCACGCCGTACATGAGCAGCCCGCCGCCGTCGGGCTCGACCATGACCCGGTCGTTGGAGATGAAGGTGGTCCCCCTGCTCATCAGGTGCAGGGCCAGGGTGGACTTGCCCGCGCCCGAGAATCCGGCCAGGGAGATGCCGCGTTCGCCCCAGCGCACCCCGGCCGCGTGGCCCAGGAAACCGCCCCGGTTGAGCTTCCACTCGATGAACCGGTTGTTCACGAAGTTGATGACCTGGTTGGAATTCTCAAGGCACGGCCCGACAGCCACGTTTTCGCCCTGGCCGAAGAGGAAGTGCATGCCGGTCAGCCGCTTGCGGACCACGCGCCCGTCGGGCAGGTCGGCCCACTCCTCCTTGATCTTGGTCTTGCCCGGATCGGGCTGTTTGACGTTGAAAGGCAGGTCGCACTCCACGTCCGGGCATTCGTGGGCCGAGATGTCGATCCGCGCGTCGCCCGGCTCCGCCAAAAACTCCTTGAAATAGTCGGCCAGGGCGCCGTTCAGTTCGCCCGTTGAGCTCAGGACCCGGATGCGGCAGCCGCCCAGGTCGAGGAAGAGTTCGCGTTCGGCCGGACAGGCCGTCTTCACGGCCTGGGCCAGCTCCCCGCGGGTCGTTCCGGTCAGCTTCATTTGAGTCTCTCCATGACGTAGTCCACGTAGCGCGCGGCCGCGTCGATGCCGCTGGTCTCCTGGATGCCCCTGAAGCCCCCGAACACGGAGACCTCGAAGACGTACGGGCCGTCGTCGGTGATGGCCACGTCCACGCAGGTGAAGTCGAGGTTGAAGTCGGCCTGGGCCCTGCGGGCCAGTTCGATGATCTCGGGCGCGGGCTCGTAGGGCCGGTATTTGCCGCCCGAGGCCGTGGTCGTGTTCCACGCCCCGTTGGTCTTGCACCGGGCGTATGTGGTCAGGTACTCGCCGCCCAAAAAGGCGATGCCCAGGTCCAGGTCGCCCAGGTCGATGGTCTTCTGGATGTACATGATCGGGTTTTCCGCCCGGTACTCCTCGATGGCCGCCCTGGCGTCGGGGCCGTTTTTGAGCACGGACATGCCGCGCGCCTTGGAGGTGTACAGCGGCTTGAACACGGCCTCGCCGTAGTTTTCAAGGGCCACCAGGGCCTGGTCCACGGACTCGGTGACGGTCGTGGGCGGCATGGGGATGTCCTTGAGCTGGAGGGAGACGGTGCATGACAGCCGGTCCAGGGCGCGCAGGATGGAGTAGGGCGAGCTGAATATCCTCAGTCCCTTCTCATGCAGGTAGCGCAGGACCTCGAGGCGGTCCAGGAGGTCCGGGGAGTAGCGCGCCCCGATCTTCTTGATGATCAGGGCGTCGAAGTCCGTCAGGTTGTGCCCGTTGTAGAAGGCGTCGCCCGAAGGCAGGTCCAGGCGCACGTCCTCCATGTTGATGAGCACGCGTTCGCCGCCGGTCTTTTCGGCCACGGTGTCCGCCAGTTTTTCGGAGGACCAGCCGCCCTCGATGCCAATGACTCCTATCTTCACGAATCGGCTCCTTGATGCCTAGTAGTAGAGGACGTCCTCGGGCAGGGAGAACTGCTCCCAGGCCCCGCCCCGGTATTGCTCGATCTTTTCCAGCAGGAACATGGACCGGTTGTACATCTCCTTGGCGAACTTGTAGTTCAGCTCGAACCGGGTGGAGGTGTAGAAACTGCGCGCCAGGGCGAAGGCCAGCCGGGCCTGGACCGTGGTGTCGCGGTTGCGCTGGGCGAATTCCCGGATGAACCCGTAGAATTGCTTGATGACCGCGTTGATGCGGTCTCGGTGGTCGCGGTCGAACAGGGGCACGCGGAAGTTGGACACCAGGAAGACCGAGGCGTCCTGGATGTAGTCGAAGTCCCGCGAGCGGTACAGGTCGATGTAGTGTATCTGCTGGGCCTCGTGGTTGTAGACCACGTTGTTGATGTTGAAATCCCCGTGGATGAAGACCGAGAAGGGCGCTTCCAACTCGTCCTCGGCATTGGCGCAGGCCGACAGCAGGGCCTCGGTGGAGTGGACCTCGGATCCGCCCAGGGACTTGGGGGTGCGCCAGAACTCGGGGTGGGTCTGGAGCACGCCCTCCAGCCGGGACTGGATCTGCCACATGTAGTTGGTCTTGATGGGCAGGTCGACCATGGTTTTGGTCCATGTCTCGAGCACCGTGTTTTCCAGGATGAACAGGGCGTTGCGCACCAGCTCGTCGTCGCCGGACAGGATCACCTCGTCCAGGGTGCAGCCGTTGAGGAACTCCACCAGCATGGACCCCTTGTCCGCGTCCTCGTGGAAGCCGTAGATATCGGCCACCAGGTCCGGGAAGAGCTGCTTCCAGCGCTGGATGGATTCGCGCTCCTTGCGGATCTTCTCCAGGTTGCCCTCCTTGTAGATTGACCCCTGCTTCTTCTCCTCCTGGGTCGGTTCGGCCTCGCGCTGCTCCACCTTGCCGATGCGGCAGCCCGAGCGCGTGCCCCAGATGGCGCTGAAGTCGATGTCGGAAAAGGAATCGCTGAACCCGGACTTGGACAGGGTTTGCTGCAACGCCTCGAACTGCTCGATCTTGATGCGCTCGCCGAGCAGGGAGAAGATGATCGCCTCGCCGATGTTCAGCAGCGCGTCGCCCACCCGCTCGAAGTAGCGGAAGATGAACAGCACCGTGACCAGGGACTGGGCGTCCCGGCCCATGCCCATCTCGTTCATGACCCGGTCGAAGCGGACCTTGTACACGTCGTCGAGCATGGGCTCGGCCTTGCAGATGTACAGGGCTTTGGACATGTCCTCGCCGTGGAAGGCGTCCAGGATGGCCCCCAGCCGCGAGAGCATGATCTCGAAGACCTCGGTGTAGTCGTAGCGCTGCACGAAGGACTGATCATCGAGATACTGCATCTGTTTGACGATGTTGACGAAATAGTCGGCGATCTTCTCCAGGTTCACGCAGATGACCTGGATGGCCCGGATCTTGTTCAGCTGGCGCTTGTCCAGGGAGTGGTCCGAGTGGATGCGCGAGTAACACTTGTTCTCGATGATCGTCTTGAGGTTGTCGATGTAGTCGTCGCGCGAGGTGATCTTGCCGTACCGTTTGCGCGACGGGGCATCCATGAACTTCTGCGTGGAGCGGGCCTGGTTTTCCACCTCGAAGACGATGAACTTGAAGTTCTCGTCCAGTCCTTCGAATGTCATCATGGGCTCAGCGCACCTTGATGAAGGCGTCTTCGGCCGGTTGGATCGAGGGGGCGTCTTTCCAGGACACCTTGATGGACAGCTTGTTCTCCGCGCCCTTCTTCTTGGCCTTGACCGTGAAGTTGAGCAGTCCCTGGGGCGCGAGGTGGATCTCGTCGCCGTTGGTGGAAAGGTCGATGGAGTGCTTCTCGAACCCGTCGATCAGGGACTCGAGGAACTCCTTGATGGACTCGCAGTCCTGCAGCGAATCGAATACGAATTTTTCTTCTGCCATGAGGTATCCTTGCCTGCCTATCCCGCCAGGCGGGCTTTGTACTCCTGAATCACCGAGCGTCTGGAGATGTTGTTGACGATGAGCTTCTTGCGGATGCGCAGGTCCTCCCAGGCCGGTTGGTAGCCGATCTCGCGGGCCGCCTTTTCCGTTTCCTGCTGGTCCTCGGGCTTGGTCTTCTCGCCCATGTGGCAGTCGTCGCCCATGAAGATGAGCTTGTCCCTGCCCGAGGCGCGCCGCCCGTTCTGTTCGTTGACCACGGAGATCAGAAACTCCGTGTATTCCTGCGACTGGGGATTCCAGACCTCGATGCCGTCCACGTCGTAGTCGCGCAGTAGGATGGGCCAGAACTGTTCCGGGTGGGGGATGACGACGCACCCGCCCAGGGAGCGGACCTCTTCGATGACCTCGCTGGCCCTGTAGAAGAAGGACAGGTCGAAACCCTCCTTGACCAGCTGCTTGACCGCCTTGAGATAGGCCTGGATACGGTCGGTCGCGGTGTCGCTGAGCTCCCCGCGCATGGCGTCGAACCAGTTGCGCAGGAGCTTGTTCTTGACCGACAGGCGCGGCACGTCGGTCCAGTGTTTATCCAGTAATCGCTCCACCTTGGAGACGTTGATGCGCACGAAGTCGATAAGTTCCCGATCGGCGCCCGTTGACTTGGCCGCCCGCTCGATGCGCGTCGCGTCGGGCCGGGTGATGGTGTGCATGAACTCGAACAGCTGGCCCGAGCGGTACTTGAAGGTATGAGACAGCATGGACTTGAGCACGCCCGCGTCCTGCACCCGCTCGTTGGCGAAGTGCAGGAGCAGCTGGACCTTGCGGTTGAAGCCGGACGAGAAGCAGTCCACCTCCACCCCGGTATAGCCGTCCCAGCTCATGAGCTGGTTGTGCTGGGTGGGGATGAGCAACTCGTCCGTGCGGTTGGGGAACATGGCGTCCACCCTCGCGCGGATGTGCTCCATGGGCACGAATTCCGGGTGCCAGTGCGTGGCCAGCAGAATCTCCTGGCGCACGTACACGTTCTTGGGCGAGACCACCTGGTCGATCTGCCACGGCTCAAGGTCGGTGGAAACCACGGCGAAGAACCGCTTCTCGTCGGCCTCGGTGATCTCCTCGTCAACATCCACCGGGATGGTCCGGCAGTCGCACGTTTTGGGGTCGGTCTTGATCAGTTTCATGGGCTTGATCCGGGGTCGGGTGTTTCAGTCGTACTTGGCGTGGCAGCGGCTCTTCTCGTGGACCAGCGTGTCCACGGCCGCGTGCATCCGCTCCAATTCGCCGGACTTGAAGGCCGCCTTGAGCTCCGCGCAGGCCTTGCCGTAGCTCTCGTAATATTCGTCCCCGTAGCCGGGGTAGGTGACCATCAGGGCCGAGTCGGCCAGAAAGGCGTCCACCGCCTCCTTGGGCGGCATGACCCCGTCGTGGGCCATCTTGACCAGCATCTTGAAGCTGGTGCGCATACGCTTCTTGAGGTCCTTGTACTTGGGCTTGACGATCTCGCCGTCCTCGCCCACCGCGTCGGGCGCGCACGGCTTGGCCGCCTTGAACTTGGCCTTGAGCCCGATCTGCCCGTATTCGTTCTTCACGGCGATCTTGATCTTGCGGAAGTCGTCCACGCAGGCGAATTCATCGTGGCCGCCGTTCTCCACGGCGTCCGCCAGTTCGCGGAAAAAGGCGGCCAATTCCTTGGGATCGAGATATCTGCTGATGGTCATGTCGTTGCTCATGGAAATCTCCCTTGAATATGAGTGGTTCGACCATACCGGGAAAACGTGCCGCAATACAATGCGCGTCGCGGAATTGTCACAATTGTTCACACAGCGGCCCGTGCCCGGCCACGGTCCGGCCTCCTGCCCGCAGCCATTCCATTTTGTTGTGAATGCTGGTACCGAACCCGTAATAGCCGGAGGTTTTCATGATACGCCTTATTGCCCGACTTGTCCTGGCCGTCGCGATCCTTTCGTGCCCGGTCGCGGCCCGCGCCCTGGACGTCACCCTGCTGCACGTCAACGACTCCCACTCCTACCTGGACCCCACCGCCGAAAAGATCGCCCCGCAGGGCAAGCCCACCTACGCCCGGCTGGGCGGCTGGGCGCGCCTGAAAAGCGTGGTGGACGGCGTGCGCGCCGAACAGGGCAACGTCGTCCTGCTCCACGCGGGCGACGCGGTGCAGGGCGGGCTCTACTACATGAAGTACGGGGGCAAGCCCGAGATGGAGCTGCTGGACCGGCTCGGCTTCGACGCCTTCACGCCCGGCAACCACGAGTTCGACCGGGGCGCGGTGTACCTGGCCCGGGTGCTGGGCTACACCAAGGTCCCGGTGGTCTGCGCCAACCTGGACGGTTCGGCGGTCCCGGACCTGGCCGCGCGGGTCCGGCCCTACATCATCGTGGAGCGGGGCGGCGACCGGATCGGGGTCATCGGCCTGATCACCCCGGACACCGAATTCATTTCCAGCCCCGGCGACGTCAAGTTCACGGACACGGTCCATACCGCGACCCTCCTCGTGCGCGAACTCCAGGCGCGCGGCGTGGACAAGATCGTGCTCCTGACCCACCAGGGGTTCGAGGCCGACAAGCGGCTGGCCGCCGAGGTCCCGGGCGTGGACGTCATCGTGGGCGGCCACTCCCACACCCTGCTCGGCAACGCCGGGACCGAGGCCATGGGGCTGCGCCCGGCCGCCGCCTATCCCACGGTGGTCAAGGGCGCGGACGGCAACGACGTGTACGTGGTCACGGCCTGGAAATGGGGCCGCGTGCTCGGCCGCCTGGACCTGACCTTCGACGACGCGGGCCGCGTCACCAGGGCCGAAGGCAAGCCCCTCCTGATCCTGGCCGACGGCTTCAAGCGCAAGAACGACGCCGGGCAGAAGATCGCATTAAAGGGCGCGGACCGCGAAGAGCTGCTCGCCTTCATCCAGTTCGACCCCGAGGCCGCCGTGGTGGACGCCGACCCGGCCGTGCGCAAGTTTCTCGGCCCGTTCAGCGAGGGCGTGGAGGCCATGCGCACCGAGGTCATCGGCGAGGCCGTCCTGCCCCTGCCGCACATCCGCGTGCCCGGCGTCACCGATTCCGGCGAGTCCCTGCCGCGCGGCAGCCTCATCGCGCCCCTGGTCTGCCAATCCATGCTCTTCCGGCTCAAGGGCACCGGCGAGCCCGCCGACATCGCCCTGCAGAACGCGGGCGGCGTGCGCGAGTCCGTGGACCAGGGCGACATCACCATGGGCACCGCCTACACGCTGCTGCCGTTCAACAATACCCTGGTCCTGCTCGGACTGACCGGCGAACAGATCAAAAAGGCGCTCGAAACCGGCGTGGACCGGGGCGGCGGGGCGTTCCTCTACGCAGGCGGGTTGCGCTACACCGCCGACATGCGCCGCCCCGAAGGCGGCCGCGTGCTCAGTGTCGACACCCTCGACAACGCGGGCAACTGGACGCCGCTCGACCCGACACGGACCTACCGCGTGGTCACCAACTCCTACCTCGCCTCGGGTGGCGACGGCTTCGATATCCTCAAATCCGCCGCGTCCAGCTACGACACCGGCTTTGTCGACGCCCAGGCGTTCATCGACTACGTCCGGCAACAACGCCTGCTCAAACCGCTGCCTACGACCGGCGTTACCTACATTCCCGCGAAATAGGCGGAGAATGCCTCCGGCGGGCCCTCGCCGGGCGGGCGTCTCCGACGGCCGGGGCGCTGCCCCGGACCCCGCCAGGGAACCCTTTGGGAAAAGGGTTCCCTGGACCCTCCCAAACCTTTTGTGTCGCCTGCGGCGAGGGCGTGTGCGCGAAATGGCGGCTCGTTTCGCGCGGGTGTTGGGTGGGCCCGGCTCGGCGGTGTCCCGAAGGATTCGCGCCGGACGTCCATGGTGCTCGGAGGGCCGTCCGGCGCGAACCCTTCGGGACGGTTGCCCACGCCGCCAGGCAGGGAGCGGGGCGAGAGAACGGGAGAAGGCGGCGTCTTGGACGACGGCGGGGGGGCTGCTTTATCGATCTGTCGCCGTCCGCGAAGCGGCAACAAAAAGTTTGGGAAAAGGAGGGGATGGGGGTCCGGGGGAAGGGGAGGAAAGAACCCTTTTCAAAGGGTTTTTCCTCCCCTTCCCCCGGCCGCCGGAGGCGCCACTCAGCAGTTTTGCCAGGTGCCGGATTCGGCGCTTTGGAACAGGGCGTCCACGGTGTGTTGGTTGGCGAAGGAGTCCATGATGGAGATGGGCGCGGGGGTGTCTTCGAGTATGGATTGGGCGAACGCTTCGGCCTGGAGGGTGTATTGGTCGCAGGGGGCGAAGGTAATGGTTCTGGTTTTGTCGTCCTGTTGGAGCAGGATTTCGGTGGGCTGGTCGGGCGGGGCGTTGAACGGGATGAGGATCTCGATGCGGCCCTTTTCGCCCAGGACGTTGACCCGCTGGTAGGGGGCCAGCTGGGTGGAGCAGGTGAAGGTGGACAGCCTGCCGTTGAAGTCGAGCATGCCCGAGAAGGTGCGGTCCGTGCAGAATCCGGGGTCGCGGTCCATCCAGCCGAAGGCGCGCCTGGGCTGGGCGTTGAACAGCAGGCGCGACAGGGAGACCTGGTAGCAGCCGATGTCCATGAGCCCGCCGCCGCCCATGTCGGCCTTGTTGCGGATATTGCCGGGGTCGGTGTTGAAATAGGAGAAGAAGGACTGGATCGTCGTCGGCGTGCCGATGGCCCCTTGGTCGACGAGCCGCTTGGCCTCCACCCATTGCGGGTGGAAGCGGTACATGAACGCCTCCATGACCTTGATGTCGGGGTGCGTGGCCTGGGCGTTGATCAGCCGGTTGACCTCGCCGTCGTTCAGGCCCATGGGCTTTTCGCAGAGCACATGCTTGTTCCGGGCCATGGCCTTGAGGGTCCATTCCACGTGCAGGTGGTTGGGCAGGGGGATGTAGACCGCGTCGATGTCCCGGTCGGCCAACAGTTCCTCGTAGCCGCCGTAGGCCTTGGGGATGCCGAGTTCCTCGGCGGCCTGTTGGGCGGCTTGCGCGTCGCGCGAACAGATGGCCGTGACCTCGCAGTTGTCGGCCCGCTGCATGCCGGGAATGACCTTGGTGCGGCCGATCTTGGCGGTGGACAGAACGCCGATGCGGATTTTCTTCATGGGCTCCCCCAGGGTTGACGGTGATTGCCGCCACCCAGTATAAACGGAATTCGTCACCACGCAAGCGCGGATATCCCCGCGATCCAGCCAACAACAACCGGAGAGAGCATGACCGCATTCGCCAACGTCACCATTAACAAAAAAGCCAACGTCTATTTCGACGGCAAGGTAACCAGCCGGACCATCACCCTGAGTGACGGCAGCGTGAAGACCCTTGGCATCATGCTGCCCGGCGAATACGAGTTCGGCACCGAAAAACCGGAATTCATGGAAATCACCGCCGGCGAGCTGTCCGTGCAGCTGCCCGGTTTCGACGAATGGGTGGCCGTGACCGCCGGGCAGAGCTTCAATGTCCCGGGCGAGTCCAAGTTCCGCCTCAAGGTCAGCTCCGTGACCGACTACTGTTGTTCTTACCTGGACTAGGAGGGACCGTGTCCGACGAAGGCCAGAGAATCGAGTTTGAAGGCAAGGGGCCCTATCTGTTTCAGGTCTTGGCCGATCCGCCCGAGGCCATGCTGCTGGAGGACCACGAGGTCTGCCTGTTCCAGTTCGGCCAGCTGTTTCTGCCCGTGGCCCTGTCCGCCTGCGGCCCCATGGCCGAGGCCCTGACCGAGATGTCGCAGGTCGCCGTGGGCCCGGAGCGCGAAGGCATGATCCCCCTGCAATTCGACCTCTCCGAGCCCCTGGAGCTGCCCCCCCTGACCGGCGTGGCCGGGACGAGCTTCCAGCACGGCGACGTCATCTATCTCGACGTGCGCTTCGGCGAGGCCGAGGCGCGGCTGTGTTTCTCCATACTGGCCGCCGCGGTCATCGGCCAGGTCCTGTCCCAGGTGGCCAGGTAGCGGACGGACCGATGGACCCGGCACGGCGTTTCCTGGACAGGCGGTTCGGGCCGCGCCGCACGGCGTGGCTCGCGCTGTGCCTGCTCCTGCTGGCCGTCCCCTGCCGGGCCCAACCCCTGCCGGCCTCCATCCTCCTGACCAGCGGGGAGTGGCCCCCGTTCTATTCCGCCTCCCTGCCCGGCGGCGGGTTCGCCAACCGCGTCATCCGCGAGAGCTTCGCCCTGGATGGGATTTCCGTCGATATTCTGTTCCTGCCCTGGCGCCGCGCCCTGGCCATGGCCGACCACGGACCTCCCGTGGGGTCGGCCGGCTGGCTGCCCATGGAGGAGCGCGAGAAACGGTTCCTCTTCAGCGACCCGGTCTTCACCTCGGACAGGGTCTTCTTCCACCGCAAGGACGTGCCTTTCGACTGGCGCAGGCTCGATGACGTACGCGACCTGCGCGTGGGCATCACCCTGGGCAGTGCCGAGGAGTTTCCGTTCAGGGATGTCCTGGCGCAAGGCAAGGGCAAGCTGGATGTGGCCGTGAGCTACGCGGCGGGCATGAAGATGCTCATCGCCGGGCGGGTGGACGTCTACGCCTGCAACAAGACCGTGGGCCTCTTCATCCTGGCCAACCGCGTCAGCATCGGTGCGGACCGGATCGCCTACAACCCCCGGCCGATCTTCACTGAGACCAACCACCTCATCCTCAGCCGCCGCCTGCCCTATGCCGAGGCGCTCATGGACCGCTTCAACCGGGGGCTGCGCAAACTGCGCGAAAGCGGCCGCTACGACCTGATCAGGCGGGAATATCCCGGCCTGAACTGACCTCTCCGCGCCCCCTGGCCGGGGGTTGTTTTCCCCTTCCCCCGGTTGACAAAGTGTCGTTTCTGTGATCTTTTTTCGGGTGTACCGCAAACGTTTGCGGCAACGTTTGCGGTGCCGACTGCAATGGGCTCGGAGAGACCGGGAGTCTTGGTCAAGACCTCTCTCCGGGGCGACCGTCAAGGGCTGAGGGGAAGACATGTTTTTCGAGGATCACCCGCACAGGCGGCTGAACCAGCTCACCGGCGAGTGGGTGCTGGTTTCTCCGCATCGCACCAAGCGGCCCTGGCAGGGCCAACAGGAGGCGCCCGACCGGGCGGCCTTGCCCGCCTATGACGAGCACTGCTACCTCTGCCCCGGCAATGGCCGGGCGGGCGGTGCGGTCAACCCGCAATATACGGACACCTTCGTCTTCACCAACGATTTCGCGGCACTGCTGCCCGAGCCGCCCGACGGCGGGCTCGCTCCCCGGAGCGACGGGTTGCTGGTGGCCGAGGCCGAGACCGGCACCTGCCGGGTCCTCTGCTATTCCCCGCGCCACGATCTGACCCTGGCCCGCCTGGGCACGGACCAGGCCGCGCGCGTGGTCGACGTGTGGTGCGACGAGTTCGCCCACCTGGGCTGGCGCGAGGATATCGGCTACGTCCAGATATTTGAGAACCGGGGCGCGGCCATGGGCTGTTCCAACCCGCACCCGCACGGTCAGATATGGGCCACCCGAAACGTGCCCATGTACCCGGCCACCGAGGACCGCCGCCAGGCCGGGCACCTGCGCGACCAGGGCAAATGCCTGCTCTGCGCCTACCTGGAGACCGAGCTGGCGCGGGGCGAGCGGATCGTCTTCGAGAACGACTCGTTCGCGGCCCTGGTGCCGTTCTGGGCCCTGTGGCCCTTCGAGGCCATGATCCTGCCCAAGGCGCACATGGCGAACATCCTGGAGATGACCCCGGCCCAGCGTCGGGACTTGGCCGACGCCATGGTCCGGCTGAACGTGCGCTACGACAATCTTTTCCAGACCTCGTTCCCCTATTCCATGGGCATCCACCAGGCCCCGACCGACGGGGGCGAGTACCCGCACTGGCATTTCCATCTGCACTACTATCCGCCACTGCTGCGCTCCCGGTCGGTCAAGAAGTTCATGGTCGGCTACGAGATGATGGCCATGCCCCAGCGCGACCTGACCGCCGAGTCGGCCGCCGCCCGGCTGCGCGAACAGTCCGAGGTCCACTACATGGACGGTCCGGGCTCCGGAGAGGGCGCGTAATGGCCACTGCGGCCGCATACGCGGAGGCCCTGCGCCGGGGAGCATTGGACCCGGTGCTGGCCGAGCTGTACCGGCCCGGGGACGTTGCGGCCCAACGCGCCCGCTATCTCGATCTCCTGGACTGCTTCGAGTCCCGCCTCGGGCCCGGCCCGGCGGCCCTTGTCCTGGCTCCCGGACGGACCGAACTGGGCGGCAACCACACCGACCACAACCTGGGCGTGGTCCTGGCCGCCGCCGTGCATTTCGACTGTCTGGCCGTTGCCCGGCCCAACGCCGACGGCGTGGTCCGCATCAAATCCAAGGGGTTCGACGGCGAGATCGTGGTGGACCTGGGCGACCTGGGCCCGAGGGCCGGGGAGGCGGACACCTCCATGGCCCTGGTGCGCGGGGTGGCCGCCGGGCTGGCAGGAAACGGCCGCAAGGTGGCCGGGTTCGACGCCTGCGTGGACGGCGAGGTGCCCATGGGCGCGGGCTTGAGTTCGTCGGCGGCCTTCGAGATTTTGGTCGGGCGGATATTCAGCGAACTTTTCAACGGCGGGGAGTGCCCCCCTCTGGAGCTGGCCGTGGCGGGCCGCGCGGCCGAGAACAACTATTTCGGCAAGCCGTGCGGGCTCATGGACCAACTCTCCTGCGCGGCCCAGGGCATCCTGTCCATCGACTTCGCGGACCCGGCCGAGCCCGTGATGCGTGAGGTGGACTTCGATTTCGAGCGCACCGGCTACCGGCTGGCCGTGGTCGACACCGGCGGCAGCCACGCGGACCTGACCCCGGATTACGCGGCCATCCCGGACGAGATGGGACGGGCCGCCCGCGCCCTGGGCCAGTCCCACGCGCGCGGGCTGACCGTGGACGCGGTCCTGGCCCACGCCGCGCGCATCCGCGAGGCGGCCGGGGACCGTGGGGTGCTCCGGCTCATCCATTTCATCGAGGAGACGGACCGCGCCGCCGAACAGGCCGGGGTCCTGGCCGCGGGGCGCATGGACGATTTCCTCCGTCTGGTCCGCCAATCCGGCGACTCCTCCTGGCGGCTGCTGCAGAACTGCATCTCGGCCACCGATCCCCTGGACCAGCCCATCCCCCTGGCCCTGATCCTGACCGAACGGTTCCTGCGCGGGCAGGGCGCGTGCCGCATCCAGGGCGGCGGGTTCGCCGGGACCATCCAGGCCTACGTGCCCGAAGCGCGCTTTACTGCCTACGCGGAGTACATGGAGGAGGTCTTCGGCCCGGGCGCGGTCATGCCGCTCAAGGTGCGCAGGCCCGGTTTCGAGCGTATCTTCCTGGACGGGGAGGAACGCGCATGAGCCAGTTCACCCTCAAGGACCTGGCCCGGACGCTCGGCGTGTCGCCGTCCACGGTGTCCCGCGCCCTGCGCGGCCACCCGGACATCAGCCCGGTCACCAAGCAGCGCGTGGCCGAGGCGGCCGAGAAGTACCACTACCACCCCAACCAGCTCGCCCAATCCCTGCAGAAGAAGCGCAGCAACGTCATCGGGGTCATCGTGCCCGCCATCCGGCACCATTTTTTCTCCAACGTCATCAGCGGAATAGAAGAACTCGCCTACGACAACGGCTACACCATCATGGTCTGCCAGTCCAACGAGACCCTGGCCCGCGAGATCCTCAACGTCCAAGCGTTGGTGGCCAACCGCGTGGCCGGGCTGCTCATCGCCATCTCGTCGGAGACCACCAGTTACGAGCACCTGGCGCGGGCCATGCGCCAGCACGTGCCCCTGGTCCAGTTCGACCGGGTGGTGGAGGAGCTGGATACCGGCAAGGTGGTGGTGGACGACTACGCGGCCTCCTTCGGCGCGGTGGAGCACCTCATCAAATGCGGCTACCGGCGCATCGGCCACATGGCCGGGCAGGACGGCATCGCCCTGAACCGCAAGCGGTTCGAGGGGTACCGCGACGCCCTTGCGGCCCACGGCCTGCCCCTGGAGGAGAAGTTCCACCTGCACGGCGGGTACCGCGAGGAGGACGGCCGGGCCGGGGCCGAGCGCTATCTGGCCATGGACGAGCTGCCCGAGGCCATCCTGGCCATCAACGACCCGGTGGCCGTGGGGCTGTACACCCGGTTCAAGGAAGCCGGGGTGCGCATCCCGGACGACGTGGCTCTGGTGGGCTTTTCCGACACCCCGGTGGCGGCGCTCATCGACCCGGCCCTGACCACGGTGTTCCAGCCCGCCTTCGACATGGGCCGGACCGCCGTGTCCCTGCTGTTGCGCCAGTTCGACGAGGGCGCGGACTTCGTGCCCGAGACCGTGGTGCTCCGGACGGAACTGCGCGTGCGGGGCAGCTCCGCCCCGAGGGGAGGACTATGCAACTGAGTTCGCGATCCTTCGGCACGACCCGGGACGACATTCCGGTGGAACTGTACACCCTGTGCAACACGGCGGGCATGGAGGCGGACATCGCCACCTACGGCGGCGCGCTGGTGCGGCTGACCGCGCCCGACCGGGACGGGAACCTGGCGGACGTGGTCCTTGGGTACGACACCCTGGACGGCTACCTGGACGATCAATGCTATTTCGGCAGGCTGGTGGGCCGGGTGGCCAACCGCATCGGCGGGGCGCGCCTGGTCCTGGACGGCCGGGAGTACCAGCTGGACCGCAACAACGGCCGCCACCACCTGCACGGCGGGGCGGGCGGGTTCCACAGCCGGGTCTGGAAGGCCGAGCCCATCGAGACCGGGGCGGGTCCCGCGCTGGTGTTGCGCTACGAGAGCCCGGACGGCGAGCAGGGCTACCCCGGCGATCTGGCGGTCTCGGCCATCTACACCCTGACCGACGACGGGCTGCGCCTGGACTTTTCGGCGGCCACGGACCGGCCCACGGCGGTCAATCTGACCGCCCACCCCTATTTCAACCTGAGCGGGCGGCCGGGAACCGACTGTCTGGGGCATGTCCTGACCATTCCGTCGCGGCGCTGCCTCGAGACCGACGCGGAGCTGATCCCCACCGGGTGCCTGAGCGAGGTGGCCGGAACGCCGCTCGACTTCATGGCCGGGGTTGCCATTGGCGCGCGCATTGGGCAGGATTTCCCGCCCCTCGTGAACGGCCACGGCTACGATCACTGCTACGTGCTCGACAGCCGGGCCGGGCTGCGGACTGCTGCTTCGGTGGTCGAGCCGGTCTCGGGCCGGGGCCTGGAGGTTCTGACCACGCAGCCGTGCGTGCAGTTCTATTCCGGCAATCACATCCCGGAAGGGTTGCCCGGCAAGGACGGCGCGGTATATGGTGAGAGGTCGGGACTGTGCCTCGAGCCCCAGGGGTTCGTGGACGCGCCCGGGCACGCTCCCTTCCCGGCGGTCACGCTGCGCCCCGGCGAGGCGTACAGGCAAACGATTTTGTACAGGTTTTTCGTGAAGTAGCGCAGCGATGCGCGCAGGCAAAAAGAGACGGTCAACATGGCTAACGTGCAATTGAAGAAAGTGGTCAAGCGGTACGGCGACGTGGAAGTGGTCCACGGTATCGATCTCGACATCCATGACAACGAATTCATCGTCCTGGTCGGGCCCTCGGGGTGCGGCAAGTCCACGGTGCTGCGCATGATCGCGGGGCTGGAAAAGATATCCGGCGGCGAGGTGTTCATCGGCGGCAGACTGGTCAACCAGGCCTCGCCCAAGGACCGCAACGTGGCCATGGTCTTCCAGAACTACGCCCTGTATCCGCACATGTCCGTGCGCGACAACATGGGCTTTTCCCTGAAGATGCGCAAAAAGCCGCGCGAGGAGATAGACGCCAAGGTGGACGAGGCGGCCCGGGTCCTGGAGCTGACCCCGTACCTCGACCGCAAGCCGTCCGAACTGTCCGGCGGCCAGCGCCAGCGCGTGGCCATGGGCCGGGCCATCGTCCGCCAGCCGGACGTGTTCCTGTTCGACGAGCCGCTGTCCAACCTGGACGCCCAGCTGCGCACCCAGATGCGCATGGAACTGCGCAAGATGCACATGAAGCTGGCGACCACGACCATCTACGTGACCCACGACCAGATCGAGGCCATGACCCTGGCCGACCGCATCGTCATCCTCAAGGACGGCTACATCCAGCAGGTGGGCACGCCCATCGACGTATTCGAGCGGCCCGCCAACGCGTTCGTGGCCCGGTTCATCGGCAACCCGCCCATGAACATCCTGGAAGGGACGTTCCGCGTGGAGGACGGCCGCCGCTATGTCCAGGCCGGACCGTCCAAGTTCCCGGTGGCCGAAGCCCAGGGCGGCCCCCTTCAGGACGGCTCGCCGGTGCTCGCGGGCATCCGGCCCGACTCCATCAAGATGGGCGACCGCATCGAGAAGCTGCCCAAGGAGTGGATGTGCCAGGGCGAGGTGGTGGTTTCCGAGATCCTCGGCGGGCACTCCCACCTGGAGATCGTGGTGGACGGCGAAAACGAGCTCCTCGCCGAGGTCGAGGGCAGGGTGGTGGCCCACCCCGGTGAGATCGTGCCCATAGGCTTCGAGTTCAACCGGATGGTCCTGTTCGACCCCGAGACACAAGAGGCTGTTTATTAAATTTGCGGTTTTATAACCGATTGATTTGATTGATACTTGATTGTCAGAAGTGGAGTTTGCAAACCTTTAGGAGGTACGTATGAAAAAGGCTTTTGCGAAGATGTTGATCGTGTTCGCGGCCGCGCTGCTCATCGGCGCTCCGCAGGCCGCCCAGGCCAGCGATCTGAAGGGTGAACTGGAGATTTTCTCCTGGTGGGCAGGCGACGAAGGTCCGGCCCTGGACGCCTTGATCGAGATTTACAAGAAACAGAATCCCGGCGTGAAGGTCATCAACGCCACCGTGACCGGCGGCTCCGGCGTCAACGCCCAGGCCGTGCTCAAGACCCGCATGCTCGGCGGCGAGCCGCCGGATTCCTTCCAGGTCCACGCGGGCCAGGAGCTCATCGGCACCTGGGTCAAGGCCGACCGCATGGAAGACCTGACCCCGCTGTTCAAGGAGCAGGGCTGGATGGACGTCTTCCCCGAAGGGCTGATCAAGCTGATCGGCACCGACAACGGCATCTGGTCCGTGCCGGTCAACATCCACCGCTCCAACGTCATGTGGTACATCCCGGCCAACCTGAAGAAATGGGGCGTACAGGCTCCCAAGACCTGGGACGACTTCCTGGCCATCGCGCCCAAGCTGAAGGGTGAGGGCGTGGTGCCCCTGGCCCTGGCCCAGAACTGGACCGCCAACCACCTGTGGGAATCCGTGGCCCTGGCCTCCATGGGCGCGGACAACTGGGATGCCCTGTGGTCCGGCAAGCTGCCCTTCGACTCCCCCGAAGTGGTCAAGGCGTGGGAACTGTTCGGCAAGGTCCTGCAGTACACCAACGCGGACGCCTCCTCCCTGTCCTGGCAGCAGGCCACCGACATGGTCGTGGACGGCCGCGCCGCCTTCAACGTCATGGGCGACTGGGCCGCGGGCTACATGTCCACCACCAAGAAGCTCGCCCCGGGCGAGGGGTATGGCTGGATCGCCTCCCCCGGCACCGACGGCACCTTCATGTTCCTGGCCGACTCCTTCGGCCTGCCCAAGGGCTCCCCGCACCGCGACAACGCCGTTGCCTGGCTGCAGGTTCTGGGCTCCAAGGAAGGTTCCGACGCCTTCAACCCGCTCAAGGGCTCCATCTCGGCGCGCAAGGACTCGGACCTGTCCAAGTACAACGCGTACTCGCAGTCTGCGGCCAAGGATTGGAACAGCAACCGCGTGGTCGGTTCCCTGGCCCACGGCGTGGCCGCCAACGACACCTTCAAGAACGGTTTCGCCTCCATCATGGAGATGTTCCTGAAGACCAAGAACCCCCAGGCCGCGTCCATGGCGTGCGCGCAGCTCGCCAAGAAGGCCGGCATCTAGCCTGAGAATATGAACCAGCCGTGCCGCGCCGGGAACCGTCCCGGCGCGGCACGGCCCGACCAACCGGATTTGCTTATGCGGGAAGCCTCGCTCGATAAATTGAAAGCGTTCCTGACGCTCCTGCCGTCCATGATCCTCATCGGCGTCTTCGTCTACGGGTTCATCGGCAACACCATCTGGACCTCCATGACCGACTGGGGCGGGACGGGCTCAATGGCCCTCGAACCGCAAAAGAATTTTGTCGGCCTGGAGAACTATATCGACTTATTCACCGGGTTCCTGGGCGGCGGTTTCCGCCAGGACCTGGTCAACGCAGTCTACTACTCGGTCATGCTCCTGGCCGGGGCCGTGGGACTGGGCATGTTCATCGCCATTCTGCTCGACCAGAAGCCCAAGGGCGAGGATCTGTTGCGAACCATCTTCCTTTACCCCATGTCCCTGTCCTTCATCGTCTCCGGGACCATCTGGCGCTGGCTGCTCGCCCCTCAGGGCGGGGTCAACGTCCTGCCCAAGTATTTCGGTTTCGAGCCGCTGACCTTCAGATGGCTGTCCAGCCAGGCGGCCATCCTGGTCTTCAACTGGCAGGACATCCTGCGCATCCTGGTCTACATAGCGGCCTTCATCCTGATCATGGTCGGCGTGTTCAAGCTGAAGAAGGACGCGGGCCGGGCCATGAAGCGCTGGCTCATCCCCGGCATCGTGCTCGGGGCCCTGGTCTGGGTCTTCGGCTCCATCCTTCCGGACGCCCTGTTCATGGAGGAGGAGCACGGCTTCAACCTGGCCACGCTGGGCATCATCATCGCCACCATCTGGCAGTACTCGGGCTACACCATGGCCCTGTACCTGGCCGGGTTCAACGGCATCTCCCAGGACCTGCGCGACGCGGCCATGCTCGACGGCGCGTCCCAGCTCGGCTACTACCGCCACGTGGCCATCCCCATGCTCAAGCCCATCACCATCTCGGCGGTGATCATCCTGTCCCACATCTCGCTGAAGATGTTCGATCTGATCTTCGCCATGACCGGCCCGGACAACGCGGCCACCGGCCACCCGGCCCTGAACATGTACCTGACCACCTTCCGGGGCAACGAGTTCGCCAAGGGCGCGGCCATCGCCATCGTCCTGTTCCTCATCGCGGCCATGTTCATCGTGCCCTATCTGGTCGGCCAATACCGTCAGCAGGGGAGGCACTAGATGAGCGTCCGGAAAATCACCCTTGGCAGCGTGTTCCTTTACGGAACCCTGGCCCTGCTGTCCCTGTTCTTCCTCATGCCCGCCTACATGGCGGCCGTGACCGCCCTGAAGCTGCCCGCGGACATCAGTCTGCCCACGGCATGGGAATGGCCGTCCGTGGTCAACTGGTCAAGCTTCTCCGACGCCCTGGCCAAGCTCAAGCCGGACTTCATCAACTCGCTCATCCTGACCCTCTGCGGCACGGCGGGGTCCACGGTGCTCGGCTCGCTCAACGGGTACGTCTTCTCCAAGTGGAAGTTCAAGGGTTCGGACGTGATCTTCACCCTGTTCCTGTTCGGCATGTTCATCCCGTACCAGGTCATCCTGATCCCCCTGTTCCAGACCCTGCGGGCCATGAACCTGTACGGCGGCCTGCCCGGTCTGATCCTGGCCCACATCGTCTACGGGCTGCCGATCACCTCGCTCATCTTCCGCAACTTCTACGCCCAGATCCCCACGGCCCTGATCGAATCGGCCAGGCTGGACGGCGCGGGTTTCTTCTCCATCTACCTGCGCATCGTCTTCCCCCTGTCCATCCCCGGGTTCGTGGTCACCTCCCTGTGGCAGTTCACCCAGATCTGGAACGAGTTTTTGTGGGGCATCTGCCTGACCCGCCACACGTCCAACCCCATCACCGTGGGCTTGGCCAACCTGGCTGGCGGCCAGGCCGTCACCTGGAACCTCCCCATGGCCGGCTCCATCTTGGCTGCTTTGCCGGTGCTGGCCATATATATCTTCCTGGGACGGTACTTCATCCGGGGCTTGTTGGCTGGTTCTGTGAAGGAGTAAGGTGGAGAGCGGCTTCCGATAGCGGGCCACCTGCACATTTTTTCCGGTGGGCTTTCACCGCAGTGTAGCCGTCTACATGAGGATGAAAGCCCACCGGAATAAAATGCACAGCCGACCCACTCTCGAAAGCCTTGTGCCAGCGCGGTAAAGAGAGCCGCTGTCGGGTGCTGCGCACCCGAGTCGCTCCATTAAGAGAAAGGCGGGGCCTTCGACTCATTAATGAGTCGGAGGCCCTTTTATGTGCGGACCGCCCCGCGTAGCGGCTATAAAAAGTTTCGGAAAGGATGGGGATGGGGGTCTGGGGGAAGGGGAAGGAAAAGCCCTTTTCAAAGGGTTTTCCTTCCCCTTCCCCCAGCCGCCGGAGGCGCAAAGGAAAAGGCCCGGACGGGTGTCCGGGCCTTTTTTTGGTGTATCTGTTTGTCGTCAGGGGGGCTTAATTGCTGTCGCGGTCTTCCTCTTCGGAAGAACGTTCGTCCTTGCTCTCCGAGATGTTTTCATCCCACAGCCCGCAGCTGGTGTCGATGCAGGAGAGGCACGGTCCGGGATAATCCATGTTGGGCATAGTCGCCTCCTGGGTAAGGGTATGACGAGGCCCGGCAGCAAAGGCCGGGCTATTTATACATGAACATACGTGATAAATAAGCACGAAGCCGGACTTGGCAAGGCCAGGGGCGAACAAAAAACGCAGGTGGTGAAAACGCGGCTGTTATGCGTGTTTCTGACAGTATCTGAGGAACTTCTGCGCCTCGACAAAGGCGGGGTTGATCTTCAGGGCCTGTTCGAGGTTGTTCACGCAGTGGTCGTTGTGTCCTTTTTCGAAGTAGACACGGGCCAGGTTGAAGTAGACGTTCTCGTCGGTGTCCACGATCTCGAGCGACTTCTCGTAGTAGCGGATGGACTCGTCGTAGTGGCCGTTCTTGCGCAGGGAGATGCCGAAGGAATTGAACTTCTGGCGGAACTCGAAGGTGAAGGCCTCCTCCAGGCCGAGCAGGGTGTCCAGGACCTTCTTGAGCTTGTCGAAGTCCTTTTTCTCGGAATAGACCTCGCCCAGCCCGTAGTTGGCCTCGATGTTCTTGTCGTCGATCATCAGGGCCTTGAGGAACTGGCGTTCGGCCTCGTCCAGGTCGCCTTTGACAAAGGCGTCCTGGCCCATCTCGATCTTTCGCCGCAGGGTCTCCAGGGCCGGGACAGTGTGCACCCGGTAGTATGTCGGTTCCGGGGTGTACTGCCGCAGGAAGTCCAGTTCGCCGAGCACGCTGCGCACGCCCGAAGGAACGTGGTGCGCGTTGAGGGGCTGGATCTCAAACTGGTCGGGAGAGAGCTGGCGGGCATACCAGTAGGTGACGTTGTCATGCCTGACAGAGGTGCCGCCCGTGCCCACTTCGGCATCGATTGACAATGAATATACACCGAGTATAGCCGGATAATCATCCACGGCTGAAGACTCCCTTGTTGTTCATTCTATACATGCGAGACGGATGAAAAGTAATGCAGGTCAAGGCATATATCAATACTTATTCTTAATCGTGTGTACGGTGAGGAACGCAAAAAGGCCCTGGGGAGGGCCTTTTTGCGGGTATGGCGGGGCGGAATCAGTTGCACGGCTTCCAGGGTTCGTTGACCTTGCGGTCGAACCCCTTGAGCGGAATGGTCTCCGGCAGCAGCTGCGCGACCAGGGGAGTGAACGGCTCGTAGTTGTAGAGCACGGCCACCTCGGCCAGCTGGCAGGGCGCGCCGGGGTCGTTGTCGATGCCGTCGCCCGAGGCCTGCACGTCGGGCCAGGAGCGGACGGATATCTCGATGTTGGACTGTTTCAGGGTGGTCAGCCCGGCCTGGGTGGCCTGGATGATGTCGTCCAGCCGGGTGCCTTCGTCCGCGCCTCGGCCGGTGGCGGCGTAGCGCGCGCCGAGCTGGGCGGCCTTCTGCACGGTCACGTAGGCGTACACGGCGTTGCCGCCTTCGATCACGGCCATGACGAGCATGAACATGATGGGCAGGATCAGGGCCGTTTCCACGGCGGCCAGCCCTGCGCGGCGGTTCTTGTTGCGGTTTCTGTGCATGGCTCAAACCTCCCTTAGAGCAGGCGCCAGCCGAGCTGCTTGCCGATCTGCTTGAAGATGTCGGGAATGTCGTACACGGACGGGGCGTCGAAGTAGTGGTCGTCGGTCCCCTGCTTGCTCGAGGCGATCTGCTTCATCAGGTTTATGTCGGTGTTGTCCGAGGTGCCGAAGCGGATGGCGAAGATCTCGATGCCCGCGTCCTTGGCCGCCTGGGCCTCGTCGAGCATATCCTGGTTGAGCACGCCGCCGTCCTCGCAGTGGGCGGTGTCCACGCCCATGCCGAAGTACGCGTTGGTCCAGTAGTTGTTGGGTCGGTAGGAGGCGCGGTAGGGCCCGCCGCACTCGCCGTCCTCGGTGTCGCCGTCGGTCAGCACGATCATGATCTTGCGGAAGTCTTCCTTGTCGCCGGCCTGGGTGAATGGCGGGGTCGGGGTGAGGATGTTGCGGCCCCACTTGATGCCCTCGGGGATGACCGTGCCCGAGGCCGCGCCCGTGGCGGTCTGGGAGTTGATGGCCGAGACGATGGCGCTCTTGTCCGTGCTCAGGGGCAGCACGGGCGGGATGCTGGAGCAGGTGTCCAGGGTGATGTAGGAACGGTAGTAGTAGGGCAGGGCGTAGTATTCGTCCATGAAGTCCTCGTGGATGCCCTGGTTCAGGGAACCGTCAGCGTTGACGCAACCTGTGGAGTAGCCGTCCACGTCCTCGCCCAGGCGGATCTTGCCGCGGAAGGGCACCAGGCCCACCTTGGTGTCCGGGGTGGTGCCGTCCGGGATGAGCAGGTCGGCCAGTTCGTTGGAGGCCTGCTTGACCAGGTCGATGGGCGTGCCTCGCATGGAGCCGGAGTTGTCGATGACGAAGACCACCTCAAGCTTGTTGAAGCCCGCCATGGCGTTGGCCTCCACATACTTGTCGGCCATGCCCAGGACCTCCATGAGGAGCATCTTGACCTCGGCCCGGGCCGTGACCTTGACGCTGCGGATTTCGGTGCCCGCCGAGATGTCCGTGACCTCGGCCGACTCCATGTTCTCCGCGACCATGTCGGTGACGGCCTTGCTGACCACGCCCTTGGACAGGTCCGGGTCGTAGGGCAGCTCCAGGCTTCCGGCCAGGGCGCCCGCGTCCACTGCGGCCTGCAGCCGGGTGTGGGTCAGGTACATGTTGCCCATGTCCACGGCGATGCCCGCCACACCCAGCAGGATGGGCAGCATCAGGGCCATGATGGCGCTGGTGGATCCCCTGCGGCGTTCCCTAGGGGAGCGGCATGGTGGTCTGCGCGACGAAGGTGAGCGGTCCGTCGTTGCCGAACAGGCCTTCGCTGTTATCCTGGCCGCTCTTTGATCCGAAAAGTTCGTAAACATAGGAAACCTCTACTGTGACGGTGTTGGCGTCGGGGTCGGTGGTCACGTTGGTGGACAGTTTGTCTTGGTCGAGATCGGCGACCACGGCGGCCACCAGGGCCTCCACGTCGGCGCTCTCGCCTTCCATGAGCACGTGGCGGGCTCCTTCGCGGCTGGCTTCCACCAGGGAGGAGTAGGTGTGCATGGCGTTGCCGCCCTCCACCATTAGCAGGATCAGAAGCGCCATGACGGGGAGCAGCAGGGCGAACTCCACTGCGGCCATCCCCCGGCGTCTTTCGTCTCTCTTTCTCATTCCCGTTCTCCTTGCATTCCAAAAATGGTCCGGCGGAAGGCCGGTTCCATCGTATGAAGCATTGTACGTGCCAAGGGTGGAGGGGGCGGCCGGAGATATGCATGCAACAGCTTGTTTCAATAGAATAAAATTTTTTTGTGACCTATTGTCCCGAATGTGCGTAATAGGTCGGGCCGAGAGGCTTTATCTATTTTTTGTGGATAAGCGTCGCGGTTTCCTGTAGGGTTGCCCTTGGGCGGGAACAACACCATCAGGGAGCAGATCCGTGGCCGAGAAAATTCTTGTGGTCGACGACGACCGCGCCTTCCAGGGAATGCTGGTCGAGGCGATGGCCGACAAGGGCTACGTGGTGGAGACCGCAGCCAGCGCCGAGGACGGCCTGAAAAAGGCCGGGGCGGCGAATTTCGACCTCATCCTGCACGACATCCAGCTGCCCGGCATGTCCGGGCTGGAGGCGTTGCAGCACCTGGCCGAGGTGGCCCCGGGCGTGGACGTCATCGTCATGACCGGTTTCGGCTCCAAGGAGACCCGGGCCACGGCCATGCGGCAGGGGGCCTACGACTATTTCGAGAAGCCGTTCCCCCTGCGCGAGCTGGAGGAGGTGGTTCGGCGCGCCATGGAGAAGCGCCACCTCATGGTGGAGCTGGCCGAGCTGAAACGGCACGGCGGGACCAGCCCGCTGAACAACATCATCGGGCACAGCGCGCCCATGATGGCGGTCAAGGAGCGCATCGCCCGGGTGGCCGAACTCAACGCGGACGTGCTCATCATGGGCGAGACCGGCACCGGCAAGGAGCTGGTGGCCGACACCATCCACGCCCTGAGCGCGCGGGCCAAGGCCCCGTTCGTCAAGATCAACTGCGCGGCCATCCCCGAGAACCTCATCGAGTCCGAGCTGTTCGGCCACGAGAAGGGGGCCTTCACCGGGGCCACGTCCATGAAGCAGGGCAAGTTCGAGCTGGCCAAGGGCGGCTCGCTGATGCTCGACGAAATAGGCGACATGCCCCTGCACCTGCAGCCCCGGCTGTTGCGCGCCGTGGAGCAGAAGCAGGCCGAGCGCGTGGGCGGGACCAAGCCCATCCAGTACGACGTACGCATCATCGCGGCCACCAACCAGGAGCTGGAGCAGCGGGTCCAGGACGGCGAGTTCCGTAGCGATCTATACTACAGACTCAACGTAGCCACCCTGATCCTGCCCCCCCTGCGTGAGCGCAAGTCCGACCTGCCGCAGCTGGCCGAGTTCTTCCTGGATCGGGCCAACCGCAGGCTCGGCACGGACATCACCGGGGTCTCGGCCGAGGCCATGGAGATATTCTTCAACTACGACTGGCCGGGCAATGTGCGCCAGTTCGCCAACGCCGTGGAGCGCGCGGCCATCTTCTGCACCTCCACCCGGATCACCCCGGCTGAGGTGGACCAGGCCTTTTCCAACACCCGCCCGGCCGAGGACAGCGGCGTGTACATGCCCACCGGCCAGGGGCTGCCCCTGAAACAGGCCCTCATGGAGTACGAGAAGACCCTGATCGAGAACGCGCTCAGGGGGTGCGGCGGGGTCCAGACCGAGGCCGCCGCCGCCCTGGGCGTGTCGGCCAAGAACCTCTGGAACAAGTTGCGCAAGCACGGTATCGATCCGGCATTGTTCAAGAAATAGCCCTTATTCCAGCCCCCGGCCGCCAGTTTCCGGCATTCGGAGAGGGGGCGTTATCCACATTTTGTGGTCCCTCCACACCCGTAAAGTCTCCCTCCAAGGTAGATTTTCCAGTCTTTTTGCCCGCAGGACCGGTGTTTCTGCGTCCTTTTGCACATGGGTACACAAAAAATAGATTACAGTAACATACTGTATTGATGGGATAAATTGATTTGAGGGAAAGGCGTTCCGGATTCGGGCGCTCCACTAATCGTGGATTATGCGGTTTCGGGAAGGCTCACGGGCCGCTTCCGGGACAGGCGGCTCGGGAATTTGTAAATTTTATTTCAAATAATGACGGCGGGTTGCTAATAAATTTTAAACGCGGTTCTCCGCGATGGCACACGGGTTGCTTTATGCTGGGCGTGGCTGGTGCTGAAAGGCACTAAAAAATTTAAGACCAGAATTTAAACCAAGGAGAACGACAATGACCAAGCTGATGAACCTCATTCGTGACGAAGAAGGCGCAACCGCCATTGAGTACGGCCTGATCGCCGCCCTGATCGCCGCCGGTATCGTGGCCGCTACCTCCGCCCTGGGCGACCAGGTTGTGAGCACCTTCGACTACATCACCGGCCAGATGTCCGCCGCGACCACGACCGGTAGCTAGAAAAGAAGTAATGCTAACCGTTTAACGGAAGCAGCCAGAGCAGCCGAACCGGGGCTTTCGGGATGGTCCCGTAAGCCCCGGTTTTGTCTCCGGGGGAAAGCGGAGACAACAAGCGGCCGGCTCGGCACCTCGGGGGAACCATGGATATTCTCATCGTCATCGCACTCGCGATCGCACTGGTGACGGCCACCGTCACCGACATCCGCAACCAGCGCATCTACAATTGGCTGACCTTCCCGCTCATTCTCGCGGGACTGGCCACGCACACCGTGTTCGGCGGCTTCGCCGGGCTGAAGTTCGCAGCCTACGGCTTCGCGCTCGGGTTCGTGGCCATGGTCATCCCGTATTTCATGGGCGTCATGGGTGCGGGCGACGTCAAGCTCATGGCCGGCATCGGCGCATGGCTCGGCGTGGAAGCGACACTGACCGCCTTCCTGTTCACCTGCATCGCAGGCGGAATCTACGCCCTGGCCGTCCTGGCCACCAACCGGGAAATCCTCAAGAGGGTCCTGCGCAACATCGCGGCCACTTTCTCCGTGTTCATGGCCACCCGCAAGTTCGAGTTCGCTCCCGTCACCGCCGAAAACGCCATGCCGAGGCTCTGCTACGGCGTGGCCATCGCCGTCGGAACCGTGGTCGCCATGGGCATGCACGCCTGGCTGACCGGCTCCGTGCACGTCGGCTACTAAAGGAGGGACGTCATGAGCAAGTCCACCAGAGCCTTAGTTCAGATCACCCTGTCCCTGATCCTCGCCATCATCGCGGGCGTGATCATCTTCAAGTGGACCAACGGCGTGAAGCAGACCGCCCCCGTGGCCGCCGTGGAAGACACCGTGCCCGTGGTCGTGGCCAAGACCGATCTGGGACGCGGGGTCAAGCTGACCGAGGAGATGCTCGAGGTGCGCAAGTTCACCAAGGCGTCCCGCCCCTCCGGCGCTTTTTCCGAGCCCATGCAGCTCAAGGGCCGCGTGCTCAACCAGGCCGTGGGCCAGGGCGACGCCCTGACCCCCATCAAGCTGGCCGACAAGTCCATCATGGGCGGCGGCGTGTCCGCGCTGATCACCCCGGGCAAGCGGGCCATGGCCGTCAAGGGCAACGAGGTCATGGGGCTGTCCGGCTTCGTCCGTCCCGGCGACCGGGTGGACGTCATCGTCTCCCTGACCGTGGGCCGCGAAGAGAAGCCCGTGACCAAGCTGGTCCTGGAGCGGGTCAAGGTCATCGCCACCGGCACCCAGCTGACCCCGCCCAACGAGGAAGGCAAGACCGCGTCGGTGGGCGTGTACACCCTGGAGTTGAGCCCGTCCGAGTCCGAGCGGCTCGCCCTGGCGTCCACCCAGGGGACCCTGCATTTCGCCCTGCGCAACGAACAGGACAACGCCGACGTGCGCACCGTCGGGACCACGGTGCCCCGGACCCTGGCCGCCCTGCGGCCCAAGGGGGACTCCGGGCAGGTCCGGCAGACCAAGCGCAGCATCAACATCGACGTTATCACCGGTACGGACCGTTCGTCGGTCAAGTTCTAGGAGCGGGTGAAATGAAGAATACAAGAACCATACATTATTCCCTGATCATACTGCTCGCCGGGCTGGTCGTACTGACCGCCTCCGTGGCCTGGGCACGTGTGGTCAAGACCGACAGGCCGGAAGTGCTCTCCATGATCGTGGGCGAATCCACCGTGATCACCACGGATCGGGACATCAGCCGCGTCTCGCTCGGCTCGGACACCGTTTGTTCCCTCGTCATCCTGTCTCCCAAGGAAATATACCTGACCGCCAACGAAATCGGCTATACCACCCTGACCCTGTGGACCGGGGACAAGGTCTCCGAAATCTACGACATCGCCGTGGACCCGGACACCACCCGCTTGAAGAGGATGATCTACGACCTGCTGCCGGGCGAGAACAACGTCCGCGTGCTGACCAACGGCAACTCCGTGACCCTGTCCGGGCAGGTGTCCAGCGCGGCCAACCTGGCCTCGGTGGTCTCCCTGGCCGAGGCGGCCGCTCCGGGCCGCGTGGTCAACCTGCTGACCGTGGACGGCATCCAGCAGGTCATGCTCGAGGTCCGCGTGGCCGAGATGTCCCGCTCCGTGACCAAGCGGCTGGGCATCAACTTCGCGGCCATCGGCTCCAACTTCTCCATCTACTCGATCATCAACAACCTGACCAAGTTCAACGCCGAGGACAACGTCTTCGAGCTGACCGACAACATCAACTTCACCGGCACCTACCGGTCCGGGGGCACGACCCTGTTCGGCATGATCGACGCGCTCAAGGCCAACGGCCTGGTGCGCATGCTGGCCGAGCCGAACCTGACCTGCGTGTCCGGCGAATCCGCCGAGTTCCTGGTGGGCGGCGAGGTGCCCATCCCCATGCCGAGCGCGCTCGGCACCGTGGGCATCGACTACAAGCCGTTCGGCATCGCGCTGAAGTTCACGGCCACGGTCATGTCGTCGGGCCACATCAACCTCCAGGTCAATCCCGAGGTCTCCGAGCTCGACTACTCCAAGTCCCTGTCCGTGTCCGGCTATGAGATCCCGACCATCTCCACCCGCAGGGCCAACACCGTCATCGAGCTGGGCGACGGCCAGTCTTTCGCCATCGCCGGACTGATCAGCGACTCCCTCAAGGAGAACAGCGCCAAGTTCCCGGGCCTGGGCGAGATCCCCGTGCTCGGCAACCTGTTCAGCTCCAAGGAATTCGCCTCCAACAAGACCGAGCTGGTCGTGCTGGTCACCGCCCATCTGGCCAAGCCGGTGGACATGGCCTCCCAGACCCTGCCCACGGACGGGTTCCGCGAGCCGGACGACAAGGAATTCTACCTCTTCGGGCTGCTGGAAGGGCAGGACGGTTCCAGCGGGAGCGGAACCACCCGCACCGCGGCCAAGGGCGCCGCCGACCCGGGCACCGTGATCCGTCCGGAATCCGGCTTCGACGGTGATTTCGGCCACTCCTGGCCCAACTAGAGCGCAAGAGCGGAGGAGCGTCATGCAGAACATTCTGATCTACATCGCCATGGTGGCCATCATGCTCCAGGCCGGTTGCGGAACCCTGTACGAGGCCAAGCAGACCACGCCGCCGTACGGCAGCTCGGTGCGCATGGCCATCGCGAGCCAGACCGCCAATCCCGAGGCCGGCGGCGACGAACCGGTGGTCGGCCTGGACGGCAAGTACGCCGACGTGGTCGTGAAGAAGCACCAGGAAGGCCCGAGGAAGAAGAGCGAAAGCAAGGCCGACTCGACGTTCGGCGTGGTCGAGGTCCAGTGATGCGCGGCCGGGAGCGCTTCGAATACTGGCGCGAGCTGGTGCTGGTGCTCCTGATGCTGGGCGTGCTCGTCGTCGACATGACAATGTTTGAAACCATGCGCTCCGACGGGGAAAGCGGGGATCGGACGATCACCGTAGTCGGGACCAGGTAGCGAAGGAACAGGGGAAAGGGGGAACCGTGAACAACAGAGTGATACCCATATCGCTGGCCGTCATCGACAAGGAGCAGCGCGATCGCCTGGAAAAGATGATCAGCGCCAATCCCATGGTCCGGCTGGTGGGCGAGGACGCCGAGGAGATGGGCGTGCTCATCTACGAGCCCGGCGACTCCGTCGAAGAGGACATGCCGCACATTATCCACGCCCTGGAATCGGGGCAGGCCGAGGACGTCTACCTGGCCGGCGACGTGGCCGACCCCGAGATCCTCATCCGGGCCATGCGCAGCGGCATCCGCGAATACCTCAAGTTTCCGGTGGAAGAGAACGACCTGCGCGCCGCGGTCATGCGCACGGCCATGCGGCTGAGCCTGGGCGTGGACGACAGCGACAAGGGCCGCATCTTCACGGTCATGGGCTGCAAGCCCGGCGTGGGAACCACCACCCTGGCCGTGAACATGGCCTGCGCCCTGAACGAGCGCGAGCCCGGCCGGACCGTGCTCCTGGACCTCCGCCAGCCCATGGGCGAGATCCCCTATTTCCTGGATCTCAAGTACGACTACACCTGGGGCGACCTGGTGGCCGACATCTCCCGGCTGGACGCCACCTACCTGCGCAGCGTCATGGCCGAGCACGAGTCCGGCCTGCACGTCCTGCCCTGCCCGGCATCGGGCGAGCGTCCGGACGAGCACACCCTGTTCCTGATTCTCGAGCAGCTCCGCCACGGCTACGACTTCGTGGTCGTGGACGCTGCCACTCCGGGCGAGGACGAGCTGCCCAAGGAAGTGGAGCTGGCCGATTCCATCCTGGTGGGCATGCAGCTGTCCCTGCCGTGCCTGGCCCGGGTCTCCCGGTTGACCGATTCCATCGGCGGCCAGGACCCGGACGCGGACCGGCGCATGCGCCTGGTGGCCACCCGCGTGACCCGCAACGGCTCCATCGGCGTGCCCGAGGCGGCCGAGGTCCTGGGCCGCGAGATCACCTGGTCCATCCCCGAGGACGGGGACACCGTGCTCTCCTCCATCAACCAGGGCACCCCCCTGGTCCAGGCCTACCCCAAGTCGCAGGCCGCCAAGGCCGTCCAGGCCCTGGTCGCGGACCTGGCGCCCAAGGCCAGCAAGGCCCGCAAGGGATTGTCCCTGCCGTTCTCCTCGCTCTTCCGCAAGAAGGGCAAGGGGTCTTCCAATGACAATTTGGCAGGAGCGACGTTATGAATCTCGCGGAAAGACTGAACCGGAACGCGGCCAAGCGCACCGGCACTGCGGCCGCCCCCGTTGCCGCCCAGCCCAAGGCGGCCCCCAAGGCCAAGCCCCAGCCCAAGGCCCCCAAGGTCGAGGCGGCGGAGCACTATTTCGACCTCAAGACCCGTATCCACGACCGGCTCATCGACATGATCGACCTGTCGCTCCTGGACTCCCTGAGCGAGGCCGAGATGCGCAGCGAGATCGCCAAGGTCACCGAAGGGTTGCTCTGGGGCGAGTTCCGCAACGCGCCCCTGAACCTGGCCGAGCGCAAGCGCATGCTGGCCGAGATCCAGGACGAAGTCATCGGCCTCGGGCCGCTGGAACCCTACGTCCAGGACCCCACGGTCAACGATATCCTGGTCAACGGCTACAGGCAGATCTACGTGGAGCGCTCGGGCAAGCTGGAGCTGACCCCGGCCCGCTTCAAGGACGACGACCACCTGCGCAAGATCATCGACCGCATCGTCTCCATGGTCGGCAGGCGCATCGACGAATCCCAGCCTTTGTGCGACGCGCGCCTGCTCGACGGCTCGCGCGTCAACGCGGTCATCCCGCCCCTGGCCATCGACGGGCCCTCGCTGTCCATCCGTAAGTTTTCCAAGGACCCGCTGGAAGTGGCCGACCTGATCGGCTTCAACTCTCTGACCCCGGAGATGGCCCTGCTCATGAAGGGCATCGTCCAGTCCCAGCTCAACGTGCTCATCTCCGGCGGTACCGGCTCGGGCAAGACCACGCTGCTCAACTGCCTGTCGCGCAACGTGCCCGAGGACGAGCGCATCGTGACCATCGAGGACGCGGCCGAGCTGCAGCTCAAGCAGGAGCACGTGGTCCGGCTGGAGACCCGCCCGGCCAACATCGAGGGACGCGGCGAGATCACCATGCGCGACCTGGTCAAGAACTGCCTGCGCATGCGCCCCGACCGCATCATCGTCGGCGAGGTCCGTTCGTCCGAGGCCCTGGACATGCTCCAGGCCATGAACACCGGCCACGACGGCTCCCTGACCACCATCCACGCCAACACCCCGCGTGACGCCCTGATGCGCCTGGAGACCATGATCTCCATGGCCGGGCTGAACCTGAACCCCCTGTCCATGAAGCGCTACATCTCTTCGGCCATCGACGTCATCATCCAGGCCACCCGCCTGGTGGACGGCTCCAGAAAGGTCATCTCCATCCAGGAAGTGACCGGCATGGAAGGGGAGATGATCACCATGCAGGAGATCTTCGCCTTCGAGCAGACCGGCATGGACGCCGACGGCAAGGTGGAGGGGTACTTCACCGCCCGGGGCATCCGGCCCAAGTTCGCGGACAAGCTGGAGCGCATGGGCTTCCCGTTCCCCATGGAGATGTTCAACGTCACCCCCAGACCCCCGAGGAACAAGGAGTAGGCCATGTCCATGACACTGATCATCGCGGCCGCGGCCGTGCTCATCGTCTTCCTGTTGGTCATGGGCATCGGCTCGCTCATGCAGTCCGGCTCGGACAAGGCCGAGCGCCGCGTCAGGGCGCGCCTGCGGGCCATGGCCCTGACCGCCGACATCGACGCCGCCTCCGTGGACCTGGTCCTGCGCGAGGCCGCCATGAGCGAGGTGCCGCTGTTCAACCGTCTGCTCGAGAGCATGCGCTGGTCCACCAATTTCAGCCGTCTGCTGTACCAGGCCGACGCCAAGGGCTCGGCGGGCGTGTACCTGCTCGTCTGCATGCTCCTGGCCGTGGTCGGGTTCTACGCCGGGACCTTCTCGGGCCGTCTGTGGGTCTCTGTGGCCGGGGCGATCCTGCTCGGCTACATCCCCATCTGGACCCTGCAGGGCAAGAAGCGCAAGCGCATGGACCGGTTCCAGAAGCAGCTGCCCGAGGCGCTGGACCTGATGGCCCGCGCGCTCAAGGCCGGGCACACCTTCGGCGGCGGCATGCGCATGGTGGCCGACGAGTTCGACGGCCCCATCGGCCCCGAGTTCGGCAAGACGCTGGACGAGATGAACTACGGCATGGACGCGGACCGCGCCCTGACCAACCTGCAGGCCCGCGTGGACTGCCCGGACCTGAAGTTCTTCGTGGTCTCGGTGAACATCCAGCGCGAGACCGGCGGCAACCTGGCCGAGATCATCGCCAAGATCGCCGCCCTGGTGCGCGAACGGTTCGCCCTGTTCGGCAAGATCCGGGTCCTGTCGGCCGAGGGCAGGGTGTCCGCCTACATCCTCATCGCCCTGCCGTTCCTGCTGACCGGCATCCTGTACGCGGTCAACGCCGACTACGTCAGCCTGCTGTGGACCCGCGAACTGGGCCAGAACATGGTCTGGGGCGCGGCCATCTCCATGGTCATCGGCTGGATCATCATTCGCAAGATCATCCAGATCAAGGTGTAGGGAGGCAGCCATGGACATCCAGATCATTCCCCTGTTCGCGGCGGGCGTCGGCTTCATCTCCGTGCTCCTGGCGGGCTACGGCCTGATCGGCTACCTGAGCGGCGCCAGCGACTCGGCCCGGCTCAAGGAGCGGGTCTCGGGCACGGCGGTCAAGCGTTCGGACGCCCTGACCGCGCCCCTGGGCAACGCTGTCAAGGGAGCCGTGGACTTCTTCGGGCGGCTGGGCACCAAGATCGGCCCCACCGAGACCGAGGAGATCGACAAGAACCGGCTGCGCCTCATCCAGGCGGGGGTGCGCAAGCCCGACTCCTACAAGATATTCCAGGGCCTCAAGGGGTTCCTGGCCGTGGGCCTGGCCGGCGGCTTCCTGCTCGTCCGTTTCCTGCTCCTTCAGGACATGACCCTGGGCATGACCTGCTTCACCTCGGTCCTGCTGGCCGCTGTGGGCGTGTACGGGCCCGAGTACTGGCTTTCCAAGAAGATCAACAAGCGCAAGATGACCGTGGGCGACGAACTGCCCGACGCCCTCGACCTCCTGGTGGTCTGCGTGGAATCCGGCATGGGACTGGACCAGGCCGTGGACCGCGTCTGCCATGAGCTGCGCAACTCCGGACCGGTCATCAGCTCCGAGTTCAAGCTGCTCACCCTGGAACTGCGCGCGGGCAAGTCCCGCATCGAGGCCCTGCGCTCCCTGGCCGACCGGGTGGGGCTGGACGACCTGAACAGCCTGACCTCCCTGCTCATCCAGGCCGACGCCTTCGGCATCAGCGTCGGCCGGACCCTGCGCGTGTACTCGGACGCCATGCGCGTCAAGCGCTCCCAGCGCGCCGAGGAAAAGGCCGCCAAGATGCCGGTGCTGCTGCTTCTTCCGCTTGTGGCGTTCATCCTCCCGTCCCTGTTCGTGGCCATCCTCGGACCGGCGGTGATCATGAGCATGGACATGTTCGTCAGAATGAACAGCCATTAGGGCAAAAGCCAAGGAGACCATCATGAGAAAGCTTTTTATCATCGCCATCGTCATATTCGCCGGGATCGTTCTGTCCGGTTGCGTGGGCAAGTCCCACGACGACAAGACCTTCGACCAGCTGGCCTACGGGGAGCAGTCTCCGGTCAACCTGACCAGCGAGCAGCACGAGCAGGTCGGCGACGGCTACGTCCGCCGCAACAAGCCCGAGATGGCCCTGGTCCACTTCAACAAGGCCATCGAGCTGGACGGCGACAACCTGGACGTCCGGGTGAAGCGCGGCGACCTGCTGGCCGACCAGGGGCTGGACGAGCAGGCCCTGGCCGAATTCAACAAGGTCCTGGAAAAGTCTCCGGACCACGCCATCGCCAACGAGGCCGCGGGCTGCGTGTACTTCCGCGCCGGGCTGTACGACGAGGCCAAGACGCACCTGAACCGCGCCGTGGCCCTCAACCCCATGCTCTGGAAGGCGCACAACTTCCTGGGCATCATCCACGACCGCGACCGGGAGTACGACAAGGCCGCCGAGGAATTCGCGGCCGCCCTGGAACTGCACCAGGGTAACGGCGCGGACGAGATTTACAACAACCTGGGCGTGGTCCACATCGCCCGCAAGCAGTACGCCGAGGCGGTGGGCACCTTCCGCCGGGCGCTCCAGGCGGGCGGCGTGTCCGCGCGCACCTACAACAATCTGGGCCTGGCCCTGGCCCGCATGGGCCGTCTGGACGAGGCCCTCGAGTCCTTCAAGTACGCCGGCGGCGAAGCCAAGGCCAACAACAATCTCGGATACGTCCTGTTGACGGAGAACCGGCCCGCCCTGGCGGTGCCCTATTTCGAGAAGGCCATCGAGCTCTCCCCCAGCTACTACGTGAAGGCCGCCGACAACCTGAAGCGCGCCCGCCTGGCGGCCCGCTTCCAGGACGGCGCACCCCAATCAAGCGGTTCCACCCCGAACCCTCTGCTTCGTCAGTCCTTCCCCGACTCGAAGCAGAACCCCGGCGAGCCTGCGGCATCTCCCGCGTCCGCAGGCTCGCCTCCCCCCTCCGTCAAGGTCGTCGAGACAACCTTGGTGGAGCCGGAGCAGGGTGTCGGGGATCAGACCATAACTCCCCAAGAAAAGACCTACGGCCTGCACGTCAGCTCCTGGCGCGACCGCGAGATCGCCGCCGAGCAGTGCGAGAAGCTCCGGAAGCAGGGGTTCGCGACCTGGATCAACCAGGTTGATCTCGGCGACAAGGGCGTCTGGTATCGCGTCCTGGTGGGCGAGTTCGGCTCGGTCAAGGAGGCTCAGGCCGAGCGGCCGGACGTGTTGGCCATCCTGAGCCTGGACAGCGCCCCGGTCTTCGAGCGCGCGGCTCCCAGCCCCGTGATCTCGGCCCAACTCTAGAAAACGGCAAGAATGTCTTGATAGGCACCGGCCCGCACGTCACCCCGGATTGTCAGCGCGTCGCTGTCGGTCCGGGGTGCCCGCGCGCGGGGCGAACCTTCCCTTTTTCGGGGGATTTCCGTATGTTTCCACACAGGGCATGACGCCCGACCAGAGCCCGAACCGACCGGGGAGACCCAACTTGGCAGCCGACCGCACCAAACGCTTTCGCGTCCTCGCCGTGGACCATGACGAGTCCATGCTCACGCTCTACCGCGACATCCTCTGCTTCGAGAGCGAGGAGCCGTCCGCCCTGGAGGCGCTGTTCGGCGACGACGCCCGGCTGCCGTCCCGCGAGGAGATCGACGAGGACGCGGCCCAACCGGTCTTCGAAGTGGTCCAGGTTCCGGACGCTCCGGGCGGGGTCGCGGCCATGGACGGCGCCGTGGAGGAAGGCGAGCCGTTCGCCATCGCCCTGGTGGACATCCACCTGTCCGATCTGGGCGAGGAGCTTTCGGGCATTGACCTGGCCGAGGCTCTGCGCGAGCGCGACCCGCACGTGGAGATCGTCCTCCTGTCGGCCCGCCACACGGTCCCCCTCAAGGAATTCAACAAGCGGGTCCAGCCGCCCGAGAAGCTGCTCTACATCCAGAAGCCGTTCCGCTCGCCGGAACTCAAGCAGATAGCCCTGTCCCTGTGCTCCAAGTGGGACGCGGAGAACCGGCTGCGCGACCTGAACGAGACCCTGGCCTCCAAGGTCGAGGCCCGGACCAGCGAACTGCACGCGGTCAACCGTCGGCTTCGGCTGGACATCGCCAAGCGCGCGGCGGTCCTGCGCGAGCTCCAGGCCTCGGAGCAGCGCTACCGGCTGCTCTTCGAGAAGAACATCTCCGGCAACTTCGCGACGGACAGCCAGGGCCGCATCCTGGACTGCAACACGGCCTTTGCCGAGATGTTCGACTTCCGCCTGCCCGACGACGCCCTGGGCGCGAACATCTTCGACCTCTGGGACCGGGCCGGGGGCGGCGAGTCCCTGCGCGATCTGCTGGCCGCCAACGGGCGGGTGTCCAACCAGGAGGTGGTCTTCGCGCGCGGGCCGCTCAAGCGCCACCTGATGGTCAGCTGCGACACCGTGGCCGACGGCGAGGGCGGCGGGGAGGAGCTGCGCGGCTACCTGTTCGACATCTCCGAGCCCAAGCGGCTGGAGGACCAGCTGCGCCAGTCCCAGAAGATGGAGGCGCTGGGCACCCTGGCCGGGGGCATCGCCCACGACTTCAACAACATCCTGGGCGTCATCCTGGGCTATGCCGAGATCATCGAGTCCGGGGCCGAGCCGGACTCCGGCCTGGCGCGGCGCGTCGGCGAGATATCGCGGGCGGGCCGCAGGGCGCGCGATCTGGTCACCCAGATCCTGAATTTCTCCCGCCAGGGCCCCCAGGAGCGGCACGCCATGACCCTGACCCCGCTCATCAAGGAGGCGCTCAAGCTGCTGCGCTCTTCCGTGCCGAGCAACGTGGGCATCTTCACCAAGCTGCAGACCAGCCGGGACCAGGTCATGGCCGACCCGACCCAGATGCACCAGATCCTGCTCAACCTCTGCGGCAACGCGTCCCACGCCATGAAGGACTCGGGCGGGACCATGACCATCACCCTGGCCGACGTGCACCCCGACGACCCGGTGCTGCCGCCCGAAGGACTGGGCAAGCCCGAGCGGTTCGTGCGCCTGACTGTGTCCGACACCGGGCCGGGCATCGACCCGGACGTGGCCGAGCGGGTCTTCGACCCCTTCTTCACCACCAAGAAGCAGGGCGAGGGCACGGGCATGGGGCTGGCCATGGTCCACGGCATCGTCAAGCGGCACGACGGCTATCTGGAGCTGGAGAACAACCCGGGCCGGGGCGCGACCTTCCACGTCTTTCTGCCGCGCAGTTCCGAGATGGCCCGGCCCGAGGCGGACCTCCCGGCGGACCTCGTGTTCCGCGAGGGGCGCATCCTGTTCGTGGACGACGAGAAGCCGCTCACGGACATCGGCCGCGAAATGCTCGAATCCATCGGCTTCGAGGTGGTCACCCGGACCTCGTCCATCGAGGCCCTGGAGGCCTTCAAGTTCAAGGCGGGCGACTTCGACCTGATCATCACGGACCAGTCCATGCCCAACATGACCGGCATGGAGTTCGCCCACGAGGTCCTCAAGATCCGGCCCGACATCCCGATCATCCTGTGCACCGGCTTCTCGGACGCCGTGTCCTACGAGCGGCTGCGCGACATCGGCATCGGCGACTTCATCATGAAGCCGATCCTCAAGCACGACCTGATGGCCTCCATCGGTCGGCTGCTGTCCGGCAAGTAGCCGTCACCAAAAGTCCTCCGGGTTGCCGCGCTCCCGCAATGCGCGCGATTTCCCGGGCGTGATACGTTCCGGCGGATGTCCTGTACACGGTCGGAACCTGTTACCGCTTTTCGGAGGATACGATGCGCTTCAAAACACTGATCGCCGCGGTTGCGGCCTGCCTGCTGGCGGGCGCGGCCGGGGCCATGGCCGGGGAGAACGTCCAGGTGGGGCCGCGTCCCTATTACCTGGTCGAGAACATGGACGACGGTCCGCTCAAGGAGTCCTTGAGGATGTGCGCGGACAAGCCGCTCAAGCGGTCCGATTTTTCCATCGGCCATCGGGGCGCGCCCATGCAGTTCCCGGAGCACACCAAGGAGAGCTACGAGGCCGCCGCGCGCATGGGCGCGGGCGTGCTCGAGTGCGACGTGGCCTTCACCAGGGACCGCCAGCTTGTCTGCCGCCATTCCCAGTGCGATCTGGCCACAACCACCGATATCCTGGCCATCCCCGAACTGGCCGCCAAGTGCTCCAAGCCGTTCACGCCCGCCAAGTTCGACCCGGCCACGGGCGAGGTCCTGGAACCGGCCACGGCCATGTGCTGCACAAGCGACCTGACCGTGGAGGAATTCAAGCGCCTCAAGGGCAAGATGGACGCCTCCAATCCGGCGGCGGCCACTCCCGAGGAATTCATGAAGGGGACCCCGGCCTGGCGCACGGACCTGTACACGGCCACGGGCACGGTCATGACGCACAAGGAGTCCATCGAGCTGTTCAAAAAACTCGGCGTGAAGATGACCCCGGAACTCAAGACCCCGAGCGTGCCCATGCCGTTCGACGGCGACTACACCCAGGAGCGATACGCCCGGCAGATGCTCGATGAGTACAGGGAGGCGGGCGTGCCCCCGTCCATGGTCTTTGCCCAGTCCTTCCGGCTGGCCGACGTGCTTTACTGGCTGAAAAACGATCCCGAATTCGGCAAGCAGGCCGTGTTCCTCGACGAGGACGGGCTCAAGGGGTTCAGCCAGGACAAGCCCGAGACCTGGTCCCCGACCCCGGCCGAACTGGCTGCCGACGGCGTGAAGATCGTGGCCCCGCCCCTGTGGGTCCTGGTCACGGTGGAGGACGGCAGGATCGTGCCTTCAGCCTATGCCAAGGCCGCCAAGGCCGCCGGCCTGAAGATCATCACCTGGTCACTGGAGCGTTCCGGGCTGCTGACCGACGGCGGCGGCTGGTACTACCAGTCCGTCAAGGATGTGGTCCGCAAACCCGGCGACATGCTCACCCTGGTGGACGTCCTGGCCCAGCAGGTGGGCGTCATCGGCATCTTCAGCGACTGGCCAGGCACCGTGACCTATTATGCCAACTGCAAGGGGCTCTAGCCCCGCGTCCCGCGAATGCCATCGGGCCGGACCTTGTTCCGGCCCTTTTTTTGTCCCGAAAACCACCCGGAAAGACGGGAGATTAGGCGGCTTCATAGGGCTCGTCGATAAAAACGGATACTCAATAGACGGTATCAATTTGACAGAATGGTCGCGCCGGTACCAGTGTGGCAGGGACCCGTAAAAGGACAACCTATGAGAATCGATACCGTTTTTGAGCAGGGGACCGGCCCGCTGAACGAGGACTTCCTGGTGGTGGACAAGTACCTGTTCGGCGTGTTCGACGGGGCCACCAGCCTGTCCTCGGCCCGGTTCGCCCACGGTCTGACCGGTGGATACCTGGCCTCGACCATAGCCGGGAGCGCCTTTCGGGGGAGCGGCCGACCGCTGGAAGAGCTGGCGGACAAGGCCAACCGGGCGATCCTGGAGGCCATGCGCAAACACGGCGTGGACATGGACGACCGGGCGAACCTGTGGTCCACCAGCGCGGCCGTGGTCCGGGTGGGGGAGGAGCGCTTCGAGTGGGTCCAGATCGGCGACTGCCTGGTCATGACCCTGCACGAGGACGGCTCCCACCGGGTGCACTGCGCCGAGTTCAACCACGATCTCGAGACCCTGACCATGTGGCGGGAGGCCTCCCGCGAGAGCGAAGGGGCGGTGCTCGACGTCATGCACGAGCAGATCGTCAAGGTCCGCCGGGGCATGAACGTGACCTACGGCGTGTTCAACGGGGAACCCGCGGCCATGGACTTCCTGAACGCGGGGTCCCTGCCCCTTGACGGGATCACGGACATCCTGCTGTTCACCGACGGTCTGTTCATCCCCAAGTGCGACCCGGGCGAGCGCGAGGATTTCGGCCTGTTCGCCGAGCTGTTTCGCGCGGGCGGGCTCAAGGGGGTCCGGGACCATGTCCGGAGTGTGGAGGCGGGTGACGCGGCATGCACCCTCTATCCCCGGTTCAAGGTCCACGACGACGTGGCGGCCATTGCCATAGCCCTGTAGGCCGGGCCGCGCCCGCCGACCATACTGCAACCCATCTGGAGGAATGTGATGAAACGGATTTTCTGTCTGCTGTCGAGCCTGGCGGTGGTGGCGTTTTGCGCCGCGGCCGCGTTTGCCGGAAACCTCGAGGACAAGGTGGTCGTCTACTCCACCCACGGCGAGTCCCTGCTGGAGGCCGTGGCCGACGGTTTCGAGGCCAAGACCGGCGTGGCCGTCGAGTTCATCAATCTCAAGGGCGAACTGGCCGACCGCGTGCGGGCCGAAAAGGCCAATCCGCAGTCCGACGTCATGTACGGCGCGCCTTCCTCCGTGTACCAGGAGCTCAAGGGCGAGGACCTCTTCCAGCCCTTTGCGCCCTCCTGGGCCGCCAAGGTCGACCCCCTGTTCAAGGACAAGGACGGCTACTGGATCGGCACCATCCAGACCCCGGTGCTGATGTTCTACAACACCGAGATGCTCTCGGCGGACGAGGCCCCCAGGGACTGGAAGGACCTGGCCGACCCCAGGTACAAGGACATGCTGGTCTTCCGCAACGCCCTGTCCTCCTCGGCCCGGGCCACCTACACGGCCCTGCTCCAGCAGTATGAGAAGCGGGGCGAGCTGGACGAGGGCTGGGCCTTCCTCAAGGGCGTGGACGCCAACACCAAGCGCTACTACGGCAGCGGCTCCCTCCAGTTCCAGGCCGTGGGCCGCAAGGAGGCCGCCATCAGCTTCGCGGTGCTGAACTCCATCGTCGACAATCAGATCAAGAACAAGATGCCGCTGCGGACCATCGACGCCACCAGCGGCTCCCCGGTCATCACCGACGCCATCGCGGTCATCAAGGGCGCCAGGCACCCCGAGGCCGCCAAGGCGTTCGTGGAGTACGCGGGCGGCGCCAAGGCCCAGGCCATGCTGGCCCGGAAGTTCAACCGCATGCCGACCCTGCCCGCCGCCCTGGACCAGGCCCCGGCGTGGATGGCCGAGATCAAGTTCAAGATCATGGACGTGGACTGGGGCGCGCTGGCCGCCAAGCAGTCCGCGTGGATGCAGCAGTGGGACTCCGAGGTCAAGGACTCGGCCAAGGACAAGAAGTAGCGGAGGCCGAGTCATGGACGAAGTGGTCCTCAAGGGGGTGACCCGGACCTTCGGTTCGACCACGGCCTGCGCCGATGTGGACCTGAGCGTGGCGCGGGGCGAGCTGTTCACCTTCCTGGGGCCGTCCGGCTGCGGCAAGACGACCATACTGCGCCTGATTGCGGGGTTCCTGACCCCGCAGTCGGGGGCGATCCTGCTCGGCGGCCGGGACATCACTAGGCTGCCTCCCGAGAAGCGGGAGGTGGGCATGGTCTTCCAGAACTACGCCCTGTTCCCGTACCTGACCGTGGCCCGCAACGTGGAGTACGGGCTGCGGGTGCGCCGCCGGACCAAGGCGGAGATTCGCTCGACCGTGGCCCGCTACCTGGACATGGTCGGCCTGTCCGGGTTCGAGGACCGGCGCATCGACGAGCTGTCCGGCGGCGAGCAGCAGCGGGTGGCCCTGGCCCGGTCCCTGGCCGTGGAGCCGCGCGTGCTCCTGCTGGACGAGCCGCTGTCCAACCTGGACGCCCGGCTGCGCGACCGCACCCGCGAGGAATTGCGGAATCTCCAGCGGGAACTGGGCATCACCACCATTTTCGTGACCCACGACCAGAACGAGGCCCTGACCCTGTCCGACCGCATCGCCGTGTTCGACAGCGGCAGGGTGGTCCAGACCGGGACACCGGCCGAGATATACGGCCGCCCGCGCAACGGGTTCGTGGCCGGGTTCGTGGGCGACACCAATCTCATGGAGGCGGACTGGCGCGACGGGCTGGCCGTGGCCCCCGGCGGGCTTGCGATCCGCGCCGAGAGCGCCGGGCCGGGCCGGTACGTGGCGATCCGGCCCCAGGACGTGCGCCTGTCGTCGCCGGACGCCCCGGCGTCCCCGGACGACGACAACGTGTTCGAGGGGATCGTCGCGGACGCGCAGCTCAACGGGGTGTGGATCGACTACCGGGTCCGGGCGGGCGGCATGGTCCTGCGCGCCGCCGCCCTGAACGCCGTGGCCGGGGGCTTTGCCCCGCGTCCGGGCGACGCGGTGCGCGTGTCGTTTCCGGCCCGCGCGGCCATGGTCCTCGCGGAGTAGGGCGGGCATGCCCGTGGACAAGAGACGTCTCCCGCTCTGGCTGCTCACCGCCGTCCTGGTCTGGTTCCTGGCAGGCTTCATCCTGCACCCGGCCCTGTCCACGCTCATGGTCAGCCTAGCCCCGGACGACGCGGGAACCGGGGCGGGGCTGGCGCGCTACCTGGATTTCTTCACCTCGGCCACGGACCTGTCCGTGCTGTGGAACTCCGTGGTCCTCGGGCTGCTGACCGTGCTCGCCTGCGGGGCGACCGGCACGGCGCTGGCCCTTTTCGTGCACTATTTCGAATTCCCGTTGCGCGGGCTGGTGGACAAGATCCTGCTCCTGCCGGTGATGATGCCCGGGATCATCATTGTTTTCGCCTTTGTCCAGCTCTACGGCGAGAGCGGGCTGGTGACCAAGACCGTGGAGACGTGGCTGGGGCTGGGCTCCGCGCCGTGGGACTTCGCCGGGCTGCCGGGCATCCTGTTCGTGCACACCTACACCCAGTACGTCTACTTCTACATCGCGGTCTCCCTGGCCATCCGGCACATCGACGGCTCGGTGGTGGAGAGCGCGCGTTCTCTGGGCGCGTCCCGGCTCAAGGTCTTCACCACGGTCATCCTGCCGTTCCTGACTCCGGCCCTGGTCACCTCGGCGGCCGTGACCTTCATGACCGGCATCGGCTCGTTCACCGCGCCGAGCATCATCGGCGGGCCGTACAAGGTCCTGACCACCCAGATCCTCCTGGCCAAGGCCAACAACTACATGGCCGTGGCCGCCGTGCAGGTGGTCGTGCTGACCGTCATCTCGCTGATCTTCTTCGGAGTGCTCCGCTACTACGAGCGGGGCCGCCTTTTCGCCGCCCAGGTCAAGGGAACGCCCATGCGCCCGGTGCCCGTGCGCAATCCCCTGGTCCGGTACGCCATGCGCTCGGCGGCCTGGTTCCTGGTGGCCATGGTCGTGCTGCCGTTTCTGGCCATCGTCCTGCTCTCCTTCGTGGACTCGGCCTCCTGGATGGTCAGCATCTACCCGGAGCGTTTCTTCCTGGACAACTTCGAGGCGGTCTTCACCCGGGCCCGGAAGTTCCGCCCGTTCCTGAACAGCGTGAACATGTCCCTGCTGGCCGCCCTGGGCTGCCTGATCGTGGCCGTGCCCGCGTCCTTCATCATCGAGAAGACCCGCATGAAGCTGCGCTGGCTCATCGAGTTCCTGGTCATCCTGCCCTGGGCCATGCCGGCCAGCGCCATCGCCGTGAACCTGATCAACGCCAACAGCACGCCCAACGTCTTCGCCTTCAACGCCATCCTGCTCGGCTCCTACTTCCTCCTGCCGCTGGGCTACTTCATCAAGTCCCTGCCCATCGTGGTCAAGATCGCGCACGTCTCCTTCCAGAACCTGAGCACGACCCTGCTCGAGGCCTCGGCCAGCCTGGGGGCGGGCCGGTTCCAGACCTTCCGGGGCGTGGCCCTGCCCATGCTCTCGCCCGGCCTGCTGGCCGGGTTCCTGCTGGTCTTCATCCACAGCGTGGGGGAATACACCGTCTCCGCCTTTCTCTACACCGCGTCCAACAAGCCCATGTCCATCGCCATGGTCAACGCCATCTTCGAATACGAGATAGGGCTGTCCATGGCCTATGGAACGCTGCTGCTGGTCCTGACCGGCGCGCTGGGCGCGGTGGTCGGCCTGGTGCGTCGGGACGCGCTGGTCCGGGGCGAGGGCTAGCTAGGAACCGGGTTCGACGTAGTAGGTGATGCGGGTGCGGGGGGAGAGGTATTCGAGGGTTTCGCGGGAGAGTTGGGCCAAACGGATGGATTTTTCCACGCGCAGGTCCGGCTCGTCGGCCAGGTCCACGATGAGCGCCTCCTTCTTGGGCACGTCCGGATCGTAGAGCATGACGCTCGGGTTGAGCTGGTTCTTGGGATTCACGGCCATGACCATGCCCAACTCGCCGTTGGACAGCTCCACCACGGTGCCCGGCGGGTACACGCCCAGACAGCGGATGAACAGGGCAAGCATCTCCACGTCGAAGAGGTGTTTCTGCTGGCCGAACATGTACGACAGGGCCAGGTACGGGGTCAGGGATTCCATGGGGTCCGGCCGGTTGCAGTGGTTGTCGTAGGCGTCGGCGATGGCCACCATGCGGGCCAGCCTGTCGATGCCGTCGGCCGCGAGCCCCTCGGGGTAGCCCGAGCCGTCCATGCGCTCGTGGTGCTGGGCCACCACCCGGGCAGCGCCGGGCGGAAAAGGTTCGATGTCCGCCAGCATGGCCGCGCCGTAGGCCGGATGCCGCTCCAGCAGCTCCTGCTCGGGACGGGTCAGCTCGCCGCGTTTCTTCAGCAGTTTCTTGGGCAGCCGCTCCTTGCCTATGTCGTGGAACAGCGCGCCCAGTCCGAGCACGGTCATCTCCTGCGCGCTCAATTGCGCTTCCTTGCCCACGATCATGGACAGCACGGCCACGTTCATGGGGTGCGAGTAAGCGGACTCGCCCCGGTCCACCACGTTCATCAGGTGCAGGGTGGACTCGCGGTCGCCCAGGAAATAGTCGGTCAGACGCGCCACGAAATCCGCCGCGGCCAGCGCCGCCTCGGCCTGCCCGGCGACCACGCCTTTGAGGATGTCGTTGAAGGTCTTGATGCAGGTGTTGAAACGCTTCTCGCACAGGGCGATGCGCTCCTTCTTCTGCCGCAGCCGCCGGGTGCGCTCCTTCTTGACCTCCCACAGCCGGTCGATGACCTCGCGCGGCACCGGCTTCTCGGCTGCGGGGGGCTGCTGCGCGGACTTGGCCGGGGCTGCGGGCAGGACGTCCGACTTTTCGGGGATGCAGATGACGTGGGTGATGCCCAGGCTCTGTATCAGGGCGATCTGGTCCGCGTCCTTGATCTTGAAATTGCTGAACAGGAAAGGGTGCTCGAACCAGCTGGTCTTTTCCAGCCGGATGAACACGCCCGGTCGGAGCTGGTCCACCGAGATGCGGTATTCGGGCATGTTTTGCTCCGTCATGATTACGCAGCATACAGCAACGGGCAGTATCCGACAACCGTTAAGGATCGAAGCAATCAATTTAAACGCTTGATTAATAACGCATTCATAAATGCAATGTCCGTTATCGCCGGAAAGGTGCACGGACGCGCGCATGGCGGGCCTTCCCGCCCGGGAGGCGTCCCCTGAAAAGCGTTGCCAAGGTTCGTAAAATGGTTTAATCGTCAAATTACCGTATGTGTTTTCCACATTCTTTCATATCGGAAAGATTGACTTTAAGGCGGTTTGAATTATGCCGAAGAGGGCGGGCTCCGGGAAGCGCTTTCCGGTCGGTTCCTTTGCCGTATTCTTTTTCTTCGTTGCCGTGGCCGGGCTGGTTTATTTCCAGACCGATCTGTTCCGGCAGAGCTCGCCCGAGCGCGGGCTGTCGGGCCTGGTGTCCGTGCGGGGTTCGGTCTCCCTCGAGCGGCTGGCCCTGACCGAGCAGGAGATCGCGGCCATCAACCAGGCCGTGGCCAAGTATCGCGACACCTTTACCAAGGTAGGCCTGGTGGTCGACACCGTGGGCAGCGTGGACAAGATCACCCCGTCCACGGTCCTGGTCTTTGCCGTGGAGCTGCAGACCAACGGCGACCTGGTGGTCAAGTCCTGGAGCCGCAAGGTGCCGCGCGGCAACATGGTCTCCCAGCTGGTCGGCTACATGGGCAAGGCCGCCCGCGAGTACAAGGAATTCAAACGGTTCCCCGACGTCAAACAAAACTTCAAGACCCTCTATATCTAGCCGCCTCCGTTATTCATGTACGCAAAAGGGCCCGGACGTTGTCCGGGCCCTTTTGCGTGTGCCTCCGGCGGCCAGGGGGGAAACTTTTGAGAAAAAGTTTCCCCCCTGGACCCCCTTTCCAAACTTTTTGTGTGCCTTCGGCAAGGCCGTGCGAGCGCGTCGGGCCGTGTCGTTGGTTATAAAAAAAAGAGTCTTCGCGTTGTTGCCACCCGCGAAGCGGCTCCAAAAAGTTTAGGAGGGAAGAGGGGATGGGGGGCCGGGGGCGCTTGCCTACCTACCGCTGCTCCATGTCCTTGAGGAGGATGTCGAGGGCGTTGAGGGAGATGCGGATTTCGAGGAAGGAATAGAGCATGGACAGGATGAGGAAGAGCAGGCTGCCGCCGAACAGGATCTGTCCGGCCAGTTCGAATTCCTGGAAGATGCAGATCATGGAGAAGATGCAGGCGAGCATGGACATGACCCCGAACCCCTGCATGTGCCGGATCATGTGGACTCTTTTGCGCAGGTTGTCGATCTGGGCGAGGATGGATTGGTCCGGGGAGATCCGGTACTGGTCGTGCAGGGTGCGGATGCGCGCGGCCAGGGACAGGAACCGGTTGGTGAAGGCGAGCATGAACAGGGAGATGGCCGGGAACAGCAGGGCCGGAGTGGTGACGGTCATCTGCATGGAGAAGTCCTTCGCGACGTTCAAAGCGGGGATTTGAGCGCCTGGTTTTGTTGAATTTCCGGGATCGGGTCCGGGGCGCGCCAAGAAAGGCCCCGGACCCGTTACATGGTAGCCGATCGGGGGGTGGAAGTAAATCGGCGGACTGCCCGGTTCAGCGGGGTTCGAGGCGGATGAGCCTGCCGTCGTCCTCGTCGGTGAGCACGTAGATCAGCCCGTCCGGGCCCTGCCGGATGTCGCGGACACGGTGGCCCATGGGCAGGTCTTGATCGCCGAGGACCGCGCCGCTCTCGTCGAGCTCGATGAGCCGGATGGTCTCGCTGCGCAGGCCGCCCGCCAGGAGGTCGCCCTTGAAGGCCGGGAAGGCGTCGCCGGTGTAGACCATCAGCCCCGAGGGCGCGAACCGCCACTTCCAGACCACGGCCGGGTCGATCATGCCGGGCAGGGAGTGGTGGTCGGCCACGTCCATGGGCAGGGTGTACTCCTTGCTCCAGGACGCCTTGGGCCAGCCGTAGTTGCGTCCGGGCTCGATGCGGTTGATCTCGTCGCCGGTGCGGGCGCCGTGTTCGCTGACCCACAGGGTGGCGCGCAGGGGGTCATAGGCCATGCCCTGGATGTTGCGGTGGCCCATGGTGTACAGGCCGGGCGCGGCGGATCGGTCGGCAAAGGCCGGAGGATCGGCCGGGGTGCCGTCGTCCCGGAGGCGGATGAGCTTGCCCTGGTGCGAGGCCGGGTTCTGGGCCTGGTCGCGGGCGAGCATGCCGTCCACGCGCTGGGGCGGGTTGCCGCCGTCTCCCACGGACAGGACCAGGGTCTTGTCCGGCAGCCAGGCCAGGCGCGAGCCGAAGTGCTGGCCTCCGGACTTGGCCGGGGAGGCGGTGAAGAGCACCTCCGCGTCATGGAACCGGCCGCCGTCGAACCGGGCGCGGGCCAGGGCCGTGCGGTTGGCCGATTCCGTACCCGTGGCCAGGGTGAAGTAGACCAGCCTGTTGTCCTTGAAATCGGGGTGCAAGGCGATGTCCAAGAGCCCGCCCTGGCCGTATGCCAGGACATCGGGCGTGCCGGGCACGGTGGTCAGCCAGCCGTCCCTGAACAGGCGCACCCGACCGGGCCGTTCGGTGATCAGCAGGCCGCCGTCCGGCAGCCAGGCCATGGCCCAAGGGTGGTCGAGGCCGGTGAGCAGGGTGGTGGCCCGGACGTTTTCGACCGGGTCGGTCCTCTCGGGCGAGAAGTAGGGTTCGGCTCCGGCCCGCGCGGCCGCAAGCAGGAGCAGGACGATCGGGACGAAGAGCATATGTATATGTCTGCGCATGACGGCCTCCGTGGATGGTATGGTTCGCGCCGGTTCCGGAGAAGGGCGCGGGTCGTTGCATCATAGCATAAACCGGCGGACATGGACAGGAGGGGTAAGGTTTTGCGGACGGAGAGCCGAAAAGCCGTTGGCGGGCGCGGCCTGATTTTGGAAAAGAGTATCGTCTGATCGATTATTGTATTGCCACGGCCGTGAATGTGTGTTCTCAGTGTCGCAAAGGCTTTTCGAATAATCGCAGGCACCGTCTTGTTTCGGCCGCGGCCGGAGGGGGGGCTGCGTTACCCAGGGATCTTAAGGCATGCGTAGAATTCTCGATGGCGCCTTCTTTTTTGTCTTCCTGGCCTTGCTCATCGGCGCGGCGGGCGCGGCTTCCGCCGGGGCCAAACAGGTGGTCTACTGGCCCTATTTCAATCTCCCACCCCATTTCATCGTCAACGGCGACCGGCCGGAGGGCATGGGCATCGACGTGGCTCTCGAACTGCAAAAGGAGATGCCCGAGTACGAGCACGTCTTCATCCAGGCGAGCCCCCAGCGCATCTTCGAGGAGTTGCGCACCGGACGGGAGCGGTTCGTGGCGATTGGTCTGCTCAAGACCTCGGAGCGTGAGTCCTACGTCCTGTATTCCGATATCCCGTGCCGGGTGGCCTTCTCCATGCAGGTTGTCATGCGCCGCGATGAACTCGAGCGTCTGGCCCCGGACGGCAAAGCTTCCGTTGCCGCCCTGATCGCCGACAAGGAGTTGTCTCTCGGATACATCCCCGGCCTTAATTACGGTTCGCTCGCCCGGTGCATGGACCTGCGGACTTCCCGCGAGGGTGGGGTTCGCGCCGTCACGGCCCGCAATGTGGGGCAGCTATTGGAGATGCTGGCCGAGAAGCGGATCGACTGGTTCGTGCACGGCGGCCTGGGTATCTGGTACATAGCGGACGAGCAGGACATGCTGGACCGCATCGCCGTGGTCGATGCCTCGGAATGCCCGCCGACCCCGGTTTTCGGGTATCTGGCATGCCCGCGAACCGCGCAGGGGAAAGAGACCATGGAGCATATCAATCAGGCCATGGACCGCCTGGTGGAGTCCGGGCGGCTGTACAGCATCCTCAAGCGCTGGATCCCGGCCCGGTTCGACACGGCCTTCGACTGCGTCTATACCCGCAGCATGGCCCCGGGCAGGCATCCGGCAGGTTGTGGCGAGGCCTGCTGCGCGCCGGGGACTGCGCAGCAATAAACGCGGAACCGGCCGGACAGTCGCTGCCCGGCCGGGTTTCCTGCGGACCGGTCGGTCATTCCGAGAGGTCCCGCTTCATCTCTTCATATTGTTCCTTGGTTATCTCCCCGGCGGCGTAGCGCCGCTTGAGGATGTCCAGGGGCGTCTCCGCATGGCCCGCCGGGCCGTCGCCCGAGCTTTTCCTGAAGATCATGAAGGCGGCGGCGATCACGACCGCAAGAAGCAGGATCATGAACCACCCGCCAAAGGGCGAGTACATCATGTTCATGCCCCACGAGCCGCGCCCGCCGCCCCCGTTGTACATGGGTTGCTGTGCGGACAGGAGGAGGTAGGTTCCGTTCATGGCGTCTCCTTCGGGCGGTTATTGCGGAGCGCCGCCGTAGCCGTAACCGCCGTGATAACCGTGACCGCCCATCATGCCGGGCCCCATCATGCCGCCCATGTGCCCGCCGTGCATCATGCCCAGGCCGTAATAGGAGAAGCCCTTTTCACGCATGTCGATGAGCATGTTGATCCGGGTTTCGAAAACCTGGGCGGACAGGGCGCCTATCTCCTTGGACAGGGACCTTGCCTGAGCCGCATCGATCTTGTCCTGGGCCAGGACGGCGTTCAGTTGCGCCTGCTTGTTCCACATCTGCTCGGACAGCTTGGCGAACTGCGCTTGGTACTTGCCGACGATCTCCTGGTACGCCTTCCACTGTTCCTGCGTCATCTGGTAGCCGCCGCCGTAGCCGTAACCGTAGCCGGGGCCCCCGCCCATCATGCCGGGCCCCATCATGCCTCCGCCCATCATGCCGGAGCCGGGCCCCATGCCCATCTGGGCAAGGGCCGGGACAGCGAAGAGCAGCAAGAGCGCCAAAGACGCGATAGCGATGTTCCTGTTGATCATGGTAAAGCCTCCTAATGGGTTTTTAGGCAATAACCATAGCACATCGCATAGGAATATGCAGTACCATTTCCGGGAAATCGCCATTGCCGCCCGGATGGCCGGGCTGAAAACGGATAAACCCCCGGCATCCATGGGGATGTCGGGGGCCTTGTTTTTTGTGGTCGTGCCGTTGCGTTCTTGGTCGCCGGTGCCTAGCCCTGGGGCCTGGAGATGCCGACGGTGACGGTTTTGGCCTGGTGGCGGATGGTGTCGATGGGGCGGGTCATTTCCTCGATGGCCTTGTTCAGGATGGTCAGGATGTCGGCCAGGCGGGCCTCGGTGGCCTGGATGGCCCGGGCCTGGTTGACCAGCCAGAGCATGTAGTTGGCCAGGCTCGCGGCCACGCGGGCGGGCAGGGCCGAGTCCGTGGCGCCCGAGGCGATCCGCTCGTTGCATTCGTTCAGGGCGATGAGCAGCTTCTCGCGGTCGAAGGTGGCGGTGTCCTCGAGCATCGCGCCGATGAGCACGCGCGCCTTGCGGAACGGCTCGGCGTGGCCGTCGATGGCCTTGGCCGCGGACACGCCCCACCAGTGGCCGGCCACGGTCTCGAGCACGAAGTCCAGGCCGCCGCCCGCGCGGGGCACCTTGACCGTGGCCTCGGCCACCCGGTCGAAGCGGTCCTCGTCCTCGGCGCAGAACACGATGGGCGAGCCGTTGTGCGCCTTGAAGATCGTCGTCTCCTTGACCGTGTCCGTGACCACCATCTCCGGCAGGTCCGAGGCCATGACCAGGGTCAGGGGCTCGGTGGACAGGTCGATGTGCTTCTTGTCCTCCGTGACGTCGCATGGGATGGATTTATAACATAATTCCGACAGCTTGATGCGCACTTCCTGGGCCGCGACGCAGTTGGCGCCGTTGCCGACCAGGGCCCAATAGCGGTGCACGGGCGCGTATTTGCGGGCCACCTCGGCGATGGCTTCCTTGTTCTCCAGGACCTTGTCGATCTTCCCGGGCAGCCCTTCCAACGCCTCGATTTCCTTGAGGATGGAAGGCTTATCCATGGTCCCGAGGATGTCCGCCAGCCAGAGCGAGAGCAGCTTGCCCGCCGCGATCTGGGAGTAGAACGCCTTGGTCGAGGCCACGGCCATCTCCACGTCGCGGCCGTTGCTCGTGTAGATGTGCGAGTCCGATTTCTGGACCAGGGGCGAGTTGCGCCGGTTGACGATGCAGTTGACCCACGCGCCCCGGTCGCGGCACAGGTCCACCACCCGGTTCGTGTCCGTGGTCGTGCCCGACTGGGAGACCGGGATCAGGAACACGTCGTCCATGCGCTCGTCGCCCATGAACCCGATGAGCTCGCTTCCGGTGTAGGACTCGATGGCCATGCCGGTGTCGGCCAGGGTGCGGCGCAGCAGCCGGGCCACGGCCATGGCGGCCACGGCGGCCGTGCCCTGGCCCACGCAGATGATCCGGCGGATGGGCCGGGTCTTGTCCAGCAGCCGCTCCACCAGGGCCGGGCCGCGCCCGAACCCCTCGGGCAGGAACTCCACCGCGCCGTTTTTCTTGAGATATTTGCCGTGCAGGGTGTTGCGCACCGAGTCCGGGGCCTCGTGGATTTCCTTCTCGATGTAATGGGCGTACTCGCCCCGGAAGATGTCGCGCGAGAAGATTTCGATCCGCTCCTCGGCCAGCTCCACGGGCTCGCCGTTGTCCAGGTAGCGGGCCACCGGGATGGCGTCCGAGGGATCGGTGTCGCGCAGGACAACCGACACGCCGCCCTGGCGGTGCACGGCCACCGGGAAGGACGAGCGGGCGCGGGCGGCCATGCCGTAGGCCTCGCTGGCCACCAGCCAGCCGTCCCGGGTGCGGCCGATGTAGAACGACTGGCCCGAGCCCTTCTGGGCCAGGAATTGCGAGTCGAAGTCGTTCAGGTTCTGCATGACCACGGCCAGGGACCCCTCGCAGCGCCGGAGCACGTTGCGGAACCGCTCCTCGGCGTCGTCGCTCTCCTCCACGCCCAGGTGGAAGAGCACGGGCAGGATCTTGGCGTCGGTGGAGATGGCCGGCGGGATGTGCGCGCCCTTGGCCAGCACGGATTCCTCCACCAGGGTGCGGTAGTTGTCCACGTCGCCGTTGAGCACGAACATGGTCTTTTCCAGGCCCGTGGACATGTCGCCCTCGACCAGCCCATCGACAGGGTGGCAGTTGGGCACCGAGATGATCCCGTTGGACGCCCAGCGGGTGTGGGCGATGATGTTCAGGGTCTGCAGCCCCTTGGACATGGCCCACAACAGGTCGTCATGTTTGATGAATTCTCTGAGTGCCGCGCCGTTGTCCCCGAGCTGGCCGACCAGCTGGGCTACCTTGTACAGGAAGCGGCAGGCGGTCCGGCCGTCGCCGAGTTTGCGCACCAGCACCTGGCGGGTGTCGGCGTTGTTGATGGAGCTGCGGTCGGCCAGCTCGCGCTTCTGCGCGGCGGACAAAGCGGCCTCCGGGTCCACGCCCTCGGGCAGGACGAAGGCCAGGGCCACGCCCGCCGAGTCGCGGCCGCGCACCTCGAGCTTGTCGATGGACTGGAGCACCTGCTCGGCCCCCCAGGCCAGGAAATGCCGGTCGCGCGCGTCCGCGTCCTTGGCCAAATCCCCGGGCATGAGCGCCAGCGTCCGGTCCACGTTGACCAGCACCTCGCGCTCGATCTGCCACAGATAGTCGTCCAAGGCCTCGCGCAGCGACTCCAACTCGTCCGTGCGCGGCCCCTGCTCCAGCTTCACCGCCGCCGCATTGCGCAACGCCCGGATGGTGTCCCGAATGGACGACAACGCCCGCAGCGCCTCGCCGTCCCCCACCAGCCGCATGTGCAGCCCGAAGGACATCAAATCATAAAACCGCCCGGCCAACTCATCCAGCGGCCCGCTGGCCGCGAGGAGGTCCGGGGTCTCGCGCACGGCGGAGAAGGCGGTGTCGAGGGTGAGGAGCCAGCCGGTGTCCGGCGTTTCCAACCATTTTTTATTGCTTAAGAAACTGGCGATACCACACATGGCGGTCATATTCTCCTGGTGGATGGTTTCGATGTTGGGCGGCAGGGCGGCGCGGGAGGCCCTGTGCGCCGGCGTCCTGCTTGCGTACGTTGAATTACTGTACATGGAGAACCTTGGCAAGGGCGCGGTCGGGAGGGGGCAAGGCCGGAGCCGGAAATCTCGATGGATCGGGCGGTTCCGGATTGAGAAAGTGATTAGGGGAATCTTTTCAACATGTAGCGTGCATGATATAGGAGGGTCAAATCCTTTGCCTAAGCGTGGAGGAACATGGCCAAACAACGGGGTGCGGCTTGATGCCCGGCTGGATGCCTTTGCGGTCCGTCGCCACGGCCGGGGCGTTCCGGCCTCTGGTGGAGAGCGGGTTTCGGGGCACGGCGTCCATCTCCTCGGAGGTGGTCGGCGAGGCGGAGTCGAAGGGGCTGTCGGCCCTCGGCGGGGTGTCAGCGGTCATCCCGCCACCCTTGGCCTGCAAAGGATGAGGAACCATTGTGTTATTCCAATTGCGATACCCCGCCCTCTTATGGCATGATCGTGTCAATGGGGGAGGAGACAGTGTCCCATTTCAACACGGTATGCTTCTAAGGAGATGAGTGATGGCCAAGAAGATCCTCATAGTTGATGACGAGGTCCACATCAAAATGCTGCTCGAGCAGACGCTTGAGGAGCTTGAGGACGAGTTCGAAGTGGACCTGTATACGGCCTCGGACGGCGAGGAGGGACTGGAATTCATCCGGAGCAAACGCCCGGATCTGGTTTTTCTCGACATCATGATGCCCAAGATGAATGGCTACGAGGTCTGCCGCATCATCAAGGACGACGCGTCCCTCAAGGACGTGAAGATCATCCTGCTGACCGCCAAGGGACAGGAAGTGGACCGCAAGCAGGGACTGGAACTGGGGGCCATGATGTACATGACCAAGCCCTTTGATCCGGACGAAATCCTGCGCGTCTCCAAGGAGCTGCTCGAGCTGTAACCGGCCTTGATTCCGGACCGACCCCTTCGGCATGACACCTTTGAAAAAATACATCCGGCCCGGCGTATTGCGCAACCTTCTCCGCAAGGCTGCCGAAATGGTCGACGGCCGATGTTCCCTTGCCATCGGCTTCGAGGGCGAAGTCTCCATCGTGGAGGGTCCGGCCCCGGCCGGGGCGTTCGTCGAAGGCGCGCCCGGCGTGAGCAGCGTCCCCATCCGCTTCGACGATATCCACTCCGGTCGGCTGTTCCTGCTCGCCGATCAGCCCGGCGGTGGGGAAGCGTGTACCAGGCTTTTGAATTTCCTCTCCTATTCCATCCAGGAACTGGTGGACATGGAGTACGCCCGGCGGTCCATCGCCGAGGAGGCCCTGGCCAAATACCGCGAACTGGCCCTGTTCCACCGCTCGGTGCCGAACATCAACACCTCCCTGCACATGCGCGACGTGGTCAACGCGCTCATCGACGAGTGCCGTCTGGAGAACTACCCCGGCGAGCTGGGCATGATCTTCCTGCTGGAACCGGCACGCAAGGTCTTCCGCCTGGCCGTGCAGTTCGGCTTTCCCTTCGGCACCTATCTCCAGCCCATGGTGGACAGCGCCCTGTTCCAGGAAGTGGTCCGCTCGGGCCACGGCGAGATCGTCAACGATCTGGAAAAGGAGGTCCGCTGGGACAATGAGCTGCCCGGCCTGGGGTCCATGATCCTCATCCCCATCAACTCGCCCAACCGGTGCGAGGGCGTGCTCATCCTGGCCTCCAGGAACACCGGCATCTTCGAGGCCGCCCACCGGCGCAGCCTGACCACATTGGCCTCGGTGGCGGGCATCTCGGTGTCCAACGCCTTCAACTTCGAGGGCATCCAGAAGCTCATGGACTCCATCATGCAGGCCCTGGCCGAGGCCATCGACTCGCGGGACCCCTACACGGCGGGTCATTCCCAGCGCGTGGCCCATCTGGCCGTGGCCTTCGGGCACACCCTGAACGAGGCCGGGGGCCACCGGGGAAGGGTCTTCAGCGACGACGAGCTGCGCGAGATCTACTATGCGGGCATCCTCCACGACGTGGGCAAGATCGGCATCAAGGAGGACGTCCTGACCAAGCGCACCCGGCTGCCGGAGCGGCGCATGGACGTGGTCCGGGCGCGCTTCCAGCTCCTGGGCCAGTTCGACGGATTCGACTGGGGAGGGGCCTTCGAGCGGTTGTGCGACGTGAACAAGGCCATGGTCCCGGACGAGGCCGCCCTGGACTTTGTCCGCGATCTGGGGGCCAAAGTCATGCGCCGCAACGGAACCAGCCTGCGCTACCTCTACGACGACGAGTTGGAGAACCTGTTGCTGGCCTACGGCAACCTGACCAGGGAGGAGCGCAGGGAGATTCAGCGGCACCCGGCCGAGAGCGAGCGCATCCTCCAGCACATCCCCATGCAGGACGGCTACGGCGACCTGCTGACCATCATCCGCCAGCACCACGAGCGCATGGACGGCTCGGGCTATCCCGACGGGCTCAAGGGCGAGGACATCCTGCTCCAGAGCCGGTTGATGGCCATCGTGGACATCTACGACGCCGTCACCCAGGAGCGCCACTACAAGCCCGCCTACACCCGCAGCGAGGCCATGAAGATCCTCGGCAGGGAAGTGGAGGAGGGCAAGCTGGACAGTGAGCTGACCGACTTCTTCCTGAACAATATCGAGAATATCGAAATGCTTTCCGAACAGGTCAAGGTAACCAAGGCCACGCACCTGTCGGCCCTGGGCAACCTGTCCAGCCTCTGATTCTCACCCTCTGAAACGGATTCAGCGCACCGGGCGTCGGGCGATGGCGGACAGCGGCAGCTGCCCCTCGGCGAACAGCGCCTTGCAGAAGAGCGGCAGGTCGAGCCGCCACTTGCGGCGCAGTTCGGTCAGTTCGTGCAGGCCGAGCACGGGCATGGTCCGGTGGCCGGGTGCCGTGCGGATGAGCCTGACTTCGCACAAGGCCTCCTCGCGGGTGAATCCGGCGCAGTCCAGGATGTCCAGGCAGTGGTCCTGGTCCAGTCCGCCCACGGCCAGCTCGGTGTCGATGCGCGCCAGGGCCGCCCGCCTGAGTCCGCGCACATGCAGCACCAGCCGGTCCAGGTCGGTCTCCAGGTATTCCAGCTCGTCCAGCAGGTGTTCGGCAAAGGCCAGCCAGCCCGCCGTGAATACGGGGTTGGTCACCTGGCAGAGGCACGGGTCGCCCAGGGCCCGGCGCTGGGAGTCGAGCAGGTGGCGGCCGGGGTAGGTCTGGGCCGCGGCCAGGAAGGGAAATTCACGGCGCATGCGCGCCAGGTGGGCCGGGGTGTCGCGGAACCGGTTGCCGGAAAAGATGTGCGGGCTGACGTAGCAGCGCGACGGCTCGTTCTCCCAGGCCCCGAGCACGGGGTCGTGGTGGATGGGCCGCAGGGTGGAGGCCAGGTGCCGGGGCTGCGGGTCGATGCGCAGGCCGGAGTCGGCGAACACGCCGGCCAGGGGGCCTTCCTGGACAAAGGCGCGCAGCCGGTGGATTTCGCGGATGATCAGGTCCAGGGGAGCCAACCCGTCGGCGGACGGGCCCTCGTAGCCCTCGTACAATTCGCGCCAGGTGCCGCCGCCGATCTCGGCTTCAAGACGGTTCAGGGAGGCCAGCCGGGCGTCGAACTCTGCCTCGGCCAGGTCGCGCAGTTCTTCCACGGAGCGGTCCGTGCCCAGCACGTGCTCGGCGGTGTAGCGGAAGGAGGGGCCGTCCGGGTCCGGGATTTCGGGCCTGGAGGTGACGAAGCGGTCGTATTCGCGCAGGGCCGCCAGGGCGTCGGCCAGGAAGCGGGGCGCCTTGCCCGCCTTGCCCAGTTCCTGTCCGCCCAGCTCGGTCAGGTACCGGGCGCAGTCGCGGATCATGGTCTGGGAGGTGGACCGGCTGGCCGTGCTGGCGGCCTCGATGTTCTCGGTGGCGTGGGTCAGCATGGCGGGCACGGCCTTGAGTCGGCTGATGAACCGCTTCTGCCTCGCCCGGTCGTTCTTGGCGGGCAGGTCCACGGCCTGCTCCAGGCCGGTGAAGGCCACCTGCAGGTAGAGTTCCGGGGCGTGCTCCCAGGCGCGGTTGCCTTCCAGTTCGGCGATGACCCCGCCCGCGCTCATGGCCAGGGCCTGGGCCCGCGCCTTGTCGGCCGGGTCCGAGGCCTTGTCCGCCTCGGCCAGGAAATTCTTGCGGAAGGTGGCCAGCGCGGCCACGTGCCGTTCGATGGACCGTCCGGACAGGTCGTCGAGACGGTCCAGCCATTTGGAGGCGTCGGTCACGGGGGGCATGAGCGGGAAGGCGCCCGAGGCGCACATCACCGGATAGTGCTTGGCCAGATAGGCGAAGAACTTCTTGGCAACGGAGGATTTCATGGGGTTCTTTGCCTTTGGCTTTCGGACCTAGACGGCCTGCTCTTCGAGCAGTTTCAGGGCCCTGGGCGCGAGTTCGCCCAGTTCGGCCTTGGAGACCTGGGCGTCGGCGCCCACGGCGATGCCTTTGTGGTGCAGGGTTTCGGTGATGATGGAGGAGCAGAGGATGACCGGCAGGTGGCGCAGGTCTGTATCGTCCTTGATCCGCCGGGTCAGGGTGTGGCCGTCCATGGAGGGCATCTCCACGTCCGAGACCACCAGGTTGACGTAGTCCGCCAGGGGCCGTCCCTCGGACTTGGCCAGTCTCTTGATTCCCAGCAGGTATTGCAGGGCCTGCTCGCCGTTCTCCTCGGTGTGGACCTTGAATCCGGCCGAGGTCAGGATGTTGGCGATCATGTTGCGGGCCATGGTCGAGTCGTCGGCCAGGAGCACCCGGTACTTCCTCTGGGCGATGACCTCGCGGACCGTTTCCGTGGCCTCCAGGTCCGGCTCGCCGCCGGGGTTCAGGTCCATGCAGATCTTCTCCATGTCCAGGATGAAGGTGATCCTGCCGGATATCTTGACCACGCCGGTGATGGAGTTGACCGTCAGGGAGGAGACGTAGTTGGTCGGGGCCTCCACCTCCTGCCAGCCGATGCGGTGGATGCGGGTCACGCCCGAGACCAGGAAGGCGCTCTTGGTCCGGTTGAATTCGGTGACGATGACCTTGGGCGGTTCGGTCTCCGAGCGGCTCTTGCGCAGCCACCCGGCCAGGTCGATGAGCGGAATGATCTCGTTGCGCAGGTTGAAGGCCCCGAGCACGGACGGGTGGGCCGCTTCGGGCATCTCGGTCAGCTCGGGCATCTGGATGATCTCCAGCACCTTGGCCACGTTGATGCCGTAGTAACCCCGGTAGCCGCCGCCCGCGCGCGATTCGTCGAGATAGAATTCGACGATCTCGAGCTCGTTGGTGCCCGACTCCAGCAGGATCTTGGTTTCGCTCATGAACAGGTTTCTCCAGGGGCCGCTGCGGGCCCGGCGGTTGCGTGACCATGAACATATACAAGCGGTTTGCCGGGCGCAACCCCGGACACAGGCCAATATTCGGCGGATATTCCGCTATTCGCCGCCTATACCGTACTTTTTGATCTTGTGGCGAAGGGTCCGGCATCGCTGCCCATGCGCGCGGCCGGGGATTCCCGACTCTGATCGTTCAACGAGATGAAGCGTTGGAGACGGACGGCCCGCGAACGGCAAGCGGATGCAGCAATCGGGTTCAGGCGGCCTAGCGGACGCCGAAGGAGCGTGTCCGGGGCGTCCTAGAAGGTCCACCGCAGGGTGCCGGAGAAGGAGTGCTTGTTCAGATATTCGTCGTAGGCCCCGGCGTAGCCCAGGGTGAAGGCCATATCACCCTTGGTCAGGGTCATGCCCGTTTCGGCGGTCAGTCTGTTTTCGCCGGTCTCCGTGGTCACGTCGGCCGAGGCGCTCGCCAGCCGCTGACGCACGGTGAAGTCCGCGCCGGACAGCGTGTGGACCAGTCCGGCGCCGACGTAGGGCGTGAGGTCCACGCCTTGCACGTCGAAGGCGTCGTGGGTGGCGCGCATGCCCAGCACGGCCTCGGTGATGACCTCGTTCAGGGCGTCGTAGGCGACCGCGTTGACGGCCCCGCTTTCCTCGAAACCGCCGCGGTAGAGCCAGGACAGGTTCAATCCGGCCCGGGGAGCGATGGTCCAATGCTCGACCGGACGCCAGTCGTACACGGCCAGGAACTGGTTGGAGACCAGCCAGGAATCGTAGTCCGCCTCGGCGGTCTGGCCCAGGCCCGCCGCACGGCGGGAGTCGTGGTCGGTATAGGTGGCGGTCAGGATGTCGGTAAATTTCCAGTCGCCCATGCGGTAGCCGCCGTACACGCCGAGGGTATACAGGTACTGGTCCTCGTCGTCGCCGGTGCCGTAGGGATTGTCCGTGAAGGACAGGTCCACCGTGCCGTACCCGGCCATGGCCCCGAGCACCAGGTTGTCGCCGAAAACGCGGTCCACCCCGCCCTCGAACCCGGTCAACATGGCGTCATAACCGGCCGTGCGACCGTCCCTGACGCGGGAGAGGGCGGTGACAACCGGCTGTAGGTAGACGGACCAGGGTTTTTCATCGCTGCGGCTGTCGAACAGCCCGGACGTGGGCCCGTTGGAGGCGACCAGGAATTGCCCGTCGCCCTCGGCCTCGGCCAGCAGAGTCAGCCCGCGCGTACCGGCCACGTCCGCGAAGGCCCGGGCCGAGGCCAGGGTCGCGGTGGCCCCCAGGGCGGCGTTGTCGTCCGCCGGGGTGAACGTGGTGGTGGCCGTGACCGTGCCCGCTCCGGGATTGGTGTTCACGTTCAGGGTGAAGTCCGGGTTGATGCCGGTGGCGGTGTAGTCCGCTCCGGTGGTCAGGGTCCCGGCGGTCAGGACCGTGGTCGTGGTCCCCAGGTTCGCCGCCGAGGCGTCTATATACAGCGTGCCGTCAAGGGCGGCCGTGCCGGTGGCGGTCAGCCCGCTGGAGGTAGGCAGCGACAGGATGGCCCCTGAAGAAAGGTTGATATCCGTGACGGGGTTGGCGATCCCCCCGACCAGGTCGAGCTCGCCGCCGGTGACGTTCAGGGTGCCTATGGTGGCGGTGATGGGGTTGGAGACGGTCCAGGTGCCGGAGTCGGTTTTGCTCAGCGTGTCCCAGGTGCCGGTGACGTCAAAGTCGACGGTGCCTTGCCCGTCAAGGAAAAGGTCGGGGCTGCCGGCGGTGCCGTATACTTGGCCTCCGAGAATCCGCGTGCCGGTCTGGAGGTGGAGGTCGCCACCCTCGGCGTAGACGGCATAGGCCGTGCCGCCGCCTTGCGCCGCGGCCTTTATGGTGCCGGTGTTGTAGAGGAATGTACCTGATTTCATGAATGCGGCCTGGGCATCCCCCGACCCGTAGGCCATGGCCGACAACAGGGAGGCGTTGTGGAACTCGGCGTTCTGCGAAATGTAAGCGCCCTGCGCCAGCCCTGTACCGTATGTCATGGCTTCTATGGTGCCGGTGTTGTGTACGGTGTTGAGGTATGTCGCGGATCCAGAGGACAGGACTCCCAATGCAAAACCTCCGCCATAGGTTATGCTTGTAATTCTCCCGGAATTGTATGTGTCGAGATTGTGATAGGAATTGATTCCCTCTGTATAGCCGCTATAAGCGATGCAGGTCACTGTCCCGGAGTTGATCAGGGTCGATCTTTCGCCGGAAAGGTCCACCACGTGTATCCCCACGGCGTAATCGGCATCATAAGCGGTCAATGTGATGCGGCCCGAATTGACCGTGTAATTCTGGTCGCCCAAGTTGAATAGCCCTCTTAAGGTCATCGAGCCGGTGGTCACGCCCGAGATGCTTCCCCGGTTAATCATGGACACCATGTCCGCCGTTCCCTCATAGCGCATGGCGAAGAGCATATGACTGCCGCTTGGGATGGAGCCGGACAGGTCGATGGTACCCAGGTTGGTGATTCCCGCCGCGCCATCCACATGGACGCCTCCTTCCTGATACAGATTCCCGCCGCCGTAAGGGGTTGGACTCAGAGTCCAGGTGCCCTTCAGGGTCCCCGTGTTGGTGATGGTGCCGTTGCCGTCGATTATCCAAGTATTGCCATCCGTGAAGTCGTAGTTTTCCGCATTGGCAATGGCGGGCGGGGAGAGGAAAAGGACAATGAACATGGCCAGGACACATAGTCGGCGTGTTGATTCGGGTACCGGGAACGTCTTGGTTTTGGCAGGGGGCATGGTATCGTGTCTCGGTGCAAAGGGCGCGGAGTTCTGGGTGTCACAGGAGCCGCAGAGAGCAAATCATCAATGGATTGCCCATGCAGGCAAGTTTGCGGATTCGTCGCGTCAAACAACTGTTTTATACCGGAGCGAACATACCCGGAATGGATGTGACTGTCTATAATGGATGGGAATTTTATGAAAAGGCGGCGGCGTAGCGGCGGGGGGGACCGTCACGGCCGACCGGGGCCGGGGTTATGACTCCCCGGAACCGATGCCGTACTTTTTGATCTTGTAATGGATGGCCCGGCGGCTGATGCCCAGGCGGTCGGCGGCGTCCTTCTTGACCCCGCCCGCCGCCTCCAAGGCGCGGACGATGGTCTCCCGCTCGTTGTCCTCCAGGGACAGGCTGGTGCCGGAAGCGACCGGGGAATGGGCGGGCGGCGGCTCCAGCTGCAGGTCATCGGGTTCGATGACGTCCCCGCTACAGAAGACCAGGGCCGCTTCGAGCGCGTTTTCCAGTTCCCGGACGTTGCCCGGCCAGGGGTGGGATTCGAGCAGGCGCATGGCCTGTGCCGAGAGTTCGGCGCGGGGCCGCTGCTGGCGGGCGCAGAGCCTTGCCAGGAGCCCTTCGGCCAGGGCCGGGATGTCCTCGCGCCGCTCGCGCAGGGGCGGGATGGTCAGGGTGACCACCTTGAGGCGGTAGTAGAGGTCCTCGCGGAACGCGCCGTCCGCGACCATCTTCGGCAGGTCCGCGTTGGTGGCGGCCACCACCCGGCAGGACACGGACCGCTCATGGTTGTCGCCCACCCGGCGGATGGTCCCCTCCTGCAGGAAGCGCAGCAGCCGGGCCTGCATGTCCGGCGAGATGTTGCCGATCTCGTCCAGGAACAGGGTGCCGCCGTCCGCCTCCTCGATGAGCCCCTTCTTGTCCTTGACCGCGTGGGTGAAGGACCCCTTGACGTGGCCGAACAGTTCACTCTCGAGCAGGGTCGGCTGGGTGGAGCCGCAGTCCACGACCACGAACGGGCCGTCGGCGCGCGGGCTGCCCTCGTGCAGGATGCGCGCGGCCATCTCCTTGCCCGTGCCCGACTCGCCGAAGAGCAGGACCGTGGCCGTGGATTTGGCCACCCGGTCCAGCCGTTCCAGGAAACGGGCCATGGCCGGGGCCAGACCGCCGAGCAGGCCGCGCTCGGCCGGTCTGTTTCGGGGAGCCGGTTTCGCGGCGGACTTCGGAGCGGGGGAGCTTGCGGGACCGGCGGTTTCGCCGCGCGATTCGAGGCGGGCGCGGACCCGGCGGACCAGCTCCTTGCCGTCGAACGGCTTGGTCAGATAGTCGGCGGCCCCGTCCTGGATGGAGCCCACGGCGTCCGGGATGGTCCCGTGGGCCGTGAGCATGATGATCGGGACGTGCGGCCAGTTCTCCATGACCTCCTTGAGCAGCCCCCGGCCGCCCATGCCGGGCATCTTCACATCCGAGATGATCAGGTCCACGGGTTCGTCGGCCAGCATCTCCAGGGCGGTCTCGGCGCGGTCGGCCAAAAGCGGGCTCAAGCCCGCCGAGAGCAGGCGCGCCTCGAGCACCTCCAGGATGCTCTCGTCGTCGTCGACCACCAGGATGGTCGGGATGTCCGGTTTGCTCATGATTGTCCTCTTCAAGCGGTTGCGGGCAGGGTGAAACAGAAGGTGGAGCCTTGGCCCGGTTCGCTCTCGACCCAGATGCGCCCCGCATGGGCCAGGACGATGCGCCGGGAGATGGCCAGGCCCAGCCCGGCCCCGTCGATGGAGTCCCGCACGCCGGGCTCGCGGTAGTACTTGAGGAAGATGCGCTCGCGCTCGCCCTCCGGGATGCCCGGCCCGTTGTCGCGGACGCAAAAGAGCGCCTCGTCGCCGCTGCGCAGGGCGCTGACCCGGACCGTGCCGCCCTGGCCCGAGAACTTGACCGCGTTGCCCAGCAGGTTGGTCAGCACCTGGCTGATGTGCGCGGGGTCGGCGGTCACGGTCAAACCGGGCTCGACCTCGGCCTCGAGGGTCACGCCGGCTCCCCTGGCCGTGGGCGCGAGCCGCTCCAGAGCCGCTTCCACCAGCCCGGCCGCGTCCGCGCGCTGCGTGTTCAGTTCCAGTTCCCGGCTCTCCATGCGCGACACGGACAGCAGCCGGGAGAGCAGGTCGGACAACCGTTCGGATTCCTTTTCGGCGATGTCCAGGAACCGCTTCTGCCTTTCGTTGACCGCGCCGAAGGTCCCGGACCCGATGAGGTCCACGGCCTCGCGCACCGAGGTCAGCGGGGTGCGGATCTCGTGGGAGAGCATGGCGATGAAGTCGGCGCGCATGCGTTCCTCGCGCCGCAGCCGGGCGGCCATGGCGTTGAAGGCCAGGGCCAGCTCGCCCAGTTCGTCGTGCGACAGGATGCGCACGTCGCGGGGCGTGGCCCCGGTGCCCAGTTCGCGGATGCCCCGGCGCACCTCGCCCAGCGAGCGGTTCAGCGTCCAGGCCAGCAGCAGGCTGCCGCCCACGCCCACGACCAGGCAGAAGGCCAGGCCGTACATGCCCACGTTCGCCGCGTGGCGGCCTGCGTCGCGCAGGCTCGTCAGGCGCGCCTCGGTGTCGGCCTGGTTGTCCAGCAGGGACTGCTCCAGGATGTCGGTCCAGTCGCTGACCGTGTCGTCCGGGGTCAGGTTCTCGCCCGGGGTGTTGGCCGGGTCCAGGGTGATCTCGTATTCCGAGGTCAGCTCCTTCCACTCGGCCGCGTAGCGGGGGTGTTTCTCGATGGTCTTGTTCAGGATCTCGCCGAACCGGGTCAGATCCTCGACGATGAATCCCACGGCGGCCTGGTCGCCGCCCAGGATGCGGTAGCGGCGGATGTTGTTCTGCACGTTGTAGAGGCGCTCGAGCATGCGCTGGATGGCCGAGTCCAGGTCGTGGTTTTCGGTGACCATGAGCCCGGCGATCTCCGCGTCCTTGCGGACCTGCTGGAAGAGGTAGGCCGAGGTGGCGAAAAAGACCGCGATCAGGGCGCAGGCCCAGATGGTCAGCTTGGCGGCGATGGTCAGGTGGCGGGCCTCGGGCATGGCGCGAATCCTACTGCATTCTCGGAGGCGGGGCAAACCGCGGCAAGGCCGAAAAAAACCCGCCCGTCACGCCCAGGGCGCGGCGGGCAGGCCGGTGGGTCCGGGACGGTGGGATCAGCCCCGGATTTCAAAGGCGTCATAGACCTTGTCGTATTCGATGGAATTGCAGGATATGCCGCCCCGGTCCACGATGGGAGCCTCGGCCTTAAGGCGTTCGCGGAAGACGGCGAACTTGTCCACATCTCCCTGAAGCAGAATCTCGGCCTTGTGGTCGGCGATGTTGCGCACCCAGCCGGTCAGGCCGAGCTGCTGCGCGGCGCTCTGAACCCAGGACTGGAAGTTGCCGCCCGTGACCTTTCCTTCGACGACGCATGTGTAGCTCAGCATGGTTAACCTCCGATTTCGTGTTTCCGCTTTATCGATAATATACGGTAAAACCGGCAAGGTGAAAAGGGTGCGGGCAAAGAAAATGGGTCCCTTTGCGGTTGCCTGGCAGGGCCGTCTGGTGTACGGTGTCGTCCTGCTCTGAGCGCTTTGCATCCGTGAAGCGAGGATTCCCCATGCGCGTGTTGTTTTTCATTGTCGCTTTTTTGGCGATGATCGTCTTTTCGGCCCCGGCCTGGGCGTCGCTGCCCTATTACAATGCCGATCTGGGCTACACCATCTGGCTGCCCAAGAGCTGGACCGAGGCCCCGCCGGACGCCCTGCACACCCTGGAGCGGCCCTGCTGCGCCTTGCCCGTGCGGGGCATGGCCCCGAACTGGCGGGCGGGCTACGTCCACCCGGCAGGCGGCCGGACGTGCAGCCTCCTGGTGGAGGCCAAGCCCGGCCGGACCATGCGGGCCGCCGACATCTCCAACTTCAACAGCTTTCTGGTCCGCTCCCTGGCCCGGGCCATCCGCGAGGAGGTCCGGCTGCCCGGCGAGCCGGTGACGGTCTTCAAGGACGCCACCTATTTCCGGGACAAGAAGACCCTGCGCATCGAGACCGAGGTGGCGGGCAACGGCGAGAGGGTGCTCAGCCTGGCCTACATCGTCTACACCCGCAAGGGCATGCTGACCTTCACGGCCTTCGTGGACCCGGCCGACCGCGAGACGCGCCAGGCCGTGGACAAGGCCGTGCTCTCGGTCTACCTGGACGAGAGGCTGCGGCTCGCCGCCGAGCGTTGACGCGCCCAGACGGGCCGGATACCATCGGGCAAAACGGGAACGGATGGTTCCCGGTGCGCACTTTTTCGTGCGCACGATCCGCGCGGACCGGGGCGGTCGGCCGGAATTATTGTCGATTCCTGGCGGCACGCGCTTTGCTCCGTACGGGGTAGGAGGCCCGAGTGAAGAAGATTATCCTGACGGCAGTCGTCACTCTCTTGATGCTCTCACCGGCCTGGGCCGCGGATGTCCGCTTCCCGCCGGACCCTTTGCTCGTGGCCTCCAAACAGGATGACCGAAACAGGAACGGCAGGCGTGAGGACCGGGGCACGAACAAGCCGGGCACGGTCGTCATCAAGGGCAAGGGCGGCAAGGTCACCGGCGTGGAGCGGGAGCCGGACAGGCGGCCGCCCAGGAAGAAGTAGCCTGCGCCGGGCCACGCAAAAAGCCCCCGGAACCGATCGGTTCCGGGGGCTTTTTGCGCGCCGTGGGCGGGCTACTGGGCGGTGTCGCAGGTGGGGACCTGCGGGTCCATGCCGCTCTCGATAAGCTTGGTGCGGTACTCCTTGACCTCGTCCAGGGTGTTCCAGCCCTCGAACATCTCCAGCCATTCGCCGAACTCCATGAACGCCTCGTCCAGGTGGGGCTCGTGCATCTTCAGCCAGACGTTGAACAGGTACATCTCGACCTTGAACTTAGCGTCGTCAAAGACCTGGGGCAGGACCGAGGCCTCGTACTTCTGGCCGTCCAGGCGGGCGGCCACGAAGGTGCAGACGTTGTCCTGGGAGCGCTTGTAGTCGACCTCCGCGTTGTTGACCATGTCCGCGAACTGGAACAGGCCGGGGAAGTCGTCCTCGATCTTCTTCAGCTTGTCCTCCGGAATCTCGATCCACAGCTTGTCGTCCTTCTGGACCACGAAGTAAAAACGGAGCCACTGGTCGAACTGGAAGATTTCGATGGCATCCTTGATCGCATTCTTCACGCTGACGCTTCTGATCATTGCACCAATCCTTTGGAATTTGAGCTTGGAGTCGGGAATATGGACATCATACCGTTTGGAGTCAAGGGGAAATCGGGCGCGACAGGGGTAGACAAAGGGGATGCAGTTGTTATATGAAGTGCGGCTCGCAAGAAAGAAATGCCCTTACCGGGCCGAAATATCTAAGGAGACAATCATGGCACGCCACAAGAAGCACGAACGCAAGAAGGAACTGGACCGCAAGCGTCAACGCCGTCAGAAGGCCATCAAGGCCCGCATCAAGGAAGCCAAGGCCGCCAAGGCCTAGAGCCAGTCGTTCGCGTGCGCCGCGTTTGCGGCGGCGCATCGCGTCACCGGGCCGCCATCCGTGCGGCTCCGGGTTTCAGCCGCGCCCCGCATGAGGCGCCGAGAACATTCGCCTTTGCCCTCGAAGGAAAACGTTACGTCATGCCCATCTACGAGTATCAATGCCAATCCTGCCACGCCATTTTCGAGGAGTGGCAGTCCGATTTTCAGGATCACGAGTTTCCCTGCCCCGAGTGCGGTGGGGAATCCAAGAAACTTATTTCCCACTCCTCCTTCCATCTGAAGGGAGGCGGCTGGTACGCCGACGGCTACGGCGGAAAGAGTGCCGGGAACAAGCCCGGCGAGGCGCAGACGCCCGCCGGCGATGCCGGTTCCTCGACACCGGCCAAGCCGGAATCGGCCCCAGCCTCGACCTGTCCCGCCAAGGCGGACACGTCCAGCGCGGGGTCCGCGTCCTAGACACGCGCCAAAGGCAGCACCCGCTGCCTTTTTTTATGGGTTCGCGCCCTTGAGTTTTTACGGCACCGTTGCCATAGTATGCCGTTCGCGCGGCCGAACACCCCTAAAACGGAGAGAACAAGACGATGCTTGAACGGTATTCCCGTCCCGAGATGCGGGCGTTGTGGACCCTGGAGAACAAGTTCCGGGTCTGGCTGGAAGTGGAACTGGCGGTGGTCCGGGCCTGGACCGAAATGGGCGAGGTCCCGCGTGAGGCCTGCGACGAGATCCTCGAAAAGGCGGACTTCGACGTGGACCGCATCCTCGAGATCGAGGAGACCACCAAGCACGACGTCATCGCCTTTCTGTCCGCGGTGGAGGAGAAGGTCGGGCCTAGCTCCCGCTACATCCACCTGGGCTGCACCTCCTCGGACATCGTGGACACGGCCAACGGCCTGCTCCTGACCCGCGCCGGGGGGATCATCGCCGAAGGCATCGACCGCCTGCTCGAGGTCCTCAAGGGGCTGGCCTTCAAGCACAAGGGGCTGTTGTGCATGGGACGGACCCACGGCATCCACGCCGAGCCGACCACCTACGGCCTGAAGTTCACCGGGTTCTACGCCGAGTTCGTCCGGCACAAGGAACGCTTCGCCGCCGCCCTGGAGAACATCCGCGTGGGCAAGCTGTCCGGCGCGGTGGGCACCTTCGCCCACTCCGGCCCGGAGCTGGAAGAGCGCACCTGCGCCTTCCTGGGCCTGACGCCGGACCCGCACTCCACCCAGATCGTCCAGCGCGACCGCTACGCGCAGTATTTCACCGCCCTGGCCATGCTGGCCGGGGGCATCGAGCGCCTCGGCCTGGAGCTGCGGCATTTGCAGCGCACCGAGGTCTCCGAGGTGGAGGAGGGCTTCACCAAGGGCCAGAAGGGCTCCTCGGCCATGCCCCACAAGAAGAACCCCATCTCCGCCGAGAACCTCTGCGGCCTGTCCCGGGTCATCCGGGGCAACGCGGTGGCGTCCATGGAGAACCAGGCCCTGTGGCACGAGCGCGACATCTCCCACTCCTCGGTGGAGCGGGTCATCATGCCGGACTCCACCGCCCTGGTCGACTACATGCTCCACCGCATGGCGGGCGTGCTCGACCGGCTGGTGGTCAAGGAGGACGTCATTGAGCGCAACCTGCTGAGTTCGTTCGGTCTCTTCTACTCGCAGCGGGTCCTGAACAAGCTCATCAACACCGGGCTCAAGCGCCAGGAGGCGTACGAAATGGTCCAGAAGGTGGCCATGCGCTGCTGGGAAAACCGCGTCCAGTTCGAGGACGAGGTCCGTAACGACCCGGAAGTAAACAAGCATCTCGCTGCTAACGATCTTGACGAAGCTTTTGACCCTTCGTATTACAAACGGTATGAGGACGTGGTTTTCGACCGCGTTTTCGAGGGGAACTAGGATGACGGAACTCAAATCCAGGCTGGCCAAACTGCTGCTCAAGCTCTCCTACAAGGAGGGCGACTTCACGCTGACGTCGGGGAAGAAGAGCGACTATTATTTCGACTGCAAGCAGACGGCGCTGAACGCCGAGGGCGGCTACCTCATCGGGCGCCTGTTCGTCGAGATGCTCAAGGACTACGACGTGCAGGGCGTGGGCGGCATGACCCTGGGGGCGGACCCGCTGGTCACCTCGGTGACCGTGGTCTCCTTTCTGGAGGAACGCCCTCTGCCCGGTTTCATCATCCGCAAGAAATCCAAGGGTCACGGCACCAACCAGTATCTCGAAGGGCTGGCCAACTTCCAACAGGGCGACAAGGTCGTTCTGCTGGAGGACGTCTGCACCACCGGCGGCACGCTGATCACGGCGGCCGAGCGGGTGCGCGACGCCGGGCTCGAGATCGTCGGCGTCCTGGCCGTTCTGGACCGCGAAGAGGGCGGCCGGGAGCGGTTGAAGGAGGCGGGGCTCGAGCTCAACGCCATCTTCACCCGCCAGGAACTGCTGGCAGCGGGGAAGTAGGACTCGCCGGGGGAAGCGAGGTCCGGTTCGGGGGCAACCAGGAGCGGTAGTAAGAGTATATGCGGGTAGTATCCATCGTCCTGACAATCATCTTGTCCGCGACCACGGCCCTGGCCGGGGGCTGGACGCCGTTGCTCTCCTCCCATACCTACGGGCCGAAGCGGATCATCGCCGTGGACAAGGAAGCCCAGGAACTGATCGTCCTCGAACAGCAGTCTCCGCTGCACGAGGTGCGCCGCTTCCCCTGCACCACGGGCCAGTCCACGGGCGACAAGGCCGTGGAAGGCGACATGCGCACCCCCGAGGGCGTCTACTTCGTCGGCCACCGCATCAACCGCAAGCTGGACTGGGGGCTGTACGGCAACATCGCCTACTCCCTGAACTATCCCAACCCCATCGACCGCATCAAGGGCAAGACCGGGTCCGGCATCTGGCTGCACGGCCGGGGCAAGACCTTCCTGCCGCGCGACACGCTGGGCTGCGTGGCCCTCAAGGTCCCGGACATGAAGGACGTGGCCCTGGAGGCCTCCTACGGCACGCCGGTGGTCATCGCCGACGACGTCAACTGGTCGGCCGAGCCGGGCGAGAGCGAGGTCACGGCCCTGACCCTGGCCAAGACCCTTGAAGCGTGGGCACGCGACTGGGGCGCCAAGGACGACAAGTTTTTCTCCTACTATGACGGCCCCCTGCTGGAGCTGTCCGAGGGACTGGATTTCGAGGGGTTCGAGGAGCACAAGCGCAACATCTTCGCCTCCCAGCCCTGGATACAGGTCATGGTCGACAATGTCCGGGCCGTGCCCGGCCCCGGCTACTGGGTGACCTGGTTCGACCAGTACTACCGCACCAAGGGCATGGCCTCGACCACGGGCAAGCGGTTCTACTGGGTGCGGGACGACAAGGGCGCGTGGCGCATCGCCGGGCGCGAGTACGTTCCGGCTTCGGAACAGCTGGACGCCAAGTATCTGGCCTCCAAGGTGGGCGAGGCCAGGGCGATGGTCGAGCAGTGGCGCGCGGCCTGGCTCGCCGGGGACGCCGAGGCCTACAAGAAGTTTTACGAATCCGACGCGGATCAGGGCGGCCGCAAGGGTGCGGCGCGCATAGCCGAATATAAAAAGACATTGTGGGAGGAGAAGCCTCCTGTTAGGCTGGAGGTTGATGATCTGAAAGTCGCTTTGCATCCCATGGGGCTCAAGGTGGCCTTTGACCAGGAGTTCGCCGACGCCAGCGGCTACTCGGACCGGGGCCGCAAAACCCTGATTCTGGTGCCCGAGGGCGACACCTGGAAAATCGACAGTGAGCAGTGGAGACGGATGAGATGAGCGATTCAAAATACAGCGTGCTCTTCATGCGCGACGACCGGGACGTGAGCCGGTATCGCCTCAGCCCGTTCTGGTTGAAGATGTTCGTCTTCAGCCAGGTCTTCCTCCTGCTCTGCGCCGCAGGCGGCATCTACATGGGCGTGCGCGGCTTCCGCGTCAACGCCGCCCTCCACTCCGAGAAAAAGGCGCTGGAACAGCGGCTGGTGGACGCCGAGGTCCGCCTGGAGCGGCTGGGCAACATGGAGAAGATCCTCGAGTCCTACGACCCGGCCGAGTTGCAGTCCCTGCTGTCCGCGGCCACGACCGAGGTCGAGCAGCAGCCCGCGCCGAGCGAAGAGATCAACCTGAACAAGATATTCACCCGCACCGACACCCGCCAGGTGGGCGTGGAGAACATGCAGGCCAAGCTGACCGGGCGCAAGCTGACCGTCTCCTTCGAACTGAACAACCTGCAGGCGGCCAAATCCATGGCCGGGCAGGCGGACTTCATCTACCTGACCAAGGGCGGGCAGGCCGAGGACGCCGAGACCAACAAGGACGACCTGTCGTTCCAGATTCAACGTTTCAAGCGCATCCGGACCACCTTCCTCCTGCCCGAGGGCATGGAGCGCAAGGACCTCTTCGGGCTGCGTCTTGAAATCAAGGGAAAGGATGGCGATGTCATTTTTGCCGAGACGTATCCCTTCTATCACATTCTGGCTTCTTAGCCTGATCCTGCTCGCCGCGGCTTCCCCCGCCCTTGCCGGGTCGTGGGAGCATTCCTTTTTCGCGGGCACCCAATATCCGCTCCGGGTGGTCTACCTGCAGGGCCGACAGCCCGGCCCCACGGTCATGGTCCAGGGCGGCATCCAGGGCGACGAGTCCGCGGGCTACATCACGGCCCAGCTGCTGTCCAAGGGCAAGGTCCTGCGCGGCAACCTGATCGTCCTGCCGCGCGCCAACGTGCCGTCCATCAATCTGTGCAAGCGCCAGATCAACGTGGACATGAACCGGCGCTTCGACCAGAACTACAACAGGTTCTACGAGGACCGCGTGGCCCGGGTCATCCGTTTTTTGCTCAACCAGGCGGACGCCTTCATCCATCTGCATGAGGGCAGCGGGTTCTACAATCCGACCTACGTGGACAACCTGCGCAACCCCAAGCGGTACGGACAGTCCATCATCGTGGACACCCTGGTCTACAACCAGATCGACCTGGCCCGGACCGTGAACCCGGTCCTGGACGAGCTCAACGATCACATCGGCATGAGCGACTACAAGTTCCGGCTGTTCAATACCCGGACCTTCGACCAGGGGACCAGCTATCCCGAGATGCGCAAGTCCCTGACCTGCTACGCCCTGGCCGAGCACAACATCCCGGCCATGGCCGTGGAGGTCTCCAAGTCCATCCGCCAGATCGACTGGAAGGTCCGCCAGCAGCTGACCGCCACGCGCATGCTCCTGCACCGTCTCGGCGTGGAGGTCACTCCGCCCGAGTTCACGGACGAGGACGTCCGGGCCTACGCCCGCACCGGGATCAAGGTCACGGTCAACGGCCGCACGCTCGGCAGCGACGGGGTCATCAATCTGGTCCCGGGCACGACCCTGGCGGTCAAGTCCGTGTCCTCGGGCCCGAGCGAATTTTCTCCGGAGCTGGCCCTGTTCGCCTCGGACAGGCCCGGCGTGAACCTGATCAACGCCCGGCGCATGGTCCTGGAGCCGTTCTCGGAACTGGAGCTGCGCTCGGACGGCAGCAAGGTGGCCGAGACCAAGGTTCGCTGGTCCGGCAAGCTGCCCAACGCGCCGGGCGACGACACCCCGGTGTTTGTCTGCTGGCTCAACGGCAATCCGGTCTTCGTGCGCGACGGCGAGACCCTGAACGCGGTGCTCGGCGACCAGCTCATCCTCGAGGGCCTGTGGGGCAGCGATCTCAAGGAAGTCATCAATCTCAAGGGGTTCGTGGCCATTCCCTGGGCCAACAACGGCCAGGACCTGGGCTGGGAGATCATCCTGGACCCGGACAACTTTCTGTCCCGCTACGCGCTGAGATCCGACCAGCCCGGCTCCACACGGTTCAAGGTGGTCCGCGAGACGCCCGGCGCGCCCGAGGCGAGCTTTTACGTGGACATCCGGCCGCGCACGGTCCTGGCCCTGCGGCTGGGCGACAAGCACGGCCAGAACCTGCTCATTCCTTGGAACGCGGGCGGCAGCTACCGTCTGCCCGAGGGCGAGTACGTGTTCGAGTCCGCCTGGAGCAACGGCCCGGACGACAAGCTGGTGGCCACGGCCGGGGACAGGCCGCTCAACGAGGGGCAGTCCTTCAAGGTGGACTACGGCTCTCCGCTCAAGCTGACCGTGCGCCAGGCGACCACCTTCGGGGACATCGGGACCATGACCTTCACCGCCGGCGGCCTGGCCAGCCGGTAAAGGCCCGGTCCGCGCCGCCAGGCATGCGACAAGCCCCCGTCCGGATACGTCCGGGCGGGGGCTTGTCGCGTGCGGCGCACGGCGCGTTTACATGAGCAGGCCGACCAGGGCCAGGGGCAATCCCAGACAGAGAAGCACGGCTGCGAACACCGGAGCCCCGTACAGGAGCAGCAACCCCCCGGCGGCGACCAGCGCGGTTCCGCAGGTCACGGCCAGGCGCGGGGACAGGGGCAGGGTCCGTTTGAGGGCGTCGTCGGGCCGGGCCAGCAGGCGGCCGCAGCGGCGGCATCGGGGTGTTTGCGGGCGGACTTCCGCGCCGCAGACGGGGCACTTCATGGACAGGTGGTTACCATGGTTGTTGGATCAATAAAATCATTTTATTCCGGCTGAATGCGGGCTAGTTGCCCTGCGCACGGGCCGTTTTTGGGTGGAGCAGCCGCCAGCCCCACAGAGCGACGGTCACGCCGATGAACGCGCCGAAGAGCACGTCCGACGGGTAGTGCCGCAGGGCGAGCACGCGGCTTGCGCCCACGGCCGCGGCCAGGGCGAAGGCGGGCATGCGCAACCGGGGCAGGAGCAGCCACAGGGCGGTCATGGACGAGAAGATGCGCAGGGTGTGCCCCGAGGGGAAGGAGGAGTACATGCCGCCCCCGGCCATGGGGAAGAAGCCGTACACGCCCTTGTTGAAGAGCAGCGGCGGCCGGGCTCGGCCGAAGAACTCCTTGAACACGTCGCCGATCAGCATGGCGCAGGCCACGGACAGGCACAGATAGAGCAGGCCGCGCGAGCGCTCCGTCAGCCCGTTTGTCAGACCGTCCACGGCCCCGACGATCAGCCCGGCGGCCACCATGACGTTGAAGAACAGGTGGTTGGCCGTCTGGGACAGGGCCTTGGCCGCAGCGTGCCAGGCCGTGCCACGCAGGGTCAGGGCCGCCTCGGCCACGGGCCGGTCCACGTACAGGTAGCAGGCCGCGATGAGCGTCGCCACGGCCAGGGCGGCCCATCCGGTGCGGATCAGGGTGGTGCGCATGGTTCGTCTCCTCGTTTGTTCCGGCGGGCGGCAGGGGCTCCCGGTCAGGCCGGGTCCACCAGCACGGCGGCTACGTCCATGACGTTGGTCCGTGTGGGGCCGGTCTTGAGCAGGGTGCCCGCGCCGTCCAGGAAGTGGTAGGCGTCGTTGTCGACCAGAGCGCGCCCGGCGGCCTCTGACCGTTCGCCGCAGGCCGTGTCCGGGAAGGCCATGCCCCCGGCCGCGTCCGTGGGGCCGTCCGTGCCGTCCGTGCCCAGGCTCATGGCCGAAATCCGCTCCCCGGCGTCCCCCAGGGCGGACATCTCCAGGGCGGCGGCCAGGGCCCATTCCTGGTTGCGGCCGCCCTTGCCGTTGCCCTTGATGGTCACCGTGGTCTCGCCCCCGGCCAGGAGGCAGACGGGCGGCCGGGACTCGCCCCCGCCCAGGCTGTACTTACCGGCCAGCCGGATGAGCCGCGCGGCCTGGTCGCGGGCCTCGCCCTCCATGGCCAGGTCCACCACCACCGGGGTGTAGCCCAGGTCGCGTGCGGCCGAGGCCGCGCCGTGAACGGCCATGGCGTTGCCCGCCACGATGGTGTTGCGCACCCGCCCGAAGCACGGGTCGCCTGCCTTGCGCGTCTCCGGGGCCCGTCCCGCGCAGCCGTCGGCCACGGCCCGGACCACGCTGTCCGGCATGCGGTGGCACAGCCGGTACTTGTCCAGGATGGCCTGGCAGTCCGGGAAGGTGGAGTCGTCGGGCGCGGTGGGCCCGGAGCCGATGACGTCCAGCCGGTCGCCGACCACGTCCGAGATGATCAGGGTGGCCACCGTGGCCGGGGCCAGGGTCTCGGCCAGATGCCCGCCCTTGAACCGGGACAGGTGCTTGCGGATGGCGTTGATCTCGCCGATGGCCGCGCCGCATTCGAGCAGCCTGCGGGTGGCCTCCTGCTTGTCGGCCAGGGTGACCGCGCCGAGCGGGGAGGGCACCAGGGCGCTGGCTCCGCCGGACAGGAGGAAGAGGACCAGGTCCCGCTCCCCGGCGTCCGCCGCACGCTCAAGCAGGGCGTCGGCGGCGCGCACCCCGGCCTTGTCGGGCACCGGGTGGCCGGATTCCATGACCTCGGTCCGGGCCAGGGCCAGGCCGTGGCCGTACTTGGTGGCCACCAGCCCGCTGTGCAGCCGGTCGCCCAGGATGTCCTCCAGGGTCGCGGCCATGGCCGCCGAGGCCTTGCCCGCGCCGAGCAGGAGCACCCGGTCGTAGTCGTTCAGATCATACTCCCGGCCGTCCACGGCCAGGACGTTCCCGTCTCGTTTCACGGCCGCCCTCAGGGCGGGGTCCGGGGCCACGGCCTGGAGCGCACCGTCGACGATGCGCAGCAGGCGGGCCTTTTTCTCGGCGTATGCGGTCATGTTCCCTCGGGGCTAGTCGTCGTAGATTTCGGGGTTGAGGCAGGTCTCGGGCCTGTGGCCCTTGAGCATGGCCAGCATGTTGCGGGCGGCCATCAGGGACATGTCCGTGCGCGCGGACTCCGTGCCCGAGCCGATGTGCGGCAGCAGGACCACGTTGTCGAGCTCTGCCAGGCCCGGGGTCAGGGCGGGCTCGTTCTCGTACACGTCGAGCCCGGCGCCCGCGATCTCGCCGGACTTGAGGGCATCGAGCAGGGCCTGCTCGTCGATGACCGGGCCGCGCGCCGTGTTGACGATGTAGGCGGTCCTCTTCATGCGCTTGAACGCCTCGGCGTCGAACAGGTGCCGGGTGCCGGGGGTCAGCGGGGTGTGCAGGGAGATGAAATCCGACTCCTCCAGCAACTCCTCGAAGGAGACCAGGCGTGCGTTGAGCTCCTTGTCCAGGGTCTCGTTGCGGCGGCCCGATGAGCTGGTGTACAGGACCGGCATGTCGAAGCCCCGGCTCATGCGGGCCATGGCCGTGCCGATGCGGCCCGCGCCGACGATGCCCAGCGTCTTGCCGGTCACGTCGCCGCCGATGAACTGCATGGGGCCCCAGCCGGACCAGGCGCCCGAGCGCATGACCGCGTCCGACTCGACCACGCGGCGGGCCACGCTGAAGAGCAGGGACCAGGCGCACTCGGCCGTGGCGTTGGTCAGCACGTCCGGGGTGTTGGTCACGGGCAGCCTGCGCCGGGTGGCCTCGGGCACGTCGATGTTGTCGAAGCCCACGGCGTAGTTGGCGTACCCCTTGAGGTTCGGGGCCGCGTCGAAGAATTCGGCGTCGATCCTCTCGGTCAGCAGGCCGATGACGCCCTGGCAGTCCTTGATGATTTCGAGCAGCTCCTCGCGGGGCACGGGAGCGTCGTTCGGGTTGACTTCCACCTCGGCCGCCTGGCGGAGCAGGTCGAGTCCCTGTTTGGGGATCTGCCGGGTGACGTATACTTTGGGTAGGTTCATTGTCGCCTCCTTGGTGTTCCCCCTAAGGATGCGGTCCATTGGCCGAGGAGTCAATGGGGGAACGGCAACAACGAAAAACCCCCTTGCAGGCAGGGCCTGAAGGGGGCTTTGCTATCGTGGTGCGCCCGGCACGATTCGAACGTGCGATCTTTCGGTTCGTAGCCGAATGCTCTATCCAGCTGAGCCACGGGCGCGCAAACGAAGTGAATGTCTATGCCCAAGCGTGGCTCCCGTCAAGGGATTTTTTTAGGAATTTTTCAGTTTAGTGGTGAAAATGTCCTCAAGCCCCGTGGCCAGGCGCGCCTCGACGCCGTTGACCCGGATGAGCAGGGCGTCGGGATGGCCCGCCAGATCGGCCATCTGCGGGAATTTCATCAGGAAGAGCTTGGTGATGGCCTCGGCGGTCTGCCGTTTTTTGATGGGCGAATAGACCCCCTGGATGCTCAGGGCCACTCCTTCCTCCCTCCGGTCTATCAGCAGGGAGATGTGGGGGTGCTCCCGGATGTTCCGGCATGTCTGCGAGGAGCCGGGGGCGAAAAGGTAGAATTTCATGGCCGCGTGGTCCGCGAAGAAGTACATGAGGGCGCAGTGCGGACGGATACCGTCCGAAGTGGCCAGCACGCACTTTTCTTCGCGGGTGATGAGGTCGTCGATCAGACGTAGTTTTTCCTTGCTCATGAAGTTGCTCTACGGCAACTTCATGCTGTCCGCCATTATAATGAATAGAGCATGATGCCGACACTCGAAGATAAAATCCTGCACACCGAAGCCCTGCTGTCCGAACTGCTGGAACAGGCCCTGGCCGGAGGCGGTCCGGAGCGCGTGCGCGTGGCCTGGACCGGGGGCAAGGACTCCACCGTGGCCCTGTTCGTCTGGAAGCTGCTGGTGGAGCACGCCGGGGCCGGGCCGGTGCGCGCCATCTCCCTGGACACCGGGTGCAAGTTCCCGGAGGCCCTGGCCTTCCGCGACCGCATGGCCGCCGAATGGAACGTGGACCTGCTCGTGGCCCGGCCCGAGGTGCCGCTTGACGGCTATCCCCTGGCCGCCGACCCGCTCGCATGCTGCCGCGAACTCAAGGTCGAACCGTTGAAAAAGGCGGTGCGCGACACCCGGACCACACACCTGCTGACCGGCATCCGCCGGGACGAGCACCCGGACCGCGCCGGGCGGCTCGAATTCGAACCCCGGAGCGACCCGGACCACACCCTGATCAACCCGCTGCTCGACTGGACCGAGACCGACATCTGGGCCTTCCACGCCCGTTTCGGCCTGCCCCATTGCGAGCTCTACGACCGGGGCTACCGCTCCCTGGGCTGCCAACCCTGCACGACCCTTCCGGACGGGCAGGGGGGCGAGCGGTCCGGCCGCTCCCGGGATAAAGAATTGATCATGTCCGCTTTAACCGGACTCGGATACTTTTAATCCCCAAAATTGTCCAAACAAGGACCACCCCGGAGGCCCCGCCAAGCGGGTCTTGTTCTTTTATTCACAAAATTCCGGACTTCTTTGGTGCCTATTTTTTCAAAAACGTCATTCGGTGCAAAAACGCGTGGAGATACGAGAACTTGCGAGGGTGAAAAGGATGGGGCAAAAGTCCGGTTTGGGTCTTGACCTGGGGGTTAACTTCACCTAAGGACAATTGTTTACTAGGCTAAGGGTAAAGTGCAAACGCACTGGCATTCGGTTGGAGGTGAACCGGCTGCCAGGTGCCTGCTGTACTCGTTCTTCATCTTCTGAAACGAGGTCTCTTCATGTCAAATCTGTTAGTGCTTCTCATCCTGCTGCCGGCGGCAGCGGCGATGGTCTGCTATTTCGTCCGGTCCATGGCCGTGCGGAAGCTGACCGTGCTCGCCACCGGAGGCATCCTGACGCTCTCGTCGTTGGGATTGCTTGCGCAGGGGACGTTTGCGCCGACCGAGGTCGGCTCATTCCTGGGCATCGGCAGCGATTTCCTGATCACGGTCCTGGATTTCGTCCTGCTCGGTGTCATCTACTTCTACGGTTACAAGAACAAGAACCTGCTCATCCAGGGATTCACCCTGGCTCAGGCGGTGCTGCTCGCCTGGTTCGAGTCGGTCATGGTCGGCCATGAGGCGGTTCCGGCCGTTGTCGGCGACCAGCTCTCCCTGATCATGGTCCTGGTCATCTCGATCATCGGCTCCCTGATCTGCATCTTCGCCATTCCCTACATGCAGGAACACGAGGAGCACCTGCACCTGAAGAAGACGCGCCAGCCGAGATTCTTCTTCTTCATGCTCATCTTCCTGGGCGCCATGAACGGGCTGGTCCTGTCCAACAACATGCTGTGGATGTACTTCTTCTTCGAAGTGACCACCTTCTGTTCCTTCATGCTCATCGGCCACGACGCCACCGAGATCGCCACCAGGAACTCGGTCCGCGCCCTGTGGATGAACGCCATGGGCGGGCTGGCCTTCGTCCTCGGCATGATGCTCGTATACTCCCAGGCCGAGACCCTGAACATCAGCGCCGTCCTGGCTCTGGGCTCCACCAGCGCGGTGATGCTCACCGGGCTGGCCTTCCTCTGTCTGGCCGGTTTCACCAAGGCCGCCCAGGTGCCGTTCCAGTCCTGGCTGCTCGGCGCCATGGTCGCCCCGACCCCAGTGTCCGCGCTCCTGCACTCCTCGACCATGGTCAAGGCGGGCGTGTTCGTGGTCCTGCGGTTCGCTCCGGCCTTTGCCGGGACCTTCCTGTCCACGGGCGTGGCCGTCTGCGGCGCGTTCACCTTCCTGGCCTGCGCCGCGCTCGGCATCGGCCAGTCCAACGGCAAGAAGATTCTGGCCTACTCCACGGTGGCCAACCTCGGCCTGATCATCTGCTGCGCGGGCATCAACACCCCGTTGGCCCTGACCGCGGCGATCATCCTGATCCTCTTCCACGCCATCTCCAAGTCGCTGCTCTTTTTGTGCGTGGGCACCATCGAGCAGTCCATCGGCTCCCGCGACATCGAGGACATGCGCGGACTGTACGGCTCGAACCCCCGCACGGCCCTGATCACCATCATCGGCATCCTGACCATGATGCTGCCGCCGTTCGGCGTGCTGCTCGGCAAGTGGATGGCCATGGAGGCCTCGGCCGACAGCAACATCTTCATCGTGGTCATGCTGGCCATGGGTTCGGCCATGATGGTCGTGTACCTGGCCCGCTGGGCCGGTTCCATGATGGGCTCCCGCGAGCCGGGCGCCAAGGCCGAATCCCAGCCCATGCTGACCCGGCTGCCGCTCATGACCCTGTGCCTCGGCGCGGTGGTCCTGTCCGTGGCCTCGCCGTGGATCTACAACTCCCTGCTGGCCCCCTGGATCGGCTCCGCGCCGTTCGTGGTCGGCTTCGGCTCCCTGGAATCCGCGCACGGCACCTTCGTGGTCGTGCCCCTGTTCCTGGTGCTCGGCCTGGGCCTGCTCTACGCGGTCAAGGCCGCCTCGGGCTACCGCAGGGTCAAGATCGTGCCGCCCTACGTCAGCGGAGCCAACTCGGCCGCCGGTGACGGCGCCTACGTCGGCCCCATGAACGGCGAAGTGCCGTTCTCCACCGGCAACCTGTACCTGGGCGAGATGTTCGCTGAAACCAAGCTCACGCCCATCTTCAACGCACTGGCGGTCGCGCTGATCGTCCTCATGCTGGGAGGGGCGCTCTAATGGAAACTCTCATTCTCGTCATCATCGGCCTCGTGGCCGCGCCGCTTTTGGGCGGCCTGATCGCCGGTCTGGACCGCCGGGTCACCGCCTGGTTCCAATCCCGCCAGGGTCCTCCGATCATGCAGGCCTTCTATGACGTGGCCAAGCTCTTCGGCAAGGAGAAGATGGTCGTCAACCAGTGGCAGATCCTCTGCGCCTGGGTGTACCTCATCGCCGCGGCCGTGTCCGTGGCCCTGTTCTTCGCCCAGGGCGACCTGCTGCTCGTCTTCTTCGTGCAGGCCATTGGCGCGGTCTTCCTGGTCATGGGTGCCATGGCCGCCAAGTCCCCGTTCTCCCAGGTGGGCGCGCAGCGCGAGTTGCTCCAGATCCTGGCCTACGAGCCGATCCTGATCCTGGTCTTCGTGGGCTTCTACATGGTCACCGGCAGCTTTTCCATCGACGCCATCTGGGCGCAGGATACGCCCCTGCTGGCCAAGATGCCGCTGCTCTACCTGGCGCTGGGCTACGCCCTGACCATCAAGCTGCGCAAATCCCCGTTCGACTTCTCGACCTCCCACCACGGACACCAGGAACTGGTCAAGGGCGTGCTCACCGAGTACTCCGGGCCCTACCTGGGGCTGATCGAGATCGCCCACTGGTACGAGACCGTCCTGGTCCTGTCCCTGTGCGCGCTCTTCTGGCACACCAACGTGGCCTGGATGGCGCTGCTGCTCGTGGCCACCTACATGCTCGAAATCCTGGTGGACAACACCATGGCCCGCATGACCTGGCGCTGGATGCTCAAGCGCGTCTGGCTGCTCGGCATGGGCATGTCCGTCGTTAACCTCATCTGGCTGTACGCGGGGTAAATCATGTTCGGATCATTCATCAAGAAATCTCGCGCCAAGTCACCGTGGATCATGCACTTCGACTGCGGTAGCTGCAACGGCTGCGACATCGAGGTCCTGGCCTGCCTGACCCCCCTCTACGACGTGGAGCGGTTCGGCATCATCAACGTCGGCAACCCCAAGCACGCGGACGTGCTCCTGGTCACCGGCACGGTCAACCACCGGAACAAGAAGGTGCTCAAGAACATCTACGACCAGATGCCCGAGCCCAAGGCCGTCATCGCCATCGGCGCGTGCGGCAACACCGGCGGCGTCTTCCGCGAGGCCTACAACGTCGTGGGCGGCGTGGACAAGGTCATCCCCGTGGACGTCTACGTCCCCGGCTGTCCGGCCAAGCCCGAGGCCATCATCGACGGCGTCGTGGCGGGACTGGCCAAGTTCGCCCAGAAAGTGGAAGAAGCCAAGTAGCTTCACGCGAGGTATATAATGCAAGGTAAAGTTATCGACGTGACCCTCGACACCATCGTCGGCGAGGTCATGAACATGAAGAACGAAGGACAGAGGCTGGTCACGTATTCCGCCTATCAGGAAGGAGACAAGATCGGCATCCTCTACCACTTCGACAAGGATCTGGAGACCACCCACCTGCGGCTCGTGGCCGACATGGACAAGCCCATCCCGAGCGTGTCCGGCGTCTACTTCGCCGCCCTGCTGGTGGAAAACGAAATCCGCGACCAGTGGAACGTCAAGTTCGACGGCCTGGTCCTCGACTTCAACCGTACGCTCTATCTCGACCCCGAGGTCACCCAGGTTCCCCTGGTGTCCAACGTCAAGATCGAGCCCAAGAAATAGGGGGCTGAAATGGCAACCACCGTTATACCTTTCGGCCCGCAGCATCCCGTCCTGCCCGAACCCGTCCACCTGACCCTCAAGGTCGAGGACGAGATCGTCAAGGAGGCCATCCCGGCCCTGGGCTACGTGCACCGCGGCCTGGAGAAACTGGCCGACATCCGCGACTACCACCAGATGATCAACGTCTGTGAGCGCGTCTGCGGCATCTGCTCCATGATCCACGCCGTCTGCTACTCGCAGGGCATCGAGGAACTCATGGGCGTGGAGGTCCCGGACCGCGCCAAGATGCTGCGCGTCATCTGGTCCGAACTGCATCGCTGCCACTCCCACCTGCTGTGGCTGGGCCTGTTCGCCGACGCCTTCGGCTTCGAGTCCCTGTTCATGCAGTTCTGGAAGGTCCGCGAGCGCATCATGGACATCAACGAGGCCACCGCCGGCAGCCGCGTCATCGTGTCCGTCAACGTCATCGGCGGCGTCCGCGCCGACCTCTCCACGGAGCAGATCCGCTGGATCCTGTCCGAGCTCGAGATCGTCGAGAAAGAGGTCAAGGCCATGCAGGACACCATCATGAACGACTACACGGTCAAGACCCGCACCGTGGGCGTGGGCGTGATGACCAAGGCCCAGGCCTGGGAACTCGGCGCGGCCGGACCGACCCTGCGCGGCTCGGGCGTGGCCCAGGACATGCGCATGACCGGTTACGGTGCGTACAACCTGCTCGACTTCGAGCCTGTGGTCGAGACCGCCGGCGACTGCTGGGCGCGTTCCACGGTCCGCTTCCGCGAAGTGCTCCAGTCCATCGACCTGGTCCGCCAGGCCGTGGCCAAGCTGCCCGAGGGCGAGCTGGCCGCCAAGGTCAAGGGCAATCCGCCCGAGGGCGAAGTCTACACCCGGGTCGAGCAGCCGCGCGGCGAGTGCGTCTACTACATCCGGGGCAACGGCACCAAGAACCTGGACCGGCTGCGCATCCGCACCCCCACGTTCGCCAACATCCCGCCGCTCCTGGCCATGCTGCCGGAGTGCGAACTGGCGGACGTGCCGGTCATCGTGCTGTCCATCGACCCGTGCATCAGCTGCACCGAACGCTAGGAGGACGCATGCTGTTTACACCCACCGTCATCAAGAACCTGCTCAAGAAGCCCGCCACCCGGAAGTACCCCTTCGAGGTGCGCGAGCCGTTCCCCAACTACCGGGGTGAGCTGGTCATCGACATCGACAAGTGCATCTTCTGCGGCATGTGCTCCCGCAAATGCCCCAGCCAGTGCATCACCGTGGACAAGGGGGCCGGCACCTGGCAGTGCGACCCGCACGCCTGCGTCTACTGCGGCCTGTGCCGGGACAACTGCCCGACCAAATGCCTGTCCATGAAGGACACGCACCGCAAGCCGGTTACCGAAAAGGTCGTCTGGATCGAACACGGCAACCCGCCCAAACCCAAGGTCAAATCCTCCGCCCCCAAGGCCGAGGCCAAAACCGAAGCCAAAGCGGACAAAAAGGACGACAAATAACCGTCCTTGCAATGTGAATAAAAAAAGCCCCCGCACACCGTGCGGGGGCTTTTTTTGCCTCCGGGGGCCGGGGGAAGGGGAGAAGGGAACCCTTTGAGAAAAGGGTTCCCTGTGCAACCGGAAACATGGGTAACACTTCTGCCCGGGTACATGGGTAACACTTTTATTGTTCGTCTACCGGTTCCGGGGGCCTGATCAGGCCCCCGGAACCGGAGGCGGGCAAGATGCCGAGCAGGACTGATCCGGCGTAGATGTTCAAGTCGCCGGCGCGGTTTTCCAGAAGGCCGATCAGACTGCCGGCCAGGCCCTGGCTGATGTACCGCCTGCGGCCCCTCCACTTGATTTCCCCGGTGTTTTTGACCCGCCGGACAGTGTGCTGTGCGGCGTATTGAAAGTCCGGTATTTCAGCTGGATATCTTCTCTCCGATCGGACGTAGACCTGGGCTGGGACGGCCATGCCCAACGCTTCATGGGGCCTGTTGTGGTTGTAGTGCCGACGCCAGGCGCGGAAGCGGCGCTGCTGTTGCCGCAGCCCTCTGCCCAGGCGGATTTCCCGCTTGAGGCTGCGGTGCATCCGCTCGTGCGCCCCGTTTTGTTGCGGCTTGCCCGGCTCGATAAACTCCACGTCGATCCCCAACCGCAGCCAAAGAGCACTCAGCCGGGACAGGCCGCCCGCTCCCGCCCCCGCGAACGGCGTTCCGTTATCCACGCGGATTATTTCGGGCAGGCCGAATCGGGCGAAAGTCCGGTCGAAGGCCTCCCGCGTGGGCGCGAAGGCGGGCCGGGACAGGGCCTCGCACCCCACGAGAAATCGGCTGTAACTATCCATAATCGTTAATGGATAGCAGGTGCTTCCGCAAAGCATCCTGAACCAGCCCTTGTAGTCGACGCTCCAGACGTGGTTGGGATGCTCGGGCTCCGTCAGCGTGCCTGGCCATTGCCGAAACCGGGCGTTGCGCCGCCTGCGCGCCTTGACCAGCCCCGCGTCCTTGAGGATGAGGGCGATGGTGCTGTGGGAGGGGGGCCGGAGCCCCCGATTGCGCAGCTCACCGGCGATCTTGCGCGGCCCGATGCCCGGCCACGCCTTGCGCAGGGCCACGACGGCCTCCCGCATTTCAACAGGCGTCCTATGCGGACAACCGCGCGGCCTCCTGGTCAGCTCCATGAATCCGAACTTGCCGAGTTCATGGTATCGTTTCAGCCACTTGTATCCTGTTTTTCGACTGATGCCGTACTTGCGGCACAATGCCGCCAGGGCCTCGGCGCCAAGCTGCGCCTCCATCACAAACAGCCATCGTTGATCCATAGGTTTGACCTCATTCCAGGGCATGGGCACCTCCAGGCTCTCATGCCCAAAGTGTTACCCCTGTTCCCGGGCTAATGTGTTACCTATGTACCCGGGCTGTACCCCCTTCTCCCCTTCTCCCCTTCCCCCGGCCCCCCATCCCCCCATCCCTCCTAAACTTTTTGTGCGCTTCGCGGAGGTGGTGGGGTGAGGGAGAGCGTGCGGTGACGCGTAGATATGGAGGTGGGGGCTGTAGTTGTTGAGGTACGCCAAGTGGCGTCCGCACGGCTTCCGCGAAGCGGCGACAAAAAGTTTTGAAGGGGAGTCCAGAGGGGAAACTTTTTCAAAGGGTCTAGACTAGAACAGAGGACTCTTCCGGAGTATCTTCAGGAGGACCATGTACATGTCCTTCCTGTGGTTGAATCGGAACTCACATTCCTTCAAATGTAAATTGAAAGTGGCTTTGGCAATGCCATGGAACTTAACAAGCCTTGTTTTTGCGAAGCCCCAAAAGCTCTCGATACCGTTAATGTGATTCGTCCCTTTAGCAAACTCGCCTTCCCCGTGGTCTATCCGAAAATGTTTCTGATAACCTAAGTCCACCAATCCATGATAAGAACGTAATCCATCAGAATGAATTACACTTTCAAGGTCTACCTTTCCTCGGATGATTCCTTGAAGGGTGGCTTTGGTGCAGTCTGGGACGATCTGCGTGTTGACGAATCCCCTTCGTTTCAAAATTCCGAAAACGACCGTTTTCCCATAGGCTCCACGGCCAACACGACCTTTCTGCCGACGCGGGCCAAAGAAGCTTTCATCAACTTCGATCGTCCCAGTGAGGGGGGATTGCGCTTCACAAAACTCGGCGATTCGCACTCTGATGGCATGTATATACCGATTGACGGTATTTCTATTTATTTTCGCCACCTTGCTTATCTGAGTTGCGTCCAAGTCGTAGCAAAACAGCCTGACCAGCTCCCTGGTTTTGGCTCCCGAAATTTTCGAACGATTTGCGTACTTGTTTTTTACCGGCATAATTGACCTATTACCGGAAAACCAGATCCTGTTCTAGTCTAGCCCCTTTTCAAAAGTTTCCCCTCTGGCCGCCGGAGGCATTCTTCTCTCCCCTACAGCTTCTGGTCGATGTCCGTGAAGCAGGGGATGCAGTAGGTCTTGCCGCCGTAGCGGCGGGTGCGGGATTCCATGGTCATTTCGCCGCACTGGTCGCAGCGCAGGCTTTGCAGCACGGCGGCGGGGCGGGGCGCGGGGCAGTCCAGGGGGGTGACGGCGAACATGTCGTCCAGGTCCAGGGTCATGAACCGTTCGATGCCCGTTTCACGGGATTCTCCGGGCCCCCCCATAGCGGAGTCCCTGAGCACGGCGCGGAACCCCTTGCCGGACTTGCGATCGAAGAAGGTGAAGGCGCGCTTGCCGTAGTCGCGGTGGATGAAGTTGCCTTTGCCCAGGGTGCAGTCGGTCAGGAACTGGATGGCGTCCACGCCGCACATGTCGGTCTCGGCCACGGCGACGAGGTCCAGGGTGTCCAGGTCGCCCAGTTCCCGCCGGGCCAGTTCCACGGCGCGGACGCCGATGGTCAGGCCGGGGCAGTGGTGGCCGTGGAAGACGATGGCCGCGTCGATCTTGTCCTGGGGAATGGAGCAGGGCATGGGTGTCTCCTTGTGAATTGGGGCTATGCGGCCGGGACCACCATGGGGTGGCCCTGGACGTGATGGATGTGCACGGGCAGGCCGTAGACCTCCTCGACCACGTCGGAGGTGACCTCGCAGACCGGGCCGGTGGAGTGGATGCAGCCGTTCTTGAGGAACAGGACCTTGTCGGCGTAGCGCAGGGCGGTGTTCAGGTCGTGCATGGTCATGATCGCGGCGATGCGGTGTTCGTCCACCACCCGGCGGAGCATGGTCAGGATGTCCACCTGGCTCTTGAGGTCCAGGCTGGAGGTGGGCTCGTCCAGGAGCATGAGGCGCGGTTCCTGGACCAGGGTGCGGGCGATGGCCACCTTCTGCAGTTCGCCGCCGGACAGGCAGTCGATGTAGCGCAGGGCGAGGTGGTTCATGTGCAGCCGTTTCAGGGCGGAGTCGACCATCTTGAGGTCCTCCTCGCCCACGCGCCAGACGATGTGCGGCTTGCGGCCCATGAGCACAGCGTCGAACACGGTCAACCGGGCGGCCTCGTTGCGCTGGGCCACGTAGCCGATGCCCAGCGCGATCTCGTGCGGGCGCATCTTGAGCACGTCGCGGTCCTCCACCAGGACCTTGCCCGCGCTGGGTGCGTGGATGGCGTTGATGCACTTGAGCAGGGTGGTCTTGCCCACGCCGTTGGGGCCGAGGATGGCCAGGAGTTCGCCGCCGTTCAGGCCGAACTCCACGTCGCGGAGGACCTCGGAGCCGTTGTAGGCGAAGTCGAGGCCGTTGACGGAAAGGATCATCTGCGCTGCCCCCTTATGATGAGGTAGATGAAGACCGGCGCGCCCATGAACGCGGTCAGGACCGAGACCGGGAGCATGTGCGGCGCCAGGATCAGCCGGGCGGCGGTGTCCGAGGCGAGCAGCAGCAGGCCGCCCGCCAGGATGGTGCACGGCAGCAGGAAACGGTGGTCCGAGCCGATGACCCGGCGGACCATGTGCGGGACCACCAGGCCGACGAAGCCGATGATGCCCAGAAAGGCGATGATCACCGCCGTGAGCATGGAGGCGAGCATCATGCCGATGAGCCGGACGCGGTCCACGCGCACGCCGAGTCCCTTGGCGGTCTCGTCGCCCGCGTCGATGGCGTTGTAGTTCCAACCGTTGGCCAGGAAGTACAGGGAGGTGACGGCGGTTATCCCGGTCATGACGCCCAGCTCGGTCCAGGAGGCCCGGGCCGTGTCGCCGAAGGTCCAGAAGACCATGGCCGCCAGCTGCACGTCGTCGGCGAAGAATTGCAGGAACATGGTCCCGGCGGTGAACAGCGCGCCCAGCGCCACGCCGGTCAGGATCATGATCTCTGGCGAGGAGCCGCGCAGCCTGGAGACCCCGACAATGACTCCGGCGGCGGCCAGGCTGAAGACGAAGGCCACGCCCGTGGTCAGGTAGGGGTTGGTGATGTTCACGGCGTCCGCGTTGGTGGAGCCCATGATTCCGCCGCCCAGGACCATCACGGAAAAGGCCGCGCCGAAGGCGGCCGCGTGCGAGATGCCCAGAGTGAAGGGCGAACCGAGCGGGTTGCGCAGGATGGACTGCATGACCGCCCCGGCCACGGCCAGCCCGGCCCCGGCCACGATGGAGGCCAGGGCCTGGGGCAGCCGGATGTTCCAGACGATCACGTCGAACCGCTTGGACACGGCCCAGCCCATGAGGGTTTTGGCCACGTCCGCCACCGGGATGTTGGCCGCGCCCAGGGAGATGGAGACGACCAGGGCCGCAGCCAGCAGTCCGCCGGTCAAGCAGACCACGGCGAGCTTGACGCCTATGTACCGCCGGTATTCGGCCGGGACCTGACCGTCGGAGAAGTGCATCTAGTTCACCGGGACCGGCTGGAAGGCCATGCCGTGGAACAGGCCGTTCATGTCCTTGAAGACCGGCTTGCCCACCAGGAAGGTATATATCTCGTCCGCCTTGGCAGCCGGGTCCACGTCCGCGAACCGGCCGGGGTAGAGGACCTTGCCGATGAAGTAGGCGTCGGCCAGGATGGAGCCGAAGTTCTGGGTGTACCAGTTGTACGGCAGCACGCCGTAGACGCGCCCCTCCTTGACGGCGGAGAGCATGCGGTAGGCCGGGTCGGTGCGCAGCTCGAACAGCCCGCCCGCTTCGTCGCCCAGCTGCAGGGTGGCCAGGTCCAGGAAGAGCACGTCCGGATTCCACTCGACGATCTTCTCCTTGGCGATGTCGGACTGGGTCAGGCTCTTGCCCGCCTTGCCCGCATCGTAAGCCAGGTTGATGGCGTTGACGAACTGGAACGGCGGATAGGCCGGTTCCGTGGACTGGAAGCCGTGCGGGCCGCGGAAGGCCACGCCGCCCAGGTAGACCGAGGACCGCTCCTGGCCCGGCACGTCGCCCGTGCGGCGGCTCAGGTCGGCGATGAGTCCGTCGATGTACTCGATGATCTCCTCGGCGCGCCGCTCCCTGCCCATGGCCCGGGCCATGATGCGCAGGCTCTTGTACAGGGCGGGCCGCTTGTCGCCCAGGTCGCCGTAGTCGAGGACCACCACAGGGATGCCGGTCTTGTCCTGGAGCTCCTGGGGATCGTAGCCCATGGACGAGGCGTAGGTCTTGAAAATGACCTGGGGCTGGGGCTCCAGGGTCAGGATCAGCTCGGGATTGTCGTGCCCCCGGAACTCGCCGAATATGGGCATCTTCTTGAACTGCGGGTTGGCGATGGCGTAGGGCCGGGCGTCGAACTTGCGGCGGCGGACCTCGATGTCGTCCACGGCCACGACGCGGTCCTGGGCCCCGAGATAGGTCAAGAGCCGCAGGCAGCCGGAACCGGAGCAGATGGCGTGCTCGATGGTGTCCGGGATGTCGTTGGTCCTGCCGTTCGAGTCGGTCAGCGTGCGCGCCGACACGTTGGCGGGCACGGCCAGAAGGAACAGGAGAAGGGCGCAGAAGAGATGATGTTTTTTCATTTGAACACCTTGTGGAACACACAAAACATTGATTGCAACCCGGTAGTTGCTACGAATATATAAAATGTAACACTATAATCTTCCTAAATAAAACCCGGAATGGCGTCAAGAGGGAAATGAAAACGGACTGTTGCGGTCTGCATTGTTCCGGATGCGCGTCATGGCGGATGGACCGGTGGGCTGGGAAAAGAAAAGGCGGCCCCGCTCGAACTGAGCAGGGCCGCCGTGTTATCGGTCGGCGGACGATCAGAACTGTTCGAATTCGCCGTCGTCGGGGTCGTCCGCGTCGAGGGCCAGGCCTCGGGGAGCGCTCGGAGCGGCCTGGATGGTCGCTCCGGGCAGGGGGGTGCGCGAGGGCTTGGACACCCGGGCCACGGTCCGGGCCGAAGGGGCCGATCCGCCCTGGACCTTGAAGAAGGCCACGAGCTGTTCCAGGCCGTGCGCCTGCCCGGCCAGGTCGGCGGAGGTGGAGGCCATCTCCTCGGAAGCGGCCGCGTTCTGCTGGACCACGTGGTCCAGCTGCTGCAGGGCCGCGTTGATCTGTTCCGCGCCCGCGTTCTGTTCGTTGCTGGCCGCGGTGATCTCGCGGATGAGTTCGGCGGTCTTCTCGATGTCGGGGACCATCTCCTTGAGCAGGTCGCCGGCCTTGACCGCCACCTCCACGCTGGAAGTGGACAGTTGGGATATCTCGGCCGCGGCCTGGCCGCTGCGTTCGGCCAGCTTGCGTACTTCGGAGGCCACCACGGCGAACCCCTTGCCGTGCTCGCCCGCCCGGGCCGCCTCGATGGCCGCGTTCAGGGCCAGGAGGTTGGTCTGTCGGGCGATCTCCTCGACGATGGTGATCTTCTGGGCAATCTCCTGCATGGCCGAGACGGTTTCGCCCACGGCCTGCCCGCCGAGACGCGCGTTGTTCGAGGCCTTGTCCGCTATGGCGACCGTGGTCTGCGAGTTCTGGGCGGTGGCCCGGATGTTGCCCGCCATCTCGTCCATGGACGAGGAGACTTCCTCAAGGGCCGAGGCCTGCTGGGTGGCCCCGTCGGACAGGGCGCTGGACGTGCCGGACAGCTCCTCGCTGCCCGAGGCCACGCGCGAGCTGCCGTCCACCACCTGGCCGACGATGTCGGTCAGCTTTTCGGACATGGTGTTCAGGGCCTGGAATATCTCGCCCACGTCGTCCCGGCGGCGGGTGTCGAGGCGGGCGGTGTAGTCGCCGTCCGCCGCCCGGCGCAGGACCCGGACGATGCGGCCCAGCGGCTTGATCAGCAGCCGGTTCATGTAGAACCACATGGCCACGCCGATGACCGCCAGGACCAGCAGGGAGAGCAGGGTGGCCGAGACGGCGTTGCTCCACACCGGGGCCATGATCTCCGAGGTCTCGGTGAAGGCGATGAACTTCCAGCCCAGGGCGGGCGAGGTATGGACCACGGCCATGTAGTCCGTGCCGCGCAGGACGCCGTTCAGGGCACCGTTGTTCAGGGCGAAGGCCCTGGCGTAGAGCTGGTCGGACAGGTCCTTGACATTCTTGAAGTTGTTGTCCGGCTGCCGGGGGTCGGCGATGACCACGCCGTCGTTCTGGATCATGACCACGTAGCCGGTCTCGCCCAGGCGGACCTCCTGGATGAGCTTGGTCAGCTGGGCCAGTGAGAGGTCCATGGCGACCACGCCCAGGACCTTGCCGCCGTCGCCGACCACGGCCTTGGCCGTGCTGACCATGGCGTCGCCGGTGGTGGACACGTAGGCCTCGGACACGACCGGCTTGGCCGGGGAGGCGGCCGCTTTGGCGTACCAGGGCCGGGAGCGCGGGTCATAGCCCGCCGGGATGCCGGATTCGCCGCCGATGACGAACCCGCCGTTGGCCGTGCCCAGATAGCAGTCCTCGTAGCTGGGGTGGGAGGCCAGGATCATGCGGTAGAATCCCTGGATGGCCTCGCCCGCCGTGTCGCCGGGCTCAAGATACCGCTTGGGATACTTCTTGTTCGCGTCGAGGTAGTTGGTCTTGATGTCATCCACCTGTCTGGCGCGCGGGTCCTCGGCCATCATGGCCGTGTTGTTCAGAGTCTCCTGCATGTACATGGAGATGGTTCCGTCTACATGCTTGAGCTGCCCGGCCGCCGAGGTCCGGCTGTAGTTCACAGAGTCGTTGTAGATGGAAGTCAGGCTCACGGTCAGGATGGCGGCGCAGAGCAGGAAAAGCGATATGGCGAATGACAGGATGATTTTCACTCTGACATTGAAATGCATGACAAACTCTTTTGTTGAAGGTTGCTATGGTTTTTTTGTACGTTTCATGGTTGACTTATTGCCATTATAATCTGGGACCCATTATTTTTCAGTTACGGTTTCGTGTCGATCCCCTTCCGGGTTTGCCGGTGCCGGGCCACTTGGCTTGGCCGGGGAAATTGCGTAACGTGCTTGTCCTTATGCAACGGAAGCGGACAAGAGCAGTGAACATCGGCGGCGTGGGCATCGGCGGGGACAACCCGGTCCGGGTCCAGTCCATGTGCAACACGGACACGCGCGACGTCCCGGCCACGGTGGCGCAGATCAACCGGTTGGCCGAGGCCGGGTGCGAGATCGTGCGCTTGGCCGTGCCCGACGAAGCGGCGGCCGCCGTGCTTGCGGCCATCCGCGAACAGTCGCCCGTGCCGCTCATCGCGGACATCCACTTCGACCACCGGCTGGCCCTGGCCGCGCTGGACGCGGGCTTCGACGGCCTGCGCATCAACCCCGGCAACATCGGGGACGAGGCCAAGGTGGACGCCGTGGTCCGGGCGGCCAAGGAACGCTCCATCCCCATCCGCATCGGGGTCAACGGCGGGTCGCTGGAAAAGGACCTGCTCAAACAATACGGCGGCCCTACGCCCGAGGCCATGGTCGAGTCCGGCCTGCGCCACGTGCGCATGCTTGAGGCGCGCGGCTTCAACGACATCAAGATTTCCCTCAAGACCTCTTCCGTGCTCAAGACCATAGCCGCCTACCGGCTCATGTCCGAGCAGGTGGATTACCCGCTGCACATCGGCATCACCGAGGCGGGCACGCTCGTGCGTGGGGCGGTCAAGTCCTCGGTCGGGCTGGGCATCCTTCTGTATGAAGGCATCGGCGACACCATGCGCGTATCCCTGACCCACGACCCGGTGGCCGAGATCGGCGTGGCCTATGAAATCCTGCGCAGTCTCGGCTTGCGGGAACGCGGCCCGGAGATTATATCCTGCCCTACCTGCGGGCGCACCGAGATCGGCCTGATCGAACTGGCCGAGCAGGTGGAGGCGGCGCTCAGAGGCGTCGAAGAGGTCTTTACCGTGGCCGTCATGGGCTGCGTGGTCAACGGTCCGGGCGAGGCGCGCGAGGCCGACATCGGCATCGCCGGAGGCCGGGACCTGGGCATTATTTTCCGCAAGGGCGAGGTGGTCCGGAAGGTCCGGGGCAACGCCAACCTGCTGCCCGAATTCATGAAAGAAATCGATAAATTCCTGGAAGAAAGGAGAACCGACTAGATGCGTCTTTCCCGCTATTACATCCCGACCCTCAAGGAGGACCCGGCCGACGCCGAGGTGGTCTCCCACAAGCTCCTGATGCGCGCGGGCATGATCCGCAAGCTGACCAGCGGCATTTACAACTACCTGCCGCTGGGCCTGCGCTCCATCAACAAGGTGGGGCAGATCGTGCGCGAGGAGATGGACCGCGCGGGCGCACTGGAAGTCCTCCTGCCCATGGTCCAGCCCGCCGACCTGTGGAAAGAGACCGGCCGCTGGGAGTACTACGGCAAGGAACTGCTCCGCTTCAAGGACCGCCACGACCGCGACTACTGCCTCGGACCCACGCATGAAGAAGTCATGACCGACCTGGTGCGCGGCGAGATCAAGTCCTACAAGCAGCTGCCGGTCAACCTGTACCAGATCCAGACCAAGTTCCGCGACGAGATCCGGCCCCGGTTCGGGCTCATGCGCGGCCGCGAGTTCATCATGAAGGACGCCTACTCCTTCGACAAGGACGAGGCGGGCGCGGAAAAGTCCTACTGGGAAATGTTCAACGCCTACAAGGCCGCGTTTTCGCGCATCGGCCTGCGCTTCAAGCCGGTCCAGGCCGACTCCGGGGCCATCGGCGGCGACTTCTCCCACGAATTCATGGTCCTGGCCGAGACCGGCGAGGACACCATCGCCTCCTGCCTGCACTGCGACTTCGCGGCCAACCTGGAGAAGGCCAAGGTCAACGCGCCCGCAAACGGTTCCATCGACGAATCCGCCGTGCCGCCCCTGGAAGAGGTCGCCACTCCGGGCGCGCACACCGTGGACGAGGTCTGCGAATTCCTCAAGATCACCCCGGACAAGCTGATAAAGACCCTGCTCTTCGTGGTCGACGGCAATCCGGTGGCCGGGTTGGTGCGCGGCGACCGCGAACTGAACGACGTCAAGCTGCGCAACCTGGTGGGCGGCAACGAGATCGAGCTGGCCGACGAGGCCATGGTCCGCAAGCTGACGGGCGCGCCCGTCGGTTTCGCCGGGCCCGCCGGGCTGGACCCCGAGGTGCCCGTCTACGCGGACCACGAGCTGCTCGCCGCCACCGACTGGGTGGCCGGAGCCAACAAGGGCGACACCCACGTGCTGCACCTGGCGCTCGGCCGCGACTGCGAGGTCGTCCAATACGCCGACCTGCGCGTCATCGAGCCCACCGACGCCTGCCCCGAATGCGGCGGCGCGATCGAGTTCACCAAGGGCATCGAGGTCGGCCACGTGTTCAAGCTCGGCCTCAAGTACTCCGAGAAGATGGAAGCCACCTTCCTGGACGAGAACGGCAAGTCCCAATACATGATCATGGGCTGCTACGGCATCGGCGTGTCGCGCATCGTGGCCTCGGCCATCGAGCAGAACTTCGACGAGAACGGCTGCTGCTTCCCGCCGTCCATCGCGCCGTTCGAGGTCTGCCTGATCTCGCTCGGCGGCAAGGACCAGGACGTGGCCGACAAGGCCGAGGAGCTCTATGCCGAACTGCAAAAACTCGGCGTGGACGCGGCCTTCGACGACAGAGGCGAGCGCCCCGGCGTCAAGTTCGCCGAGGCCGATCTCATCGGCTATCCCATGCAGCTCGTGCTCGGCGGCAAGGGCCTCAAGAACGGCATCATCGAAGCCAAGGACCGCAAGACCGGCGAAAAGATCGAGCTGCCCCTCGACACCTTTGCCGAGTCCTTCGCCGCCTGGCGAAATCAGATCTGGAATAACTGGGGCCTCCAGACTCCGTAGATTCCGTACGCTCGTTGACATTGCAAACTCCCCGGCGCGGAATCGCGCCGGGGAGTTTTTTGTTTGCCTCCGGCGGCCGGGGGAAGGGGAAGGAAAACCCTTTGAAAAGGGCTTTTCCTTCCCCTCCCCCCGGACCCCCATCCCCATCCTTTCCGAAACTTTTTGTGCGCTTCGCGGGGGGGGGAGTAAAATGGAGATGATGGTTGTAGTTGTTGAGGCACGCCAAGTGGCGTCCGCACGGCATCCGCGAAGCGGCGATAAAAAGTTCTGGAAGGGGAGTCCAGAGGGGAAACCTCTTCCAAGAGGTTTCCCCTCTGGCCGCCGGAGGCATCCGACATCCGGCATTCTCCCTCTCCGCGCTTTCCGGTTGAAGCGTGGGGGTGGGGGTGGTAGGTTGTGATCGGCCGGGAAAACCATATGGGAGAGAGAAGATGACTATCGAGAGTGGCATTGCATTGGCCTTGGCGACGCTGGTGTTCGCGTGCATCCCGGGGCCGGGCATTTCGGCTGTGGTGGCGCAGTCCCTGGCGCGCGGTTTCAAGGCCGGGGCCGGGTTCACCTGCGGGCTGGCGCTCGGCGACGTGTGTTATCTGCTGACCGCGTTGTTCGGCATGGGCTGGGTGGCCTCGCAGATCGGGCCGTATTTCGTCATTTTGAAATGGGCGGGCGCGGCCTACCTGGTGTACATGGGCGTGAAGTGCTGGCGGGCCAGGCTGAATGTAGAGCAGGCCCAGTGCGACATGCCGGTCCGTCCGGGCCGCAGCTTCCTGGCCGGGCTGTGCGTGACGCTGGGCAACCCCAAGGCCATCGCCTTCTACTGCGGCTTTTTGCCCGGCTTCGTGGACATGCGGGCCCTGACCGGCACGGACGTGGCATTGGTCATGGGGATCATTGTCCCGATCATCGCCACGGTCCCGCTCGTCTACGCCGCACTTGCCGCGCGCGGCCGCCACGCCATCCGCTCGACCCGGCTGTGGAAGGCCATGAACCGTACAGCCGGCACGATCATGATCGGCGCGGGCGTGGCCATCGCTTCGGAGTAGCTTGGAATAATATAAAATAAACCGGACCCTCTATCCCCCCTTCGCGAAGCGACCCAAAAAGTTTCGGAAAAGGAGGGGATGGGGGTCTGGGGGAAGGGGAGGGAAAAGCCCTTTTCAAAGGGTTTTCCCTCCCCTTCCCCCAGCCGCCGGAGGCATTCTTTGTCGACAATACTGACCGTTTCCGAACTGACCAAATCCGTCAAAGCCTTGCTGGAGGCCGAGTTTCCGTTCGTCTGGGTGCGGGGGCAGGTGTCGAATCTGGCGCGTCCGGCATCCGGGCACGTGTATTTCACGCTGACCGACGGGGACGCGGCATTGAGCGTGGTCTGGTTCAAGTCGTCGCAGCGTTCGGCCGAGCCGGTGCGGCTGGGCGCGGACAAGGTCAACCCGTTGACCGGGGAGATCGAGGAGGACGAGGGCGGCACGGCCTTGACCGGCAGCGGCATCGAGGACGGCATGGAGGTGCTCTGCGCCGGGCGGCTGAACGTGTACGAGCCGCGCGGGCAGTACCAGTTGGTGGCCGAGCTGGTCCAGGCCCAGGGCGTGGGCGACTTGGCCATGGCCTTCGAGGCGCTCAAGAAGAAGCTGGCGACCAAGGGATATTTCGACGAGGACCGCAAGCTGGAACTGCCGCGCGACCCCAAGCGGGTGGCGGTGGTCACCTCCAAGTCGGGCGCGGCCATCAGGGATTTTCTGCGCATCGCGGACACGCGGGGCACCGGGGCGGAGATACGGATTTATCCGGTGCTGGTCCAGGGCGACCGGGCCCCGGCCCAGATCGCGGCGGCGCTCGATCTGGTGGACGATGAGGCCTGGGCCGAGGTGGCCGTGCTCATCCGGGGCGGCGGGTCGCTGGAGGATTTGTGGGCCTTCAACACCGAGGAGGTGGCGGACGCCATCTACCGGGCGCGGCTGCCGGTGATCACCGGCGTGGGCCACGAGCCGGACGTGTCCATCGCGGATTTTGTGGCCGACAAGCGCGCGGCCACCCCGTCCCACGCGGCCCAGGAGCTGTGGCCGAGGCGCGAGACATTGGCCCAGAAGGTGGACGTCCTGGACCTTGGGCTGGCGCGGGCCTATGCGGCCTGGCTGTCGGGCAAGGAGGGCGGGGTCGAGCACCTGCGCAAGGCGCTGGTCTGGCTGTCGCCCCAGCGGCGGCTGGAGCGCATGGAGGACCGTTTTTCCGCGCTCATGTCCCGGTTGCAGGGGGCCGGGCTGGACCATTATTTCGAGCGCGCCGAACAGGGCGCGCGGGCGGCCGAGGGGCTGTCCCGGGCGTTCGGCACCCACAGGTTGGACGGGTTGTCACGCGACGCGGCCGGGCTGGCGCACCGTTTGAACCGGGCTTTCGGGCCGGGGAGCGTGGACGGGCTGGCCGGGGCCGTGGACGGACTCGGGCGCAGATTGGACAAGTCCGGGCGCGGGGCCCCCGAGACTGCTGCGCAGCGATTGGCCGTGCTTGAGACGGCTTTGCGCGGGCTGGACCCCGAGGGGCCGTTGGATCGCGGATACGCCCTGGTGCGCGTGGCCGGGACAGGAGAATTTTTACGTGACCCGAGAAGGGTGACGAAGGGCGACGCACTTGATATCACGGTCCGCGACGGCCGAGTGGCGGCCACGGTGACGGACACCCGACCCAACGAGGAATAGAGGTTTATGCGACGGTTTTTACTGCTGGTGATGTTGGCGGCCCTGCTCGGTTCTTCCCTGAACGTAATGGCCCAGGACCAGGCTCCGGCTTTGGATCAGGGCCAGGCCCCGGCCTTCGGGCTGCAGGAGGGCGACAGCCCCGCTCTGGTGACCAAGGATGACGCCCCGGCGACGACCGAGGCCGAACCCGCGCCGGTCAAGTCGGTCCCGGCCCTGGTGCTGGCCGCGCCGCGCAAGGCGGGCGTGGGCAAGCCGTTCCTGGTCCGGCTGACCTCGGACCTGCCGCTGGAGTCGGTGTCCGTGCATTGGCAGGGGCGCGAGGTGGTCCCGTCCATCTCGGTCTGGAACAACCGGCACGTGGCCTTGGCCATGCTCGGCACGGACGTGCTTTCCGAGCGGCCCGGCAAGGAGGACCTGGTGGTCATCGCCTCGGTGGACGGCAAGGAGAGCACCCTGCGCCGCACCGTGCGCATCACCCCGGAGGACTATCCGAGGCAGGAGCTGACCCTGCCCGAGAAGATGGTCACCCCGCCCAAGGGCGTGTACGAGCGCATCGAGGCCGAGGGCAAGCAGACCACGGAGGCCAAGAACACGGTTTCGGCCACGCGGTTGTGGCGGCTGCCGCTCGAGCGGCCCGTGCAGGGCAAGGTTTTGTCCGTGTACGGCGCGCAGCGTATCCTCAACGGCAAGCCCAAGAACCCGCACCGGGGGCTGGATTTCCGCTCGGCCATGGGCAATCCGGTCAAGTGCGTGGCCGACGGCAAGGTCATCCTGGTGGGCGACCACTACTACGCGGGCAACTCGGTCTACGTGGACCACGGCAACGGGGTGGTTTCCATGTATTTCCACCTGTCCGAGCCCACGGTCAAGGAAGGCGACGAGATCAAGCGCGGCCAGACCGTGGGCCTGACCGGCATGACCGGCCGGGCCACCGGGCCGCACCTGCATTTTTCCCTGTCGGTCCTGGGCGATCTGGTCGACCCCGCGCCGCTGTTCACCACAACCGCCGACAACATGCTGCAATAACGGCGCATAATAGGTAACCATGAATAATCGCAAACTTTTCGGTAAGCGGCCCTGGCCGCTGATGTCCTGTCTCGCCCTTCTCGCCTTTCTCTGCCTGACCGGCCAGGCCCGGGCGGGCGGCATGGTCGATGTCCAGGCCCCGTCCTCTGCGGGCCGGGGCAAGGCCTTCATGGTCCGTATTGCTACCTGGTACCCGCTCGAGGACCTGGAAGTGCGCTGGAACGGCAAAAGCGTGCATCCGGCCGTGGCAAAGACCGGCGAGCGGTCCGAGGCCGTGCTGCTGCTCGGCGTGGGGCTGCGCGGTGAGACCGGCACGTATCCGCTGGAGGTGGTGGCCCATATCTGGGGGCATGAGCACAGGTTTTTCAGGTCCATTGAGGTGGGCGAATCCGAGTGGGGCACCGAGACCCTGTCCGTGCCCCCGAAGATGGTCCGCCCGCCCGCGTCCGAACAGGCGCGCATCGAGAAGGACCGGGAGATGGTCCGGGCCGCCCTGGCCTTGGCCTCGCCCGAGCGGTACTGGTCCGCGCCCCTTTCCCGGCCGGTCAAGGGCAAGATGCTCAGCCGGTTCGGCCTTTACCGGACCTTCAACGGCAACGTGGCCTCCCGGCACACCGGCCTGGACTTCCGGGCCTGGCTCGGCACCCCCATCCACGCCGTGGCCGCCGGCAAGGTGGTCCTCAAGCGTTACCTCTACTACGGCGGGAACACCGTGATCATCGACCACGGCAACGGGTTTTTGTCCATGTCTTGCCACCTGTCCAAGACAAAAGTGAAGGAAGGGGATATGGTCGAGGCCGGACAGGTCGTGGGCCTGTCCGGGGCCACCGGGCGCGTCACCGGCGCCCACCTGCACCTGGCCGTGTTCGTGCTCGGCGCGGTGGTCGATCCGGAACCGTTCTTTGACGGGACGTTTTCGGCTGAAGTTAATGAAAAGTGAATGAATCTAGATAATAACTGATAGTTGTAGAGAATCAAACGCGGGCAGGCCGCGAGAGAGCGCCCCGGGATGGGGCAGGGAGAACCGGGTGTCCGGATCAGCCTTACAGAGAATCATGCTGGGAGCGATCGTTCCCGTGCTCGTCTATTACGCCGGTCGCAGGCTCGGCGTGGGCATGGTCGGCGCGGCGTTGGCCGCGGCCTGGGGCGTGGGCATTTCGGTCTGGTTTTTCGTCCGGGACCGGGAGGTGGACGGGTTCTCCGCCATCGGCGCGGCGTACTGTCTGGCCGAACTGGCCGGGCTGGCGGTCACGCGCAACCCGGATTGGTACCTGCTGTCGCCCATCGTCTCGAACACGGCCATGGGGTGTGTGTTCGTGGCGTCCATGGCCTTCCGGCGGCCGCTGATCCAGCTTTTGGCCGAGCAGACCGCCGGAAAGGACGCCTTTCCGGACAGCGTGCGCGAGAGCGGGTATTACCGCTCCCTGTGGCTGAGGCTGAGCGTGCTCTGGGGCGGGGCGTATTTTCTCAGGGCGCTCGGGCTGTGGATCATCCTGAAGGGCTGGCCCATGGAGGTCTATCTGGCGGCCCGGGTCGTCCTGGACTGGCCGGTGGTGGCCGCGCTGATCGCCTTGAGTTTCTGGTACCCGAAGATTTATTGGAGACAACGGCTGCATCCTGTGGAAGACAGGGAATATGGAGAGTGACATGACAACGACAAGCTTCGAAGACCGCCTGGAGAGGCTCAAGCTCGTGGTGGAGCAGTTGGAGCGTGGCGACCTGCCCCTCGAGGAGGGCGTGGCCCTGTACAAGGAGGGGCTCGAACTGGTCAAGGCGTGCGGCAAGCAGCTGGAGACCGCCCGGCACGAGGTCAAACTCGTGTCCGAGGGGCTGGTCCGCGAGTTCGACGTGCTCGAGGCGCTGACCTCCGACACGGAGGACGAACAGTGACCTTCAAGGAAGAACTGGGCCGCCGCGCCGCCGTGGTGGAGGACTATCTGGTCACCTGCCTTCGGGACAAGGGCGTCCCGGAGCGGCTGCTCAAATCCATGGAATACTCCCTGCTGGCCGGGGGCAAGCGGCTGCGGCCCGTGCTGGTCCTGTCCTGGAACGGGCTGCTCGGCGGGGAAGCGGCCAAGGCCATGCCCTTTGCCGCCTCGCTGGAGTGCATCCACACCTATTCGCTGATCCACGACGACCTGCCGGCCATGGACGACGACGACCTGCGGCGCGGGCGTCCGTCCAACCACAAGCAGTTCGACGAGGCCACGGCCATCCTGGCGGGCGACGGGCTGCTGACCGAGGCCTTCGGGCTGATGGCCGCCGCGTCCCTGGACAAGGGGCTGCCCGCCGACCGCGTGCTGCGGGCCATTTCCGTGCTGGCCCAAGCGGCCGGTGCGGGCGGCATGGTCGGCGGCCAGGCCGTGGACATGGAGCTGACCGGGCGCACCGGCGTGCCGCTGGAGGAGCTCAAGAGGATGCACGCCATGAAGACCGGGGCGCTGTTGACCGCCTCCTGCGAGTGCGGGGCGATCCTGGCCGGGGCCGATGAGCCGGACATCAAGAACGCCCGCGAGTTCGGGCGCAAGATCGGCGTGGCCTTCCAGATCGTGGACGACGTGCTCGACGTGGTCGGCGACACCGCGACCCTGGGCAAGCCTGCGGGCAGCGACGAGGCCATGGGCAAGAGCACGTATCCGGCGCTCATCGGCCTGGACAAGAGCAAAACCCTGGCCAGGGAGTACGTGGACGACGCATTGACGCATTTGTCGGGCTATTTCGGGGCGGAACAGGAGTTCCTATGGCAATTGGCCCGATACATAGTAGACAGGGTGTATTGATTGCACTAGGATTTCGCTTCCATGATCAAAGACCCCAAACAGACAGCCATCCTGTCCAAGATCCACAAGCCCGGTGACGTCCGCGCCCTGGAAGGCGACCAGATCGATATCCTGGCCCAGGAATTGCGCGACATCATCATCAGCCAGGTGTCGGCCCACGGCGGCCATCTGGCCCCGTCGCTGGGCGTGGTGGAGCTGACGCTCGCCCTGTTCCGGTCGTTCGATCTGGAGCGGGACAAGCTGGTCTGGGACGTGGGGCACCAGGCCTACGCCCACAAGCTGCTCACCGGCCGGGTCGACGAATTCCACACCCTGCGCCAGAAGGGCGGGTTGTCCGGCTTCCCGCGCATGGCCGAGTCGCCCTACGACCATTTCGGCGTGGGCCACTCGTCCACTTCCATCTCGGCCGCGCTGGGCATGGCCATGGCCCGCGACCTCAAGGGCGAGGACCATGAGGTGGTGGCGGTCATCGGCGACGGCTCCCTGACCGCCGGACTGGCTTTCGAGGGGCTGAACCAGGCGGGCGACCTGGGCCGCAAGATGGTCGTTGTCCTGAACGACAACGAGATGTCCATCTCCAAGAACGTGGGCGCGCTGTCGCAGTTTCTGAGCCGCAAGATGACCACCCCGTTCCTGCAGCGACTCAAGAGCGACGTGGAAGGGCTGCTGGCGACCATCCCCAAGATCGGCGACGACCTGGCCGGATACGCCAAGCGGTACGGCGATTCGGTCAAATCCTTCTTCACCCCGGGCATTCTGTTCGAGGCGTTCCATTTCACCTACGTGGGCCCCATCGACGGCCACGACACGGCCACCATGGTCAAGGTCTTTGAAGAGGTGAAGAAGCTGAACAAGCCGGTGTTGGTCCACGTCATGACCAAGAAGGGCAAGGGCTACGAGCCCGCCGAGTCCGACCCGTCCCACTACCACGGGGTGGGCGAGTTCATCCCCGAAACCGGCCTGGCCCGCAAATTTTCCGGCTCCGGCCTGCCGTCCTACACGACCATCTTCGGCGACACCCTGTGTTCGCTGGCCGCCAAGGACGACAAGATCATCGCCATCACCGCGGCCATGCCCGAGGGCACGGGCACGGAATGTTTCCGCATGAATTACCCGGAGCGGTTCGTGGACGTGGGCATCTGCGAGCAGCACGCGGTCACCTTTGCCGCAGGGCTGGCCACCCAGGGGTACAAGCCCGCAGTGGCCATCTACTCCACCTTCATGCAGCGCGCCTACGACCAGATCGTGCACGACGTCTGCCTGCAGAACCTGAACGTGAATTTCTTCCTGGACCGGGGCGGCCTGGTGGGCGAGGACGGGGCCACCCATCACGGGGCCTTCGACATGAGCTATCTGCGCCACATCCCGAACCTGGTGGTCATGGCCCCCAAGGACGAGGCCGAGCTGGCCCGGATGATGGTCACGGCCTTTGATTACGACGGCCCTTGCGCGGTGCGTTATCCGCGCGGCACCGGGGTCGGGGCCAAGGTCTCGGCCAATCCGAAGAAGATCGCCGTCGGCAGGGGCGAGCTCATGCGCGACGGCGAGGACGCCCTGATCATCACCATCGGCTCGCGGGTCTACCCGGCGGTGGAGGCGGCCATGGAGTTGGTCGAGGACGGCCTGCACGTGGCGGTGTTCAACACCCGGTTCGTCAAGCCGCTGCCCGAGGAACAACTCCTGGAGCTGGCCGACCGGTTCGAGCGTATCCTCCTGGTGGAGGAAAATGCCCTGGCCGGAGGATTCTGCTCGGCCGTGCTGGAGCTGTTCAGCGAACGCGGCGTCATGGACGGCAAGCGTATCAAGCGGCTCGGCCTCCCGGACGAGTTCGTGGAGCACGGCACCCAGAAGGAGCTGCGCCACATGCTCGGCATCGACAAGGACGGCATCAAGCGGACGCTCAGGGAGCTCTGCGGGTAACCGGCATGACGGCCCGCGAGACCCTTCCGCCCGGCACCGGCCTCGGCACAAGATTGGGTCGCTTCCTGCGCGGCGTGTCCACCCTGCGCCACTGGATGGGACTGGGCGGAACCCGGCTAGGCTTCCACATCCCGTACCGCTGGGCCGGGAGCCTCGCCCCCTTCACCCAGGACGACCGCTACGAATGGCTCAAGGCGGCCTGGGACGCGGACCGCACCCCCTTCGAGAACACGCTTTTCCTGATGGAGAAACATCTGGACCGGCTCAGGGATTTTGTCGTGGCCGACCCCGGCAACGCCGACCGCCCGCGTTTCGACCAGAGCTGGTTCCCCGGCCTGGACGGCGGTGCCGCCTACGCCCTGGTCCGCGAACTTTCGCCCGCCCGGATCATCGAGATCGGCTCGGGCCACTCCACGCGGTTTCTGGCCCAGGCCGTCCGCGACGGCGGGCTCGCAACCCGGCTGACGTCCATCGACCCGGTGCCCAGGCGGGGCATCGACCATCTCTGCGACGAAGTGGTCCGGGCCACCCTGGACAAGGCGGACCCGGCCGTTTTCCGCGACCTTGCTCCCGGCGACATCCTGTTCTTCGACGGCAGCCATATCGCCATGCCCGGCTCGGACGCGGACACCCTGTTCAACGGCATCCTGCCAGCCCTGGCCCCGGGGGTGTGGGTGCACGTCCACGACGTCTTTCTGCCCAACGGCTACCCGGACATCTGGGAGTGGCGCGGCTACAACGAACAGCTCCTGGCCGCCAGCCTCCTGGCCGGGGGCGACCGCTTCCGGGTCCGCTTCGCCTCGGCCTATGTACGCCGGTACATGGCCGAGGCCATGGCCCACTGGCCGATCCCCGTCCCGGACCAGGCCTTCGAATCCTCCCTCTGGCTCGAAAAGACTGCCTGATTTCGCTTCTCCGACTTCAAGACGCAACCCAAGACGGTCCGAGTATGAGCACGGCCCTTCAAATTTATACGCTTCGAGCGAAGCGAGTACCAAAAAGTTTAGGAAAGGAGAGGGGATGGGGGTCCGGGGGAAGGGGAGAGGGACAACCCTTTTCAAAGGGTTTCCCTCTCCCCTTCCCCCGGCTGCGGCGCGCTAGCGCCCGCAGCACTTCTTGTATTTCTTGCCCGAGCCGCAGGGGCAGGGTTCGTTGCGGCCGATCTTGGGTTCCTTGCGGATGGGCGGCCCGGCGACCATCTGTCCGTCCACGTAGAGCCACTTGCCGTCGATGAAGTGGAACCGGCTGCGCTCGCGGTGATCCTGCTCCTCGCCGTCGATGGCGTACTTGGCGGAGAACTCCACGATGCCCGCCTCGTCGCCTTCCAGCCCGGCCCAGGTGTCGTGGATGGTCAGCCCGAGCCACTCGGCGGATTCGGCCCACTGGCGCACGGACGCGTCATCGTGGTCCTTGAGGGCCTCGGGCGCGAGGGTGGCCTTGAGATAGTCGAGCTCCTTGAGCACGTAGGCGGTGTAGCGCGAGCGCATGAGCGCTTCGGCGGTGGGAGCCGCGGCCTCGCCGGAGATATAGGGGGCGCAGCACTGGGAAAGTTCCAGGCCGGACCCGCAGGGGCATTGATTGGACATGGGTTACCTCGTTTGGTTTTGGTCAGCGGATTGTAGAGAAAACCGCCCGGCTGTCAATGAGTAAGCGCTTGCCCCGAGCGCTCCGGCGTGGCACCCTGCGGGAATGCTTCGTATCACCGACACCGTCTACATCCCCTGGGCCGAACTGCGCTTCATTGCCTGCCGCAGCTCCGGGCCCGGCGGCCAGCACGTCAACACCGCGGACACGCGGGTGACGCTCTTTTTCGACGTGGAGAACTCCCCGAGCCTGACCCAGCTACAGAAGGTCGCGGTCAAGGGGAAGCTCAAGCGGCGTATGGACAAGCACGGCGTGCTCCAGGTGACCAGCCAGAAGTTCCGCAGCCAGAAGACCAACAAGGACTCGGCCGTGGAGCGGTTCGTGGAGCTGATGCAGTGGGCGCTCAAGCCGGTGGTCCCGCGCAAGGAGACCCGCGTGCCCAAGTCGGCCAAGCGCAAGCGGCTGGAGCGCAAGAAGCGCACGGCCCGGCGCAAGCAGGGCCGCAAACTGCCCGATTTCAGCGGAGAGTACTAGCCTTTGCCGAGCGCGGCCCTGAGGTAGCGCTCGCCCAATTCCATATCCGCATAGGCCTCGGCCAGATGCAGGTAGACCACCTTGAGATATTTGGCGTGGATGCGCGCCGCGTTTGAGATACGTTGTTGGACGGTCTCGGGCTCGATGGCGTCCATGGCCGCGAGCAGGGTCGCTGCGCGGTGGCGCGCCCGGTGGCGCGCCTCGATCTCGGCGTTACCCGCGCGGGCGATGCGCTCGCACCGATCGGGGTCGGCCAGCAGGTCGCAGACGATGCGCACCAGTTCGTCCATGTCGTCGGGCGGATAGGTGACCAGGTGCTCGCCGTCGGAGAACAGCTTAGACTGGCCGTGACCGATGGCGGGCGTGACCAGGCAAGCCCCGGAGGCCAGGGCCTCGAAGACCCGGAAGTTGAGGTCCCCGCGCTCGGCGATGTTCAGGACCAACCGCGCCTTGGGGAAGAGTTCGCCGAACTCGCCCTTGGTCACGTGAAGGTTGGGCAGCCGGGCCTTGAGCTCCTTAAGGAATTCGTAGCGCACGGGCGTGGTCTCGCGGTTCACGTTGCCCACGAAGAGCAGGTCCCACTCCTTGGCCGGGGGCGTTTCGGGCGGTCGCTCGTCGCGCAGGGGGTAGGGCGGCAGCCAGAGGACCTGGTCGTCCGTCAGCCGCTGGCGGAAGCGGGGCATGTGGTCGCGCAGGGACACGGCCACCAGGTCGAAGGCCTGGGCGTACATGGGGTACCAGGAGTGGATGTGTGAGTCGATGGCGTAGAACGCCGTGGCGCACGGGTAGGACTCCACGCCCAGCAGCGGCGGGGGGATAGAGCGGTCCGCGTACAGGACGATGTCCGGCTCTCCCGAGCAGCGCTCGACGATGTCCTCCCAGGTCAGGACCTCGGGGCCGGTCAGGGGGATGTTGACGATCTCCAAACCCGTGTCCCGGGTGTGCTGCGGCCGGAAATAGTAGCCGCCGATCCAGGCGATCCGCTTCACCGCTTAGGACTCCTTGCGGGCCATGTGCAGGATGCGCCTCGGGCCGATGCACGACTGCGTGCGGTGGGACGGGATGTTGCGCATGAGCTTGAATCCCTGGCGCGTGGCCTCGGCGATGATCACCGGCAGCTGGCCCTCGCCCCCGGCGGGCGGGCCTGCGATGATGACGACCTTGGGGCTGAAGCGGTAGATCCGTTCCGGAGCGGCCTGTGCGCCGGTTTGGGCGGCGGCTTTGGGGGTGCACTGTTCTTTCATGGATACATCCAATATAATCGATGTGTTGAGGACCGCGCCGTGGGGCGGCCCGTCATAAAAACGGCGAGCAAAAGGCATGAATTGCCCGTTAGCGGGAAAATTGCACGATATATGCCAAGCCTCGCATTCAGGGCCGGGGCTCATTCTCCAAGCCGGGAGATGGCTGTCGCGGCGGGACATGGTCTTCAGGGGTGACGTGGAGCTTTTCGTTCAGAGAGGCCTGTCTCCATTTTGAGCCGGTCGGTGGCCCGTGCTCTCAGCCCAGATCCTCAATGAGAATGAACCGTTCCCAAACGATTTGCATGTCCGGAGAAAACCCGCCGTTCCGCTCAAAGTATTCGCGGTGTCCCGTTCGCCAGCCCTCAAGACTGTCGTCCTCGCCTTCGGCCAAGGCCATTGCTTCCGTTACCGCATCGAACCGGCACTGAATCAACTCAACCGTTTCAATGACAAGGGCCGGCGTGTCGTCCCAGTTCAGCGCGATATCCCGCCGCCCGATCGTGGGCATGGGTTCGCTGCTTTGGTAATCCCGCAGCGCGCCGCAGGTCGCCACTTTCTTTCCGGAGCGCACCAGGGAAAGGAGGGCACTGCATACAGTGGGGCTATCGCCGAACTTGAACGTTTCAGCCGTGGGGTAGCGCCGTTTCAGCGCCTTGAGTTTCTCAAGCATATGCGGACATTCTCCACGCTCCGGGGCTTCAAAGGGTATTGCGTATCCCGGCCCCGGATTGAAGACCGCATGGGCTCAAAGCCGACATCCGAGTCTATCCTCGGTTTATGGGTTCTGAGCCTAGGTCAGGCCGAGTTCTTCCAGGGCCAGGTACAGTTCGCGGCTGATCCAGGCGTCGGTGGCGGCGTAGATGATCTGCTGCCGGGTGAGCTTGTCCTTGGCCCAGTTGGAGCACTGGGCGGACTTGGAGATGCGGAAGCCGAGCAGGTTGGCGGCCATGTTGCGCAGGCCGTGGGTCTGGAGATTGTACTTGGCCGTGATGTCGGACAGGTCCACGAAGCCGCTGGGCTTGAATCGGGAGTGCTTCTGCAGGCCGAGGATGTCGTCGCGCACGGCCACGCCGGTCTTGAGGATGCGCCGGTTGGCCAGGATTTCGCACACTCCCTTGTCCAGGGGCAGCACGCCCAGCTGGAAGACGTAGGCGCATTCGGCGGTGGCCAGCTGGAGCAGGGACGGCGGGCCGGGCTTCTTGCCTTTCTTGAACACGGGCCGGGTCTCGGTATCGAAACCGAGCAGGGAGGAGTTGCGCATGCCTTCGAGCGCTTCCTCGAGGTCGGATTCGCTGCGGACGACCAGGATTTCCCCTTCGTAGCGGCGAAGGGGCATTTCGTTGATCTCTTCCTTGGTGAAGGTCCGGAGGTACTGTTGCGGGATATCGAGGCTGTCCGTGGTCATGAATGGCTTGGTGCGTTAAAAGTTTGAGGGATCGTTGTACATTCCCGCAAGTTCGTCAAGTACAAGGTGAAGCGCCCGCCCGATGGTTTCCGGGCGGGCGCCGTATTTCCTATTCGTACCGCAGGACGCCACGCGAGCAGGGGGCGCTGTTGTAGCGCCACCAGTAGGCCCCGTTGCACGCCTCGGTGGACGGGACCATCCCGGCGCGGTTGTTGTGCCGCAGCACATTCTGTACGAACTGCTGTTGCGTCGCCCGCTCAATGGCGTCGATGGCGTCCGAGAGTTTGACCGTGCCGTCCTTGACGCCGGGCAGGACCCGGTCCATCTCCATGGTGATAAACCGCTGGGAGGGATTGGCGTCCAGGAACTTGTCAAAGGCCTTGAGCGTAGCCTCCTTGTCGCCCTTGCGGCCCTGGGACAGGGCGGTGAACAGGGCGGCGTCCCAGATCTTGTCCTTTTCGCCCTGGGCCTCGGTCAGGGTCTTGATGCTCAGGTCGTATTGCCCGGCGAAGTACATGGCGATGCCCGCCTTGTCCAAGGAGGACTGGAATTTCATGGTCCGGTTCACGGGGTCCTCGCTCAGGGCTTCGGCATAGGCAGCGGCAGAGGCCTTGAAGTGCTCCGCGGCCTTGGCGTCGTTGCGGGTGACGTACACGCGCCAGGCGCGCTGGAAGTTGCGGTCGCCGATGTTGACCGCGTCCGCCAGGGCGGGCAGGGCCATGGCTAGCACGAGCAGTATTGCAGTCGATATTATCAGTGATTTACGCATGATAAACGCTCCTTGTTCAGGACATGTAGGTCCTGGCTATACGGAAGATGTCGTCATAGGCGGTCTTGGATCGGATGGCCAGCGCCATCTCCAGGGCCATGTCCATCTTGCGGCCGGTCTCGACCATGACCCGATCCCGGATGGACTCCAGGTGGTTGGCCAGGAAATCGGCCTCGAAATTGTCGATGGCCAGGGACACGCCTTCGGAAAAAAAGCGCGAGCCGAGATACGGTATGAACCGGTCCAGGTTCTGTCGCCCCTCGCGGCGGGCGTACATGACGAAGAAGAGCAGCTTGACCAGCAGCCGGTCGGCCTTGAGCTTGTGGTCCACCGAGAGCAGGATGTTCAGGTCCACGCCCCGGGGCTTGAGGGCGTCGAACATGGCCGTGGCCATGTCGAAGGCGCGGTCCTCGGTCATCAGCGGGTGGGCGAACTTGGAGTCCATGCGGACCAGGGTGATGCGCGGGTTTTCGCCCGAGGCGATGGCGAAGATGGCCAGCCGCATGAGGTCTATCTTGGTCCGGTAGTCGTCGATCAGGATGTCCCGCTTGGCCTGGGCCAGGCGGCGTACCAGGGGGATGTCCAGGGCGGAGAAGACCGTTTCGAGCAGGTGCAGGATGTACGGCTCGGTGGCGGCGGCGATCTCCTCGTCCAGGATGTCGCGGCCCTTGCGCGCGTCCATGATCTTCTTGATGGACAGCCAATAGGCGGCCAGCCCCTCAACGGGCATTTCCAATATATCGAGTTCCTGCGGCTTCTGCATGACGGTTCGCTTTGGGGCTTGACGGGGTGATGAAAAAAGAGACACCCTGTGCGTTGTCGTTCAGCGTATCCTTTTTTTTGAGGAAAACAAATACAGTCCTTGCCGAGGGGGCCCCTTTTTCATGCTCAATTATCCCCAATTCGACCCGGTCATGATCTCCCTGGGCCCGCTGCAGTTGCGCTGGTACGGCATGATGTACGTCTTCGGCATCCTGTCCGGCTGGCTGCTGGGCCGCTATCGGGCGACCAAGCCGTGGAACAAGATGACTCCCAAGCTCATGGACGACTTCCTCACCTGGGCCATCCTCGGCGTGGTCCTGGGCGGGCGCATCGGCTACGTCCTGTTCTACAATCCGTCCTTCTACCTGTCCGAACCGCTCAAGATATTCGCGGTCTGGGAGGGCGGCATGTCCTTCCACGGCGGCTGCCTCGGCGTGCTGGCCGCCTGCTGGCTGTTCGGCCGGGCCCACGACATGTCCTTCCCCGAGGTGGGCGACTTCGTTTCGCCCCTGGTCCCGCCGGGCCTCTTCTTCGGGCGCATCGGCAACTTCATCAACGGCGAGCTGTGGGGCCGGTACACGGACCTGCCCTGGGCCATGCCGTTTCCCGGCGCGGGCGGTCTGCCGCGTCACCCCTCGCAGCTCTACGAGGCCGCCCTTGAGGGCGCGCTCCTGTTCGTCATCGTCTGGGTTTACTCGGCCAAGCCAAGGCCCAAGGGGTGCGTGGGCGCGCTCTTCCTGCTCGGCTACGGCGTGTTCCGCTTCCTGGTGGAGTTCGCCCGTGAGCCCGATCGCCAGCTCGGCTTCGTGGCCCTGCACTGGATGTCCATGGGCCAGGTACTCTGCCTGCCCATGATCCTGTTCGGCACGGGCTGGTTGATCTGGGCTTATCGCAAGTCAGCGTAATTCCGGAATTTCGATTTCAAACAGCCGGTCCCAGTGCTTGCCGGTGACGTACAGCCGCTTCCCGGCGGCGTCATAGGCGATGCCGTTGGCCACGCCGCAGTCTTGCCCCAGCCGTTCGCGCAGGGGGGAGAGGTCGAGCCATGCGCGGACCGTGCCGTCGGTCACGTCGATGATCGCCACGCGGTCCGACTTCCAGATGTTGGCGTAGAGCCACTTGCCCACGAATTCCAGCTCGTTGAGCCGCCGCACCGGGCTCCCGTCGTCGGTCACGGGCAGCTCGCCGGTCTTGGCGAAGGTCTTGGCGTCGCGCCATTGGAGCCGGGCCTGGCCGGTGGACATGGCGTACCGCTGCCCGTCGAAGGCCAGCCCCCACCCCTCGGTGGTCTCCGATGTGCCCCGGTAGGCGAACGGATGCACCGGCTTCAGTTCCTTGAGGGTGTAGACGTGGCCTATGCCCGATTTCCAGGTGAGCATGCGCAGGGTGTCGCCCCGGGGCGCGATGCCCTCGGCGAACAGCTCGGGGGCGACCGGTTCGGTCATCAGGCGGCGGCCGGTGGCGGGCTCGGTCACGGCCAGGAACGAGCGGCCGTAGCCGCCGGAGGATTCGTAGAACGCGCCGTCGTACAGGAAGAGCCCCTGGGTGGAGGTGCCGGGATCGTGGGGATGGGCCGCGACCACCTTGCAGCGGATGACCGGGGCCTGCGCCCCGGCGGGCCCGGCCCAGGCGACTAGGGCCAGGAGCGGGACCAGAAAAAGGACGGATTTGAGCGGGTGCATGGCCTTCCTCGAAAAAGGCGGAGCGGGGCGGGACATCCGGGGATGCCGCGCCTCGCTCCGGGAGGAAGGGTGCGGCGGGCCGACGGATTGCTTGGGAGGGTGTCCGGCCGCCGTACGCCTTACGCGCGTTGTTTCACCGCATTGATGCCGCCCAGGGCGAAGTGGAACACGTGGTCCACGAAATCCCCCACGTCGAGCCCGAGATTGGGCCGGTGCGGAGTGAGCCGGTCCAGGATGGGCTGGGTCAGCAGGTGGTCGAGCATCAGCGCCCAGATGTTCGAGCTGCAATAGGCCAGGGTCTGGTCCGGCGTGCCCGCTCCCAGGAGCCGGGTCAGGATGTCGCGCAGCTCGTTGGCGCGCGGCTGGACCTGGTGCTGGACGATGAGGTCCAGGTTATGGCTCGGCTTAGCCATCTCCCGCAGGAAAATGGCCCATTTCTGGGCGATCTGGCCGGTGCTCTGGGTGTAGATCTCCTCGGCCAGGCCCCGGATGAACCGATGCAGCCGCTCCTCGGCGGGCAGGGTGTGGTCCTCGCCGGAAATCCACTCCTCGCCCTTGGGAAATATCTCTTCGAGCACGGCCGCGTACAGGCCGTCCTTGCTGCCGTAATGGTAGTTCACCGCCGCCACGTTGGCCTTGGCCAGGCCGCAGATGTCCCGCACCGTGGCCGAATCAAACCCCTTGTCCGCGAAAACCTCCATGGCGGCGAGCAAAAGGGCTTTTTTGGTGTTGACGTCCGGGGAATCGTTCATAATTAATAGCCTGCGGGCGCGAAAAAACGCCGTCTGAGTTGCTTGAAACGTATGTTTGACCAAATCATATTCCCGAGAGGTGTCGGCAAGTCAAGGGTTTTCCCGGCACCGGCGGTTCGCGATAAAGCAGGCAAGGAGCACAGTCAGTGGAAGTCATTTTAGCCGAAACCGCCGGGTTCTGCATGGGGGTGGACATGGCCCTGACCAGGCTCGACAAGCTGGTCGCCGAACCGGACGGCCATCCCATCTATATCCTCGGGCCGATCATCCACAATCCCCAGGTTCTCAAGCGCTACGCCGAAAAGGGCGTGGTCATGGTCCACGATCCCGCCGAGGTCCCGGCCGGGGCGCATGTCGTCATCCGCGCCCACGGCATCACCCGCCAGGTGGAGGAGTCACTGCGTGCGCGCAACGTCCTGATCAAGGACGCCACCTGCCCACGGGTCAAGAAGGCGCAGCTGCTCATCGAACGCAACACCGCCGACGGCAGCGAACTGCTCCTCTACGGCGAGGCCGACCACCCCGAGGTGGCCGGGTTGGTCAGCTACGCGCAGAACGGCCATTTCGTGTTCGGCTCGGCCGACGAACTGGCCGGATATCCCCTCACCCCGGGCAAACGCTACGTCCTGGCCGCCCAGACCACCCAGGACCGGGTCCAGTTCGAGTCCATCGCCGAAGACCTGGCCGGGCGAGGCAACATCGAGGTAATCGTGCTCGAAACCATCTGCGACGCCACCAAACTGCGCCAGACCGAGGCCCGTGACCTGGCCCAAAACGTGGATTTCATGGTCGTGGTCGGCGGCTACAACAGCGGCAATACCCGCCGCCTCGCCCAGGTCGTGTCCGAACAGGGCACGCCCTGCAAACACGTGGAAACCGTCGACGAACTGCCGCTGGACGACCTCGCCCGATACAAACGCATCGGCGTCACCGCCGGAGCCTCCACCCCCCGCCTGCTCATCGACGAGGTCCTTGCCGGGCTTGAATCGTTGTAGGGGAGAAGATGCCTCCGGCGGCCGGGGGAAGGGGGAAAGGGAACCCTTTGAAAAGGGCTTCCCTTTCCCCCTTCCCCCGGACCCCCATCCCCCTTTCCCTCCTAAACTTTTCAGGCGCTTCGCGGGTGTGGCGGGTGACGGGAGAATGGTTGATTTAGCGGGACGATGGGACGGGCTGCAAAGAAGCTGGGAAAAGCACGGCTGGCCGCTGCGCACGAACCGCGAAGCGGCGATAAAAAGTTTTGAAGGGGAGTCCAGAGGGGAAACTTTTTCAAAAGTTTCCCCTCTGGCGGGGTCCGGGGCAGCGCCCCGGCCGCCGGAGGCACCCTATAAAAATGGGGCCAGGCGGTCTCGGTCCGGGTTTGACCGGGAGCTGACCCTGGCCCCGCTCAGGACGGTTCTGGCATCAAAGCCGCGTTGCAGGTACCGCCGGCCGCAGTGGAGGGCCTGGTCCGGGGAACGCGGCCTCTCCTGGTACGATGCCTTGGAACCGTCAGCTATGGGAGGAGTGCCGTTTTCTGGCGGCCTGTGCCGCCGTTTTGTCAAGCATAGCCTATTCCATGGGGCGTGGTATTATTTTTCGCTTCTTCCGGGTGCCTGATCCGGGGGAAAAACAAAATGGTTGTCTGCGTCCGGGTGAGGGCATACCCTCACCCGGTACGAAATGTGACAACAAGGAGTCGGATATGGATATCAACAAGGCCTTGGCCGATCTGAAGAAGGAGCCCGGTTTCGTCGAGAACGTGGGCATGGTCCTGGTGCACAACGGCGTGGTGCGCGGCTGGTCCCGCAAGGGCCACGAAGAAGTCACCGCCATCGAGATCACCCCGGATTTCGAGAAGATGGAGGAAATTCGCCAGGAGATCGAAGGACGGGAAGGTATCTTCCGCGCCTGGTGCCACGCCAATTCCGGCCACATGCAGCCCGGCGACGACGTGCTGTTCCTGATCGTGGCCGGCGACATCCGCGAGAATGTCAAGCCCGCGCTGGCCGACTTCCTGGACCGCGTCAAGTCCGAGGCCGTGACCAAGAAAGAGATTTTCGCGTAGGTGTAGGCATGCACGAGCATCTGGAGGACAAGCACGGCCGCGAGGTCAGCTACATGCGCATCAGCGTGACCGATCGCTGCAACCTGCGCTGCACGTACTGCGCGGGCGAGGGCATGGAGTTCATCCCGCACCCGGACATCCTGCGCTACGAGGAGATCATGGAGCTCATCGCCATGGCCCGCAACCTCGGCGTGCAGAAGATCCGCTTCACCGGCGGCGAGCCCTTTGTGCGCAAGGGGTTCGGTGACTTCATGATCAGCGCGGCCAAGCGCTTCACCGACATGGACTTGTGCGTGACCACCAACGCCACTCTCATCGGCCCGGACGTGGAGCGGCTGGCCGAGGCGGGCATCCGGCGGGTGAACATCTCCCTGGACACCCTGGACCCGGAGAAGTTCGTGACCATCACCGGCCGCGACCATTTCGCCGAGGTCCGCAGGAACATCGACCGCTGCCTGGACGCGGGCATGACCCTGAAGATCAACGCCGTGGCCATGAAGGGCGTCAACGACGACGAGCTGGGCGACTTCATCGAGTTCGCCCGCACCCATCCCGTGGATTTCCGGTTCATCGAGTTCATGCCCGTGGGCACGGAGACGGGCTGGGAGGACGGGCGCGTCTGGACCGCCGCCGAGATTTTGTCCGAGGCCCGCGCCTTTGCCGAACTGGTTCCGGTGACCAAGTCCGGCGAGCGCCGCCACGGTCCGGCCCGCATGTTCGACATCGAGGGCGGCCTGGGCCGCATCGGGCTCATCTCCCCGTACACCGATCATTTTTGTTCCACCTGCAACCGGCTGCGCATCACCTCGGACGGCAACCTGCGGACCTGTTTGTTTTCGGACAGGGTCTTTCGGCTGCGCCCGGCCCTGCGCCACCCGGCCCTGGGCATGGCCCAGGTCGAGAAGATCATCCGGTTGGCCGGAAAGAACAAGCCCATCGGCAACGAGCTGCTGCGCCGCATGCGCGCCTCGGATCACGGCGTCTGCAAGACCCGCATGGCCTCCATTGGCGGGTAGGCACCGAATCCGCTTCGTTGCCGGAGGGTTGCCGTGGAAGGCTACGGCTGCACCTCCGTCGCCTCGCGTCTCCGGCACCTGCCCGCCAATGGAGCGCGGGGGAGGGGTTGGAGCTACGAGAACCCATGATTTTTACCGCGCCGCTTTCTGCGGCGCGGTTCTTTTTTTGCGGGAAGGGCGTTGACCTCTGCCGTTGGTGCGGTAGTATTTCGCCAGGATAGACGGCGTCCTGTTGCGCGGGGCGTGATCGTGAATATCGAAAAAAAAGAGAGTGAGCCATGACCATGTCCGTCAAGGAAGCCATTGCAGAGCGGCACAGCGTGCGTTCGTTTAGCGGAGAGCCCGTGTCCGAGGCGGTGCTCCAAGAGTTGTTGGAGGCGGCCCGGCAGGCCCCGTCCAGCCTGAATTCCCAGCCGTGGCGGTTCATCCCGGTCACGGACGAGGCGACCCGGGAGTGGATCGCGTCCAGCGAGGTGTCCAGGAAACAGCGCTGGCTGGCGGGCGCTCCGGCCATCCTGGTCTGCTGCGCGGACCTTGAGGGATACGTCCGCGACACCCAGGCGAGCGCCTTTTTCTACAAGGAGCACAAGGTCCTGGACGAGGAACCGACCCAGGGCATACAGGAGTACGCCGAGCGCGAAGAAAAGGCGTCCGAGACCGCCCGGTTCGGCGCGTCGGCCATGAACGTGGCCCTGGCCGTGTCCTTCATCATGCTCCGCGCCGTGGAGCTCGGCCTGGGCACCTGCTGGGTGGGCATGTTCAACGAAGCCCCGCTCAAGGACCGCTTCGGCCTGACCAAGGACCAGCGCGTGGTCTGCCTCCTGGCCGTGGGCCACCCCGACGAACCGTCGGTCCCGCCCCGCAAGCGCAAACCCCTGGACGAGATCGTCCTCAAGTGATTTCTCGGGATTACCCAACGCAACTGAAAAGGCCTCATCGTTTCGATGGGGCCTTTTTCTTCTCTGTTGGCGAATCGAGGCTTTCGAGAGTGGTGCAGCCGCGCATTTTCTCCCTGGGGGCTTTGACCGCAGCGTAGTGGGCCTACGTGAGGATCAAAGCCCCCTGGGAAAAATGTGCGGATGCGCCGCTATCGGAAGCCGGCGCTCGCTAGTCGATTCCCAGGTCAGCCCGATGCTTGGGCACGCCGGTCTTGCCGTCCGACTTGGAATCCTTGTCCAGGAGGAAGACGCGCTCGGTCAGCTCCGGGTTCTTGGAGATGATGTAGTCCTTGACCGCCTTGGCGCGCTCCATGGCCAGTTCGTGAAGCATCTCGTCGGTGACCACGATGCGGTCGCGGATGAACTTCTCCATGACCTCCACGGGCTGCCGGTCGGTGACGAACAGGGTGGTGGGCTTGACGTCCTCCTCGTCCGGCTCGTCGGCATAGGCCTCGTAGAGCATGTCCTCGTACTCGTCGGGCGCGACCGTGATCTGGTCCACCGTGGTCTCGGCCCGCTTGGACCGGGGCAGGTCGTCGTACTTGGCCTGCCGGACCTTGCGTTCCAGGATGGCCTGGACAAGGCCGTTCTTGTCGGCCGCCGGGTCCGTGACGCCGTCCACTTCGAGCTTGAGTCTCGGGCGTTCGACCAGGGCCTTGATGATGGTGTCGAGCTTTTCGTCCGCCTGGGCGCCGAGCGTGGCGCGGCCCGGTTCGAAGACCACGAAGTCCATGTTCTCCCCGCCGCCGAACATGGAGCCGATCAGGGAGAACGGCGAGGTCAACGCCTTGAACAGCAGGTTGATGATGGCCTTGAACACGATGCCGCCGATGCGGAAGTTCGGGTCGTCCAGCCGCCCGGTGATGGGCAGGTTGAGCTGCATGTCGCCGTTGGAGTCCTGGAGCAGGGACAGGCCGAACTCCACCGGGATGTTCGGGGCGTCGGGCCGCTTGTCCTTTTTGCCCAGCTGCAGCTGCTCGATGAAGAACTTGTTCCTGGCGTCCAGGACCCAGTCGTCGGTCTTGAAGGTCACGTCCGCGTAGAGCCGTCCCTTCTGGATGGGGTAGGCCAGGTTCTTCAGGGTGTACGGGGTCAGGGGCACCAGCTCCATGCCGTTCACGGAGATGGCCAGGTCCGAATAGATGGGCGTGATCAGCGGATTGACCACGCCGGTCACGGACACGGGCGTGGGCCCGATCTTGGCCTTGAAGTCCACCTTGGGCCGGGCCTCCGGGGTCTGGCCGATGTCGGTCAGGGACAGGGCCATTTCCGTGACCTCGGTGGAGAAGGCCGGTTGCACGCTCTCGTCGTGGAAGACGACCTTGCCGTTCTGCATGCCGATCTTGCCCACGGTCAGGGTCTTGAAGAGCGGCTTTTCCTCGGCGGCCTTTTCCTCGGTCTGTTCCTCGACCTGTTTGACCTCGGCCTCGGGCACCGGCACGGGCTGCTCGCCCTCCGCGGTCCGCTCCTCCACGGGCGGGGCGGGCTCGGGCAGGCGCAGGGCGCGCCGGATGTTCAGCCTGCCGTCCTTGTCCAGGTGGACCAGGGCGCGCGGCCCGTTCAGGTTGATGTCGCCGATGGACAGGACCATGGGGTCGTTCGCGAAGTCGATGCCCTTGACGTCCAGCCGGTCTATGCCCGCCATCTCGGCGTCCTCGAAGGTGGTCTTGACCTTGAGGCCGGCCAGGGCCGTGTTGCCCTTGAGGGTGAACTTCGGGGTCTCGCCGCCGGTGAAGGTGTAGTTCAGGTCGGCGAAGGCCTGGCCGTCGGCGACGACCAAGTCGGTGTCGTCGGCCAGATAGTTGTCCAGGGGGCGCAGGCCGAGCTTCTCGACCCGGATGGACCCGGTGGAGGCCAGCGGCTCCAGGGCCGCCTCGCCGCGCACCGAGAACCAGCCGCCGCCGGTCCAGCCGCCGCTCAGGGTAAAGGGTATGTCCGCGCCTTTTTCGGTGGTGATGCCGGTGGAGTCGAGCTTGAAGTTGCGCACCCCGAGCCGGGCCGGGTCCTTCAGGGCCAGGTCGCGGAAGTCGGCGGAGCCGTCTTCGACCACCAAGTGGGCCACGGTCGCGGTCCACGGCGTTTCGGGCTCGCCGCCGTCTCCGGCGGGATGGTCCGCACCGGGCTCGGCCGGCTGTTTGGTCTCGGCCCGGATTTCCTCGCCCGTCCGGGCGGCCTCGTCCATGACCCGTTGCAGGTCCAGGCGGCCGTCCTTTTCGCGGACCATGGAGGCTGAGGGTTCGGTCAGCTTGACCTCGGCCACGGCGACCTTTCGGGCGGCCAGATCCATGGTCGCGCCGGACACGTCCAGCGCGCCCAGGGTGATGCTCGGCGCTTCGGCCTCGGGCTTGCGCACGGCCAGCCCGGCCAGGTTCAGGGTCCCGTTCTGCGCGGTCACCTGCGGTCCGCCGTCCTGGTCGGCGTAGGCGATGTCCACGGAAAAGCCGAGCTTGCCGGAGTCCACCAGCAGCGGCTGGGCCTCGTTGATGTACGGGGCGTAGGCCGGGACGTTCAGGTCCTTGCCCGCCACGGTGACCTTGGCCGAAACCGGGTCCAGGGTGGCCTCGCCGTTGAGGTAGATGAACCCGTCGGATCCGAAGGACCCCTTGAACACGGTGGTCTGCGCCTCGCGGGTGGACAGGTTTTCCACGGACAGGTCCAGCTTGGAGAAGGTTCGCTTGAACCCGCCCTTGACCAGGTCGTCGCGGAAATCCATGGTCCCTTCGTTGAGCTCGAACTTGCGCACGTCCAGGACAAAGGCGGAGTCGGTGTCGGATTTGGTCTTGACCTTGGGGCCGGGAGGGCCGGGCTCGGAACCGGGGAAATAGTCGGCCCAGTTGATGGTGCCGTCGGCCTCGCGCACGACCTTGAAGAACGGCTGGTTCATGGTCACCTGCTTGATGACCAGGGCGTTGTCGCCCAGGGAGAAACGCTCCATCTCGAAGGCCAGCTTTTTCATGGAGAAGACCGAACCGTCGCCCGGCGCGGTCAGCTCCAGGTCGGTCAGGGTGCCGCCGCCGCCCAGGAAGAGATTGATCCGCTGGGCGCCGGGCCGCTCGAAATACAGGGAGATGTCCGAGGTGAACCGTCCGCTCTTGAGCTCCAGCGGGGTCTCGATGGGCAGGTATTGCCAGTACTGGTGCAGGTTCACGTCCACCGCGCCCAGCTCGAACTCGGTCAGAAGCGTCTTGTCGAAGGGCAGGGTCTTGCCCTTGAGCTCCACCGGGTCGCCGTTGACCACGGCCGTGAACATCGGCTGGGTGAACTCCTTGACCTTGTCCGCGATGCTCGAGGTGAACGGCACGCGCAGATGGATGTCCGAGATGACATGCTTTTTCTTGCGGGGCCGGTCGTCGAAGGTGATGGAGGAGTTGGTCAGCTCGAAGCCGTACAGGGCAAAGGGAAAGACCGCGCCCTTTTCCTCGGGCTCCTTTTCGGCGTCCTGCTGGTTGACGCTGTCCGGGGTGCCGAGCAGATCGGAGAAGGAGTACCTGCCCTCGCCGTAGAAGGTCAGGTCGACGGCAAGCCCGTCGAGCTTGAGATAGCTGACCACCGGGGCCAGTTCCCAGACCGTGGAGATGCCGGGCGCGACCTCCATGTGGTTCAGGGACAGGAGGTCGCCTTCCTCCTTGAGGTTCTTGATGTGCAGGTCGGACAGTTCCAGGCGGAAGGTCAGCGGGTTGAAGTGGATGTCCCCCACGGAAGTCTCCCGCTTGGTGGCCTCCGTGACCTGGCTGACCAGGACCGATTTCATGATCGCGGGCGCGGCGAAGAAGCCGAACAGGGTGTAGGCCACGAACGCGGTCAGCAGCCAGAATGCGACGCGGCGCAGGCGGGGGGTACCGAATTTTATTTTATCGAGGAAAGCCAGCATGTTGAACCTATCCGAGGAGTAAGTGGTTTCGGCGTTGAATCATTCTAGCTGAAAGTGACGGAGGAATCCATGATTGTGAACGGTTATCTGATTCCTGTTTGCCGGTACATTTTGCATCAGCGGGCGGGGCGTTTCGCCCCGTCTTCTGCAACACAGTGGAAATTGCGGATTTTGTTGCCATAATGTGAAAATCCGGTGTATGTGGAAAGGGAATACAGGCGCGTCTTCGGGGCCGGTGGCCGGCCCGGGACGAACGGGCGCGCGAACGCCGAACGGAGCGGGTCCATGTCCGACGTGCACTATTACCAGGGTCTGGCCAAGAGCATGATGTTCACCATCATCCTGGTGTCTTTCGCCCCGCTGCTTGTGGTCGTGCTCATCGCCGGATACCAGTACAGCGTGGCCTACGAGGAGAAGGTCGAGGCCCACCTGCGCGAACTGGTCCTCAAACACGACCAGACCATCAACTCCTACCTGGACGAGAAAATGTCCGAGATCCGGGTCCTGGCCAAGGTCATCGACCTCGGCCACCTGGCCACGCCCTCGGGCATCCGGGCCCTGCACGACGCCCTGACCCTGGGCCACGGCACCGACTTCGTGGACCTCGGGCTCATCGACGAGAACGGCATCCAGGTGGCCTATTCCGGCCCGTTCCAGCTACAGGGACTGGATTACTCCCGCGAGCCGTGGTTCAAGGCCGTGCGCGAAAAGACGGTCCACGTCAGCGACGTGGGACTGGGCATGCGCGGCGTGCCGCACTTCATCATCGCCCTGCGCATGCGCGCAGAGGGGCGCGAGTGGGTCCTGCGCTCCACCCTGGACTTCATCGCCTTCAACCGGCTGGTGGAGGACATCCGCATCGGCGAGACCGGCATGGCCTACATCATCAACCGCGAGGGCAAGTTCCAGACCACCCCGCGCCGGGACATGTCCGCCGAGGTCCCGTTCCTGCGCGAGTTGGCCCGGTCCCTGACCGGCGGGGCGGACCAGGTGCACGGCCGGGCGGCCATGGCGGTCATGGACAACCCGGCCACCCACCGCGAGACCATCTTCGTGACCAGCCCGATCAAGGACGGGGACTGGCTGATGGTCTACCAGCAGGACGCGGACGACGCCTTCGCCACCTTGAACCGCAGCCGCGACCTGGCCATCGGCATCCTGTTTCTGGGCGGCCTGGCCATCACGGTCATGGCCTTTCTCATGAGCCGCCGCATGGCCCGCAAGGTGGCCAAGGCGGACGCGGCCAAGGAGATCATGAACGAGCAGGTCATCGAGGCGGGCAAGCTGGCGAGCGTCGGCGAGCTGGCCGCGGGCATCGCCCACGAGATCAACAATCCGGTGGCCATCATGGTCGAGGAGGCGGGCTGGATCCAGGACCTCCTGGAAGAGGGGTTGTCCAGGGACGACAACGAGCGCGAGGTCCAGCGGGCCCTGAACCAGATCCGCACCCAAGGGGCGCGCTGCAAGGAGATCACCCACAAGCTCTTGTCCTTCGCCCGCAAGATCGACCCCACAGTCATGTCGTTCGACCTCAACGAGCTGGTCCGGGAGATCGCCGAGCTGTCCGGGCAGCGGGCCAAGTACGCCAACGTGGTCATCGAGACCAGCCTGGGCGACAACATCGCGCCCATCGAGGCCAGCCCGTCCGAGATGCAGCAGGTCTTCCTCAACCTGGTCAACAACGCCATCGACGCCATGGACCCGGGCGGCGGCGACCTGGATATCATCACCCGCCAGGAGGGCGACACGGTCGTGGCCCAGGTGTCGGACACCGGCTCCGGCATCCCGGAGGCCAACCTGTCGCGCATCTTCGATCCGTTTTTCACCACCAAGCCCGTGGGCAAGGGGACGGGGCTGGGCCTGTCCATCATCTACGGGATCATCAACAAGCTGGGCGGGACCATCTCCGTGGATTCCGCCGTGGGCCGGGGCACCACCTTCACCATCAGCCTGCCCGCCGGAAAGAACGGCGGAAACGGCGGCGAGGGCGCGGCCAACGGGGCCGACGGGGCCGGTGCCCCGGAGGCGTAACGGTAAGGCAACCAACGGGAGGGCGACATGCCTGCCAGAGTATTGCTCGTGGACGATGAAAAGGGTTTTGTGGACACCATGGCCAAGCGGCTGGAGAACCGGGGCTACACCGTGGGCGTGGCCTACGACGGCCCGCAGGCGCTCAGCGCCCTGGACAAGGGCGACATCTATTTCGACGTGGTCGTGCTCGACGTCAAGATGCCGGGCATGGACGGCAACGAGGCCCTGAAGCGGATCAAGGCGGACCACCCCCTGGTGGAGGTGATCATGCTGACCGGCCACGCCACCGTGGAGTCGGCCATCGAGGGGATGAAGTCCGGGGCCTTCGACTACCTGATGAAGCCGTGCGATCTCGAGAGCCTGATGGCCAAGATAGGCGAGGCCCAGGACAAGAAGGAGGCGCACGAGAACAAGATCCTGGAGGCCCGGGCCAGGCACATCGTCCTGCGCCGGGGCGACTAGGGGAGACCGCCATGGCTGATACGCCCATCCGCGTGCTTCTGGTCGACGACGAGCTCGGCTTTCTCGATGTGCTGGCCAAGCGCATGGGCAAGCGCGGCTACCTCGTGACCACGGCGGGCAGCGGCGCGGAGTCCATCCGGGTGCTCCGGGACAACGATTTCGACGTGGCCGTGCTCGATCTCAAGCTCGACGATATGGACGGCATAGAGGTCTTGCAGATAATGAAGAAGATGGTGCCGGACATGCCGGTCATCATGCTCACCGGCCACGGCTCGGAGCAGGCGGCCAGGGAAGGCGTCAAGTCCGGCGCCTTCGACTACCTGCTCAAGCCGTGCGACCTGGACGACCTCCTCGAAAAGGTCGGGGAAGCCGTGGCCGGGTAGCCGGAAACGACAACGAGACGGGAGTGGCCCATGGCCGATATGAAAGCGCTCCTCGTGGACGACGAGGAATCCTTCCGAAACACCCTGTGCAAGCGGCTCAAGCGCCGGGGCATGGACGTGGAGCAGGCGGGCTCGGGCGAGGAGGCCCTGGCCATGCTGGAGACGTGCCGGCCGGACGTGGTCCTGCTCGACGTGAAGATGCCCGGCATGGACGGGCTGACCGCCCTGCACAAGATCAAGGAAGTCAATCCGCTCATCGAGGTGGTCATGCTCACGGGCCACGCCAGCATGGAGATCGCCATCCGGGGCATGGAGCTCGGGGCGTTCGACTACCTGATGAAGCCCGTGGAGTTCGAGGAGCTGCTCTACAAGCTCGAGGACGCCTTCAAGCGCAAGCGGTACCACGAGGACCGCATCGCGGCCCGGGCCGGCGGCGAGTGACCACGGCTTTTCCCGCGCCCTTTCCATCGCCCCACCCCATGAACCCTGCGACCCTGACCTAGGCTGTTCCCGAAGGACGACACCCCATGGGCCTGTTCGACTGGCTGCGCTTCCGCAAGAAGGAAAAGACCCCCGAGGAGCGGGCCGAGATGCGCCGCGTGTTCGCCACGCGCTACGACCATTTCCGGCTGCTCATCCAGGCCAACACCCGCGCCCACGAACTCATGGGCGAGCTGGAGGAGGCCCTGCGCGGCTTCACTCCCTACGGCATGCACTTCGTGCGCACCCTGTGCACGCGCATTTCCACCTCCATCTACCAGATGGTCCGCCACCTGGGCGAGCTGGAGACCCAGGGCCACGACGACCTGGTCGCGGCCATGCAGGCCATCAACGATCGGATCATGGAGGAGCTGGAGCCGGAGAGCCACGCCGTGGGCGGCGAGCCGGTCATCGACCTCGCCGAGGTCAACCGCGACCACGCCGACCTGTGCGGCCCCAAGATGGCCATGCTCGGCGAGGCCGGTTCGAGCCTCGGCCTGAGCATCCCGTCCGGCTTCGTGGTCACCGTGGCCGCCTTCCAGCGGTTCGCCCAGAGCCAGGGGCTCGGCACGGAAATCGACCGGCTCATCCAGACCATGGCGGGCGACGACCGCGAGTCCGTGTTCCAGGCCTCGTCCAGCATCATGCAGCTGATCATGGAGACCCGCCTGCCCGACGACCTGGCCTCGGCCATCCTGGCCGCCTACGACCGGCTGGCCGAGCGGCTCGGCGAACCCCCGGACCTGGCCGTGCGCTCCAGCGCGCTGGGCGAGGACATCGAGGGCTCCTCCTTCGCGGGCCAGTACCGGTCCGTGCTCAACGTGGACCGCTCCTCCCTGCTCGACGCCTACAAGGAGGTGGTCGCCTCCAAATATTCCCGGCAGGCCATGGCCTACCGGTTGAGCCACGGCATCCGCGACGACGACGTGGCCATGTCCGTGGGCTGCATGACCATGGTCGAGGCCGTGGCCGGGGGCGTGGCCTATTCCGGCAATCCGGTCAACGTGCGCGACGACCGCGTGTCCATCAGCTCGGTCTGGGGGCTGCCCAAGCCCGTGGTGGACGGCACGGCCGGGACCGACGAGTTCATCGTGGCCCGCGACCCCCTGCGCGTGGAAGAGGTCCACGTGGCCGAGAAGGCCGACATGTACGTGTGCAGCCAGCATGAGGGCGTGTGCCGCGAGGAGCTGACCGGAGACATGGGCTCGCAACCGTCCCTGACCGAGGAGCAGGCCCTGCTCGTGGCCCGCGAGACCGTGCGCATCGAGGAGCATTTCGGCACGCCGCAGGACATCGAGTGGGCCATGACCCCGGACGGCACCTTCCATCTCCTCCAGTGCCGCCCGCTCATGCGCGTCGCCTCGGACGGCGTGGCCCCGCCCGCCGCCCACCTGCCGGAGCCGGTGCTGACCGGCGGACGGACGGCCAGTCCGGGCGTGGGCGTGGGCCCGGCCTTCACCCTGCGCAAGGACGTGGACGCCCTGACCTTCCCGGACGGCGGTGTGCTCATCCTGCGCCAGGCGTTGCCCAGCCGGGCGGCCCTCCTGGACCGGGCCAGCGCGCTCATCTCCGAGCAGGGCGGCATGGCCGGGCATCTGGCCAACGTGGCCCGCGAATTCGGCGTCCCGGCCCTGTTCGGGGTCAAGGACGCGGTGGGCCGGTTCGAGAACGGCCGCATCCTGACCGTGGACGCCGAGGGCCGGGCGGTCTACGAAGGCGCGGTGGAACCCCTGCTCAAGGAGCATCCCCGGCAGCGGATCATGCGCGGCAGCCCGGTCCAGGGCGCGCTGCGCAAGGCCGCCCGCCACATCGTCCGCCTGAACCTGACCAACCCGGAGTCCCCGGAGTTCAAGCCCGCCAACTGCCGGACCCTGCACGACGTCATGCGCTACTGCCACGAACGGGCCGTGAACGTCATGTTCGAGTTCGGCACCCATGACGACTACATCGAGGCCGCCAGCCGCCAGCTCATCTGCGACGTGCCCAAGCAGTTCTGGATCCTCAACCTGGACGACGGGTTCTCGCCCGAGGGCCAGGAGCGCAAGGACCGCTGCATCCTGCTCGACCACATCGTCTCCTATCCCATGCGGATGCTCTGGGAGGGCATGCAGGCCGTGCCCTGGGAAGGCCCGCCGCCGGTCCACGGCCGAGGACTCATGTCGGTCATGTTCGAGGCCACCATGAACCCGGACCTGGTGCCGTCCGCAGGCACCCGCTACACCCAGAAGAACTATTTCATGGTCTCCAGGAACTACTGTTCGCTCCAGTCCCGCTTCGGCTTCCACTTCTGCGGGGTCGAGGCCCTGGTGGGCGACCGGATCAGCGAGAACTACGCCTCGTTCCAGTTCAAGGGCGGGGCCGCCAACATGGAGCGCCGCATCCGCCGCGCCCGGTTCGTGGGCGACCTCCTGGAGATGTTCGACTTCCGCGTACGCGTGCGACAGGACAACATGTTCGCCCGCGTCGAAGGCCTCGACCACGATACCATGGGCAACCGCCTCAAGATCATCGGCTACCTCATCACCCACACCCGCCAACTCGACATGATCATGTCCGACGAAGCCGCCGTCGCCCGCCGCAAGGAACGCTTCCTCAACGACTTCAAACTGTTCGATTGATGCCTCCGGCGGCCAGGGGGGAAGGGGGAGAGAGGGAAGCCCTTTTCCAAAGGGTGCCCTCTCTCCCCCTTCCCCCCTGGACCCCCCAACCTCCTCTCGCCCTCCTAAACTTATTCTATCCGCTTCGCGGGGCGGGCGTTAAATAAAAGCCTTCGGTTCATTTCTGAGTCAGTGGTCTATAATCCTTCATTCATCTGGAGTGATTCGGGTGCGCAGCACCCGACAGCGGCTCTTTCCCCCGCGCTCGCACAAGGCTTTCGAGAGTGGGTCAGCTGTGCATTTTCTTCCGGTCGCGACAACCGCAGCGTAGCCGTCTACGTGAGGATTGGCGCGACCGGAAAAAATGTGCAGATGGCCCGCTATCGGAAGCCGCCCCCCCCCCCACTAGACCCCGAAAAAAAGAAGGCGGCCCCCGTCAGGGAGCCGCCTTCATTATTTCGGGGGTCTATCTCATCATTTAACGTGGCACTCGGCGCAGGCTACGGGGCCTTTGCCTTCCTTTTCATGGCAGCCCTGGCACTGGAGGTGGTAGGCGCGCATGAGCGGGGTGCCGCCGTCGTCGCGCTTCTCGGCGTGACAGGAGCTGCACGGCTCGCCCTCGGAGGATTCCTCCATGTTGCGGGTGCCGTCGTCGTTCTTGGAATGGTGGCAGACGACGCAGTCTTCCAGGCCGGCCTTTTCGTTGTGCGCGTCATGCATGAAGGGCACGCGGGGACGCTCCAGCTTGGCGAAGCCGTCCGCGGGCACCTGGGTCATGTCGTCCTGGGAAAAGGCCGTGGGGGCCATGTACACGACAACCAGCAGGATGACGGTCAGCATGGAGGCCGCGAGGGTGAAGGTATTCTTTTTCATGGCGTCCTCCTAGAGTTCCGGTTTTTCCATCAATTCGTAAATGAGGTCACTGACGAACTTGCCGTGCATCCCGAGATCGTAATAGCCGATGATGTCTTCGATGCCGCCGTGGCAGTTGTGGCACGGGATGACCACGTCGTGCACGCCGGTCGCCTTGAGCTGCTCGGCCTTGACGCGGTTGCCGGTCATGCGGGTGTTCTTGAACGGCGGCCCGCAGTTGATCACGCCGCCGCCCGCGCAGCAGCAGTAGTTGTGCTCGCGGTTGGGGGTCATCTCGACCACTTCCTTGCAAAGGAAGTGGACCACGTCGCGCAGCTTGTCCATGAGGCCCTTGCCGCGGATGATGTTGCACGGGTCCTGGATGGTCACCGGGTTCTCGTACTGGTGGGTGATCTTGATCTTGCCCTCGTTGATCAGCTCCCAGTAGAACTCGATGGCGTGGTTGACCGGAACCGGCATCTGCTTGTGGCCGAGCCAGCGGTTGCCCATGTCGTAGACCGACCGGAAGGCGTGCCCGCACTCGCCCATGACGATGCGCTTGACGCGCAGCTTCTGGGCCGATTCGTAGTGGGCGCGCTTGAGGCGGCCCATGTTTTCGTAGTCGCCCACGAACATGCACATGTCCGAGTTGTCCCAACCCGGGTGCGACGGCATGGTCCAGTCGATGCCCGCGGCGTTCATGATGGCCGCGGCCTGGTAGATGAGCTGGGTCCGGAACTTGGGTTCCGGGGCGATGACCGAGTAGTAGACCTCGGCCCCTTCCTTGTCCAGCGGGATGCGCAGGTCCGGGAACTCGTCGCGGGCCTCGTCCTCCTGCCACTGCAGGGAGTCGATCCACTCGTCGTCCTTGACCCACATCTGGTTCATGGTCGAGGCGTGGGAGTGGGCGGTATCGCGGATGTACTGCGGGACCACGTCCAGTAGGTAGCAGATGCGGCGCACCATGGACATGATGTAGCCGGTGTCGATGCCGATGGGACAGTAGTGGGCGCACCGCTTGCAGAGGTTGCATTCGGTGTAGGCCATCTGGGCCATCTCGTAGATCCGCTGGGGCGAGACCTTGCCCTTCTTGTCCATCAGTTCGTACATGGTCTCGGTGGCCTTGTTCACCGGCGAGTAGCTCGGGTCGGCGTCGTGGGACATGTAGTAGTGGCAGCCCTGTGAACAGAGGCCGCAACGCATGCACGTCTCCCTGTACGCCCGGAGTTTGGCACCGGTTTCACCTTTGAGCATCCGGGTGACCACCTTTTCGATCTTTTCGGTGGTCAGCGCGGCGACGCCGGCTTCAAGCCCGACATCGGATATGATTCTGTCAGCTATGTGACTCATTATTCGTACCTCGCGTTACTGTATGGTTTGGCCTACCAGTCGTTGGCATGGCGGACGCCGCCGAACTCGGAACCCATGTACGCCCTGGTGAACAGGACGAATAGCGCGTGGCTCAGGCGGGTGAACGGGATCAGGGCGATCAGCAGTTCACCGGAGAGGACGTGCAGGGTGGTCATGACCAGGGGCGAACCGACCTGATGGTAGGCCAGGACGCCGGTGATGAACGGCAGGGCCACGAGGACCAGGGCGAACCAGTCCTGGCAGCGGGTGACGCCCTTGACGTGCGGCAGCGCGAAGCGGCGGTACGCGAAGACGGCGCAACAGGCCAAAGCCACGAAGCTGACGATATCGCCGAACTGCGAGGGCAGGCTCGGGATGGAGATGCCGAACGCGGTATTCCACAGGACGACGTGCGCACCCAGGAACACGGCCACGAGCAGGAAGCAGAGGTGGAAGATGAAGGTGGTCACGGTCATCAGGGGATCGGACTTCCAGCCCATGGACTTGAACGGGATCATCCACATGACGATGGAGCGGAGCCCGTAGTACCAGCTCATGTAGGCGATGGAGGAGCCGTCCTTGGCCTTGGCCAGCGAATACATGCTGACCAGCCGGTAGATGGCGCCCAGGATGAAGATGCCGAAGGCGATCCAGGCGAGGGGGCCGGTGGCGAAGACATAAAGATCAGTCATATCTGCTCCCCCTTAGAAGTCGCATACTTCCGCGACGATGCGGATGTAGCTGTTGTTCTCGATGGCGCGGATGAGCACCTTGGTGCCGTCCTCGCTGAATATCGGCGGCCACACGGCGTCGAAGTCCCGTTCATAGGACTTGCCGTTGACCAGAATCCGGAATCTGCCGTTCTTTTCCACCTTGGCGGCGACGGTCTTGGAATCCGGGGAGAAGACCGCGGGCCAGGCCATGTCGTAGGTGCCGGACCAGGGAGTGCCGTCCACCACGATGCGGAAGTCCTCGTTGCAGTTGGAGGCCAGGACGGCGGCGCGCTGTCCGTCGGGGCTGACCACCAGGTCGGACACGGTGGGCCAGGTCTCGTTCCAGGCGGCGTTGTTCACGCAGGCGGTGAACTGGCCGTAGCTGGTGGCCACCACGCCCCACAGCTTCTCGCCGGAAGCGTCGTACTGGAGGTAGAGGCACTGGACGTAGCGGGGTTCCCACAGGGTCTGGCCGTCCTTGTCCACGCCCCATTTGCCGGCCACGCGGACCGGGGCGGCCACGCCGCCGTCCTTGGGACAGAAGACCGGCTCCCAGACCTGGTTGTAGGACTTGGCCCAGGGCTTGTCGTCGACCACCACGGTGTGGTCGTACACCGTGGTCCGGCAGGTGGCTGCCAGGGAATCGCCGGCATTGTTGAACACCGGGTTCCAGATGTTCACGTAGCGGCCCTTCCAGGGCTCGCCGTCCACGGCCACGGTGTACACGCCGCGCTTGAACCCTTCGAGGTCGGCGGCGGCCAGGCTTTCGGCCTGGATCACGGCGGCGGAGTGCGCACCGTCCTTGGACAGAGCGGGCATGTTGGCGTTTTCATACAGGGTTTCCCAAGGCTCGCCGTTGAGACAGATACCGTACCGCTCCATGGACTTGCACATGGTGGCGATGACCGAGCCGTCCTCGCTGAACATGGTGTCCCAGATGTAGTCGGTGGTCTCGCCCATGGCTTCGCCGTCCACGACCAGGACCCATTCCATGTCCTGCTGGCAGATGGCGGTCAGGCGGCCGTCAGGGGAGAATTTCGGATACCAGATCTTTTCGAACGTGGCTTCCCAGACCGAGTCGTTGGTGCGAACGGAGAATTCGCCGTCGCCGACCTTGACGATCGCGACGAAAGTCTCGCCGTCGGGCGAGACGTACGGCTCTTCCTGCCATTCGTGTCCTTCGAGGAGGGAGAGGGATTTAACGACCGTTTTCTGGCCGGGTTCCCAATCCCATGAGGAGATTTTTCCCATAGCACCCCCTTGTGTTGTGACACCGCTCCGCGGGGGAGCGGCAAATAATCATCCCGCCCTGGAGGCGAGACCGTTCATTCAACGCGGGGTCGTGATCGTCGGGCGGCGGTCGCTGCGGGCCATCCCGGTCGGGTCACCGGATTACAGCCATCCGCCGGGCCTACTGTGCGCAGCCCGGCGGGGTGTGACTGAACCCAAGGGATGACCCGTGACAGGTGGCGACCCCCCTCCATGAGCGATCTATCCGGGATCGCCGCCACTGACTTTCGACTCCCAGGGATCCGAGGCGGTCCGGCGGTCTGCACCGTCCGAACCTGGAAGTGCATCCCTTCCCGAAGTGCACCCTCGATTCCGTTGCTGATACCAGCTGAAATCCCAGGCTCAAGGCATAGTTTTACAGGGAATATCCATACATTTCAGTATGTTCCCTGCTAACCGCAACCTCTTGGCCTGAGACAGAGCTATGTATAAGCACATGGCAAGAAAATAGTCCATTCTTTTCAGAGTTAAATGGGTATTTCAGACCGGACGGGTTCGTTATTTTGCAGTAAAATAGCCAAAATAACCCCGGATTTGGCTCAACGGCGGGGTTAACGGATATTTTCCTCCTGAAAGAGGAGGTATTGTCCGACTTGAGACAAGGACGCCGGCCATGTCGGCCGGCGTCCTTTTATGGGGTGAAACGGGGGGGGGAGGGCGGCTATTGCCTGCTCGAATCGAGCATCAACCGGCTGATGCGCAGGAGGCAGTCCGAGCCGTCGGTATCGGGGTCCACGGCCACGGTGTTGATGAACCGCGCCTGGACGTTGCCCGAGCTGTCCACGGACTCGATGAAGAAGGCGCCCATCTCGTACACGGTCAGGGTGTTGCGCCCGCCGCTGGGAGGGTTGCGGGGGTCGTAGAAGGAGATGATGACCACGCGCGGGCTGTCCAGGGGATCGCTGAAGGAGCTGCCCTCGATGGCGTTGGTGGATTCGTCCCAGGCGGCGTAGGGGTCCAGCCCGATGAGGATGGAGGTCCCGGCCTTGACCGGCCCGGCGGAGTTGCCGGGCTCGAGCAGCAGCTCGTCGCCCGGGGCCACGGTGGCGTAGCTGTTGGAGCCGGTGCAGCCCTCGATGTTCTCCTTGACCATGGCCGCGCCGGTGATGGGGTCGCCCTTGTTCACGGGCGGCAGGTCCACCAGGTTGTACTGGCCGGGCACGATGGTCAGGCTCGGGTCGCCGGGCTTGATGATGATCTGGGTGCCCACGTCGTCCTGGGTGTAGCCGAGCACGTTGACGGTGCCCATTTCCTGCGGGCTCTCCACGTCCAGGGTCCCGTTCTGGTAGTACTTGGTTCCGGGCGCGGCCTCGTCGTCCCACTCGTACTTGGTGGGCACCACGAAGGGCTTGGCGCACTTGCTCGAGCACATGCCCGCCAGCCCGGCGCGCGAGGTCACGACGATGTCCATGGCGGGCTTGCCCACGGCCTTGCCGAAGTACAGGGGAAAGGCGTTGTCGCGCTGGCCGGACAGGGTGATGGTCACCTCCACCTGGTTGGGCTCCTGCTCATCGGGCACGCCGTCGCGCAGAAAGACGATGTCCGCGTCGGTCAGGGCCTTGGCCGGGGCGTCCGCCTCGGTCAGGTTACGGACGGCGTAGTTGGTTACGATGAGGCGGAGCTTCTCGATGTCCCGGCCTTCGGCCAGCAGGGAGTTGGCCCCTGCCAGGGCCCCGGCGTCGGCCGCCGTCTGCAGGGCGCTGCGCTTGAGGTAGGCCCGGCCGAGGTCCACGGCCAGGGCGGTCAACCCCATGAGCGCGGCCATGCACATGCTGACCATCACGGTGGCGAAGCCTCGTTCTTCGTTCAGTCTGCGGAGAAAGTTGCGCATGGCCGTTACTCCATCTTGGCGCGGGCCACCGTGGTCATCCCGCCGGGCATGAGATTCTCCCAGGGGTACACGGTGCTGTCCGCGAAGTTGTAATTCAGGGAGACCGCGACCTCCTGGCCGAGTTCGCGGTCGTCCGGGCCCAGCTCCACGGACACGGTCAGGTTGTCCGTGGACAGCCCCTCGGCGGCCACGTAGGCCAGCACCGTCTCGGCCGGGTCGTCCCCGCGCGAGGCCAGGATCACGCCCTCGCGGGCGGCCCGGGTCAAAATCTGGTTCATATCTATCATCTTGGCCGCGTCCCAGATTCCGGCCAGCAACGGGACCAGGAGCAGGGACATGAGCAGGGCGAATTCGATGACCGCGCTGCCGTGCTTGCTGTCGGTGTTCTTGCGCATGGCTACCTCTCGTGTGTCATGACGGCCGTGGCCGCCACCTGGCTGCACCTGTCGGCCATGGACGGGATCAGGTTGTCGATGACCAGAAACTCGAAGGGCACGGACACGGTCACGTCCACGGGCTCGGACGGCTCGCGCGGCCCGACCTCCACCGAGGACTGCTGGCTCACGCCTCCGGCGGTCAGCTCCTTCTGAACCACGGCCTTGATCTGGTCGAGGGTGGTCTCGTTGAGCACGGCCATGCGCGCCCCTTCGAAGGCGGCGTCCCGGACCACTCCCTGGGTCCAGAACAGCCGGGCCATATCCATCACGCCCATCAGGAGCATCAGGAAGATCGGCAACAGCATGGCCATCTCCACGGCGGCCATGCCGAGTCGCTTCTTCCCGTTCGTGTCGCTACGTCTCTTCATTGCATCCTCCAATCAGGAATGTGCATTATACGAAGCAAGGGACATGCCATTGAAGTTGAGAAAATAAAGTTCATAGTCACATGTTTTAATTGATGAAAAAAATGTGACCAAAACCGGAGTGTCGTCGTAGGCAATCGACCCGGTCCACGATTGATGGAGTACGGATGGCCGATTTTTCCATTTTTCATGGATAGAGAGAATCGTTTTTTCAGCTGGACGGGCTTGCTGCCCCTCTATCGATACGGGCGCGAAAAAGGGCGGCCTCGGAATCGGGACCGCCCTTGTAAGGGACTATGCTATGGGCGTTAGAACCGCTCGAAGGCGTCGTCCCCTTCGTCCAGCTCGAGGTCCATGCCCGCGATAGGCTTCGGGGCCGCGTGCTTGCCGCCCTGGGGGAGCATGGCGGGCTTGGGCTTGCCTTGAGCCGCGGGCAGGGCTCCGCTGGAACCGTAGCCGAGGTTGAAGAAGGCCATGGTCGCTTCGAGCTGCACGGCGTGGGAGGACAACTCCTCGGCTGTGGAGGCGATCTCCTCCGAGGAGCTGGCGTTGGTCTGGACCACGGAGTCCAGCTGCTGCAGGGCCCCGTTGATCTCGGCGGCGCCCGCGTTCTGCTCGTTGCTGGCCGCGGAGATTTCCTGGATCAGTTCGGCGGTCTCTTCGATGCTCGGGACGATGGAGTCGAGCATCTTCCCGGCCCGGGCGGCCACCTCCACGCTGGAGGCGGACAACTCGCCGATCTCGGCGGCGGCGGTGCCGCTGCGCTCGGCCAGCTTGCGCACCTCGGCCGCGACCACGGCGAATCCCTTGCCCTGCTCGCCGGCGCGGGCGGCCTCGATGGCCGCGTTCAGCGCGAGCAGGTTGGTCTGCCTGGCGATCTCCTCGATGATGGAGATCTTTTCCGCGATCTGGGTCATGGCTTCCACGGTCTGGCGCACGGCCTCGCCGCCCTTGCGGGCCTCGTCGGCGGTGCGCACGGCGATCTCGCCGGTCTTGCTGGAGCTCTCGGAGTTCTGGCTGATGCTGGAGGACATCTGTTCCATGGAGGCGGAGACCTCTTCCACGGCGGCGGCCTGTTCGGTGGCCCCCTGGCTCATGGTCTGGGAGGAACCGGCCAGCTCTTCGGAGATGGAGGCCACGTTGGAAGCCGAGTCCTGGACCTCCAAGACGATCTTCCTGAGCTTGTCGATCATGGTGCCGATGGCCAGGGCCAACTGGCCGATCTCGTCCTTGCGGTCCACTTCCAGGCGCACGGTGAAGTCGCCGCCGGACAGGGCTTCGGCCACGCCCGCGGCCCGCTTCATGATGCTGGCCATTCTGGAGGAGAATATCAGGGTGATCACCACCGAGGCCAGGGTGAACAACAGCGAGATGATCACGTAGGTCCAGATGGTCCGGTCGACCACCGCGCCGAGGGCGGCCAGTTCGGCGTCGACCCGTTCCACCTGGGCCTGGCCGAGGCGGTCGATGGAGTCGCGCATGGCCTCGAAGGTCTTTTCGCTCTCACTCAGCAGGGTGATCCGCCTGAGATTCTTGTCCGCGTTGGCCGTGGACAGGTCGACCACCTTCCGGCTGTGCGCGGCCCAGGTGTCAAGCTGGGTCAGGAAGGTCTTTTCTAGCCGCTGTCCTTCGGCGCCGAGGAGTTGCACCCCCTTGGTCACGCGGTCGCGGGTCTGGCCCAGGTTCTCGGCGAAGGATTCGGCCTCGTCCTTGATCACCGCGGGGTCGAGAGTGCGGATGATCAACAGCTGGGCCACGTAGGCCTGGTAGGCGTCGCGGTCGGCGTTGAGGATCAGGGAGAGGGCCTGTTCGGTGCGTATGCGCTCCGCCTCGCCCAGCAGGGGATTCTTCAGCCGGTTGTCCGCGATTTCGCCGAGTTCGTTGACGACCTCGCGCATGGCGTCGAAGGAGCCCAGGGCCGCCTTTTCCGCCTCGGCGCGGGCCAGGTTGGCGGTCAGGGTCTCGTCGGTCAGTGCCAAAATGGTGTTATTGGCCTTTTCCCAGGACTTGAAGTCGGTTTTGAACTGATTGAAGTCACCGTCCATGTTCGGGGTGAACCCCTTGGCCGGTCCGGTGATTCTGTCCCATGTCTGCTGCATGTTTTCCGCGCAGGCAGCCTTGTTGGCATTCAGGGCTTCCCCCGAGGGGGCGGTTTCGGCCTTCATGATCGCCACCTGGGCCTGGTAGGCGTCACGGTCGGCGTCGATCATGGTGGCCCGGTCCATGTGCAGTCCGTTGACGGCCACCATGTTCGAGTTGAGTATGTTGAAACTGGTTATCCCCACCGCGAAGATGATCAGAATGGCGGAAACCGGCAGCCCAGTAATCAACAGCAATTTCCATTTAATGCCCATAGAGTCCCTCCAAATCTACTTTGCCGGGCCTCGGAGACCCGATTTGGTCATGCTATACTACGTCTGAAGTAAAATAAGCTATTAGAATATCGAGAAGGCGGCTGATTCTCGTCAAAAGCGTGCCAAACCGGCCGTTATTTTTGTGCGACGGTGGTTTGAAAAAAAATGAAAAGTGGTTATTGTGGCGAATAGGAATTAAGATCAAACCATTAGCTCTATCTTTGAGGACGACATGAAAAAATTGCTGGCTGTGTTGACCATCGTGTGTTGTTTCGGCGTGACCGCCGCTTTCGCCGTGGACGGCGGGGAATTCTACAAGAAGCATTGCGCGGCCTGCCACCGCGACGGCAGCGAGTCTTCCAAAGCGGGCGGCAACGTGGTCCTGAAGGGCCAGACCGCCCAGGAAATCGAAATGAAGCTCACGGGCTACAAGGACGGCACCTACGGCGGGGCCAAGAAGCGGACCATGGAGCGCGTGGCCGGCAAGCTGGCTCCGGAAGAGATCAAGGCCCTGGGCGCCTACATCGGTTCCCTCTAGGGCAGACGTATGCGTTACCTTATCGGGACGCTCGTGCTCGTCGTCCTGCTGGCCGCCCCCTGTTGGGCGACCGGCGGGACCGACGGCATGGACATGGGCGCCGCGCCGGCGCAGTCGGCCCCGGAACAGAGCGGCCATGACGGCGGCGCTCCGGCCATGGGCGAACATGACTCGACAGGCCACGACATGGGCGACCAGCCCATGGACGCGGTCCACGATCACGCCAGGATGATGGAGGAGGCCGAAGAGGCCGACCTCCCGGTGGGCATCGAGGAGCACCTCGGGGCGCAGCTCCCGGACGTGCCGTTCTCCGACTCCGAGGGCAACCGGGTGACCCTGCTCGAGCTGTCCGACGCGCCGATCCTGTTGCTGCCCATCTATTTCCGCTGCCCGGACGTGTGCAGCCTGCTCCAGGGCTCGGTGGCCTCCATCCTGCCCGAGGTGAAGCTTCAGCCCGGCAAGGAGCTCAAGGTGGTTTCCCTGAGCTTCGACCCGCGCGAGACCGCAAAGGACGCGGCCCGGGCCAAGCGCAACTACACGGCCATCGCGGGCGACGCCTTCCCGGCCCAGTACTGGACCTTTCTGACCGGCGACGAGGCGTCCATCGACGCCACGCTCAAGGCCGTCGGCTACACGGTCAAGAAGCAGGGCGGGCTGTGGGCCCATCCGGTGGCGGCCATCGCGGTGGCCCCTGGCGGCAAGGTGGTCCGCTACCTGTACGGGACCAGCTTCCTGCCGTTCGACATCACCATGGCGGGCACCGAGGCGGCCCGGGGCCAGACCGGCCTGTCCGTGAAGCGGCTGCTCTCGTTCTGCTACAACTATGATCCCCAGGGGCGGCGCTACGTCTTCGACATCCTGCGCGTTTCCGGGTTCACCATCGTCGGGTTCGTGGCGGTCTTCCTGGCCTGGCTGCTGCTCGGCGGCAAGAAAAAGAAGAGGCGTTAGATGGCGACGGACGCGGTGAGTCCCGGCTTCATGGCGCCGGGCGGCAAGTCCTGGGTGCGCGAGTGGTTGTTCACCCTGGACCACAAGCGCATCGGCATGCTCTACCTGTGGTGCATCACGGCCTTCTTCGCGGTCGGCGTGCTGCTCGGGCTGGTCATCCGGCTGGAGCTCTTCTGGCCGGGCAAGGATTTCATCGGGCAGCAGGCCTACAACGCCATCTTCACCCTGCACGGGGTGATCATGATCTTCATCGTGGTCATACCGTCCATCCCGGCGGCCTTCGGCAACCTCTTCCTGCCCCTGCAACTGGGGGCCGAGGACGTGGCCTTCCCGAGGCTGAACACGTTCTCGTTCTGGCTCTACGCCATCGGCGGGGCCACGGCGCTGATCTCGCTGTTCACCGGCGGGGGCGCGCCCGACACGGGCTGGACCTTCTACGTGCCGTTCTCGGCCGTGACCACCACCAACGTGTCCGTGGCCGTGGCCGGGGTGTTCATCCTCGGCTTCTCGTCCATCCTCACGGGGTTGAATTTCATCGTCACCATCCACCGGCTGCGCGCGCCGGGGCTGACCTGGACCCGGCTGACCCTGTTCGCCTGGGCCCTGTACGCCACGGCCTGGATCCAGGTCCTGGCCACGCCCATCCTGTCCATCACCGTGCTCCTGATCATCGTCGAGCGGCTGCTCGGCCTGGGCATCTTCGACCCGGCCCGGGGCGGCGACCCGATCCTCTACCAGCACCTGTTCTGGATCTACTCCCACCCGGCGGTGTACATCATGATCCTGCCCGCCATGGGGGTCATCTCGGACATCATCCCGGTCTTCTGCCGCAAGTCCATCTTCGGCTACAAGACCATCGTGGGTTCGAGCCTGGCCATCGCGTTCGCGGGCTCCCTGGTCTGGGCGCACCACATGTTCGTGTCCGGCATGTCCGACACGGCGGTCATGGTCTTCTCGCTGCTGACCTTCATCGTGGCCGTGCCCTCGGCGGTCAAGGTTTTCAACTGGCTGTCGACCATGTACAAGGGGTCCATCCGGTTGGAGCCGCCGCTGATCTACGCGCTCGGCTTCATCTTCCTGTTCGCCATGGGCGGCATCACCGGCCTGGTACTGGGCTCGGCCGGTACGGACATGCACGTCCACGACACCTACTTCGTGGTCGGCCATTTCCACTATGTCATCTTCGGCGGCACGGGGTTCGGCATGTTCGCGGCCATCCACTACTGGTTTCCCAAGATGTACGGGCGGATGTACAACCGCAAACAGGCCATCGTCGCGGCCCTCATCCTGGTGGTCGGCCTGAACGGGCTGTATTTTCCCATGTACCTGCTCGGGCTGGAGGGCATGCCCCGGCGCTACTACGACTACCTGCCGCAGTTCACCTCGCTGCACCAGTTGTCCACCTACGGCTCCTGGATCACCTTTGCCGGTCTGGGGCTGATGTTCTGGAACCTGATCCGTTCGCGCTACCGGGGCGAGCCCGCGGGCCGCAACCCGTGGAAGGCGGCCACCCTGGAGTGGACCCTGCCGTCCCCGCCGCCCACGCACAATTTCGACACCGAGCCGGTGGTCACCCACGGGCCCTACGACTTCAGCAAAGTGAGGGACGATGATGGAGCATAGGGACTACCAGGGCGCCAAGATGGGCATGTGGATCTTCCTGTTCACGGAGATCCTGCTCTTCGGCGGCCTGTTCGTGCTCTACTCGGTGACCCTTGGCCGCTATCCCACGGAGTTCCACGAGGCGAGCAAGCTCCTGGACGTGACCATGGGGACCACCAACACCGTGGTCCTGATCACCTCGAGCCTGTTCGCGGCCCTGTCCGTGGTCGGGCTGCAGCGGGGCAATCTCAGGGCGGCCAAGGGATTCATCCTCCTGACCCTGGCCCTGGCCTGCTGTTTTCTGGTCATCAAGTATTTCGAGTGGTCCCACAAGATCCACGCGGGGCTGTACCCCGGCAGCGAGACCCTGGTCCAATGGGAGCCGGGCAAGCAGGCCTTCTTTTCGCTGTACTACACCATGACCGGGCTGCACGGGCTGCACGTGATCATCGGCATGGGCGTGTTCCTGTGGGTCTGGACCCGCATCTCGGCCGGGACGTGCACCCCGGACCATTTCGTGGCCCTGGAGAACGCCGGACTGTACTGGCACCTGGTGGACCTGATCTGGATATACCTCTTTCCGCTCTATTACCTCATCACCTAGGCGGGCGCAGCCATGAACGAGCACGAACAGACGAAACACCACGGACCGGGCTACGGCCTGTTCATCGCCGTATGGGCAGGGCTCATGGCCTTGACGGCCGTGACCGTGGAGGTCTCGACCATCCACCTCGGCTTCCTCAACGTGGTCGTGGCCATGGCCATCGCCTCCATCAAGGCGTCCCTGGTGGTCTTCTTCTTCATGCACCTCAAGTATGAGAACCGGACGCTCAAGACCATGGTCCTGGTGGCCTTCGTCATCCTGGCCATCTTCATCGGATTCACCTTCTTCGACACCGCAAACAGATAACCCGGCCCACTGCCGGAGGAACGCATACAGGGACAGGGAACGATGTATCCGCAGATTTTCACCGCCGCCCAGGGAGTGGACCAGGCCTTTCTGATCATCCTCGGATTCGCCGTGTTCATCCTGGTGGCCGTGACCGTGACCATGCTCTACTTCCTGTGGCGCTACCACTACACGCGCAATCCGCAGGCCACCGACATCAAGGGTTCGGTCGGTCTGGAGGTCGTCTGGACCGTGCTGCCCACGCTCATCGTGCTCGGCCTGTTCTGGACCGGCTGGACCTCGTTCAAGGCCATGCGCACCATCCCCGAAGGGGCCATGGTCGTGGGCGTGGAGGGGCGCATGTGGTCCTGGCGGTTCACCTACGACAACGGCAAGACCTCCAAGGAACTGGTCATCCCGGTGGACACCCCGGTCAAGCTGGCCCTGACCACCCGCGACGTGATTCATTCCTTCTATGTCCCGGCCATGCGCGTGAAGTGGGACCTGGTGCCCGGCATGGACACCCAGGCCTGGCTGCAGTCCGATACCGTGGGCGATTTCGACATCTTCTGCGCCGAGTACTGCGGTCTCAAGCACGCGGACATGATCACCCTCCTGCGGGTGGTGGAAAAGGAGGACTTCGACGCCTGGCTGAACGGCAAGGAGGAGCCCGCCGAAGAGGAGCTGGGCATGGCCCTGCTCGAGGAGTTCGGCTGCTTCGAATGCCACTCCATGGACCTGTCCGAGGACGCGGCCCCGAGCCTGCTCGATCTGGGCAACCGCGAGGAGACCGTGGTCATGCCCGACGGCACGGAAAAGAAGATCCGGCCAGACGGACCATACATCCGCCAGTCCGTGCGCGATCCGGGCGCGGTCCTGGTCAAGGGATGGGACGATATGATGCCGCCCTACGGCGACGAACTTTCCGACGCCCAGCTGGACATCATGGCCGCCTACCTGCTCAAGGGCGGGCAGGGCAAGGACAAGGGCGCGGCCCTGGCCGACGAACTCGGCTGCCTGGGGTGCCACACCACGGACGGCGCGGACGACGTGGGCCCGACCTTCCTCGGCCTGTACGGCAGCGAGCGCAAGGGCAAGACCTCGGACGGCAAACCGTATGCGCTCAAGGCGGACGACGACTACCTCCGCAAGGCGATCCTTGACCCGTCGGCCGACGTGCCCGAAGGGTACGACGACGAAATGCCCGCCTTCGACGACCTGGACGAGGGATCGGTGGACCAGCTCATCGGCTACATTCGGTCCCTGGGCAAGAAGGACGCCGAATGATCCCGGACCGCATTTCCATGGTTTTCTCCCTCATCCGGCCCAGGGTCAGCCTGGCCGTGGCCGCGGGCAGCCTGTTCGGCGCGCTCTACCACGGCCAGCTGTACGGCGGCTCCGGCCGCGCCTTCATGGCGGCGGCAGGGGCCTTTCTGCTCTGCTCCGGGTGCTCGGCCCTGAACCAGGTCCAGGAGCGCGGGCGCGACGCGCGCATGGAGCGCACCCGCAATCGGCCCCTGGCCTCCGGGCGGATGACCGTCGCGCTTGGGCTTTCGTGGGCCGGACTGTTCGGCCTGGCCGGGCTCGCCCTGTTTTTTCTGGCCGGAGGGTGGCCGACGCTGCTCGCCGGGCTCGGCGTGGTGGCCGTGTACAACGGGCTGTACACCCCGCTTAAAAGAGTCTCGCCCATGGCCCTGCTGGCCGGGGGCGTGGCCGGGGCCGCGCCGCCCGTGACCGGCTGGCTGGCCGCCGGGGGAGGGGGGCTCGACCCGCACATCCTCGGGGTGGCCGTGATATTCTATCTCTGGCAGGTGCCCCATTTCTGGCTGCTGGCCGAAAAACACCGCGAGGACTATGGCCGGGCCGGGTTCGCCTTGCTCGACGTCGGCCTGCCGCCGGTCTTCCGCGCCCGGCTCATGGCGGTCTGGGTGGCCGCCTATTTTGTGGGACTGGGCTGCTTCGCGGGCCTGGCCGGACCGGCCTCCCTGCGCTGCATCGTCCTGCCCGGACTGCTCCTGGCCGGGGGCTTCGCCGCCTGGCTGGCCGCCGCCAACCGGCATAAACCCGCCCTGGCGGCCATGCACCTGTCCCTGCCCCTGGGGCTCGCCCCGCTCCTGCTCGCCACCGTATAACCTGCTTCAAGGACGATCATGCTCTGGCTCCATCCCATCCTCCAGCTCGCGGCCCTGCTCATTGCCGTCCGGGTCTTTTCCATGGGCGTCAACCGGTTCCGTTTCCAGCACCTCAAGCAGAAGTGCGGGTTCAACTGGAAGGGGCACGTCAAACAGGGCAAGGTCGCGGCCTGGCTCTGGCTGGCCGGGCTGGTGCTCGGCCTGTACATGGCCCAGCACACCTGGGGCGCGCTGGGGCTGACCGGGCCGCACTATACCGTGGGGTTGCTCATGTGGCCGTTCATCCTGGCCGGGCTGGTCACCGGCTATCTGCTGCAGAAGCCGGGCCGCAAGCGGCCGGGGTTGGCCCTGGTTCACGGCGCGTCCAACACGGCGGCCCTGGTCCTGGCCCTGTACCAGACCTGGTCCGGGGTGGAGGCGGTCCGTCTGCTCCTGCTCTAGCCGGTCAATGGATTTCCGCAATGAAAAAGGCCGCTCCCGGCAATGGGAGCGGCCTTTACTTACGTTGTCTCAGGGCTAGTCTTCCAGGAAGTAGTCCACGCTGGTGACCACCCGGACCTTCTTGATCTCCGGGGTGTACTGGTCGCGGTCCTGAAGGGAGAAGTACCCCTGGGAGGCGCGCCGGATGCCGCCCACGCGGGACCCGGAGTCCTCGGCGAACTGTTTGGCCGCGTCGCGGGCGTTGCGCGTGGCCTCGGCAATCATGTCCGGCTTGATGGAGTTCAATCCGGTGAAGGCGAAGGTCGGGCGGAACTCGTAGTTCTGGACCAGGAGCACGCCGCGCGAGACCAGTTCCCCGGCCACGGACATGCCCTGCTTGACCTTGGCGATGTCGTTCGAGCGCACGGTGACGACCGCCTGGGCCGTGTAGCGGTGCGTGGGCCGCTGGTTGGGGGAGTTGTACTGGTTCTCCTGCACCTGTGGGGCCGCGTTCATGATCTCGGCGTCGCCCAGCCCCTGTTCCTTGAGAAAGGCCAGGACCTTTTGGCGGGAGTCGGCCAGGGCCGCGTCGAGGTCGGGCAGGGTGTCGGCGGCCACGCTGAAGCTGATGGGCCACATGGCCAGGTCGGCGGGCACTTCGCGCTCGGCCAGCCCCTTGACCGAGACGTAGCGGTCCATGGCCTTGAAATCGACCAGGGCACCGGCCAGGACCCAGCACCCGGCCACGAATCCGACGGCCAGGATGATGCCGGTCAACAGGGAGGGGACGAGGGGTCTGTGTTCCATGATGCTTCCTTTTGGTTGGGGGATGCCGTCCAGTCTCAAACCCTACCGCGTTCGCCCGGGCCAGGCAAGGTGCGGAAACGGGCGAGTGAGGCCGGTGGTTGCCGAATTTTCGTTTTTTCGGCAATACTATGGGTCTTGAGCCCACTCACAGCAAACCGACGAGGACATCGGCATGAAACAATATTCCCTCACCCTGGCCGCCTGCCTGATCGCACTGGCCGCCGCATTGGCCGCGCCCGCCATGGCCTCGGACCTGTTCCCCGACGTGGCGCTGCAGGGCGGGATCAGCCCCGAGCAGCGCCAGTACCTGGGCGTCCCGGAAGGCGACATCCGGCTTTCGGACATCAACGCGGACTTCGTGTTCGTGGAGGTCTTCAGCATGTACTGCCCCATCTGCCAGCACGACGCGCCGGGCGTGAACGACATGTTCGCCCGCGTCCTGGCCTCGGACCAGGCGGACAAAATCCGGTTCGTGGGCATCGCGGCGGGCAACACGCCCTTTGAGGTGGCCTTCTACCGCAAGAAGTTCGACGTCCAGTTTCCGCTCTTCGAAGACCCGGACTACGTTGCCCACAAGGCCGTGGGCAACGTGGGCACTCCGGCCTACTACCTGGTCGACCTGCGCGACCGCAAGCGGGCCGTGATGGTCTTCCACGAGGGCGAGATCAAGGACAAGGAAGCGTTTTTGAAGAACATGCTGGAACTGATCGGGAAGTAAAGGGGGAAGCCATGAGACGCGCGCCGCTTCTTATCCTGTCGGCCGGGCTGCTGGCCGGGCTGTTGTCGTTTTCCGTGGCCCTGGCCGCCCATCTGGACACCTTCGACCCCGGCAAGCTCAAACCCACGGATTCGACCCTCAAGGTCAAGGTGGGCGACGTGGCCCCGGACTTCACCCTGCGCGAGATCAAGGGCGGCACGGTCACCCTGAGCGACTATCGCGGGAAGAAGAACGTGGTCCTGTCCTTCGTTCCGGCGGCCTGGACCCCGGTCTGTTCGGACCAGTGGCCGGGCTACAATCTGGCCCTGGACATGTTCCACGCGCTGGACGCCGAGATCCTCGGCATCAGCGAGGACAATATCCCGTCCCAGGCCATGTGGGTCAAGGCCATGCACGGCCTGAACTTTCCGGTGCTGTCCGATTTCTGGCCCCACGGCGAGGTGGCCGGGGCGCTGGGCATCCTGCGCTCGGACGGCACGGCCGAGCGGGCCATCGTGATCATCGATAAAAAGGGCGTCATCCGCTACATCGACGTCCACGACATCAACTCGCGCCCCGACCTGGGGTCCATCATCCACGAACTGGAAAAGCTCGCCCCTTAGGCCTAGACGTCCGTCAGCGTCCCGTTGTCCTGGTCGAACAGCTCGGCGTACCGGGTGATGCCCAGGGCCTCGAACACGGACCGGAAGTTGCTCGACAGTCCGGCCAGGTAGACCCGCGTGCCCGAGCCCGCGTTATTGCGCAGCAGCTCGGTCAGGCCGGTGATCCCCGCGCCGTTGATGGAGGCGTTCTTCTCGAATTCGACGAGCACGGCCTCCTTGCCCATGGTCACGGCCTTTTCGAAGGCCTCGGTCAGCCTGGGCATGGTCATGGCCGAGACGTTGCCGCGCACGCCGATGACGGCGGCGCGGTTCTTCTCCTCCAGGACCACCTGCCCCTCGGCGTTGCGCGCGATGGTCATGCGTTCCTTGGCGCGGGTCAGGGCCTTTTCCAGGGCCTCGCGCTTGAGCGGCTTGTTGATGAAATCCGTGGCGTCGAGGTTCAGGGCCTGGATGGCCAGGTCCATGTCGCCGTGCCCGGTGATGACGATAACCTCGGTGGCCGGGTTGAGCTTCTTGATGGCCTTGAGGGCCTCGATGCCGTCCATGATCGGCATCTTGATGTCCGTCAGCACCAGCTCCGGGGATTCGCGCCGGAAGGTCTCGACCCCCTCCAGGCCGTTCTCGGCGGTCAGCACCTCGTAGCCGTAGGCCGAGAGCAGGAGGGTGAACATCTTCAGTGTGGGCCGTTCGTCGTCTATGACCAGTACTTTGTCACTCATGCCTTGGTCTCTCCTCGCGCGGCCGCCGGAAATTCCATGCGGAAGACCGTGCCGCGCCCCTTGGTGCTGTCTATGCGGATTTCCCCGCCGTAATCCTTGATGATGCCGTAGGTGATCGCCAGGCCCAGGCCCATGCCCTGGCCCGCTTCCTTGGTGGTGAAAAACGGTTCGAATATCTTCTGCCGGTCCTTCTCGTCGATGCCGCCGCCGGTGTCCTCCACCTCGAGGAACACCCCGCCGTCATGGTCGCCCGTGCGGATGACGATCCGCCGGTCTCCGCCGGTGTCGGCGTTGGACACGTCGTTGATGGCGTCGCGCGCGTTGGTCACGAGGTTGAAGATGACCTGCTGCAGCCGGTTGGAGTGCGCCCGCACCGGGGCGAGCCCGTCGGCCAGGGCGAGTTCGAAGCGGATGTTGTCCAGCTCGAACTGCCGCCGGACCATGGACAGGACCGCGCGCACCGGCTGGTTCAGGTCCACCGACTCCTCCATGAGATCGGACTTGCGGCCGAAGGAGCGCAGGGTGTCGATGATCTCGGCGGCCCGGTCCACCTGGGCCGAAATCTCGTCGACCACCTCCCTGAAGTGCTCCTTGGGTATCTCCAGGTCCTCCTCGCGCATCATGGACAGGAATTCGCTGCCCACCTTGATGGCGTTGAGGGGTTGGTTGATCTCGTGGGCCACGCCCGCCGACATCTCGCCCAGGGACTTCATCTTGGCCGCCTGGATGAGCTGGGCGTCCTTTTCGATCAGTTCGGTGATGTCCGTGACCGCGATGATGATGGCCTGCTTGCCCCGGTAGGAGATGGGGCAGGCGTGCATGTTCACGAAGAAGGGCTCGCCGCCGTTCTTGTAGTGCAGCCGCTTGGGATAGTAGACGCACCCGCCGCCGCCCTCGGTGAAGAAGTCCAGGCAGGCCGTGTTGTGCTCCGGGCCGAGGTCCAGGAAGGGCATGCCGATGAGTTGTTCGCGCGGGTAGCCGTAGAGCTCGGTGGTCCGTGGGTTGGCGTCGCGGATGGTCGCGCTGGCGCAGTCGACCACGAAGATCGGGTCCGGGCCGGAGTCGAACAGGGAGCGGTACTTCTCCTCGGACTCGCGCAATCTGCGGCGGTAGAGCTTGATGGACCAGACCATGTTGCGGAAGGAGTCGCCCAGCTGGACCACCTCGTCGCCCTGGTGCTTGCGGTAGAAGGCGCAGTCCGCGCACTTGCGGTGGGTCTCGGCGGGCGTCTGGCCGGAGCGCGACTGGTCGAAGTGCCAGCAGGGCAGGTCCGTGTTGGAAAAGGCCGGGCACTCGGCCGAGTTCCAGTCCTCGCCCGAGCCGAGCTTGAGCGGGATGTCGAAGTTGCCCCGGCTGATCTCGTCGGACAGACGGGTCAGGTCCGAGACCGGCTTGGTGATGTACTTGGACAGCCAGGAGGACAGGATGATGGTGATGACGACCACGGCCGAGATGAAGCCGAGGAAGGCCACGCGCAGCTTGCCCACCAGGGAGTCGATGTGCCGCTTGTTCAGCCCCACGTGGACCGTGCCGATGCGGTACAGCCCCTCGTTGATGGCCGCGGCCAGGTCGTAGACCTCCTGGCCGCCCAGCTCTATGAGTTTAATGGAGTCCGGCTGGCCCGGCGGCAGGGTGTTGGCGCGCAGGTTGCCGGGCAGCTTGTGGGTCAGGGTGTGGGCCAGGATGTTGCCCGCCTGGTCCTCGATGAAGATGTAGGCCACCAGGTCCTTGCGCTGCCGCAGCCGGGCCTCGTCGAAGATGAGCACCAGCAGCTTGGGGATGTCGTTGTCCAGGAGGTAGGAACCGCCGCGCTCGGCCACGGAGTGGGCGATGGCGAAGCCGCGCATCTCCAGCTCGTTGGTCAGGGACGAGACCAGGATCCAGCGCGAGATCAGGGCGATGGCCACGGAGATGAACAGGACGGCGGCCAGCATGGAGAAGAGCAGCTTCTCGCGCAGGCCGATGCGGGTGAACCGGGCGGCTATGCGTTCGCCCATGGTCATTGCGGTCTCCTCAGCTCGCGCTTGAACTCGGCCCAGTCCGTGAAGGGGATGAACTTCCCGTCGTACAGCTTGGTGAAATGGATGGCGTCCAGCCCCTGGCGGTCATAGGGGCCGTAGGTGATGGTCAGGTTCGGCCCGAGCCTGAAGTCCTTGATGGACTCGATGGCCCTGATGAACCCCTCGCGGGTCAGGTTTCGGCCCGCCCGGCGCAGCCCCTCCACCAGGATCTCGGCGTTGAGGAACCCTTCCAGCCCGACGAAGCTCGGGGTGTCGTCCGGGTAGTAGCGCCGCAGCAGCTTGACGTAGTTGGAGGCCGAGTCGGTCGTGTCGTCGGACTCCACGGGCGGGGGAACCACCTGGGACATGAACACGTGGGCCGGGGAGGCCCTGCCCACCCGCCAGGCCAGTTCCTCGGCGCCGACAAAGGACACGGTGTAGAAGATCGGATTGAAGCCCTCTTCTTCGGAAAGATTAATGAACCGCGCGCACGCCCCGTAGGTGCCGATCATGACCACGGCCTCGGCCCCGGATTTGCGGATGCGGTCCAGCCCGTCCTGGACGTCCAGTGTGCCCCGGATGTAGGAGCCGCGCGCCACGGGTTCCAGGTCGAATTTCTTGAGCGCCAGTTCGGTGCCGATGAGGCCGTCGAAGCCGTAGGCGTCGTATTGGTAGAAGACCGCGATCTTGGTCAGCCCCAAATCCTCGACCATGTGCCGGACCGCGGCCATGGTCTCCTGGTAGTAGGAGGCGCGGATGTTGATGACGTAGCGGTTGGGCGGCTGCCTGAGCGCGTTGGCCCCGGTGAACATGCCGATCAGCGGGATGCGCGCGTCCTCCACCAGGGGCAGGGCCTTGATGGTGGTCGGGGTGCCCACGTAGCAGAACAGGGCGAAGACGTTCTTGTCGATGATGAACCGCTGGGTGTTGGCCAGGCACTGGGGCGGGTCGTAGGAGTCGTCCTCGGCCTCGATCCGTATACGGCGGCCGTGGACCCCGCCCTGCTCGTTGACGTGGCGGATGTAGGCCCGCGCGCCCCGCAGGGTCTGGGTGCCGAGGTAGCCCGCGTGGCCGGACAGGGTCAGGGAGGAGCCGAGGGTTATCATGTCGTCGCTCACGCCCGGCGTCCCGCCGTCCTCGGCCGCGGTCTCCTGGGACCGGCCGCACCCGGTCGGCGCCAGGGCCAGGACCAGGCAGATGAGAATGCAGATCAGCGGGGCGTTTCGCACGTTTCGGCTCCATGTTGGGGTCGGCGGCCAGACATTGCCATTACCCGTTACCGCCTCGTCGGCCAAAAGACAAGAAAGGACCATTTCCCCACAATGTAACATCGTTTTTTGCCCCGCTCTCGGGGGTAAAGACCCCGGCAGTACATACCTGCCGGGGTCAAGAAAAACTCCGCTTGCCCCGGTCGCCTGGTCGGCCGCCGGACGGTGCGGCTTACGGAGGTGTTCGCGCATGGAGCGTTCGAGATGGAGACCCCCGGCGCGGGGGAGACCCGCGCCGGGGGTGAGGTTCGTTAGGAGGACATGCGTTTGACCGGACGTCCCAGGGCGGCCAGGAACTGCTTCCTGGACATGGGCCCGCGTTGGATGCCCGAGGCGTTGGCGGACAGGGACTCGTAGTAGCTGTCCGGATCGGTCTGCACCAGGTAGATGACCCGCACCGAATCGGCGTCCACCAGCTCGGCGTCGGGGTACTTCTCGGCGGCTTTCGCCAGGCGCTCCTCGGCCAGGACCAGCATCTCGTCCCGGTCGCCGAAGTTCATGGCTCCGGTGGGGCAGGTCTTGACGCAGGCGGGCAGCAGCCCGATCTTGACGCGGTCCACGCACATGTCGCACTTGACCACCCGGCCGGACTTCTCGTCCAGGCGCGGGATGTCATAGGGGCAGGCCATGGAGAAGGCGTCCTTGTCGGGTTCGTCGGCGGTCAGCTCGGTGTAGACCACGGCCCCGGTCTCCTGGTCATGGATGATGGAACCGGGAATGGTCATGGCATCCAGGCAGGGCGGTTCCACGCAGTGGCGGCACTGTTCCGGGAAGAACAGCCACTGCAGGCCGTTGTCGGTCTCCACTTCCTCGAAGCGGACCAGTTTCAGGGTCGAGCCGGACAGGTCCTTGGGGTTCTGGTGGGAGCCCCAGTTCTCGGTCTTCTCGGCGGGCAGTTTCTTCCATTGCTTGCAGGCAACCTGGCAACCACGGCAGGCCGTACACTTGGTCAGGTCGATGAAGAATGTCTTACTCATGTGTCATTCCTCCTTTACGCCTTACGGACGTTGACCATGAAGGCCTTGGTTTCAGGGATACCCGTGTTCGGGTCGCCTACGGACGGGGTCAGGATGTTGGCGGAGTCGCCGCCGTCCTTGGGCCACGACCAGCCGAAGTGCCAGGGCAGGCCGACCTGATGGACCGTGGTGCCCTGGACCGTGAACGGCTTGAGCCGCTTGGTCACGATGGCCTTGGCCCAGATGGAACCGCGCAGGGAGTCGACCATGACCTTTTCGCCGTTCTCGATGCCGCGAAGCTGCGCCAGTTCCTGGCTCATCTCCACGAAGACCTGCGGTTCGGCCTCGATCAGCCAGGGCTGGTTGCGGGTCATGACGCCGGTCTGCCAGTGCTCGGTGACGCGGTAGGTGGTGCCCACCAGGGGATACCTGGGATCGCACACGGCCTTTTCCTCGTCGTCGAACTTGAGGGCCGTCGGATTGTGCAGGGTGTTCGAGAAGGGATGCGACTTCACCGGGCATTCCAGCGGCTCGTAGTATTCGGGCAGCGGCCCGTCGGCGCGGCCGGGGCCGAAGAGCTGGCCGAAGCCGTTCTTGCGCATGATGAAGGCGTACTTGGTGCCCGGGGCCCAGCCGCCGTCCGGCACGTCGCCGATCCACTTCTCGCCGTTCCAGGCGATGACCGCCTTCTCCGGGTTGTAGGGCTTGCCCTTGAGGTCGACCGAGGCGCGGTTGTAGAGCACGCGGCGGTTGACGGGCCAGCACCAGGAGAAGTTCGGGTACAGGCCGATGTTGGCCTGCTCCGGGGTCTGGGCCAGGTCGCGCCGGGCGGCCATGTTGCCCTTTTCGGTGTAGGAGTGGCAGTACAGCCAGTTGCCCGAGGCGGTGGAGCCGTCGGCCTGCAGGAAGGCGAAGCTGGGAACCTGTTCGCCCTTCTTGTACATCTTCCCCTTGATCTCGATGTCGCGGGTGAAGTGGCCGTTGATCAGCTTGGCCGTCTTGTGGGGATCGAAGACCCCGTCGGTGGCGATGGCGTCCCAGGTGAGCCGGGTGATGGGCTCGGGGTACACGCCGCCTTCCTTCTTGTACAGGTCCTGGATCTCCTTCATCAGTTCATAGATGAGGTCGCCGTCCGGCTTCTGGCCGTTGGGGGAATCCGGACCCTTGTAGCGCCACTGCATCCAGCGGCCGGAGTTGGTGATGGAGCCTTCCTTCTCGATGGACACGGCGCAGGGCAGGAAGAAGACCTCGGTCTTGATCTTGGTCGGGTCCATTCCCGGTCCTTCCCAGAACCAGCCGGTCTCGTTGGGGAAGATGTTGACGTTCACCAGCCAGTCCAGCTTGGTCAGGGCCTGCCTGGTCTTGTTGGAGTTTGCGCCAGAACAGGCCGGGTTCATGCCCCAGGACAGCAGCCCCTTGAACTGGCCGTCGTCCATCTTGTCGAACAGGGACAGCCAGGAGTACTCCCGGGCCGACAGCGAATCGAGCCTGGGCAGGTAGTTGTATGCCGTGGCGGGATCGTCGTCCTGCCACATGGATTTGATCAGCGAGGCGGAGTACTTCGGGAAGTTGCCCCACCAGTTGGCCGATTTGGGATCGTGGGAGACCGGGGTGTGGGCCTTGTTGTACGCTTCCAGGGTGGGCTCGGAGCCCTGCGGGGTCGCGAGGTAGCCGGGAATGATGTGGTACAGCAGGCAGTGGTCCGTGGACCCCTGGACGTTGGATTCGCCGCGCAGGGCGTTGACGCCGCCGCCGGCCACGCCGATGTTGCCCAGCAGCAGCTGGATCATGGCCATGGTGCGGATGTTCTGCACGCCCACGGAGTGCTGGGTCCAGCCCATGGCGTACATGATGGTCCCGGCCTTGTCCTTTTTGCCGGTGGCCGCGTAGGTCTCGTACAGCTTGGTCAGGGCTTCCTTGGGCATGCCCGAGATGGAGGAGACCTTGTCCATGTCGTAGCGCGCGTAGTGCTTCTTGAGCAGCTGGTACACGCAGCGGGGATCGGCCAGGGTCGGGTCCTTTTTGGGGTTGCCCTCGGCGTCCATGGCGAATGCCCAGGTGGACTTGTCATAGGACCGGGTGGCCTCGTTGTAGCCGGAGAACAAGCCGTCGTTGAACGAGTACTTGTCGCCGACGATGAAGGATGCGTTGGTGTAGTTGACGACGTAGTCCCGGAAGATCAGGTCGTTGTCCAGGATGTACTTGATCATGCCGCCCAGGACGGCGATGTCGGCACCCGAGCGGATGCCCGCGTAGAAGTCGGCCTTGGCCGAGGTCCTGGTGAACCGGGGGTCGACGTGGATAAGGGTTGCGCCCTTTTCCTGCGCCCTGGTCACCCACTTGAAGGAAATGGGATGGTTCTCCGCAGCGTTGCTGCCCATGATGAGAACACAGTTGGAGTTCTGGATGTCAATCCAGTGGTTGGTCATCGCACCGCGTCCGAACGACTCTGCCAGAGCCGCAACAGTCGCGCTGTGTCAGATACGCGCCTGGTGCTCGATGTACACCAGGCCGAGGCTGCGGAGCATGGTCTGGTAGGCCCAGCACTCCTCGTTGTCGAGAGCGGCGGACCCCAGGGAGGCGATGCCGTCGCAGCGGTTGACTACCTGGCCCTTGGCGTTCTTCTCGGTCCAGGTGGCGTCGCGGGTGGCCTTGATGTTGTGGGCGATCTTCTCCAGGGCCCACGACAGGGAGACCTTCTTGAATTCCTTGGAATAGGGCGCCCGGTACAGGACGGAATCCGGACGGCGGTCGTTGTCGCCCAGCTGCCAGATGGAAGCGCCCTTGGCGCACAGCGAACCCTCGTTGATCGGATGATCCGGGTCGCCTTCCACGTTGACGGCCTTCATGTCCTTGAGGGACGTGTTCACGACCAGGCCACAGCCCACTGCGCAGTAACAGCATACGGACGTGGTCTGCTTGCTCCATTTCGGGTCCAGGGCGGCGGCGTAATTCGGCAATGTCGCCGCCTTGGCCTTGCAGCCGAACCCCAGCCCGCCGAACGCCGTGGCCGTGGCCGCGACAGCGGAGAGCTTGAGGAAGTTTCTACGGTTGGTGTGCATCATACCTCCTGTGTTGTTGCGGGTCAGCGCCCGCGGATCTCGCGGCCGAGCGCCACGAGAAGCCTGTAACCGCCGGACTGTACGGCGGGGCCGCAACCGGCCGCGAAGACGACGGGCTCGCCCATGAGGCGGTGGACCGCGGGAGTCATCTCCAGAGCCGCTTGCCGGACCCCGGCCGCAGCGAATCCCAGCCCGCCGAAGGGCATGGGGGTCGCGGCGGCGTCAGCCGGCAAATGTTGTTTGTTCATGCGCATGCGCGTGCCTCTCCCATTTCTTCCGTTATCCCCCTTATGATGAATCCGCGACGAGGGGGCAAAGAATGTTTTCTTGCAACACCTTTCACACAGGCAAAAACATGCTTTTTTTAGCTGGATGGCTCTATAGCTGGATCTACTTTATGTCAGTTTTGACATAAATTGATTTCCGCCTCACGGTTTGACACCGGCGGATACGGTCGGGAAATGGACAGCGGGCGCGAAAAAGCCCGGTCCGGGACGCCGGATCGGGCTTGTCGTCCTTCGGGCCGGCTGTCGGCTAGTCCGTGTTCGGCACCAGCGCGCAGAGATAGGCGGCCAGGATTTCGCCCAGGGACTTGTCGCGGTTGTTGAAGCGGAACTCCAGCTCCTTCATGTACAGGGGGAACCGCTGGCAGGAGATGCCCCGGAACTTCTTGATGCGCGACTGGGCGTATTCCCAGAACTCGTCGCCCACCGCGTCGATGTGCGGGGGCTCGTCGTAGCGGCGGATGACCTCGTAGGGCAGGGAGTCGTTGCCGCAGAACATGAGCGCGTCGTACTCCTTGTAGCGGTCCGTGTAGACCAGGTTGCCCGAGCGGATGAGCTTGAGGTGGAAGTTCATGTGGAAGTGGAACAGGGTCTCGGCCTGGAACCCGGGCACCAGGTCGATGAAGACCAGGTCGTCGCGGCGCAGGATGCCGTAGACCGGGATGGTGTCCATGCGCATCTCGCGCGGCCCGCCGGTCAGCCGGTTGCCCTTGAGATAGGAGTCCAGGCCGGTGGCAGGACTGATCAGCTGCCGGGCGTCCAGGGCGTTGGCCAGGATGGCGAAGCGGATGGCGGTCAGGGCCTTGTAGACCGTGTTGTAGGACAGACCCAGATCCTCCTTCATCTGGTGGACCGAGCGCTCCTCCACGAACAGGACGATGAGCCGCAGCCACTCGCCGGGGCTGAGCGCGCCGTTGTTGATCCACCGGCCCGAGAAGGGCTGGAAGGTGTACTTGCAGGACGCGCAGCGCAGCCGCTCGCCGGACAGGGTGTAGACCTTGCGGTGCCCGCAGCGCGGGCAGAAGGGATCGCCCGTGGGCCAGGACAGCTCCAGGAAATAGTCCCTGGCCTTGTCCTCGTCGCGGAACAGCGCCTCGAAGGCGGCGCTGTTTTCCGGCGGCGGGATGACCGGCATGATGTGCGAATTCTTCGGCATGACGTCCCGTTGCGTTTCGGGCATGGCCCCTCCCGCGGTTAGAACCCCCAGGCGGACAGGGTGGCCCGCCGGTAACCCTGGTTCGCGGCCACATAGTCCAGGGCCAGGGAATCCAGGTCGTCCAGGACCGGGAGCGCCACGCGGTCCAGTTCCCGGAAGTCGATGGTCTTCATGTAGGTCTTGCAGGAATCGCAGACGTCCACCCGGAAACCGGGCTCCTCGTCCACGGTGAAAAAGGTCAGCTTCTTGTGGTCGTCCTCGCCGCAGACCGGGCAACTGATGCGCTTGATCCGGTAGTGGTGGCGGCAGAACGAGCAGGTGGCGTGCCGGAATCCCTCCTTTTGCTCCAGGGAGGAGATCAGCGGCATGGACCCGCAGATCGGACAGGTGCCCACGGGCATGACCTTCATCTCCGGCAGCTTCTCGGCCAGCATCCCGGCCGCGGCCTCGATGGACGGGCCCATGGCCGCCAGGGCCAGGAAGGGCAGGGTCCGGGGCGCTTCGGGCATGCGTTCGGCCCAGGAGGCGAAGAAGGCGGTGTCGTCGTCCAGGACATGCTTGAACAGCTCGGCCGGGGTCAGGTCGCCCTTGTCCAGGGCCTCGCCCACGAGCCGCGCGCCGTCGCCCAGGGCTCCTTCGGACTTGCCGACCAGCTCGACCAGCTCGCCGAGCAGCTTCTCGGCCTGGGCCGCGTCAAAGGGGAAGTTTTCACGATTGATCAGGGACACGCCCTGGAAGACCGCCTCGGCCGGGGAGAGTTCGCTGTCCGGCGGCAGGGTCACCCGGGCCTCGGGTAGGGCCGCCAGTTGAAGGTGCGTCACCGCATCGAGCATGTCGATGAGTTCGGCGGATATGTACGACTTCTTTCTGAGTTGCGCCAGTTTCCGGTCGAGCCTGCTTGTCTCAAGGGCCATGTCGCGTTCCATGTGGTTCTCCAGAGTGTTTTCCGATCTTGAAAAACAGTATCGGAGGGGAACGCCATCTTGCCAAAGGTCTTGCACTTACTCAAGATTTGGCACAAAAATATATATCTATTCGAAATATTTGATATTAATCCATTCAATTATGCCAAAATGGACATATATTGGATAGAATGGATCAATAAAACAGGCTGGTTACAACGGCAAAAAAAATCATGAGAAAACGGTTTCGGGGCCCGAAATCAGAAGCCCACGATGCGTCCGTTGTCGTTGTAGACCCAGAAACTGTCGTCCTTGATGTTGCCGATCAGGGTGATGCCGGTCTTTTTGGCCAGCTCCACGGAGAAGCTGGTGGCCACGGCCGTGGAGGCCAGGACCGGGACGCCGATGCGGACGACCTTGAGCAGGATCTCCGAGGCGATGCGCCCGGTGGAGACGATCATCTTGTCGTCCACGGCCACGTCGTCCAGGAAGCACTGGCCGCAGAGCATGTCGATGGCGTTGTGCCGCCCGATGTCCTCGCGGAACAGGAGCATCTCGTCCGGCGTGCACAGGGAGGAGTTGTGGCAGCCGCGCGTGTGCTTGTACAGGGTGGAGCGCTCGTGGAGTTCCCTGGCCAGGGACAGGATCTGCTCCGGGGTGACGCGCACGTCGCCGCCCACCGTGCGCTTGGAGATGGTCGCCACATTGCGCCCGAAGTTGGTCCCCTTGCCGCACCCCGAGGTGATGGACCGCTCCATGATGCGGTCCTTCCACGGGTCGTGGCAGACCTCCACCTCGGCCACCAGCCGGTCGCCCTCGTCGCGCACGGTCAGGTCCGTGAGCTGGGCCGGGCTGGAGATGAAGGCGTCGGACTTGAGAAAGCCCACGGCCAGGTACTCCGGGTATTTGGCCGTGCACAGCAGCGTGACCACCTCGCGCCCGTTGAGCATGATGGTCAGCGGCACCTCCCGGATGGAGTCGATCCGCTTGCGGGTGAACCCCCGCTTGTATTCGTGAACGTCGTATTCGTATGATTCAGGGCTCATTTCCGCCTCCGTGCCGTATTTCGGCATCCCTTCCTGTCCCTTTTCTATCTTTCTCCCCGGGCGGCGGGCAAGCGCTGCCATTTACCCCTGACTCTCACACCCGTGCGGGGGCGCGGCAGGCATTGGCTGCTGATGATGTGTTATAGTTTGTACAAGAATTATATCTTGTTGTTGAAGCGAAGACGGATTCGGGTGTATTCAATAGGCTGGGACAAGGTCCTGTCCGGTCCGCTGTGGGCCGCCGCAAGAGCCCCGGGGTGAAGTGGGATGAAACGGTGTTTTCCCTTTTACCTGAACATCGTCACGGTGTTCTCGATTTTGATCATCGCCATCGTCTCGGCGGTCGTCATGTACGGATATCTGGGCAACGCCTCGGCCGCCCTGGTCTCGGCCCGCCAGCTGCTCATGCGGGCCGGGGACTCGGTCTCGGAGCGCTCCAGGATACTCTTCGACACGGCCTTCAACACCACCGACCTCTATGTGGACTTTCCGGGGATCAGCGAGAAGGGGTCGATCCATTCCCATCCCATGAGTCACGTCTTCTTCCGCCTCCTGGAGCAGCACCCGGACTTCACCTCGGTCTACATCGGCTTCGCCGACGGCGACTTCTACCTGGTCTCCACCCTGCGCGGTCGGGAGGGCATGAAGCGGCGGCTCGACATCCCGGCCAACGCGGTCTGGTATACCCAGAACATCGGCCACCTGGAGGACGGGACCCGGTACGAACTGAAGAAGTATCTGGACGCCGGGTTCGTCACCGTGGGCTCCTCGGTGACCCGCGATCCGGCCTACGACCCCCGGCAACGGGGTTGGTTCCTGTCGGCCGAGAAGCGGGACGGGCCGACCCTGAGCGACGTCTATGCCTTCTCCCTGTCCGGCGAGCCGGGCATTACGGTTTCGCACCGTTTCGAGAGCGGGGTCTCCGGGGTGTTCGGCGTGGACTTGTCCCTGTCCAATCTCTGCCGTTTCGTCCGGCGGCAATCCATGGGCGACAACAGCGAGATCGCCATCTTTGACAAAGCGGGCAAGGTCTACGCCTATTCGGACCTGGACCGGCTGGTGCAGAGCATTTCCTGGTCCCGGCAACTGTCGGGCCCCAAGGCGGGCGAGACCGAGATCGATCGTCTCGGGGCGCCTTCCCTGTCCGCCCTGGTTCGGGAATACGAGGCGCGCGGAGGCCGGGGCACCGACGCCGGGGAGCTGTCCGTGGACGCGGTGCGCTACCTGTATCGGGTGGACCCGCTGCCCGAGGAGTACGGCAAGGGGCTGTTCGTGGCCGTGGCCGTGCCCGAGGAGCGGTTCACCGGGCCCATCGCCGCCATCGGCAGGAAGACCCTGCTCGTCTCCCTGGGGTTGCTGCTCCTGACCCTGCCCATCATCTACGCCGTGGCCAAGCTGATCAGCCGCCCGCTCATCCTGCTGACCGGGTCGGTGGAGAACATCCGCGCCTTCAACCTGCGCGTTCCGGTGCGCATCAAGACCTTCATCCTGGAGATCCGGGACCTGGCCGCCGCCCTGGAGACCATGCGCAGTTCGCTCAACGCCTTCGGCAGCTACGTGCCCCGGCCCCTGGTCGAGCGCATGATCACCAACGACATCTCCCCGGCCCTGGGCGGCGACCGCCGGGAACTGACCCTGCTGTTCACCGACGTCGAGGGGTTCACCAGCCTCTCCGAGGGGCTTTCGCCCGAGGCCCTGACCGCCGAGATCACGGAATATTTCAAGCGGGTCAGCCAGGTCATCCTGCACACCAACGGCACGGTGGACAAATACATCGGCGACGCGGTCATGGCCTTCTGGAACGCCCCGGTGCGCAACCCCGCCCACGCCCACGACGCCTGCCTGGCGGCCCTGCGCTGCCGGGCGGCCCTGCGGATATTCAACCGGGGGCGGCGGGATTCGGGCCAGCCCGAGTTCAGGACGCGCATGGGCATCCACACCGGCGAGGCCGTGGTCGGCAACATCGGGTCTTCGGACCGCATGGCCTACACGGCCATCGGCGCGAGCGTGAACATGGCCTCGCGCCTGGAGGGGCTGAACAAGTACCTGGGCTCGTCCATCCTGGTCAGCGAGACCGCCCGGTTGGCGGCCGGGGACCGGTTCGTCTTCCGCTTCGCCGGGCGGGTCGTGCCCAAGGGCACCTCGGCCGGGGTGGGCGTGTACGAGCTGCTCGGCACCCGGCACGGCTCGACCGGGGTGTACGGCCCCCTGGCGGTGGACGAGGGCGCAGAGGCGCGGCTTGCCGAGTGGGACGCCTGCTTTGAACTGCTTTTATCCAGGGAGTTCGCGGCGGCCGCCGACGCCTTCGGCACCTATCTCGCCGGCCACGGCCCGGACCGACTGGCCGGGCATTTCCATGAATTGGCCGAAACCTTCACTTCCCGGCCTCCGGCGGCCGACTGGAAGGGGGAGCAGATTTTCGATGCCAAGTAGAAGAGCCCCCCTGCGATTTCTTGCGGCCCTGCTGGCGGCCGCGATCCTGCTCGCCTGGACCGGCGCGGCCCGCGCGGCCACGCCCGTGATCTTCTGGACTACCGAGGTCGCCCCGGAACGGCAGGCGGTCATCGAATATCTGGCCAGGACCTTCATGATCTTCAATCCTGATGTGGAGGTCCGGGTGGTCGGCGTGGAAGAGAACGCCCTGGCCGAGGTCATGACGGCGGCCATGGGACAGGGGCATGGGCCGGACGTGGTCGGCTGCGCCTCCAACCTGGTGGTGGCCTTCTGCAACCGGGGGTGGATGGACAACGACGGCGCGGCCCGGGTGATCGATGCGGTGGGCCGCAAACGGTTCTTTGCCGGGGCGCTCAGCCGGATCAGCCTGCCGGACGGCAGGCCGTGCGGCATCCCGTTCAACGGCTGGGTCCAGGGCGTGTGGTACCGCAAGGACTGGTTCGAGCGGGCCGGGTTGGCCCCGCCCGACACCTGGGACGCCCTGCTCAAGGCGGCCAAGGCCCTGCACGACCCGGCCAACGGACGGTACGGCATCCTGGTGGGCACCCGCAACGACGTCTATGCCGAACAGGTCTTCACCCATCTGGCCATGTCGGCGGGCGTGCGCGAGTTTACCCCGGACGGCAGGGTGGTCTTCGACTCCCCGGCCACGGTCAGGACGCTGAAGTTCTACGCGGAGCTGGCCCGCTACACCCCGCCCGGCCCGCAGTGGTGGCGCGGCCGGGATTACTATTTCCAGGGCAGATTGGCCATGATGTTCTATTCAACCTTCATCATGGACGACCTGGCCGTGCCGTCGGTGGCCGCCGATTCCCTGACCGGGAAGAATTTCGAGGAGCTCACGGGCGCGCCCTACGATTTCCGGCTCCCGGAGAACACGGGCATGGTCTCCAGCCTGACCGGGACCCGCCCGGCCGGATACGGGGTGCTGCACGCCCTGGGCTTGGTCAGGCGCGGGGACCCGGCCCGCGCCGATGCGGCCAGGCGGTTCGTCCGCTTCCTGTTCGGCGAGGACGCCTACGTGACCTGGCTGCACATGGCCCCGGGCGGGATGATGCCCGTGCTCGAGGACATCGCCGCCTCCCCGGTGTTCTATCGCGACGCCCAGGGGGTCTTTCAGAAATACCGGCGCAAGCGGGTGGAATCCATCCTGGCCGGTTTCAATTCCCTGCAGAGCTTCGAGTTCGGGGACGGCAGGCTCATCCCCGAGGCGGCCCGGGTCTCGGCCGAGGGGATCATCGGCCGGATGATCGAGGAGACCCTGGCGGGCAGGGCCACGCCCGAGCAGGCCGTGCATGAGGCCGCCGAGCGCATGCGGGCCGTCGCCGGGCAGTGACGGCTCCCGAGGAACAAAAAGAAAGGGCGGTCCGCCGAAGCGGGCCGCCCTTTTTTTGTCGGTTTCCGTGCCTATTCCGCAGCCGTCTCCACATGGAGGTCGCTGCCCTTTTCCACGATCGCCTGGTCCCAGACATAGTCCTTGAACCACTGGCGGAAGAAGAAGGAGTAGAGGACCGGGCAGAGGACCAGGGTCAGGACCGTGGCCACGGTCAGGCCGGACATGATCAGGTTGGCCATGGGCCGCCACATCTCGCCGCCCTGCAGGGAGAGCGGGACCATGCCGATGATGGTCGTGGTGGCGGTCATGATGATCGGCCGGGCGCGTTCCATGGACGAGAGCACGATGGCGTCGGCCATGGGCAGTCCCCGGCCGCGCTGTATCTCGATGCGGTCGATGAGCATGATGGCGTTGTTCACGATGATGCCGAGCAGGGAGATCATGCCGAGCATGGGCATGAACCCGAAGGGCGAGTTGGTGGCCAGCATGCCGGTGGAGATGCCGATGAACATGGGCGGCAGGGTCAGCAGGATGATCAGCGGACGCCTGAGCGAGTTGAACTGGAAGATGAGCACCAGCACGAGCAGCCCCATGGCCAGGGGCATGTTGGCGTTGATGGCCGCCTGGGCCTCGGCGCTCTCCTCGAACTCGCCGCCGTATTCCACGTTGTAGCCCAGCGGCCAGTCATTGCCGTCCATGAGCTTCTGCACGGCCGGGCGGACCCGGTTCAGGATGGACAGGGCGTAGTAGCCGTCGGCCACGTCCGCCTTGATGGTCATGGTCCTCCCCTGGTCGCGGCGGCGGATGTCCGACGGCTGCCAGTCGAGCCGGGTGGTGGCCACCTGGGACAGGGGCACGCTCGCCCCGGTGTCGTAGGAGTAGACGTTCAGGCTGTCGATCTTGTCCAGGTGGTTGCGGAATCCCTCGTCGTTGCGCAGCAGGATGGGGATGATGGTGTCGCCCTCGCGGTAGTCCGAGGCGGGCAGCCCGGACATGGCGGCCTGCAGGGACACGGCCACGTCGAAGCTGGACAGTCCGGCCTCGCGGGCCTTGTCCTGGTCCACCTGGACGATCATCTTCTTGGTCCACTGGCCCCAGTCGTCCCAGACGCGGGTGACGCCCTCCTGCCCTTCCACGATGGGCGCGATCTTGTCCCGCAGGGCGTAGAGGGTCTTGATGTCCGGCCCGGACAGGCGGATCTGGAGCTTGGCTCCCACCGGCGGGCCGTTCATCAGCTTGTTCAGGCTGTAGTCGGCGTCCGGGAACCCCTTTTTCAGGGCCTGGCGGGTGCGCTTGATGACCGGGTCCACGGCCTCGATGGACGTGGTGTTGACCACGAAGGTGGCCAGGTTGTCGTTCTTCTGCTCCAGGTTCAGCGGCAGGTACCAGCGCGGCCCGCCGTGGCCCACGAACACGCCAACGCCGGTCACGTCCTTGTCGGCCAGGAGGACCTTTTCCAGCCGCTCCACGCGCCGCTCGGTGGCGGTGATGTCCGTGCCGTAGGGCTGCCAGAAGTCGATGGTGAACTGGGCCCGCTCGTTGGGCGGGAAGAACATCTTGGGCACGAACTGGAAGGCCCAGCCCGAGATCCCGCAGCACAGCAGGATACCGGCCACGAACACGATCCGGTGGCGCAGGGACCAGAGCAGCAGCCCCCGGTAGGCGCGGTACAACCGGCTGGAGAAGGTCTGGACGGTCAGCTTGGGCTTGAGCAGGTAGTAGCACATCATCGGGACCATGGACATGGACAGCCCCCAGGAGCAGGCCAGGGTCAGGGTGACCACGATGAACAGGGATTCGCAGAATTCGCCCACCGGATGGGTGGTGGCCAGGGGGATGGGCAGGAAGGCGAAGATGGTCGTCAGCGACGCGGCCAGCAGCGGCATCCACAGCTCGCCGACCGCCCCGGTGGCGGCCTTGAGCCGGTCCTCGCCCGCGGCCAGCCGGACCAGGATGGCCTCGGACACGACCACGCCGTTGTCCACCAGGATGCCCAGCGAGATGATCAGCGAGGCGATGGAGATGCGCTGCAGCCCCACGCCGAGGTAGGGCATGAGCGCGATGCAGCCGAGCATGGCCATGGGTACCAGGGACCCGGCGATGACGCCCGTGCGCAGACCGGCGAAGAGCAGGATGATGACCACCACGAAGGCGAACGACTCGATCAGGTTGATCATGAAGTCGCTGATGGCCGTGTTGACGTAGTCGGGCTGGAAGACCACCAGATTGGTGTCCAGGCCGACGTACATGTTGGCCTTGAGCTCGTTAAGGCGCTCGGCGACCCTTTTCCCGAGTTCGGTGATGTTGCCCCCGTCGGCCATGGACACGGCCAGCATCAGGCACGGTTTGCCGTTGTACCGGGCCATGGTGGACGGCGGGTCCGAGAAGCCGCGCGTGATGTCGGCCACGTCGGCCAGCCGGACCGAGGTCTTCTTGCCCGGCGGGCGGATGGACAGGGAGTATATGTCCTGCACACCCTTGAACTCGCCGGTGGGCTCGATGACGATGCGCTCCGGGCCGACCATGCTCGATCCGCTGGGCTGGAGCGTGTTCTGGCGGTCGATCATCTGGGCCAGGGCGAACGGGCTGACCCCGGCCGCGGCCATGCGCGAGTTGGTGAAGTCCACGAAGATGCGCTCGTCCTGCACGCCCCAGCGCTCGACCTTGCCCACGCCCTTGATCTTGAGCAGCTCGTCGCGCATGTCGTCGGCCGCGTCCTTGAGCTCGCGGTAGGAAAATCCGTCGCCGGTCAGGGCGATGACGATGCCGTAGACGTCGCCGAACTCGTCGTCGACCTGCGGGGTGCGGGCCTCCTCGGGCAGGTCCGGGGCGGCGTCGTCCACCTTGTTGCGCAGCTTCTGCCAGTAGGGCTGCATGTCCATGATGGAGTCCTCGAACTCCACCTCGATGATGGACAGGCCGGACATGGACTGGGATTTGACGGTCTTGACCCCGTCGATCTCGCGGATGCGCTCCTCGAGCTTGTCGGTGACCAGCTCCTCCACCCGCTGGGGCGAGGCGCCGGGAAAGACCGTGGAGATGACCCCGGTGCGGATGGTGAAGTCCGGGTCCTCGCTCTTGGGGATGGAGAAGAAGGTCATCACTCCGCTGATCGCGATGAGCAGGAACAGGACGAGGGAGGTGCGGTTGTTGGTGATGCACCACTTGGCCAGGTTCATGGTCAGCCCTCCGCCCCGTTGTTGATCAGCCTGACCTTGCGGCCCTCCTCCAGACTGTGCACGCCCCGGATGACGATCACGTCGCCCTCGTTCACGCCCCCGGTGATCTCAAGCCCGCGCGGGGTGAGCGGGCCCACGGTCACGGCGCGGCGGGTCACGGTGGAGGTCTGCGGGTCCACCACCCAGATGGCGTGGGAGCCGTCGGGCTCGCCCACGACCGCGGCCGGGGGCAGGTAGAAGGCGGCCCCGGCGTGGCCCAGGCCGGTGAAATTCACGTGGCCGGACATGCCGCTGCGCATGGTCCGGTCGGCGTTGTCCAGGTAGACTTTGACCGGGTAGGTGGAGCCGGTGCCGGACTCCACGCCGATCTCCTCCACCTTGCCGCGCATGGTCCGGCCGGGCAGGGCGTCGAAGACCACGGCCACCTCGTCCCCTTCCTTGACCTGGGCGATGAGGGTGTCGGGCACGGAGATGTACATCTTCATCTGGCGGCCCGCGTTGTAGGTGGCGATGGCCTGGCCCGCGCTGACGTTCTGGTGCACGTCGGCCTCGACCTCGCCGATCCAGCCGTCGAAGGGCGCATGCAGGGTGGTATAGCCCAGCCGCTTGCGGGCGATGTCCAGCTGCTTGGACGAGGCGCTGAGCTGGGCCTCGTAGGACTTGAAGTCCGCCTGCACCTGGTCGAGCTCGCCGCGCGAGATGACCCTGCCCTCGAACAGGCGGGAGTTGCGCTCCATGTCCGCCTTGGCCCGGACGTAGTTGGCCCGGATCTGCTCCATGTTGGCCCTGGCCTGCCTCAGCTCCAGTTCGTAGTCGGACGGGTCCAGGCGGGCGATGACTTGGCCCTTGGAAAACTTGCGGCCGATCTGGTTGCCCGGAAACTCGATGATCTTGCCGCCCACGCGGAAGGAAAGGCTGGTGGCCCGGGCGTCCTCGGCGGTCCCGGCGAACGACCACATCTTGCTGCTGTCGGCCCGAACGGCCCTGGTGGTCTTGACCGGGCGCACGGGCTCGGGCACGGGCTCGGGCGAGCGGTCGCAGGCGGCGAGCAGGGTCAGGCAGAGCAGGACGGCGAGGGAAAGAAAACGATTCATTGTGCGTTCTCCATGGGGAGGCCGAGCAGCCCCCGGATTCGGGTCTTGACGATGGCTTCGATGGTCTTGTGGTGCCCCTCGTAGGAGTCCCAGCCCAGGCGCTTGCAGATCAGGGCGTGGCTTTCCAGGAGCTTGATGATGATGCTGACGATCAGGTGCCCGGTGATGATCGCGTCCGTATCGTCCCGGCAGTGGGTTGCGGTTCCCCTGACCAGGACGCACAGGGATTCCAGATTCGGGCTGAAGAATTCGGCTTCCATCTTGGAGAAGATTTCGGTTGGATGGACCAACTCGCGTGAGATGATGACCACGCCCCAGAGATACTCGGTGCGGACAAGCAATCCGTCGATCAGGGCGCTCATGAACCAGTCCACCACCTCGGCCCTCTCCTCCGGCGTTTCCCCGGCCTCGGCCAAGCGCGCCCGGACTGCCTCGGTGGGCGGGAATATCTGGTCGCGGACGCTGGTGATCTCCTGGATGATGGCCTCGTACAGCCCGGCCTTGCCGCCGAAATGGTAGCTCACCGTGGCCAGGTTGACCCCGGCCTCGGCCGCAAGGGTGCGCATGGACACGCCGTTGTAGCCGTTCTTGGCGAACAGCTCCGCGCCCGTATCCAGCAGCGTGGCCCGGGTTTCCTCGCCTTGGGCCCGCTTGCGGGACTTGCGTCCTCCTCCGCTCATGGTTGCCTCCGTGGGATGGGTGTCGATGTTCGGAAAAGTGGATTCTTACTCCCGGCTCATTTGGTTTGTCAAACGTTCGTTTAAGATAAATTAAGGGACAGTATTCCTAATTGCTGCGGTCCGAATCCGCAGAGTTAGGTGTACTGTCCCTCGAATTGTTTATTTTTTAAAAGGCTTGACCGCCCCCTCCAAATCCGCCTTTTTCAATAAAGATCTTATGTTAGCCTCTTCGATAAAGTCATCAGTAATAATCCATGGGATATGCTTTTCGATTCCGCTATATTCAAACAAATTGTCAGTCTTTTCGACCCATATGCTCTTAAGAGAATAGGTGGCTCCCAGAATGTTTGTTACTTTATCAGGCAGCACCCGGATCATGGTTGTGGGGTCTCGTGGAGTAGAGGCTGTGACGAGTATGGGTATTTGTTGGCCGGCCAATCGGATTCGGTGGGATTGAGGCCCTTGAGTTGAGTTGTTTTCTGTATATTCATTGAGGGCGTCAGACAGTTTGTTTAGGGTATGAATCCCGCCATAATCACGATCAAAAGCTAACGTCGCGATGAGATTCTTATCTTCCCCCAAATCGCAATAGATTGCTTCTGCCTTTAGACTTGGAGGGCGCACAAGAAACTGCTGTAGCCACCGAGGAAGAGTGTAATGTGTTGTTTGAACCATACTTGTACAAGTCCTAATGCCTCTGGTAGTGGTTATATCCATGCCGAAATAAAAAGTGCTTGTTGTGCTTAGGATGGAAGAGGCGATCCAAGTAACTGAGAATAGTAGGAATAAGGCAATCGGCCCAGCCCACACAATTGCTGGCACTATTCGCAATCTAGGTGCATAGAATCCAATTACTGCTGAAAGAAATAATGAAGCTGCAAAGGTTGGGACCACATAATAAAAATGCCAGATGAGATACTCAAAATATAACATCCAAATGAAGGACCATGCAGCCACTGCCAGAAGAAAAATGACAAATAAAAAAGGAATCTTGATAATAATTGGAATGATATTAACAGACTTCATGTGGTGTCCATCCCTCTCCTGCGGCACTAGAATTGCGATCAAACAGGGCTATGTATTAACGGCGGTGATCATATTTGTTCAGGTCAATTTTTATTTAGAACAAACGGCTCATCCGCCGATTCTGCTGAACTGCTGACGAGTCCGCCCCCGCACCCTATAAATATAGTCAGATTTGACGATTCATATTCTCATGACACGTTTTATGCTTCGGAGCACTTAATACCTTGGTGAATATCGCGAGTATCGTCTATTTGTCCAACCTCCAACATTATCGCTAATCGCTTACCCTCTCTGTGCTTTTCACGCTTTCCCCTAATCGGGAGATGAACCAAAAAAAGGCCGGACATGCGTCCGGCCTTTGTCTTTGTCGTCGGGAGCGGTTCCCGCCTAGTCGTTGGACCCCTTGAGCTTGACCCAGTAGTCCTCGTAGAGCTTCATGGCCTCGCCGATGTCGTCCTGGAACTCGCCGCGCGCGACGGTGGCCGCGTCCGGGTAGACGATGGGGTTGTCGGCCACTTCGGGCTCCAGGAACTCGGCGGCCTGGGCGTTGGGGGTGGAGTAGCCCATCTCGGTGGAGATGGTCGCGGCCACGTCCGGGCGCAGCAGGTAGTTCAGGAAGGCGTGCGCCTCATCCAGGTTCTTGGCCCCCTTGGGGATGCACAGGGAGTCCATCCACATGGAGAAGCCCTCCTTGGGATAGACGTACTTGATCTCCGGATTCTCCTGGTTGGCGATGTAGGCCTCGCCGTTCCAGATCACGCCCACCGAGACTTCGCCGGACAGCAGGGCCTGCTTGGGGGAGTCGGAGTCGAAGACGCGCACGGAGGGCATCAACCCCTTGAGCTTCTGGTAGGCCTGTTTCAAATGGGCCGGATCGGTGTCGTTCAGGGAGTAGCCCAGGCTCATCAGGGCGATGGCGAAGACCTCGCGCGGATCGTTGGGCAGCAGCAGACGGCCCTTCATCTCCGGCTTCCAGAGGTCGGCGTACGAGGTCACCGCGCTCTCGCCGAGCAGGCCGGTGTTCACGGCGATGGACGTGGAGCCCCACATGTACGGCACGGAGAAGGTGTTGTCCGGGTCAAAGGGCTGGTCCGTGAACTTGTCCGAAAGGTTGGAGAAGTTGGTCAGCTTGGATTTGTCCAGGGGCAGGAGCATGTCCTGGCGGCGCATGAGCCCCACGTAGTCGGACGAGGGCACGATCAGGTCGTAGCCGTCGCCGGCCAGCTTGATCTTGGCGTACATGGCCTCGTTGCTGTCGTAGGTGGAGAGGTGCACCTTGATGCCGGTCTCCTTGGTGAAATTCTCGATCACCTCGTCCGGGATGTATTCGGACCAGATGTACAGGTAGAGCTCCCCGCTGCCGGCAAGGGCCGGGACCGCGAAGGCGAGGGTCAGGACGATTGCGAGCAGTAGCTTTTTCATGACTTCTCCTTGAGCAGCCGCCGGGACAGGAGGACGGCGGCCACGGTTATAATGATCATCACCACGCTGAGCGCGTTGACGTCCGGCTTTATGCCGAGACGGACCATGGAATATATACGCAGGGGCAGGACCTCGTAGGTCGGCCCCGTGGTGAAGAAGGAAACGATGACGTCGTCCAGGGACATGGTGAAGCTGAGCAGCCAGCCCGCGATCAGGCCGGGCGCGGCCATGGGCAGGACGATGCGCCGGAAGACCTGGTACTCCACGGCCCCCAGGTCGCGGGCGGCCTCGACCACCGTGGGGTCGAACCCCTTGAACCGGGTGTAGACCGTGGCCGTGACGAACGGCACGCACAGGGTCACGTGGCCCATGAGCAGGGTCCAGAAGCCGAGCGACAGCCCCACGCCGAGGAACAGGACCAGCAGCGAGATGCCGATGACGATGTCCGGGGACATCATCATCACGAAGACGGACGCGAAGACCGCGCGGCGGCCCTTGAACCGGTATTGGTGGAGCATGAACGCGGCCAGGGTGCCGATGACGCAGGAGACCGTGGCCGAGACCACGGCGATGGTCATGGACCGGAAGGCCGCATCCACCAGCGTGGCGTTGTGGAGCAGCTTGTCGTACCACTGCAGGGTGAACCCCTTCCAGGCCAGGGAGAATTTGGAGGCGTTGAAGGAGTAGACCGCGATGACCACCAGGGGCAGGTACAGGAAGGCGAAGACCAGGGCGGCGTAGGCCCGCTTTATCCAGATGTTCATATGCGCACCTTCCTTCCGGCCCGGCGCACGCTCTTGTAGTACAGGGCGAGCATCAGCCCCATGATCACGGTCATGGCGATGGAGGCCGCGGCCCCGAGCGGGATGTTGCGGGCCGCCAGGAACTGGTCGCGGATGTAGTTGCCCAGCAGCATGGTCCGCGCTCCGCCCAGGATGTCCGGGATGTAGAACATGCCCAGGGCGGGCAGGAAGACGAGCATGCAGCCCGAGACGATGCCGGGCATGGTCAGCGGGATGGTGATCTTGCGGAAGGTCGAGAAGCGGCTGGCCCCGAGGTCGCGCGAGGCTTCGAGCAGCTTCAGGTCCAGCTTCTCGATGGCCGCGTACAGCGGCAGGATCATGAACGGCAGCAGGGTGTAGACCAGGCCGATGAAGACCGCCGTGGGTGTGTACATGAGCTTGAGCGGCGCGTCGATGACCCCGAGGAAGAGCAGCAGCTTGTTGACCACGCCGTCGGCCTTGAGCACGGCCACCAGGGCGTAGGTCCGGATCAGGGTGTTGGTCCAGAACGGGATCATGACCAGCAGGAGCAGGGTCGGGGTGTACCGCTTGTCGGCCCGGGCCACGATGTAGGCGAACGGGTAGCCGATGAGCAGGCACAGCAGCGTGGCCGTGGCGGCCATGACCATGGACTCGGCCAGCATGGAACCCAGGGCGGGCTGGAGCAGCTCGAAGTAGCTCGACAGCGAAAAGGACGGACTGATCAGGCTGTCCGGGTCGCGTTTGAGAAAGCTGACCGCCAGGAGCATGAGGGTGGGCACGGCCCCGAACAGGACCAGCCAGCCGAGCACGCCGGTGACGACCAGCCGCTTGAACAGGCTATCCTTCATGGGGCAGGACCACCTCCCATCCCTCGAACCAGCCCACGGCGACGCGGTCGCCGGCGTGGAAGTAGAGGGTTTCGCTGTCCTCGTCGAAGAACTCGGTGACCAGGATGCGCTTGCCGTCGTCCAGGGTGATGTCCACGTCGTAGGTGGCCCCCCGGTAGCAGGTGCCGTCCACCGTGCCCTTGAGCAGGGCCTTGGCGAACTTGTCGGCCAGGTCCGGGGACTCCTCCAGGTCCTTCATGACCTCCACGCGGAAGTCCTCGGGCCGCAGCAGGACGTGGACCCGGTCGCCGTCGGCGAACTCGCGCCGGGCCTTGACCAGCACGGACGCGCCTTCCACCTCGGCGGTGTAGCTCTCGCCCCGGCGGCCGGTGACGGTCCCGTCCAGGACGTTGATCTCGCCCACGAACCGGGCCACGTACAGATTGGCCGGTTCCTCGTAAATCTCGCGCGGGGTGCCCACCTGCTCGATGCGCCCGTCGTTCATGACCACCACCCGGTCGGACATGGAGAAGGCCTCCTCCTGGTCGTGGGTGACCAGCACGAAGGTGATGTCCAGGGTGCGCTGCAACTCCTTGAGCTCCTTCTGCATCTGCTTGCGGAGACGGTAGTCCAGGGCGGACAGGGGCTCGTCCAGGAGCAGGACGCGGGGCTTGTTGACGATGGCCCGGGCGATGGCCACGCGTTGCTGCTGGCCGCCGGACAGCTCCTTGGGCGTGCGCCGCCCCATGGATTCCAGCCGGACCAGCCTGAGGGCCTCGTCCACGGTGCGCCGGACATCGGCCTCGCCCTTGCCCGCGATGCGCAGGCCGAAGGCCACGTTGTCGAACACGGTCATGTGCGGGAACAGGGCGTAGCTCTGGAACACGGTGTTCACGGCCCGGGATTCCGGGGGCACGCCCTTGACCGAGCGCCCATCCAGCTTCACGGAACCGGAGTCGGACTCCTCGAACCCGCCGAGGATGCGCAGGATGGTGGTTTTGCCGCACCCCGAGGGCCCGAGCAGAGTGATGAACTCCCCGTCCTGTATGGACAGGGAGATGTTTTCGACGGCGATCTCCCCGTCAAACGACTTGGAGACGCTGTCCAGGGTGACGACAGGCTGGGTCATGTGTTTCCTTTAAAGGTGCGGCGTCGAGGCGGACGCGGTCACGGAAGGCTTACGGGCTGCAGGGCAACCCCGGCCTCCGGGACGGTTGGCGCATGGCGGCGACGCAATTTTGTTTTCAGGGACTCGATGCCCGGGTTGAACAGGAAATGGGTCAGGACCGAGGCGGCCAGCACGGCGGCCAGGATCTGTCCCCCCTCGGGGTCATCCGCGTAGGTTTCGAACAGGGCGATGACGATGTAGTGGAGCAGGTAGAACGGGTAGCTGATCTTGCCCGCGAATCTGTCGAATTGTAACCGTTTAAAGCCGCGAAAGACAAGAGGCATCGACAACAGGGCTGCCATGGGCAGGAAAAAGGGCAAAAGCGGCCTGGGCACGCCGTCGGCCACCAGGGCCAGTCCGGCCAGTGCCAGGAACAGGCCGTAGTCGTACCAGCGCGCGGTTTCGGGCAGCCGCCGGTGGATCCGGTAGGCCAGGATGCCGCCCGCAAAGAGCCAGAATTCCAGGGGGAAGAACCGCTTGAAAAAGATCACTCCGGACAGGGGCGAGGCCATGACTCCGAGCTTGAGGGCCAGGCTGGCGGCCAGTAGGCCGACCAGGGTCCGGGAGCGCAGCCGGACCAGGAACGGGGCCAGGGCGTAGAAAGTCGCCTCCAGCGACAGGGACCACGCCTGGATGAGCGGGGCGTCCGCCCACAGGGCGTCGTGCCGGTAGGCCACGAAATGCAGGCCGCCCTCGGGCTGACGGGCCAGGGAGAAGAGCAGCTCCTGGCCGATGGTCGTGGCCGAGGTCCAGGCCATGACCAGGAAGGCGGCGGGGTCGGCCACGATGGCCCGCAGGGTCTCCCGGTCGGTCAGCGAATGGACGTCCAGGCTGGTCAGCAGCCCCAGGCTGACCACCAGCGCGAAGACGTACATGGGGTACAGTGTCAGGAAACGGCTCCAGTAGAAGGCGCGCGCGTCACCGTAGGACCGGTCCAGGATCAGGGCCATGTAGAAGCCGGAGATGGCGAAAAAGGTCAGCACCGCCTCGTGGCCGTTGACCAGGGGCGTCCCTTCGAAGGTGGGGAAGTGCGAGTTGAAGACCGCGAAGGCGAGCAGCAGGCGGATGATGCCCATACCGTTACCTCCCTCTCCGGGAAAGCGGACCCCAGGGGCCCGGCCGGGTGTTGCCTGCGGCGTGCGCCGCAACCATCCGCCTCAATCTCTCAGCCATTGAACCCGAACGGGGCGGGCTTGGGGTTGTCGGGCGGGATCGCGGTCAGGACGGCCGGGGCCTGGCGGGCCAGGGCGGTCACCGAAATATAGGGCTCCTCGCCGCAGAGGTAGGCGCGCAGCCGGTGTTTGGTCTCGTCGTCCATGAAGGCCATGAGCGGTTGGTGCACGTCGGCGACCCTGGTCAGGGCGTCCAGGACGAGCCCGTCCCAGACCGCGTGGAACCGTTCCATGTCGTCGGTGCGCAGTTGCTTGCGGCAGCGGGTGCAGCCGCAGCTCAGGGGGATGTCCCGGCCCAGGTCGAACAGGCCGTACTCCTCGCAGATCTCCTGCCCCTTCCAGATGTCGCGCACCGCGATCTCGAAGCCGTATCCCGTGGCCATGACGTTGCAGTCGCAACGGTGGTTGACGTAGCGCGCGTTGTCGCGGCTGACGATGTGCACGCCGGACTCGTCGGCATAGGCGGTCTTGCCCGGCCTGCCGTCCGCGTTGATCCGGTTGGAGGAGCGGGCCACGTAGGCTGCCTCCAGCCGGTCGCGGACGTAGACGATGGTGCCGCGCGGGATGTCCTCGGCGGCGAACACGCCGTACCCGATGGTCGGGTCGACGAAGCGTACTTCGGTCTTGGGATGCATCATGGGAAATCACCGCTTCCGCCGGGGCGGGAGCCTGTTCAGGGGCGGGGCCGCCCCTACCAGTCCTCATCGGTGTCGTAGTCGATCTCGTCTTCCAGGGTGTAGCTGCGCACCTTGATGCGCAGTTCGTCCTCGTCCTCGACGACGACGCCCTCGGCCGTGACCCACCTGTCGATGTACTCGATCAGGCTCTCGCCGTTCTCATCGGGTTCGACGATGAATTCCTCCTCGCCGTCCACGAGCAGGACCACACCGGCCACGGTTTCATTGTCCCAGTCAAGGGGGAGTATCTGTCCGAACAGGGAATCTTCATACACGTCGGTAGGCATCTTCTCCCGCTCCTCTATTGATAGTTGTTCTCGGCGTCGTCTTCGTCGATGTTGAGGCGGTAGACAAGACCGCCGTCCATGGGGATAAACTGCTTGCAGAACCGGCGCTGCACCGAGAAGCCGTTGGCCTCGTAGAACAGCCGGGCGTTCTCGAAGGCGCGCCCCTCGCCGGTCTCCAGAAAGATCGATCGGCCCATCTCCCCGACGGCCCGGCGGGTCATCTCGGCCACCAGGGCCGAGCCGATGCCCAGCCTGCGGAACTCGGGGTCCACGGTGATGCCGTAGAGCTCGAATTCGCCGGGCCAGTACATGATCGGGCCGTAGCAGAGGAACCCGATGATCCGTTCGCCCTGCGCGTCGCAGACCTTGGCCAGGAGGAAGGTCTGCGCCTCCTCGCCGTTGCCGTAGGCGCAGTCCCAGGCCATGTCCTCGGCGGACAGCATGGCGTCGGCCGAAAACAGCCCGCTCGACGCGGCCATGTTCAGAATGGTTTCCACATCGTCGGGCGTGATGCCCGAGGAAATGCGAACCTCGCGCATGTCCTCGCGGGCGTCGTCTTCTCTGGTAGTTGTGTCCATGGTGATCTCGAAGCCGTGACGGCTCGTCAGGCGAGGCGGTAGGGCCGCCCGCCGTGTTTCAGGTTCATAGATGTATAGTTCATCGACGAGGTGTCGCCGACGATCTCGATGGTCTCGACGCTGATGGAGTCGATGCCCAGGGAGTTCGTTCTGGTTCCGGTGATTTCGCAGGTCTTGCCTTCCAGCATGGACGGGTCCTGCTCCACGCCGAGGAGCAGGTACTCGGTGTCGCCGTCCTTGAGCACCAGGCCGAAGTCGGTGTTGACCACCAGGCCCCAGAAGGTCCCGGCGCCCTCCGCGAGGGACAGGGTGGGTACGAGGCAGAGGAACGCGGCCAGCAATAAGGGAATCAGTTGTTTTTTCATGGGTTATCCTGGGATGTTGTTTTCCACGGGTGCAAAGCTCTCCACAACCATGGACTCCACGCCGCGTTCCTTGCGGACCACGCCGGTGAAGACCGCCTCCGCCCTGGACAGGGACAGCAGGCTGGGGAGGCTCTTGAAATTCTCCACGAGGATTTCCCGTTCGTCCTTGCAGGCGATGAGCACCTCGGTCACACGGAATTGCTCGTCCCACTGACGGGGGACGACCATGCCCTTGACGGTGACCGTGTTGTTTCGGTGTTGTTTCTCTTGCTGCACGACTCTTCTCTGCCATGTGGTTTTGAAGATGCGGGAAAAGCATGGAGTGTGCCAAATCAATAACTGTTTGAAATTGTTTGTAGAGTATGCTTTCAGTCGAAGAAGTGAACGGAACTTTTTGTTCCTGTTTTTCGCGATCACGGGCCGCAGGCGTGGGTAAAGCGCCTTGGGCGAGCGCGGTATGATCAAATGCTGTACTAAAAAAAATCATTTTTATAGCACCTTACAAACAAATAAGAACTTAAAATTCCGATTCGTGACAAACCGGAACTAATGATTCTTCTTGCGAAAGTCCATCTTGTCCAGGCCGTGGCGGCGCATCAGCTTGGAAAGCTGCCGGGTGGTCACGCCAGCGCGCCCGGCCGCGTCCTTGACCACGCCGTTGCACTGCTCCAGCAGGCTCGACAGGTACTGGCGCTCGAACCTGTCCACGGTGATGCGCCGGGCCTCCTTGAGGGGCAGGCCGGTCCGGACCGGGGAGGTGACCACCTCGCCCTGGGTGTCCAGGAGGTCCGGCGGAAAGCTCTCGGGCAGAAGCACGTCCCCGGTCTCCAGGATGCAGGCCCGCTCGATGACGTTCTCGAGCTCGCGCACGTTGCCCGGCCACTCGTATTCCATGAGCCGGTCCAGGACCTGCGGGTGGATGCCCTTGACCTCGGTGTTGAGCAGCCCGTTGAACTGCTGGATGAAGACCTCGGACAGCCTCGGGATGTCCTCGCGCCGCTCCCGCAGCGGGGGGATGCGGATGGGGAAGACGTTCAGCCGGTAGAACAGGTCGCGCCGGAACTTGCCGCGCTCGCACAGCTCGTTCATGTCCTCGTTGGTGGCCGCGATGATGCGCACGTCCACCGGGATGTCGGACTCGCCGCCCACGCGCTGGATGAACCGCTCCTGGATGACGTTCAGGAGCTTGACCTGGACCGACTGCGAGACCGTGCCGATCTCGTCCAGAAAGATAGTGCCCCCGTGGGCCAGCTCGAACTTGCCGAGCTTGCGCCGGACCGCGCCGGTGAACGCCCCCTTCTCATGGCCGAACAGCTCGCTCTCCACCAGGGTGTCGGGGATGGCCCCGCAGTGCACGCTGATGAACGGCTGGCTCTTGCGGTTGGAATGGGCGTGGATGAGCTTGGCGATGAGCGACTTGCCGGTGCCGGTCTCGCCGGTGAGCAGCACCGTGGTCCGGGTCCCGGCCACCTGGCGGATCTTGACGAACACGTCGCGCATGGCCCGGCTGCGGGTGTCCACGTATTCCAGGGAGTCTTCGTTCCAGAACTGGCCGCGCAGATAGTCGAGCTCGGACTTGAGCACGTCGGATTCGCGGACCTTGTCCACGACCAGGTCCAGCTCCTCGCGCTCCACCGGCCGGGTCAGGTAGTCGAACGCGCCCGCCTTGACCGCGTCCACGGCATGGTGGGTGTTGGCCTCGTCCGCCAGGACCACGATGGCCGCCGACGGGTACTGCGACCACAACCCCTCCAGCCCCTTGGCCACGGAGGTGTGCTTGCCCAGCAGGGACTCCACGTCCACGAACAGGGTGTCCACCTCGCGGTCCGGGGCCGCGTCCTCCGAAACCGGGACCGCCCCCGCGTGCTTTTCCTGGTCGAACAGGCCGCCGATCTCCTCCGATCGGCTTCCGTCCCGGGTGATGACAAGCATTTTACGCATGACCCCTGTTGCCTCCAGCCCCCGTTGTACTTCGATGCCGCCCCTGAGACAATATCAAAAGATGCCTCCGGCGGCCGGGGGAAGGGGGAAAGGGAGCCCTTTTCAAAGGGCTTCCCTTTCCCCCTTCCCCCGGACCCCCATCCCCCTTTCCCTCCTAAACTTTTTAGCGCCGCTGCGCGGGGTAGGGCAGCAAAAAGCCCCCAGGCTCACTCTCCGCCGGGGGCTTCCTTCTTCCAATTTGGAGCGATTCGGGTGCGCAGCACCCGATAACGGCTCTCTCTTCTGCAGTCAAATCGTCCTCGGAATAGGCTTTCGAGAGTGGTGCAGCTGTGCATTTTTTCCCGGGGGGGCTTTCACCGCAGCGTAGCCGTCTACGTGAGGATGAAAGCCCCCCGGAAAAAATGTGCAGATGCGCCGCTATCGGAAGCCGCCTAACTCCTAGCTCCACCTAATCAACCTAGGATCGCATTTGTTGGCCAGTCCCGGGTGAGTGGGGAGGACGCGGACGCCGTAGCGCACCGGGCCCGACTCGGACGGGCTGTAGGTGGCCCGGAAGAGCAGGGTGGAGCCCTCGGAGTGCTTGAGCTGCATGGGGATGCAGTCCACGATGGTCTCCTCGTCCGGGGTGGCGGCCACGAACTCGACCACGATCTCCTCGGTCAGCAGCTGGCCCCGGTCCACCTTGGCGGACACGGTCAGCTTGTTGCCCAGCCGGAACACGTCGCCGCTGATGCCCTCCACCTGGACCTCCTTGATGTTCACCGTGGCGAACCGGCCGGGGATGCGCGTGCGCCATTCGCCGAGCCCCATGGCCAGTTCGTTGTTGTTCCTGGTGCGCAGCTTGGCCAATTCGATGGCGGGCAGGTACATGTCGTCGATGTAGTCGCGGACCATGCGGTGGGTGCCGTACCCCTTGAAGGCGGTTTTCATGGACGCCTTCATGCGGCGCAGCCATGCGTGGGGCACGCCGTCGCCGCTTCGGTCGTAGAACTCGGGGACCACCTCGGTCTCCAGGGTGGCGTAGAGGTTGTCCGCATCCACGATGTCCTGGTTGACCTGGCTCTGGTAGACCAGGCCGCTGCCCACGGCCCAGCCGTTGTGGCCGTCAAAGGCTTCGTCCCACCAGCCGTCCAGGATGGAGCAGTTGGGCACGCCGTTGACCGCGGCTTTCATGCCGCTGGTGCCGCTGGCCTCCATGAGGCGGGTCGGGTTGTTCAGCCAGACGTCCGCGCCGGACACGAGCAGGCGGGCCAGGCGGATGTCGTAGCTCTCCAGGAAGATGACCCGGCCCAGGAAGTCGTCCTGCTTGGCCAGACGGCAGATGAGGTTGATGTAGCTCGCGCCCATGGTGTCGGCCGGGTGGGCCTTGCCCGCGAAGATGATGTTCACCGGGCGGTCGGCGCTGGCCAGAATCTCCTTGGCCCGCTGCAGGTTGTGGAAGAGCAGGGTGGGCCGCTTGTAGGCCGTGCACCTTCTGGCGAAGCACAGGGTCAGGTGGTCCGGGTTGAGCGCGTTCATGAAGGCGTGCAGCCGGTTGGGCGGTTCGCCCTCGCGGGTCCACTGGTCGGAGATGGACCGGCGCACCTCGTCGTACAGCCGGTGCTTGAGGGCCACGTGGGTGTCCCACAGCCGCCGGTCGTTCAGGCCGTCCAGGCATTCCCAGTCGTTTTCATTGGTGAGCTCGCGGTGCACGGACAGGCCGCACGACTCCTCGATGTCGTGGCGCACGCGCTCGTCCAGCCAGGAGGTGATGTGCACGCCGTTGGTCACGTGGCCCACCGGGATCTCGCTCAGGATGAAGCCGCGCCACAGGTCCTGCCACATGCGCCGGGACACGTCGCCGTGCAGCCGGGACACGCCGTTGCGCTTGCAGGAGAGGTGCAGGGCGAGCACGGTCATGTTCAGGTGGTCGGCCTCCTCGGCGTAGATGTGCCCGAGGTTCCACAACCCGTCCCAGGGCACGCCCATCTCGTCGGCGTAGCCCCGGAAATAGTTCTCCACCAGGGATTTCTCGAACCGCTCGTTGCCCGCGGGCACCGGGGTGTGCATGGTGAACACGGTGTTGCCCCGGACGATCTCCTTGGCCGTGGCGAAGTCGGTCCCTTCCATGAGCATGAGGTGGCGGATGCGTTCGAAGAGCAGGAAGGCGGAGTGGCCCTCGTTGAGGTGGAAGACCGACGGGGTCACGTCCAGGGCGGTCAGCAGGCGGACGCCGCCCACGCCGAGGATGATCTCCTGCTCGATGCGCCCCTTGGAGGTCGGGTCGTAGAGCTTGGAGGTGATGTCGCGGTCCGAGCGGGAGTTCTCGACCACGTCCGTGTCGAGCAGGTAGAGCCGGGCCCGGCCCGCGTGGACCTCCCATATCTGGGCGTACACGGTGCGCCCCGGCAGGTTCACGGTGATCATGACCTTCTCGTCGTTCCGCTGCAGCGGGGTGATGGGCATGGTCGCGAAATCGTTCTGGTGGTACTCGACCACCTGGTCGCCGTTGCCGTTGATCCGCTGGTGGAAGAAACCGTTCTTGTACAGCAGGGAAATGCCCACGAACGGCAGGTTCAGGTCGCTGGCCGACTTGATGTGGTCGCCGGACAGCAGTCCCAGGCCGCCGGAGTAGACCGGGATGGACTCGTGCAGGCCGAACTCCATGGAGAAGTAGGCCACCGGATTCTTCCAGGTGATGCCGTTCACGTTCGCATCCTCGCTCTGCGCCATGTAGGCGTCGAACCGCTCCAGGACCGAGTCCAGGCGGCCGATGAATTCCGAATCCCCGGCCAGTTCGGCCAGCCTGTCGCTGCGCATGGTGTCCAGGAACAGGACCGGGTTGTGGTCGCTGTTGTGCCACTTGGCCGCGTCCATCCACTCGAACAGTTCCTGGGAGTCGCGGTGCCAGACCCACCAGAGGTTTTCGGCCACGTCGCGCAGCCGGGCGAGCTGCGCGGGCAGCTCGGTGACCACGGTGAACGACCGCAGCCTCGGCTGGGTGGTGTTCACGCCCGAGAAGCTGATCTCGGCTCCGGGCGCGGCGGCCATGCGCTGCACGCCCGCGATGCGCTCGGTGCGAATATCGGACGCGTACTCGTAGGCCTCCAGGTAGCGCGGATAGAAATGGACCCAGGTGGCCTCCTCGGCGATCTTGCGCGCCTCGATGCTGCGCGAGGCGCGCTCCTCCGGCGTCCAGCGGGTGAAATCGGCCAGAAAGCGGGTCAGGTTCTCGCGCGTGGTCTCGTAGTCGTCCTCCAGCCGGTTGAGAACGTGCACGCCCGGATGGCCCTGGGGGTGTTTTTCCATGACCCATTGGCCGAACCCGGCCCGGTCCGAGGTGATGGTCGGCACGGCAAAGGCCGCGCTCTCCATGGGGGTGTAGCCCCACGGCTCGTAGAAGGACGGGAAGGCGGTCAGGTCCATGCCCGCCAGGGCGTCGTAGTACTCCAGGTTGAGCACGCCGTCGTTGCCGTCCAGGTAGACCGGGATGAAGATGACGCAGCAGCGGTTCCCGGGCGCGTTGTCCAGATTGCGCTCGCGGCATTTTTGGACCACCGGGTCGTGGTCTGCGTCGCCCAGGTGATGGGTGCTGATGCCAGCGTATTTCTCGATGTCGTAGCGCTCCTGTTTCAGGCGGCGCCTCGCCTCGTCGCTGAACCCGGCGTAGCCGCAGGAGACCAGCAGGAAGGCGACCACCGTGGTGTCGTTGCCGGCCTTGGCCAGTTCCTCGTCCAGGTCGCCCAGCCCGTCCAGGAGCAGGTCGATGCCCTTGTTGTGGAATTCGTAGCGGCCGCTGGTGGCCACCAGCAGGGTCTTGTCCGGGGCCAGGTCGCGCTCCAGGAACCGGGAGGCCAGGTCCAGGAGCCGCTTGCGCGACTTCTTGTGGGTCTCGGCCACGGCCTTGGGTTCGGCGAACCCCTCGAGGTTGAAGCCGTTGACCGTGACTACGGCCGGGTTGGTGCCGAGCAGGTTGGAGGCCTCGCGGCGGGTGATGTTGGAGACCGTGGTGAAGCAGTCCGCCTCGCGGGCCGAGACCGACTCCATGGAGTGCTTGGCCGTGACCCCGAAGGCCTTGGCCTCCTGGGACGGCTCGATCTCCTCCAGCCGCCGGTAGATGTCCACGCCCGACCCGGACATGGCCCGGCCGAGCATGGTCGCGTGGGTGGTCAGGACCGTGGACACCGAGGGGGCCTTCTTCTTCAGGTAGAGCACGCCCGCGCCGGACATCCACTCGTGGAAGTGGGCGTAGACGTCCTCGCCGTCGCCCACGTCCTCGCTGATCTCCTTGATGGCCATGGCCGAAGCCGAGGAGAACAGGACCGGCTCGATGTAGTCCCAGCTGCCGGCCATGGAGTCCACGCCGTAGTCGTTCCACAGCTGGAACAGGAGTTTGTCGTGGTTGGGGAAGGCGTTGCGGAAGCCGACCAGCAGGACCAGCGGCTTGCCGGGGATGTCCCAGCGGCCGGTGGCGGTCTCCACGCCCCAGGCCTTGAGCCGCTCCAGGGCAGGGCGGACCGTCTTGGGCGGTTCTTCCTCGATGAAGCCGGGGTTGCGGTCCAGCAGGGGGCCCACGGCGATGTAGCGGTTGTCGAAGGCGGCCATGGCCTGCGGGGCCTTGCTGCTGATGACGGTGTAGATGCCGCCGACCTTGTTGCACACTTCCCAGGAAACTTCGAACAGCCAGCTTTTGTCCATGGCTCTTTCTCCTAACCCTGCCGCCGGTCCGCGCCGTCCAGCCGGAGGGCGAGGTCGTTGAGCACGTTCATGTAGGTGATGAACGCCTGGTGCGGGGTCTCATAGGGGTTGAAATACTTGTGTACGTCGCCGTCGGAAAACCACTTGGTGCACATGTAGTAAAAATGGTCGCTGGTCAACAGCTCTCGCCAGGTGGCGATGATGTCCTCGTCCCCGGAGTCCAGGACCCTGTCCTCCAGGGAATAGGCCAGCTCGGCGGCCTGGTCCTGCATGGGGTTGCCCAGCCAGGCGGTCACGTCGCGCTCCAGGTCGGCCCAGGAGGTGAAGTAGGGCACGTCGAGCTGGGCCATGGGGTCCAGGTGCGCGGCGGCCTCGCCGGGCGTCTCGAAGACGAAGTCGCCCCGGGACAGGACCGCCTCGGGCAGCCGCCGGAAGAACTCGAAGATGCCGGTGTCGGCCCACTGGTGCTCGCCGATGGTCTCGTAGTCCATGAACAGGTTGATGATCTCGCCGCTGCCCGCCACCTTGTGCACCCAGTCCGCGTATTTCTCCACGGTCACGGGCCACTCGCTCCACCCCCGGTCCGAGAAGCGGAAGGCCACGTCGTCGGACAGCCGGTAGTTCTTGAGCAGGGCCTTGAGCTTGGAGCAGCCCGCGGGCTGGTACACGAAGTTGGGCGAACGCCAGCCGAGCACCTGGTCCGCGCCCTCGGCCAGGATCGCCTTGTAGCCCATCTTCTCGATTTCGAGCGCCAGGTCGTTGCTGTAGATCAGCTCGGTGTTGCGGAAGGTCACGGGTTTGGCCCCGAAGAACTCCTTGAGGATGCGGCTGTGCATCTTCACTTGGCGGCGGAACTCCTCGCGGGAGAAGAGGAAGGCCAGGGAGTGGTGGTGGGTCTCGCCGATGAACTCCACGCATCCGGTGTCGGCCAGCTCGCGGAAGGAGTCCAGGACCTCGGGGCAGAACTCCTGGAACTGCTCCATGGCCACGCCGGTGATGGCGTAGGAGATACGGAACGCGCCCTTGTGGGCCTCGATCAGGTCGAGCATCATCCGGTTGGCGGGCAGGTAGCACTTGTCCGCCACCTTGCGCATGATCTCCCGGTTGGCGGCCTCGTCGCGGTAGTGGTGGCTGCGGCCCATCCGGAAGAAGGAATAGTTCTTGTCCAGCCGCATGGGCTGGTGGACCTGGAAGTAGAAGCAGACGGATATCATGCGCGCCCTCCGGAGAGTTGCCGGTACACGTCGAGGACTTTTTCGGCGGCCCGGTCCCACTGGATCTTCTTGAGGGTCTCCCTGCCGTGTTCGACCAGGGATTTGGCCCGTTTCTCGTCGGTCAGGATGTCGCCGATCTCGAAGGCCAGCCGGTCCACGTCCCAGAAGTCCACCTTGACCGCGTCCTCCAGGATCTCGGCCACGCCGGACTGCTTGGACACGATGCACGGCACGTCGAAGACCATGGCCTCCAGCGGGGTGATGCCGAACGGCTCGGACACGCTGGGCATGACGTACAGGTCGCTCATGGCGTAGATGCGCTCCACATCGGTCCCGCGCACGAAGCCGGTGAAGTGGAAGCGGTCGGCCATCCTCAGTTCGGCCATGCGCTCGACCATGCGCGGGAACATGTCGCCGGTCCCGGCCATGGCGAACCGCACGTCATGATGCTTTTCCAGGACCTTGGCCGCGGCCTCCACGAAGTAGTCCGGTCCCTTCTGGAAGGTGATCCGGCCCAGGAAGAGGACCAGCTTCTCCTTGAACGGCTTTTTCACGCGCAGCTGGCCCAGCCGCCGGTCCTTTTCCACGGCGTTGTGGACCACGGTGATCTTGGCCGGATCGATGGAATAGCGGTTGACGATGGTCTCCTTGGTGAAGTGGCTGACCGCGATGATCCGGTCGGCCGCCTCGAACCCGGCCCGCTCGATGTCGTAGACCCGCTGGTTGACGTGTTCGCCCGAGCGGTCGAACTCCAGCGCGTGGGCGTGGACCACCAGCGGCTTGCCCGAGACGCGCTTGGCCTCGATGCCCGCCGGAGCGGTCAGCCAGTCGTGGGCGTGGATGACGTCGAATTTTTCGGTCAGCCCCAGGTGCGCGCCGATCAGGCTGTAGCGCACGATCTCGGCCATGAGGTTTTCGCCGTAGCCGCCCGAGAAGTCGTTCGCGAGCTCGCCGAAGATGTCCTCGGCCGTGACCAGCTCGTTGCGCTCAAGCAGGGAGCGGTATTCGGTTTCGGTCAGGTAGGGGCGCAGGGGGGAGAGCACCTCCAGCACGGACAACCGTTCCTGGAGCTTGCGGATTTCGGACACGCCGACCTTGGCGCGCAGCCGGTTGGCCCCGACCAGGGTCAGGTGCCGGGCCTCCTCGTCGGAGTCGAGCCGGGGCAGGACGAAGAGGATGTCCGTGCCGAGGTGGGCCAGTCCCTTGGTCAGGCCGAGGCAGGCCGTGCCCAGGCCGCCGGAGATGTATGGCGGGAATTCCCACCCGAACATGAGTACGCGCATGGCTACTTCTCCTTGAGGAGCTTGTTCAGGCGGACGGCCTCGGCCATGGACCACGCCTGGGCCACGGCTCCCTTGGGCTCGTGCGGCGGGTTGCCGGTGTACAGTTCGGGCACCGCGCTGATGCAGAAGTCCTCGGGGAAGCCGCGCAGGATCGGCTTGAAGTACTTGCGCAGGAAAGCCTTGGCCCCGGAGCGGTCCTCGGCCTGGCGCAGCAGGGCCTGGCCGAAGTGTCCGGCCAGCCAGGGCCAGACCATGCCCTGGTGGTAGGCTGAGTCGCGGGCGTCGGCGTCGCCTTTGTAGAAGGGCGAGTAGTCCGGGGCGCGGGGCGACAGGGTGCGCAGGCCGTAGGGGGTCAGCAGGTGGGCCTGGACCACGCCGATGACCGCCCGCATGCGGGGGATGTCGAGCATGGAGTGCGGCAGGGACAGGGCGAATATCTGGTTGGGCCGGATGCGCCGGTCCTGGCCGTGCTCGTTGACCACGTCGCACAGGCAGTTGTCGCGGTCGTTCCAGAACCGGGGGACGAAGTTGGCCTGCAGCCGGTCGGCGGCCTCCAGGGCCCGCGCGGCCAGGACGTCGTCCTCGCTCTCGGCCAGCTCCAGGAAGAAGCGCAGCGCGTTGTACCACAGGGCGTTGATCTCCACGGCCGCCCCGTGGCGCGGGGTGACCGGACGGCCGTAGGCCTGTGCGTCCATCCAGGTCAGCTGGGTGTGCTCGTTGCCCGCGAACAGCAGCCCGTCGTGGTCGAGCCCGCACAGGGGCACGCGGCCGTCCAGGTGCGCGGCCACGATGTCGCGCAGGGCCGGGTAGACCTTGTCCATGACGAATTTCCCGCTGCCCTTGGCCTTGAGGTATTCCTGCACGGCCCAGAAGAACCACAGGGAGGCGTCCACCGAGTTGTAGGCCAGGTGGTCGGAGTTCTGGTCCAGGTAGTTGGGCAGCAGCCCGTCGCGGGCCAGCCCGGCGTAGGCGGCCAGGACCTCCTCGCCGAACTCCCTGCGCCCGGCGTGGAAGGTCAGGCCGGGCAGGGCGATCATGGTGTCGCGGCCCCACTCGCCGAACCAGTGGTAGCCCGCGATGACCGAGGCGAACCCCGAGGTGTTGCGGATGAGGAACTGCCCGGAGAAATACTTGAGCCACTGCACGGACTTGCTGCGGTCCTTGCAGGCCTCGAACTCGGCCTCGCGCCGGGCGATCTCCTTCTTGCGCAGCCGTTCCAGGTTGCCCAGCGGCTCCACGGACGCGGCGAAGATCACGGGCTTGCCCTTTTCCAGCCGGGTCTCGAACATGCCGGGGCAGAACAGGTCCTCCTGGTAGTCGAAGCCGCGCGCCCGCTCCATGAGGTACTCGACGTTGTAGACCCACTTGGGGCCGGGGAAGAACTCCGAGGCCCGGTTGGTGCCCATGTACAGGGGCGGCATGGACTCGTAGGGCTGGATCTTGCGGCCGTTCTTCTCGGGGTAGGACTTGGGCCGCAGGAACATGTTCTCGCGGGTCAACGTGTGGATGTCCCGGTAGGGCATGAGCGGGCGCAAGCGCAGGGCGGGCTTGACCTTGCCCTCGAGCAGCTCGAAGCAGACCAGCACGGTGTTCTTGCCGTGGACCATGAGAAAGGATTTGCGGATGAGCGCATCGCCGATGCGGTAGGTCGTGGACGGATAGAGGCCCTGGTCGAAACCGTCCGCGAACTGGTGACCGGTGGGATGGTACACGCCCGGATACTTGTTGGACGAGAGCAGGAACTCGCGGTCGTTGGCCAGGACCGAGGTCTCCAGCTTGGAGAGCAGGACGAACCGTCCCTTGGGCTGCTTGAGGGCCGCGATCAACAGGCCGTGGTACTTGCGGGTGTGGCAGTTGATGACGGTGCTGGAGGCGTATCCGCCCAGGCCGTTGACGTCGATCCATTCCTTCCGGGTCGCCGTCTCGGTGTTGACGCAATCATCTCTGGAAATGTGCAGCATGATGACCACCTGTGAAAAAAAAAAGAGGTTGAGAAGATGGGAGCTGCCCCGGGAAGGGGTATTTCCGATTATTCAACTTGATAGAAATTCTCCGCCAGTTGCAAGGGAAAAATGGCGGCCGGAATGATTATTTTCACAATGGTACGAAAACGGACGGAACACGCGGGGCGAATCGCCCCGGATGCGTCCCGCGAAGCGGGAAAACACCGTGGAAAGCTACATGAAAGTCCGCCGGATGGCGCTTTCCAGGTCGGTCTTGTCCAGGGGCTTGGCGATGTAGTCGGTCATGCCCTCGCCCAGGAAATTCTCGCGGTCGCCCTTCATGGCGTAGGCGGTCATGGCGATGATCGGGATCGTTGTCTTGTCCGGCCCGACCTCGCCCTCGCGGATGGCCCGGGTGGCCTGCACCCCGTCCATGACCGGCATCTGGATGTCCATGAGGACCAGGTCGAAGGGCTCGCCGCGCAGGGCGGTCAGGGCCATCTCGCCGTTGTTCACGGCACGGACCCGGTGGCCCATGCGTTTGAGCAGGCCGGACACGGCCAGGCTGTTGACCTTGTCGTCCTCGGCCAGGAGGATGTTCAGGGAGGGAGGCGGCTGCGGGGTGTCGGAGAGCCGGGCCACGGTCTCGGCCGCGCTCTCCTCGGCCGAACGCAGGGGCACGCACAGGCAGAACGTCGTGCCCAGGCCGGGCGTGCTGTCCACGGCCATGGTCCCGCCGAGCAGGCCGATCATGCGCTTGGAGATGGCCAGCCCCAGTCCGGCCCCCTGGAAATGACGGGTGAAGCCGCTGCTGACCTGGGTGAAGTGCTCGAAGATGGAGCCCAGCTTGTCGTCCGGGATGCCGATGCCGGTGTCCGTGACCGAGAAGAGCACGTGGACCATGCCGGGCTGCTGCCTGGGCAGGACCGAGACCTCCACGCCCACCCGGCCTTCCTCGGTGTACTTGACCGCGTTGCCGATGAGATTGATGAGGATCTGCTGGAGGCGGGTGTCGTCGCCGAAAAGCCGCTCGGGCAGGTCGCCGGGCACGTCGAAGTCCAGGGTCAGCCCCTTGGACCGGGCGGCCACGGCGAACATCTGCTCCAGCCCGGCCATGATGTCCTTGAGGTTCAGGGGCTCCTCGCGGATGTCCAGCTTGCCGGCCTCGATGCGCGACAGGTCGAGGATGTCCGTGAGCAGCCGGGTCAGCCGCTTGCTCGCCTCGATGCCGTAGGCCGCGTACTCGGCCTGCTCCTCGGTCAGGTCCCCGGCGCGCAGGAGCTGGAGCATGCCCATGATGCCGTTGAGCGGGGTGCGTATCTCGTGGCTCATGTTGGCCAGGAATTCGGACTTCACCCGGCTGGCGGACTCGGCCAGCTCCTTGGCCTCGACCAGGGCCCTGGCCGTGTTTACCCGGTCCGTGACGTCGGAGAAGATGGTCGCGAACCGGCCCGGGGCCGGGCAGAACGCGCTGACGTTGAAGTACTTGCCCATGTCCGAGGCGTAGTGTTCGAAGACGATGGGCTCGCCGGTCAGGGCCACCTTGCCGTAGGTCTCGACCCAGTAGGATTCGATGTCCGGGAAGACCTCGCGCATGGTCCGGCCCAGGATGTCCTCGACCTTGATTCCGGTCAGCCGCTCGAAGGCCGGATTGGCCCGCAGGAAGCGGAAGTCCACGGGGGTGCCCGCCTCGTCGCAGATGATCTCGTGGGAGGCGAATCCGTCGAGCATCCTGTTGAACAGCAGTTGGTATTCCGCCTCCATGAGGTGCTGGCGGGTGACGTCGCGGTGGATGGAGGCCACGGTCTGGACCGCGCCGTCCGCGTCCAGCTCCGGGAAGAGCCGCCAGTCGAACTGGAACGACCGGCCGTTCCACTCGGCGCGGAACTCGGTCTCGATGGGGTCGCCGGTCTCGAACACCCTGGCGATGTGCTCGTCCAGGAACCGGGAGAGATCCTCGGGCAGGCCCAGCTCCCGGTTGGTCTTGCCGATGAAGTGCGAGGGGGGGAGGCCCGAGTATTTCTCGATGTTCTCCGAGACGAAGCAGCGGCGCAGCTGCCGGTCGTAGCGCATGACGATGTCCGGCATGTTGGTGATCAGGGTGCGGTACAGGTTTTCGCTCTCGTGCAGGGCCTCCTCGATGCGTTTCATCTCGGAGATGTCCATGGCCGCGGCCAGGACCACCGGGGAACCGTCCATGTCCCGGAAGGGGACGTTGTGGACGAGCAGGGGAACGCCGTCCGGGCCCCGGGTCTCCCAGGTCAGGGCCCGGCCCGACTGGAGGACCTGCTGGACCCGGCACGGCACGCACGGCACGGGTTCGCCGTACAGGACTTCGTGGCAGGGCCTGCCGGTGTCCTTGTCGTGGCTGCAGCGGAAGTGCTCGTTGGCGAAGGTGATCTCGTGGTTCCCGGTCTGCAGGTAGACGGACAGGGGCAGGTGGTCCAGCAGGGAGTGCATCCACTCGCGGCTCCTGGCCACCTGGGCCTCGGCCCGCTTGCGCTGCTCGACCTCCTCGCGCAGGTGCGCGGTCCTGCTGTTGACCTGGACCTTGAGGAAGACCAGGCCGCCCATGGCCATGAGCAGGGCCACAGGCAGGACGAAGACCAGGGACTGGCGGGCCACCTCCATGAAGGACGGCTCGGGCCGGGGCAGGATGGGGCCGAACCACTTGATGTACAGCCGGTCGTAGGTGCCGTTGCTGAAGACCGTGGCCAGCCCCTCGTTCAGCCGGGCCAGCAGGGCGTGGTCGCCCTCGTGCACGGCCAGGCAGAATTTCTGGACGAATCCGGTCATGGTCACGCCGTCGGGGCGCAGGGTCGGGTCCAGGGGGGCCGGGCGCACGTCCTCGATGTTCTTCAGGCCGAGCTTCTTGATGATCTGCCAGCCGACCACCTGCTGTACCAGGACCGCGTCGTAGCTCCCCTTGGAGAGCAGGGTCATGGCCTCGCCGTAGCTTTCGGTCAGGATGAGTTTCCCGGCCAGGTGCTTGCGTTCGGCGTATTCCTGGGCCGTGTCCCCGCGCATGACCAGGACCGTTTTGTCATGGAGGTCCGCCTCGCCCCGGATGTCTCTGGTCCCCTTGCGCACGAAGATGGAGCCGTGCATCTGGAGGTAGGGGATGGAAAAGTCGAAGTATGCGTCGCGCTCCGCGGAGTAGGAGACCAGGGGCAGGACGTCGAGCTCGCCGTCGGCCAGCGCCCGCTTAATCTCGGCCCAGGGCGCGGTCTTGAAGTCGACCCGAAGCCCGGCCTCGCTGGCCACGGCCTTGAGCAGCTCCACGGAGAAGCCGTCGGCCGTGCCGTCGGGCAGGGCCAGGGCGAAGGGGGGATAATCGAGCTCGCTGGCGGACCGGAGGATCTTGGGCACAGTGTCTCCGGACGCGGCGGCCGGGACTGCCGCAAGGCAGGCCAGCGCCGCCAGGAGAACGGTGCACAGGATGGAGCGAGAATGACCCATATGGTTGCCGCCGATACCGTTTCAAGGAGACTCTATTTATTATCTCCATAATAGGGCAACTTTCGTCGGGGTCAAATTATAATTACAGGCGGGAAGACCGACGCTCGGAAAAGGGCGGGGGATTCTATTCCTGTTCGGCCCGCCGCCCGGACCGGCCGAAGAGCCGGTTGAGCCGCTGCTGGGCCGCGTCCAGGTAGGTGTAGTAGACCGGGGTGAAGTACAGGGTCAGCAGCTGGGAGACCAGCAGGCCGCCGACCACGGCCAGGCCCAGGGGACGCCGGGCCTCGGCCCCCGCGCCCAGGCCGAGCGCGATGGGCAGGGTGCCCATGAGCGCGGCCATGGTGGTCATCATGATCGGCCGGAAGCGGATGAGCGCGCCCTCGCGGATGGCCGAGGCCGCGCCCTGGCCGTGCTCGCGCTGGGCCTCCACCGCGAAGTCGATCATCATGATCGCGTTCTTCTTGACGATGCCGATGAGCATGATGATGCCCACGAACCCGTAGATGTTCAGGTCCAGGCCGAAGAGCATCAGCGTGAGCAGCGCGCCCACGCCCGCCGACGGCAGGCCGGACAGGATGGTCAGCGGATGGACGAAGGATTCGTAGAGCACGCCGAGCACCAGGTAGATGACCAGGATGGCCATGACCAGCAGGACCCACAGGCCGCGCATGGAGTCTTGGAACGCCTGGGCCTCGCCCTGGAAGCTGGTGGACACGGACGCGGGCACGACCTCGGCGGCAAGCGTGGATACCGCGTCCACGGCCGAGCCGAGCGACTCGCCCGGCTCCAGGTTGAAGGAGATGGTCGCGGACGGCAGCTGGCCCGAGTGGTTGACGGACAGCGGCCCCACGCCCAGCCCCCACCTGGCCAGGGTCTCAAGGCGCACGAGCTTGCCGTTGCCCGAGCGCACCGAGAGCATGGCCAGGGCGTCCGGGTTGGACTGGTACTCCGGGGCCAGCTCCATGATCACGTCGTAGGTGTCGGTGGGCGCGTAGATGGACGATATCTTGCGGTTGCCGAACGAGGTGGACAGGGCGTCCTCGATCTGGAAAGCGGAGATGCCCAGCGCCGAGGCCTTGTCGCGGTCGATGTCGATGTTCAGCTCCGGGTTGTCGAACTCCATGTCCGAGGAGATGTCCTGGATGCCGGGCAGCTCCTGCATGCGCTTTTCCATGTCCGCCGCGGCCTTGAAGAGCAGGTCGGTTTCCGGGCTCTGCAGGGTGTACTGGTACTGGCCCTTGGAGCTGCGCCCGCCGATGCGGATGGCCGGGGGGTTGGACACGTAGGCCCGTATGCCCGGCACCTGCGAGAGCTTGGCCCGCAGCCGCTGCTGCACGGCGTCTATGGGGCCGCGCTCGCTCCTCGGCTTGAGGTCGACCATCAGCCGCCCGGAGTTGCCGCCCCGGTTGGGGCCGCCCCCGCCGACCACGGACATGTAGTTCTCCACGGCCGGGTCCTTGGCCAGGATGGTCATGAGCGCCTGCTGGCGCCGCTTCATGATGTCGAAGGCCACGCCCTGCTCGGCCTCGGTGCGGACGATCAGCCGCCCGGCGTCCTCGGTGGGCAGAAAACCCTTGGGGATGGCCCGGAACAGGACCACGGTCAGGGCCAGGACCAGGATGGAGGCGAGCATGGTCAGCCGGTGGTGCCTGAGGGTCCAGTCCAGGGTGCGGGCGTAGACGTCGCGCAGCCCGTTGAAGCCGCGCTCGAACAGATTGAAGAGCCTGCCGTGGCGCTGCTCTCCCGTGTGCGGCTTGATGATCAGGCCGCACAGCATGGGGGTCAGCGTCAGGGAGACCAGCCCGGAGATGAGGATCGAGGCGCAGATGGTCACCGCGAACTCGTGGAACAGGCGGCCCACGATGCCGCCCATGAAGAGCACGGGCAGGAACACGGCGGCCAGCGAGATGGTCATGGACACGATGGTGAAGGCGATCTCCCTGGAGCCGTCCATGACCGCCTCCAAGGTCGACTTGCCCATCTCCCCGTGGCGGACGATGTTTTCGAGCATGACGATGGCGTCGTCCACCACGAAGCCCACGGACAGGGTCAGGGCCATGAGCGAGATGTTGTTCAGGGAGAACCCGTAGAGGTACATGACCGCGAAGGTGCCGATGACCGACATGGGCAGGGCCAGGCTCGGGATGATCGTGGCCGACAGTCTGCGCAGGAAGAGAAAGATGACCGTGATGACCAGGGCCACGGTGAGCAGCAGGGTGAACTGGACGTCCTCGATGGACTCCTTGATGGATTCGGAGCGGTCGTAGAGCACGTTGAGGTCGATGGCTGCGGGCAGCTGGGCCTGGAAGGAGGGCAGCAGGGCGCGCACGGCCTGGACCACCTCCACGGTGTTGGTGCCGGGCTGGCGCTGGATGGCCAGGACCATGCCGGGCTGGCCGTTGTACCAGTTGCGCCGCCTTGTCTGCTCCACGGAGTCGAAGACGTGGGCCACGTCGGACAGGCGCACGGGCGCGCCGTCGCGCCAGGCCACCACCAGGGGCTTGTAGTCCCCGGCGTTCATCAGCTTGCCGCTGGACCGGACGATGTATTCGCGCACCGGGCCGGACACGGTGCCCACGGGCAGGTTGACGTTGCCCTTGCGCACGGCCTCGGCCACCTCGTCCACGCCCAGTTCCATGGCCGAGAGCTTTTCGGGCGAGAGCTGGATGCGCACCGCGTACTTCTGGGAGCCGTAGACCATGACCTGGGCCACGCCGTTGACCATGGAGATGCGCTGGGCCATGAAGTTCTCAGCGTACTCGTTGACGTCGGACAGCCGCATGGTCGGCGAGGAGAGCGAAAGATAGAGGATGGGCGAGTCCGCCGGGTTGACCTTGCGGAAGCTCGGCGTGGAGGTCATGTCGTCGGGCAGCCGCCTGAGCGCCGTGGTGATGGCCGACTGCACGTCCAGGGCCGCGTCGTCGATGTTCCGCTCCAGGTCGAACTGCAGTGTGACGCGCGTACTGCCCAGGCTGGAGATGGAGGTCATGGAGTCCAGGCCCGCGATGGTCGAGAACTGCTTCTCCAGCGGCGTGGCCACGGACGAGGCCATGGTCTCGGGGTTGGCCCCGGAGAGCTGGGCCGAGACCTCGATGGTCGGGAAGTCCACGCTGGGCAGGTCGCTGACCGGCAGCCGCAGGTAGGCCATGACGCCGAAGACCAGGATGGCGATCATGACCAGGGAGGTCATGACCGGACGGCGGACGAAGATGGCGGACGGGTTCATTATTGCCCGTCCCTGGCCGGTCCCTTGCCCGCGCCGTCGCCCTTGCCGTTTTTGATGGATACCCTGGCCCCGGGGCTCAGCCCCACCTGGCCGTCCAAAACCACCAGCTCGCCGGGCTCGATCCCGGAGTCGATGACCGTGCGCCTGCCCACGATGTGGGAGGAGGCCACTTTCCTGGCCTCCACGGTGCCGGACGCCGGATCGTCGCCGGTCTTGACCACGTACACGTACGGGCCCTCCATGCCCTGGAGCACGGCCCCGGTGGGCAGGAGCAGGGCCCCTTTCAGGGTGCGCAGGGTCAGCTCCACCCGGGCGAACTGGCCGGGCCAGAACCGGGTGTCGTCATTGGGGTAGGAGGCCAGCAGCCGGATGGTGCCGGTGGTCGTGTCCACGGCGTTGTCCACGGCGGCCAGATCGGCTTCGACCGGCGTGGAATTCGTGCCGGACGGGGTGATTGACACGCGCATGGGGCCCTGCCTGCGGCGCTCCATGATCTCGCCCAGGTAGCGCTCGGGCAGGGTGAAGGAGACGTTGATCGGCCGGATCTGGTTGATGACGCACAGGGTGCGGTCGTCGTTGGCCTTGATGACGTTGCCCACGTTGACCCGGACGATGCCCACGCGCCCGGATATGGGGGCGCGGATGGCCGCGTAGTCGCGGTCCAGGCGGGCCTTTTCCAGGGCGGCCTCGTTCAGCCGGATGGTGTTCTCCAGGGACGTGGCCTCAGCGAAAGTGTTGTCGTACTGCTCCTGGGCGACCACGTTCAGGTCGCGCAGCCTGGAGTAGCGGCGCAGGTCCTCCTTGGCCTTGTCCAGGTGGGCGCGGTCGCGGTCCAGCCGGGCCTGGGCCTCTTTCACGGCCAGGTCGAAGGACCGGGAATCCACCTGGAAGAGCAGGTCGCCCGCCTCCACGTCCTGGCCGTTCTGGACGAGCTGTTTGTCGATGATGCCGCCCACCCGCGACTTGACCTCCACCGAGGCCAGCGGGGTGACGTTGCCCACGGCGGACAGGGTCACGGGCACGTCCTCGCGCACGGCGGCCACGGCCGTGACCGGGACCACCCGTTCGCGCCGAACCTTCTTTTCGTCGCCCCCGCAGGCCGTGAGCAGGCAGGCCAGGAGCAGGCAGAGCAGCCCGGCGGACGCCGGGCCGGGGACCCGGCTTCGGGTCCGTTTTCCGGCGTGTTCAGGAAAAAGCGAGCGAGGCACGTGCCCTCCAGGTCGGCAGCCCCGCAAGCGGCGGGAGCCGGATGTCCGCCCGGCCGCCGAAGGGTGGCGGGCGGTTGTTCGGTTCACACTGTCCGCGTTTATAATTGCAAAGAATAGCAAACACAATGGGTCTTCGCGCCGGAATATGGGGCGGGGTGTTCCGCACATGTCACCGCGCGGAGAATCAGCTTGTGAATACGGCTGGTTGACGCGGTCGGGAGCGCCCCTCCCGGCCGCTTTTTTTGGGCCGGTGCGGCTCGGCGCGGACGGATTGTTTCGCCAAAAGTTGATCACGATCAATGTGAGGACCGAAAAATTCCCCTACATTATATTCGTGAATAGCCAATAACGGCTCGGAATGTAAGGAGGTATAGTGATGAAAATTTCCCGCAGAGGATTTCTGGGGACGGTGGGGCTCGCGGGGGCGGCCTCGACCATGCCCGGGAACGCGCAGGCGTGGCAATCCAAGGCCCCGCCCGATCCCTACGGCTGCCTGGTGGACCTGACCCGGTGCATGGGGTGCCGCAAGTGCGAACAGGCGTGCAAGGAGGTCAACAACCTGCCCGAACCCGCCGTGAAGTTCGATGACCTGACCATCCTGGACGCCAAGCGGCGGCCGGACCAGAACGCGTTCACGGTCATCAACCGGTACTACCCCGGCCGCATCGACGAGCGCGACAAGCTGGTGCCCACCTACGTCAAGGTCCAGTGCATGCACTGCCAGGACCCGGCCTGCGTCTCGGCCTGCATCACCGGGGCGTTGACCAAGAAGGAAAACGGGGCCGTGCACTACGACGTGAACAAGTGCATCGGCTGCCGCTACTGTATGGCCGCGTGCCCGTTCGAGATCCCGGCCTACGAGTACGACCGGCCCATTTGGCCCAGGGTGCGCAAGTGCACCTTCTGTTTCGAGCGCATCTCCAAGGAAGGGGGCAGGCCCGGCTGCGCCTCCATCTGTCCGGTGGAGGCCATAACCTTCGGCAAGCGCTCGGAGCTGCTGCGCCTGGCGAAAAACCGCATCGAGGGCGATCCCGGCAAGTACGTGGACCACATCTACGGCGAACACGAGGTGGGCGGCACGAGCTGGCTGTACATCTCGGGCGTGGATTTCAAGAAGGTCGGCTTCCAGGAGCTGCCCGCCCGGCCCATGCCGCAGACCACGGAGACCATACAGAGCGCGCTGTTCAGCTATCTGTGGTCGCCCCTGGCCCTGTTCGGGGTCCTGGGCGCGGTCATGGGCGTGACCTCGCGCAACCGCGACGCCGAAAGCCCGAACAAGGAGGACGGCCATGACGCATAAGCCGCAACCCGTTGACCGGCCGTTCTGGACGCCGGGCGTGCTGGCCATGCTGGCCCTGATGATCGCGGCCGGAGCGACCCTCATCGTCCGCTATACCTACGGGCTGGCGGCCGTGACCAACCTGAGCAACCATTACCCCTGGGGCATCTGGATCGGCCTGGACGTGGCCTCGGGCGTGGCCCTGGCCGCGGGCGGGTTCACCACCGCCTTCCTGGCCCACATCCTGGGCCGCCACTACTACGAGGCCGTGACCCGGCCCGCGCTGCTGACCGCCGCGCTGGGCTATACCTTCGTGGCCCTGGCCGTGTTCTTCGACATCGGCCGTTCCTGGGCCATCTGGAAGCCGGTCATATACCAGAACCACACCTCGGCCCTGTTCGAGGTGGCCATGTGCGTCATGGCTTACGTGACCGTGCTGTGGATCGAGTTCATCCCGGTCCTGGCCGAACGGCTGGGCGAGAGGATCAGGCTGCTGGCGTTCCTGGACCGCATCCTGGACAAGACCATGTGGGTCTTCATAATCCTCGGGGTGGTGTTGTCGTGCATGCACCAGTCGAGCCTGGGCACCCTGATGGTCATCGCGCCGACCAAGACGTCGCCGCTGTGGGCCACGCCGCTCCAGCCGCTGCTGTTCCTGACCTCGGCCTTTGCCGTGGGCTATCCCATGGTCATCGTGGAGACGACCATCGCCACCTCCTCGCTCCGGCTTGAGTCGGAGATGAACGTGCTCACGCCGTTGTCGCGGATCACCATCCTGCTGCTCGGCGTGTACATGGCCCTCAAACTCGGCGATCTGGTCTCGCGCGGGGCGTACGCGACGCTGCTGGACGGTTCGGCCCAGAGCAATTCCTTCCTGGTGGAGGTGGGGCTCGGCGTGGTCCTGCCGTGGATCATGCTCCTGTTCCCGGCGGTGCGCCGTTCGCGCCGACTGCTGTTCATGGCGGCGTTGTTGATCGTTTCGGGCGTGATGCTCAACCGGTTCAACGTGTTCGTGGTTTCGTTCAAGGCTCCGTACGCGAACCATCCATACTACCCGGCCATCGGCGAGATTCTCGTCACCGCCGGGGCCGTGGCCACGATCTTCTTCCTTTACCGGTTGATCGTGACCTGGTTCCCGGTGCTCTCCGCCCAACGACAGGAGGTGTCCCGATGATGAGTAAGCAAAGCTGGCTGTTCGCGGCAATCGCCCTGGCCGTGCTTTTGGGTCTCGCCGTGTGCGGCTCTGCCGCGCTCGCGCCATCCGCGGACGCCGGGACCGGGCCTGTCGAGAAGTCCCGCAAGGACCGGATGCCAAGGCCGGACGGGTGGACGCCCGCCGATCAGGTCAAGGCCGAGGAGGAGGCGAGAAAGGAGCATCCGTTCGTCAAGCACGTGCTCATGGAGGACCTGCCCCTGCGCCAGCAGCGTCTGCGCGGGCTCGGCCTGGGGCTCAAGGACGTCAAGCGCAGCTACATGCTCCTGGACAGCCCCTATGTGGACACCTACGCGCGCAAGTACGAACCCGTGCGCTTCATGCACGCCAAGCACGCGGCCGCCCTGGACGGCGACTGCGCGGCCTGCCACCACCTGCGCCCGGCGGACGCGAGCCAGCCCGAGACCGTGGCCTGCCGCGCCTGCCATCAGGACAACCGCCAGGAAGAGGGCAGGGAGCGCATCGGGCTCAAGGCCGCCTACCACATGCAGTGCATGAACTGTCACGAGAAGATGAAGAAGGGGCCGGTCAGCTGCGTGGGCTGCCACGCCAAGCGCCCGACGGACCACCGGGAACTGGTCATGCTCCCGGAGAACCCCACGCCCCAGCAGGTCACGAAGGAGTGTCTGCGCTGCCACGAGCAGGCGGGCGAGGACATGCTGACCACGGCCCACTGGCTGTGGCGCGGCCCGTCGCCGTACACGGTGGAGCACCGTAAAAGCGTCATGTCCGGCAAGGGTACGACGACCCTGAACAACTTCTGCCTGTCGGTCCTCAGCAACGAGAAGCGCTGCACCTCCTGCCACGCCGGATACGGCTGGAAGGACGACACCTTCGACTTCTCCAACCAGGAGAACATGGACTGCCTGGTCTGCCACGACACCACGGGCAGCTACAAGAAGGCCCCGCCCGCGGCGGGCATGCCCGACCCCAAGGTGGACATGGTCTACGTGGCCCGGAACGTCGGCCCGAGCAGCCGCAAGACCTGCGGCGTCTGCCACTTCAGCGGCGGCGGGGGCGATGCGGTCAAGCACGCGGACATGTCGGCCCAGCTCTTCTGGCCGGACCGCAACTGCGACGTGCACATGGGCGGCTACGACTTCCAGTGCGTGGAGTGCCATCAGACCCGCAACCACAAGATATCGGGCCGGTCCACTTCCGTGCCCGTGTCCGAGGGAACCCGGTCGTGCGAGGACTGCCACACGTCCCGGCCGCACTATGGCGACAGCCTGCTGGACCACCACCTGAACAAGCACTGCGAGACCGTGGCCTGCAACACCTGCCATTCGCCCATCTACTCCAAGTGCGCGGCGACCAAGACCTGGTGGGACTGGTCCACTGCGGGCGACAAGCAGCGCGAGGTGCGCAAGGACAAGTACGGCAAGCCGGACTACTCCTGGATGAAGGGCGACTTCCGCTGGAAGGAGGCGGCCAAGCCGGTCTATGTCTGGTTCAACGGGTACATGGAGCGCCGCCTGCTGGGCGATCCGATTGAACCGGCGGCCAGGGGATTCCGGCCCGGCGAACACCCGACCCCGGCGCAGAAGGCCGACATGGTGGTCACGGACATCACCCGGCCCGTGGGTTCGCTCGCGGACCCGCGCTCCAAGATCACGCCGTTCAAGATCATGTCCGGCATTCAGCCTGCGGACGCGGTAAACCGGTACCTGCTGGTGCCGCACCTCTTCCCCTATGACAAGGAGGACAAGGCCGCCTTCTGGAAGGGCACCGACTGGCAGGCCGCGTTCAAGGAGGGCATGGCCAAGGCCGACCTGCCCTACAGCGGCGAGTACATGTGGGTGTCCACCAACATGTATTGGCGGATCGAGCACGAGGTCATGCCCAAGGAGCACGCTCTGTCCTGCGTCCAGTGCCATGACAGTCTCAAGGGCGACAAGACCTGCGACCGGTGCCACCAGGACACCCGGGACGCCAGGTTCCGCGAGCTGACGGAAAAGGGCGCGGACTTCGAACTGCTCCGGATGATGGGCCGCGACGTGGGCGAACTGATCGGCAAGTCGGACTACATCGACTTCAAAAAGCTCGGCTACAAGGGCGATCCGATCCTCTACGGTGGCCGCTTCACCAAGCTGCCGCTGGGCCAGGGACCGGCCGCGAAGTAATCGGCGTCAACGTAAACAAAAAGGCCCGGAGTCGCATGACTCCGGGCCTTTTCGCGCTCGGGCCGGGCGGTCTACGGGGCCACGTCCAGGTCCAGTTCGGCCTCGATGAGCGGCTTGGCGCTGACCCCGCCGCAGCTCCCCTTGCTGATCTGGTTGAGCAGGATGAGCACGCGGTATCGGCCTGGCTCGGCAAAGGTCATGACCGTCTCGGGATAGCCGGGCCGGACCTCGGGCTTGGCCCCCTCGGGGCGGACCGGGAACTCCACGTTGATGGCCGCGTAGGCCCCGGCCGGGAGTTCGTATCCCTTGAGGTCGAAGACCGCCCTGACCGGCTGCCCGGCCTTGAGCGGCCCGGCCAGGCGGACCTCGCCGCCGGGCACGGCCGAAGTGGTCCGGTCCGCGAGGGCGGGGACGGACAGGAGCGCGGCCCAGGCAAGGGCCAGGACGGCGCAGACCGTGAACAGGGCGGACAGGGGGCGTCGGTTTCTCATGGCTTGATCATACGCCCGGTCCGGTATATTGCAAGGCATGGGTATCCACTGGGTATATACACGGGAGGGGAGATGAAGAACCGGTCCGGCGAACAGCGGCACCACTGGGACCTGCTCCTAGACATGGCCCGGGAGGAGGACTATTTCCTCGCGCGCTGGTCCGTGCGCATGGAGCAGGCGGGCTACCTGGAGCACACCACGGCCAAGCGGGCCGACTGCCTTCAGGCGCTCGACGATTTCCTCGCGCCCATGCGGCTGCACCGGGACATGGGGCTGCCCAACCCGGATTTCCCCTGGCTCCTCCGCCACGAGGGCGAGTGGGGCAAGCCCCAGATCGAGTCCGCCCGGCGTCACCGCATGCGCGGCATCACCGCCGACATGTATCTCGGCTGTTTCAAGACCTTCATCCACAGCTTGGTGGACGTGCTCGAGAAGATGGAGGGCTCGTTCGAGAGCAAGGTCCTGGCGCGGCGTCACGTCAAGCTCTACGGCGACGCCCTGGAGGTCCTGTTCGTGCGCGACTGGACGCGCATCCTGCCGGACCTGGCCGCCCGGAAGCTCGATGAGGCCAACCGTCTGCTGACGCTGGAGAAGTGCCGCTACGAGAACATCCTGGACGCCTCGTCCGAACTCATCCTGGTGGTCGACGGCGACGGCCGGGTGATCCAGGCCAACCGGGCGGTCCTGGCCGTGCTGGACCGGGCGGACGTCATTGGCGCGCCGGTCTGGGACGTTTTATCCGTGGAGGGGCAGTCCGTGGAGGACCTGCTCAAGTACTACCCGGCGGGCATGTCCTGCGAACTGAGCCCCTTTGACGAGGCCGTGGTCTACCGCATGCAGATCAATTCCATCGGCAGCGTGTCCATGGCCAGCGACGAGTACATGATCATGCTGACCAACATCACGGCCCAGGCCGTGCAGCGCGAGACCCTGGAGCGGGTGGTCTCCGAGCGGACCGAGGCCCTGCGCCTGGAAAAGGAGCAGCTCGAGGAGATGAACATCACCCTGCGCAACGTGCTCCAGTCCATCGACCGCGAGCGGGAGCAGCTGCTCGGCGAGGTCACGGCCAAGGTCAACAATTTGGTCCTGCCCGCCCTGGAACGGATCGAGAACGAGGACGACGCGGCCATCCGCCGGGGCTACCTGACCGTGGCCAAGGACCAGCTGGCCCGGCTTGCGCCCGGCAGCGGCGGCTCGGACCCCCTGCTGCTCAAGCTGACCCACATGGAAACCCGCGTGGCCCAGTTCATCCAGGCCGGGCATCCGTCCAAGGAGATCGCGGAATCCTTGAACATCTCGGTGGAAACGGTCCAGACCCACCGCAAGAACATCCGGCGTAAGCTCGGCCTGCACGGCAAGAGCGTCAGCCTGTACGCCCACCTCAAGACCCTGGGGCTGACCGCCTGATCCGGCCACAGAATGGGTAGCCGTGCCTACCCATTCTATCCCCACTTTCCCGTCTGTTGCCCTCCGGCGAGATTATCATACTGATTATTCGTGGATGCAGTATGTTTTATATGGAGGGAAATAATGACGGACCATGCACACATCCGTAACGGGGCCCGGGCCCTTCGGGATTTCTTCGCGTCCAGGGACGCCGAAGACCTGAAGCGCGCCTCGGCCGCCGTTTCCGAACACTTTCATCTGACCGTGGCGGACGGCACCGACTGGACCGGCGCGGAGTACGACTTCAATCGGCTCTTTGTCGGGCCCATGGCCGTTTTGGCCCCGCCCTACGCCTCGGCCTACCAGACCGAACCGGCGCTCATGGGCGAGCCGACCCTGGCCGTGCGCGACGCCTACCGCGCCCTGGGGCTGATGGTCCCGGACCAGGGGCGGACCCCGGACGACCATCTGGCCTTTGAACTGGACCTGGCGGCGGCAATGCCTGGGCCGGACGAGGAAGGGAACGGCGACCGCGACGGCCTGATGTGCGCGGTCCGGAACTGGCTTCTCAGCGAACACCTGCCCGGCTGGGTCCCGGCCTTCATTAAGGCCGTCAGGGCGCAGCCGGACGTGAGCGCGCCGGTGCGCATGGCCGTGGACGCGCTCGACAACTGGATCGAAACCGTCCGGCCCGCGGCAAGGGCCGGAGAGGCATAGGGGAAATCTTTCAACGTGATCTGGAGGAGGATCATATGACAGCGAAAAAATGTATGTTCAGCAGACGGCGCTTCCTGCAAGGAACCGCCGCAGCGGGCGCGGCGGCTCTGTTGCCGTGCTCCCTGCTGGTGCCGGGCAAGGCCGAGGCGGCCGCGTTCCGCGAAGGCGACTACCAGACCTTCCGCAACGCCTGCCCCCGCAACTGCTACGACACCTGCAGCATCAAGACCTATGTCCAGGACGGGGTCGTCAAGTTCATCGAGGGTGCGTCCGAATCCACCTTCACGAACGGCGGTCTGTGCGTGAAGGGCTACGCCTACACCAGACGCCCCTACAGCCCGGACCGGGTCAAGTACCCCATGGTCCAGGACGGACGCCGCTCCGGCAAGTGGCGGCGGGTCTCCTGGGACGAGGCCCTGGACATGATCGCGAAGAAGATGCTCAAGCTCAAGGAGGAGGACGGCAGCCTGCTCGGCCTGGGCATGACCAAGTATTCCGGCAACTTCGGCATTACCAATTACGGTGTGGAAGGGATGATGTCCTCGCTCGGCTACACCACCCGCTTCGTCGGCACCCCGTGCTGGCCGGCCGGCATCGACGCCCAGAACTACGACATGGGCAACATGTGGTGCAACGACCCCGAGGACATGGTCAAGGCCAAGTACGTCATCGTCTGGGGCGCGAACCCGGCCTGGTGTTCGGTCCACTCCATGAAGTACATCATGGAGGCCAAACGGCGCGGGGCCAAGGTCGTGGTCGTGGACCCGGTCTTCACCCAGACCGCGGCCAAGGGCGACGTCTACTGGCAGCCCAAGACCGCCTCGGACGGGGCGCTGGCCCTGGGCATGGCCCGGCACATCCTGGACAAGGGGCTGGTGGACCAGGACTTCGTCCACACCCACGGCCTCGGGTTCGACGAGTTCGCCGACTACCTGCGCAGCAACGTGACCGTGGAGTGGGCCGCCGAGCAGTCCGGCATACCGGCCAGGGACATCATGGAAGTGGCCGAGGAGTTCGCCACCGCCGACCCGGCGACCATCTGGATCGGCTACGGCATGCAGCGCCACACCAACGGCGGGGCGTCCGTGCGCTCCATCGACGCCCTGGTGGCCATGACCGGCAACGTGGGCAAGGAAGGCGGCGGCGCGCGCTACGGCCACCTCCAGACCTGGGGCTTCAACTACCACGCCCTGATCCAGAAGCAGCCCGAGGGCTCCAAGGGATTCATGGGCGGCGCGGCCAAGGGCGAGTTCGACTTCACCAGCGGCTCGGGCGCGAGCTACACCGACCGCACGGTGAACATCAACAAGACCGCCCAGGCCATCCTGGACACCGCGGACCCGGCCATCCGCATGCTCTGGGTCTCCTGCAAGAACCCGTTCGGCCAGGACTTCGACCGGCCCAAGCTGGAGAAGGCCTTCGACAAGCTGGAGATGGTCGTCACCGTGGACCAGTTCTTCAACGAGACCGTGGCCAACTCCGACATCGTCCTGCCGGTGACCACCCTGTTCGAGGAATGGACGGTCAACGTCTCCTATTGGCACTACTGGCTGTCGGTCAACGAGCAGGCCATCAAGCCCATGTTCGAGACCAAGTCCAACATCGAGATCGCGGCGGCCCTGTCGAAAAAGATGAACGAGCTGTCCCCCGGCTCCTGTACCTTCCCCCAGGACATCGACACGAAGGAGTGGATGGCCAAGGAGTTCAACCAGGGCATCTACGACATGTTCGGCATCAGCGACTGGACCGACCTGCGCAACGGCCCGGTCAAGGCCAGGCTCAAGTCCTCGGCGGCGTGGAGCGACAAGAAGTTCGCCACCCCGTCCGGCAAGTACGAGTTCAAGTCCGCGCAGTGCGCGGACAACGGCCACAAGGCGTTGCCCGAGTTCAAGGCCGGGCGCGAAAGCTACGACGAATTCCGCCTGCTCACTCCGCATACCAAGTTCGGGCTCCACTCCCAGTTCGTCAACCTGGACTGGATGCACGAGTACAACAAGGAGCCGTACGTCTACATGCACCCCAAGGCGGCCGCCGAGAAGGGCATCGGTGACCTGGACATGGTCCGCGTGTTCAACAAGGTGGGCGAGCAGAAGGCCCGGGTCAAGCTGACCGAAAACGTGGCCGTGGACTGCCTGCTCATGTACGAGGCGTGGTTCGGACGGGGCAACGACTACAACGTCCAGAACCTGGTGGACGACGAGTCCGCCGACATGGGCGCGTTCAAGGCCGGAGCCCCGGGCGTGGCCATCCACGACCAATTCGCCAACGTCGAGCGGGCCTAGGAGGACAGTGATGAAAAAGCAATACGCGTTTCTGGTCGATACCGAGCGGTGCATAGGCTGCTTCACCTGCGCCATGGCCTGCCGCAATTACTACCATCAGGTGGAGGGCGTGGTCTGGCGGCAGGTCCATCCGCTGAGCGAGGAGATTTACCCCCATCGCGAGCGGGCCTTCCTGTCGCTCTCCTGCAACCACTGCGAGAACCCGGCCTGCCTGAACGTCTGCCCGGTGGAGGCGTACACCAAGCGGGAGGAGGACGGCGTGGTCGTCCACCATCAGGAGAAGTGCATCGGCTGCGGCAACTGCATCCGCTCCTGCCCCTACGGCGCGCCCAAGTACAACCCGGTGGAGAAGCGGGCCGAAAAGTGCAGCCTGTGTCATGAACGGCTGGACGCGGGGCTCGACCCCGCCTGCGTGCAGGCCTGTCCCACGGACGCCCTGCGGCTGGTCGACCTGGCCGAGTTCGAGCGGACCAACGAGGTCCAGTACCCGGCGGGCTACCCCCGGATGGAGGGGCTCAATCCGTCCACCCGGTTCATCCTGCCCAAAACCCCGAAGATGGTCAGGAGGTAGTCATGCAGTCCATGGAACTCCCGCTTGTTTTGTTTACCGTATTCTCCCAGGCGGCCATCGGCCTGACCCTGATGCGCGTGGTGCGCACCACGGCCGACGGGGCCGGGGACGGCGGCGACGCCCGCCGCGAATGGCTGCTCATCGCCGGGCTGATGGTCGTCGGCATGCTCGGCTCCCTGTTCCACCTGGGCCACCCCCTGTCCGCGCCCACGGCGCTCAAGCACCTGGGCACGGCCTGGCTCAGCCGCGAGGTCCTGTTCGCCGGGCTGTTCACCGGCGTGACCGTGCTGGCCGTGCTGCTGGCCGGGATCACGGGCAGGCCCTGGCTGGCCTGGCTCGGCACGCTGCTCGGCCTGGGCGTGATCGTGTCCGCGGGCATGACCTACGCGCCCCCGGCGCTGCCCGCCCTGAACAACGCCCTGCCGTTCGCCTTCTTCCTGACCTCGGCCGTGATCCTCGGCGCGGGGTTCGGCAGCTGGTTCGCCGCTGAAGAGCGCGCGCCGCTCATGGCCCGCATCTTCACCACGGCCCTGGTGGTCGGCCTGGTCCTGAACCTGGCCGCTCCGTGCGTCTGGCTGTCCGGCGGCACGGTCATGCGCATGACCGGCCAGGCGTGGCTCGGCTCGGGCTTTTACTGGGCGCACGTGGCCGTCCTGGCCGGATGCCTCGGCGTGGTCTGGAAGTCGCGGACCGTCCCGGCCTGGCTGCCGGTGCTCGCCCTGCTGGGTGAGCTGGCCGGACGCGCCGGGTTCTTCGCCGACACCATCCACGCGGCCGCGAACATGGGCGGATTGTATTAGCCACCTCCATACAAGGCGGGATTTTCCCTATCCCGCCCGTCACCCCGGGCCGGACGTCTCCTCCTAGCCGTCCGGCATGGAAAAGCCCCGCAGCGAGCCATCGCTGCGGGGCGTCTGTTTACATGGGGCGGCCGGGGATCATGCCTGGATGTCGTAGCGCTCCATCTTGGCGTACAGGGTGTTGCGCCCGATGCCGAGCGCCTTGGCCGTCTTGCTGATGTTGCCCTCGTGGAAGTCCAGGGCCTCGCGGATGGCGTTGGCCTCGCGTTGCTTGAGCAGAAACCCCTTGTCGCGGCAAAGGTCCGCCGGGCCCACGGCCCGGCCCCTGGTCCGTTCCACGAGATAGTGGGGCAAGTGCTCGGGCAGCAGAAGGTCGCCGGACAGGTTGTTGGCCGCGTATTCCAGGCAGTTGATCAGCTCGCGGACGTTGCCCGGCCATTCGTGGGCCGCGAGCATCTCCCGGGTCTCCGCACCGATCTCCGGGCAGTCGATGCCGAAGGAGGCGCACAGCCGTTTGAGGTGGTATTCGGCCAGCAGCAGCACGTCGCCGCCGCGCTCCCGCAGCGGCGGGATGGCGATGGTGACCACGTTCAGGCGGTAGAAGAGGTCCTCGCGGAACAGCCCCTGGTCCACCAGCTCGCGCAGGTTCTTGTTGGTGGCCGCCAGGATCTTCACATCCACGGGCAGGGGGCTGGTGCCGCCCACCGGGACCACGGCCCGCTCCTCCAGCGCCCTGAGCAGGTTGACCTGCTGGGACAGGGGCATCTCGGAGATTTCGTCCAGGAAAAGCACGCCCTTGTCCGCCTTCTGGAACTTGCCCACCCGGCCTCGTTTGACCGCGCCGGTGAAGGCCCCCTCGCGGTAGCCGAACAGCTCGCTCTGGACCAGCTCCTCGGAAAACGCGCCGCAGTTGACGGCCACGAACGGGTGCTTGGCCCTGGGCCCGGCCTGGTGGATGCCCCGGGCGAAGAGCTCCTTGCCCGTGCCGGACTCGCCGGTCAGGAGGATGGTGGACGGGGTCCGGGCGGCGTTGCCCGCCTGGCGGATGACCTGGCGCATGGACTGGCTGCCGTGGAGCACGTGCTCGAACCCTTTGACCTCGGCCGGTTCCGCCTGGGGGCGGTTTGCCGGGCGCGGCCCGGCCGCGAACTGGCGCGAGTGCTGGGTTTCGCTGACCGTGACGATGGTGTCGAGCCAAGCGCCGCTGGCGCTGAAGGTCGGCATGACCCGGATGTACAGGTTCGGGTTGACCAGGCACTTGACGATGACCGGCTCGCACAGGGAGGCGCTCTTGGCCTGGGCCAGGTACGGGCCCAGATCGAAGAGCTCCTCGGCCTTGCGCCCGCGCAGGGCGTCCCCGGATTTGCTGAGCAGCAGCTCGGCGGTGTTGTTGGCGCTGGTTATCCGGCCCGACTTGTTCAGGAACAGCACGCCGGTCATGACCGAGTTGAACATGGACGAGAACAGGGAGGCCATCTGGCCTTCGAGCTCGGAGCAGTAGAGTCGGCTCAGGTTCCGCTCTAGGGCGCGGGCCGCGTGCAGGACCAGGTCCATGGTCCCGGAGTGGTCCGACCAGGTGGGCCCGGAGATGTCGAAGCAGCCCCAGACGTTGCCGCGCGGGTCCAGGATGGGCGCGGCGGTGCAGTTCCAGCTGTGGTGGGACTCGCAGAAATGTTCCGAGGCGAAGACCTGCATGGGGCGGCCCGTGGCCAGGGCGGTGCCGATGGCGTTGGTGCCCACGCAGGCCTCGGACCAGTTGGCCCCGGGGCCGAAGTTCAGCCGGTCCGCCTCGTGCAGGACGTCCAGGTCGCCGCAGGTGCGGGCCACGCGGGCGTCGGCGTTGGCGATGGTGATCAGCAGCCCCTTGCCCTTGATGGCCTCGTAGGCCGTGGATTCGATCTCGCCGCAGATCTTTTCCAGGGTGGCGGTGAACTGCTCCAGCTGATTCATGGGCAGGAAATCCCAGCAGCTGCGCGGGGCCGGGTCCACGGCCATGTCCTTGCAGCGTTGCCAGGAGGCCAGCAGGGCCGGGTCCACGTTATCGTTCTGCAGCCGCTTGCCCTCAACGAACTGCTTCCAGTTCGAATAGTCCACCTGGGCGTCGCGCTGACTGCGGGAATATGACACGGGGAGCGCCGCGTGCGCCTCGGGCGCGTGCGGATCCCTGCGTATTTCAAAACCATTTCCATCTCTGAGGAGCAGGTGCATGCCTTACCTCCGGATTGACACAAGAAACTATTTAAGACCGCATCGTTTTTGTCCTCCAAGGGTATGAAAGTGTCAAGTGTTCCATTTCCGAACGGCTCCTGCGTAACGAAATGCGGAATATCCATTTGATATCAGTGTGATGCGCCGTATCGGGCAAAATACGGGAAAACCGTTGCCAGTTGTTCGCGCACCGAACACTCGGCCCGTATATATAGTATAATATCAATATATCATACTGAAATAATTACAATATAGCTCTTGGCACCGCCGTTGCAATCCCCCTCCTGAACGTACGCAAAAAAACCAGGAGGACTTGGTTATGGCTCATGATGTGATTATGCCCAAGTGGGGCCTGACCATGAAGGAAGGTAAGGTCGCACGCTGGCTCAAGGGCGAAGGGGATCCGGTGGAAGCCGGGGAGCCTCTGTTCGAAGTCGAGACCGACAAGATCACCAACTCGGTCGAGGCGCCCGCCAGCGGCGTCCTGGCCAAAATCATCGTCCCCGAGGGGGACATGGCTCCGATCAAGGCCGTATTGGCCATCATCGCCGCACCGGGCGAGGCCGTGGATTCGTCGGCCCCGGCGGGCGCGGCCCAACCCGCCGCCCAGCCCGCGGCCGAGGGTGCTTCCGCGGCTGCCGAGGCCCCGGCCGCAGCCGCTCCCGCCGGAGACGGCTCGTTCGTCCCGGCCATGCCCGCCGCGCGCAAGCTGGCCAGGGAGCTGGGCGTGGACCTCGCCACGGTGACCGGCACCGGCAAGGGCGGGGCCATCACCAGAAAGGACGTCCAGGCCACGGCCGATTCCGCGTTCGCCGGGATCAACGCCAGCCCCAAGGCCATCGAGTTCGCCCGCAAGCAGGGCGTGGACCTGAGCGCGGTCACGGGCACGGGCGAGGACGGCAGGATCACCAAGGCGGACATCCTGCGGGCCATGAACCCGGCGGCCGACCAGCCCGCCGCCGCGCCCGGAGCCGCCAAGGACACCATCGTGCCCATGGACGGCGTGCGCAAGCTCATCGCGGACAACATGCACGCCAGCCTGCAGGGCGCGGCCCAGCTGACCGTGTTCGTGGAGCTGGACGTCACCGGTATGGTCGAACTGCGCGCGCAGCTGCTCGAGCGCAACAAGCGCGACAAGGAGTACCGGCTGTCCTACAACGACATCATCTCCTACGCCGTGTGCCGCGCCCTGAAGCGGCACCCGATCATGAACTCGACCCTGCAGGAGGACGGCATCCACCTGCACGAGCACGTCAACCTCGGCATCGCCGTGTCCATCGACAACGGGCTCATCGTGCCCAACGTCAAGGAGGCCGACACCTACGGCCTGGAGGCCCTCAAGGCCCAGGTCCGCGACGTGGCCAGCAGGGCGCGCAAGGGCGGCCTGAACATGGACGAAATCAGCGGCGGTACCTTCACCATCAGCAACGTCAGCATGCTCGGCGTGGACGGTTTCACGCCGATCCTCAACCCGCCCGAGACCGGCATCCTGGGCGTCGGCCGGGTCATCGAGAAACCCGCCGTGCACAAGGGCGAGATCGCCATCCGGCAGATGATGACCCTGTCCCTGACCTTCAACCACATGACCACGGACGGCGCTCCGGCCATGGCCTTCCTGCGCGAGTTGGGAGACATGCTGGAGAACCCGGGCATGATGATCGTCTAGGGGGCATCCATGGCGTTGAAACGGTTTGCCATCGAACTCGGCTACGCCGCCGACCTGCACGGCGAGGACATGACCAAGGCCGCCGTGCGGGCGGTCCGCGACGCCGTGTCCCGCATATGCCTGTGCGGCATCGTGGAGATTTGCGGCCGTGACCAATTCCAGGGGGTGCACGTCCACGCGGACGTGGCCGTCCCGAACCCGGACGGCGTGGACCGCGACAAGGTCCTCGCCTGCATTCCCATCGGCGAGACCAGCCTGACCCTGACCTCCGGCGGCATGAGCGTGCCGGGGATCGAGGTCCCGTGCTTCGCCCCGGGGGTGAGCAACATCGTGGTGGCCTGCGCCGCGCTGACCGTGTCCATCGAGACGGACATGGGGGACGGGGCGGACGGATCGAAAAAACCGGCCTGCGGATGCGCCGCCAAGGCCATATAACTTACAGGAGAGAAAGCAATGGCTCTCAGCAAGAAGACATTGATTCACATGTATGAAACCATGAACAGGATTCGCCTGTTCGAGCAGAAACTGCAGGAATTCTTCGCCGCGGGCGAGATTCCGGGCTTCGTGCACCTCTATCTCGGTGAAGAAGCCGTGGCCACCGGTGCCTGTTCGGTCCTGACCGACGCCGACACCATCACCTCCACGCACCGGGGCCACGGCCATCTTCTGGCCAAGGGCGGCGACCTGAAGCTGATGATGGCCGAAATCTTCGGCCGCTCCACCGGCTACTGCAAGGGCAAGGGCGGGTCCATGCACATCGCGGACTTCGACCTCGGCATCCTCGGGGCCAACGGCATCGTGGGCGGCGGCGGCCCCCTGGCCGTGGGCGCGGCCCTGGCCTCCAAGTACAAGAAGACCAAGGACGTGACCATCTGCTTCTTCGGCGACGGCGCGTCCAACCAGGGCACCACCCAGGAGGCCCTGAACATGGCCTCCGCCTGGAAGCTGCCCCTGGTTTTCGTCAACGAGAACAACGGCTACGGCATCTCCTGCCCGCAGTGCAAGTCCATGGCCGTGGTCGACATCGCCGACCGCGCCGCCGCCTATGACATGCCCGGCGTGGTGGTCGACGGGAACGACGTGCTGGCCGTGCACGAGGCCGTGGCCGAGGCGGTCAAGCGCGCCCGCAAGGGCGAGGGCCCCTCGCTCATCGAGTGCAAGACCTACCGCTGGCGCGGCCACTTCGAGGGCGACGCCTGCACCTACCGCTGCACCGAGGAACTGGAGGAGTGGTTGGCCAAGGATCCGATCCCCCGCTTCGAGGCCAAGCTGATCGAGAGCAAGACCCTGACCAGGAAGGAAGCGGACAAGATCAAGGAGAGCATCGCCAAGGACATCGACGACGCCGTGGCCTTTGCCAAGGAAAGCCCGATGCCCGCGACCAGCGCGCTCATGGACGACGTCTACGCCTAAGCGGCGGTTCACCTGAATCATCATACATTCAACGGAGAGTAAAATGTCCGAAAAAACATATCTTCAGGCGCTCAATGAAGCATTGAAGCTGGAAATGGAGCGGGATGAGAACGTCTTCATCCTCGGCGAGGACGTGGGACAGTTCGGCGGCTGCTTCGGCGTGACCCAGGGGCTGTTCGATCAGTTCGGCGAGGAGCGGGTCATGGACACCCCGATCACCGAGAGCACCATCGTGGGCGCCGCCGCGGGCGCTGCCGCCGCGGGCCTGCGTCCCGTGGCCGAGCTGATGTTCGTGGACTTCATCGGCGTGGCCATGGACCAGCTGTTCAACCAGGCGGCCAAGATGCGCTTCATGTTCGGCGGCAAGGCCACGGTGCCCATGACCCTGCGCATGCCCCAGGGCGCGGGCATCGGCGCGGCGGCCCAGCACTCCCAGTCCCTGGAGTCCTGGTTCATGAACATCCCGGGCCTCAAGGTGGTCATCCCGTCCACCCCGCGCGACGCCAAGGGGCTGCTGATCAGCGCCATCCGCGACGAGAACCCGGTGGTCTTCCTGGAGCACAAGCTGCTCTACGGCGTGTCCGGCGAGGTTCCGGACGAGAGCTACGCCATCGAGCTCGGCAAAGGCGAGGTCAAGCGCGAGGGCACGGATGTGACCATCGTGGCCACCTCCCTGATGGTCCACTCGGCCCTGGAAGCGGCCGAGCGCCTCAAGGCCGACGGCATCGAGGCCGAGGTCGTGGACCCGCGCTGCCTGCAACCGTTGGACAAGGACATCATCCTTGATTCCGTGAAGAAGACCAACGCCCTGGTGGTGGCCCACGAGGCCGTGCAGTTCTCCGGCCCCGGCGCGGAGATCGCGGCCATGGTCGCGGAAGAGGCGCTGGACTACCTGGATGCGCCCATCAAGCGCGTCGGCGCGCCGTTCTGCCCGGTGCCGTTCTCCCCGCCGCTGGAGCAGTTCTACATCCCCAACGCGGACAACATCGTCGAAGCGGTCAAGAGTATTCGCTAATCCCAGACCCTGGCGGGAGGACGGCTTTGGCCGTTCTCCCGCCGCATTGCATGAGGACGCCCCATTGAGCATCGCAGCCATACTGGCCAACCCCGCTTCCGGAAAGGATATCCGCCGCCTGGTGGCCCACGGGTCCGTGTTCGACAACCAGGAAAAGGTGCGCATGGTCCGGCGGCTCATCCTGGGCCTGGAAAAGGCCGGGGTGACCAAGATCCTGTACATGCCGGACGGCTACGCCATCGTGCCCAGGGCGCTCAACGCCATTTCCCCCTCCATCCCCGTGGAGCCGGTGGAGATGCCCATCCGCAACAACCAGACCGACACCACCGTCGCGGCGGGCATCATGGAAACCCTCGGCGCACAGTGCCTCGTCATCCTCGGCGGCGACGGCACCAGCCGTGCTGCCTGCAAAGGTTCGGTAGCCATCCCGGTCCTGCCGCTCTCCACGGGGACCAACAACGTCTTTCCGATCATGGGCGAGGCCACGGTCGCCGGGCTGGCCGCCGGGCTGGTGGCCAGCGGCCGCCTGCCGCGCGAGGCGTGCTGCTACCGGTCCTGCATGTTCGACATCCTGCTCGACCACGAGGTCGTGGACTTGGCCCTGGTGGACGCGGCGGTGTACGACGACGTCTTCCTGGGCTCCAAGGCAGTATGGCACATGGACAAGGTCCCCCAGCTGTTCATGACCCGGTGCAGCGCCGGTTCCATCGGGCTGTCGGCCATCGGCGGCCAGATGCGCTCCATCCGCCCGGAGGAGCCGCTGGGCCTGGCGCTCAGGCTGGGCGGCGGTTCGCCGGTGACGGTCTCGGCGGCCATCGCGCCGGGCATGTTCGCGGACGTGCCGATCTGCGGTATTTCGGACATGGCCCCCGGAGAAATCTTCAACATCGACACGAGTCCCGGCCTGATCGCTCTGGACGGCGAGCGCGAGGTGGAGATACCCTCCGGGTCCCGCGCCTCCATCCGCCTGAACACGGAAGGGCCGCTGGTCATCGACGTGGACAAGACCATGGCGCTGGCCAGGACCGAGGGGCTGTTTCGTCAACCGTCAAAATAGAGAGGAACCGTCATGAGTGATATTCTGAAAGCCGCATTCATCTTTGTCGCGCCCAACGCCGACCCGGCCAGCCACCGCAACTGGGTCAGGACCGAGGCGGTCGAGCTGCTGGCCGTGGCCGTGAAGGACTACGCCCAGGCCGAGACCGTGGCCAGGGAACTGGTGGAGAAGGACGGCATCAAGGCCATCGAGCTGTGCGGCGGATTCGGCGCGGCCGGTACGGCGCGCATCGCGGCCGCCGTCAACGTCCCGGTGGGCGTGGTCCGTTTCGACACCCACCCGGGCCTGGGCAACGCCAGCGGCGACACCCTGTTCGGCTAGCCGAAAGAAAAGAATCCCCCGCCGCGCCGCAGGCGCAAAAAAGGGATGGAAGGGTGCGAACCCTTCCCCGCCGGAGGCGAAATCACCCGACAACCGCCGCGAAGCGGCTTGCATCTTTTGGTTTTCCCCCTGGCAAAGGGCCGGGCCTAGCTTCCGGCGAGCACGTGCTCCTTGGTCACGAAGCAGGTGAACGTGCCGCTGAAGACCACGTCCTCTCCGCAGGAGACTTCCACCTGAACCAGGTGCTTGCGCTCCTGCGGGGTCTGGTCTTGCGCCTTGGCCACGAGCACGTCGCCCACGCGGGACGGCTTGAGGAAGCGGGTCTCGGCCGCGCCCAGGACCACGTTGGGGTGGTTCACGGAGAGCATGGCCGCGTAGTCGGCCAGGCCGAAGATGAAGCCGCCGTGGACCAGTCCGCTGGCGTCGGCGGCCATGTCGGCCGTGCAGGTCAGGCGCACGGCGCTTGAGCCCTGCGACAACTCGACCGGTTCCCCGCACAGGGACCGGTTTATGCTTTCATGGGTCTTGATTTCCATACATGCCTCGGAGAGGGGAGCGGAGCGCGTCCGCCGTTTGGGCCACGGCGGGACATCGGGACCCGGGAAGGTACGCATTGATCCCGGGCCCCGACACAAATCCGCCGGCCGTTTAATCGAAGAGGTCTTCCAGTTCGTCGAACACGTAGTGCATGTACATGACCTTGGGCGATCCGCCCATGGAGATGGCGAGCATGGCGGCCTGCATGATTTCTTCCTTGGTCGCGCCGTGGCTGGCCGCTCCCTGGATATGCAGGGAGATGCACATCTCGCACTGGGACATCATGGAACAGGCCACGTGGATCAGTTCCTGCGTCTTGTGGTCGATGGGTCCAAATTGGCTGATCTCCTTAGTGAAGGCAAGGTAATTGGGGAAGACGTTGCCCGCCCGCTGGGTCATTTTGGCCAAGGTCGTTGCTGCTTTTTCTGCTGCGTCCATGAGATTTTCTCCTGGGTTTTGAAGTTGCGATACCCCAATACAGCAAGGAGTGTGCCCCGGGGCTTTTCCCATGAAAAATCAGGCAACTGGACTAAATATCGGATGGCAGGGATAGGGAAACGGAGCCCCGGCCTGTCCCGGAGGTGAACATTGATCGGTTTTCGAACAGGTTCTCCGGGACAGGGAAAGGGCTAGAACAGGCAGTCGAGGAGCACGGGCAGGGTGACGCCGTGCAGATATTCGTCGAGGGCGACGCCTTCCAGCCGGGCCCGGATCTCGCCGCGCTCGTGGCGGGAGCCTAGCAGGCGTTTTTCGAGGGGGTCCACGTCGCGCACGCCGAAGTAGTCGCCGAACAGCCGGACCTCGAGGATGCGCCCCTTCTTGACGTAGAGGTTCACGTCCAGCAGGCCGCCCTCCGTGCGGGTGCGCTTGGTGAAGTTGTAGGCCGGGGAGGAGCCGAAGTTCCAGTCCCAGGTGCGGTAGCGCTTGTCGGCCATGGTCTCGATGGTTTCGGCCTCGGCCCCGGTCAGGGCCGTGTCGTCGGGCGATGCCCCGCCGGACACGAAGTCCATGAGCGCCTTGATGAAGTCCGTGACCTCCATGGGGGCGGGCAGGTGGCTCGATATGTTGGTCACCCGCGAGCGCACGCTCTTGACCGCCTTGTCCCGGTATTTTTCCGGGTCCACGCGCAGGGCCCCGCTCAGGTCGGCCATGTCCGAGGAGAAGAGCAGGGTGCCGTGATGCAGGATGCGCCCGCCGTGGAAGTGCTGGGCGTTGCCCGAGAATTTCTTGCCGTCGATGAGCAGGTCGTTGCGGCCGCTGAACACGCACTCCACGCCCATGGAGCGCAGGGCCCGCTGGATGGGCACGGTGAACCGTTCGAAGTCCAGCCCCTCGGAAGGGGTGCCGTTGTTGATGAAGGTGAAGTTGATGTTCCCCAGGTCGTGGAACACGGCCCCGCCGCCGCTCAGCCTGCGGACCACCGGGATGCCGCGCTCACGGGTGAAGGCTTCGTCGATCTCGGCCAGGGTGTTCTGGTTGCGGCCGACGATGACCGCCTGGCGGTTGCGCCAGAGCATGAATATCTCTTCGGCGGACTCGGTCAGCAGCAGCTCCTCGGCGGCCAGGTTGAAGGCCGGGTCCGTGGACGGGTTGTAGATGTATCGCATGGGTGCTCCTTTCCGTGAACAATGCAAAAGGCGGGCCTCGGGATTGTCGGGGGATTCGGGCCCTCCGCCCGGAGCGGCCTATACCCGCCGCCGGGCCGCCGGGCAAGGGGCGGGCGGGTGGCCTTGGCCGGGCAATGCGGGTATGACCTTTGCACTGCGAGCGGAAAAGGAGAGAGCGTGAGCGATTGCATCGACATAGACCTGGTGGCCAACGCGGGCGTGCTGGTCCGGGGCGGCGGCCTGGGGCTGCTTGTGGACGGCATGCACGACCAGGACGGGCATCCGTTCGGCCGGGTGGAGTCGGACGACATGGCCCGCATGGCCCTGCCCGAGGGAATCTTCGAGCGGCTGGACTACCTGCTGTTCACCCACGAGCACCCGGACCACTTCACCCCGGACCTGGTGGTGGAGCATTTGGCGCGCAGGCCGGTCAAGGGCGTGGTCTTGCCCGCACCGGCCAGGGAGCCGGAGGGCCGCGACCGGCTCGTCCGCGTCCTCAATGAGATGGGTGTTCCGCATTGGACCATGGGCCCCGAGCCCGGAAGCACGCGCACGGTCTCACCCGAGCCCGGTCTGACAATCACGGCCATCGGTACGCGCCACATGGGCAAGCAGTTCCAGGACGTGCGCAACGACTGCCTGCTCGTCTCCATCGGGGGCATGAACCTGCTCTTCACCGGCGACGCGGACCACGTGCCGGATTATTACGAGGCGGCGTTGCGGGGCGTGTCCCTGGACGCAACCTTCGTCAACCCGATTTTCTACCACAACCCGAGCGGCCAGGCGATCATCGACGACATCTTCCGCCCCATGGAACTGGTCATCTACCACATGCCGCAGCAGGGCAGGGACCCGTTTCATCTGGCCTTCACGGTCAAGCGCGCCCTGGAGCGGCACGCCCGCCCGGACATGCCGGTCCACGTGCTCGACGCGGCCGCTCCCCATGTGAACATCTGCCGCTCCGGGCTGTAGGCCGGGCAAAGCGCGGGCGCATTGCGGTCGTTGGCGAATGCGGCTACTGATGGGGGCAGCGCCCGGCGCATCAAGGCCATGACCATGAACGAACCCGCCACCTCCCGCACCCCGGATTCCCGGCTGTCCGAACGCCTCAAGAAGCGGCTCTTTCTCTATGCCTCCGGGGCGCTGCTGGTGCTCACGCTCGGTGTGGGGCTGTCCGTGGTGGCCACCCTGTTCGGACAGCTCAAGCAGGCCGAGGAGGCCGGGCTGGCGCACATCGCCGAGACGCGCGGCCTGGCCGTGGGCGAGTGGTACCGCAGGGCGCTCGACCTCGCCCGCCAGGTGACCAGCCGGACCCGCATCCGCGAGGAGCTGGCCGCCTACAATGCGGGGGAACGTTCATTGGAAGACCTGGCCGAGTTCACCCGGCCCAAGCTCGAAGACGCCATGAACCTGTCCGACGAGGTGGTCGGCCTGACCCGGCTGGACGCGGCGGGCCGCCCGGTGACCTCGGTGGGCGCGCCGGTCCCGGCCGCGCTGGCCGAGAGCCTCGCCACGCCGTCCGAAACCGTGCGCTTCTCGGCCCCGATCACCCTGGACGGTGCGTCGCGCCTGGTCATCGCCGCGCCCATCCTGTCCCGGACCGGGCAGCGGGTGGGCACCGACCTGGTGGTCACGGACATCTCCCGGCTGCTGGAGATCATCGAGCAGGGCAGGAGCATCCGGGGCGCGGGCACCGTGGGGCTGGGGTACGAGACAGGGCAGGGAGTCGCCCTGTTCCCGGAAGGTCCGGGCGAACCGCCCGCGCCCACGCCGAGCCAGGCCGAGGCGCTACGCCGGGCCCTGGCCGGAAAGATCGGCATCCTTTTGTCCGGCGACGAGGTCACGGCCTACACCCCGGTGTCCGGTTCGGGCTGGGGGCTGTCCGTGTCGGTCAACGAGCGGGAGCTGTACAATCCGCTCAGGCTGCGGCTCATCCAGCTGGCCCTGTCCTCCCTGCTCATCTACGCGGTCTGCCTCATCGTGCTGTGGCGGCTGCTGCGCCCCCTGACCGGGCGGCTGCTGTTGCATGCCTCGGAGCTGGAGTCCGAGGTGGACGCCAAGACCGCCACCCTGCAGTCCGAGCTGGACGCCCGGCTCAAGGCCGAGCGCGCCCTGCACCGGGCCCGCCAGGAGCTGGAGGATCGCGTGCGCGAGCGCACCCGCGAGCTGGCCCTGGCCAACGAGGAGCTGCGCGAGACCCACGCCCGGCTGGAGCGGGAGCACGAACGGCGCAAGGTCCTGTCCCGCGACCTGATCAATCTTCTGGAAGAGGACCGCAGGGAGGTGGCCCGCGAGCTGCACGACCACACCGGGCAGCTGCTGACCACCCTGCGCCTGGACCTTCAGGCCGCCCTGGAATCCCTGGGCTCGCCCGACGGGTGCTGCAAAAGCCAGCTGGAGAGCGCGGCGGACAAGATCACCCTGGTCCAGCGCGACATCAAGTCCATATCCAAGGGGCTGCGGCCCGACACCCTGGAATACCTCGGCCTGGCCCAGGCCATCGAGGCGTTGCTCGACGAGTACCGCGCGGCCACGAACCTGGACATCCATTTCTTCCACAAGGGGGTTCCCAAACGCTTTGACAGCCAAAAGGAACTGGCCCTATACAGGATCACCCAGGAGGCCCTGACCAACACGGTCAAGTACGCCGGGGCGAGCCGGGTGCACATCAGCCTGATCAACCGCGACGGGCGGCTGGGGCTGACCATCGAGGACGACGGCCAAGGGTTCGACCCGGCCGCCGTGGCCGAGGCCGCGAGCGAGTCGAGCAGCCTTGGGCTGACCCTGATGAAGGAGCGCATGGTCCAGCTCGAAGGGACCTTCCACATCGAATCCGCGCCCGGCCAGGGCACCCAGATACTGGCCGAGCTGGCCATCGGGGACGAACGCCATGCCTAAGAAGACCCTGCTCATCGCCGACGACCACCAGGTGGTCATCGCGGGCATCCGCAGCCTGCTCGCCTCCATGGCGGGCATTGAGGTCGTGGGCGAGGCGGCCAACGGGGCCGAGGCGGTCCGGCTGTCCGCCGCGCTCAACCCCGACATCGTCATCATGGACATCTCCATGCCCGAGATGGACGGGGTGGAGGCCACCGGGCGCATTCGCGAGGTCTCGCCCGAGACGCGGATCATCATCTACACCATGCACTCGGACCAGCGGTTCATCCTGGAACTGTTCAAGGCGGGCATCTCGGGCCACGTGCTCAAGGAAGGCCCGCCCGCCGACCTGTGCGCCGCCGTGGAGGCGGTCATGGCCGGGAAGACCTATTTCACGACCATCGACCCGGCCGCGTTCCTGCGCCAGCTCTCCCCGGAGCGCTCGGACCGCGAGGCCTTGTTCGAGCAGCTCAGCCCGCGCGAGCTCGAGGTCTTCCGGCTCCTGGCCGACGGGCTGTCGGTCAAGGAGGCCGCGGCCCGGCTGAACATCAGCCCCAAGACCGTGGAGACCCACAAGTACAATCTCATGGAAAAGCTCGAGGTCGTGACCATCCCGGACCTGACCAAGCTGGCCATCCGCCACGGGCTCATCTCCGTCTGACACGCCTTCGTGATCCGCTGTGGGGAAATTCCCCATGCCCGGCGGGCGATTCCGTCCGGCCTCTTCTGCGGCTGATGGCACAACTTGCCGTATTCTTAGGATAATCCGTTTGGACGCCCTTGCCCAGAGGGCGAAGAAAGGAACCGTCAAATCAGAAGGTTCCCGATTGTCGCGGTCACCGATCCGTCGCATTCTCCGGGTAAACGCGCAATGCGCATTCGGAGGTGTCATGGACAGAAGGAAATTTCTCAGGCTCGCCTGCGCCGGGGTGCCCGCCCTGGGCGCGCTCACGGCGACAACGGTCCGCGCGGAGGGCAAGGGTGCCCGCTACGCCATGGTCATCGACCTGCGGCGGTGCGTGGGCTGCCACTCCTGCTCGGTCTCCTGTTCGGTGGAGAACCGGGTCCCGGTGGGCAAGTTCCGGGCCACGGTGGGCGAATTCGTCATCGAGGACCAGGGCGTGGCCCCGGCCATCGCGCCGCTGCCCCGGCTGTGCAACCACTGCGAGGAACCGGCCTGCGTGCCGGTCTGCCCGGTGCACGCCACCTACAAGGACGCGAGCGGCCTGGTCCTGGTGGACAGCGACAAGTGTCTGGCCTGCGGTTTCTGCGTCCAGGCCTGTCCCTACGACGCCCGGTACATCAACCCGGTCACGCGCTCCACGGACAAATGCACCTTCTGCGTCCACCGGCTCCAGGCCGGGCTGCTGCCCGCCTGCGTGGAGAACTGCGTGGGCGGGGCGCGTATCTTCGGTGATATGAACGCCCCGGAGAGCCTGGTCGCCAAGACCCTGGCGGCGCACCAGGACGACGTCAGCGTCCTGGCCCCGGAACAGGGCACCAAGCCCAACGTCTACTACATCAATCTGAACGCCTTCCTGGACAGACCGGCCAACGTGGGGCTGCCCATGGCCGAAGGCGCGACGGCGGCGGGAGGTGAACATGCCTAAGGTCATCGAACTGGTCAACGCGCCCCCGGCGCTCACCTGGGAGATCCTCGAACCGCTGGCCCTCACCCTGCTCACGGCCGCGGCCTGCGCCATCCTGCTGGCGGGCGGCCTGACCCTGGCCGGCCGCGGCAGGGGCGCGCGCGGCGGACTGTTCACCACGGGCATCGCCTCGGCCATCACCGGCCTGGGGGCGCTGACCCTGTCCCTGGGCAACCCGTTTCATCTGTATATGTTCATGGTCTCGCCGTCGTTCAGCTCCTGGACGACCATCGGGACCTTCCTGCTCCCGGTCTTCCTCGGACTGTCCCTGCTGGCCCTGCACCTGGACAGCCAGGGTGACGGCCGCGCCCGGTTTGTCGCCGGGCTGGCGGTCCTCTTCGCCCTGGGCGTGCTGACCTACGCCTCGCGCGAGATCGGCTACCTGCGGGGGCGGGTCATGTGGAACTCCACGGTGCTGCCCCTGGGCTTCGTCCTGGCCGGGTTGTCCGGCGCAACCGGCCTGGCCGCCTTGCTTTGCGGGCTCAAGCGCAGGGTCGCGCCCATCTGGCTGTTGCCGCTCATGAGCGGGGCCTCCGTGCTCTGCGCCTGGGCTGGCTTTCTGCTCACCCAGCCCGAGGGATATGTCCTGTCCGCGCCCATGGCCTGGACCGCGCTTTCCCTGATCGGCGCTGCCGGGGGCGTGCTGGGCCTGATCGGGCTCAAGGCGCGCGGCCTGACCCCGCTGGCTGGGCTGGTCGCCTATGGCGGAGCGCTGGGCTTCTACATCCGGCTCATCTTCCTCGGCCAGTCCATCCCGCGCAATTCCTATACCGCCGTGGACGCGCAGGCCGTGGCCCATCTCGTCTCGGCCCAGTCGCTGCTGATCCTGGCCGGAAGCCTGGTCTTCCTCCTCGGCGTCGGCATGGTTCTGGGCGGTCTTTTCAGCAACCCCGGCATGGCAAGGAGGGAGCACTCCCATGGATAAGAACAGACGCGAGCTGGTCAAAGGCGGCCTTGCGGCGGCCGGGCTGGGCGTACTCGGCGCGGGAGCGCTCATCAAGGGGACCCGCGCCGACGCGGCTCCCGAAGCCATGGCCGAGGACCCGCAAAAGGTCTCGCCCGAGTCCCTGACCCCGGAATACCGGCGGACCCCGGACGGCAAGATAGAGCTCGGGGAGGGCCAGCACATCGCCTTCAACCAGTGTTGGGGCTGCACCACCTTCTGCGGCGTGCGTCTGCACATCGACGACGCCACCGGCGACGTGGTCCGGGTATCGGGCAATCCCTACAACCCGCTGTCCCACGAAAAGCACTTCCCCATGTCCATGCCGGTCAAAGAGGCGCTCGACCGGTTGTCCGCCGACAAGGACCAGGGCTACGCACAGCGGTCCACGGTCTGCGGGCGCGGGGCGGCCATGTTCGAGGCCGCCGACAGCCCGTTCCGCATCAAGCACTGTCTGAAGCGGACCGGCAGACGCGGCGAGAACAGATGGACGCGTATTTCCTTCGAGCAACTGGTGGAAGAGGTGGTCGAGGGCGGCGACCTGTTCGGCGAGGGCGAGGTGGAGGGGCTGCGGGCCATCCGCGATCTCAAGGAACCGGCCAATCCCGGCCATCCTGAGTTCGGGCCCAAGAGCAACCAGCTCCTGCTGACCTACGCCGTGGACGACGGGCGCAGCGACTTCTTCTTCCGCCGGTTCGGCATGAAGTCCTTCGGGACCAAGAACTTCGGCAAGCACGGGGCGTACTGCGGCCTGTCCTTCCGCATCGGCTCGGGCATGTTCATGGACGACCTGGCCAAGAACGCGCACATCAAGCCGGACTGGGCCAACTGCGAATTCGCCCTGTTCTGGGGCACCGCACCGTCCCAGGCGGGCAACCCGTTCAACCGCTCGGCGCGCATCCTGGCCTCGGCCCGGACCGACGGCGACCTGCATTACGCGGTCATCGACCCGGTCCTGCGCATGCCCGCGTCCGACGCGGCCAAAAGCCGGGCCAACTGGGTGCCCGTCAAGCCGGGCATGGACTCGGCCCTGGCCATGGGCATGATCCGCTGGATCATCGAGAACGAACGGTACGACCGGAACTTCCTGGTCCGGCCCAACACGGCGGCGGCCGAAAAGGCGGGCGAGATCAGCATCTGCAACGCCACCTACCTGGTGGCCCGATCCGGCCCGTCCAAGGGCAAATTCCTGCGCGCGGCCCAACTCGGCCTGGGCTCCGAGGAAGCTTACGTGGTCGTGGACGCGGCCACGGGCAAGCCCGCATCCCATGACGCCAGCGACGAGGGCGTGCTGGAGTTCTCCGGCGAGATCAAACTGGCCTCGGGCGAGACCGTGGAGGCGGCCACCGCCTTCATGCTCCTCAAGGAACAGGCCATGGGCGTGGGACTGGACGAGATGGCCGAACTGTGCGGCGTGCCGGTCGAGCGTATGGTCGAGCTGGCCCGCGAGTTCACGGCCCACGGCAAGAGGGCAGCGGTGGACGTGCACGGCGGCATGATGTCCACGTCCGGGACCAACGCCACCTTCACCATCCTGACCCTGAACACCCTGATCGGCAACATCAACGCCAAGGGCGGCATCTCGGCCACGGCGGGCAGCTTCCACGGCCCGGCCATGAAAGGACCGAGGTACGACCTGAACACGTTCCCCGGTCTGGTCAAGGCCAAGGGATTCCCGGCCGTCCGCTGCCGCGCGCCGTACCAGAAGTCCACGGAATTCAAGCGGAAGAAGGCCGCCGGGGAGAACCCGTACCCGGCGCGCTATCCGTGGTACCCGTTCACCCCGCCGAACATGCCCGCCGAGCATCTGCTCAGCCACGTCAACGGCTACCCGTTCCGCTACAAGTGCTGGATCAACTGGACCGGCAACGTCATCTACGGCCACGGCGGCCTGGAGCGGGCGGTGGGCGAGTCCCTCAAGGATCCGGGGAGCCTGCCGCTGATCATCGGTATCGACACCTTCCACAACGAGACCAACGCCTACGCCGACTACCTGGTGCCAGACCCGTGCATGTTCGAGGGATGGGGCGGGTTCTCGGGCGCGTGGTCCGGGGTGCTGACCAAACTGTCCACGGCCCGCTGGCCCGCCGTGGAACCCAAGCAGGACAGGACCGTGGACGGGCATCCCGTGTGCATGGAGCAGTTCCTCATCGCGGTGGCCAAACGCATGGACCTGCCCGGTTTCGGGGATCAGGCCATCCCGGCCATGGACGGCACGGTCGCCCCCCTGAACGTGCCCGAGGATTACTACCTGCGCCTGGCGGCCAACATCGCCTACTTCAAGGATCAGGTCCTGCCCGCCCCGAGCGGGGAGGACATCAAGCTGTCCGGCATCGGCCGCATCCTGCCCGACATCGAGCGCACCCTGAAGCCGGACGAGCGCGGTCCGGTGGCCGCGATCTACAGCCGGGGAGGGCGGTTCGCCCCGTACAAGAAGAGCTACGACGGCCAGTGGCTGGGCGGGCAATGGAAGAAGACTTTGCAGATATACAACGAGCAGGTGGGCACCGCGATCAATTCCCAGACCGGCAAGACGCACCTGGGCGTGGCCGCGTTCGTGCCGCCCCGGCTGACCGACGGCCGCGCGCTGCGCGAGGTCTGGACCGAGGCGGATTATCCCTTTGTCATGACCTCGTTCAAGTCCAACCTGATCAACTCCTACGGGGTGGTCCTGGACCGGCTGCGGGCCATCAAGCCCCTGAACATGGTCATGGTCAACGATCAGGACGCGGCCGGACTCGGCCTGGCCCACGGCGACGAGGTCAAGATCACGAGCCCGGCGGCCTCGGCCCGGGCACGGGTGGTGGTCGGCGACGTGGTCGCGCCGGGCGTCATCGCCGTGGAACACGGTTTCGGCCACCGGGCGCTCGGGGCTGCCGACGTCGAGGTGGACGGGCAGGTCGTGCGCGCCAACCCCGGCGCGGCAAACGGCTTCAGCCTGAACGACCTGGTGCCCAACGACCCCACCCGCCGGGGCGCGTCCACCCTCCAGGAATACGAGACCGGCTCCGCCGCCCGCCAGGGCATCCCGGTGCGCATCAGCAAGATGGGCTGACATATCCTCTCCATATAGGACAAACTCCCTAACCCGCAGGCCCCCGTGAAAACAGTGTTTTTCACGGGGGCCTGCCCTTAGGCAGAAGAGGGGGCGCCGGAATTTCTTGACCGGGCCCATCATTTGTGTTGACAGGTCGGAGCGGCACGGCTAGTTAGTGAGTGACCATTTACTTACAAACGGAGACAGCATGGCTCGACCGGTAGTGAAAAAACAGGACATTGAAGACGCGGCGATCCACCTGTTCGCCACCAAGGGACTGGCTCAGACCACGGTCAAGGACATCGCGTCCGAGGCCGGGGTGACCGAAGGGGCCCTGTACCGGCACTATCCGGGCAAGAACGCCATGGCCTGGCAGCTGTTCTGCCGCGAGATCGGGAAGTTTTCCGTGGAACTGGGGCGGCGGATGTTCGAGCCGGGCGCACCGCTTGCCGCGCGGGTGGAGGCGAGCGTCCGGTTCATCTTCGAATACTACGCCGACTACCCGGTCCAGTTCGCCTTCATCCTGCTGACCCAGCACGGATTCCCGGAGGAGCGCATCCTGGACGTGGCCTCGAACCCCAACGACATGGTCGAGCGGTTCGTGGAAGAGGCGGTCCGGGCGGGCGATATCCCGGCCATGAACACGACGCTCGCCTCGGGCCTGATCCTGGGGCTGGTCCTCCAGGTCATGGTCATGCACCGCTACGACCGCATCGAGATCGACGACGCGGTGGTCGGCGACGTGGTCGGCGCGGTCAAGCGGGTCCTGATGGTCGCTTGATTTTCCTCGGCGCGCACTTTTTAACGGCGTAATTAATAAGTAAATACTTACGCACAAAAAAGGAGATGGACATGGGCAAGGCAATGCAAACAGCGGCGGAAGGAGTCCGGCGGAACCGGCAAGTCCCCGCCACGGTCCAATTCCATGCATATTGTTGTGTCGGCGGTTTTGCCGTACGGTCCATCCTCTCCGATTCAAACCATGCGCCCCGCAAGCGGGCTTAACAGGAGCGTCTCATGCGGTCTTTACTGAAGATACAAGGATTTACCCCGTATATCCTGGTGGTCCTGCTCAACGCCATGACCGACCTCGGTCACAAGATCATCATCCAGAACACGGTCTTCAAGAGCTTTGACGGGCCGCAGCAGATCGCCCTGACCGCCGTGGTCAACGCGCTGATCCTGCTGCCCTTCATCCTGATGTTCACCCCGTCCGCATTCATCTCGGACCGGTTCGCCAAGAACAAGGTCATCAAGATCTGTGCGGCCGCGTCCATCCCGCTGACCATGCTCATCGTGGTCTGCTACCACTCCGGGCTGTTCTGGCCCGCCTTCGGCCTGACCTTCCTGCTGGCCGCCCAGAGCGCCATCTACTCCCCGGCCAAATACGGCTATATCAAGGAGATGACCGGCAACGACAAGCTGGCCCAGGCCAACGCGGCGGTCCAGGCCGTGACCATCGTGGCCATTCTGGCCGGGGCGGTGATCTTCTCGGTCTTCTTCGAGCACTATCTCGCGGGCGTGGTCGGCACGCCGGGCGAGATCCTCCAGTCCATCGCGCCGTGCGGCTACATCCTGGTGGCCGGGGCCGTGCTCGAGACGCTGATCACCCTGACCCTGCCCGAGAAGCGGCCCGGCGACGCGGAGTTGACTCTGGACGGCGGGAAGTACCTGCGCGGCGGGTACCTGAAGTCCAACATGAAGCTGGTGAAAAAGAGCGAGGTCATCTGGCTGTCGATCATCGGCCTGGCCATCTTCTGGGCCGTGAACCAGGTCCTGCTGGCCGCCTTCGGCGCGCACCTCAAGGACGTGGCCGGGGAGACCAATACGGTCATAGCCCAAGGCATGCTCTCCCTGGGCGGCGTGGGCATCATCATCGGCTCGGTCATGGCCGGAAAGGTCTCGCGCAACTACATCGAGACCGGGACCATCCCCCTGGGCGCCATCGGCATGACCCTCTCCCTGTTCCTGCTCCCCGTGGTCGAGAGCCGGTGGATTCTGGCCATCCTCATCTTCGTCTACGGCATCTTCGGCGGCATGCTGATCGTCCCGCTCAACTCGCTGATCCAGTTCACGGCCCGGTCCAAGGACATGGGCAAGGTCCTGGCGGGCAACAACTTCATCCAGAACATCTTCATGCTCGGCTTTTTAGGGCTAACCCTGGTCATGTCCCTGGCCGGAGTGGGCAGCGTGCCGCTGTTCTACTTCCTGGCCGTGGTGGTCTTCTGCGGCATGGTCTACACCCTGTACAAGCTGCCCCAGTCCCTGCTGCGCTACGTCATGCACCTGGCCTTTTCCCAGAAGTACAACCTGACCGTGTCCGGCCTGAACAACGTCCCGGCCGAGGGCGGGGTGCTGCTGCTCGGCAACCACGTCAGCTGGATCGACTGGGCCGTGCTCTCCCTGGCCGTGCCGCGCAAGCTGCGCTTCGTCATGGAACGGTCCATCTACGAGCGCTGGTACCTGAAGTGGTTCCTGAGGCGGTTGGGCGTGATCCCCATCTCCTCGCGGGCCAGCAAGACCGCCCTGAAGACCATTGCCGAAGCCTTGGAAAACGGCGACTGTGTGGTCCTGTTCCCCGAGGGCGCCATCAGCCGCAACGGACAGCTCGGCGAGTTCAAGCGCGGCTTCGAAGGCCCGGCCCGCGCCTCCGGCTGCACCATCATTCCCTTTTACCTGCGTGGACTGTGGGGCAGCGCTTTCTCCTTCGCCACGCCCCGGCTGCGCGAGATGTCCCGCATCCGCAGGACCCGCGACGTCACGGTCTGTTTCGGCGCGCCCCTGCCGTCCGGGGCCTCGGCCCTGGAGGTCAAGCACGGCGTGACCCATCTGTCCATCGACGCCTGGAAGCGCTACGCCGAGACCTTCGACCCCATCCACGTGGCCTGGCTCAAGACGGCAAAGCGGCGCATGAACCAGCTGGCCGTGGCCGACTCCACCGGGGCCGAACTGACCCACGCCAGGCTGCTGACCACCTGCATGGCCGCCTCCCGTCTGCTCGCCGGGCGGACCCGCTCGGCGCAGAACGTGGGCGTGCTCCTGCCTGCGGGCGCGGCCGGGACCATCGCCAACATGGCCCTGCTCATGCGCGGCAAGACCGTGGTCAACCTCAACTACACCGCCGGTCCCGAGGCCATGCGCAAGGCCATCGAGCGCGCCGGTATCCGCACCGTGGTCACCTCGGAGCAGTTCCTGGTCCGCCTCAAGGCCAAGGGGTTCGACCTCGCCGCCATCCTGGACCGCGTGGACGTGTTCCCCATGGAGAGCCTGCGCCAGAACATCTCCAAGGCCGGTTTCCTGCGGACCATGATCCTGGCCCGCGTCCTGCCGGTGAGCCTGCTGCGGCTGCTGTACTTCCGCAAGGTGGAGCTCGATTCCACGGCGGCCATCCTGTTCAGCTCCGGGTCCGAGGGCATGCCCAAGGGCGTCATGCTGACCCATGAGAACATTGTCGGCAACGTCAAGCAGGTGGCCAGCCTGTTCAACGCCAAGGACGACGACGTGTTCCTGGGCGCGCTGCCCCTGTTCCACGCCTTCGGCCTGACGGCCACGACCTTCATGCCGCTCATCGAGGGCATCCCCCTGGCCTGCCACCCCGACCCCACGGACGCCCGCAAGATCGGCATGACCGTGGCCAAGTACAAGGCCACCTTCCTGTGCGCCACGCCCACCTTCCTCGGCCTGTACGCCCGCAATCGCCGGCTGCACCCGCTCATGTTCGCCTCCCTGCGCCTGGTCGTGGCCGGGGCCGAGAAGCTCAACGAGGACATCCGCGCCGCGTTCAAGGCCAAGTTCGGCCTGGAGGTCTACGAGGGATACGGCACCACCGAGACCACCCCGGTGGCCAGCGTGAACATGCCCGACGTGCTCAACGTCCGCGACTTCACGGTCCAGGTGGGGGCCAAGCCCGGCACCGTGGGGCTGCCCCTGCCCGGCAGCGCGTTCCGCATCGTGGACCCGCAGACCCTGCGGGACCTGCCCGAGGGCGAGGCCGGACTGATCCTCATCGGCGGGACCCAGATCATGAAGGGGTACCTGGACGACGAGGCCAAGACCGCCGAGGTCATCGTCGAGCAGGGCGGGGCGCGCTGGTACAAGTCCGGCGACAAGGGCCGGATCGACGAGGACGGGTTCCTGGTGATCATGGACCGCTACTCGCGCTTCGCCAAGCTCGGCGGCGAGATGGTCAGCCTGACCGCCGTGGAGGAGGCGCTGCTGCGGGTCGCGCCCGAAGGGACCGACGTGGCCGCCGTGGCCATCCCGGACCCGAAGAAGGGCGAGCGCATTGTGGCCCTGGTCAGCGGCATGGACGACCCGTCCGTGCTCAAGGGGGCGTTGCTCGAGGCCGGGACCGACGCCCTGTCCGTGCCTTCGAAGTTCTTCGGCGTGACCGAAATCCCCAAGCTCGGCACCGGCAAGAAGGACCTGGCCGGGGCGCGCAAGCTGGCCCTGGAGTACGCCGCCTAGACACGGAAACAATTGAAGTGGGCCCGCGCCGACCCGGCGCTGGCCGGACCGAAGGATATACGGCCCCCGCGATGCCCTGTGCGTCGCGGGGGCCTGCTTTTCGGCATGAAGAGAGAGGTGGGGAAGCCGGCAAAGCCCCACCCTTGTCCGGAATAGCCCTTGGCAAGGGTGGTCGCGGCGTGTATCTAATTATATGCTGGCACTTGTTGCGGCAGGCGGATGGCTATAGGGGTTTCCCGGTTTCGCCGGTTGGCCGGACACTGTTACTCTCTTCGCGAGGCTTGGTGCGGTGTTGTCTTTGTTTCTAGATTCAGAGGTGCAAGATGAATTGCCGGGCAGATCGGGCGCACGCCGTCCGGCCATGCGTACGGTGCGGGCTCAGGGCCATGGCGGTTGTCGCCGCGGCCCCGGCCGGATTGGTGCTTTGCCTGACGGCCGCTTTTGCCGCTGGAGCGGAGACCTCCGGGCCGCCGCAGGGGGCGGGTTTGGCAGGGGCCTCGTCGGTCCTTCTCTGGGCGGTGTCGTCCATGGCCCTCGCCGCCGCGTTGTCCCTCGGCGTCCGGGCCAGGCTGTTGCGTCAACGTCTCGACCGCCGCGCCCGGGAGCTGGCTGAGAGCGAGGGGCGGTACACCATGCTGGCGGCCGCGTCCTCTTCCGGGGTGGCCATCACCCGGTACGGCGTGCTCCTGGAGGCCAACGACCGGTACTATGAAATGTTCGGCTACTCCCCGGATGATTTGCTCGGCAGGGACGTCCTGTCCCTGACCGTGGTTCCCGACCATCAGGCGGCCGTGCGCGAGGGGGACTGCCTGAATCGGGCCTGTTCCTTCGAGTCCGTGGGGCTGCGCCGGGACGGCTCGACCTTTCCCATGGAGTTCCGGTCGAGGCCCTTTCCCTACCGGGGCGAGCCAGCGGCCGGGGTTGTGATAACCGACATATCGGCCAGGAAACGGCAGGAGGACGAGCGGACCTGTCTTCAGGAGAGGCTCCAGTCCCTGTGGAACGTGGCCCGCATGACCGAGGCCAGCTATGACGAATTGTGCGAGATGGTCCTGGCCGAGGTCCTTCGTCTGACCGGGAGCGAGTATTCCTTTTTCGGGTTCTTCGACGAGGCCGAGGACGCCATGGTCGTCTACGCCTGGTCGTCCGAGGTCATGGACGTCTGCTCGGTCAAGTCCGGGTCCAGGAAGTTCCCGGTGAGCTGCGCCGGGTTGTGGAGCGAGGCTGTGATCCGGAAGAGGAGCGTCATCCACAACGACTACGGGCGGGAGAGCGAGTGGAAGAAGGGGCTGCCCGAGGGGCACGTGCCCATCCGGCGGCTGATGTCGGTCCCCTATATCCGGGACGGCAAGGTCCATGCCCTGGCCTCCGTGGCCAACAAGCCGACCGACTACACGGAGGAGGACGCGGCCCAGGTCGAGGCGTTCGTGGCCAGCGTCATGGTCCTGGTCGACCGGCGCAGGGTGCTGGAGGACCGGCGGATATGCGAGGAGCGCATGGTCATGGCCTTCGAAGCCGCCAGCGACGCGGTCTGGGACTTGCGTCTCGACAGGGACGAAGTCTACGTATGTCCGCGCTGGTTCACCATGCTCGGCTATGAGCCCGATGACTTCCCCCTTTCCCTGGAAGAGATGCAGGCGCTTATGCATCCCGACGACAAAAGAGGGGTTATGACCCTGCTCCAACACCACTGGGATACCGGGGAGGCGTTCGGCGCGGAGTACCGCATGCGCACCAAGGACGGCGGCTGGCTCTGGGTCCTGGCCCGGGGCGAGGTGGTCGAGCGGGACTATCTGGGCAATCCGCTACGCATGCTCGGCACCCATGTCGACATCTCCTGCCGGAAGCGGCTTGAGGAACGGCTGCGGCGGCGGGAGCACGATCTGAAGAAATCCCAGAGCATCGCCCGTCTCGGGAGCTGGCACCTGGAACTCGCCAGCCGGTCCATGGTCTGGACCGAGGAGCTGCGCAAGATGTACGGGCTTTTCCCGCACGCCGAGCCCCTGCCGTATACCGAACTCGGACGGCTGTTCATCCCGGCCGACGCGAAACGGCTGTCGGAATTCCTGGACCGGACCGTGGTCACGGGCGAACCCTACGAATTGGAGCTGCGCACCCGTGGGGGCGACGGCGGCCAGGGGTGGATGTGGGTCCGGGGCGAGGCCGAGTTGGACGCGGCGGGTGGGATCATCGGCCTGTGGGGGGCGTTCCAGGACATCACCGCCAGAAAGCGGCTGGAGCTGGAGCGGCAACGCAAGGACGAGACCTACCGCAAGATTCTCGAAAGCCTGGGCGCGGGGGTGGTCGTTGTCGACAGCGACGCGACGATCCGCATCGTCAATCCGGCTCTGTGTTCCATGATCGGCATCCCGGCCGAGAAACTGATCGGCATGAAGGGCGACCGGGTGATGGCGCGGTGGTCGTTCCTCCGCGAGGACGGGAGCGCCATGCCGGATGAGGAGCGTCCCCTGTTCCGTGCATCCACCTTTGGCGTCTCTTCGCACCGGCTGGTCGTGGGCGTGCGCCAGTCGCCCCTGGATGGCGTGAGCTGGAGGCTGTCCAACGCCGTGCCCTTGTACGAGGGGGACCGGCTGGCGCAGGTGGTGGTCAGCTTCGTGGACATCACCGAACAGAAGAGGGTGCAGGATGCCCTCAGGGAAAGCGAAATCCGCTACAAGACCCTGCACGAGGCGTCGCGCGGGGGCATCGCCATCCACGACAACGGGCTGATCCTGGACTGCAACCAGGGGCTCTGCGATATGACCGGGTATTCCCACAGTGAGATGATCGGGGTGGACTCCTTGGCTCTGGTCGCCGAGGGGGTTCGGGAGGCGACCAGGGAGAAGATGGCATCCGGGTTCGAAGGGGCCTACGAGACCGTCGGGGTCCGTAAGGACCGGCAGGAATATCCCGTGTGTGTCGACGTGCGGAACATCCCCTACAAGGGGCGGACCGTCCGGGCCGTGGAGTTTCGGGACATCTCGGACAGGAAGCAGGCGGAGCGCGCCCTGATCGACGCCAAGGAGGCCGCCGAGGCCGCCAACCGGGCCAAGTCGGAATTCTTGGCCAACATCAGCCACGAGATCCGCACGCCCCTGAACGGGCTCATGGGCATGCTGCAGCTGCTCGAATCGTCCCGGCCCAACCCGGAGCAGGCACGGATCATCGAGATCGCCCAGTTCTCCGGGGAGCGGTTGACCCGGCTGCTGACCGACATCCTGGATATTTCGGCCATCGAGGCGGGCAAGTTCGCCCTGGCCCCGGCCCTGGTGGACGTGCACGATCTGGTGGATTCCGTGGTCGGCCTGCTGGCCGTGACCACCGGGCAGACCGGGGTGTCCCTCGACGCCGTCCTGGGCCCGGACGTGCCGGAGAGTGTCTTCGCGGACGAGATCCGGCTGCGTCAGATCCTCTTCAACCTGGTGGGGAACGGGCTCAAATTCACGGAGCGGGGCTCGGTCTCGCTGCACGTCTTGGCGTTGGGCACGGACAACGGGCGGGGCGGGCTGCTTTTCGTTGTCTCGGACACCGGCCCCGGCATGGCCGACGAGGAACTCGGGACCGCCTTCGAGACCTTCGGACAGGTATCGCAGGGGCTGGCCCGATCCCACCAGGGGGCCGGGCTGGGGCTGCCCATCGTCAAACGGATCGTCGATCTGATGGGCGGCACCCTGTGCGTGGACAGCGCGCCGGGGCAGGGGACCTCGGTCTACGTCTCTCTGCCGCTCGGCCCCGCGTCGTCCGGTCAGTCGCCGAGATAGCTTTCGATCATATCCCTGAGGGTCGCCACCTTGAACGGCTTGGTAATGAGTTGGTCGATCCCGGCCTCCTCGTAGCGCTGCCGATGCTCCGGGGTGGCGTGCGCCGTGACCGCGATGATCGGCGTCCGGGCGTTGAGCGCCCCTTCCTGGCGCACGGCCCTGGCGATGGTCAGGCCGTCCACGTCGGGCAGCTGGATGTCCAGGAGCACGAGGCTGAACCGCGCCTCCTCGAGGCGGGCGAGGGCGTTCCGGCCCAGGGCGATGGCCTCGACCCGGTAGCCTTCGCCGAGGATGATGGTTTCGGTGAAGAAGCGGCTGGGGGCGTCGTCCTCCACGACCAGGATGGGCAGCTTGGCGTCGATATGCTCGCGGGCGGGCTCGGCCTCTGGCCGGGCCGGGATCAGGATGGATACGGCCAGGCCGCTGCCCGAGAGGCGGTCCAGCGCCACCGTGCCCCCCAGGGCCTCGACCATGGGCCCGACCGTGGACAACATCCAGGCCGCCTTGCCGAATCCGTCGCCGGAGTTCGGGAAAAGGGATTGCTCCGTGACCTGTTCGCCGACCGCCGGGCTCGACGCCGTCAGGCTCAGCACGCCGTCCCCGGCCATGTAGTCCAGGGTCAGGCCGACAGTGCCCCAGGTGGTGGCCTTGAGCAGGAATCCGACCACGCTGACCACGATCTGTTGCAGCCGTTGCGGGTCGCCCACGATGCGCTCGGGCAGGTTGGGCGAGATCGTCAGGGCCAGCCCGATGTCCGGGTTTATCTGGGCGCGGCCGAGGTCCCCGGTCCAGCTCTCGGCGGCGTCCCCCGGCGAAAAGGACTCGGTCAGCGGGCTCAGGCCCGACGGCATCTCGAAGAAATCGTTCATGTTGTCGATGGCCGTGGAGATGAGGCTGAGGGTGGCGGACAGGGTGTCCTCGCCCAGGTCCTCCTTTTCGACCACCAGCCGGTTGACCAGCGAGCGCAGCTCGTAGGCGCTCTGCTTCATGTACTCCCGCTGCACGTCCCGCTGGTGCGCGATCTCCTCGTTGACCGCGCGCAGCTTGCCTTCCAGTTCCTTGCGGGCCGCGATCTCCCGCTTGAGCTCCTCGATCCCCTGGGAAAGCTGTTTGCTCTGCTGCCTGACCGTGCCGCTCAGGGCCTGCTGGGCCATGCGCAGCTCCTCCCGCGAGGCCACCTCCCGGGTGACGTCCTGGATCAGGCCGACCCGGATCACTTCGCCCGGACCGGAGGCCTCGAAATCCCCCCAGATGCGGATGTGCCGGGGGTGTCCGTCCCTGTCCTCGATGCGCAGCTCGCAGGAGTAGGGCGTCCGCAACCGGCAGGCCTCCCGCTCCACCTCGATGAAGCGTTTTCGGTCGCCCGGCTCCAGCGCCCGGACCACGGCGTCCAGGCTCGGCGGGGTATCCCCGGGCAGTCCGAGTATGGCCGGGGTGTGCGTGGACCACATGGAGCGGTCCGGTCCTTCCTCCAGGTGGAAGAAGCCCAGGGCGGCGAAATCATATATCCGGTTCATCCGGGACTGGCGCCGCTTGAAATCGTGGTCCGCCTCGATCACGTCCTCGGACATGTGCTTCATGTCGCGGACCAGGCGGGAAAACAGGCGCGGCCGCTGCTTGATGATGGTCAGCACGTCGCCCGAGACCTTGCCGCCCAAGGCGAGCAGGTAATCCGGGTCCTCGCCCAGTATCTCGGCCAGGGCCACGATCTTCTCCTCGGAGAGCTTCGTGGTCACGCCGCGTTCGACCTTGCTCAGGTAGGACTGCTCGATGCCGATGCGCTTGCTGACCTGCAGCTGCGAGAAGCTGCGGTCCGTCTTGAGCAGCTCCTCCCGCTTTTGCCTTATTACTGTGCCTAGTTGTCTCATATTATTATAACAGTATCGCACTTTACATAAGAAGCAAAGTATGCAAGGTAGGCAATACCTAGTACCCATACGTACTAATGTAAGGAATTGACCAATAACTGTTCGGGGGGACACTGCTATGTTGAAGAACTTGAAGCTGGGCCTGAAGTTGGGATTGGGGTTCGGTTGTCTGATTCTTATCGCGACCTTGCTAGGCGGACTGGCCGTTTACAATATGCATACTGCGAGCGAAGGGTCCACCCGTCTCGCCAACGCCTATGTGCCGGAGGTCGGCATTGCGACGGACATCGAACGCGCGTCGCTTCTGACCATGTACGCCATGCGCGGGTATTCCTTCAGCCGCGAGGAAGGGTTATGGGACCAGGCTTCCGGGCATCTGGACGGCGTGCACAAGGCGTTGAAGGACGCCGAGGGTCACTATGGGCTGTACCCCTACCTGGTCAAGCTCAAGACCAACACCGAAAAGGCAAGGGTCGACGTGGAAGCCTACACGGCGCTGGCCGCCAAGGCCCACGGGCTGGTCCAGGCCCTGACCGCGAGCCGCGAGGCCATGAACGGACCGGCCAGGGAGTACATGGCGAACTGCCAGGCCTTCCAGGCGCTGACCGAAGAGTCCATGAAACAGGAGATCTTTTCCGAGGCCGAGGCCGATGCGCTGCTTGAGCGGCTCGACAAGGTCCACATGATCAACGCCGTCATCGCCCTGGGCTATGAGACGCGCCTCAAGAATATCCTGGCCCAGGCGGACAGGAACCCCGAGGTCATGCACGATGGCCTGGAAAACATGCAGCGGATCGACTCCATGTTGACCGAGCTGGCCTCGATCACCCGCCGCCAGGACAACCTCGAGCAGATCGAGAACATCCGCAAGGCCGCCAAGGCCTATGGCGCGGCCATGGAGGCATACCTCGAGAACTTCATGGCCCTCGAGAAACTGACACAGGAAAGCGAAGCCCTCGGGAACAAGATCATCGAGTCCGCCAAGCACACGGCTCTGGCCGCCTCCCAGGCGTCCAAGTCCCGGGCCGACAAGGACGTGGAGGACCTGGAAACCGCGTCCTGGGTGATGATCGTCGGCTTGGCCGCGTCCCTGCTTCTGGGCATCGTTCTGGCCGTGATCCTGACCAAGGCCATCACCGGGCCGGTCATGTTGGGCGTGGCCTTTGCCCGGAAGCTGGCCCAGGGCGACCTGACCCAGACGGTCGATGTCCACCAGTCCGACGAGATCGGCATTCTGGCCGAGGCCCTGCGGGACATGAAGGACAGGCTGACCGGCGTGGTCTCCGACGTCCAGGAGGCCACCGAGAACGTGGCCGCTGGCAGCGAGGAGCTGTCCGCATCGGCCGAGTCCCTTTCCCAAGGGGCCACCGAGCAGGCCGCGTCCATCGAGGAGGTCTCCGCGTCCATGGAGGAGATGGCCGCCAACATCAGCCAGAACGCGCAGAACGCGAAGGATACGGACGTCCTGGCCACCAAGGCGGCGGCCGACGCCCGCAAGGGCGGCGAGGCGGTCTCCCAGACCGTGAGCGCCATGAAGAGCATCGCCGAAAAGATATCCATCATCGAGGAGATCGCCCGGCAGACCAACCTGCTGGCCCTGAACGCGGCCATCGAGGCCGCCCGGGCGGGCGAACACGGCAAGGGCTTCGCCGTGGTGGCCGCCGAGGTCAGGAAGCTGGCCGAGCGATCGGGTTCCGCCGCCTCGGAGATCAGCGAGCTGTCCTCGACCAGCGTGGCCGTGGCCGAGGACGCCGGACAGATGCTCCAGGCCCTGGTTCCGGACATCGAGAAGACCGCGTCCCTGGTCCAGGAGATCGCGGCCGCCAGCAACGAGCAGAACGCCGGAGCCAAGCAGATCAACCAGGCCATCAGCCAACTGGACTCGGTCATCCAGCGCAACGCCTCGGCGTCCGAGGAGATGGCCTCCACGAGCGAGGAGCTGTCCGGCCAGGGACAACAGCTCCAGCTGACCATGTCCTTCTTCACTGTGGCCCAAGGCCTGCCCGAAGGGACGCGAAACCGGGTCTCGGTGGTCGGCAAGGCGTCTTCCGCCCTGCCTCCGGCCGAGGGCAAGGACTCGGGCGTCGATTTCGAGCGGTTTTAGGGGGCGGGCATGGAGACAAACGCCGTATCCCCCGGCCAATTCCTCACCTTCGCGCTGGGCGGCGAGGTCTTCGCGGTGGAGATCTTCAAGGTCCGCGAGGTGCTGGAATCGACGGGGATGACAGATATCCCGCGTACGCCCGCGCACATGAAGGGTGTCATCAACCTCAGGGGGCGCGCCGTCCCGGTGGTGGACATGCGCCGGAAACTCGGCATGCGCCCGGCCGAGCCGACCGTCGACACCTGCATCATTATCCTGGAGGTGGCCTCCACGGCCGGTGAGAACGTCATGGGCGCCCTGGTCGATTCGGTCAGGGCGGTATCCGAGATCAACGAGGCGGACATCGAAGCCGCGCCCAGGATGGGACCCGCGGTCCGGGACGCCTGGATCAGGGGAATGGGCCGCGACGGAAACAAGTTCGTCATCATTGTCGACGTGGACGAGATCCTTGCCGACGAAGGGCGGTGGATGAGCGAGGCGGCGGGCGGCGGGCCGCCTCGTCTTTCAGGGGAAGAAAGGAGCATCGGGGGGACAATGGCCTTCGGATAACGGCGTATCGCCGGTCGTATTCCCAAAAGCGCAGGACAGGAGGTCGAGCGATGTGCGGGAACAAGCTGGAGCGTTCATTGTGTGCCGATGAGGGGCGGATTCCCCTCCCGGCCCGGGCCGAACCGCCGGGTGATGAAGCGGGCGGGGAGGGTGGCTGTGGCGCGCCCGCCGGCACGGACGACCGGTACCGCCGGTTGGTCGAGGAACTGCCCGTCCTGATTCTGGAGATGCTGCCCGACGGCGCGATCTCCTACGTCAATGCGGCCGCCTCGGATTTCTTCGGCTTTTCGGCCGTGTGCCGCAACGGCGGCCAGCCCGAACCGAGCTTCTGCGCCCGCCATCTGGAGGCTATCTGCGGCCTCTTGCCCACCCTCACCCGCGACGCGCCCCTGGCCGCGCTGACCTCGCGGGTCGAGTTCGGCGGCAACACCCACTGGATCGAGTGGAGCCTCAGGGGCAAGTTCGACGGCAACGACACCGTCCAGCGCTTCCTTGTCGTCGGTTTCGACATCACCGACAAGAAGTGCCGCGAGGAACGCCTGCTGGAGAGTCGGGAGGTGGCCCTTGCCGCCGACAAGGCCAAGTCCGAGTTCATGACCAACATGAGCCACGAGATCCGCACGCCGTTGAACGGCATTCTGGGCTCGATGCAGCTGCTCCAGGATTCGGGCCTGAATCCGGAACAACGGGAGTTGGCCGACACCGCCGCGCAGTCGTGCGACCGGCTCGCCAACCTGCTCACCGACATCCTGGATCTTTCCCGGGCCGAGGCCAGCAAGATGCCGCTGGCGCCGACGCCCTTTTCCCTCAAGGGGCTGGTGGCGGACGTCCGGTCCCTCTTTGACCTGACCGCGCGGCAGAACGGCATGCGCCTGTCCACCTGGGTGGACGAGGCCATCCCGGACATCCTGCTGGGCGACCGGCTGCGCATCCAGCAGGTGCTGAACAACCTGGTGGGCAACGCCCTGAAATTCACCCGCTCGGGAGAGGTGCGCATCGAGGCCTTCAGGCAACTGCCCGAAGACCACGAGCGGTTCCGGGTCCTGTTCATGATTTCCGACACCGGGATTGGCGTGCCCGACCGGATGATCCCGTCGCTCTTCGCCTCCTTCACCCAGGGCTCCACCGGGTATTCCCGGCTGTTCGAGGGCGCCGGGCTGGGACTGGCCATCTGCCGTCGGCTGGTGGAGCTCATGGGCGGCAACATCGCCATGGAATCCGAAGAGGACGCGGGCACGACCGTGGCCGTCAGCCTGCCGCTGACCCCGTTGAAGAAGGGCGCGCCCGGCAAGGGCGGCGAAAGCGGGAAGACCCGCGCCCTGGATGCCGGTTTGCGCGTGCTGGTGGCCGAGGACGATTACGTGGACAGCTATTCGGTGCGCGTCATGCTGGAGAGCGCCGGGTTCACCGTGCACACGGCCGAAAATGGCACGGAGGCCCTGCGCATGCTTTCGGAGCGGGACTTCGACGTGGTCCTGATGGACGTGCAGATGCCCGGCATGGGCGGCATCGAGGCCACGGCGGCCATCCGCAGGGGAGAGGCCGGACAGGGCAACGCGGCCATCCCGGTGGTGGCCATGACCGCCTACGCCCCGCCGGGCGATCACGAGCGGTTGTTCCAGTCCGGCATAAACGGTTTTGTGTCCAAGCCCGTGGGCAAGAGCGCGCTGTTGGCGGCCATGCGGGAGGCCTTCGACGGGGACGGCGGCGATGGCCTTGAGGCGGACGGACGGCCCGTGGCGGCGTCGGGCGACCGCCCGCCGGGAGAGGCCGCGTGGCGGCCCGAGCCGCAGGCCGGGGTGGAGCTGGACACGCGGTTCGCCCCTGCCTACAGAAGCCCGCGCGACGAGGTCGAATGCGATTTCCTCGAGATTTCCCAGAACTCCTGCTCGGTGTACTTCAGCTTTTTCCCCCTGCCCCTGCTCGTTTTGAACAACCATCGCCAGCTCGTGTTCGCCAATCAGGCCAGCCTGGACATGCTCGGGCTGTCGAGCGTGGAGGACTTCCTGGGACACCGTCCGGGAGAGGCCATGCAGTGCGCCTATTCCGGGCTGGAGCCCGGAGGGTGCGGGACATCCCGGTTTTGCCGGGAGTGCGGCCTGACCAGGGCCGTGCTCGGATGCATGGAGAGCGACGGCCCGTCCACCCACGACACCCGGATCATCCGGTCCGCGGAGGGCGGGTGCCAGGCAATGGATCTCCGCGTCCACGCTGCGCCGTTTACCGTCGGCGAATCCCGGTTCGCCGTGGTCACCATCCAGGACATCAGCGACCTGAAGAAGCGCGAGTTGCTGGAATGGACGTTCTTCCACGACATCATCAACACCGCCGGAGGGGCGCGGAGCCTGGTGGAGCAGTTGCAGGGCGAAGGGGACGAGGAGTTGTGCGAGGTCAGCGGCCTGCTCTACATGGCCCTGAACGGGCTGGTCGATGAGATCATGAGCCATCGGGACCTGATGATGGCGGAGAGGGGGGACTACCCGTCCAACGAGTCGCGGGTCATGTCCGGGAAGCTCCTCGGCGACGTGGCCCGGGAGATGCGCACCCAACCCCTGGCCGAAGGGCGGAACATCCGGATTTCGCCGGCCTCGGAGGACCGCGCGGTCTGGGCGGACCGCTCCCTGCTGCGCCGGGTCCTGATCAACATGCTCAAGAACGGGCTGGAGGCCACGGACACGGGCGGCACGGTCAACGCGGGCTGCTTCGTCGTCAACGGCCGGGTGATCTTCGAGGTGCAGAACGACGCGGTCATGGAGGAGAGGACGCAGCTTCAGGTATTCAAACGGTTCTATTCCACCAAGGGCACGGGACGCGGGGTGGGCACCTATTCCATCAAGCTGCTGACGGAAAACTACCTGGGGGGCAAGGCCGAGTTCGTGTCCAACGAATCGGTCGGGACCGTGTTCAGGGTCTCCATTCCCGAGCTGGCCGATAGGGGCGTCCGTCTGGACAGGCGGGGCGCGTAACGCTACTCTCGAACCGGAAGATGCAATTGTCCTCCAGCGCGCAACCCCTCCCCGGAGAGAATATGGCCTGTGACATCGGCGTGATCGCGACCGACAACTACCTTATGGAGATGTTCCAGCAGATTCGGGACGAGTCCGTGCTCGATTTCGACCTGCGCACCGGGCTTTTCGACGACGCCATCATCGAGGCCCGCGACCTGGTCAGCCGGGGCGCCAAGGTCCTGGTCAGCCGGGGCGAGACCACCCTGCAGATCCGCTCGGCCATCACCGTGCCGGTGGTCGACATTCCGATCACCGTGCACGACGTCATCCCGCTCATCGACCAGGCCCGGGCCTACAGCGACCGCATCGCGGTCATCGGGTTCGGCGAGATCGTCAAGGCCGCCAGGGTGGCCGCGCCGATCCTGTCGGTGGAGCTGACCTTCTTCCAGCTGCACTCCACCCAGGAGATCCCCGAGGTCGTGGACGAGGTCTGCCGTCAGGGATTCACCACCGCCATGGGCAACCCGTACTCCGTGTCCCTGGCCGAGAAGCGCGGGCTCAAGGGGTTTCCCCTGCGCACCCAGCGCCCGGTGCTGCTGACCACCCTGGACGAGGCCGCCCGGCTGGTGGAGACCTCCCGCCGGGAAAACGAGTGGCAGCTGCGCCAGCAGGTGTTCATCGACTCCACCCGCGAGGGCGTGCTCGTGCTCGACGGGAAGGGGCAGCTGCTGCAGGCCAACCAGCTGGTCAACCTGGACCCGGCCGTGGAGGCCGAGCTGTTCCACTGCGCTGGAGATACCCGCCAGCTCAAGAACGGCGAGATGCTCGACGCGGTTCGCCAGGGCGAGCCCTGGAACGGCGTCATCCGCGCCCGCGAAGGCGGCGGGGACTACCTCTGCCGGATTCACCCGGTGGCCCGGGGAGGCATGAACTTCGGCGCGGTCATGCTGCTCGAGCCCGCCCATCAGCAGGATCACCACCAGCGGTTCCTCTCGGAACGGGGGCTGGTGGCCCAGCACCACTTCGAGGACATCGTCCACGACGGCCGGGCCATGCGCGACCTCATCGCCCGGGCGCGGCAGTACGCCATCGCCGACTCCACGGTCCTGATCATGGGCGAATGCGGCACCGGCAAGGAGCTCATCGCCCAGAGCCTGCACAACGGCAGCCGCCGCAGCAAGGGGCCGTTCGTGGCCGTGAACTGCTCGGCCCTGCCCGAAAACCTCATCGAGAGCGAGCTGTTCGGCTACGAGGAGGGGGCGTTCACCGGGGCTTCCAAGGGGGGCAAGAAGGGTCTCTTCGAAATGGCCAACCAGGGCACGGTATTTCTGGACGAGATCGGCGAGATGCCCCTGACCATGCAGGTCAAGCTGCTCCGGGTGCTCGAGGAGCGCCAGGTCATGCGGCTGGGCAGCGAGCGGCTGATCCCCCTGGACGTGCGGGTCATCTGCGCGACCAACCGCAACCTGGCCCGCATGGCCGCCACCGGACAGTTCCGCCGGGACCTCTATTTCCGCATCAACGTCCTGCGCCTGACCCTGCCGTCCCTGCGCGAGCGCGGCTCCTGCCTCGACGCGCTGATCCGCTACTACAGCCGGGAGATCGGCTACCGGTTGGGCGGGCCGCCGCCCGAGCTGACCGAGGCAGGCCTGGACGCCCTGCGCCGGTACTCCTATCCGGGCAACGTCCGGGAGATGAAATCCATCCTGGAGCGGATCATGGTCGAATGCTGGGGCAGGGAGGCGGACGAGGAGGACATCCTGAACAATCTCGAGACCAGCCAGCCGTCCTGCGGACCCGAGGAGGCCGGGCGGTCCGAGTCGCTCGAGGGGAGCCTGGCCGCCCCTTCCGCGCCGGGTTCGACCGGTTCGCGCGGCCGCGCGTCCCTGCGCGACGAGGAGATTCGCCTGATCCTCCGCACCCTGGAGGAGTGCGACGGCAACCGGGCCGAGACCGCGCGGCGGCTGGGCATCAGCTCCACCACCTTGTGGCGGCGGTTGCGGGCTTACAGCCAGTAACGACTCCGGGACGGATAAAAAACGAACGGGAAGCCCGCCAATGGTCGCGGGCTTCCCGTTTTTTGCGGGGTGATTCCGTTGTCCGGGATCAGGCGCGATCCGGCACCGGCGCGGCCATGGGTTCCCGGACCAGCAGGGCGCCGCAGACGCCCAGGCAGGCCACCACGGCATACAGGGCGCAGGACATGGCGTAGCCGTCCATGGTGAACCCGCCGTCCGGGGTCTTGCCGTAGGCCTCGAGAATCCAGCCGGTCAGGGGCTGGAAGACCGAGACGCCGAAGGAGGGCAGGGTATTGAGCAGCCCGCTGCCGGTCCCGGTGGCCTTGTCGCCGAAGATGTCGCGGATGGAGGCGAAGCCCACGGACAGGGAGCCCATGCCGAAGGCGGCCAGCAGGAAGAACCAGACGTACATGGCCCAGTCCGGGAGCTTGTCGCCGTGCATGCCGAGGACGACGAACAGGGCCACCGTGCCCACGGCGTTGAGCAGCATGACGGGTTTGCGCGCCCGGAACACGGAGTCGGACAGCCAGCCCGTGAGCGGGCCGCCGGCCAGCATGCCGATGCCCATCATGTTCAGCACGCCGCCCGCCTGCGCCTTGGTCATGTGGTGGGTGTCCATGAGGAACGGGCCGCCCCACAGGCCGCCGAAGCTCATGTGGATGGCGAACTGGCAGAAGAACCAGGTGGCGATGAACCAGAAGGAACGGCTGGAGCAGATCTCGCGCACGGATTGCCACAGCTCGGCCGGGGTCTGTCCGCCCGACTCCTTGCCGTGGGTCGGGAAGGGGGATTCGAAACCGGCCTGCTCCGGGGTGTCGCGCACGAAGAACCACAGGGCCACGGCCACGGCCACGCCGACCACGCCGCTCAGGATCAGCCCGTTGCGCCAGCCCAGGGCGGAGCAGAGCGAGGCCATGGGGCCGGACCCGAGGATCAGCCCCAGGCCGCCCATGCCCAGGTAGATGCCGCTCATGCGCGCGAACGCGTCGGGCGGGAACCAGCGGCTGAACAGCTTGATGCCGCAGATGAAGACCACGGACACGCCGAATCCCATGCACACGCGGGCTATCATCAGTCCGGCGACCGAGTCGGACACGCCGAAGATGATGGCCCCGATCCCGGCCAGCCCGAAGAACAGGGGCAGTGTCAGGCGCGGGCCCAGGGAGTCGGCCATGAGCCCGCTGGGCAGCTGCATGGCGCCGTAGGAAAAGAAGAAGGCCGAGGCCAGGATGCCCATGGTCGGCGCGTCCAGATGCATGTCGGCCATGATGTCGACGGCCATGATCGCCGGGCTGACCCGGTGGAACGGGACAAACAGATAGGCCAGGCAGAGAAGGGCGAAAATCAATAATGCTGTGTTGTTACGATTCATTCGTGGCATAGGGATATCCTTTTTCCCCGGCACGGGGCGTGCCGGGGATGGTGGAAGGAATGTATGGGCGGTGCGGGGTTACAGGGCGCTGACCAGCCTGCCCTCGGCATCGAAGGCGAGGGGCGCGGCGTCCCGCCAGATCTCGATCAGCCTGCCCTCGGCCGTGAGCTCGTCCAGCAGGGGCTTGGTCACCAGCATGGTGTCCAGGTCCGAAGTCGAGCCGATGACGCAGCCGCGCACCTGGTCGATCTCGGGCTGCCAGCAGACGCGCATGCCCGCCTGGATGCAGAGCTTTTCCGTGGGCAGGACCGGCGGCAGCTTGACCCGGGTCATGCAGGCCGAGGTCAGGGCGTTGAAGTACATGGACATCAGGTCCAGGTTTTGCGCGGTCTCAAGCGGGATGAAGTCCGCGTTGCCCACGCCGATGCCGTTGCCCGCCGAGGCCTTGGTCACGCGCAGGGCCACGATGGAGTTGATGTACGGCGGGCGCATGGGGTCGCCGCGAAACCCCTCGCGGCCGATGATCTTGATGTCCATGCCCGTGCCGGAGATATCCTTGCCCAGACGTTCGACCACCAGGTTGTCCAGCTGGGCGAAGGGGATGGCCGGGGCATGGGCCTTGTACAGGGTGAGCAGTTCCTTGTCCGCCTTGACGAAGTCCTCGGGCTGCACCGCGGTGACGGAGGCCAGCTGGTGGTGGCTGTTCTCCACCAGGGCCACGCCCAGGACAAAGGGAGCCCTGCTCAGGGATTTCTCGGCGATGCGGGGCATGAGGTCCACCAGGCCGCGGCGGCCGTAGACGTGCACGTTGCGTGCGCCCATGGCCTTGCCCAGGCCCACGGAGACCATCTTGCACAGCCCGCTCTCCACCTCGGCTTCGAAGTTGGTGTGGGCCTTGACCCGGGCGATGACCACGATGCCGTCCGCCTCGAAGGCGTTGCGGTCGATGTGGGCCTGAACGCGGGGCTCGACCTCGCCCAGGTTGACCGTCTCCATGCTCGAGACGATGGGCGCGCCCATGGCCTCCTCGGTGATGCCGAGCTTGTTCAGGACCTGGACCTGGCCCTCGGCCACGCCGCCGCCGTGGCTGCCCATGGAGGGGATGATGAACGGGCAGAGCCCCATGTCCTTGAGCCGGTCCAGGACGCGGCGGACCACGGTGGGCAGCTCGGCGATGCCCCGGCTGCCCACGGCCACGGCCACCCTGGCGCCCTGTTTCAGGGCGCTCAGGGGGGTGACGTCGCCGGGGTTGCGGTCCATGGCGCAGTCTATGGAGGTTTCAATGTCGGTCAGGGCCGGGAGTTCCGGCTGCTGTATGCGGACCCCGTAGTAGTTCGGCAGGGGCTGGTCGCCCAGGCCGGGGATGTCCAGTACGGGGAACTCTGGTGTCGGGTATTGCAGTGCCATGATGCCGGGTCGCTTTGTTGGTGTTGTGTTATTCCACGGTCACAGGCTCTTCCACGGGCACGCATTGGAGCCGCTTCTTGGCCTTGTATTTGGAGTAGAAGGAGTAGGCCACGGACAGGGCCGCCGCCGCGAAGAAGCACAGGGCGATGGGGCGGTGCAGGTAGCCGATCATGCTGCCGTTGCCCATCACGAGGCTGACGCGCAGGTGGTTTTCGGCCATGCCGCCCAGGATCAGCCCCAGCACCAGAGGCAGCAGCGGGAAGCCCTGCTTGGTGAAGATGTAGCCGAGCACGCCGGTGGCGAAGAAGACCCAGACGTCGGACATGCTGCTGTTCAGGGCGTAGCTGCCGATGACGCACAGGGCCAGGATGACCGGGTAGAGCACGAAGCGGGGGATGGTCAGGGCCCGGATGAGCACCCGGATGAAGTAGACCTGCAAGAGCATCATGAAGATGTTGCTGACGAAGTAGGCCCCCAGGATGATCAGCACGAGGTCGCTGTGGTCGCGCATGAGCAGCGGGCCGGGCTGGACGCCGTGGATCATGAACGCGCCGAGCATCATCATGGTCGTCGCGTCGCCGGGGATGCCCAGGGTCAGCAGCGGGATCATGGCCCCGCCGGTGGCCGCGTTGTTGGCCGACTCCGAGGCGATGATGCCGTCGGGGTTGCCGGTGCCGAAGCTGTCGGGATCGTCGGACGCGGCCTTGGCCTGGGAGTAGGCCACGATGTTGGACAGGCCGGGTCCGATGCCGGGCAGGATGCCGACGCCGATGCCGATCAGGGAGGAGCGGACCACGTTCTTGACCGAGTGACGGAACAGCCCGGCCACGCGGATGAATTCTCTGGCCGTGAAGTTGACGTTGATCAGCTTGAAGGGATTCTTGATCTCCTCGACGTCCTTGAGGATCTGGGAGATGGCGTACATGCCGATGAGGACCGGCATGACCGAGAAGCCCGACTGGAGATCGGTGATGCCGAACGTCAGCCTGGACACGCTGTCGGTTTCGCTCAGGCCCACCATGGCCATGATCATGCCCACCGTGGCGGAGATCAGCCCCTTGGTCAGGGACTTGTCCGAGATGGATATGATGCAGCTCAGGGTGAAGACCACCAGGGCGAAGTATTCATACGGCCCGAAGCGCAGGGCGAACTTGCCGAGCAGCGGGGCGATGATGGCCAGGGCGAAGAAGGAGAGCAGGCCGCCGAGGAACGAGGCGAAGACCGCGTAACCCAGCGCCTTGCCCGCCTCGCCCTTCTTGACCATTGGGTAGGCGTCGAAGGTGGTGGCCACGGACGAGGGCGTGCCCGGGATGTTGAGCAGGGCGGCGGAGACCAGGCCGCCGGAGATGGAGCCGATGTAGACGGCCACCAGCATGACCAGCCCCTGGTTGACGTCCATGCCGAAGGTGATGGGGACGAGCAGGGCGACGGCCATGGTGCTGGTCAGTCCGGGCATGGACCCGACGATCAGGCCGCCGAAGACGCCCAGGAACATAAGCAAAATATTGAACGGCGTGACTGCCGCGAGCATGTGCGTGTAGTCGAACATGATGAGCACCTTAGGGCAGGAAGAGCTTGAGAAGCGTGGCAAAGATGTACTGCAGCCCGAGGGTGACGGCCACGGAAGTAATTCCGTAGACCAGCAGCTTCTTGGGCTTCAGCGGGCCGAGCAGACACATGGCCAGGAACAGGAAGGGCATGGTCGCGAACACGTAGCCCAGGATGGGCAGCAACAGGAGATACAGCAGCACCAGTCCCGTCAGCAGCCAGCGCAGCAGGACGGTGTTGAGATCCACCGCGCGGGCGGATTTGCACCAGTTCTTCCTTCCGGTGAAATCCACGCTCTGGAACATCAGCAGAAGGGACAGGCCCCCCAGCGTGTAGACCAGGATCTTGGGGAAGAAGACCGGTCCCATCGCATAGACCATGGTCGTGTCGATGTTGCCGATTTGGATATACAGGGCGATGCTCAGGCCCAGCAGGGCCATGGCCATGATCAGATCGCCGGTTTTAACTCGCATAAGTCCACTCCTCTGACTGTCGGCAAGATGTTGGCCGGCCGCGCAGGCCGGCTGCGCTCCATGATCCTCCTGCGGAGGGCGGCCTGGAGCCGCCCTCCGACGAACGGAGGAGATGGAGAGCTACTTGATCAGACCGTTTTCCTTGGCCAGATCGGTGTACAGGTCGGACTCGCTCTGCCACAGGGCGCGGGTCTCTTCCGGGGTCTTGAAGAAGGGCACCAGGCACTGGCCCTTGAGGGCGGCCATGGTCTCCGGCTTTTCCAGAGCCTTCTTGAAGGCCTCGCTCAGGATTTCGATGTTCTCCTTGGGCGTGCCCTTGGGCGCGAAGATGGAGTACAGGAAGTCGTAGGAGGCATCGATGCCCGTTTCCTTCAGGGTCGGGATGTCCGGGGCGAAGGGCGAGCGCTCGGTGTTGACCATGGCCAGGACGCGCAGGTCGCCGGACTTGAGGTACGGCTGGACCGAGGCGAAGCCCACGGTGGTGATGTCGCTGTTGTTGCCCAGCAGGGAGACGATGCGGCCCTTGTCGCCGTTGGCCGGGATGAACATGGCCTTGAGGCCGCCGGTGGCGTGGCTGATGTTCAGGAAGGTGAAGTGGGACACGGCGTTCAGCGCCAGGGCCCAGCGGTACTTGCCGGGGTTGGCCTTGATGGCCTCGATGGCTTCCTGGGCGGTCTTGAACGGGCTGTCGCCGCGCACGATCAGGGCGGTGCTGCCCTTGGCCGCGATGCCCACGGGCTCGAAGTCGGTCCAGCGGAACTTGGCCTTGGTGACCATGGGGGCCACGGTCAGGTTGCCCGGATGCTCCCAGAGCACGGTGTAGCCGTCGGGACGGGACTTGGACACCTGCAGGGCGCCGTTGAGTCCGGCCGCGCCGTCGATGTTGGACACGATCAGGGGCTCGGGCAGCAGGTCCTTCATCTGGTCGGTGATGATCCTGGCGGAGATGTCGCTGCCTCCGCCCGGCTTCCAGGGCACGACGACCTGGACCGCTTTCTCAGGGTATTCCGCATAGGCCGGGGCGACCGCCGCCACCAGCAGCGCCATGACGCACATCATTACTAACTTACGCATTACAAACCTCCTAAGTTGTTGAGCGTGTGTTGCATCCCTAGAGGCCGGGGCCCCGGAGATAAACCTCAATGTTGTCTCGAATATCGAGCGTTTCACCCTTAGTCAGACGACCCGATGCAAAGGCCAGGACCTCGTTCACAAGGCGCTCGCCCGCATCCGCGATCGGTTCTTTTTCGGAAATCACGGTCCCGGAGTTGAAGTCCATTTCACGCCAGGCCTTTTCCCAGGTGCGGGGGTTGCCGGTCATGTACAGGGTCGGCGTGATCAGGCCGGTGTTGACCGTGGGCATCATGGCGTCGTCCGGGAACCAGCCGCCGCCCACCTGGAAGATGTTCAGCACCGAGCCCGCCGCGGCGAAGCCGAGGAAGAGGGCGGTGGAGGACATCCACGAGTCCATGTAGTACAGGCCGCGCCCCTCGGGGACCTCGCCGTACTTGACGCAACCCTGGATGGGCCGGGTGCCGGACTTGACGATGGCGCCCAGGGATTTCTCCTCCAGGGTGGTCAGACCCGCCTGAATGTTGGCCGGGATGGGGTTGATGGTCCGGATATCCTCGCCCGTGGACCGGGCCTCCTCCTCGACGCGCTCCACGGCCTGGAGGAACTTGATCCGTTCCTTCTCGTCCGGGAACCGCTTGGCCACGATGTGCTCGGCGCCGATGACCTCGGTGGTCTCGGCGAACATGCACCGGCCGCCGTCATCCACCAGGGCGTCGAACAGGTGGCCGACGACCGGGTTGCCGGACATGCCCGAGGTGGCGTCGGAGTAGCCGCACTTGACGGCCATGTTCAGCTGGCCGAAGTTCACTTCGCTGCGCGGGGTCTCGCTGGCCTTCTGCACCAGCCCGCGCGCCTTGCGCACGGCCAGGCCCAGGGCCTCCTGGAAGCCGCCGCAGTCCTTCATGAACACGGTGTCCATGGGCTTGCCGCACTTGGCGATCTCGCCCACGAAGTTGTCGTGGGAGAATTCGGGATACCCGGCGTCCGGCTTGTTGCCGACGATGAGCACCGCGCCCACGTTGGCGTTCTTTGCCAGACCGATCATGGTCCGGGCGATGGTCTTACGGTCGTCGCCGTCGCGGCCGTTTTCGTTGGGCTGGATGAACAGCTGGGTGCCGCTGACGAGCTTGGACACCATGGCGGCCAGGGTGGCGGCGCCGCGGCCGTTGGCCATGATCAGCGTGTGGTTGCGGATGCCGGTTGAACCGTCCGGCCTGACATAACCGAGAAACTTCATGCCTGCCCTCCCGGAATATCGCCGCGTCCCCGCTTTCCTTCGACGTTGTGGATGTGCACGCACTCGCCGGCCTTGATGTCCACGGCGGCGCGTCCGATCACCTCTTTGTACTTGATGATATCGCCGCCCGCGGGGATGTCGTGCACGGCGGCCTTGAAACCGAATGGGATCTCATCCTGGGCGGTGACCACGTGTTGTTCGCCGTCCACGGTGTAGGAGACCTCGTCGCCGCCAACGATGTCCTCGATGGCGTTTCCGACGTTGTCTGTTGAACTCATGACAATAAGAGCTTTCATTAGCATCCTCCGAGATGTCAGTATTGACTTCCCTAATAGCAAGAGCCTTGCCAAGTAGATACTAATGGAAATAACACATTGATTTCGATGAGTATTAGTCGATAGAGCGAGATGGAAAGCGGCCCGGGCGGAGGCGATGGAGGGTTGCAACCATTTCAATTTGAAATGCAAAATGAAATGGTTGTGCTTGCAAAGTGAAAAGGGGGTGAAATCGCCCCCCTGCCGCGCCAGGGCGGCAGGGGGCGGATCGTGAGCGGCCCGGAGGGCCATTTAGGCGTTCAGGCCGTGGAGAACGGACCGGGGCACGTTGCGGACGTCGGCAACGCCAGTCATGATCATGGCCTGGCGCAGCTGGTCGCTCAGTTGCGCGAAGTAGCGGGCGATCCCGTCCTTGCCGCCGCCCACGGCGGCCACGACCACGGGGCGGCCGATGAGCACGCAGTCCGCGCCCAGGGCGAGCATCTTGAGCACGTCGCCGCCGTCGCGCACTCCGCCGTCCGCCAGGACCGGGACGCGCCCGGCCACGGCCTCGGCGATCTCGGGCAGCACGGCGGCGGTGCCCGGCGTGTGGTCCAGGGCGCGGCCGCCGTGGTTGGACACGACCACCGCGTCGGCCCCGGCCTCCACGGCCAGGGTGGCGTCCAGGGGCGACATCAGCCCCTTGAGAATGAACTTGATGCCCCAGGCGTGGACCTTGGCGAAGATGTCGGCGAGTTGCTCTGGGGTGCGCGGGGCCACGGAGTGGCCCCGGCGGAGCAGGGTCACCAGCCCGGCCGCGTCCAGGTCCATGCCGAGGACCCGGCACCCGGTGTCCCGGGCCTTTTCGAGCTTCTCGTCCAGCTCGGCCCCTTCCCAGGGTTTGATGAACGGGATGCCGCGCCCGGCAAACCGGGTCAGGGCGGCTAGTCCGGACTCGTGGATGACCGGCGGAACGCCGTCGCCCGTGCAGGCCAGCGTGCCCGCGTCGAGGGAGCCTTCCACCACGGTCAGGTTGTAGTCCTCCTCGCTGACCCCGAAATCCATGTTCACGGCCATCCCGCCGATGGGCGCGGCCAGGACCGGCAGGTCCAGGGGCAGCCCTAGTAGGGTGAGGGCCGTCTTCGGCTCGGTGATCCCGTGGACGAGGTGCATGTTCAGGTGCAAGTCGGCCAGGGCGGCGACGTTGTTCCTGAAGGATGCCCCGGTGCCGAGCCCGCCCATGCCGGGAATCTCTCCGGCACAGGCGCGCCCGTCGCAGATTTTGCAGACACGGCAGAATTTTTTCATTTTTTGGCGGGCGTTGTCGCGGATATCTTTCATTGGTGCTCCTGTGGGGATGTGCCTGTTCCGGGCTGCGTCGTCTGGCTGAAATACGTCTTAAGAGGCGGTAAATCGGCGTGATGGCGGGGGCTCGACAATGGGGCGGGTAGAATCGTTAATGTGCGCAGAAGCGTAGGATACTATTCGGAGCCGGGTCAATAACCCGGAGGGGGAATCCATCGGCGAAAGAGGCGTTATGGGCGCAACGCGATCGCCCCGGGCCGCGAAGCGGGAGGCGACAATGGAGCCGCCGTTCCCCGGCTGGGCCCGCCCGTCGGCCGGTCGGAGTCAGTCGTGCTTGCCGAAGGAGCAGAGCGGGTAGCGGCAGGTTTCGCATCCGGCGCAGAAGCCGCCATGCCCCATGGAGATGATGTCGGAGCGGGTGAGCCGTTCGCCGGCCAGCAGCCGGGGAACCACCAGGTCGAAGATCGAGGCGCGACAGTGCGCGCCGCTGCCGGGCAGGCCGAGGATGGGGATATTGCCGAGATAGGCCAGCAGGAACATGGCCTCGGGGAAGGTGGGCGAACCGTAGGTGATCATGTCGGCTCCGGTGGCCCGGATGGCGGCCGGGGTCTGGTCCTCGGGAGCCACGGACATGCCGCCCGTGACCATGACCATGTCCGCGCCGTCCATGACCAGCTTCAGGATCGCGTCGCGGGTGGCCTGGACGTCTTCGCCGACCAGTTTCGGTTCAAGGGGCTTGGAGCCCAGGAGGGCGAGCTTTTTCGCCAGCGCCGGGCCGAATGCGTCCTTGGCGCGGTCGCCGGAGTTGCCGCCGGTGGTCACGATGCCCACGGAAAGGGGCTGCAGGGGGCGGACCTGGATGACCGGATAGTTGGCCTCGCAGATGGATTCCACGAGTTCGATCCTGGCCTCGTCCACGACGAGCGGCACCACGCGGGTTCCGGCCACGTCGCGCTGAGCGGTGAAGGCCGTGCCGCTGTGCATGGTCGCCAGCACGACCTCTTCGATGGCGTTGATCTCGTAGAGCGCCTCGACGTTGACGTCGAGCAGGCCCGGGGCGGCCTTCAGGTTCACCCTCCCCTCGGACACGGCGCTCAGGGTCAGCCCGGGGCCGGCGGCGGCCCTGGCGATGCGCACGGCGGCTTCGTCCTCGTGAATCTTGCCCGGGGGTATGTCCAGGACGTGGATGTGTTCCTTGCCGATCCGCAGCAGCTCGGGGATGTCGTTTTCGGTGACCACGTGGCCCTTGCGGAAGGCCGGTCCCTTGTAGTCGTCGGGGACAATGCACGTCATGTCGTGACAGAGCACCATGCCCACGGCGTTCTCAACCGGAATCATTTTCATGTCCGAGACTCCTTCTACGGTATCAAGGGCATTGACCATGCCTCAAAAATGTAATATAAAAATAAATTTTATTTTTTTGCATTTTTCACGACAAGAAATAGTCTTTCGTAACTTCTTGGTATAAATGCCTTTTTATTTTCCTTCGCTGAAAAACAACGTATTTTGGGGGTTTGACGCGATTTGGGACCTGCGTTACGCCGGACTTGAGGGCACCGGTTTACCGGTGTCGGTGGGCCAACGACAGGCGGCGTGTTTTTTAGGTAAAGGAAGCCGCCTGCCGCCGGACCCACTCAACAGTCAATGCGCCGAGCCGCAGGCTTCGTGTCGGAGCGCCGCCTGGGCCGGAAGCGTGAAAACAATCGGAGTGATTATGAAGATAGCCATCGAAATCAACGTGTTCGGCGAGAACATCTCAAAGGTTGTGGAGTACCCGGGCACTCCTTCGAGCCAGGGCGAAGTCATCCAGTGGCTGATGAGCCAGACCGACTACAAGTGGGCCGACTACGAGCACGCCCCGCAGGCGGACCGGCTCATGTACAACTACCGGGACGGCGCCATCAACTAGACCCTTCATCGTCTCTCCCCGCCCGCCCGAGCCTGCCTGCTGATCTCCAGTCCTCCTTCTCCAACGCTCAGGCGATACTGGCTCACCGACGTGCGCAGGCGGTTCACGGATTCCTCGACCTGGACCTGGACTGCCTGGGCATTGCCGGACAGGGCGGGGAGACCCGAGAAGGGGATGCAGATCCGATCGCTGTAGTGCATGACCCCGTGCAGCCAGCGGTCCATGGAGACCTTGGGAAGCTGGAAACGCTCCCGGACGAACCCCTGCAGGTTGTCCAGGCGTTGCAGCGAGATGAGTATCTCCGGGTTCAATTCAATCAGACAAAATCCGGCCTTGTCGTCGAACAGGGCCTTCTGAATGGGCTGCAGATAGCAGGTGAACCGCCCGTCGCGGATCTTGATGCGGCCCGATTCCAGCCTGCGCAGCGATTCGGCCACACGGCGTCTGTCCGCGGCCCCCGCCCTTTTGAGCACTTCCCTTGCCAGACCCCTGAGGTCCATTTTTCGGGTGCAGGGAGACGAGGACTTCTGCCGTGGGAACCTGGCCGCGCAGGCCAGAAATACGTCCTGGTCGAACTGATCGAGACGCACGCCGGTGTAGTGGAGGGTGCGGTGGGCGCAGGTCGACTGGATGGGATAGTCGCGCACGCGGACCCTGCGCCGCACGTACTGTCCCTGAAAGAGTTCCGAAGCGAAAAAAAGTTCCGGCGGCAGGCTTAAAAACGCGCATTCCTTCTGCGTCAGGGGTTCGGCTCCGCAGCTGCCGGAGCCCGGCGCCCAGCCCTGTCCCATCCATCCTTCCACCGGCATGTCGTCGTCGTACATCCTTGCTTCTCCTCTGTCGTTTGTCAGGGGGGCCCCGGAGGGCCGCCCCGCCCGGGGTGTGGTCCGGGACCGCTTGCGCAGCCCCGGACCACGGAGGCTAAGGTGATGAGGTGTCTACATTTCGTTGGGCAGCTGCTTGAGCTGCGCGTTGGTGAAGACCGGACCGTCCTTGCAGACGTACTTGGTGCCTATGTTGCACCGTCCGCAGATGCCCACTCCGCACTTCATTCTCTTCTCCAGGGTCGTGATGATCTGCTCGTCCTTGAAGCCCAGTGTGTGCAGGGCCTCGATGGTGAACTTGATCATGATCGGCGGTCCGCAGGTCACGGCAAAGGCGTTCTCGGCCGAGGGCGCCATCTCCTTGAGCACGTTGGGGATCAGCCCCACCTTGTGCTTCCAGTCCGGGGTGCCGTTGTCCACGGTCAGTTCGGTGGTCATGTCCTCGCGCGCGAGCCAGTCGGGCAGCTCGTAGCTGAAGGCCATGTCAAAGGGGCTGCGCGCACCGTAGAGAAGAGTGATCTTGCCGTAGTCGTCGCGGTTGTCGAGCATGTACATGAGCAGGGTCCGCAGGGGGGCCATGCCGATGCCGCCGCCGACAAAGACGATGTCCTTGCCCTTCATTTCCTTGTAGGGAAAGCAGTTGCCCAGGGGAGCGCGCACGCCGACCTGGTCGCCCGGGCGCAGCTTGTGCAGCCTCTCGGTCAGCTCGCCCACGCGCATGACGCTGAACTGCAGGTAGTCCATGCGGGTGGGGGACGAGTTGATGACAAAGGTGGATTCACCCACGCCGAAGACGGACAGTTGGCCCACCTGTCCCGGCTCAAACCGGAAGTTCCGCATGGCGTCGGGGTTGTTGAGGGTGATGCGGAACGTCTTGATGTTCGGCGTCTCCTCAATCACTTCCTGGATCGTGCCCATCTCGGGGAGGTACAGATTGGTCGCGTCGGTGCTAGTCATTGGCTTGCTCCTGTTTGGCCAAGGCGCGGTCCCGCGCTTGGGCGACGATGGCCCGGACGTCCATGGATACGGGGCAATGCACGATGCACCGCCCGCATCCCACACAGGCGAGGTTGCCGTCGTGCAGTTCGGGGTAGTAGCTGAACTTGTGGCCGATCCGGTTGCGCATGCGCTGGGCCTTCCCGTTGCGCGGGTTGTGGCCGCTGCCCTCCAGGGTGAACTGGAAGGACATGCAGTTATCCCAGGTTCGCACCCGGATACCGTCGTCGCCCTTGATCTCGTCGGTCATGTTGAAGCAGTAGCAGGTGGGGCAGAGGTAGCTGCACGCGCCGCAGCTGAGGCACTTGGCCGCCACATCGCCCCAGAACTCCTGGTCGTCGAAGAGCTGGAGCACCTGGCCTTCGGCGCCGCAGAGAGAACCTTCGTCGGGCATGGCCTTGGCCGCTTCCTCGCGGACCACGCGGGCCTCTTCCTTGCGGTCCTCGGCCTCCACCAGGGGCTGTTCGGCCAGAAACGCCTCGCCCCGCTCGGTCACGGGCTCGATGACGTAGCCGCCGTCAACGGGCGTGAACAGGATGTCCGAGCCGTCCGTGTCGCCGGGGCCGCCGCCCACGCGGTTGCAGAAGCAGGTGTCGGCCGGAGTGGTGCAGGCCAGCGAGGCCACGATGGTCTTGTCCCGGCGGGTACAGTAGTAGATGTCCCTCCGGGTGCCGCCGTCGTAGACGCGGTCGAACACGGTGAACCCCTTGGCGTCGCAGGGCCGGACGCCGAACAGGAAGGCGTCCTGGTCGGGCAGAGTCTCGCGGACCTCGAGCTCGGTCTTGGACGGCACGCCCTCGCTCTTGGAGTAGTGGAACTCGAACAGGGTCTCGCAACGCGGCAGCAGGGCCGCCTTGGCGGATGCGTCGGCCAGCCCCTCCAGATCCAGCTGGCTGTCCGCGTCAAGCGGCGCGAAGAGGGTCTGTCCCCCCTTTTGCACCGGGGCCAGGACCTGCCGGGTTTCGGTCAGGGACAGGAGCCAGGGCATGAGCTTGTCGTCGGCGATATATCGTGCGGTGGGCATTACCAATCCCTCTCCTTGATGTTTTTCTCCTCTTCACGGAACTCGAAGAGCGGCGGGGCCTGGTCCGGATCGCATCCGGCCCGGTAGTCGAACAGGTCCTGGATGCTGCGGTTGAGGGCCTGCTTCATGGTCATGATGGGCAGTCCCATGGGACAGGCCCGCTCGCATTCGCCGCATTCGGTGCAGCGCCCGGCCGTGTGCAGGGCGTGGATCGCCTGGAACATGAGCTTTTCCCGGGGGTGGTCGGTCTGGTCCACCCAGTGGGGATCCCGGCTCTGGGCCGCGCAGTGGTCCTGGCATACGCACAGGGGACAGGCGGACCGGCAGGCGTAGCAGCGGATGCAGCGGCTCATCTGGTCCTCCCAGAAGTGCAGGCGCTCCTCCATGTTCATGGACTCCAGCGCCTCCAGGGTGGTGGCCGGGACCTCGGTCACCTCGGGCGGATTGCCGTGCTCGCCGATGAAGTGGTCGCAGACCTCGGCGTCGGCCCCGGTGCAGGTGAAGCACTTCTTCTGCAGGGCCTCGGCCAGGGACATGGTCCTGGGCTCGCCGGACACGCTGAAGCGGGCGGTGGGGCCCTCGACGGACACGGACTCCAGGCCGCGCGCCGAGCCGAGCGCCTTGCGCACGGCCCTGGCGTCCACCGCGCCCGTGCAGTGCAGGCCGAAGATAGTCACGTCCTCGCGGTCGATGAGCTTTTCCTGAAGCAGCTCGACCAGGGACCGGGCGTCGCACCCCTTGACCACGATGCCGACCTTCTTGCCGCGAAGGCCGGGCAGGTAGCCCGCGAGGTTCTGGGAACAGCGGGGGTCCCATTCAATGCGCTCGACGTCCACCTCGTCGGTGATGAACAGCGGCGTGTGGCTCAGCGGGTCGGGGCCGGCCGCCCAGGCGATGACCATATCGAGGTCGGGCAGGGCCTTCTTTATCGCGGATTTCAAATCATCTATGGATGATGCCATTGCGGGACTCCTTTAAAGGACCTGGTTCCGGTCCATGTGGCGCAGGCACATGTCCAGGCTGGTGCCGGACTTGAAGCCGGGCATGGGGCCCAGCGCGTGCACCTGCTCGGTGAAGCTGGTGACAACCGACCGCCAACGCTGGCCCTCGGAGGCCGAGACCCAGGTGTATTCGAAGCGGCCGGGATCGACGCCGATGACGGGCAGCAGGGCCTTGAGGACCTCGAGCCGCCTGCGGGCGTAGAAGTTGCCCTCGGAGTAGTGGCAGTCACGCGGATGGCAGCCGGAGACGAGCACCCCGTCGGCGCCGTTCATGAACGCGCGGACAACGAACAGCGGGTTGATGCGGCCCGTGCAGGGCAGCCTGACGATGCGCAGGTCCGTGGGTTGGGCGAACCGGCCCACGCCCGCGGTGTCGGCGCCCGCATAGGAGCACCAGTTGCAAAGGAAGCCGATGATCCGCAGTTCCTTTCCTTCGTTTACAGACATAAGGTGTTCACCTCGGCGAGTATCTGGTTGTCGGTGAAGTGCCGCAGTTGGATGGCCCCCTGCGGGCAGGCGGCCGTGCACACGCCGCAGCCCTGGCACACGGTCTCGACGACGGATGCCTTGGGCATGCCGCGGAAATCGATCATCTCGATGGCCCCGAAGGGGCAGACCGATTCGCACTTGCCGCAGCCGATGCAGCGCACCAGCTTGACGTTGGAGACCTGGGGATCGCTGGCCAGCTTGTCCTTGGAGAACAGGGCCAGGACCTTGGCCGCGGCCGCGTCGCCCTGGGCCACCGAGGACGGGATGTCCTTGGGGCCCTGGCAGGAGCCCGCCAGGTAGATGCCCGCGGTGTTGGTCTCGACGGGCTTGAGTTTGGGGTGGCCCTCCAGGAAGAATCCGTAGGGATCGTAGGAGATGCGCAGCTTCTCGGCCAGCTCGCCCGCGCCCTTGGCGGCCTCGGCCCCCACGGCGAGAACGATCAGGTCGGCCTCGATCTCCACCTGCTCCCCGAGCAGGGTGTCCGCGCCCTTGACCAGGTAGCGGCCGCCCTTGGGCTGGATGGCCGAGACCCTGCCCCGGATGTACCGGGCCCCGTACTCCTCCATGGCCCGCCGGGTGAACTCGTCGTAGTTCTTACCGGGCGAGCGGATGTCCATGTAGAAGACGTAGGACTGGGAGTCGGGCATGTGGTCCTTGGTCAGGATGGTCTGCTTGGCCGTGTACATGCAGCAGAAGCCGGAACAGTAGGGGCGGCCGACGGACTTGTCGCGCGAACCGACGCACTGGATGAAGACGATGTCCTTGGGCTCGGTCCCGTCCGAGGGCCGCTTTATGTGCCCCTCGGTGGGGCCGGAGGCGGAGAGCAGCCGTTCGTACTGCATGGACGTGATCACGTCCGGGTACCGGCCGCCGCCGTATTCGCCGTACTTGGTGAAGTCGAAGAGGTCGTAGCCCGTGGCCGCGATGATCGCGCCCACCTGCTCGGTGACCAGTTCGTCCTGCTGATCGAAGCGGATGGCTTCGGTGGGGCAGATCTTGGCGCAGGCGCCGCACTTGTCCTTGGTCAGCTTGATGCAGGCCTCGGGGTTGATGCTGGCCTTCTTGGGGATGGCCTGGGGGAACGGGATGTTGATGGCCGTGGTCGTGCCGATGAACTCGTTGAAGCGGTCCGGGGTCTTTTTGCTCGGACACTTGGTGGTGCATTCGCCGCACCCGGTGCAGGCGTCCCAATCTACGTAGGCGGCCTTGCGGCGCACGGTGACGTCGAAGTTGCCCACGAACCCCTTGACCGATTCCACCTCGGACAGGGTGTACAGGGTGATGTTCGGGTGCTGGGCCACGTCGACCATCTTGGGGCCGAGGATGCAGCTCGAACAGTCCACGGTGGGGAAGGTTTTGTCGAGTTTGGACATCTTGCCGCCGATGCTCGGCTCGCGCTCGACCATGATCACTTCGAGCCCGCCGTCGGCGCAGTCCAGGGCGGCCTGGATTCCGGCCACGCCGCCGCCGATGACCATGACCCGCTTGTTGATGTCGAACTCGCCGGCCTCGAGGTAGTCGTTGCGGCGCAGCTTCTCGACGGCCATGTGGACCAGTTCCTCGGCCTTGCGGGTGTTGGCCTCCTTGTCCTTGCCGACCCAGGAGACGTGCTCCCGGATGTTGGCCATCTCGAACATGTATTTGTTCAGGCCCGCCCTTTCCAGGGTGCGCCGGAAGGTCGCCTCGTGCATGCGCGGGGTGCAGGACGCCACGACCACGCCGTCCAGGTCGTATTCCTTGATGGCGTCCACGATGCCCGCCTGGCCCGGTTCGGAGCAGGCGTACATGGTGTCGGTGGCGAAGACCACTTCACGGTAGTGCAGGGCCGTCTTGGCGACGGCCTCGGTGTCGACGGTTCCGGCGATGTTGCTGCCGCAGTGGCAGACAAAGACTCCGATATTCATTAGGCCCCCTCTCCGGTGTGCCCGGCCAGGGAGGCGAGCAGGGTGCGCGGACTGACGCAGAGCTTGTCCAGCATGGTGCTCGTTTCATCCTGCCCGGCGGCAAGGCCGGCAAGTTGCGTATAATAGAAGACGGGCATGTTGTGCCCGCTATTGTTGGCTTTGTTGATCTGTGACTGGCGCATGTCCAGGTTCAGCTGGCACAGGGGACAGGCGGTGACGATGGCGTCCGCGCCGGCCTCCTCGGCAGCGTCCAGGATGCGCCCGGAAAGTCTGGCGATCACGTCCTTGCGGGTGGTGCCCAGGGACGCGCCGCAACAGTCGGTCTTCAGGGCGAAGGGCAGGACCTCGGCACCCAGTTCGGTCAGCAGGTTGTCCAGGGCCATGGGGTTTTCCGGGTCGTCGAACTGCATGATCTGCGGCGGGCGGAGCATGATGCAGCCGTAGTAGGGGACCACCTTGAGGCCCGACAGCGGTTTCTTGACCAGCTGGGCCAGGGCCTGGAGGCCGAGATCCTCGACCAGCATCTGGAGCACGGACCTGATCGGCAGGTCGGCCTTCAGGGTCCGTCCAACCACCAATTCCACCTTGCGGTGGAATTCGGGATCGGCCAGCCGGTGTTGGGTGGTCTTGAGATTTTTCAGGCAGCTGGGGCACGGCGTGAGGATACCGTCCAGTTCCCGCTCCTCGGCCATGTCGTCGGCGATGCCCAGATTCCGGCCCACCAGGCAGGCGGACAGCAGGTGGTCGACGGCGTGGGCCGGGGTGGAGCCGCAGCAGTTCCAGTCGGGAATCTCCACCAGTTCGATGCCCAGGCTCTTGCACAGGGCGCGGGTGGAGGTGTCGTACTCGAGCGAGGTGCCGAGCCCCGAGCATCCCGGATAATAGGCGTAACACAGACTCATTGTTTTTGCTCCCGATAGCGGTCGAAAATCCCACGGATCTCGGACAACTTCTTGATGTCGTGGGCTTTCAGACCCAGCTTGCCCTTGCGCAGGGCCATGGGGGCCAGGTCCACGTCGGTGAACACCCGGCCCGTCTTGCCAACGTAGTTGGCCATGAGGCCGAGTTCGAAGACGCGGCCGTGCTTCTCCACGGATTCCAGGAAGGCCTTCCAGAAGGCGCTGACAGCCTTTTCGCTGACGATGTTCTCCCGCCGGGCCATGTGGCGCAGGACGTCCATGATCCGCGCCACGTCGATGTCGTTGGGACAACGGGTGGTGCAGGTCTCGCAGGACGCGCACAGCCAAATGGCGTGGGAGGACAGGGCTTCCTGCTTTCTGCCTGCCTGGACCAGACGCATGATCTGGTTGACCGGATAGTCGTAAGCGAAGGAAACCGGGCATCCGGCAGTGCAGTTGCCGCATTGGTAGCATAGGGCGAGGTTCTGCTCGCTCTCCCTCTGCACCTCGGCGATGAACTCTGAATCAAAGGTCTTCGAGCTGGAAGGCATGCGTTTGTTATCTCCGTGTTGTTAGCAAACGGGCGGCGTGTGGGTGGCCGCCCGAATATAAGGTGATCTTCCGAACAGGGGCGGGGCCGGAGCCCCGCCCCCGTTGGAAGGGAGGACCTACATTGCTGCTTCGTAGATGGCCATGACGTCCATGTCCTTGGGGCAGCGGGGGTTGGTCAGGCCGCAGGCGTCCTTCTGGGCGTTCTCGGTCATAACCTTGATGTCCTTGATCTTGACATCCTTGCCGTAGCGCTTGCCCAGCTCGACCAGACCGGCGGGGATGCCGACGTCGGTGGAGAGCTGCTTGATGGCTTCGAGGCACAGTTCGGCGGCGTTGCGCTTGCTCATGCCTTCGATGTTCTGGTCCATCATCTCGGCCATTTCGGCGAACCGCTCGACGCGGGCGATGAGGTTGAACTTCTCGACGTGGGGCAGCAGGATGGCGTTGCATTCGCCGTGCGGCAGATCGTAGAAGCCGCCCAGCTGGTGGGCCATGGCGTGGACGTGGCCGAGGCTGGCGTTGTTGAAGGCCATGCCGGCCAGGTACTGGGCGTAGCACATGCCTTCGCGGGCTTCGATGTCGGAGCCGTTGGCAACGGCGCGGCGCAGGAACTTGAAGATCAGACGGATGGCCTTTTCGGCGCAGGCGTCGGTCATCGGGGTGGCGATGGTGGAAACATAGGCCTCAACGGCGTGGGTCAGGGCGTCCATGCCGGTGGCGGCGGTCAGCGCCGGGGGCATGCCCATCATCAGCAGCGGGTCGTCCAGGGCGATGCCCGGGGTGACGCGCCAGTCGACGATGGCCATCTTCACCTTGCGGGAGGTGTCGGTGATGATGCAGAAGCGGGTCATTTCGGACGCGGTGCCGGCGGTGGTGTTCACGGCGACGTAGGGGGGCATGGGGTTGGTGGACTTGTCCACGCCTTCGTAGTCGTGGATCTTGCCGCCGTTGGCCACGACCAGGCCGATGCCCTTGCCGCAGTCATGGGAGGAGCCGCCGCCCAGGGTGATCAGGGAGTCGCACTTGTTGTCCTTGTAGACCTTCACGCCGTCGTGGACGTTCTTGTCCGTGGGGTTGGGGATGGTCTCGTCGTACACCACGCAGCTCATCTTGTGGCTCTTGAGCAGGTCGACGATTTGCTGGGTGATGCCGCAGGCGGTGATGCCTTTGTCAGTCACGAGCAGGGGTTTTTTGCTGCCCAGGGCTTTGATCTTAGCCGGGATCTCCTTGTGGGCGCCGATGCCGATAAGGGTCACGCTGGGGATGAAAAAGCCATTAACTTGTTCGGTAACTGCCATAATGTTCCGTCCTTGTGGTTGAGGGTGACTGAACTCGGGACAAGTGCCTGCCACATCGTAGTGACATCAATCCCTGAGCAAGGACCGGGCCATTTGAATTCTAATCATTATAATAGCGTGTTAGGTTTATTCTTCAGATTGGGCCTTTGTGACCCTTCTGCCTTCAATTCTGGGTCAGCGTGACCCCGGGAGGTGGGTTGCCGTAATCATATGTTGTAATTTCAAGCTGTTATCTGTTGTATCTTTTTGACACACGAATTGTACGCGAATGGGTCAAAATATCATGGCATGAGTACGTATAAAAAAACCGTTACAGTAACGGGTTCTCAGGTTGGGTCATAGTGTAAATAGGATGATGTGAGAGGGGGGACTACCCCAGTCCGAACTTCTCGATCTTGCGGTAAAGGGTTTTCCGGCCGATGCCCAGGGCCTTGGCCGCCTGGAGCCGGTTGCCGTCGTAAAACTGCAGGGCGCGCTGGATGTGCTTGCGCTCCATCTCCTCCAGGGAGAAGACGGTGCCGTCGCCCTGGTCCGCCACATGCTCCACCAGCTCCCGGGGCAGGGCCTGGTTGGTGATCACGCCGCCTTCGGCCAGGATGATGCTCCGTTCAAGGACGTTACGCAACTCCCGGATGTTGCCGGGCCAGTCGTACTGCGTCAGGCACTGCACGGCCTTGTCGGTGATGGTCAGCCGTTCCCGGCGCATGGCGATGCTCATGCGGCCGAGGAAGTGCTCCACCAGCAGCGGGATGTCCTCCTTGCGCTGGGAAAGTGGCGGGACCTGGATGTTGAAGACGTTGATGCGGTGGTACAGGGCCTCGTTGAACCGCCCGGCCTCTACCTCCTCGGCCAGGTTGCGGGAGGTGGCGAACAGGAAGCGGATGTCCACGTGGCGTTCGTTCTTCTCGCCCATGCGGCGGTACATCTTGGCCTCGAGCACGCGCAGCAGCCCGCCCTGGACCTCCAGGGGCAGCTCGCCGATCTCGTCCAGGAACAGGGTGCCGGTGTCGGCGTAGGTCATCAGTCCGTCGCGGTTGTCCGTGGCCCCGGTGAAGGAGCCGCGCGTGTGCCCGAAGAGCTCGCTGCGCATGAGCTCCTTCTGCAGGGTGGCGCAGTTCTTGACGATGAACGGCCGCTCGCTGCGTTCGCTGTGCTCCTGGATGGTGTGGGCGACCACGTCCTTGCCCACGCCGCTTTCGCCGGTGATGAGCACGGCCACGTCGGTGGGGGCGACCCGGCCGATGAGATATTTGATCTGTTTGATGGGCGCGGAGTTGCCCACCAGCTTGGAGGACGGCACGGTCTGCTTGGAGTGCCGGAAGCTGCGGTTCTCGCGCTGCAGGCAGACCCGCTGGTAGGCCCGCTCGATGACCATCTCCACCCGGTCGAGGTGGAAGGGCTTGGTCACGTAGTCGTAGGCCCCGATGCGCATGGCCTCGACCGCGTTGTCGATGTTGCCGTGCCCGGTGATCAGGATGACCTCGATGTCCGGGTAGGCGGTCTTGAACTTGACGAGCATGTCCAGGCCGTCGCCGTCCGGCAGGCGGATGTCCGAGACCACCACGTCGTAGTGGCCCTTGGCGAATTTCTCCAGCCCGATGGCGGCCGAGGGAGCCGTGTCCACGGTCCGCTCCTCGGTGCTCAATTCGTGCTGGAGCAGACGGAGGATGGATTCCTCGTCGTCGATGACCAGAACCTTGTAGCCGTTAGCCATGGCGGCCTCGTTTATCGATGGGCAGGGTGACGGAGAAGCACGTTCCGGTGCCGAGTTCGCTGTTGACCGTGATCTCCCCGCCGTGGTCCTGGACGATGTGGTAGCAGGTGGCCAGGCCGATGCCGATGCCCTTGCCCACGGGCTTGGTGGTGAAGAACGGCTCGAAGAGCTTGTCCAGGTTCTTTTCCGGGATGCCGCAGCCGGTGTCGCTGACCGCCATGCGCACACCGTCTTCGTGGAGGCAGGTGGACACGCACAGCTCCCCCTCCTCGCCGATGGCGTCCACCGCGTTGGTCAGCAGGTTCAGGGCGACCTGCTTGAGCTGCGCCTCGTCGCCGTAGATCATGGGCAGGGTTTCGGACAGGGACATGGAGACCGTGAGCTTCGGGTGGTTCTTGAAATGGTGCTGCAGGATGCGGATGGTGTCCTTGACCACCTGGTTGATGCTGACCTGGTTGAAGTCGGCGACCATGGGACGGCTGAAGGTCAGCAGGGTCTGGACGATCTTCTGGCAGCGCGAACACTCCTTGAGGATGGTGTCCGTGTATTCCTTGAAGTCCTCGTAGAGTTCGTCGTCCACGAGATTTTCCAGCCGGGGCAGGCGGCGCTTGATCCCCTCGGCGAACCCGGCCACGGCGGCCAGCGGGTTGTTGACCTCGTGGGCCACGCCCGCGGCCAGCATGCCGGTGGTGGCCATCTTCTCGGCCTGGTAGAATTTCGCCTGGTATTCCTTTTCCATGGTTACGTCGCGCTTGAAGATCAGCACCCGGTGCTGGGGCAGGTGCGGGTTCTTCAGGGGGGCGGCGACCATCTGGAACTGCCGGTTGCGTCCGCCCACGCGGAAGATGGCCGTCTCCCGGCAGACCGCGTCGGTGCTCAGGGACCGGAAGGCCGGACATTCATGGCACGGGTAGTTGGTGTGCCGGAAGACCTCGTAGCAATACCGGCCGATGGGGTTGATGCCCGGGAACAGCTCCAGGAAGACATGGTTGACCGAGATGATCTCCAGGTTTTCGGAGAGGACCATCATGACGTCGGTGATGCCTTCGAGGATGGCCGCGATCTCGAGGCGCTGGTCCTCGGACTCCCGGTGGCTGGCGGTCAGCTTCTCGATGCTCTGTCGCAGTTCCTGAAAGAAGTTGAGCTTGCTGTGCTCAAGCCCCATGAGATCTTCGAGTGTCGTCTTTGAGGTACTCACCATGCAGCCTCGCATATGCTCATCAGGTCCCGGCAGGTCGCTTCCCTGGGGTTGGTCATGGTGCAGGCGTCGGGCAGGGCCTTGTGGCAGAGCAGTTCCAGTTCGCTGTCGTCGGGCAGGATGTCGTTCAGCCTACAGGTGGCGCCCAGGTCCAGGAACAGCTTTTCCAGATACTCGATGCCCAGCATGGCCTGCTTCTCCTCGGACCGGCACTGTACGCCGGTGATCTGAAAGCCCACCCGGGCCAGCTTCTTGGGCCGGGACATGAGGTTGAAGCGCATGACCGAGGGGAGCAGCACGGGGTGGACCATGCCGTGCAGGACGTCGAACCGGCCGCCGATGGAGTGGGCCAGGGAGTGGGCGATGCCCAGGCCCGCGTTGCTGAAGGCCATGCCCGCCGCCGTGCTGGCGATGCTCAGGTTCTTGAGCGCCTCCGGGGATTTGGAGTCCACCGCCTCGCGGACGTTTTCCATGAACAGCTGGATGGCCTGCATGGACTGGGGCTCGGTGAACGGCGAGGCCATCCGGGAGACATAGGACTCCACGGCGTGGGCCAGGGCGTCCACGGCCGAGGCGGCGATCAGCTCCCGGCTCTTGGTCATCAGCAGCATGGGGTCGATGATGGACAGGTTGGGCACCAGCGAGCGGCTGATGATGGACATCTTCACCTGGCGCTCCACGTCGGTGATGATGCAAAACTGGGAGACGTCCGAACCGCTGCCCGCGGTGGACGGGATGAAGATCATGGGCGGCAGGGGGCGCATGATCTTGTTGGCCCCTTCGTAGTCCCGGATCTTCCCGCCGTTGCCCACGATGGTGGAGATGCCCTTGGCCGCGTCGATGGGGCTGCCCCCGCCGATGCCGACGATGACGTCCGCCCCGTGCTCCACGTACAGTTCGGCCCCCTTGTGGACCTGGACGTCGCGGGGGTTGGAGCTGACCTCATTGAAATAGACGCATTCGATGGAGTCCTTGCGCAGCAGGTCCATGACGACCTCTACCCAGCCCGCCCTTTCGACCCCGGGGTCGCTGACCAGCAGGACGCGCTTGGCGCCGAGACGTCGCGCGCATGGCGCAAGGTACTTTATGCTGCCGTTGCCGAAAATGACTTCCGGAATGGCGAATTTTGTGATGAGCATGACATCCCCGCACGAATATTGGTGTGCCTGATGGTACTCAGTTTCCTCCGACTTAGGCAAGCCCTTTGCCGAGGTTCTCGTTTTTGCACCGGGCAGTGTTCCCGGCGGGCGCGGCCCAAGGCGCACAGCCCGGACGGGCTGCGCGTCGTCATGTTCCGCCGGTCCGCAATCCGGTCGACCGACCGGAACCGGAGGGGCCGGAGAATGAAAAAGAGGCCCCGCGCAGATAGCACGCTGCGCGGGGCCGGGAAACTCCGTTCGCCATGTTGCGCCAGGTCCGATGCGACGGCTTACGGAGGTGTTCAACGAGTCTGTTCGAAAGGATCGCCGGTTCCGTTGCCGGGAATCCCCGCGATCCTTTGGAGCAGTCTGTGAAGCGAAGCGGGAGAAACCCGGGGCGGGGGGATGCCCCGCCCCGGGGTAGTGGTTCTAGTACAGGCCGGTCGGGTGGCAGGAGGAGTTCGCGCAACCCGTCATGTCCTTGTCGCCGGAGAATTCCTCCTGATGACAAGAGAGACAGGAGGCGTGTCCTTCGCTCTTCACGTGCATGGCGCGGAAGTAGGACTTGGGACCCTGGGCGTCGGGCGCGGTGTCGGTGTGACAGTTGGCGCAAGACTCGGGCGTGTCCTTGACCTCGTTCTTGTGGTGGCAAGTGAAGCAGTCGATGCCTTCGTGGCTGGAGTGGTTGAAGACAACCCCCAGATCACGCTCGCTGCGTCCCCGGATGACATTGATCTCAAGATCATCGTCGGGCGCGTCGATGGAGGCGACCAGCTCCGCCTGGGCAAAGGCCAGCACTGCGGTGAAACATACACACAGCAGGCACATGATGAATACTTTTTTCATGATATCTCCTTTTGGTATGTATGGTTCTAGGCTTTGTTGCCGGGACGGAAGCGACCGGCGAGCAGGCTGCGGCGATCAATGCCGTCCCTGCCGGGGGCGTTGTTCATCAGCTTGCGCCCGTCAACCGAGGCGAGCAGGTTGCCGTTGTAGCTTTCCGGCGGGGCGGTGCAGAGGTAGATGACGCGCACGGACTCGGGGTCCGCGAGGTACGCGTCCGGGTTGGTCTTTTGCACTTCCTCCAACCGCTTCCTGGCCAGGGCGAGCATCTCTTCCCGGTTGCCGAAGTTCATGGTGCCGGTGGGGCAGCTCTGCACGCAGGCCGGAAGACGTCCGGCCTGGACGCGGTCCAGGCACATGTCGCACTTGAACCACTGGCCGCTCTTCCCGTCCATGCGCGGCACGTTGTACGGGCACAGCTCGTCGCTGGCGACGGTGTCGCCGATGGCGGCCGTGCGGCTGTTCATGACCACGGCCCCGGTCTCGGGGTCCTGCACGATCCCGTTGTCGCAGTACATGTTGCCGATGTACTTGCACGGGGGTTCGATACAGTGGCGGCACTGCTCCGGGAAGAAGTACCACTGCAGGTTGCCGTTCGCGTCATGCGCTTCGTTGAAGCGGACGAGACGGATGGTCTGGAACGACAGGTCCTGCGGGTTCTGGTGCGAGCCGACGTTGCGGGTCTTCTCGGCAGGGAGGTTCTTCCACTGCTTGCAGGCGACCTGACAACCGCGGCACGCGGTGCAAAGGGACAAATCAACGAAAAAGCTTTTGCCAGTCATTTATTTATCCCCCTCTTTCCACTTGCGCAGGTTGACCATGAACGCCTTGTATTCCGGAATACCGGTGTTCGGATCGCCGACGTTGGGCGTTACGATGTTCGCGGAATCGCCGCCGTCCACGGGCATGACCCAGCCGTAGTGCCACGGCATGCCGACCATGTGGACGTCGTTGCCGTTGACCTTGTAGGGCCGAATCCGTTCGGTGACCATGGCGATGGCCCACAGGGAGCCTCGGACGCTCTCGATGGTGACCTTCTCGCCGTTCTTGATGCCGCGAAGCTCCGCCAGTTGCGGGCTGATCTCGACGAACATCTGGGGCTCGGCCTCCACCAGCCAGCTGCACCAGCGGGTCATGGACCCGGTCTGCCAGTGCTCGGTCAGGCGGTAGGTCGTGCCGACGAACGGGTAGCGCGGATCGCAGACGGCCTTTTCCTCGTTCAGGATCTGGACCGCGGTCGGGTTGTGCAGCGTCTTGGAGAACGGATGCTCCTTGACCGGGCATTCCAGCGGTTCGTAGTACTCGGGCAGCGGACCGTCCGCCCGGCCCGGGCCGAACAGCTGGCCGAAGCCGTGCTTGCGCATGATGAAGGGATGCTTGGCGCCGGGGGCCCAACCGCCGTCGGGCACGTCGCCTTCCCATTTCTTGCCGTTCCATTGGATAACGGTCCGTTCCGGGTTCCACGGCTTGCCCTGCAGGTCGACGGACGCTCTGTTGTAGAGGATCCGCCGGTTGACGGGCCAGCACCAGGTCCAGTTCGGGAACAGGCCGATCTTGGCCTGCAGCGGGGTCTGGGTGGCGTCGTGGCGTTCGGCCTTGTTCTCCGTGTCGCTCACCGAGTTGCAGTAGAGCCAGTTGCCGGAGGTGGTGGAGCCGTCGTCCTGGAGGAAGGCGAAGCTGGGGACCTGCTGGCCCTTCTTGTACAGCTTGCCCTTGATCTCGATATCCCTGGTGAACCAGCCGTTGATGAGCCTGGCCGTCCGCTGCGCGCTGAACTCCATGTGGCCATGTTCGTTCTTCTCGCACATGTTCTCAAAGCTCAGACGGGTGATCGGCTCGGGGTACGCGCCGCCCTCCTTCTCATAGAGGCGGACCATCTCCTCCCACAGTTCGTGGAAGTAGTGGCCGTCGGTCAGCACGCCGCCCTTGGGTTCCGGACCGGCGTAGCGCCACTGCATCCAGCGGCCGGAGTTGGAGACCGAGCCTTCCTTTTCGATGGCCGTGGCGCAGGGGATGAAGAACGTCTCGGTCTTCACCTTGGCCGGGTCCATTCCCGGGCCCTTCCAGAAGCTGGAGGTCTCGCAGTCGAACACGTTGACGTTGACCATCCAGTCCAGTTCGGACAGGGCCTTGCGGGTCTTGATGGAGTCGGAGCTCGAACAGGCCGGGTTCATGCCCCAGATCCACGCGCCGGTGAATCCGCCGTTGTACATGCGGTCGATGAGCGGGATCCAGGAGTACACGCTCGCCTTGTGGTTTTCCAACTTCGGCAGGTAGCTGTAGGAGTCCTTGGGGTCGTCATCGGAGTACATGGCCTTGAGCAGGCTGGCGGAGTACTTGGGATAGTTCTGCCACCAGTTGGCGCTCATCGGGTCCTTGGTCACGGGCGCGAACTTCTTGTTGTACTGGTCCAGAGTGTCCAGTCCGGCAAGGGGGGTCGCGATGTAACCGGGGAGGATGTGGTAGAGCAGGGCGTAGTCGGTGGAGCCCTGGACGTTGCACTCGCCGCGCAGCGCGTTGACGCCGCCGCCCGCGATGCCGATGTTGCCCAGCATGAGCTGGATCATGGCCATGGCGCGGATGTTCTGCACGCCCACGGAGTGCTGGGTCCAGCCCATGGCGTACATGATGGTCCCGGCCTTCTTGGCGGTGCCGGTGGCGGAGTACAGGTCGTAGAGTTCCGTCAGGTCTTCATGGGAAATGCCCGACATGTTGGAGACGTTGTCCAGGGTGTAGCGCTCGTAGTGCTTTTTCACGATCTGGAAAACGCACCGCGGATGCTTGAGGGACTTGTCCTTCTTGGGAACGCCGTTCTCGTCCATCTCGAACGCCCACTTGGACTTGTCGTAGGAGTTGGTCTTGGCGTCGTACCCGGCGAAGAGGCCGTCCTCGAAACCGTACGCCTCGCCAACGATGAAGGAGGCGTTGGTGTAGTCGCGCATGTAGTCGAGGAAGTAGCGCTTGTTGTCGATGATGTACTTGATCATACCGCCGAGCACGGCGATATCGGATCCCGAACGAAGCGCAATGAACTTGTCGGAACGTGCGGACGTACGAGTGTACCGCGGATCAACGTGGATGATCTTTCCGCCCTTGGCTTGCGCTTTCAAGGCCCATTTGAAGGAAATGGGATGGTTTTCGGCAGCATTGCTGCCCATTATCAAAATGCAATCACTGTTCTGAATATCATTCCAGTGGTTGGTCATCGCACCGCGTCCGAACGACTCTCCCAGAGCCGCAACAGTGGCGCTGTGTCAGATACGGGCCTGATGTTCGAGGTAGACGATACCCTGGGCGCGCATGAAAGCGTGCATTGCGTAACATTCTTCGTTGTCCAGCGCGGCGGAGCCGAGCGAGGCGACACCCATGTTACGGTTGACGACCTGGCCCTTGTCGTTCTTCACCTGGAAGGACTTGTCGCGGGATTCCTTGGCGAGCCTGGCGATGCGCTTCTTGCACCAGTCCCAGCTCTTTTCCTCCCACTGGCCGGAGTACGGCGCGCGGTACAGGCACTTGCCGGTACGCAGGTCGTTCTCGGTCATCTGGATGGAGCTTGCGCCCTTGGCGCAGAGGGAGCCTTCGTTGATGGGGTGGTCGGGGTTGCCTTCCACGTTGATGGCTCGCTTGGTCTGCAGGGAGGTGGTGACCACCAATCCGCAGCCGACGGAACAGTAAGCGCAGACGGAGGTCGTTTCCTTGCTCCATTCGGGCTTCATTTGGGCTATCTTTGCGACCGCTGTTTTCTGGCATCCCGCGCCGAGGCCGGCAAAGGCCACGCCGAGCGCGGTTGCTGAGGACAGCTTCACAAAATCACGACGATTCAGTTTCATGCAATGGTCCTAGAGTTGTAGTTATCGTCCACGAATCTCACAGCCGAGCACTGTAAGGAGTCTATAGCCGGAGAGCGCCGCAGGAGGCTCGTGACGGGTCATGCCGTCGCGAAACGAGTCCGGAGTCCAGGCGATGACCTGAACCCGCAGCGTTTCGGCATGCCGCTCACAAGCTTCGAGAGACAATCCGAGACCTCCGAATGGAAGATCGACTGTGCCCCGCGCTGTTAGGGGTTTTTCACTGTGTGCCAAATGCACCTCCATGGTCCTTGCTTTGTGCTTTATACACAAAGGTTTTGGTGTCTAAGTGGAATCGGGGAAGACGGCAATGGGAAGCGACTTTACCAGGGTTGGGCACAGAGCGGGGAAGGTCCGGGAGAGGACGGATGTTTCCAGCCATTACCCGGTGTTGGCCTGTGCGTCTGGCCAGGCCCTGCGCGGGGAAAGGCGTCGTTCGCCCATGGCCGCTTGATTTCGGGCGGATCAGGGTGGGGCGCGAGGAGTGCGGGATCAGTCCACGGCGTGGGCCGGTTCCGCCCCCAGGGGGCGCAGGATGCGCTCCAGCACGCCCTGGAGCTTGGAGATGGCCACGCCGTAGTTGGTGATCGGCACGCCCCGGCGTCGGCATTCGGCGATGCGGCGCAGCATCTCGGTGCGGCCCAGCATGCACGCCCCGCAGTGGATCACCAGGGCGAAGCGCTCCAGGTCCTCGGGGAAGTCGTGGCCGGCGTAGACCTCGAAGTTCAGGTCCCGGCCCGTGTACTGGGTCATCCAGCGGGGAATCTTGACCCGGCCGATGTCGTCGGCCACGTCGTGGTGCGAGCACGCCTCGCCGATGAGCACGGTGTCGCCGTCCTTGAGCGTGTCGATGGCCGAGGCCCCGGCCACCAGGCTGTCCAGGTCGCCCTTGTAGCGGGCGAACAGGGTGGAGAAGGTGGTCAGGGGGATGTCGTCCGGCACGTCTCCGGCCACGCTCATGACCACCTGGGAGTCCGTGACTACCAGGGCGGGCGGCGTGCGCATCCCTGAGAGCGCGGCCTCGATCTCCCGCTCCTTGACCACGGTGCCCAGGGCGTCGCAGTCGAGAATTTCGCGCAGGACCTGCACCTGGGGCAGGATGAGGCGGCCCTTGGGCGCGGCCAGGTCGATGGGCACCACGCAGACCACGTGGTCGCCCTCGCGGATCAGGTCGCCGAGGATGAGCCGCTCCTGGCGGTACTCGGGCGGCACGCTGTCCATGAGCAGGCGCTTGAGCCGGTCCACGCCCTGGCCCGTGGCCGCCGAGACGTGCAGGAACGGGGCGTCGAGCCCCTCAGGCGTGTGCGCTTCGGGCTTGTGCGTTTCGGGCCGCAGGTCCGCCTTGTTCCAGGCCACGACGTGCGGGACGCCGAGGCTGCGTATGGTTTCGAGCAGGCCCTTTTCGTGATCGGTGATCCCTTCCTCGCCCAGGACGACCACGGCCACGTCGCAGCGGCAGAGGACCTTTCGCGTGGCCTTGACGCGCAACGCGCCCAGCTCGCCCTCGTCGTCCAGCCCGGCCGTGTCGTAGAAGGTCACCGGGCCCAGCGGCAGCAACTCGTAGTGCTTGGCCACCGGGTCCGTGGTGGTCCCCGGCGTGCTCGAGACGATGGCCGTCTCCTGGCCGGTCAGGGCGTTGATCAGGGAGGACTTGCCCGCGTTGCGCCTCCCGGCCAGGGCGATGACCAGCCTGACCCCGCGCGGGGCCTTATTCGACATGGTCCCTCCTCGGGGAGAACCCCTTGGCGGCGGAGGAGACGAAGCCCATGGCCGCGATGGTCTGCCTGGCCGAATCCAGGGACGCGGCCCGGTCGAGTCCGTCGGCGTTCTTGCCGGGATAGATGGTGTAGTCGCCGCGCACCTCGGCCGGGGTGATGGACGGCATGAGCACGTTGCACCCCCTGGCCAGAGCCTGGGCGCGGCTGTCGGGCCGCAGGGCGTCCAGGGCCGAGGTGGCCGGGATGTTGGCCTTGGGGTTGAGCAGCCGCAGCAGGGCGGTCATGCGCTGGGACAGGATCACCGAGCCGGGCGGGAACGAAGCCAGGGGTGTGTCCGGGGTGGGCACGAACGGGCCCACCGCGATCATGTCCAGATCGAGCTCGGTCAGAAAGAGGATGTCGCGCACGGCGTCCAGCAGCGTCGCGCCGGGCAGTCCGACGATGACCCCGGAGCCGACCTCGTAGCCGAGGCGGCGCAGCTCCTCCACCCGGTGCAGCCTAGCGGTGAAGCTCTCGCCCTTGCGCAGCTCCTTGTAGCGGGCCGGGTCCGTGGTCTCGAGCTTGATCAGGCAGCGGTCCGCCCCGCAGTCGCGCCAGTGGGCGTATTCGTCCAACCCCCGGTCGCCCAGCGACAGGGTCACGGCCACGTCGTGGCGCTCCTTGATGGAGCGGATCAATCCGCCGACCGTTTCCATGGAATAGGCCGTGTCGTCCCCGGACTGCAGGACCACGGTCCCGGCCCCCTGGGCCACGGCCAGATCCACGCTTTCGAGGATGGTTTCGGCGTTCATGCGGTAGCGGTTGAGATGCCGGTTTCCGGCGCGCAGGCCGCAGTAGCGGCACTGCTTGTCGCAGACGTTGGAGAATTCGATGATGGCCCGCAGGAAGACTTCGTTGCCGAATATCCACCTGCGCATCTCGTGGGCGCGGGCGAACAGGAAGGCGTCGTTGGAGCCGGTCAGCAGGTCGAGGATGTCGTGGGTGTTCATGGGCTTTGCGGGGCCGGGCTTTCCCGGCGGCTGAGGTTGCGGGCGGAGTCGGGGGCCAGCGCCCGGCAGGCGCACATGGCCCGGGCGCACTCGTTGACCAGGCGGAAGGCGGCCACGGCCTCTTCGTCCGCGTGGGGCGGCGGCTTGCCCGCCAGGGTCCAGGCCAGCAGGGTGGGCACGTCCGCGCGGATCATGCCCCAGAACCCCTGCGGGGCGTGGCTCCCGGAGTGGGCGTACTGGCCGAAGATGATCACGTCGTCCACGATGAGCACGGGCAGGCAGGGCAGCCGCCGGGCCGGGTGCAGGCGCACCTTGTCCGGGTGGCCTGCGGCCAGCTCGCTCATGTAGCGGTGGGACAGGGCCACCTCATCGTCCGTGGCCTGGGTGGAGATGCCGAAGCGCAGGGCGTCCAGAAAGGGGCGAACCCACGGCTCGCGGCTGTCCGGCTCCAGGACGATGATGTCCAGCCGCTCGAAGTCCGGCCGGGACAGGGCCGTGGACAGGGCGTCCCGGTGCGGCTTGGAGCGGGCGAACGCCCCGTACACGGCCGCGTGCAGGATGATCCTGCGGCCCGCGGCGAACAGGGCCGGGGTGTCCAGCCGTTCGATGCCGACGAAGAGCTTCATGGCCTGCGCACCTCCTCGAATTCATCGGGCGTGAAGCCCAGTTTGCACAGCCTCCGGGGGGAGAGCAGCCGTTCCACGGCCTCCTTGGAGGCGACGCCCGCCGCCTCGATCTCCTCGGCCACGGTCCGGCCGTTGTCCCCGGCGTCCTTGACGATCCGCTCCACGGCCTCGTAGCCCAGGGCCGGGACGAGCACCGTGGCCAGGGCCGCGCTGCGCTCCACATGGCCCCGGCATTGGTCGGGCCGGGATTGAATGCCGTGCACGCAGTCCGCGGTCAGCCCCCGGCAGGACGCGGTCAACAGGGTCAGCGATTCGAGCAGGGAGTGGGCGATGAGCGGCAGCAGGTGGTTGAGCTCCAGCTGGCCCAGCCCGGCGGCCAGCCCGACGGCCTGGTCGTTGGCCATGACCCGCAGGGCCGCCTGGGTCACGGCCTCGGGCATGACCGGGTTGATCTTGCCCGCCATGATGGACGAGCCCGCCTGGAGCGGGGGCAGGGTGATTTCGCAGAGTCCGGCGGCCGGGCCGCTGGACAGCAGGCGGAGGTCCGAGGCGATCTTGAGCAGGTTGGCCGCGCACGCCTTGAGCATGCCCGAGACCTCGGCGAAGACGTCGGCGTTCTGGGTGGCGTCGACCATGTTTTCGGCCCGGGACACGGGCAGGCCGGTTATCGACGCCAGGTTTCCGGCCACGGCCAGGACGTAGTCGCGCGGCGCGCCCAGGCCGGTGCCGATGGCCGTACCGCCGAGGTTGACCCGCTTTAACCGCTCCCGGCATTTGAAGATACGCCAGCGGTCGCGGGCCACGGCCTCGGCAAAGGCCGCGAAGGTCATGCCGAGCGTCATGGGCACCGCGTCCATGAGTTCGGTGCGGCCCGCCTTGACCACGTGGCTGAACTCGGCCTCCTTGCGCTGGAGCCCGTCCTGGAGGTTCGAGACCGCCTCCTCCAGCCCGGTCAGCTGCGTGAGCACGGCCACGCGCAGGGCCGTGGGGTACACGTCGTTGGTGGACTGGTGCATGTTCACGTGGCGCAGGGGATCGACCAGCTCGCGATCGCCCCGCGCGCCGCCCATGAGTTCGGCGGCGCGCGAGGCGATGACCTCGTTGAAGTTCATGTTCGTCGAGGTCCCGGCCCCGCCCTGGAAGGCGTCGACCACGATCTGGTCGTGGAGCGCGCCTTCGGCGATCTCGGCGCAGGCCTCGCCGATGGCCCGGCCGCGCTCCCCGGACAGGTATCCGAGGAGCGCGTTGGTCCCGGCGCAGGCCTGTTTGACCCGGGCGAAGGCCCGAATGAAGGCCGGAGGGAGGCGGTATCCGGAGAAGGGGAAATTGCGCACGGCCCGCGAGGTGTGGACGCCCCAATAGGCGTCCGCGGGAATGGACACGAGGCCCAGCCCGTCGCGCTCGATCCGGGTACCTTCCGGCCTTTTGTTCGGCATCTTCCGCCTCGGCCCGGGGTTACAGGTACAGGTCCCGCTCGCCCGCTTCCATGCGCGCCAGCCGGTCGGTCAGCAGATGCTTGCGGTCGGGGTCCGGGAAGTTCTCCACCTCCTTGCGGATCAGGGCCTCGCCTACGGCCTTGGTTTCCTCCGAGGCGTAGTCCTCCAGGTATTCCTTGAAGGTCAGCAGCCCGTTGGGCAGGCAGAATTTCTGGATGAACCCGGTTTTGGCCAGTTCCATGAAGTGCTCGCCGGTGCGGCCCAGCCGGTAGCACGCCGTACACCAGGACGGCACGTAGCCGTGCTCGCCCGCGATGGACCGGATGACCTCGTCCAGGCTGCGGCTGTCGCCCACGCAGAACTGCTGCACGTCGGGCCGGTCGTATTCCGGGTCGGCGTACGCGCCGGGATAGGTGCGCGAGCCGCCGGACAGCTGGGACACGCCCACTTCGATCAGCTCCCTGCGGAACTCGGAATTCTCGCGGGTGGTCAGGATCAGCCCGGTGTAGGGCACGGCCAGCCGGAGCACGGCCACGATCTTCTTGAACTCGTGGTCCGTGGTCGGATAGGGCGGGTTGTAGGCGATGTCCGCGTTGAGGGCGGGCTCCAGCCTGGGGAAGGAGATGGTGTGCGGCCCCACGCCCCAGTCCTTTTCGAGCTGGCGGGCGTGGTGGAGCAGGCCGAGGACCTCGAAGACCGGGTCGTACAGGCCGAAGAGCGCGCCCATGCCCACGTCGTCGATGCCCGCCTCCTGGGCGCGGTGCATGGCGTGCAGACGCCACAGGAAGTCGCGCTTGGGTCCGGACATGTGCAGCTTCTCGTAGGTCGGCCGGTGGTAGGATTCGTGGAAGCACTGGTAGGTGCCGATGCCCACCTCGTGGAGTTTGCGGAATCCCTCCACGTCCAGGGGCGCGCAGTTGATGTTCACCCGGCGGATCTCGCCGCTCTTCTTCGAGGTCACGGCGTATACGTCGCGCACGGTCTGGGCGATCCAGTCCGCGCCGAGCTTCGGGTGCTCGCCGTAGACCAGGAGCAGCCGCTTGTGGCCCAGGTCCTCCAGGACCTCCACCTCGCGCTTGATCTCCTCGGAGGTCAGGGTGCGCCGGTCGAGCTCCTTGTTGGTGTCCTTGAAGCCGCAGTAGGCGCAGCGGTTCTTGCATTCATTGGTGATGTACAGCGGGGCGAAGACCACCAGCCGGTTGCCGTAGATGGCCTTCTTGATGTGCATGGCCGTCTCGAAGATGGCCTCGTCCAGGTCGAAGTCCTTGTTGTACAGCAGGGCGGCGGCCTCGTCCGGGTCCAGCCCCAGCTTTTCCCTGGCCTTGGCCAGGATCTCCCGGATGCGCCCGGGGTCCGGGTTTTCGAAGCGGGCCATCTCTTCCCGGATGGTCGCTTCGTCCACGAAATTGTGCAGGCCCTCGCCCAGCGTGCTGTCCTGTTTCATCGGTTGCCTCCGTTGGTTATACGAGAAGTGATTTGACCCGAACGCCTTCGAGATTGCCCAGCTTGCCGGTCAATGCCCCCACCTCGTCGGTGGTCGCCTCGATGATCAGGTCGATGATGCTGACGCCCCTGTCTCTGAAAGGCAGCCCCATGCGCCCGACGATGATTTCGCCATGGTCGCTGAGGATGGAGTTGACCGTGCCGGCCGCCTGCTGCCTGTCCTTGATGATGATGCCGATGATGCCGAGTCGCTTCTGCATCATTGTTCCTCCCTGTTCGTGGATTGGCTCCGCAAAGAGAAAAGCCCGGTTTAGCACTCCCGGGCCTTCTGCTTGCGGAAACGGGATGGAGCGTCTGGACGGTGTCCCTGCCTTGGAAATAGGGCAGGGCCAGGCGGCTCCACCCTGTGGTTCAGGCGAACCCTTCCCGCAGGCAGATCTTCTCCGGTTTGGAGGTGTTCCGGGCTCAACTCTTACGGGAAATAATATTACTGATCAAGAAAAAATTATACGTTGCGCATAACTTTTTAAAAAAAGTATCACGATAAAAGTACATGCCAAGACGCGGCGGGAGGGCGTTCGGAAGGAAATCGAGGGGGGAGGGGGGAGAAGGGAGCTATCGGCCCTAGGCTCAGAGTGGTCCTTGCCGCAGGTCGAAGCTGTCGAGTTTAGAAGTTGAACTTGTAGCCCTTTTTCTTGAGGGCGGCCACCCGGGCGCTGCGGTCCACGTAGTGGGTGTGCAGCAGGTGGTGGGACATGTGGCCGCACGGGCCTTCATGCAGGAAACCGGTCTCGTGGTTGTAGAGCTTCTTGATCATCGGGTTGTCCTGGGACTTGCGAATCTTGTAGATCTTGGCGTCGGCGTTGTACACGGACTGCTGGCGCAGGCCGACGAAGCTCATGACGCTGGCCGCCGCCTCGCGGGCCATGTTGAAGCCGAGCACGGTGTAGCCGGCCATGAAGCCGCACGCCTTGATGAATCCACGTCTGTTCATTTTCATTGCGGTCTCCTCCCTATGCGCCGGCCTTGCGGGTCCGGAAGCGCTTGTTGATCTGGGCCACGGTGCTGCGGAACAGGGAGGCTCTGATCTCGGGGTCGAGCGGCTGCCCGCCGCCGTTCACACAGCCGCCGGGGCAGGTCATGATCTCGATGAAGTGGTACGGGGATTTGCCCGCGCGGACCTCGTCGCACAGCTGGGCCGCGTTCTTCAGCCCGCTGGCCACGGCCACCTTGACCGTACCGAATCCCGGCACGTCCACGTCGGCCGCGTTGATGCCCTCGTGGGTGCGCACGACCTTGATGTCCGGGTCCTTCAGGGTTTTGCCGGACAAGACCTCATAGGCCAGGCGCAGGGCCGCCTCCATGACGCCGCCGGAGTTGCCGAAGATGGTCGCCGCGCCCGTGGAGTCGCCCAGGATCGGGTCCGGGCCCTGGGAGGGCAGGGACTTGAAGTCGATGCCCGCGGTCTTGATCATGTAGGCCAGCTCGCGGGTGTTGATGGTCGCGTCGATGTCGCGGAAGCCGCTGTCGGCCATCTCCGGGCGCAGCCCTTCGTACTTTTTGGCGATGCACGGCATGATCGAGACCGTGTAGATCTTCTTGGCGGCGACCTTGGTCTCGTGCGCGCCGTAGGTCTTGGCCAGGGGGCCGAGCATGCCGATGGGCGACTTGCAGCTCGACAGGTTGGGCAGCAGGTCGGGGTAGAAGGTCTCGGCGAACTTGATCCAGCCCGGGCAGCAGGAGGTGAACTGGGGCAGGGGACGCGCGTCCTTCTGGCCCTGTTCCTTGACCCGCTGGATGAGTTCGGTGCCTTCCTCCATGATGGTCACGTCGGCGGTGAACTCGTTGTCCCAGATGTAGTCGAAGCCGAGCTTGCGCAGGGCCGCGTGCATCTGCCCGCCCACGTAGGTGCCGGTGGCGTCGCCGAAGCATTCGCCCAGGCCGTAGCGTACGGCGGGAGCGGGCATGGACACGACCACGGTGTCGGGGTCCTTCAGTTTTTCGAAGATCTCGTCCACGAAGGACACGCCCTCGTAGATGGCGCCGTAGGGACAGTTGACCAGGCATTGGCCGCAGTTCATGCAGGCCGCCGGGTCCACCACCTGGCGGATGCCTTCGTCGTTGATGGACTGGATCGCCCCGGTCGCGCAGACCTCTTCGCAGGTACCGCAGGCTTCGCACTTGGTGGCGTCGACCTGGACGAAATACAGGCCGTCCGGGTCGATCCCCCTGGGTGCGTTTGTTTGGGTCATCACGCCTTCAATCGGTTTCATTGTGCCCTCCTTGTTGGGGTGGATTGAAGACAGGTCCGCCGGCACCACTGCCGGCGCGGACTTGGGTGCGCATCCTGACATAGGATACCCTCCTCGGCTAACGGCCTCCCCCTGACAGGAAACGGACCGGTTAGCATAAATATAAAATTAATAACACAATATGGCTACTATTTTAAAAAGTGTACACATGTCAAGACGCAGGCCCCGGAAAGGGACTCGCGGCCTGCCGGAGCGATGAAGGTGAGGCAATCGGGGAACGGGAGCGAAGCGAATCGGCCAGGGAGGCGCGGTGAAGCCGTCGCGGGCGGCTTAGCCCGATTCCCGTGCAGTGGCCGGAATGCGGTGCGCTAATGAGGGAGGGGGTTAGATCAAGACAAGCCTGCCTTGCGGGCTCACGCGTTGCGCATGGGTCCCGCAAGGCAGGGAAAAGGGGTTAGGTCCACCAGATCATGCGCGCGGGCGGATTCCCGGTCCTGGTGAAATCGTCGCCGGATTCCCGCAGCACCTCGTCCAGCTCCTCGACCGTGAAGTCGTATCCGTCCTCTTTGGCCGCGGCCACAAAGGCTTCCTTGGTCGAGATGGCGTTGTACTTGCCTTTTACGGTCTTATTTTCTCCGCCTGCGATCAGCAGACGCTCCACTTCTTTTTTGGACATGGCGGTGCTCCTTGTTGGCGAAAAACGGGGTATGGCTTTATCCGGGTCGAAAGAGTCGGCACGCGGAACAGGGGCACGCGGAAAACCGGACTCAATCAATGGTTATCTTTAGCGTGGGCCAAAGAGCACCGTCAACTAACCGCTGAAGCAGGGATTTCGTCGTTTTTTGCGTGCGGAGGCGGCCGGACGCGCGAAAGACAGGGATCGGGACGGAAAAAACGGGCCGTTTCGTGCGGCCAATGCCCGCGCGCGGGCCGCCAGGCGGTTATTTTACCGTTCCCGGAGTTAAAAGCAGGAAATGAAATACATGCGGATATTGTCGTCAAAACCGTTTCTCGGGGGATTGGCGTGTCCCTGAATGGCAAGTACCGTTCGGTGATTACCGGCGGACCTGATTAGATTTTATTCGCAACTCCTGATAGCAAACGCGAATGGGTCGATTCGGATTTGTCGAAACAGGACACGTCGCGGCTGCGGCGGCATAAGGGGACGGTTGTATCCGTGATGAAGATTCGTGTCTTGGTGAACGCGATCCCGTTGATGAACGTTAAGACGGGGATCGGACGGTATGTTGAATCGCTGTACTCGGTGATGGAGCAACAATATTCGGATCTGTTCGAGTTCCGCTATTTCGACGGCGTGGACGCCGTGAGTTCCCTTCCCTCCGGTGCGCAGGATCTCGACCGCTGGTCCGCGAAGGCCGCCTTGTTCTGGAAACTGCCGCCGTCGATATCGTATCTGATCCGGCTGGCCCTGCACCGTGTGCGGGAACGCAGGATGCTGTCTCTGTCCGGGAAGTTCGACGTCTACCATGAAACGGCCATGTTCCCCTTTCGCGTGCAGGACGGCGTGGCCACGCTGCTGACCGTGCACGACCTCTCCCTGGAGCGATATCCGCAGTTCCACCCCGCCGAGCGGGTGCGCTATTACAACAGATTCTTCGCCAAGCGGCTTCGCCTGGTCGACGCGTTCGTGTCGGTTTCCGACTTTACCCGCCGGGAGCTGCTGTCCTCGCACGACGTGGATTCGAGACCCGTCGCGGTGACGCCGCTGGCCTGCGACAGGGAATTGTTCCACCCCCGGCAGGGGGAAGAGGTCGAGGCGGTCAAGCGGGAGCTCGGCATACGCGGGGACTATTTCCTGTTTGTCGGCACGAACGACCCCAGGAAGAACATCTCCCTCCTCTTCGAGGCCGTGCACGGGAACCCGGACACGCAGCTGGTCATCGCGGGCTGGTCCGGTTGGGGCGGGAAGCTCCCCGGGGGAGCGCTCGATGTCGGCTATGTCTCCGACCATGCCCTTGCCTGCCTGTACAGCGGGGCCACGGCCCTGGTCTACCCCAGCCTCTACGAGGGGTTCGGCCTGCCGGTGCTGGAGGCCATGTCCTGCGGCTGTCCCGTGATCCTGACCAGGGAGGCCAGCCTGCCCGAGGTGGCCGGGGAGGCCGGTTGCTACCTGAGCGGCCCCCGCGCCGTTGAGGAACTCGTCTCCATCATGAAGCGGCTCGGGACGGATGAACCGTTTCGCCGGGCGAAGTCGGCTGCGTCCCTGGAGCGGGCCGAACAGTTCTCATGGGAGCGGACCGCGCGGCTGACCAAGGAGGCGCTTCTGGCCGCCTACGAGGCGAAGCATCCCTGACGGCCGTGCGTTAGCCCATCCGGCGCAGGCGCATCTTCTTCAGCGAGATATCGCCGCCCTTGTTGCCGGTCCGCAGGACGAACTCGAATTTGGTCAGATCGCGATAGGCGATGAAATCGTACTCGTTTCGGCCCGGGACAAGGCGGAGCGATTCGACCTTGTAGCCGAAGCGTTCGCTGATATCGAGGTCGAAGGGGCCGTTGATCTCGCCGTCGATGGTCAGCCGGTAGGCTCCCCTGGGCAGATACCAGTAGGGACCGTGGAAGAGGATGTCGCCCTCGCGGCAGTCCCCGGTCTGCGAGCGGTACGCGCCGTTCTCCGTGCCGCCGTTGAGGATGTTGAAATCGCACGGGAAGATATCCACGAAGTTTCTTTCGAGCCCGCCATCCTCGATGCGCTCCGGGCGTCCGGCCAGGAAATACCCACCGGTGCTCGTGAACTCGCCATGGTCGGTCTGTCGGATGGTCGTTCCGGCAATGGCGTACACCTGGTAGCCGAGGGAACCGAGCAGTTCGAACAGATCGTCGGCGATGTCGCTGTCGGCCGCCAGCTTCTCGAAGAGGAGGACCGCGTCCGGGGAGCGCTTGAGCACGGGGAGCATGCCGGTGAGGGCCTTGAGTTCGTGGCCTTCGACGTCGAGCTTGATCATAGTGACGCTCGTGCCTTGGGGCAGGACGCTGTCGAGGGTGCGGACCTGGACCACGCCGCCGTTGCCCTCGCCGCCTTCGAGGCTTCCCCCGCCTGCGTGGTCTTCGGGCAGGGACAGGCTGGCCTCGCCGTCGCGGTCGGAGATGGCGCAGCCGTTGATGTCTATGATGTGCGTGTAGCCGTTCAGGAAGACGGAGCGCGAAAACAGCTGCCGGATCCTGCCGTTGGGTTCAAAGGCGTGGATTCTGCCCTGGCGGAGGTACGGCGCCAGCCGGAGGGAGTAGACGCCGAGGTTCGCGCCCACGTCCAGGGCGGTCCCGTCGGGCGTGCGGTAGGAAAGAAACACGCCCCACTCCTCTTCCTCGTACATGCCGCCGTTGATGAAGTTGAGCGGGCAGCCGATGTCGTCCGTGTTCACGAAGATCGGCGTCTCGTCCTTCAGGTAGGTCAGCGATTCATTCCTGCCCAGATATGCAGACGTCCGGTTCTTGATGAAATCGACGTCGTTCAGTATCCGGTCGAGCTTCCGTTCCACTTCGCTTTGCCACATCGTCTTGATAATACTCACCGCATCTTCCTGTTTCTAAAGGTTGTCCGTGGTCCCGGCCCGTCCGCGCATCGCCGGGATTCGGCACGGGCCGCGGCCGCTAGGGCCGTTCGCACGTCAGTATATGGCCGCCAGCCGTTCCCGGTATTTTTCCGGGGTGAATTGTCCGGCCTGTTCCCTGCCCCTGGCGCGACACCGATCCCGCAACTCGCGGTCGTTCTCCAGCGCGTGGATGGCTTCGGCGATCTCCCGGGGCCGATACGGGTCGACGTACAGGGGCGCGTCGCCCCCTACTTCGGGCAGGGAACTCGTGTTCGAGGTGATCACCGGCGTGCCCAGGGTCATGGCCTCGAGCACCGGCAGCCCGAATCCCTCGTAGAGCGACGGGAAAACGAGCCCCCTGGCCCCCTGGACCAGGGCGACGAGGGCGTTGAAAGGCACGTATTCGAGGTGGATGATCTTCCGCCCCGGCGCAAGCTCCTCAAACGTCCGCTTCTCCCGTTCATATTTCCATCCGAACGGCCCGACGATGACCAGCGGGCTCTGCACGTTCGCGGCCAGATAGGCCTCGATCAGTGTCCCGTAGTTCTTTTTGGGCTCGATCGCACCTACGGCGATGAAATATCCGTCGGGAGACAGGCCGTACGCCTCTTCGAGATACGGGGCCAGCGCCGCGTCCTCCCGGATCAGGGAAGGCGGTATCTCCACGGCCTGGTACGTGTTGTGCGTCTTGGCCCCCGCCTCCGGGCACAGGGCGGCGATGTCCCTTTTCGAGTTCTCGGAGACCGTGATGATCTTGTCCGCGGTTTTGCCGATCCTGCGCAGCAGCCGCATGTACAGGGGCTTGTCGTCGAGGGTCGTGTCCGGCAGCCTGGCCGGGATGACGTCGTGGATGGTGTAGTAGTTGCGCCCGGTGGCCAGCCTGACGGGCAGGGGGGCGGTCCAGTGGGCCACATCGATGCCGGGCGCGTGGACGGTCAGGAACCGTCCGGTCAGAAAGAAAATGGCCCAGGAGGCCGTGTACACCGCCGTGCTGCTCAGAACGCGGCAATGCGGCGGCACCCGGTCTTCAAGGGAACGCTCGCCTGCGGCCCCGTCCGTCCCGATCTCATGGCAGGCCGCGCCGCGAACGAGGTTCCTGAACGCGATCTTCAGTATATCCATTTGTTCGCACAGCGTCGCGTCGGAAAAACCCGTGTACGCATGGGGGGCGTAAAAGGAAATTTCATCGAGCTGGCCGTTTTTTCCGCCGCTTCCGGGGGCCGCATGGTAGCCGTACAGGACGGACACGTCGTGTCCCAGAGCCGTCAGGGACGCCGTCAGGTTCCGGGCATAGGTGGAGATCCCGGTCCCCTCCGGTTGCCCCAACTTATGTCCGTCCACCAATATCTTCATTTCAAGTCCAGAGTGCTGAGGTGCAGCATGTCCGTTCGTTGCGGCCCCGGAACGCGTCTTCGGCGGTCGCGGGCGGGTCCCTATATCTCCGCGTACCGTCGGGCCACTTCGGCCGGGTTTCCGTCCGCGACGCATCGCCCCTTGTCCAGCAGGATCATCCGGCTGCAATTTTCCATGAGGAAATTGAGGTCATGGGAAACGATGATAGCCGTGGTGCCCTGTTTGAGCAATTTGTTGATCCGGCCGGTGCATTTCTGGGCGAAAACCGCATCGCCCACGCCGAGCACCTCGTCGATCAGCAGGATATCGGGATCAACGGACGTGGCCAGGGAAAAGGCCAGCCGGGCGTACATGCCCGACGAGTACGTCTTCACGGGCTCGTGGAAGAAGCGGCCGATGTCCGCGAACTCGATGATGTCGTCCATCCGTCGGGCCAGCTCGGCCTTGCTCAGTCCCATCAGCAGCCCGGACAACCGGCAGTTCTCGAGCCCGGTCAACTCGGGATGGAATCCGATGCCGAGCGAGAGCAGGGGAACCACCTTGGCGTCCTTCTGGCGGCGGATCGTCCCGGAGGTCGGGTTGATGATCCCGGACAACAGCCGCAGCAGGGTGCTCTTGCCCGCCCCGTTCCGACCGATGACGCCGATGATCTCATGGTCGTCGATCTCAAGGCTGAGCGATTTCAACGCCTCGTGGTAGGCCGGTTTCCGCCCCAGGAAAACCCGTGACAGGAGAGGGCCGCATCCCTTGTTGCGTACCAGAGAGTATCTGACGGAAACGTTTTCGAGTGTATATCTCATAGGTAAAAATAGATTTTCGAGCGGACTCTGCGCAGAAACGCCGCGCTGCACAACCATATACCTGCCGCTATGCCGGAAGAGATCAGCCAGTCGGCCCGGCTCGGGAACCGTTTCCAGTACAGGGGGTCCTGGAAAAGGTGGGCGAAACTCGTCATCGGATGGAACCGCAGTAACTGACCGTACAGCGAATGCGGATCGATGTTGGATTCCATGTTCAGGATGATCGAGGAGAAGAAGAGCAGCATCAGCCCCATCTGGACTATCGGCTTTATGTCGCGGACAAAGACGAAGATCGTCGCCGACAGCACGGCCAGCCCGTTGGCGAGCACGAGCCAGACGAGAAAGGCGAAGGGGAGGACAAGCAGCGGCCCGCCCGCCGGAGCGCCGAGGAGGAGAAAGAAGACGGACCCCACGGCAAAGGTGCACAGCAGGTCCCACACCCCGATGACGGTGCTGACGCAGGGAAAGGTCACGGCGGGCGTGTCCATCTGCGTCAGCAGCCAGCGTCCGCCGACGATGGATTCCATGCCGTTGAGCGTGGTGCTCTCAAGAAATTTCCACGGGATGAGCCCGCTGAAGAGGTACAAGGCGTATTCGGCCAAGGGCTGCTTGTTGATCTGCGCGAAGACGATGGAGAGCACGCCCAGGAACATGAAGGGCTCGCCGACCGCCCAGAAGAAGCCCAACATGGCGTTGCGGTACCGCAGGATGAACTGGCACTTCGCCAGTGCCAACACGACCCGAATGAAATGAGTAACCGTATAATTCATGTAACAGTGCCGGATGATTAGCTGTGTGATAGTTTGGATTCGACCGTTTTCAGGATGTCCTCGACGCGGATCGCCTTCATGCACTGTGATTCCTTTGTCCCCGAGAGTTTGCAGGGGGAGTATTCGTTCCTCCAGCACGGCACGCAGTGTATGGTGCCGCTGGCGTCGAGATAGTCGACGCTCGGGTAGTGCTTGGTCCGCTGTTCGGCGCTTGTCGGCCCGAACAGGGCGACGCACGGGATATCCAGGGCCCCGGCGATGTGCATGAAGCTCGAATCCGGGCAGATGACGGCGTCGCACAGGGAGAAAATAGCCAGCGCCTCCCGGAGCGGCTTGTCGTCGACGGTATGGACGTTTTCATGCTCGAAGCCCTCGATGGGCTTGTTGTGGAACAGGAACACGGCGTTATCCCGGGCCAGGATCCGAACCAGGTCGGCAAAGAACGGGTAATCCCGGTACCTTTCATCCGAGTGGAGCTGGATGCCGATCCGTTTCCGGCCGTCCGCACCGGCCGACGAGATAAAGCGTTCCGCTGCGGCTGCCTCCTCTTGGGTCACACGGTAGTGCGTTTTCCAGTCCCTACCCCTCGGGCCCTTGATGCCCATGGCCTTGCCGAATATTTCGATCCTGGACAGTTTCACGTCCGGCGCGGTCAGCCCCTCGATGCGGCTTGCCGGGCAGGTCGTGAGGTCGTAGAGGACGCTGTAGTCGTTCTTGCGGAAGACCGTTTCGTTGATATCCGTGACCGTGACCCCGGGCAGCCCCTTCAGCAGCGGCAGGAACGGGCCGGGAACGGCGAAATGGACGGGCCTGGAAGGATCTTTCGCCTGTAATTCCGTCAATCCGGCCGTCATCATGAGGATGTCGCCGATCCCTCCCATCGCGCGCGTGACCAGGATCGGCAGCCGCCCATCGGGTTTCGACCCCCCTGTGTTCCCAGCGGAGAGCATGGCGAGGGTATTGCCGCCGACGTGGTTGGAGGAAAAGCCGAGTGCGCGGTAGCCGAAGCCCACGGCGCGTGTGATCAGCGGCCCGACCAGCGGCAGCTTCCCCAGCAGCGAGGCGCAGCACAGGGGAAAGATGCGCAGTTTGGCGGCCGGAGTGGCCTCGGGGTTGCGGGCGGTCAGGGTCGCCAACACGCCGCGCGAGGCGATGATCAGCTTTTTGGCCCGCGAGACAGTGCGGATGCTGCTCGCCAGTTTCCACTGCAGCCGCATGAAGGTGTCGGCGTTGCCTGAATGGAGCTCGGCTTCCGCGTAGCGGTCGACGATGTCCGCGAACAGGGTCTTGTCGGCGAACAGATAGGGCCTGTCCATGTAGGGAACCAGGATGTCCGCAGCCTTTCCCGGTTCTCCGAGCTGCAGCGTTATCGAGGCCATGTCCAGGGAGGCCCGCTGCTCCCATTCCGGGAACCTTCCCGTCGCCTGCTCCCTGGCCTTTTCCAGTGCTTGCAGGGCCTGTTCCAAGAATTTCTGCCGATAGAAATAATTTGCCGAGTCATAATGGGCGAGCACGGTTTCAATCTGTCCCGGATGCATTGCGAGGAGGCGGTCCAGGGCGGCGGGGAGCCGTCCTTGCGGTCCATCGGCCAGGGGCTCTTGCCCGTGGCCTCCCTTGGACGCGGCGTTCTCTATGAGCCCTCGCACGTAGGCCAGGAGGATGTACTTCGAGTCAATGGAGGACAACTCGACTTCGGATGTGGCGATGTACCGGTAAACGTATTCGTTGTCTCCGTTGTACGCCAGTTTCTCCGTGTTCGTTTGATCCAAGGTCATGGTGTCCATGCTCTGCTTCTTGTTTGAAGTTGCCGGCCGTCAGCTTTCGTGGGGCTGAAGCGCCGTCTCTTTTTGTTCTTCACGAGTGTGTACTGTGTTTTCGCCGTTAATTCCAATGCGCCAGAGGCCGCCCGTGTGCAGGCCGAAGGCTCGGACCGGTTCGAAGAGCACCGGTTCGCTCCGGTACAGCCCCAGCAGCTGGAACAGGACGGAGCGGACGATGGCCCTGTCGGTCACGGCCAGGAAATCGGTGTGTTCGGAATAGGCGAGGTACGGGTCGGGCAGGGCGGCGAAATCGAATTGGCCCACCGTTTTCCCCGTCAGATCGAGGACGCTGCCGAACCCGCTGTACCCCTTGTCCACCACCGCCTGCGGCACCACGACGGTCCCTGCCTCTCTGTCGTAGCGGAAGTCGTCTTTGTCGAAGAGATCCAGGTGGTTGGCCACGGCGGGCGGGTGCTCGTCGAAGACATGCGCGAAAGCGTACAGATAGCCCACCGTGGTGTAGACGCGCGCCGGGAGGCAGAGGGCCACGGACAACGGCGTGTCCGCTTCCCCTTGCATGTTCGTCGCCATGAATTCCGCAATGTACCGAGGCCACTGTTCTCCCCGCCGGGACAGGTCCAATGCCGTATCGCGGTGCCCGGCAAAATAGCGGATCCATCGGGCGGCGGTCCGCTGGCCGGGCTGCATGAGCGGATAGGCGGCCGTGAAGCAGGTGGCGTCGGTCTGCGAACCGCCGTCGAAATATACCGGCATGCCGGTCAGGAATCGGAAGAAGTAGCCGTAATCCCACCAGGTCCAGACGGTCGTGTCCGGCGGGAACGATTGCTTGAGTTCCCCGGCCAGGGCGAAGTCCTGCGCCGAGAAGTAGGAATCCGGGACGTATTCCGCGGCCCGGGTTCCGGCTCCGGCAAAGAGGATCACGGCGGCCGCCGCCAGGGAGCCGAACAGGCCGATGCGCCGTCCCCGGTCCGGTGCCATCCGCGCGGCGACCAGACGGCAGGCCGTGGCCGCGCAGTAGACAGCGAGCAGGGCGGCGGCCGGTGTGAAAAACGGGATGAAGCGCCGTGATAACAGGGCGGCGATCCCGAAGGCCGCGCCGGGCAGGAGCAGGAAGAGGCTCTTCCACCGGAAGCGCAGTCCATAGAGGCCCGCGCCGATCAGGGAGAGCGGCAGCAGCCATGCGGACCCCAGGGCCCTGTCGCCGAGCTCCGCGAGCGTGAGCGGGTGCAGCTCCATGATGGCGTCGCTCAACAGCGAGCCATTGGTGCCGCCGAAGGCCAGTGCCATGTGCGCGGCGATGTAGTCGTACCCGTCGGCGAAGGGCGCCATCCGGGCCAGGACCAGCGCGGCCGCGCAGCCTATGGCGGCCAGAAGCGCCAGCTTGGCTGTCAGGTCTCCTCGTTGCCGGGGCGGGTAGACCAGGTAGCAGCCGATGAAGCCCACGGCCATGAAGGCACCGGGCTTCCACCACAGCCAGTGCAGGCCAAGCAGCGCGGCATACCCGGCGGCCCAGGCGAAGCGGCGCGAGGCCGAAGTGGAAAAGCGCATGACGCAGTAGAGCGAGGCATAGGCCAGAAACGGGCTCAACACGTCCGTATCGACCACGCCGAGGTGGGTTCGGTCGATCCAGTATGGCGACAGCAGCGCCAGCAGCGGGGCCAGGACCACGATGGCGGCGTCCTCGGTTTCCCCGGCCCAGAACAGGACCGCCAGCAGCATGGTCAGCCCGAGGACCGGGCCCAGGGGGGCGGCCGCACCGAGCAGGCCCGGGATGTCGGCCCCGCCCAGCAGGGCGAGCAGCCGGGCAAGCAGCATGGAGCCGGTCCACGGCCCGGACAGGGCCGTGCCTTGGACCGCCAGCCGCCGGGCGTGGTCGAGATGGTAGTAGCCGTCGTTGTTGGTGACCGCCAGGACGCCGTCCACCCGGCATCCGGCCCCCTGAAGCAGGGCGGCGTGGTGTCCGGCGAGCAGGAAATTCAGGAGAACGCCGGCCGCCAGCGCACAGAGCCCGGCCAGGATGGTTCTGTTCAACGGAGTGCGCTCCATGGGCCCTACCATAGTCCGCTCCGGGCCAGGATGCCCGGCACGACGTCCTGCCAGTCCCCGGTGTGGTCCACGGCGTCCACGGTGACGACCCGGACGTTGCCGGGGGCGTCCAGCTCGGCCGCGTACCGCTGGGCGATGGCCGGGGGCATGACCTCGTCGTCACGGCTGACGATGTGCAGTTGCGGGATGGCGCGCAGGGCCGCCTTGTCGTCCAGGGGGTTGAGGGAATCCCGGAGGGGGGACACCCGGTGCCAGCTGGTCCAGAAGGGGTGGTCGATATTTCCGGCCACCGTGACGACGGCGTCCACGTCCTGCCGCCGCTGGGCCAGCAGGAGCGCGACGCAGCCGCCTCCCGAATATCCCAGCAGCCGGACCCGGTCGGCGTGCGCCCGGGCCTTGGCCTGGTCGAGAAAGGCGTTCATTTCGGCGATGACGGGTTCCGAAAAACGGGCCGAGGTCCACAGCGGGGCGGCGCAGTTGCGGCGTTGCCCGTCCTTCACGTACTGGCAGGGGCGGGCCAGGTAGAAGACCGCGTCATGGGGGTCCGCCGTGGCCAGGATGAGTCCGACGGGCGTTCTCGGTGTGGGGTCCGAGGAAGGGCGGTTGCGGGTCCGCCAGGCCAGGCCGTCGCCCTCGATGTAGACGCGCAGCACCGGACTCGTCCCGCGTTCGAAACCAATCAGGTCGAAGTGTTTTCCGGAATAGGAGACCGGGGCGAGGTCGGCGCTTTTGGCCAGCATGGCCGGGTCCGTCCGCCCGAAACAACCGGCCAGGAGCAGCGCGGCCAGGGCCGCGACGGCCACCAGGCGGACAAGGCGCAGGGGCGCGGACGCGGTTTCTCCGGGTTCGGACGGGGGCTCGGCAAAGCTGCCGTCGCCGTGCAGGGAATTTCCTGGGAGGATCGTCCGCATAGTCTGGCCAACTCCTTGTCGACTTTCCACGGCATGCGGGTTGCCGTGTTCCACGAGATCAAACGCCGCCCGGCCGAGCCGTCAACGGCCGTCGCCGTCAGCCCTTTCCATTTCCTTCCTGAGCTCCAGGAGCTGCGCCTCGTACGCGGCCATCTTCTGCGTCAGGACCCGTATGGTGGTTTCATGGCGCGTCAATTCGATGTCCATGGTCAACAGCTTGACGAGCAGGATGCACAGGCTGACGATGATCAGCAGGATCGGCGGGTAGTGCACGCCGAGCAGCCCGCCCAGCCAGTCGAGGATGGACGGGAAGACCCCGAACAGGACAAGGCAGAACACGGCGCCCAGCCAGAGCGCGGTCTGGTAGACCCCGATGCGCTGCCTGCGGATCAGCCAGATGATCACGCTGCCGACGACCACGGCAATCGCCGTGGATACCTGATTAAAAAGCGTCATGTCCTTCCCGTCCGCTGCACCTTTGCCTGGTGCCGGTTATTCGATCGACGAAAATCCAGATGAAAGTCTTCACCATATACCGCCCCACGTCCAGCCAGGAATCGAAAATCCGGGAGTGGCCGTTGACCCGCTCGTTCATGCAGATGGGGTATTCGCGGCAAATCACGCCATTGCGCCGCAGCAGGAGCAACACGCCGACGTCCTGGTAGTCGAGCAGCATGCCTTCCCCGGACAGCAGCACGTCCAGCGCCTTGTGGTCGTACAGCCTGAAGCCGGAGGTCAGATCCACGATTCCCAGGCCCGTCAGCCGTGCGAAAAGCCGCCAGGCCAGCCGCCTCGCCCTGCTGCCCCGCTGTGGGCAACTGCCGATGAGCGTGTTGACGCCTCCCCGCTCATAGGCCCTGACCAGGTCCGGTATGTACTCGGGCTCGTGCTGGCCGTCCCCGTCCATGGTCACGAAATACTCGTGTTCAGCCTGCCCGGACGCATGGCGCAGTCCGGCCTGAACGGCCATCCAGGCCCCGGCGGTGTAGGGGAGCCTGAGGGCAACGGCCCCGGCCGCGACAGCCTCGGCCAGGGTGCCGTCCCCGCTGTTGTCGTCGACCACGTACACCGAGTAGCCGAGCCGCCGGACCCGCTCCACCAGGGAGCCGATGGTGGGGGCCTCGTTCAGGGCCGGGATGACGACGGCGACACGGGAGGGGGTGCTCATGTTACTCCCCGCTGCGGTTGGCGGACAGGGGATTCAAGTAAAAAAAAGGACGGCAAAAGCCGCCCTTTTCATCAGATTCGCAGGTTGCTGTGGCTAGAACTCGTAGCGGACAAAGAACTGGCCCCTGTACGCCTCGTAGTCGGTGCGGCCCATGCTGGCGCCGCCCTCGAGGCCGAGGGTCACGGCGTCGTCCACGTACCAGTTCGCGCCGAGGATGCCTTCGAACTCGTCATAGTCGGAGCCGACCGGAGTCGAAGAGGTCTGGACGTCGTACATGTAGCGCAGGGAAACGTAGGGCTCCAGGCCGAAATCGTAGAGGTAGGCGGCCTTGGCTTCACCGCTGATCTGGCCCAGGTAGTTGTCCGGGTTGGCGATGTCGGTTCCGCCGCGGGAGAAGGTGCCCATGTCGCCGTCGATGTACATGTAGCCCAGGCGGCCGGTCAGCGTCCACGCGTCGATGATGTAGTTTTGGCTCAGGCCAATGCTGGTCAGCAGACGGGTCGCGTCATAGTGGCCGGTGTCGGAGCCGTCGCTGTCTGCGTAGCGGCTGGCGGTGTAACCGAAGGCGGCGTCGAGAATGGTGTTTTCGGTAAAGTTGTAGGCCAGGTAGGGCAGGACAGTCCATTCGTAGTCGGTCTTCAGGGAACCGTCGTCGGTGCCGTTGTTCCAACCCTTTTTATCGAGGTCCAGGCTGCCGTAGCCGCCGGCGATACCGATCAGCAAATCGGAGGTGGCGCGCCAATCGACGCCTGCGAAGGCACTGTAGTAATCGGCGTCGTACCGGCCACCGCTGGCGGAACTGCTGAAATTGATGTAGGATCCCATGCCCCAGATGCCGATGTCGGCGGCGGCGTCACCGGAGGCCAGGCCGACATCCCTGGCGTTGGTATTGAACTTGAAGTTGCCGTTGTCGTCCAGCTGGCTGACCTGGGTGACCTGACCGCCCCGCGCGCCGGCGCCCGCTACGGTGGCGATACGGCTCGTAATGGCCATAACGGCCTGGGTGCCCGAAGTCCGGACAATGTCACTATTGGCCTGTTCCTGGCCGTTCGTTTCGGCAAACGCCGCAGGAGCGGCGAGCAGTACGATGGCAGCAACCAGCAAGATCAAACGGTTCATGGCATCCTTCTCCCAAGTTGGGCCACGTAGACAGGCCGGGATGGCCTGCGCGCGGCTGGGCTACATTTCTAAAATTATATTGCCCACACTACAAAAAAAATCGAGTCTGTCAACTGTTTTATGATACGGAACGATAGATCGTCCACCCGCTTACGCGTCCGTCGCCGTTTGCCGAGGCACTCCGGGATGGACAACCATTGTTAGAGAAGCCCTAGCACGCCAATAGGCGGGTGTAAAGAAGTCCGACATTTTTGCCTCACTTTTTTGTTCATCCATATTCCGGCGCCGGGGGCCGGGGATTGTTCTCGATCAAGTTGATTCAGGCCGGGGTCTGGTGTACCCGGAATCAGACATGCGCATCCTCCACATCAGCAAGTTCCATCACACGGAACGCGGCGGCATCGAAACCTTTGTCAGGGACTTGACCGCCGAACAGGTCCGCCGGGGGCACGACGTCGCCGTGCTGTGCCATCAGCCGTGCCCGGGGAGGGCGACCGAGCGAGCCGTTTCGGACGGCGTCCTTTCGGTGTGCGTGCGCATCCTGTGCAACCTGGGCTTTGCTCCCATTTCCCCGCTGTTTCCCCTGCATCTGCAACGTCTTGTCCGCGAATGGCGGCCCGAGATCCTTCATCTGCACCTGCCCAATCCGGCGGTGCTTTTCACCGGCCTGTTTCCCGCCTGCGCGCCTCTGGTCATCCATTGGCATGCGGATGTGGACGGATTGCCCGGAAAATTGCTCCGCGCGGTCTACCCTGTCTACCGGTTGTTCGAGCGCAACAGCCTGGCGCGGGCGCGGCGGGTGGTCGCCACCTCCCCGCCGTATGCCCGGGCGAGTCGCGCCCTGGCGTCTTGGCGGGACAAATGCGTCATGGTGCCCCTGGGGATCGATCTCGCCCGTTACCCGGAAGGGCCGGAACTCAGCCGTGAGACGGAGCCCGTCATCCTCAGCGTTGGCCGCTTCGCCTATTACAAGGGGTATGAGACCTTGGTCCGGGCGGCCCGGCTGGTCCCGTCGGCGCGGTTCATCATCGTCGGCGACGGTCCGCTGCACGGGAGAATCCGCGACATGGTCCGGGAGCTCGGGCTCGCCGACCGGGTGCAGTTGCCGGGAGCGTTGCCGGACCGGGAGCTTCGCGAACTGCAGCAGCGGGCCACGGTGGCCTGCCTCCCTTCCGTGGACCGGGCCGAGGCCTTCGGCGTGGTTCAATTGGAAGCCATGCGGTACGGGGTGCCCCTGGTCAGCGCCGCCATTGCGGGCTCCGGCGTGGATTGGGTCAACCAGGACGGCGTCACCGGCCTGGTGGTTCCCCCCGGTGACGCCAAGGCCCTCGCCCAAGCCCTGCAATGGCTGATCGAACACCCGGAGGAAGGAAAGGCCATGGGCAGGGCGGGCCGCCTTCGCCTGGAAACCCATTTCACCATCCAGAGCACGGCGTCGGCCCTGGACAACGTATACGCGCAAGCAAAGAAGCCCCCGGAAGGAAATTCCCGCTGAGCACGCGGCGGCGAAGGCGTTGCGTAGACCTCGCGCGGCACAGTGTCCATTCGGCATGCCGGATACAGATAACCGGAAAGCCGTCAACCGCATGGGGTATTAGCCGCCCCCAGTCCCGATTCAAGTCGACTGCTTGTCGGCAGGGAGGTCCGGTCGGTCCCGCAGGCGCGGCCTAACAAAAAATGGCTCTGGTAATCAGATAGTTAGCTGATTTAATTGGATAAATAGATCAAAGTCGAGTTGGCGTCTTCTGATTTCGAGGAAAATGTATGGGAGATACATACTGAAATAATTGAACTTGTTTTGGGAATTCTCGTATTCCTGGGCAAAAAGGCATATCTCGTTATCTTCCCAGTATGGCAGGGAAAAATGTGTGATTTCAAGCGATGAAGGATGCGGGGAGAAAAGTGGGGCGCATCATCCGCTCGGCCGTCACGGCCGGGTACGATGCCGGGATGGCCGGAGCGCTTGAATGCGTTTCACACGCCCATGGCGCGGGCGAGCGCTTCCACGACATGGAGCGCCCGGGCGGCCGAGCCGCTTTCGTGCAGGCCGCTTGCCAATTGAAAGATGCAGCCCGGGCAACCCGTGGCGACCAAATCCGCACCGGTCTTTTCGATGTCGTCGATCTTGGCCTTTCGGATGGCGAGGGACGTGTCCCTTTGGACCAGCGAATAGGTTCCGGCCATGCCGCAGCATCGGTCGGGGCGGTCCATCTCCGCCAGGGACCTGCCCGCGGCGAGGGCCGCGAGCTGGCGCGGTTCGCGGCGCACAGCCTGCCCTCGGTTCAGGTGGCACGGGTCGTGGTAGGTGATGTCCGTGTCGAGGGGGTGGGAGATCCGCTCGGCGATGGCGTCGACGCCGATCACTTTGACCAGATATTCCGAGATATCCATGGTCCTGGCGGACAGCGCCGCCGCCTGGTCCGCGTCCTTGCCCGTCAGGTGTTGCGGGTAGTGCTTTTTGAGCGTCATGCCGCAGGTGGAGCAGGGGACCACCACCGGGACGTCGGAATCCGGGCGCAGGGCGTCCAGGTTTTTCCGGGCAAGCTTTTTCCAGGCCTTCACGTCTCCGTTCAGGAGCATGGGAGCGCCGCAGCACGTCTGGGCGTCCGGGACAAGGACGTCGACGTCAAGGGCATTCAGCACCCGGACGGTTGATTCCGCGATCCCGGTGTATGCGTAATTGACCATGCACCCCGTGAAGAAGATGACCTGTCCGGCCCCTTCCCTGGCCTTGAAGCGGTTTCCGTGCGCCTGGCGGAACGGGGTGCCGGCCAGTTCGGGCACCATCTGGTCCCTTCCCACCAGGGGCAGGGGGAACCGTCTGTGCATGCCGCTCGATTCGGGAATTTTCCTGAACAACAGCTTTTGTATCGCGGCGGCGGCGCGGAGCGCCGTATCCCCGGACTTGAGCCCGGCGTAGACCAGCTTCTGGGCCGTGGGAGTGCCGTGTTCGGCGGCGGAAGCGGCCCGTGCCTCCAGGACGAGCTTGTCCGTGGCGCTGCCTTGGGCGCATCGTTCCACGCACGCCAGGCAGAGCAGGCAGTTGGAGAAGGTCTCCCGGAAGGCGTCGTCCCGTTCCAGGCTGGTGTCGTTTGCGGCGATGGCCAGGGCGATTTTGCCCCGGGGAGTGAATTTCTCCTGCCGCTGCACCGCGAATACCGGGCAGACGGTACGGCATTCGCCACACCGGATGCACTTGTCCAGTTCCTTGCGCAGCGCTTGAAACGGCTTTCCGGAGCCCGGATTAGTCATTCCCGCCTCCGGGACACGACGCGCCGGGAAAGCATTTGCCCGGGTTGAGGATGTTTTTGGGGTCCATGAGCCGTTTCATGCCCTGCATGACGTCGAGTACATCCTGCGAGAGGTTCCAGCCGACCCGCTCCTTCTTGGCCAGGCCGACGCCGTGTTCGGAGGCGATGCGTCCTTCCAGCTCCGCCGTGGCTTCGTATATGCGTTCGGAAATGATTTCGAGCTGTTCCCCGGTGAGTTCGCCCGCCGGGGCCGCGTAACTGATATGGATGTTGCCGTCGCCGAAGTGGCCGAGGTTGGGCATGAGCAGGCCGTATTCCTTTCGGATGGCCTCCAGCCGGTCGAGCATGGCGGGGATGCGGCCCACGGGGACCGAGACGTCCTCATCGTGCCAGTGGTCGTTCATCTTTCCCAGGACGTTGTGCAGGGTTCGCCGTGCGCGCCACAGCGTATCCTGCTCCTCGGGGCTGCGGGCGAGCTTCAGCTCCATGGCCGAGTGGGCCGCGCAGATATCCAGGATCGCCTGCCCCCTGCGCGCCACGTCCTCGGGGTCGCCGTCGACTTCGATGAGCAATTGCGCCCGCGCGTCGGCGGGATACGGCATCGACAGATGCTCTTCCAACGCCCGGATGCAGTTCCTGTCGAGAAATTCCATGGCGGAAGGCTGCATGTTCGCATGGAGAACGGCCAACACCGTGGCGGCCGCCGAGGACATGTCCCTGAACACGGCCGAGACCAGATTCCGTTCTGCCGGAAGGGGAATCAGTTTGCAGATCGCCTTGCAGATCACGCCCAGAGTGCCTTCGGAGCCCACGAAGAGTTCGGTCAGCCCGTAGCCCACCACGTCCTTGAGGCATTTGGACCCGGTGTGCAGGATGGCCCCCGTGGGCGTGACGACTTCCAGTCCGAGGATGGAGTGCTTGGTCACGCCATATTTGACCGCGCGCATGCCGCCGGCGTTTTCCGCGATATTGCCGCCGATGGTCGAAAACCCCGCACTGGCGGGGTCGGGGGCGAAGAACAACCCGTGCGCCGCCGCCGCCCGGTTCAGTTCGGCGGTCACGACGCCGGGTTGGACCACCGCGGTGAAATTGTCCGTGTCGATCTCGAGTATCCTGTTCATGCGGTCCAGCGACAGGATGCCGCCGCCGCAGCCGGGAACGGAGCCTCCGGTCAGGCCGGACCCGGCCCCACGGGGCGTGATCGGGAAATCGTATTCGTTGGCCAGCGCCAGGATGGCCGCCACCTCGTCCGTGGTGTCCGGCAGCAGGACCGCTTCGGGCCGGACCTGGAAAGGACTGGCGTCCACCCCGTAGGGTATGCAGTCGGCAGGCGAGGTCAGGCACCTGTCCTTGCCCAGCAGGGCGGTCAATTTGCTTCGCAGTGTCTGGTTCATGACGTTCTCCGGTTGTGTGCGCGGCATCCGCAGGTTCAGATTGCGCTCAGGTACGGCGCTGAAAATCCGCCGTGGGTGAGCACGGCCACGCTGCTGTCGCCGTCGTCCTCCACCCGCGCCAGGGCATCGGCCACGGCGGCTTCGATGGTGTCGAATCTGGAAAAGCCGTAATCCGTTTTCCGGCCGGGCATGCCGCGCGAAACCAGCGAGAGGCGGAAACGCGACCTGATGCGGCTTAGGGCGGCCGCCTCGCCCGCGGCCACCGGGTCGTCCGCCCCGCCCGATTCGAGAAGCGAGCGGATGGCGCCTACCCCGAGGGCCGAATACTCGGGAAAGCGGGGGTGTTCGGCAAAGCCTTCGGAGCAGTCCGCCACGAGGATGATGGTGCCGCCGTCTTCGGTTATCCCCTCGGCCGCGGCCAACCCCTTGGTGGCCTGCCAGAAGTCCTCGCCGCACGGGTAGGCGTTGGCCACCACGACCGGGTATTTGCGCGACACGGGCGTGCCGTAGACCTCCATGGAGCGCTCGGCGCCGACACGGTGCGCCGCCACCGGGTGCCCCGCGACGCAGGCATAGACCTCGTCCGACCTGTCCAGCACGACGTTCACGATACAGTCGAGGGGGACGGTCTCGGCCACGAAGGCCTCGAGGTCCAATCTGAGCTTTGCGTCCGTGATTCCCAGTTGGTTTTCGTCTACATATGCCATCCCGGCATGGAAGGCCTCCACGGTCCGCGCGCCGCACACGCCGGGAAGAATGATTTTCGCTCCGCCGCTGAATCCCGCGTCGAGGTGCGGCGTGATCATGCCGATGCCGATGCGGACGTCCGCCTCGGCGACGGACTTGTGCACCCATGCGGGGATGCCGGCTCTCGATGTCCCCAGGTACTGGAAGTTCGATTCGTCCCAGGACGGGGCGTTGACGATCCGGTACCTGTCGGCGACCGCCTCGCCCAGCTTGGTCCGGATTTCGTCTTCGGTCATGGGCCGGTGCGTGCCGAGGGCCACGGTGATGGAAACGGCCTCATCGGGAACGCCCGCCTCGGAGAGCTCCCGCAGGACGTGGGGCAGGATCAGATGGGTGGGGGTGATGCGGGTGATGTCGTCGATGATGACGCATACCCGGCTCCCGGATGTTGCCATGTCCCTGACGGGCTTGCATCGAATGGGTGCGTCGAGGGCGGCCCGGATGGCCGCATCGGGAGACAGGCCGGGCGTCGTGCCGCGCGGGGCGACAATCTCGCCCAACAGCCGTTCCTCGATCCGGAAACAGACGTCGTTGTTCCGGTCGGGCAGAATGATGTCTCGCATTGTGCTCATTGTTCGGTTCTGCCGGGCGGCCTAGTGTCCCTCGGGGTGGATGTTCAGGCCGGGGATCGCGAGCCTCTTGTCCGCATACCGCATGATCGCGCTGCATATGCCCACGAGAACCAGGTAGATGACGGCCGCGAGCAGGTAGCTCTGAATGGGCGCGAACTGCTGGCTGGAGATCATCTTCGCCTTGTTCATCAGGTCTGGTACGGCGATGAGGAAGACCACCGCCGTGTACTTGACCATGGAGATGAATTCGTTGGTCCAGGCGGGAACCGCCAGCCGGAGCGCCTGGGGCAGGATGATGTGCAGGATGGCCTTGGTCCGGCTCATGCCGATGGCCCGGGCCGCGATCATCTGCCCCTTGCTCACGGCCTGGAACCCGCCCCTGAAGTACTCGGCCTGGTATGCGCTGGAGTTGAGGGCCAGCGTCAGGTAGGCTGCGGTCATGCGGTCGAAGGTGATGCCCAGGTCCGGCAGCCCGTAATAGATGACGAAGAGTTGGACCAGAAGAGGGGTGCCCCGATAGATGTTGATGTAGGCCGTCAGCAGCGGCTGGAGCCACTTGGGGCCATACGTGCGGAGTATGGACAGGGGCAGGCCCATCAGGAACCCGAAGACGATCGCTCCGAAGGTCAGCTTGATGGTGATCACCGTTCCCGAAAGCATGTCTGGCAGCGCTTCCCGGGCAAAGACGAGAAAATCCAGCAAGGCGCTACGCCTCCATGTTCGCCATCATGGCGAGAAACTGCCTGGTGCGCGGGGAAGAGGGCGAACCGAATACCTCGGCCGGGGTTCCTTCCTCGACTATGACGCCCTCATCCATGAACACGACCCGGGTGGCGGCCTCCCTGGCGAATCCCATCTCGTGGGAGACGATGATCATGGTGACGCCTTCCTCGGCGAGTTTCTGCATGACGGTCAGGACTTCGTGCGTCAGTTCCGGGTCCAGGGCGGAGGTCGGCTCGTCGAACAGCATGATGCTCGGGTTCATGCCCAGGGCGCGGGCGATGGCCACGCGCTGTTTCTGGCCTCCGGAAAGCTGGGACGGATACTTGTCGGCATGGTCGGCCATGCCGACGCGCCGCAGTTCGGCGGTCGCCCTTTTCTGGGCGCTCCCCGCGTCCATGCCGAGCACCTTGCGCATGCCCACGGTCACGTTCTGCATGACGGTCAGATGGTTGAACAGATTGAAGTCCTGGAAAACCATGCCGATTTTCTGTCTGACCTCGTCTTCGTTCACGTCCTTGGCGGTGATCTCCCTGCCTTCCAGGTAGATGGCTCCCCCCGTGGGCCTGTCGAGCAGGTTCAGGCACTTGAGCAGGGTGCTTTTGCCGGTCCCGCTCGGGCCGATGATGAAGACGACCTCGCTTGCGGAAACGGTCATGTCCACGCCCTTGATGACCTCGTCGCTGCCGAAGGATTTCCTGAGGGCTTCAATTTTCAAGATGGGATTGTTGCTCATAAGATGGTGGCCTACAGGCTTAATTTGTACCGGTTCTCCAACAAGGCGAGGCCCTTGGTCGCGAGAAACGTCAGCGTGAGATAGATGAGCGCGACCGTGCCGAAGGCGAGAAGCGGCTCAAACGTCCGTGCGCCCACGTATTGGGCGCGGCGAAGGATTTCCGGCACGCCGATGACGAAGACCAGGGAGGAATCCTTCAGCACCAGGGTCACTTCGTTGCTCCAGGCGGGGATGGCGAGCCGGAAGGCCTGGGGCAGGACGATGGTCCGGATGGCGACCCACCTGCTCATCCCGATGGCCCTGGCCGCCGTCACCTGGTTGGAGGGGACGGACAGTATGGCGCCTCGGAAGAGCTCGGCCTGATAGGCGCCGCTCGTTATGCCGAGGGCGATGGCCCCGGAAAAGAACGGGTCGAGGTCGACGAACGCCGTGATCACGAAATAGAGGATGAAAATGATGACCACGACCGGCAGGGCGCGGACGATGGTGCTGTACGCCGCAGCCGCCAGGGAGGCCACGGGACCGCCGTATACCCTCAGGACGGCCGTGAACGTGCCGAGTATGAACCCCATGCCCAGGGCAATGAGGGTGACCGTCAGGGTCACCCTCAGCCCCGGGAGGATGTATTGCAGAGTCTCCAGCATCTGAACTGCGCCGTTGCGCTGCTAGAAGAGACCGTACTTGTCCATGAGCTTCCGCATGGTGCCGTCGGCGACGATCGCGTCGATGGCCGTGTCAATCGCCGCCTTCAATTCGGTCTCGCCTTCGGGAATGGCGATGGACTGGCCTGCGGAAACGGTCTCGGTGGTGATCAGCGCGATCTCCAGGCCGGCCTTTTCGGCATGGGATTTCGCCGGATCGGAGATGATGAACAGCACATCGACGCGGCCGGCGGCCACGTCCATGGCTGCCTGGTCCACGCGCTCGTAGGAGAACACGTCGTCGGCGGAGGTCTTGCCCGTGTCGACGAGGTGCGTCTTGACCCATTTTTCCTGGATGGTGCCGGTCTGGACGGCGATTTTCTTGCCCGCGGCGTCATACGGGGATTTCATGACGATGCCGGAACCGGCCTTGACCAGGAACGCGTCGGAAATGTTGTGGTAGACCTTGGAGAAGTCGACGACCTTGTCGCGCTCGGCGGACGCCTGCATGCCGGCGATGACGGCGTTGACCTTGCCGTTCTTCAGGGCGGCGATCAGAGCGTCGAAGCCCATGTCCACGATCTTCGCCTCGACGCCCATGCGCTTGGCGATCTCGGTGATCAGTTCCATGTCGAAGCCGACGAATTTGTCGTTGGCGTCCTTGAACTCGTAGGGCGGATAATCGGCGGAGGTGCCGATGAGCATGACGCCCTTGGCTTTGATCTTTTCCAGGGAATTGGCGCTGGCCAGGCTGGTCATGCCCAGCAGCCCGCACAGGACGGTGAACGCGACCAGGATTTTCAGGCAATGTTTCATGGTTTCTCTCTCCTCATTGTTGAACGTAGTATATTTTCAGCCGATGGACGGCGTTATGCCTTGCTGTTCGCCTGCATCAGACGTTTGCCCCGAGAATGTCGTCCAGGGTTTCCAGAAATGCGGTGTTCTGCTCCGGGCTGCCCAGCGAGTAACGCATGTGCCTGTCGAAACCCCAAATGCTGCCGGGGCGGATGATGTAGCCCCTGCTCAGCAGTTTCGGGTTGAGGTTGTTCACCAATACAGGCAGTTCGACCAGCAGGAAATTGGCTTCCGATGGGACGGTGGACATGCCCCTTTTCGAGAACTCGCCGGTCATCCGTTCCCTTTCGCTCAGGATCGTGGCCACGTGGCGGGTTGCGAATTCCGGATTTTCCAGGTGGTACAGGGCCAGGGATTGCGCGAAGATGTTGACGTTGAAGGGCAGCTTGACCTTGGCGACGAGGTCGATGATCCCGGGGTGGGCGACAATGTAGCCGATCCTGAGTCCCGCCATGCCGTACGCCTTGGAAAAGGTCCGCAGGCCGATGACCCTCGGGTCCTTTTCAAGATACTCTTCCGCGCGTGCCGCGTCGGCCGAAGTCACGAATTCCCGGTATGCCTCGTCGAAGACCACGAAGACGCCCTGGGGAAGCCGGGCCAGGAAGCCGTCGAGTTGTTCCCGGGTGATGATGGGGCCGGTGGGATTGGCGGGTGAGCAGAGCCAGACGAGTTTCGTCTTTTCGTCCACGGCCGCCAGGGTCGCTTCCAGGTCGATGGCAAAGTCCCTGAGCGGCACGAACCTGGCCGAGGCCCCTGTCAGGAGCGTCGCGGTTTCGTAGGCGTCGAAGAAGGACTTCGGCATGATCGCGTTTTCATCGGGGTTGAGCACTGTCTGCGCGACCAACCGGATGCACTCCTCGGCGCCGTTGCCGAACAGTATGGACTCCTCGGGGATTTGGAGTTTCCCGGAGAGCACGCCTCTGAGCTTGCGGCAATATCCGTCGGGGTAACGCCGGACGGCTTCGGCCCCCGCCATGACGGCCTCGATAGCTTCTGCCAGAGGCGGAAAGGGGCATTCGTTGGACGCCAGCTTGACGACGTGTGCCAGGCCGTATTCCTGCTGGACCGCTTCCAGCGGCTTGCCCGGGATATAAGGACGCAGTTCGGGGATGCCTTTTCTGACGGTCTCGTTGAAATCGGTGGGTTTCATGGATCAGCTTGCTTTGTCTGTTTGGAGAAGCCGGGCTTCGCGTTTCATGTGTTCATTGAAGATGCGGACGTGCTCGCGCGCGGCCAGTTCCGCTTCCTCGGGTTTTTGTTGCACGATGGCGGTGACTATCTTGGACAGGCCCTCGTAGTTTTCCCAAAGAAGTTCAGGCGCTTTGGGCGCAAAGCGGTCATCCTCGTCCAGCATTTTGAAATGAAGGGAACTCAGCACCGCGATGAAAAGCTCGTTTCCGGTCATGCGCGCAATGGCCACGTGGATTTCGTCGTCGTAATCGTAGTGTCCTTCCCAGTCCGCCGGGTCCCTTTCCAGCACTTGGCGCGCCTTGGCCAACAGCCCGTTCAGTTCCGCGGCCATATGCGGGGTGACGTGTCGCGCCACCATGCTTGAGGCTTCGCCTTCAAGCACTTCCCGGAATCGGGCGATGTCGTCGAAGGGAATGTTGTTGATTTGCAGAAAGCGCACCATGTTGTCGGCCACAGTCCGCGACTCGATCCCCTTGGCAAAGGTGCCTCCGTGGATTCCCTGGCGGATTTCGATCAGCCCCCGGGCTTCCAGGACGCGGATCGCCTCCCGGACCGAACTGCGGCTGGTCTGAAACTGTTCCTTCATTTGGAGTTCGGAGGGCAGACAGTCTCCAGGTTTGAGCTCGCCATGAATCATGGCCTGTTCAATCTGCTCGACGATCTCTTCGAAGACCTTGTTATGCTTGATGCTTTTTGGTTTGTAGCCCATGGATGACCGAAAGTCCGTTTAAATGTCTGACGTCATACATTAGTGAGCGGAAGGGGAGTCTGTCAATAGAGGCCGTCCTCTAGGGGGGCGGCTGCCCATCCCCAGGATCTGTTGGCTAGCTTGAAGAGAAAATCAGTAGGTTTCGCTCGGCAGCCATCCGAAACTGACTACGCCAAATGGTCGGTGCTCTAAAACATCCAAGTAAATAGAAGTGGCAGTACCTTCCGGAAAGAAATGGAATAAGCCCCAAAGTGCTATAACACACCAACAGGCCGGATTATTCCGCAAAGTCCCACTCCCCAAAAAACAGCGAAACCTCCAGGGACTCGATGGGGAGATCGACATTCTTCGCTAGGTCCCGTGGGCACGAAAAAAGGCTGACAAAGGTGTTAACCCCTTGTCAGCCCTGTGTTTCCGCTGGAGCCAGGAATCGGAATTGAACCGACGACCTACTGATTACGAAGCCCTGTTCTGAAAATATAAGCTGTGTAATTATTCACCTTTTTCGCCGACATCCGCCGCCTGGGCACATAAAAGCATACCCTGGTATACAGTCCGTATACCAGGGTAAAATTAATGAATTTCGGACGTTTACTTTTAAAATCTCAATTTGCTATGATGAAAGCATTTTTTAAAATTCATGCAATATCGGTCGGTTAGTTCGGACGCTCTACTGACTATTTGTTAGTAGGGGCGAATTCTTGTACATATCTCTTGCTCATGGGTGGGAGTGAAGGAACGAACTAATATTGCTTTGAACCCTTTCTGCGTTTTGGTATGAGCTCATAAATCATTTGGTCGGAGGGGGCGTGCTTAAGCTGCTGGTTGGAATTATTTGTTTTGTCTCTTTCATAGTAACCCTTCAATCTCAGATTCGAGAGCATCGATCTGGCAAGGAAGCGTTAGAGAAGCTTTCAAAAGCTGGTTTGTGTTTATTAAGATGGAGAGGTTATGCGAGTTATAAGTCAGAGCTTGTTCATATTAGGCGTTTTACCGGCTACCTTGCAGTTATCTCGACCATTTTGTTTTATTCATTAGGTAGAATTGCCAATGTCGCTTGGCTTGCTCCAGCACCTCTTCTATTTCTTTTCGCATGGGTGTCATTAAAAGATGGTTTAAAATTTGTTGAGATTGTCAAAAAAGATTCTGAGTTTATTGCGATATGTATAGCTTCACCTTGGTTGTATCTTCTTATTCAAAAGTATACTGGATTTGAGTCGGGAATTTTTTACGATTTTGCAAGGTTTGCTACTTTGTTTGGGGTGAGCAATCTTAGCGTCGTAGAGTCTGCATTCACACTAAGTGCGTTGTTTTGCTTCTTTGGCGTCATTTTTGTTGTTTTTCATTGTTTGCTGATATCTTTTATCCCGGTTTGTATTTTGTTTGTGTTGGTATTTCCGTCGATTATCTGTCGTCGCTTATTGAAAGTGCAACCGAAGAATGCCAAGTTTTTCTTTCTCTTGGTACATATAGTTACTACGGGAGCATTACTTTTTTGGCCTAATTAGCCGGTTAAGATGCTTGCTCGTAACCTGGAAAGCTTTCTCGGGAAATGGCAGTACGCTCCTCAAAAGAGCAGTCTTTTAGAATGCAGTTCTTAAAGATCTCTATCTCCTCTTCGGTTAACGGGTTACCTTCTATCGCTTGGGAGGCCACGACATGTTCCAAGCGGCGTAGCTGAATTTCGATTTTGGATGTTGGATGTCTCTTGTGTTCCATGCGCCTATCTCCATAGTGCGCTGATAGGGACCGCGAACATATCCTCACCAAATGGGACCACCTCCGTTCCACCATATAGCACCACGCCTGATTGGAACTTATCTCCGAGATCGTCTTTAACTGCTTTTAGGCCGCGAAAGTGTTTGGGCACGACTTGTGCGGAGTGCTTGATTTCAACGCATGCGATCTCGCCGGACAGCTTTTCCAGAATGAGGTCTACCTCAAGGCCTGCATGAGTGCGGAAGTGATAAGGGGTGGCCGAAACAGTACTCCACGTCAGGTGCTTGAGTATTTCGTTGACCACGAAGGTTTCAAGGAGTTGGCCTGCGAGTTCCGGCGTGTTTGCCAGCCTATCAGCGTCTGCACCCATGAGGTGGGCCGCAAGTCCGCAGTCCACCATGTAAAGCTTAGGGGACTTGACAAGACGTTTGCCGAGGTTGGGAGCCCAAGCTGGCAAGAAGTGGATGAGGAATACCTTCTCAAGAAGGTCCATGTATCGGCCCAGCGTTGCATTCGGCACTTGTAGTGTTCTGGATACCTCGGACTGGTTGAGCTGGCTTGACGTACGCGTTGCGAGCAAGCGCACCAATCTGAGCATGGTCGCCGTTTCCTGAATACGGGCGATGTCGCGTATGTCACGCTCGACAATAGTTGTCAGGTAAGAGTCGAACCATGCGCTTCGTCGTTTTTGCGTTTTACGCGCCATGGCTTCCGGGTAGCCCCCTGCTATCAAGATGTCTGGCAGGTCGTACCCTTCGGCTGCGCTTTGCTGCACGAAGTCTTTGTCGAACAGGGCTTGCACAAAATCCGTCTTGCGCTCATGCACTTCGGCCTGAGAGATCGGCCACAAAGTCTGTATCTCCATGCGTCCGGCAAGGGAGTCGCTCACAAGGGGCAACGTCAGGAGGTTGGCAGAGCCAGTCAGCAGGAATTGTCCCGCCTTCCGATCGGCATCCACAGCCTCTTTGATTGCCAGTAGCAACTCCGGCACCCGCTGAACTTCGTCGATGATCAGAGGCCGTGGTTGCCCTGCGATGAATGCCGTAGGGTCACCGCCAGCCAAGGCTAGAGCCGTGGCGTTGTCCAAGGTGACGTATTTGGCTTCGAACGTGTCAGCGAGCAGGTCTTTGACCAGAGTGCTCTTGCCTACCTGCCGCGCTCCGCGCAGGAAGAGAACGGGTGAGTCGGCCAGTGCCTCAAGGATGTCTTGGGTGATATTTCGTCTAAGCATGATAGAATATTTATCACGAAATGGTAAAATTTCAATCTAAAATTCAATGCCAATTTCCGAACTCATTATACGGGGTGCGACGCGATTTGTACACTTCGGTTTTGTCCGCCAAGCGGGTAGCTAGAATACCAGTGGTCCGATGAAGTGGACCCATGTATCTCCCAGAAATATAAACATTCAGAATGGCCTCCGAGGCCTTCATATCCTCCGCCCTGGATTGATAATGTCGGGAGAGTCACGAACAGGCCATACCAACCCTGCAAAAACCATTTAAATCTTGAGTTCTGAGCCTTTTCAACCTCTTCTATATTGTGTATCGATTAACTTTAATGGAAAGCGAAAGCTTACACCTACCCTGATCAGTTCGAGGCAGTGAATGAATACGGACAACACGCTGACTTTGTTAATATCCGCAGCCGAATGCATCAATTTTGCCTCCGCGCAAAATTCGGTTCCCTTCCTGCGTAGCATCCAAATCCGCAACATCTCGGATGCGCTTGTTGAGAATATCACCCTGGAACTCACTCCTCACCCCCCGTTTTGCCGAAACAAGACATGGACCATAGACAGAATACATGCCAATAGCGACGTATCCCTCTCCGACTTGAGGTTGGAATACGACTTCGCTTTTTTCGATGGGCTCAACGAAGCTGAGCGTGGACAACTGACCTTCCGGCTTCGCCAGAACGAGGCGGCCTTGGGCGAACAGATTCTGCCCATCAGGCTTCTGGCGCGAGACGAATGGGGCGGCTTGGGTGAGATGGCCAGCATTCTCGCTGCGTTTGTCTCGCCAAACGATCCCGTTGTCGCCAAAATTTGCAAAAGGGCAAGTGCGCTCCTGGAAAAGGGCGGTCATAATGGGGCGCTCAATGGATATCAGGATCAAGATCCAAAACGAGCGTATATGCTTGCTGCCGGTATATGGTCGGCCATCACAGAAAAGGCACTGAGCTATGCACAGCCTCCCGCCTCTTTTGAATCCAGAGGGCAGAAAGTCCGAGGGCCGCGGCGGATACACGACGAGGGGTTGGTCACCTGCCTCGACAGCTCGCTGCTATTTGCTGGTGCGCTTGAAGCGGCGGGGCTCAACCCTGTCATTATCTTTACCAAGGGACACGCCTTTACAGGCGTCTGGCTTGCGGACAAGACCCTGCCCTCCATTGAAGAACCGGATGTCGTCGAACTCCGCAAAGCCATCGCGGCACGGGAATTCGTGGCCTTCGAAACAACCTTGGTAACGAATCGCCCCGTAGCGGACTTCACCCAAGCGGTTCAAAACGCCAGGGTGAAACTCAACGAAAAAAACGAAGTCGACTTCGAGCGTGCCGTGGACATCCGCAGGGCTCGTTTTGCGGGTGTCACCCCCCTCGCTGCCCATCATGTCGTAGAATCATCAAAGGAAGCCGCAGAGGAAGTTGCCCCGGCGGCTCTCCCGCCGGAACCAGACTTCGGCATGTTGCCAGGCGAAGTCATCGACGAAACGCCCCAGACAGCTCAGGACAGGATAGACCGCTGGCAACGAAAGCTCCTTGACCTGACTCTTCGAAATCGCCTCCTCAACTTCAAGGACACCAAGCAGACCATCCCGGTCTTGTGCCCGGCTCTTCCGAGACTGGAAGACATGCTGGCGGACGGAAGCCGCCTTCGGGTCATATCCCTCAAGGATGAAAACCCTGTCGGGGCACGTGATCCGGAATTGTATCAGCAACAATACGGCAAAGACATCCATGAGGAGTTCGCCAAGGACGCCCTGGAGCGCAAGCAGCTCTGCATTCCGCTGCCCGGAACAGACATGCGCAACCGGCTGGTCACGCTTTTCCGCAAGGCCAACAGTGAACTCGCGGAAGGGGGCGCCAACACCCTCTACTTGGCGGTGGGCTTCCTCAGGTGGAAAAAAACGGAAAACGACCCGACGCTGTATCGGGCTCCCATCCTCCTGCTCCCGGTTTCCCTGAAACGTCGTTCGGCGAAATCGGATTTTTATCTTGCACACCATGAGGATGACATCCGCATCAACTCGACCCTCCTTCAATTCTTGCAACGGGATTTCGGACTCAGGGTTCCGTCCTTGGAAGGAGAGCTCCCAAAAGACGAATCAGGTATCGACGTCCCTTTGGTCTTCTCGCTCATGCGCCAGGCCGTGCGGGACATCCCAGGATTCGAAGTTGTTGAAGAGGCGGCGTTTTCCACGTTTTCCTTTGCCAAGTATCTCATGTGGAAGGATTTGGTCGACCGAACCGAGGACCTGAGAAACAACCGGCTTGTCAAACATCTCATAGACTCGCCCGAGACTCCTTTTGTCCAAGCGTGTGACGGCCCCTGTCTTCCCCTGCCCAACGAGATCGACAAAAAGATCCCCCTGCATGACCTGCTGACTCCGCTTCCCGCCGACAGCTCCCAGTTGGCTGCCGTTGTTGCGGCCATGAACGGACACGACTTCGTTGTCATCGGCCCTCCCGGCACAGGGAAAAGCCAGACGATCGCCAACATGATCGCCCAGTGCCTCTCCGTGGGGAAACGCGTCCTTTTTGTGGCGGAGAAATCAGCGGCGCTGGACGTGGTTTACCGCCGATTGAAGGCATACGGGCTTGGCGACGTCTGCCTTGAACTCCACTCCAATAAATCCGACAGGAAACGTGTTCTGGCTCAACTGGAAGCCGCTTGGGAACGCAGCGAGACATACGCTACAGATTCATGGACCCGTGCAACCAGCAGACTGGAAGAGGCAAGGGACGAGCTCAACAGGTATGTGGAACAACTTCACGCACCCGGCAGCCATGGCTTCAGTGTTTTCCAAGCCATCGGCATTGTCACCGGACATCGCCCACGGTTCGCCCTTACGTTCGACAATCTCAAGGCGCATGACCCTGGCATGTTCGCCAGGCTTGAGGAGACCGCAATACGCGCGGACAGGATTCACACCATTGTCCGCGACTGCAAGGGATTCGACAGCATCGACGCTGAGGAATGGACGTTTTCTTGGCAAAACAGCCTGATTGAACACGCCGAATCAATTTTGGCCACTATTCCCCAACTCAAGGAAACAGCCGAGGCCTTGGCGCATAAGATAGGGCTACCGGACGCTGAAGAAACAAATCTTGAGCGCATAAAGCAACTCAATCGATTCCATGAAGTCTGCCGGATCGCTTCCAGGCAGGACTACAGCAAGGTCGTAGATGCGGAATTGGGCCGTTTGGAAGAAGCCGCAGCATCTCTCGACGCCGCCATCACCGTCATTCGCCAGGCGCGGTCGAACCTCACGGCCAGCTACGAAAATGCCGAACTGAAACGCATCCCCGTGGACGACATCGACCGTCAATGGCGCGAGGCAAATGCCAAAATGTGGCCATTCTCGGCCTTCGGGCGCAGGCGAATCGGTAAACTTCTCCAGAGCTATGCAGCGGACGGCAAGGTGGATGTCGCTTCGGAAATAATTCCCCTGCGGGAAATCCAAAACAACATTGAAACCATCGACCAGAGCGAGCTGGCAGGGCTTCCGGTATTTCGAAACGAAGAAACCGACCATTCCAACGTGTTGGAATATCTCAAAGGTGCTGAGGATCTGCAACAAGCGCTCGCCGATGTTCGGCGTCATGCCTCTGATGCCCAGCAGTTTGGAGCCGCATTGGACTCCCTGCTCAACCACGGGCAGCAACAACCTGACGCCGAACGCATGGCAACGGCATTTCACTCAGCGCTCAGGGAATTCAAATCGGCCTGTGAAGCCTACGCTGTCCATTCCAAGGGAAAGCTGCATATCCAGTCGATAGAGTCCCTTGAAACGGACCTGCGACATTTGATCGCCCACAAGACTCAACTTGCGGATTGGGTCCGTTGGGTGGCGGTCAGAGAGGAAGCACGGGCACTGGGTCTTGATCCATTTCTGAAGGCACTGCGAACCGGGCAGATCGAAAACGCCAAGTTGGATTTCCGGGTGGCATATTTCCATTGGTGGCTGCCTCTCGTCATAGACGCCAGTTCTGAGCTTCGTGGCTTCCGCCAATGGTCCCATGAAGATTTGATACGAGAATTTCGAAAGAGAGACGAAGCCGTTCAAAAAATGGCCTCGGACCAAGTATTGATTAAGACCTCGCATGGGCTTCCGGCCAGGGATAGCGTCCCTCGCCGCTCGGAATTGGGAACATTGAGGCACCAGCTTGGGCTGCAACGACCGAGCCTTTCCATCCGCAAATTGCTCGAAAACACGCCAACCGTGTTCACCAAGCTGGCACCATGCATGCTCATGTCACCGCTTTCAGTGGCTCAATACCTTCCCGCTGACCAGACTCAATTTGATGTGGTCATTTTCGACGAAGCCTCCCAAATCACGACATGGGATGCGGTCGGGGCTATTGCCAGGGCAGAACAATCCATCATCGTGGGCGACCCGAAACAGTTGCCACCCACCAACTTCTTCGGTCGTACCGATGACGAGGACGAGGAAGACCTTGCCGAATATGAAAAAGACCTGCCCAGTATTCTCGAAGAAGCCAGTGCGGCGGGCCTGCCGGAAGTCCAGTTGAACTGGCATTACCGAAGCCGAGATGAATCGTTGATCTCGTTCTCGAACCATCACTATTATGGTGGTAGGCTCATCACCTTCCCTTCGCCCAAAACAGAATCAGATGCCCTTGTTTTTCACAAAAACGACGGCGCGTATGCGAGAGGCACGGGCCGTACCAACATCACGGAAGCAAGAGAAATCGTCGGGTTTGCCAGGTCACGACTGGAACGCTGGCTACAACTCCCAAAGGAGACAAGACCGACCCTCGGCGTCATCACGTTCAACATCCAGCAACAGGAACTGATCCTCAATCTTTTTGACGAGGCCCGACGTTCCAATCCGAAGCTTGAATGGTTCTTCAGCGAAAATCGGGAAGAACCGGTTATCGTCAAGAACCTGGAAAACATCCAGGGAGACGAGCGGGACATCATGTGCTTCTCCATTACCTTCGGGCTAGATAATGGAGGCAAAATGTCAATGAGTTTCGGCGCGCTCAATCGGGATGGAGGAGAAAGACGACTGAACGTCGCCGTGACGCGCGCCCGATCCGAAATGCATGTCTTCTCATCAATTGAGGCCGATGACATCGACACATCGCGGACCAAGGCCCTTGGTGTGGCCCATCTCAAAACTTTCCTTGATTACGCGAAACGCGGCCCAATTGCCCTTCCAAGCGTAGTAAGACCGGGGATTGGCAGTCCAGAGAGTCCGTTTGAAGAGGCCGTCATGTCCGCCCTTATGGACAAAGGATGGGAGATCCGACCGCAAGTCGGCGTCTCGGGTTACCGAATCGACCTGGGCGTGGTCCATCCCGATCACGCAGGTGCCTACCTGGCGGGCGTTGAGTGTGACGGCGCAACCTACCACAGTTCCGCAAGCGCGCGGGATCGAGACAAAATCCGTGAAGCGGTCCTATGTAACCTCGGGTGGAACATCATCCGCATATGGTCAACAGACTGGTTCATGAATCCTAAGGAAGCGCTCAAACGGGTTCATACAGAACTGGAGGAGGTTCTTGAAAACTCCCGCCAAAAGGAGAAGGAACTAGAAGCCCAGGCCAAAGAACAGGCCGAGCAAAATGAAGAATGGAGAGACGTGCCTGAAGAGCTTGTTGCGGAAACAATGAAATCGCAACCGGAAGAAGAGCATGTTTTGCAGCCTCGGATTTCAAGACAAGTCAAGCTTCCCAATGTAAGCAATGAACTTGAGCTTCCGTATTCTGATCCGGAACCACCAGATCAAAGCTCAAAATATGCCAAATCAACCGGTGTGGATGACTCGACGGCATCAAGTAACGTCTCATCCATCGAATGGCCCGTCCAACCAAATGCAGACCGTTTCTTCGATGCCGGGTACACACCGATTCTCTGTCAACTGATCGACTATCTGGTAGAGATAGAGGGTCCCATCGAGGCCGACCGACTTGCCCGGACCATTTGCAAAGCCCATGGTTGGAAAAGGACTGGGGCCAATATCAGGCAGCAAATCGATACCTGTCTCGGAAAAAATGAACTCCGCAAGGAAGGTAAGGCGACTTTTGTCTGGTCACCCGGAACTTACCAGGAAAAGGTGCCGTACAGGTCCATAGAAGGCAGAGCCGTCACAGACATCTCGCGCCACGAACTATTCGGGCTCATAGCTGACCATCCTGAACTTGTGATGAGCAAAGACCGAGTCCGGGACTTGGCGGATATCCTGGGGGTTAAGCGGCTCTCGCAGAAGGTTAATGAGTACCTCGGCAATTGCCTCTCAACGTATTTCATGCGCTAGATGAATTAGTCACAACTAGGATGATGAAATGGCATTTTATCTAAGAAAATCTGTACGGCTTGGACCAGTAAGATTTAACTTGTCCAAGAGTGGTATTGGCGCATCGGTTGGCGTTAAAGGGTTTAGAGTAGGTGTCCGTCCCAATGGAAAAAGCTATCTACATGCAGGCAGATATGGGCTTTATTATCGTCAGGAAGTAGGAGGAGGAGATTCTGCGCCTACAAATGACGGCACGCCCCCGAGGGAAACAGAAATTGTTCCTTCTTCTCATCCTGATGCTGTTCAGTTTAATTCTGCGAGCTCACAGGAATTGACATCAAAATCAAGAGAGGAACTCATCTCAACCCTTAATAACTCATACAAAGGATTCAGGTTTGACTATTTGTGTGGTGGCTTTTTCCTTTTCCTGTCAATTGTTTTATTAAACAGTAACAAGACGGTCGGAATTGCCACAGCGATCATAGGTACTTTGGCTACAATTGCAATGGCTGTCTGGGAGTCTAAAAGACGCACAGTCACAATTACATATGAATTCGAAGACGATAAGGGTGAGTCTTTCAAGAAGCTGCTATCTGCTTTCAACAATCTTGCCTCAAATGCTAATGTCTGGGCCTTGGTAGATTCTCGCAATATTTATGATTCTCATGAATCAAAATTAAACGCAGGTGCAAGCAATCTTATCAGCAGATCAGCTGTTCAAGTTGGAGAGGGCAAACCCCCTTGGGTGAACACCAATATTGATGTGCCTGTAATGAAGGCACGGCAGCAAACATTATACATGTTGCCAGATGGAATCCTTGTTTACGACAGCAAGGGAGTTGGTTTTGTGGAGTACGGCGGTGTTTCTATTACCGATAACACCACAAAGTTTATTGAAGAGAACCCACCGCATGACGCAAAAGTTGTCGGTCATACATGGAAGCATCCAAATAAAAATGGCGGCCCTGACCGAAGGTTTAAAGATAATTACGAAATTCCAGTTTGCCTGTATGGAGAGCTGAAAATCAAATCAAATTCAGGGATGTCCTTCTACTTAATGACATCAAAGCATGACTCTCCGGTAAACTTTAAAAATGAATTTTGTAGCATAGTTAATTAAAAAATGAACCAACAAAACTCTGCATTCGTACGGGGAGAAGTTGCCCCACATTGTTTGACCCTTGGACGGGATACTAAGAGTTAGTCAAAAGCCGCCCCAGGACATCTGACTGGATGCCCATCTCGACGCTGCCAACGTAGCTACTTGCGGTAGCATACGCCATTTGCTCCAAGCTAAGCCCCTTCCGTGCGTCTAGGGCGACGCGCTTGGCCATCTCATCCGCTTTGACGTTGATCGGGTGAACCTTATAGAAGCTCCCCTCGTGGAGGTAGTGCAGGGCGTGGCAGATGGCGAAAGTCTCTTCGTTCTCGAAATCTTGGCAGGCTGCTGCGATGGCCGCTCTGCCGATCGCCAACTGTTCGAACATGTCGGGATTGGAGCAGGCGTCTCTGAACACTCCCCGAGCGGCGTTATGCGCCAGCTCTCTCGCTTCCTCAAACGATTCGGCAGCCATAGCCGCATCGATCACGCGCCGTGCGCCCTTGTGCAACACTTCGTAGGCGATGTCTTTTCCCGCTGACGCCAGGACTTCCAGGAGAAAACTCTTCATCTCCTTTTCGGTGGTTCCGACGTTCTCGTATTCGACAAATCTGAGCAACTCGTCGGCGATGGTGTATGCGACGTGCCAAATTTCGGCTTCGACAGCGGCCAGGACGTGCCAGGATGTGACAGCGAACGTGGCTCCAAGTGAGATCGGGCCTCCGTGGTCCCAGGCGAAGTGCAGGGCTTGTTCCTGGTCGGCCTTGTAGCTGTAGGTGCACCCTCTTGCGATGTCCCCGTGGTAAGCCTGTACGGCCTCGATGGCTCTGTTCAGAGCCGGGATGAGATTGTGTGAGGCGGCGAATAGGGCGCAGTCCCTTGCAGCATATGCGGCGGCCAAGCTTCTGTCCGCCTTATCATCGCCTATGATAGGCTGGGCTACCTCCCACATCCGTTCCTGGTATTCTTCGTGTTCGATCTCGTCGTGTGCGTACAGGTGTGCCAGTCGCAGGAGGTCCTTGAGCCCGTCCTGGGCGACTTCGGCGTTCTCCCAGAGCGGCATGGTGCGGTAAGCCGCGTCGATGGCGAGCAGCCTGAGTGTCTTCTCTATGAAATTTTCGTGCTCGTAGGGAGCGGCGTTCATGGCTTCCAGGCAGGCGTGAAGGCCGAGGTTTTCTAATATGAACGGGAATGAAGGCTGGGCGTCCTCGGAGTCCGTCAGAAGGGCGAGCTTAGCCTTGGCGGTCGGCTGCATCCCGTCATTGACGAGCTTGCCTTCCGCTATGGAAAGGAAATTCTTCATGGTCTTGTCCTGGCTTGGAAGGATGGAGCTCGGGGCGACAAAACAGCACCCAAGCTGTTGCTTGGCTTAGGTTTTTGGCAGTTTCTCGATGGCTTCTCTTTCGCCTTCGCCGATCAGGTGGTAGTAAGTCCTGAACAGCATCCCTGGGCCGGAGTGACCCATGAGCGAGGATACCGCCTTGATGTCAGCTTTGCCCGCGAGCAGGGTGGAAGCGAAGAAGTGGCGCAGGTGGTACGGAACGACCGTCTTGCCGATGCCGGACTTCTTGACCGCGTTCCTGAACGCGTTGGCATACCCTTTGACGGGCTTACCTCTGAACTCGATTATGTACTCGCATTTGGCTTCCTTTTCCCACTCTTTGATTTCGTTGAGGAATTCCGGCAACAGGCGAACGTATCGGTCGCTCCTGGCCGTCTTTGTCCCGCGAATCCTGACACGCTCGTTGGCGTAGTCCACATCGCTGTACTTGATCTTGAGCAGCTCGGACTGACCAGGGCGGCATCCGGTGTTGAAGGTCAGCTTGATCGCTTTCTGCACGTGCGGCGCGGCGTGGTGGTATATGGCCTGGATGTCCTCAAGGGTGATCTCAAGCTCTCGCGTTTTCTCGCGTTTCATCACGCGCTTTCGCCAAGCCTCCATCGGGTTCTTCTCGATGTATTCGAAGTCCACTCCGAAGTTGAAGATGACGTTCAGGTACGTGATGTAGCGGTTGAACGAGCTGTTGGAGAGACCGGAGTAGGCCACTGCCAGCTTGTCGAAGTCCTTTGCCGTGAGCCTGTGGATCGGAACATGGTTCAGGGCGGGCAGGTATGACTTGTTGAGTCGGTTTCGGACCTCGTTGAGGAACTTCTGCTTACGCCCTCTGGCCTTCTCGTGGTCGAGATACGTCTGGGCGAGCTCATCAAGGTAGACATGGCTCTCCCTGACCTCCTCTTCACGGCTCTTCATCAGCTTGACTTCCGCGTCGCGTTCCCTGGCGGCCTTCTTTGCTTCAACTCCTCTCCCGAAATACTCACGCTTCGGGCTTTTTCGGTACGAAACTCTGTATTGGACGTAGAAACGCCCGTCCTGGGTTTTTCCGACGCTCACCTATACCTCCACCGGAACGAAACCGGGCTTTCGCGTGCGCACGGGGTTGTGGAAGCTGGCCGGGTCGGTCATGAAATCGTCCAGATCCTCCTTGCGGTATCGGTCCCGTTTCGGGCCGCACTTGGGAATCTCGTAATCCTTGGCGAACTGCCGGAACGTGACGACGCAGTAGCCGCAGTATTCGGCTGCCTCCTTCTGTGTGTAAAACTGTCTCTCAACGGTGATGGGCCTGCTCATTGCTGGTATCCTCCTATGTGAAATGGTTTATCCAAACGGAGGGTACTGCTCCCTCCATTGTTATAACCTCATAGACCTGGTGCATAAGTAAACTTGCCTCGCCAAATTAAATGGAATTTTTCAGGATGCTGACTACTTCCGTATCGCTGATGCCGAGATAGCGCATGGTGACGGCTGGCGAGGCGTGGTTGAATCGCTTGCATAAGACCTCGAAGCCGACGCCGAAGTGAACGCGTTGCACATAGCCGAACGTCTTGCGCAGGCTGTGGGCTCCGTAATTGCCGTCGAGGCCAGCATCATGGCACCACGATTTGACCATGCGGTTGACCGATTGGATGGTCAGGGGCTGGTTCTTTCCCTTCTGTGATTGGAACAGGTACTCGACGTCGCTGAACGAGCCTGACGCGAGGAATCTCGTCAGGGCCGTGTGGACGGAATCGTTGACGGCGAGGACGTTGACCTTGCCCGTCTTGGACTCCTTGATGGCGATGGTGTCGTCGACGTTCTTGCCGCGCAGGTCTCCGACCTTGAGCCGCAGGAGGTCTCCGCAACGGATGCCGTTGTTGGTCGCGATCACGAAGAGCAACAGGTCTCGCGGCTTGCCGTGAAGCATCTCTTTGATGGCCGAGATCGCTTCCAGGGAGCGGATGGGCTCGACGGTGATGGAACTTCCCTTGGGAGGGTGATTGTCGTTTCTGGGGCTCATTTTCGAATGTTAAGTATCTGCTTGATTTTGCGTGCATTTTTAACATTTTCAGGATGGACGATGTCGAGGTGTCGATAACTTGTCGAAATCACAGTCACTTTTTGAAGAATGTTAACTTTTGCCAAAAACTTAACATTTGTGGGGTGTTATCGTGAACGTGAGGCCGTGAAGAAAAATTCGGAAAATGAATTTTTTTAGGGAAAGTGGGAAAAAGTACGATCGTGGAAACATTGATCCGATAAATAGTAGCAAGCAGAGGTGAAGCGGCGGGAGCGATTCAGCCTGGGTGGATTTCTTTCAAGAAATGCATCCATGAGCATCGCTCATCGGTTGGGTGGGCGTTGCCCACCTCTTCCGGTGAGCGTGGTCATGCGCGAAGCGCACAATGACACATTCAATGGGTTCTGAATCGTGATTGACTGAATGGGACGATTGCTGGATGAGCTACAGATCGTGGACATCAAGCGTGCTTCAAAAAAGGCTGTTCAAAAAACAAGAAGGGCATTTGCAGGCCATACCCACAAACGCCCATTCCCATTCGCCATGAATTCAGTCTGGCTATCTGAACTTATCCACGCGCTCCCTGAGCAATTCCTTGTCCTTGATGCATTCCATCCAGTACCCCGACCCCATCATCATGTCCTTCCTCAGCTGTCCGACGTTGAGCGCTCTCCTCAAGAACGCCACGATCTCGTTCCAGGCTTTGGGCGAGACCTTCTCGAACTGGCCGTTCAGGACTTTGGTGAAGTGAGATCGGCTGTAGCCGCACTGATTCTGGTAATAGGATGTGCCCATGCGGTCCGACTTGTAAAAGGCGAAGTAGGCGCGGGCCTGGGCAAGGAAGTCGAGATCCTTGGCGAGCTTGCGGGCTGTATCATTCCAAGTTCTGCGGCTTGCGTTGTGCTCATGGTCGTAAAGGTCCATGAGCGTGGCGAGAACCTTGTCGCTGTCCACGCCATCAACCTGCTTGACGAGGTTAATGGCGTTGCCGGACCACGTGCAGGCATGGCACCGGGCGACGCCGTTGTCGCTGTACGGCCTGAATGCTGTTTCGCCGCAAAAAGGGCAAACGAGGTTGCCTCCCCTGGTTGTCGAGTTGAGGCCGAGATCGGCGAAAAGCTCCTGGAAATTGACGTCGTTCAACATCGTATCTCTCCGTATTACATATAATAATAGAAAACATGAGTTGGGCGGGCAGACGATCCGCAAGCCGCTCACATTTCTATTTATGTGGACGGAAAGAAAATTTAGTTCACGATGTCAGAGGCGAAGCCGTAGATGGCGCAGAGGTTCTCATCAGACGCTGATTCGATGATCTTGTGGAGCTTCTGGACGAGTTCCTTGCGGTCGACCTCGTACTCGTGGGAGCCGTCGAGCAGCTCATAAGTCTCGACTCCAAGGGCTACCGCGATCTGGCCGAGGTTCTTGACGGAGATGTTGTTTGCGCCCCTTTCGACCTCGCCGAGGTACTTGTCATTGAGGCCAGCCATCTCGGCCAGCCTGCTTTGAGACAGCCCGTTCTTCTGTCTGAGTTCCCGAATCCTCTTGCCTAGCTTGAGCAGAATGTCATCCATATGCGCCTCCGAGTACCTGGATATATCCGTGGTTGGCGGATGTGGACCTGATATATATTTACTTTTTGTAAATGGGTTGATATATCGGTGTTCTGTCTTGGTATTTACGCCATCGGAAACGAATACGAGGAGAATCCATCATGAGCCAAGGAACCACGGAGCAGGCATCGAGCCAGGGGCAGACCATCAACGTCAACGTGAACGGAGGCGGCAGGTACACCACGCTGTCGTCCGAGAAGAGCCGCAAGACGGCCTTGATCCTGTGCATCGCTCTTGGAATCATCGGCGGTCACTTGTTCTACGTGGGCCGGATCGGCAAGGGTATCTTGTACCTGCTGACGGGCGGCCTGTTCTTCATCGGCGCGATCATGGACGCAATCGCCATTGCGAGCGGGAGCTTCAAGGACAATGCGGGCGCTCCGCTCAGGGAGTGGTAGCACTTGATTTCGGCTGGGGTGAGCATGGGCCGAAGGCTGCGCCTTCGGCCTTTTGCGTTCACGAAGCGGTTGTAAGTCGTTTGTCTGGACTATAGGAGGCAGATATATATGCGAAAATTCGTGACGACATTGGCATTGATGCTGACAATGATGTGCGGGGCTGCGGCAGCCGAAACGTTCACAGGTCCAATCACTACAGAGTTTCAAGGGGTTGGGGACAATTTCAGGCGGATTCAGGTCGAGGGAAACTGGATCATGATTGGCTGTGGCCCAGATTCGGGCTTGAGCGAAGAGCTCTTGGCGTACCTCGACGACCACTGGGACAATACGGGCAGCGTCACCGGAGACGTTGTGAATGATCCTCATTGGGGCCTGTGCATCGACAATGTCGCCTTGGCGGAAGATGAGCCGAAGGCTGAGCCAATTCCAAAGGCTCCGTCCAAGCTGGCCGAGTATGACTGGATCAGGCTGCCGAGCGATTTGACATCCGAGGAGATGGAGATCGTGGAGACCTCTTTGACCGACGTATTCTGGGACCCGGTGTACCAAGTGCCGATGAAGAATTACGTTGGCGTTTGCCGATATTTCCACGATAGGGGCTTCACTGTGGACGTCGATTTCAGGTTTGACAGGTTCACGAAGCCTGAACCGGACGGCACGGAAGGCATCCACAAGGTCATCGTGACGATGGTCAATCGCAAGAGCGACGTCGCGCTCACTTTGATGATAGCGGTCATCTACACGTGCCCTGCGGCGCAGACGGTGATGATTCAGAAGAACGGCGACACGGGCGCAAAGGCTTTTTTGATGATTGGTAACGGGACCTTGCAGACAGAGCGCTACACACAGAAGGATTGGCGGAGGATCAGCGGCGAGGATTGGTTCGTGATCATGAGGTCGATCATTGATAACGGCTACGTACAGGAAGGGTAGTTGTTGGCAGAAATATGAGAAGGGCGTCCTGGTAGTGGCCGGGACGCCCTTCATTGTGGCTAATCGTCAGCGTGTGCTGCGGCTATCTCATCCTGGAAGAACCAGTCGTTGCTGCTGATGTTGAAATCAGGGCATCTTTCGGGACTCAATTCGTCCTCGAAAAAGGGGGGAATTTCTTCCTCAGGCGCAGGCCGCATCTCTTCCTCGAAGAATGGGTCGTAGCTTTCCTCTGGCGCTGGTCGGCGCTCCTCTTCATAGAACGGATCATCAGGGCTAATGGAGAATCTGTCGCGGCTGGAGTTCTTCTTTTCCTGCAAGAATCTAGTCCGGTTTCTGTCTAGAATCTCCTTCAAATTCTTCGGCGTGGACCCTCCCGGGAAGTAGCCGCTAGCCAACTCCGTGTCGTCGCTGAGATGGCAAGTGTGCTGGGCTTCATCGTCGTCATTAGAGGCCGTCGGCAGATCGTCCCAAGCAACTTCATACCTTACGTGAGATTCAAAAATCTCTCTGGCTCGCTTCAGGCTGGTTACGTGGATACAGCGCTGCTTGCGGTGCGTCTTGTATGGGAACTCCTCAAAGAAGGACAACAGAAACTGGGTCAGCATTTTCTGGCGTGTGATGTCGTTGTGCCCGATATAGCCCTTCATTTTCTCCCGTTCAGATTTGTACGCCATGAAATCGTTGAAGAAGGCTCGCGTAGGGACGTGACCTCCTCCCCACAGGAATTCTCGCTCAGGATCGTCGATCTCGTCGGCGCAAGTGTTGAGGCTGTCGAAAAGCCACTTCTCTACCAGAGGGAGTCCCTCGTAGATGTCGTTCCAGAGAGCTGGAGCACGCGGAGGCTGTCGCATTGCCTCGTGGTCGACAGGGAAACTCAGCAGGAAATCCATGAACGCCTCTCTGCCTCCGTTGTCGATCTCGTGCCGGAGTTCCTTGAAGTAGGCAACATCACACTGCTTTATGTTGCTCACCTCAAGGGCAAAGTACCTGCGTTCATCCAGGGAGGCTGGCACCGCTCTCTTCTCGTTGCTGATGAACACTAACCGCATGTACGATCGCTCCTCGAAGGAGTCTACTCCCTTGGGTTCGTACCTGGCTCGTGGGCCAGTGATCATGTTCTTGATCCGGCCTTCGTCGCTCTTAGAGCCTGCCCAAATGGCCTCTTCAAGCACCAGCAGGAGCTTGCCACGGAGGTGGTGGTTGAACTTGCCCGTCGCCTGCTCGCCGAGGTCGACTGTCGCATAGGTTCTGCCCAGAATGTGCTCGAATATGCCTTCCAGGATGGTGCTCTTGCCGGTTCCCTTCTTGCCTTTGATGACCAGTGCGACTCCAGGCTTCTCTGTAGGGAACTGCAACAGCTGGGCGAACCACATGATCAGGTACTTGTAGTATTCTTCGTTGCCGCCGCACCATACCTGCTTGAGGTGGTATTCGATTTTGGGGAAAGCACCCTTGCGAGGCTCAACCTCAAACCCGCGCCAGAGGTTGTATCGTTTGCCCTGAATATCTTTCGGGAACTCGTCAGGGTAGAACTCAACACGATCGTATGACCTTCTGCCTTCCCAGTACAGCCAGTGCGTGCCGAGGCTCTTGGTTTCCAGGTTGCCGCAGGAGGAAAGAACGGTGATCTTCTCGCTGTCGAACTGAGTCCGAAAGTTCGGGGGAGTGTGCGGGATAAGTTCGAAGTTGCCGTGCATGTCCGAGGCCTCTTCCAAGACGAAGGTTTTGCCATTGTAAGGCGCGACGAAGAACGTTTCGTTCATTTCGTGAAGCCTTGCCTGCCCTCGCATGATCGCATTCTCCCTGTCCTCAGACCGCTGGCTTTTGCGCGTCTGCTCGCGTTCCTTGATGAACTTGCACCACTCTTCAGAAAGCTCCCGGCCCGCCAGCTTGGAGAATTCCCTGCTGTTGTTGACCCACAGGCTATTCCCGTCCTTGTCCCGAGCCCCCTTGCGCTTGTGGAAGAGCTGGAACGAGTTTCCGCTTGCTCCGCAGGTGAGGCACTCCCAGTGACGATCGTCCTTGCAGATGACGTCCTTGCCGTCGATGCTGTCGTGGCCGAGGAGACATTTGAAACGTTCGGCCTCCGAGGGGTATATGTGCTCGCCGTAGGTCGAGTACACCTCAGAGACCGGAACGGCTTCGACGACCTTCTTCCACAGGGGAGTCTCCCACGGAGCCTCTGGGCCTGATCCTGCTTCCTCACTCTCGATGTTCTCCCTGAAGGCCGGGGAGATCTCCTTGGCCGCTTCGACGATGAATGTGCGCTGTTCCTCTTCGGTCGTGCCGACGCCTTCAAGGCTACAAGTCAGCTCGCTGAGCGAGAGGGATGCCACGGGCACGTCCCTGAGAACCGGCCTGGACGCGCCCGCTCGGGGCCGACCATCTGCATCCATTTTCGCGATACCCTTGGGCAGGAGCGTCAGGATGGGAGGAAGCGAGAGGCTGTTGAGAACGGAAGTGCCTTGGTTAAGCACATTGTGCGCCCATTCGGTGCGCTCGTCTTCTGTGAGCGGCTTCTTCCAAGACATTTTGGACGGATTGTGTGTGTCAGATATCGTGAAGTACGTGATCGGAAGGTTGGTGCCGGTTGCGAATTCCGCGTAACTGGTCGGCAAACTGTTTATGGCTTCGATTCCCTCGACGTCCTCGCACACGAGGACGACGAGGGCTTCATCTTTTGTGGAGGGGGCGTTAGTGCTCATTGTATGTTCTCCTGGTTGTCTGCGTGATTCAAAAACACATGTAACAGGTGGATTTTGGACTTGGTCTTGAGAAGACCGAGGCGTTAGGCTGCATGTTTGGAATGTTATGAATATCTTAGTGTTACATGTGTTATAAGTGTTTATCTTATTGTTTTTATATGTTTTGTTTGTCTCTTGGTCTGTTCTTAAAGCGTTGTTGTCTGTGCTGTATGGTTTGATGGTGCGGATGTCGTGTTGCCCTTGTTCGTGGTTTTTTTGGGGGAGGCCGTTTGTTCTGAGGGGGTGCCCCGAAGAGGATTCGGTGCCTCTTCGGGGCGGGGGCTTTTGGGTTACGCGGCTCTGCCAATCGGCTTGCCTTCCAAGTCCATGCGCTCAAAAGCATCGATAGCTCCATCCCAGGCAATGAAAGCCGAGAACTCTCGCGCAGGGAAGTGGATGGCTTCTTCCTGGACCATGGTAACTATGTCTAAAACGAAATCGTCGCGAACGAGGCTGTCTTCAAAGAATGTCTCATCGAAGAAAGACAAGAAGATTCTCACTCCGGCTCTCCACTTTGTGGAGATGTGATCTGCATTTTTAAGAACGCTGTGAGCGTTATCCAAAGCGAGCTGCTCGTAGTAGCCTCTGTTACGGGCAGCCTGAGTTTGCACCCTATCGAATATGTACCGGTTGGTGATGTCGAGAATTCCATTAAAAGAATCTTCACCTGTGCCGAACCAAGCCTGCATGGCGGCTCTAGCACCCCCAATCAAAATGTCGCTTACGATCTGGTCTGCGGTGGGCTTGAGCATCTCGGCGATAAATGCATAGAGATCCTCTTTAGAACCCTTCCAGTTAGGGTCTGTGGCTGTAAGCCCAATCAGGTGCGCAATCGGCTCGGTTACATAGCGGATCGCTTCTTGTGTGTACGTGAGCAAGTCAGGGCTATTGGCAGCAACGGTGGCGGCCAGTGCGATGACGTCTCCCTTTTTCCATGCTTTCTGATACGCCCTCAGCTCGTCGTGGGAGATGAGATCGGCTGCCTCTGCTGCAGCCAGAGCGAACGGCGTCTGCGCGAATCCCATTCTGTTGATCCTGTCAAGCTCTACGTAGAATCGACCAGATTCGTTCAGCTCTCGATTAATGTCAGTCAAAAGGGCTGCGGACTGCTGCTGTCGATGCAATGCCAGCTCAATGTCGCTTTCCCTCTGGGCGTCACGTTTCTTGTTACGGGCCAGATTCTTGGCTGCGGTTCGTTTTGCGTTGGCCTTCAAACGCTTGGTGTTTTTCTTGGATTTCTTGGTCATTGTTTATTCCTTATTCCGCTGTATTCGCGGCTTAATTCTGTTAGGGGGGGGGCTCGCATTCACAATCGCTTGTTTCTGCTGTATAGTGTCCTCTGCGTACAACATACTGGAGTTTCATTTGCCAGGGGGCAGGTGCCAGCTGTCCCCCTGGCTTCGATAGGATTCCTCCGTGTTAGCGTTTACGCAGCCAGGCCATCAGGAGATTCGTCATCGACGTCCTCCTGGTGGCCTTCCAGTTCCCAGAGGTCTTCGACGTCTACGAAAGCCATCTCAATCTCATAGTCGAATTCAGTGTAGCGGTAGATTGCGCACAGCCAGGCCGCGAAAAATGCGATGTTTCTCGGGGTCACCTCTTCCCAGAGGGTCTGCACCTCGTTAGCGATCAGCATATTCCCCTCAGTCAGGTCGTATTCCGAGTCGATATCAACGTTTTGCAATGCCTCGACGGCGTTGGTCGCCCATGCCCCGACGGCGCTGGAGTTTTCGATGATGCCGATGGCGATTTCGATTGCGTGCTGACGGAGATGGGCCTCGTTTTCTGCCATGAAGTTTGCGCACCGTTTGTCCATGAAAGGCAAAAGGAGGGATGCCTGATCGGCCATGTTGTCGGACTGTCTCAGTGCCAGGAGTACGGCTTTTGTCGTCATTTCCAGGGGGGTTTTCTGGGCGATCTGACGGGTTGCTCCGTAAGCAATGCCGCCGATGAATTCCTGGTGGTTAAACTCGTCATGCATCCATTTTGCGGCCAACTCCGGGGTGTCGAGCGATGCGATGATCGGAGCGATTGCCTTGTCCAGCAGTTCCTCCAGGGGGTCCCAAAGGCAGGGCCGGGTGGCAGCCAAAGCTGCGAGTCCAGAGATCTCTGCGCAGTTGGAACAGCCTTCTCCAAGGGGCGACAGGTCCCCTTCGAGGAGCTTCTCGGCTGCGTCTCCTGCCATGCGTCCAAAGTGGATGAGGTCCTGCACTTCCTGAGGGGCAAGGAAGGGGGTGTCAGGGTCGCGGTTTACCGCGTCTCCGGACCATTCGCCTTCGGTGGTCAGGGTCTCGATGAAAGTGAACATCTCAGTGGAAAAATTCGTCATGGTGTACCTCCTTGGTACGTGTTGCACGCTTTTGGCGCTGTTTAGTATGGAGGCTGAGAGGTATTCTCCCAGCTCGGTGTCCGGTCGTCCTTGGGAACATCGGACTTCGAGTGCCAAGCCTATCTTGGCGTCGATGTGGGACTATAGGGCCGTGGGGACTCAAATTGTGAACCAAGCTGTTCAATGAAAAGTAAAATAATTTTCAGTTTTCACAAAAAATTAATAATACAAAGACATTAATTGCGGATTGATGTTGGCATTATCAAGATTTGGAATGGATTTCGTATTAGTGTAGTACTGAATCTGCCACTCAAAAAACCGGAATCTGCCATTATTGAAATGCATATGGGTCCGCAACGGGATTCATTGCTGTCCTGGGATAGGACGCACTGAAGCCCTGACTGTGACGAAAGTCGGCAGATGAGAGGGGGGAGCGAAGGTTCGCGGGTGAAGCGAAGCCAGTTATCTGATCAGATCAAATGGTAGGACAGAAAAGTTTTGGCAGCTACGCTTGGGACCAAAGAGAGTACGGGAAGGATGGAACGCAGGAGAATAGAGAGTTTTGAGAGTGTCAGATGCGCAATTGTCGACAGTGAAGAAGGCCGCTTCATACGCGAGTTTTTCTTCTGGGAATCGGCCAATTCGTCTGGCGATTCTCTTCCGCAGATTTGCTCTTTCCCTATGTGAGATCAAATGGTCAGAGACTGGATCGTATGAGATAATAGCCCGTTGAAGCAGCCCCGGCGAGGAGCAGGTGTTGAGCAGGGTTTTAGCGATTAGGTCCGCTGCAAAGCAACGTACTAAATAAAAATGGTCTGTCGCCAGTTTGTGGACCTCTATGCCATGCAGCTTTTCAGCCTCTTCCCAGGATTTAGCCTTGAGCAGCGATGGTGTCACAAAAGCGGTTGTATAATAGTAGACCAGTTTTCCAATTGAGTCGGTTGATTCTTCGAGGAACGGTCTAATCAGTCCTTTTCTGTCATCCGCAGTCAGCTTGGAATCCTGTGCGATAGCTTCAAGCACGTAGTTGAAGAAATCAATGACTTCCATAACGGTTGTCGCCGAACTCTGCTTTATTCGATTACTGGCAGAGGAGAGTGCTGCAGCATAGGGGAAAGCGCAGCTAGGGCCCCAGTGGGGCCTGTGCGGGTGTTTGGGTGTGTTGTCGGTGACGTAATCGCTCGCAATCTTGCCGTATTTCCTAGCTTTATCTGCCGCATATTGCTCGTAAAAACGGAAATTGAGGCTGTCGCAGTCATACCTAAATGTCTGCGTCCATTTTTCATCATCTATTTGGAGTACTCTCGGCATACTCAAATTCGTTTGCTGCAATTGTATTGGGCGACCATTGGTGGTCGTATTCGCAATATACTGCGTCGTTATCATTGGTAATATGCTCTTGGCAATGGTGTTGTCGGATAGGCTGTTGCCCTTGAAAGGTTGCTCGTCTTCAAATGAGGCATCTTCTCTTTGCGTTTCGGGGTGTACGAAACCCAAAGGGCGAGATAAAGGCGTCTCCTTGGATCTCAAGCTAAAACAAGGAGATGAACATGGATCACATGGAGAAAGCCGTAAAGATCGTGGAGGCGCAGGCCGGGGTCCGGCCGATGACCGCCGACGAGGCGTGCGAGATGGTCAAGAGCCTGAGCGACGGGCTCCAGCGGATCGCGGAAGGTGGGGCCGAGCCGTCCAAGCAGGAGCCGCCCGTCGATCCCAAGCGGGCGATCAGGGACAAGTCGATCGTCTGCCTGGAGTGCGGACGGACCTTCAAGACCCTTTCGAAGAAGCATCTGGAGTCTCACGGGCTGACGTCTGACCAGTACCGGGAGAAGTGGGGCTACAAGAAGCGGGCTCCGCTTTCCTGCCGGGAGACTGCCAAGGCCCGGTCCGAACGCATGAAGGCGATGAAGCTCTGGACGCGGACCGGGAAAAAGGACGACGCCAAGCCCAAGCCTGCCAAGGGCGCGGCCAAGGAAGCTGCCAAGGATGCCTAGATTGGAAGGCCCGCCGTGATCACGGCGGGCCTTCTCTTTTCCTGGGGCCGGGCAAGGCGCGTTCACTCCTTGATCGGCATGATTCACCAACCTTCGGAGAAGGCGCGCCCAGGCGGCGCAGCAGGAGCACTATATGACGAGCAAGGCAAAAGGACTGATCCCCAGGATGCCCCGGTTGTATGAGACCGAGGATACGCCTGCAGAGGAGAAGCTGATCTGGATTCATTTCTTCATGGGCGAGTCCCACTGGTACGCCGCCGAGTTCGACGGCAAGGACACGTTTTTCGGTTTCTCCGTCCTCAACGGCGACATGCAGAACGCGGAGTGGGGCTACTTCTCGCTGGCCGAGCTGATAGAGCTCAGGGTGGGGCGGTTCGTGGTCTGCATCGAGGACGGATGGCGGGTGCGGGAGTTCGGAGAGATCATGAGGGAACGGCACGGGGAAGAGAAGCATGGCTGAGGAATGGAGGAAGCACGAGTCCGAAATGCCAAGGCTGGGCGAATCCGAGGGCGTCTCCTTTGAGGACAAAGAGATATGGCTACATTTCTTTACCCTTGAGACAGACTCGCACTGGATGGCGGCGGAGGCCAACGGCAGGGGGCTGTACTTCGGCTACGTCGTCCTGGACGGTGACTTCGAAAACGCCGAGTGGGGGTATTTTACCCTTGCTGAGCTGGCCTTGATCGTGCCGGGGCTGCTGGTGCTATGCAGAGATACGGTGAAGCGGTTCGCGGACGTTATCGCGGAGGTGAGGTCAGGGTGAGTCGTTACGCCTGAACCTTTTGGGTGCTCCGCTTTTTGTAAATTCTTTGAACTTTTGAGTACAGTTTTGGGTTGTTGGCGACGGCTTCTGCCACCAAGTCAGGGTTGGTTTCAATCAAATCGATGATTTCTTCTTTGTCCTCATCCGACATGTTTTGCGCTTCATTTTTACGCAGCAGCCAGTCCTTGGTTTTGTCAACTTTCCGGTCCAAAATATATGCTGCCAACCTAACGACACCAGTGCCAATGATGTCAGCGTGCTCGCACAAAAAATTAATGAGTGATTTTATCGCCTTGTCTCTGCTCGTCATCTCATCTCCGCTGCTTGTGTCCGAGTTTGAGTCCACAGACTCATGCATAATCGATGAAAAATCTACGCTTTTTTGCGGATAGCGGACGAAGCAGATGCCACGATGGATTGGGGATGCGGCGAGCGGTGTTGACTCTCTCCATGATTCGAGACATCTATTGGCAACGCCCGTGAATGCATTGAACGGGAGGAACCACAATGAAGCAGAACAAAGAAAAAGCCTTATTCATAGCCAGGAAGGTCTTTGCCGAACTCGTATTCGATGTGCAGAGCCTTGAGGGGATGCCCTTCACCCTGCCCGAGGTGCAGACCTACCTCCAGGGCGTGACTGTCGGCGGGCACAAGGTCGCCGACGTCGAGAAGCTCAAGCAGCAGAAGCTCGGCTGGGAGCTGCTCATTGATATGGTCAAGGAGGGCACGTTCAGCCTGACCAAGGAAACGGCCTGCGCGATACAGGGCGTCTTGGGGCTCGGCGAGGCGCTGGACCCCGGCCAGTTCCGCTCGGGTCAGGTCGGCATCGCCGGGACCGAGTACAAGCCGCCCAGGGCGAGCGAACTGGACTCGATCTTCGAGCGAGTGATCAAGGATATCCAGGAGCTTGAGGACGTGCGCGAGCAGGCTTATCGGCTGCACCTCGACTTCGCCCGCAACCAGTTCTTCTGGGACGCCAACAAGCGCACGGGACTCCTGATGCTCAACGGCCATCTCATGAGCAACGGCTACGCGCCGCTGTCAGTGCCCGCCAAGCGGCTCACCGAATACAACGCGGGCATGCTCCGTTTCTACGAGTCGGGCGACTACGCCGAGATGATGGGCTTTCTGGAGGAGTGTCACAAAGCCATGTATGGGCGGTTTGAATGAGTATGAAAACTGATTTAAGATTTTATACGAAATCTTAAAAAACCAATCGGCCCCCACCCACTGATCGCCTTGCTTTCTCCGTAAAGCTTGCAAGGATGCAGGCGTAAAATAATTCGGCTATCACGGTATCCGCCACCTGTCCGCAACCGAGCTCCTCCACGCTGGATATCCGAGTTCCTCGATTCGACAAATCCAGCGATACAGAACCCGAACACCACCGCGAGGCACCTGCACAGCCTGGGTTTGAACAAAGCACTCCAGGCGATTGATGGCGCCTTTAAGGCTTCGCCCTTAATAGGAGCAAACATGAGGGCCTGGACAAATACTCCGCCATTTTCATTGAACATTTTATCAAAACCAACTGAACTGCAGCCACAATTGATTAGGCATAGCTATCAGGATCATTGACGTAGTCCCAGACATCATCATCTAACCAGCCACTATAATCTGGCTCGTCGTCTTGAATGTCGACAATCAAATGATCACAGCCTGGGAACTGGTCAACAAAGAGCTCGCTTAACGTCTCTGCATCACTAAACGAAATAAGAATCGCTGTGCCGTGAAAAGGAGCATACCAAGAGGATATTTCTTCACAATCTCTAAGAAAAGAAAGAACCTTTTTCAATTTAGCATCAGCATGGTTGTAAGTAAGGACATACGAATAAGCATTACTCATTGCCTGCCCCCTTTTTTGTGCTTTGCTTACCACGACTTGTCTTGTTGCTAGATGATGCCTCTTGAATCTCCCCACCTGTCCCCTTAAATCCTGCATGCAACGCGGCATATTCATCAGATCTAAAAAGTACATCTTTTTTAATGAGAATATACAAGTAGCATCCAACAACAAAAGCAACAACTAAACCCGCCCCCCCCAACGCGACATAGCATATCAGATCGTTGTCAGGGCGTTTTGTGACTATCAGGGCTGTAGCGGTTAGCACCGCAAGAGCAAGGACAACGATCGGAGAAAAAACATTGTTTTTTAACATCGAAGCCCCTTCTTTCACTGCAAGCTGCAGAGGCGTTGTTGGAAGTTCGCTCTTAAACATAGAACACCATACTGTGAAATTTTAACAAATGAAGAGGTTATCCCTTTGTTTCGTCACTCTCTATTTCCTTGAGAGTTTCCCCAGAGTAAAGCTTCCATTCTTGTAGACCATTGGCACTACGCCCCATCACAAGGGCTGCTGCTGCAGAGGGGCTGCTAAACAAGTAATCCTCTTGAAGGACCAACTTGCCGTCTTCGAATTTGACCACTCCTGTATCAATCATCTCGCTCCTCAGTTTCATCCAACCATTGGGAAATGAGCTAACTGTATCTGCAGTAAACGTGGCTCCGGCAAGAACTAGAAATCCATCGGGACGCCTCTCTCCTTCAGCTTGGGCTCCTCGTGCGCCTCTAAGCCTGAACAGGGTTTGTTGACTGCTTTCCTCGCTGAATTTTGATCTGAGAGGTTCAAACAGCTTATAGCCCATCGTAGAAATGAGTAGACGTATATACTCACTAAACTCTTCCATCTCAGCTTGATCGGCTTCAGATATTGAGGAACACGTTGGACGTTGCCCATTCACAAGCGAATAGCGATTTGCACTCTGAGCTAACTCGTAAAGACGAGATTCTAAATGCTTGATGTGTGCTTTATTCAAGTTTTCATCTTTGCTTATGAAACAAACTGCCTCTGTCCAAAAATCCTTATCTACATGTTGAGTAAGACGTTTAAGAAAATTCTCTGCTTCGCCAATGTAAACAGAGGGTTTGCCCGTAGGTGAATCTGCCTTGCCAAAAAGAAAATATACTGCTGTGGACTTCAGCTCATTTCTGTCTACGCAGTCTTTAACCCTACCGCGAGGGATTCGATATGCCTTTCCTGTCCAGTTTGAGAGTTCACAGGTCATACGACCATTAGGATCTGAATCCATAAGGAACATCTTGATCGTCTTTGGGAACTGGTGACTAGACATGTAGAGAGTCCTTATAGGGCTGACAATACGTTCTTGAAATTAACCAGACTAGCCTCAATATTTTCTATTATCTCTTCTGCCAAAACATCAGGCTCTGGTAGATTATCCATATCTGCTAGGCTTGAATCTTTAAGCCAAAAGATATCCAAGCTTGTTTTGTCACGAGCTATAACCTCTTCGTAAGAATACTTTCGGAAACGTCCATCAGGGTTGTTTACTTCAGACCATGTGTGCTCAAGCGAATCTCTGTTGTTTGACTGATAACATTCGATGAATGGTATAAGGTCTTCATACCTCAGAGGCTTCCGCTTAAGAGTATGGTGCACATTGGTTCTGTAGTCATAGAACCAAATATCTTTGGTCCAAGGATTTTTACTTGCTTCCTTGTTATCAAAGAAGATGACATTAGCCTTTACCCCGTGTGCATAGAATATCCCTGTAGGGAGCCTCAAAATGGTGTGAAGATTTGTGGTCTTCAGAAGCTCTTTGCGAACAGTTTCACCTCCACCGCCTTCAAAGAGAACGTTATCTGGGACGACAACTGCGGCCTTACCGGAGGTCTTCAACATAGAGCGAATATGCTGGACAAAGTTCAACTGCTTATTGCCAGTTGTGACCCAGAAGTCTTGGCGATTGTATACGAAGTCTTCTTTCTCTTGCTTCCCCTCACCGTTGGTCACGGTCATGGTGCTCTTTTTGCCAAAGGGAGGGTTGGTCAAAACGTAATCAACTGCTGTGGATGGAGCAGAAAGCAAAGCATCGTCAGGATGTATCGGAGGCTCACCATCAATAGCCCCTATCCCATGAAGAAGAAGGTTCATCAGACAAAGTCTTCTTGTGTTGGGGACGATTTCATTTCCCGTAAAGGCGCCGTTTTTGAGAAACTCTTTTTGGGCCTTATCCATTTTACCATCATACTTATCGATGATGTAATCATAAGCAGCGAGGAGGAATCCTCCTGTACCACATGCAGGGTCACTGATGACTTTACCCGGCTCTGGTTGCATGCACTCGACAATTGCTTTGATCAAATGACGAGGGGTGAAGTACTGTCCTGCGCCAGACTTGGTATCTTCAGCATTCTTTTCAAGAATCCCTTCGTAGATGTCTCCTTTGACCTTGGAGCCCATCTGCGCCCAAGCCTCTTTGTCGATCATATCAATGACCTTAGACAGCATTGCTGGGTCTTGAATCTTGTTCTGTGCTTTATTGAATATTTGCCCGAGCATCCCTGCCTGTTGCCCCAATTCCAACAAAACTCTGATGTACCGCACCTCAAGCTCAGCTCCACGCTGTTTTTTAAGGCTAGGCCAACTCAGCTCTTCAGGAATACCGATATCTCGATTGTAGGGAGGATTGGCATATTCGTCCGCCATCTTGAGAAAGATTAGATAAGTGAGTTGTTCGAGGTAATCCCCGTAGCTCACTCCAGCATCCCGGAGGACGTGGCAGAAGCTCCATACTTTTGCGACAATTTCTTGTGATGTCATCTTTTTTCCAACTAGTTACAAAGTATCGAAAAGGTCATCGACCCATTCATAATGCCGATAGCCTGCAATTATCCTTCGCGCAAAAACTGAGTATTCAGCATCAGGTCGCATGGTTGTCTGCAAATCTCTAAAGCGATTAGAATAATTCTGTGCAGCTCGGCGATCACCGGTTTTCATTTCTTCATGGGCATCATTTGCTTCATCTAACCAACTCTCTATGTGAGCAGCCAACAAACGCCTTTCTTCAACTGTCCCAGGATGGTCCAAATGGTAAAGTTCTATGGATACCTCTACCCGTTGAACACTTTCAGGGTCATTGGGGAATTTACAGCACGGCGTACCATCAGAATGAAAATCCAAATGAGAAGGGTCTCCCGCGTTACAAGGGTCAAGCAGCAAAGGTTCTTCAACTCGCTCATCCCCCGGAGCATAAGCCCGACTCTCTTCATGCCTTAAGGGGAAATAATCCCCCTTTCCTTCAGTCTCTCCTGTCTCTGCATTCTTTCTACGGCTGTTACAAAATGTGCAAGAATACCTGTAATTATTCTTATCAAAAGCAAGCCACCAATAGCCCGGATGTTCACGTTCAGTGTCTTTAACATTACCTTTGGGGCGAAAGTGATCAACAGCATCATCCGAACGAACTTGACGAGATTCACAATACCAACATTTGTCGTATGACAAGCCAGCAAGACCATCCTTTAAATCACACCAAACGCCAGCTCGATCTTTTGGTCGACAGACTCCAGATCGAACGTCTTCGAGAGCATTGTTAGCCCTTTCTTGCCATCCGACAGGAAGAGCTAGATGCCGAATGTCTATTGAGCGCATTCTTATTCCCCATCCGCATTCGATTTGCGAGCAAAGCGTTCTTTCAAATAGTCACGAAACATTGGGTCGCGTGCTTCATGACGGAAGCCGTATGGTTTAAGCTCCTTCTCAATCCTCGCAAGCTCAGCCTTCTCAACATCAGAAAGGGGACCATCCTTCAAAGAAATTTTCCGTCGATCTTCAAGTAGTTTCAGCGTGTGGTTATCCAAAGCCGCTGCAAGCCCGAACATGTCACTTGTTACAATACCGGAATACCCCATCCCTCTTGGATCATCGGCTGGGGCGTGAACCGTAGTCTTGAGTTCGTCTTCAGAACGCTTGAGAATCTGAACTTGTTCTTTGACAAGCTCGGCAATCGCTAAAGGGTTGTGAGTGGTTAGGAGGATATGACTGTTTTCATCTCCTTCATCATCGGAACCAACAAAACTCTTGAGATAGTCCAAATAGTCGGCACTCCAACGCGGGTTGAGATGCGTGTCTGGTTCGTCAAGCAAGAAGAGGCTTTGGTCTTCGGCTGTGAAACAGAGGAGACCCAAAACAGTAAGGATTTGTTGTTCTCCCTCACTAAGTTCCCGAAAAGTCACTTTCCCTTTGCCATCCCGCAGACGAATTTTGATCCGTATTTCCTCGATCATTTCTGAAACAAAAGTGCTTTCGATATCTCTGAACAATGACCTCGGTTCTTGTTCACCTACAAGCTTTCGAAGAGCAGCCATATCCTTCACAAAAAGATAAAGAAAATACTTAGTAGGATTAGACCACATCTCTTTTTCTTTTCGAGATATCCGAATAGGAGCTAAGGATATATCATATAGTCGGCTTAAAAATCTTTGAACGACGCCCTTTGCATTCCAAAAGCGCGGATCGCCTTCATTGCTTTTCCACGGAGGCTTTCTTAATACAAACAGGACAGACTCAATTCCATCAACAGGATCAAGAAAAAGCAGCTTCTCAAGAAAGTCCTTCACCATTTGTTCATTTTTAAGAACGAATGCGAGAAGCACAAATTGGCTATGAATGGGAAGGGCAAAGAACAGCCTTTTAAATCCTGGGTCTTCCCCCGCCCTGAGTTTTTTGTCATATTTTTCAAGATATGGTTGGAATATATCTTCCATTCTCCCCGCATACCCAGAGTAGTATCCAAAAACATTGTGAGGGAGGAATTCGTCTTGTTTTTTAAGGAACTGCGTTAACGGTAGTTTTTTCCCTTGCTCAAAAACAGATTTGAAATAGTTGCCAGAACTGTTCTCCAGAAGGTTCGGTTGGACTTGTTCAGCCATGTCTCTAACAGAAATATTGTAAGTGTGCTGCGTCCTGCTAGGATCGGCATCAATGGCAATCAAGTTGTTCTGACATTTATAAATGAGCTTGTACTTAAAAGTAGGCTTTCGAGATCCTTTAAACTCATGGATCATGATGAGATCTCTAAACAATATAGCAAGAGCTTCGAGCACATTGGATTTACCCGTACCGTTCCAGCCAATAACTACGGTCACCCAATGACTTTCATCAAAGTCGATTACGACATCTTTGAGATTTTTGAAATCTTCGACCCAAAACCAATCCAAGCGCATGGTCTACCCCTCAGCTTTCAGACGAAGCCAATCCTCATTGTTTCGTCGCTCTACTTCAATAACCTTTTGATCCACGTGCTGTTTCAACTTTTCATAGAGCTTTTCGATCTCGTCTGTCGAAGCTTCATCGGCAATGCCACACTGACGGAACGCATCTTGAGCACTCACCCAATCTTTTGCGTCAGCAAGGACGGTTCTCAGATCAGCCATAGTGATCCTCTTCTTTTTTGTTTTGGGTTTTCTAGTGCGTGTAGGCTTGGGGGCATTCTTCCGCTCCTGCTTAATACGATCAAGCAGTTTGGAAGCAGGTTCATCTGTAGGATCTTGAGGCACTAATTCGCCAGAAAACGCTTTTCCTAATATGGTTTTTCGCAAATCTTCAGATTGCTGGATTCGGATATTCATCTCCTGTTCTGATTCGATGCTCACAGATAGTCGATCCAACAAGAATGATGAAAGCCGTTTTTGTTCTTCTAAGCAGCAGTAGGGAAATGGATACTCGACAAGCTTAGACCCATTAATATTCGACTGATTAACACCATCACTTTTCACGCTATCGCCACGTTTTTTCGCGACATGAGAATTGAGGAACAAGTTCAGATAATCAGAATCAGTCACTGAATTTATTTGATTTATTCTGATAAGGTAGCCCGCAAACAAAGCGGGAAAGTCAGCCTTAAATACAGCTGTTTTCCCAACTAGTTCAGGACTATTGGTCCTGTTAAATAGGACATCTCCGGGTCCCAGCTTATACTTTAAGTACTCTTCCTCGTCGTCGGTAAATACAAGATCGTCATATACAAACTGACTCTCTTGAATATTTCCCATTCTCAAAACAGGATATTTTCCTTTTTGTTGAGACTTTGCAGCCGTCCCATACTCAACACCACAAGTCATATAACCAAGCCTACCCCACACCCACCCCTCAGGCAGTTCCGGTAACTCTTTCAATTCCTCTGCACTAATTGGGGCAAGCTCTTTTGGCTTCTTAGGTTTTACTGGCTTCTTCCCAGGCCTCCCATCCATCTCCCACTGGGCGACATCTTTATCCCACTGTGCAAGCTGCTTCTTGAAATACTCCTCGCGCTCCTTCTTCACACGCTTAAGAAGAACTTCACCGGATTCAAGCTTGTCGGCGTTTTCTTCCCGCCAATCTTCGGTCAGCTTGCCTTCAAAAGCGTGTTTGAGAAGCGACTGACGATACACGCCAAGCTGCTCCTTGGCTTTCTTGAGGTTTTCAACACCTGCGTCCAGTTCAGAGAAAAGTTCTTCGATTTTAGCGACAATGCGGTTTTGTTCATTGATGGGAGCGATTGGGAGTTTAATCCGATCAAGATTCTTCCTAGATATTCTTTTCCGGGTTGAACCGGATTTATAAGAATCGATCTCTGCACGAATGGTAGGAGAGTTAATCGCGTGCATTATGAAAAATCTGTTTATTAGTCCTTGATGCGGACGAGACACGCATACATCAACGACAGTTATATAGTCCTCTTCTCCCCTAAAAGGGAAGAGACAGGCGCGCCCTAAAGGCTCAGGCATTCGGGCTATAAGAATGTCATCTTTTCGCAAAAACGTACAATTTAACTCAAGTGCTCTTGCAGAGGTTAAAAACCTTGCTGACTTGTCAATAAACAAGCCATCTCCAATATCTGCTAACTGAATAAGCCTTACATCTCCATCAGGGTCTTGGTCTTTAGTCTCTATCCAATCCCCATCGACGAACATGCCATCAGATCCCACAAGTTGGCTAAGAGTAGCATTCGCCCATCCTTGAGGAAGAGGATTCACTTTATCTGCTTTAGACATTCTATGCCGCCAACTCTTCATTCATTTCTACAATTAAAGAATCCATTTCTTCTCCAAACAGTTCCCACATTCGACCCAATCCACCATGACCATCAAAGGGAGCAAGCTCCAAATCATCCCGATCCATGTGGAACGAGCATGAGATATGATCACGAATCATCCGAAGCCAAGTTACCTGCTCTTCATCAAACTTGGGTGCATTGCCTTGGTGACGTTTGAGAATCCATTGCTGGAAGTTCTTTCGCACTGTGTCCCCATATGGGGCAATGGTTTTATCCAGACCACTCACACGTCTAATCAAAGAGACCAGTGCTGTCAGTTCATTTTCCGGGGATTGTCCTGACACCTTATCGAGCAGCGCATACGCCTGCCAGATACGTAGAGGGGCCAACTTCGGTTGGTCCGTCTTCAACTTGGCCAGAAGTGCTTTCACCATATCAAAAGTCACTTCTTTACGGCGGTATGGCTGATCAAAATAGATACTCAGGGCAAGGATTTCGTCCTTATGCTCTCGAATGTACTCCGCAAACTCTGCCGTGAGTTTGGTGGCGTTATCGATGCTATCGCCTTCCCACTCGGCCCGGAGAACCTTATCGATATTATGTGTATCGATGGTCTGCTCATGCTCGCGCCTAATGGTGTCCAATAGTTCGCAGACCTCACCAGTAAACACGATGGTTGCGTCTTTAACCAATTCGCCCTTGGCCTTTTGGCTTTGTTCTTTGCTCGGCTCCCGATCCTCAGGTATATCAAATTGCTCTCTGGCTTTTGATTCGATCATATCGGGATTCATGGAATTCAACAGGCCTTTAGTGATCTCAGGGAGAGCACCCCCTTCTGTCGCTTCTGCAATGCGCTCTTGGTCGACAGGGGATAGCTGATGGTTCAACCGCGTGAGTCGACTCGCCAGACTGGTAAGAGTATCGTCATCCGCAGCCCCCATCATGACGCTCATGAGCAAATCTTTCAGTGAGACTGAAGGCTTTCTTTCCAGAGGACGGCTATCAGTCTTATGGGACTTGGTGACACCAACGGCGTCCACGATGACAAAATGCGTCTTATTGCTGGCGGCTGAAGGCGTGACTTTTTTCAACCCGTCATAATCCAGGGTCCGGGTACCACGCCCTTTCATCTGCTCGAAGTAATTCCGGCTCCGAACATCACGCATGAAAAGAAGGCACTCCAGGGGACGTACATCGGTTCCTGTGGCGATCATATCGACCGTCACAGCAATACGCGGATTGTAGCTGTTCCTGAATTGAGCAAGGACAGACTTCGGGTCTTCATTAGCCTTGTAGGTGACCTTTTTACAGAAGTCGTTCCCTTCACCGAACTCCTCACGGACAATCTGAATAATGTCATCCGCATGACTATCGGTCTTGGCAAATATGAGCGTTTTCGGCACCTCAGAGCGACCAGGAAATATGGCAGGAAGTTTTGCTTTATACGTCTTGATGATGTTCCGAATCTGACTCGGATTTACAACCTCTTTGTCGAGCTGTGAGGGAGCATAGGTTTGATCCTCATCTTGTTGGGACCAACGCTTCTTCCTAGAAAGGCGGTTACGCTTCTGGATTGCCCGTTTTGCTTTAAGGATTGAGCCTCGTTTAGTAATCTCTGTTTCAATGGTGTAAATATCAAAACCAACGTTAACACCGTCTGTGACAGCATCTTCATGGGAATATTCACTGACAACATTCTCGTTGAAAAAAGCAAAAGTACGTTTGTCGGGAGTAGCCGTTAAGCCAATCAGGAATGAGTCAAAGTAGTCCAGAACCTGCCGCCACAGATTGTAGATCGAACGATGGCACTCATCGATGACGATGAAGTCAAAGTACTCAATGGGGACGCTCGCATTGTACGCCACAGGAACGGGAGTTTTGGGCCCAACACGTTCAGCCGGGTTCGATTCCTCCGCAGCCTCATCAAGCTCTTCACCCTTCAAGATTGAATACAGCCGTTGGATTGTGCATATGCAAACATGTGTTGAGTCAGCGATGTAACTGGATTTGAGTCGCTGCACATTATACAGACGAGTGAAAAGATCATTTGAATCGTTAGGCGTATACGCCATGCACTCCTGCTCGGCCTGTTCCCCCAAATTCTTCGTATCAACAAGAAAGAGGACCCTTTTAGCATTGGCGTATTTGAGAAGCCTATAGATAGAGGTTATCGCCGTGTAGGTCTTTCCTGCACCCGTTGCCATTTGAATAAGAGCCTTAGGCTTTGCGAGAGAGAAGGAGTCCTCAAGATTCACAATGGCCTTTGTTTGGCAATCTCGAAGCCCCTGCGTAGGGAGAGGTGGAAGCTTTTCTAAACGGCCCCGCAAGGTGTCACCCTGTGAAAGCCATTCCTGAAATGTTTCGGGGCGGTGAAAGCTGAAGACTTCTCTTGATCGCGGCTTGGGGTCACGCTGGTCCCGGAAAACTGTGATTATGCCAGTACTTTCATAAATGAACGGCAGAGGAGCGTTGTCTTGAATCCATTTGAGCTGAGCATTGGCATACTCTTCAGATTGCTCAGCAACATTAACGAGGTGTTGTCCTTCTTTTTCCCTTTTTGCCTCAATCACTCCAACAGGCTTGCGGTCAACAAAGAGAACGTAATCGGCTGGACCCACATCTGTTGGATATTCCCGGACAGCAACACCCAATCCGACATTCCAATTGATTTTTTTCTTATCTTGGACAGCCCAACCACAAGCGGCGAGCATTTTATCAATGGTATCTCGCGCTTTTTGTTCAGGATTTTGATTCGGCGTGGACATCTACAGCACTTGCAACCTTAATTAATCAGGACAAATTCAGGACTATAGCCTCACTCACAATGCCACTATCTAGCTTAATATGCTTAAGCTTTTAGCCCTGCCAGAGCTTCATGTCAAAAGAATGATATATGATTATCGTCATTCAAAATTATTCCTATTGCGAAAGACAACCACCCCGCCTCAACTTTTAAGATTTTGTATGAAATCTTAAATTGTTACCGCCCATCAATTCCATTGCTTGTCGTTGGGGTATACACCCCGGCCACCCCAGGGCATCCCCTTGTCCCAATTTGTATACCAGCCTGTATACCAGGGCACGAAAAAAGCGCTTATGATCTCTCATAAGCGCTTGATTTCGTTGGAGCCAGGAATCGGAATTGAACCGACGACCTACTGATTACGAATCAGTTGCTCTACCAACTGAGCTATCCTGGCGAAACGGGAGTCGATTTTTATACCAGGTGGCGGGGGCGGTCAAGGCAAAAGAGCGGGGGGAGGGCGGTTGGGGTGGGGGAAAACAATGGGGTGGCTTTTCCTGAGGAGGTTGGTATTGTGGCTCCGTGGTAGGTTTGTTCGGCAAATCAACGGGCAGTCAGGGCGGTTACGTGGACGGGAGACGCAAAGGGTGAGCAAGGGAAGGACCATCGGCAGGGCCGGATTGGTGGGCATGGTCGCCGTCTCCTGGATTTCCATTCTGGTTATTGGCGGAGGCTGGCTCTATTCCATGTTCGCCGATTTCAATGTCGACGCGGACCGGATCCGGGGAGAGCGCTATGAGGAACGGCGCAGCCTGGTCAGGGACGAGGTGCGGGACGCCGTGGAGCTGGTGGCGCGGATCAGGCGGGCCTCGGCCGAGAACCTGGCGCGCAAGCTCGAGTCCAAGATACGCGACGTCCGGGCTCTGAACGAGGTCCTGGGACGGGACCTGACCAAGGGGACCGATCCGACCATGCTGCGTGTCGCCACGGTGCGGCTCATGGCTGCCCTGGACCGCAGCGAGGCCCGGCTCTACGCCATCCGCGGCGACACCATCTATCTTTTTTCCCCCTTCCCCAAATGGGTCGACCGCGAGGACGCCCTGTCCCAGGTCGAGACCGCGCTGACCGGCGTGGCCAACGGGCAGCGCAAGCTGGCCCTCAAGGTGGCCGACGGCATGAGCCGGTACACCCTGCTGGTCAAGGTCAACGAGTTCGAGGCCCAGGGGCTGCGCGTTGTGGCCGGGGCCTGTCTCGAAATGGCCGAGGAGGCGGTCAAGGAAGTGGCCCTGAAGCGGCTGGCCGACATCCGCTACGCCAAGAACGGCACCCTGTTCGGCGGGACCATGGAGGGTGAGTCCATCCTCGGTCCGGTTGTCGGGCAGAACATGTGGAACATCACCGACACCAACGGCGTGAAGATCGTCCAGGAGCTGATCAAGGCGGCCAAGCAGGGCGGCGGGTTCGTCTCCTACGTCATGCCGCCGCTGGGCGGGCAGCGCAACGAGCCCAAGGTCAGCTACGCCGAGCCCATCCCGGACTGGGGCTGGTACATCGGCACCGGGGCGTTCGTGGGCGACATCGAAGGGGTCGTGGAGCTCAAGCGCAAGCAGCTCGAGCAGCACATCCAGGACCGCGTCCTGCTCATCCTGTCCGGCATGGCCGTGCTCAGCCTGCTGGCCCTGTACCTGTCCCGCCGCATGGCCCGGAACATCGAGACCAACGTGGCCTCCTTCACCAGGGTCTGGGAGCGGGCCACCTCCGGGCAGGGCGAGATCGACGTGGCCTCCCTGGACTACGCCGAGTTCCAATCCCTGGCCGAGGCGGCCAACCGCATGGTCGCCGAGCGGCAGGCGGTGCAGGAGGCCCTGTCGGAGAGCGTGGAACGGTTCAGTTCCCTGGTCGCGAACGTCCCGGGCATCATCTACCACAGCGAATTCAAGAACGGCTGGTTCAACCGTTTCGTCAGCGGATCGGCCATGGACGTGACCGGGTATCCGGCCGAGGAGTTCATGGAGGGCGGCAGCCGGACCTTCCTGACCATCGTCCACCCCGAGGACCGGGAGTGGGTGGAGCGGTCCCTGCGCCAGGGGCTGGAACACCGTCAGACCTACCTGGCCGACTACAGGATCATCCGCCGCGACGGCGAGGTCCGCTGGCTGTCCGACCGCGGCCGCATCCTGCACGACGAGCAGGGCGAGCCGGTCCGCATCGACGGTGTGATCTTCGACGTGACCGACCGCAAGCACGCCGAGGAGGAATACTACAACCACATCCATTTCCTGGAGACCCTGGACCGCATCGACCGGGCCATGCACAGCGGGACCACCACCGACGAGATGCTCGCGGCCACCATGGACGCCATCCGCCAGGCCTTCGGCGCGGACCGGGCGTGGCTGGTCCACCCCTGCGACCCCGAGACCGATTCCTTTGTGATCAAGTTCCTGCGGACCGACCCGGAATTCGTGTTGGACGACATTGAAGGCGCGGAAATGGTCTTGACCGAAAAGACCCGGCGGGATTTCCGGAACCTGCTCGAAAGCAAGACCGCCATGGCTTTTGACCCGTCCACCGGGTTGCCCTTGGACGATCTGTTGACCGAACGGTTCGGGGTCCGCTCCCAGCTCATGTTCGCCATCCGGCCGAGCGTGGGCGTCCCCTGGTGCCTGGGGCTGCACCAGTGCCGCGACGCGCGCATATGGACCGAAGAGGAGGTACGGCTGTTCACCGAGGCGGGCCGCCGCCTGTCGGACGGGCTCAACGTTTCCCTGGTGCTGGACGAACTGACCGAGAGCGAGGAGCGGTTCCGGACCTTCTCCGAGCAGACCATGCTCGGCCTGTGCGTTCTGCAGGAGGACCGGGTGACCTTCGTCAACAAGGCCGCGGCCGACATCCTCGAGACCACGGTGGAGGAGCTCCGGGCCCTGCCGCCCGGCGGTTTCAGCCGCTACCTGCACCCTGACGACAGCGATTTCATTCTGGACCAGGCCCGGCGCAAGCAGGCCGGTGAGCCCGGCACGCTTCCGGCCTACACCTGGCGGGCGGTGACCGGCACGGGCCGGATCAAGTGGGTGGAGATCCACTCCCGGACCACCCGGGTGGGCGGTACCCCCGCCGACCTCGTCTCCCTGGTGGATATCACCACCTTGAAGCGGGCCGAGGAGGACCTGGAGGCGATCATCGCCGAGCGCACCTCGGATCTGGCCCTCAAGGCCGAGGAGCTGAAACGGGCCAATGCGGAACTGACCCGGCTCGACGACCTCAAGTCGTCCTTCCTGACCACCGTGTCCCACGCCATGCGCACGCCCCTGACCTCTGTGCTCGGCTACGGCGCCCTGGCGCGCCGGGAGCTGGACCGGTCCGTGAACGGAACGGGCAACGGCGAGAGCCTGCAACGGGCCCTGGGCAATCTCGACGTTCTGGAGATCGAGGGCAGACGGCTGAACCTGCTGGTCGATCAATTCATGGAGCTGGCCGACATGGAGGCGGGCGGCGACCTGCGCACCGGGGAGACCTATCCCGTGGCCGAGGCCATCCGCCAGGCCGTGGAGGACGCCCGGACGGTCTGCCGCAACCGTGGGGGGCTCGACGTGGTCCTGGAGATGGACGACGACCTGCCCGAACTCAACGTCCTGCCCGAACACCTCAAGCGGGTGCTCGGCCATCTGCTGGGCAACGCCTGCAATTTCACCAGCGACGGAAATATCACCGTGCGCGTGTCCAGCCCGGACGGCAAGGGGCTGGAGCTGACCGTGGCCGACACGGGCAAGGGCATTCCCCAGGCCGAGCTGGAAGCGATCTTCAAGCCGTTCCACCAGGTGGAGACCGGCGACACGCTGGTGGACGAGATCAAGGGCGCGGGTCTGGGCCTGGCCTTGTGCCGCATGGTCGTGGAAAAGCTGGGCGGCCGGGTCTGGGCCCGGTCCGGGGCGGGCGAGGGCGCGGTCTTCCACGTCACCCTGCCCGGCGATCGGGGCTGACGGATCAGCCGAGCTCCATGATCAGATTGGACCACGGGTCCACGCGCACCTCGGCTCCGGGCGGGACCACAATGGTCGAGGTGTACTCCGTGACGATGGCCGGACCGGTGAACCGGTTGCCCGGCGCAAGCGCCGCCCGGTCCAGGATGGCGGCGGCGACGGGGGCGCCGTCAAAGACCGCCTGCTGCGTGCCCAGCAGCGCCCGGTCCGCGATTTTCTCCCCGCGCATCACGCCCGGTTCGGGCTCCCGGCGGTCCGCCGTCCCCCGGCTGCGCAGCCGGACGTTGACCACCTCCACAGGCTTGTTCTCGTTGCGGTAGCCGTAACGTTTTTCGTGCAGGGCCTGGAACCGCTCGGCCATGTCCGGGCCGAAGGGGACCACGATCTCGAAGGACTGGCCCTGGTAGCGCATGTCCAGGAACCGTTCGTGGACCACCCGTTCCATATCCACGCCCTCGGCGGCCAGTTCGGCCAGTCCGTCCCGCTCCAGCTCGGCGAAGGACGCCTCCACGGCCTGCTCGGTGAACGCATCGGCCGGGCGCATGACCGTGCGCGAGTAATCCTTGACCACGTCGGCCATGAGCATGCCCGTGGCCGACAGGATGCCGGGATCGACCGGCACCAGGACCCTGGTCATGCCCAGCAGGAGGGCCAGCTCGGCGCAGTGCAGGCCGCCCGCGCCGCCGAAGGCGAGCAGGGTGAACTCGCGCGGATCGAATCCCTTTTCCACGGAGATGACTCGGATGGCCCGCTCCATGTTGGCGTTGGCCACGGCCAGGACGCCCTCGGCCAGTTCGGCGGGGCGGAGCTTCAGTTCTTCGGCCAGCCGCTCGATCCCCTGGCGCGCGCCGTCCGCGTGGAGGGTCATGCCCCCGCCCAGGAACCGTCCGGGCACGATGCGCCCGAGGAACAGGTTGGCGTCGGTCACGGTGACGCGCTCGCCGCCCCGGCCGTAGCAGATGGGGCCGGGGGCCGCGCCCGCGCTCTCCGGGCCCACGGCCAGGGAGCCGCCCGGGTCCCTGGAGGCTATGGACCCGCCGCCCGCGCCCACGGTGTGGATGTCGATCATGGGCACCTTGACCGGATAGCCGGAGATGCTCGACTCCATGGTCAGGGGCAGGGCGGCGTCCATGAGGCTGACGTCGGTGCTGGTGCCGCCCATGTCGAAGGTGATCAATTTGTCGAACCCGGCGGCGCGCCCCAGGGCCAGCGCGCCCACCGCGCCCCCGGCCGGGCCGGACAGGATGGTCCGCACCGACTCGCGCATGGCCGTGTCCGCCGAGATGGATCCGCCGTTGGACTGCATGATGCGCAGGCCCGCGCCCATGCCGCGTTGCAGGTCGGTCAGATAGCGGGTCATGATCGGCGAGATGTAGGCGTTGACCACCGTGGTCGAGGTCCGCTCGAACTCGCGGAACTCGGCCAGGATGTCGCTCGACAGGGACACGGGCAGGCCCAGCTCGCGGAGCATCGCGCCCATGCGCCGCTCATGAGTAGGGTCCAGGAAGGAGAACAGGAAGCAGACGGCCACGGATTGCGCGCCAGAGGCCTGGATTTGTTCCACCACGCGCGCGGCCTCGGCCTCGTCGAACGGGGCCAGGGTCTCGCCCTCGGCGGTGATCCGGCCGGGCACGCCGAACCGCAGGCTCGCGGGCACGATGTGCGGCCGCCGCCGGTAGTGCAGGTCGTAAAGGGCGGCGCGGTTCTGGCGGCCTATCTCGATGACGTCGGTGAACCCCTGGTTGGTCACCAGGGCCGTGACCACGCCCTTGCGCTCCAGGATGGCGTTGGTTGCCACGGTGGAGCCGTGGACCACGGCCAGGTCGGCCTGGCAAAGGTCCGCGCCGGGCATTCGCAGGGCGAGGATGTGGCGCAGGCCGGACAGGACCGCCTCGGCCGGATTGCGCGGCGTGGACAGGGTCTTGTACGTGCCCGAGTCCGGGCCGTGGACGTAGGTGAAGTCGGTGAAGGTGCCGCCGGTGTCGACGCCGATGGTGAGCATGGAGCCTCCTGCGAAGAGTAAGGAGGCGAGGATACAGGATTCGGGCGCGGTGCGCCAGGACGGGGGCAGGGGGCCGGGAGCCGGGCCAGCGCCTGGCGCGGGGCGGTGAAGATTCGGTAGCTGACGCTTCCACTGAACCCGGCGGTCTCGAACAGACGGGGGGCTTTGCCGTCGGGAACGCGCCCTTCCCGCCGGCTCACATCTTCCTTTGCCCGCCCTGCGGCGAGAATCGGGACAGCAAGCCCGCTTTGTGGTATCTCGAACAAAAAGGAGCGGGCGACCCCATGCACTGCGACATCACCTATATCCACCACAGCGCCTTTGTCCTGCGCACGGACAGGCGCGCCTATCTCTTCGACTACCCCGAAAACGAACACCTGCCCCCCGGGGCGGACGACCTGGTCCGACGGACCGTGGCCGGGACCGACCTGGCCGTGTTCATCTCCCACGGCCACGCGGACCACCTGAACAAGGATCTCGCCTCGGTGACCGGCGCGGCCGCCAAGGTCCGCTACGTGATTTCGGACGACGTGGAGGAACTGCGGCCAGAGGTCGTGCCCGGCAACGGCCAGGTGCTTGTGGTCGAGCCGGACGAGGCCTACGGCTTCGGCGGCATGGTCGTCGAGACCCTGACGTCCAACGACCTGGGCGTGGCCTTCCTGGTGGAGGACGGCTGTTTCCGCTTCTACTACGGCGGCGATCTGGCCGAGTGGATTTGGCCCGGCGCGTCCCCGGCCGAGGCGGAGTTCACGGCCACGTTCTTCATCACGGCCATGGAGCGGGTCCGCGACTTCAAGCCGCAGGTGGCCTTTGCCAACGCGGACCCCAGGCTCGACAATCTGGCCGGGGGCGAGACGGCCTGCCGGATCATCGGCGCGCCCGTGTTCGTGCCCATGCACACCTTTGGCGACACCTCGGTCCCGGCCGCCCTGGCCCGGCGCGTGGAAGGGGGGCCGTCCCGGCTGTTCAGCTATGCCCGCATGGGGGACTCGGAATCGTTCTCTTTTTAGTTTACAACTGTTTATTCAGCTTGTTACAAACTGCACATACTGCGTCAGTCAACTTTTTCCGGGGGCGTCATGTTGAAACGAGCCATGTTTGTGGCCATGGTCCTGTGTCTGTTCTGCCACCTGGCCGCGCCTTCGGCCGTCCTTGGCGCGTCCCCGGCCACCCTGGCCGCCGTGACGGGCGGTTCCGGAAAGTCCGCCAAGGCCAAGGAAACGGTCATCCCGCCCGACGCCACCCCGAGCCAGTTGAACGAGATCCTGGCCTCCATGAGCGACGAGCAGGTTCGCCGCCTGCTTATCGAGGAGCTGCGCAAGGACGCGGTTCCCCCGGCGGCCGACCACGGTCCCAAGGGCGTGGCCGGGGCCATCGTCCATGTCCGGCAGTTCGTCCAGCAAGTCCGGGAGCGCTTCGCCTATCTTTTCTCCGGCGCGGCCCAGGCCCCGACGCTGCTGCCCGAGGCGTTTCGCAAATCCGTGACCGGGGCGGGCGTGCACCCGCCCGGACAACTCGGCCTGGGGCTGCTCGCGGTCACGGTCCTGTGGTTTCTGTCCCGCTGGTTCGTGGCCCGTCGGCTGGCCGGACTGCGCCGCCGCATTGAAGACGTGGACCCGGACGCGTCCCTGCCGGTCAAGGCGGGGCGGCTCACGGTCCGGGCGTTCTTCGACGTGCTCGCCGTGGCCTGCGTGACCCTGATCACCCTGATTCCGTACCTGTTCATTTTCAACGAGCCGGACAAGGGCCGTCCGGTCATCTTTGTCTGGCTGGCCGCCATGCTCATCGTGGAGGTGGTCCGGCTGGCCGCGCGCTTCGTCCTGGCCCCGGACATGGGGGCCATTCGCTTCCTGCCGCTCTCCGACAACGCGGCCCGCTACCTGTACCGGTGGATCGTGCGCGTGGCCTGGGTGGCGGCGGCGGGCATCCTGGCCAGCTCCCTGGTGGGCATGACCCGGGGCAGCGAGTTGGTCTTCCTGCTCATCGTGTCCGCCACCGGCTTTGTCGTGGCGGTCATGGTCAGCCTGCTGGCCCTGTGGAACAAGCGGCCGGTGGCCGAGGCCATCCGCCGCGCCGTGCCGCCCCGCAGCCTGCGCTTCCAGCTGGCCGGTGCGTGGCACGTGGGCGTCATCGTCTACGCCCTGGGCTTCTGGTTCTTCTGGGTGGCCGCCATGCTGGTCTTCGGCAACCACGCCATGCTCACCGGCATCTACACCCTGCTCCTGGTCCCGGCCTACCTGCTGGTGGACTGGGGCTGCCAACGGCTGGTCGGCTTCGCCGCCGGGCTGGCCGAGACGCCCCTGGACGACATGGGCGGGGAGACCGTGGTCGAGGGCGTGCCCAACATCAGCCGGTTCCAGCATTTTCTGTCCGTGGGGTTCCGGGTCCTGGTCCTGGCCGGGGCCGCATTTCTGCTGCTGCGCATCTGGGGCCTCAACCTGGCCTTTGGCGAGGCCACGGTGGGCGCGGGCATCGACATCCTGCTGACCCTGGTGCTGGCCTACATTTTCTGGGTGTTCATCTCCAACTACATCGAGCGGCGGCTCAAGGCCAAGGACGAGCCGGGCGAGGAGCACGGCGACGGCGAGGGCGGCGGCGGACCCGGCGGCGACCGGTTCTCGACCCTGCTCCAGCTGGTCAAGAAGTTCATCTTCGCCGGGTTGTCCGTGGTCACCGTGCTGATCATCCTCTCGTCCCTGGGCGTGGACATCGGCCCGCTCATCGCGGGCGCGTCGGTCTTCGGCATCGCCATCGGCTTCGGCGCCCAGACCCTGGTCAAGGACATCATCTCCGGCATCTTCTTCCTCATGGACGACGCCTTCCGGGTGGGCGACTACATCATCGTGGGCAACGCCATGGGCACGGTGGAGGAGATCTCGGTGCGCTCCTTCAAGCTTCGGCACCACCTGGGCCCGCTGTACACCATTCCGTTCGGGTCCATCAAAGAGGTCCAGAACATGACCCGCGACTGGGCGGTCATGAAGCTGCAATACCTGGTGCCGTTCGACACGGACATCCAGGAGATCAAGAAGATCATCAAGAAGATCAACAAGGAGATCCGGGCGGTGCCCGAGCTCAACGAGTTCATGCTGTCCGACATCAAGAGCCAGGGCGTCAAGGCCATGGAGCAGTACGGCATGCGCATGCGGGTCAAGTTCATGACCAAGCCGGGCGGCCAGTTCACCCTGCGCAAGCTGGTCCTGGCCAAGATGCGCAAGTACTTCGCCGAGGCGGGCATCGAGTTCGCCAAGCCGCGCGTGTCCGTGCACATTCCCGAGCGGGAGCGCCTGACCCCGGAGGAGGAGGCCCACGTGGCGGCCGCCGCCTCCCAGATCGTGGCCGAGGAACAGTCGGGCAAGAAGAAGAAACACTAGCGGGCCGGGCCCAGGTCCCGGCCCGGCGGCGGAGCATCATGTCGTTCGACCTGACCTTCGAAACCCGCGACGGCTACATCGTCGGCGTCGTCACCGGGGTGATAGACACCCCGGACGCGCTGCTGCGCAAGATCCGGACCATGGTCCACAAGGCCCTGGACTCCAACGTCACCCGGTTTCTCATGGACGAGCGCGGCCTGGAGCTGCGCCTGGAGGCCCACGACATCATCGAGATCGCCAATCGGCTGGAAGAGCGGAACGTCCAGTCCCTGGGCGGACGGTCCGCCTGTCTGTGCAACCCCGGCTTCGCCGAGCTCTACCGGGCCTGCGAGACCATCTACCACAACCGTTCCCTGAGCTACCGCGTGTTCGACCGCGAAGAGGACGCCGTGGCCTGGCTGACGCGCTGATCGCGTCTTTTCTTGCGGCCGCTTTCGGGTTAGGGTGGCCCATCGCGATTCACCACCTCGACCAGGAGCCCAGCCTTTGACCCTCAAGGACAATCTGCACGCCTTCTTCCACCCCGACGCCGTGGCCGTCATCGGGGCGTCCTCCACCCCCGGCAAGGTGGGGCACACCGTCGTGACCAACATGCTCTCGGCCGGATACACCGGCAAGCTGCTGCCCGTGAACCCCAAGGGCGGGGTGATCGAGGGGCTGCCCGTGATCACGGACATAAGCGATCTGCCGCGCGGCCTGGATCTGGCCGTCATCGCGGTGCCGCCCAAGTTCGTGGTCGAGGCCGTGCGCGGGCTCGGGAAGATCGGGACCAAGTCGGCCATCGTCATCACCGCCGGGTTCAAGGAGGCGGGCAAGGAAGGGTACGACCTCGAGGAGGAGCTCAAGGCGCTGTGCGAGGAGTACGGCATCAGCCTGCTCGGGCCCAACTGCCTGGGCATGATGAACGGCGCGGCCGGGGTCAACGCCTCCTTCGCCGCGGGCCAGCCCGGCCTCGGCTCCATCGCCTTCTTCTCCCAGTCCGGCGCCCTGTGCGTGGCCATCCTGGACTGGGCGCTGGGCGCGAACATCGGCTTTTCCAAGTTCGTCTCGCTCGGCAACAAGGCGGTCCTGGACGAGGCGGACATGCTCGAATACCTCAACCGCGACGAAGCCACCAAGGTCATCCTCGGCTACATCGAGAACGTGGAGCACGGCGAGGCGTTCCTGCGGGAGGCCCGCCGGGCCAGCCTGAACAAGCCGGTGATCATGATCAAGTCGGGCACCACCGCGGCCGGGGCCAAGGCGGCCAGCTCGCACACCGGGGCCATCGCCGGGTCGGACCAGAGCTACACCGCCGCCTTTCACCAGTCCGGGGTCATCAGGGTGGGCGACGTGGCCACCCTGTTCAACCTGGCCCAGGCGTTTTCCAGCCAGCCCCTGCCCAAGGGCCCGAACCTGGCCGTGGTCACCAACGCGGGCGGGCCGGGTATCCTGGCCGCCGACGCGGCGGACCGCTCCAGGCTGTCCATGGCCGAGCTCTCCCCCCGGACCATCGAGAAGCTTCAGGAATTTCTCCCCAGCTACGCGGCCTTCTACAACCCGGTCGACATCGTGGCCGACGCGGACGCCAAACGCTACCGCCAGACCCTGGACGTCATCGGCGAGGACCCCATGGTCCACTCCATCCTGGTCCTGCTCACGCCCACGGCCTCGGTGGACATCGAGAAGGCCGCCGAGGCGGTCATCCGCACGGCCCGCAAATGGGCCAAGCCGGTCTTCGCCTGCTTCATGGGCAAGACCAAGGTGGCCGGGGCGCGCAAGATGCTCATGGACGCGGGCGTGCCGTGCTACGCCTTCCCGGAACCGGCGGTCCATTCCATCGAGACCATGTACCAGTATTATCTGTGGAAGCACCGCCCGGAGCCGGAATACGCCGAGGTTGAGCGGGACATGGACGCGGTGCGCAAGGTCATCGACGACCACCTGCGCCGCAGGCAGGCCGAGGTGGTCGAGTTCGAGGCCCAGCAGGTGCTGCGCGCCTACGGGCTGCCCACCCCCAGGACCCGGCTGGCCCGCACCTCGGACGAGGCCGTGGCCGCCGCCGAGGAGATCGGCTATCCCGTGGTTCTCAAGATCGCCTCGCCGAACATATCGCACAAGACCGACGTGGGCGGGGTCGCGGTCAACCTGGTCAACGCGCGCGAGGTCATGGAGACCTTCAAGGAGATCACGGCCCGGGCCCAGCGCATGCGCCGCGACGCCTACATCGCGGGCTGCCTGGTCCAGGAAATGGCCCCTCCGGGCGTGCGCGAGGTGATCCTCGGGTTCAAGCGCGACGAGCAGTTCGGGCCCATGCTCATGTTCGGCCTGGGCGGCGTGTACGTGGAGATCATGAAGGACATCTCCTTCAAGCTCGCGCCGCTGTCCAGACAGGACGCCTTCGAGATCGTGCGCGAGATCAAGTCCTACATGCTGCTCAAGGGGCTCAAGGGCGAAAAGCCCGTGAACTTCGCGGCGCTGGAGCGGATCATCATGGTCATGTCCCGCCTGGCCCTGGACCTGCCCGAGGTGCTCGAGGCCGAGTTCAACCCGATCCTGGTCAACAACGAGCGGGCCCTGGTCGCGGACGTGCGCATGACCCTGCGGGTCTAACCCGGGGGCACTTCTTCCTGAGTTCGGTCACGGACTCGCCGCCGATCCCCCAGTTGTCGGTGTCCACCTCGTCGATGATCACGAAGGTGGTCTTGGGATTCTTGCCCAGCACGTCGGCCAGAAGGTCGGTCACGCCCTGTATCAGCCGCTGCTTCTGCTCCGTGGTCGCGCCCTCGTTGGTGATGCGGATGTTGACGAACGGCAAGGTCTCCTCCCTGATTTCGGTTATGCTTGAAGCGGCAGGGTCACGGTCACGGTGGTGCCGTGCTCCTCGGACGATTCCATGTCTATGCGGCCGCCCATGACCTCGACCATGAGCCGGGCCGAGTAGGTGCCGAGCCCCGTGCCGGAACGCTTGCCGGACGTGGCGTACTTGTCGAAGAAGTTGGCGCGCACGGACTCGGGCACCGGGGCGGGATTGTGCACGGCCACGATGAAGCCGCCGTTTACGGCCATGCGCAGAGAGACCGTGTCGCCGGGTTCGGACGCCTCGATGCCGTTTTTGACCAGGTTGGCCAGGACCGCGTAGAACAGGTTTTCCTCCACGGACAGCGGCAGTTCGTCCTCGCGGGTGAGCGGCCTGTCGCCGAACAGGACCTCAAGGGCCACGTTCTGCCGTCGGGCCAGTTCGGCCAGGTCGTCCGACACCCTCCGGCAGGCGGACAGGATGTTCACTTCCGCCGGGGTGTATTCATAGGCCCCGGTCTCCATCTTGTAGAGGTCCAGGGACCGGCTGATCAGGTCCATGCCCGTGTTCGCGGTATGGCGCATGTCGTCGAGCATGTCCTTCTGTTCCCGGTCCAGGGTGGTGTAGTTCTCCAGGTAGGTGATGCCGCTCAGCACCCCCAGCAGCGGGGTCTTGATGTCGTGGCGGGTGATTTGCTCCACGTCCTCGCGCAGCTTGTCGGCCAATTGGCGTGAGTGCGCCTTGGCCGCCTCCTGGCGCAGCAGGAGCAGGACCACGCCGAGCAGGGCGAAGCTGATGACGAACGAGCCCGTGGTGGCGTAGAGGTTGAACCGCTCGAGTTCGCGTTTGGGTCCGGTCACGTCGAAGACCAGTTCGAAGGCCCCCAGAAAATCCTGGCCGCGCATGAGCGGCACGAAGGTCTCCACCGTGTCGATGGTCGCGCTGTCGCCCCGGGCGGCGCCACGCCGCAGCTCGACCAGGCGGGCGTGCCGCCTGCCCTTGGAGACGGTTTCCGTGAACGCCCTGCCGGATTCCACGCGGTCGATCTCGGCCGTATCCGTGGAGTAGAGGATCACTCCGTCCGGCGCGAGGACCCGGACCTTGATCAGACCGAAGTCGGTCTCCAGCCGGTAGATGTCGGCCAGGAACCGGGGGGTGTCCAGGACCGACGGGCCGAGGCGGGTGTGCTTGATGGACGGCGGGATGGTCAGCACGGCCAGCCGCTGGGCAGCCTCCTCGAAGGTGCCGATCATGATCTTGGTGTAGGCGGGGAAGATGACCAGGGTGTTGATCAGCGGCAGGGCCACGGCGCAGATAACGGCCAGGACCAGGATGCCGAGCAGGGGGTAGCCGTGCCGGTCAAGCCCCCGGCGGTTGAAGATCAGCCAGCGCAGCCCTCCGGGAGGAATGCGGTCGATCGGGTCCCGGCTTTCTCGGTCGGCCATGGGCGAGGGGCCTCCTGGGGTGAAAACGTTTCGATGGTTACCCCGAACATAGCAGATGGAGGGAATCTGGCAAGAGGCTTCGAACGGGGTGCCCGGCCCCGGCTCAGGTCGAGAGCATCGTCCCGGCGATCTCGCGCAGGATCTTGGCCGCGACCATGGCCGTGACCCCGTGCACGTCCCGGTCCGGGTTCAGTTCCACGATGTCCGCCCCGATGATCGGCGCGTCCACCGCGTGCAGCACGTCCAGCAGCTCGCGCGTGCTCATGCCGCCCGGCTCATGGTGGGAGATGCCCGGCGCAAACGCCGGGTCCAGGGCGTCCAGGTCCACGCTGACGTAGACCGGCACGTCGAAGGAGAGGGCGGGCCAGTTCGCCCGGTCCTTCATCTCCAGCCATTCAATGCCGAATTTCTCCCGCTGCTCCCGCTGGTGGCCGTGGGCCGTGCGGATGCCCACCGAGACCAGCCGGGTGCACAACCCTTCCTCCATGATCCGCGCGAACGGGCAGGCGTGGGAGTGCGGGTTGCCCTCGAACTCGTGGTAGCAGTCCGGGTGGGCGTCGAAGTGCAGGATGGCGAAGTCGCCCACGGCCCGCTTCATTCCCCGGACCAGCGGGTAGGTCACGGAGTGGTCGCCGCCCAGGAAGATGGGGGCCGATTTCCCGATCTCGGCCGCGGCCTTCTCGATAACCTCGAAGGCCGCGTCCGGGCCGCCCAGGTCGAGCGCGCCTCGGTGGTCGAGGACCGGCCCCAGGTCGAAGCCGGTCTCGGTCCACAGGTTGGCCGAGTCACAGTGCAGCGCCTCGACCAGGGAGAAAGGCCCCCTGGCCGAGCCGCGCAGATAGGACGAATTGTGGTCCAGAGGGACGCCGATGACCGGAATACGCCGCATCCGCCGGGCCCCCTAGAGGATGTAGCGGGACAGGTCGCGGTTTTCAATGACCTCGTCGAGCTGGGCCTGGACGTAGTCCCGGTCGATGACGACCTTGTTGCCCGACTTGTCCGGGGCCTCGAACGACAGGTTGGCCAGGATCTTCTCCATGATGGTGTAGAGCCTGCGCGCGCCGATGTTCTCGGTCTCCTCGTTGATTTTCTCGGCCGTGGCCGAAATCTCCTCGAGCGCCTCCCTGGTGTAGTCGATGGCCACGCCCTCGGTCTCGAGCAGGGCCTTGTACTGCACGGTCAGGGCGTTCTTCGGCTCGGTCAGTATCCGGTAGAACTCCTCCTTGTGCAGGGATGCCAGCTCCTCGCGCAGGGGGAACCGGCCCTGCAGCTCGGGGATGAGGTCAGACGGTTTGGCGAAGTGAAACGCGCCCGCCGCGATGAACAGGATGTGGTCGGTCTTGACCATGCCGTACTTGGTGTTGACCACGCTGCCCTCCACGATGGGCAGCAGGTCGCGCTGCACGCCCTCGCGGGACACATCGGCACCGCCGCCGGTCTGGTCGTGGCGCGAGGCGATCTTGTCCATCTCGTCGATGAACAGGATGCCCTGCTGCTCCACGCGCTCCCTGGCCAGCTCATTGACCGCGTCCGGGTCGATGAGCTTGTCGGCCTCCTCGTCGATGAGCACCTGGTAGGCGTCCTTGATCTTCATCTTGCGGGCCTTGCGCTTGCCCGGGAACATGTTGGAAAAGGCGTTCTGCAGGTTGGAGCCCATCTCCTCCATGCCGGGGATGGCCATGATCTCGACGGAAGCCCCGCTCTGGACCGTGACCTCCATCTCCACCTCGCGTTCGTCCAGCTGGCCGGAACGGAACATCTGGCGGAACTTCTCGCGGGTGCCGTCCTCCTTGGGCGGCTCGATCTTCTCCACATCGCCGTTCTGGCCGCCCTGGAAAAAGCCCATGGGACCGCTGTTCTGCGGTTTCTTGCCCGGCAAAAGCAGGTCCAGCAACCGTTCCTCGGCGTTCTTCTCCGCCTTGATGCGGACCTTCTCGGTCTCTTCCTTGCGGACCATGTTCACGCCGATCTCCATCAGGTCGCGGACCATGGATTCCACGTCGCGGCCCACGTAGCCCACCTCGGTGAACTTGGTGGCCTCGACCTTGAAGAACGGGCAGTTGGCCAGCCGCGCCAGCCTGCGCGCGATCTCGGTCTTGCCCACGCCCGTGGGGCCCATCAGGATGATGTTCTTGGGCGCGATCTCGTCGCGCAGCTCGGGGTCGAGCTGCTGCCTGCGCCAACGGTTGCGCATGGCGATGGCCACCATCCGCTTGGCCCCTTCCTGGCCGATGATGTATTTGTCCAGTTCCGATACGATTTCTCTGGGAGTCAGATTGCTCATTGTGGATGCCTCCGGCGGCTTAAGAACCTTTTGAAAAAGGTTCTTAAGAATCTCCAAAACTTTTTATCGCACGCCTGTCGGCGTGGGAGTGTTCTCGATTACTTGGCGCGACGTTTCGAGTACGCACCCTCCACGCCGCCATGTCGTCATTTCGTATCTCGTCCCTTCCTGGCGGCGTGGCGCCAAAAAGCTTTGAAGGGAGAGCGCGAGAGGGAAACCTTTTCAAAGGCTTCCCTCTCGCGTCTTCATTTCAAATTACTTGGCCTGCGTCTCGATGGTGATATGGTTGTTGGTGTAGACGCAGATGTCGGCCGCGATTTCCATGGCCTTGCGGGCGATGGTTTCGGCCTTGAGGTCGGTATTCTGTTGCAGGGCGCGGGCCGCCGCCAGGGCGTAGGAGCCGCCCGAGCCGATGGCGGCCACCCCGTCGTCCGGTTCGATGACGTCGCCGGTGCCCGAGATGATCAGGATGTGTTCGCCGTCCGCGGCCAGCAGCATGGCTTCGAGCTTGCGCAGGTACTTGTCCGTACGCCAGTCCTTGGCCAGTTCCACGGCGGCCCGAAGCAGGTTGCCGGAATAGGTCTCGAGCTTGGTCTCGAAACGTTCGGACAGGGTGAAGGCGTCGGCGGTGGCCCCGGCAAAGCCGATGGTCACCTTGTCCTTGTAGATGCGCCGGACCTTGCGGGCCGTGTGCTTCATGGCCACGCTCTGGCCCATGGTCACCTGGCCGTCTCCGGCCACGGCCGTGCCGTTTTCGTCCTTGACCGCTACGATGGTCGTTCCTCTGAGTTCCATGGATTCTCCTTACAGGATGTCTTCGGCGATGCGCGACCAGGTGTAAAAGGCCGTCTCGCCGTGCAGGACCATGACCGCCTCGATGACCAATCCTGCCTCCAGCCCTTGCTTGAGGGTGGTGAGCGCGATGCGCGCCGCGTCTTCGACCGGGTAGCCGTAGACGCCGCAGGAGATGGCCGGGAAGGCCACGGTGCGTATGTCGTGTTGGTGTGCGAGCCGCAGGCTGTTCATGTAGGCGTTGGCCAGCAGCGCGGGTTCGTTGTCGTTGCCGCCGCGCCAAATGGGGCCGACGGTGTGGATGATGTGGGGCGCGGGCAGGTTGAAGCCCGGAGTGATGACCGCCTCACCCGGGGGCAGGGAGCCGATCTTGCGGATGATCTCCCGGCAGGCTGCCTGGAGCGGGCCGATTCCGGCCGCGCGGTGGATGGCTCCGTCCACGCCGCCGCCCCCGGCCAGCCGGGAGTTGGCCGCGTTGACGATGGCGTCCACGGTAAGCCTGGTGATGTCGCCTTCGCGGACCGTGAGCCGTCCGGGGCCTGCGCTCCATGTTTTCTGCATGACGCTTTGATAGGTAATGTCTCTGCGCGAAATGGCAAGGGGGATGGCGCTCGAAAAACTTTCGGCAACCGGTTATCCGTGATAGAGTATAGGTAATGAGCAAGTCCGAAACCATACTCCTTGTGGACGACCAGCCCGAGAACATCAGCATCATGATCGAGGCGCTGCACTCCCTGTATACCCTGCTGGCGGCCACCGACGGGGCCGGGGCGCTCGAGCGCGTGAATGGCGACCCCAAACCGGACCTGGTCCTGCTGGACGTGATGATGCCGGGCATGAGCGGCCACGAGGTCTGCCGCGCGATCAAGGACAACCCGGACACCCAGGACATCCCGGTCATCTTCGTGACCTCCCTGGACGCCCCGGACGACGAGGCCAGGGGGCTGCGCCTCGGGGGCTCGGACTACATCACCAAGCCCATCAGCCCGCCCGTGGTCCAGGCCCGGGTTCGCGCGCACCTCGACCTCAAGCATGCAAGGGAACAGCTGATGCGCCAGAACACGGCCCTGGAGGATCTGGTCCGGGAGCGGACCGCCGAGGTAGTCAAGGCGCAGAAGGAGCGGGTCGAGAGCCTCAAGCACTTTGCCGACGCCATGGCCCACCAGATCCGCAACCCGGTCATGTCCATCGGCGGCATCGCCGGTCTGTTGCTGCGCAAGACCCCGGAGGACAGCCCGCTGGCGACCTATGCCCAGGCCGTGCGCGAGGACAGCCTGCGGCTGGAGAGCCTGGTCGGGGTCATCAGCGAGTACGTGTCCCTGTCCGCCGAGCCGTTCCGGAAGGTCCAGGTCAACGGGCTGGTGGAGGCCGCCCTGAACAAGGCGCGCGGTTACGCCGATTCGTCGGGCCGGGGCCTTGATGTGGACAGCGGATTACAGCCCGCCCTGGTCAAGGTGGACGAGCGGATCATGGTCACGGCCATGGCCGAGATTTTCGTCAACGCCGTGGAGTTCGCCGTGGAGGAACGGGCGAGCCTGACCATCCGGGGCGGGGTGGGGATGTTTGGCGACGAACTGGCCGAGGCCGGGCTGGGCGGTACGCCGGGCCGCCGCTACGGCGTGCGCATCAGCGACGACGGGCCGGGCATAGACAAGGAGGTCCTGCCCTACGTGACCGACCCCTTCTACACCACCAAGGCGCAGGGCGTGGGCATGGGGCTGACCAAGGTCAAGCGGGTCATCTGCGACGAGCACGGCGGGACCCTGCTCATCGAGTCGCCCGCCGCGAACGGTGAAAACCGGCCCCGTCCCGGGACGTCGGTGACCTTCGATCTGCCCCTGGCCTAGGGGCTTCTATTCCTTGATTGCGGGAGCGGGTTCCGCGCCCGGAGCGGCCTCCTGGCCCTCGCCCTTCACCTGGGCGATGGCCTCGGCATAGGCCAGGAACACGTCGTCGCGGTTGATCAGCCCGATGATGTCCGAGGTGTCGGTCTCGGAGACCACCGGAATTTGGCCGTAGTCCGTGTTCACGAAGCGCAGCAGGGCCTGGTACAGGTCGTAGTCCGGGCGGACGTAGACCGGGCGCGACATGAGGTCGCGGACCACCACAAGGTCGTGCAGGTCCTCTTCGAACATCCAGTTGCGCACGTTGTGGATGGAGACCATGCCGACGTACGAGCTGTCCTGGGCGCGCACCGGGAAGTAGAACTGGTCCGAGTGGGCGATGATGTCGGTCAACGCCTTGAGGGTGGTGCCTTCCTCCAGGACGATGACGTCGCCCGGGTTGTAGAAGTCCGCCACGTGCATCTGCTCCAGGATGTTGATGGTCGCGTCCTCGGCGTGGGCCGGGGAGTCGAACTTGTTCTCCACCTGATGCTCGTAGAGCGAGAAGTTGCGGCCGAGCACGATGCACAGGGCCGAGGCGAGCATAAGCGGGGCCAGCAGGCCGTAGCCCTGGGTCAGCTCGGTGACCATGATCAGCGGGCCGATGGGGGCGTTGGCCACGCCCGCGAAGAAGGCGGCCATGCCGACCAGGATATACGCCCCGGGCTGGGTGACGATGTTCGGGAAGAAGTGGTGGCCGATCTTGCCCACCAGGCCGCCGGACATGCCGCCCACGAACAGGGCGGGCGCGAACATGCCGCCGGACATGCCCGAACCGATGGTCACCGAGGTGGCCACGGTCTTGCCGATGATGATGTAGCACATGCCCAGCGCCGGGATCTGGCCGAGGATGGCCAGCTCCAGCCAGCCGTACCCGCCGGACAGGATGCCGCCGGTGACCAACCCCGCGTGCGCGGTGTACGGGTAGAGGATGCCGAGCAGCCCCATGGTCAGTCCGCCCAACCCCATGGACCAGACCAGTCCGATCTTCTCCTTGAGCGGGAAGAAGATGTGGTACTTGATGGTGTAGAAGGTCTTGACGTAGAGCCAGCCCACGGCCGCGCAGACAAAGGCGAGCAGGGCGTAGAAGATCAGTTCGCGCGGATCGTGGAAGGTGAACCGCGGGATGCCGAAGATCGGGTCCGTGCCGTAGAAAAAGGTGAAGATGGAGTAGGAGACCACCGAGCTCATGACCGAGGGCAGGATGGCCTCGGACTCGAAGTCCTCGCGGTAGATGACCTCCACGGCGGTCAACGCGCCGCCCAGCGGGGCCCGGAAGATGGCCCCCAGGCCCCCGGCCGCTCCGGCCAGCAGGAGCATGCGCCGCTCCTTGGCGGACATGTCCAGGATCTTGGCCAGCCAGGAGCCGATGCCCGCGCCCATCTGGGTGATGGGGCCCTCGCGTCCGGCCGAGCCGCCCGAGGCGATGGTCAGGACCGAGCACAATCCCTTGATGATGGCCACCCGGGCCTTGATGATGCCGCCCTGGTTATGGAAGGCGTTGATGGTCGAGTCCGTGCCGTCCGTGCCGCCGTTGATGGTCTCGGGGATGAAGGTCTTGACCAGCCAGCCGGTGAGCAGGGCCGTGCCCGTGGTGAAGGCCGGGATGACCCATGGCCGGTACACGCCCGCCGGGCCCTCGAACAGGCCCTCGCCCGCCGGGTCCGGGGAGACGATGCCCGCCAGCTGGTGCTGGATGAGGAACTTGCCGCTCTCCACCAGCCAGAAAAAGCCCGCGGCCACGAGGCCGGACATGGTCCCGACGACCACGCCGATGACCAGCCACCGAAACGAGGTGACCGTGCGGTACGATTTGACGAAATCCTTCCAGTAATTGATCAGACGGGTGATGGGCATGAAACTTATCGGACCTCCGGGCCCTTGTTGAAATCCGGGTGGGTCAGTTTGATGGCGGCCTCGGGCTGGGCGAGGATCTGGCGGCCCAGCTCCACATCCTTGGCGATGCGCGCCTTGAGTTCGTCCAGGCCGTTGAACTTCTTCTCGTCGCGGATGCGCTGTACGAAGTGGACCCGGATATGGTCCCCGTAGAGATCGCCGGAAAAGTCGAGCAGGTGGGCCTCCACCGAGAGCACGTCGTTGCCGAACGTCGGGTTCAGGCCGATGTTGGCCACGCCTTCGTGCACCGCGCCGTCCACCTCGGCCCAGATGGCGTACACGCCGGGCTTGGGGAAGAGTTCGTCCACCAGCTTGAGGTTGGCCGTGGGGAAGCCGAGCAGCTTGCCGCCCCGGTTCATGCCGTGCACCACTTCGCCCTTGACCTGGTAGAACCGGCCGAGCAGGGGACGCACCGCCCAGACGTGGCCCGCCTGGACCAGGTCGCGGATGCGGGTGGAGGAGACGATGGCGTTGTCGATGGTCACCGGGTCGAGCCGGTCCACGGAAAAGCCGTACTTGTCGCCCAGTTCGCACAGGGTCTCGAAGTTTCCGGCCCGCCCCTTGCCTAGGTGGTAGTCGTAGCCGATGATCATGTCCTTCACGTTCAGGCCGTCCACCAGGTAGGTCTTGACGAACTCCTCGGGGGAGAGCTTGGCCATGTCCATGGTGAACTCGAGCAGCAGGCAGACCTGCGGCCCGTACTGGGAGATCAGCTCGACCTTCTGTTCGGTCAGGGTGATGAAGGGCGGCGTGCGGTCGCTGCGCAAGACCCGCAGCGGATGGGGGTCGAAGGTGACGACCACGCTGATGAGATCCCGGGCCTTGGCGCGCTCGCAGGCCAGCGCGATGAGTTTCTGGTGGCCCTTGTGGACTCCGTCAAAGTTGCCGATGGTCACGCATGACCCGGCGATGACGTCCTGGATATCCTGTATGGTCCGTGCGACGATCATTGTGTTGGGTGTTCCTGTTTGAAAAAAAGAGCAACCTACGCCAAAAGGGCCCGGTGCACAAGGCCGGGCTATTTCCCTATCTCGGCGCGGGCCTGGATGGTCTCCTCGAGGTCCTTTATCCGATCCTTCTGCTCCTGGGTCTGGGCCAGGTCGCGGGCCCGCTGCATGTACTCCCGCGCCTTGTCCAGGCGCATGGAATAGACCGCTGCGTAGGCCAGGTGCAGGTTGCCGCCGAAGGTGTCGCCGGACTCGCCCAGGATCATGCCCAAATGGTGGTGGACCTCCCAGTCCTCGGGCACCAGCTCGTTGACCTTGCGCATGTTCTTGGCCGCCTCGGCGTACTGCTTGGCCTCGGCCTGGAGCCGGGCCAGGTAGAACAGGGCCATGGCGTCGTCCCTGTCCATGATGGCCGCCTTTTGCAGCAGCCCCACGGCGCGGTCGGCCCGGCCGGTCTTGAAATAGAAGATGCCCGCCTCGCGGACCACCAGGGGGTCGTCCTTGTCCAGGGACAGGGCCTTGTCAAAGGCCGCCTGGGCTTCGTCCATGCGCTTGAGCCGCTCAAGGGTGATGCCGCGCCCCACGTAGTCCATGGGCGTGTATTCGCTTTCCTTCTTGTCGTCCCAGTAGGCCAGGGCCGTGTTGGCCGGAGACATGCGCGAGCGGATGAGCACCTGGACCCTCTTCAGCCGGGTGTTGTCGTCCTTGCGCTCCAGAAACGCCTTGGGCATGCGCGCGATGCGGTCGTTGAGATAGGTGATGCGCTCCTCGGTGCCGGGGTGGGTGGACAGGTAGCTCGGCATGTTCGAGCTGTTGTCGTACCACTTGTTTTTGAGCATGATCTCGAAGGTTCCGGGCATGCCCTCGGGGTTGTACCCGGCCTTGACCAGGGAGTTCAGGCCCACGTGGTCCGCCTCGCGCTCGTCCTCCTGGGAGTAGTGCAGCATGGCCGCCGTGGCCACGCCCTGGGAGCCGACCACCAGCGCCTGGCCCGCCTGGGCCGCGTTGCCGCCGCCCCCGGCCACGCCCAGCAGCAGCCCGGCCAGCATGCCCGCCGTGGACAGCAGGGAGATCTTCTTCTGCTTCTCGATGCGGCTGACCACGTGGCGCTGGGAGACGTGCGCCAACTCGTGCGCGATGACCCCGGCCAGTTGCGACTCGGTGTCCACGGACTGGATCAGCCCGGTGAAAATATAGATGTAGCCGCCGGGGATGGCGAAGGCGTTGATCAGCGGGTTGGCGATGACCGCGCTCTTGACGTGGAACGGCATGGGCCGTTTGCCCGTGACCACGCGGGCCACCACGTCGGCCACGTACTTCGTGATGTACGTGTCGCCCACCATGTTCTGCTTGGCGCGGATGATCTGGTCGAAATCGTGGCCCATCTTGTTCTCGTCGCGCAGGGTCATCTTGCCGCCGAACAGATCGAGATCGGCGCGCGCGGTCACGGCCGGGACCAGAACCAACAACACGGCGGCCAGCAAGGCCGGGAATATGGCGAAGGGTGAACGCATGCCGCCATAGTAATCATTTGCCCGCCCAAAGCAACCACCGACCACCCGTTGCACAAGATGTGCAGGGAAGGAATGCCTCCAGCGGCCGGGGGAAGGGAATTCTTTGAGGAAACGTTTGCAAGATGTTCTTGCTTGAGCGTCATGAGCCGTTTGATTGCGGCTTTGTTATTCCGATTTTACGGAGAAACTCCAACAATAAAAAACAGATATAAAAACAAGGCACAAAGCCATATTGGAAACAGCAATGGCAAGAGAAAAACATATCTGCGTTGACATTCCTTGAAGTATACTAATCTTCTGGTGGCTAAAGATATGCACAGATAAATGCAGATCATTGCTCCTAAGACGAATAAATTATAATTCACGATGCTGATGAATTGTGGGTGTAACGAGTCGACGTAGATCAAAAGTGATACACTGGTAAAAATGCTCAAGGTCATCGTTGCAGCCAAAGCCATACAGAATGCTACTGCCCTACGTTTATACTTTTTTACTCCACGTTTCTTTAGGCTGGACGCCATTGGGATTATAAATAACGCGCTCAATGGAAACCACAGTAAGCAAATGACAAGCATGTGTCCGATACTGTGCAACATATTTTCCTCTTTGCGCCACTTCCCGCATGAGGGGAGCTGTGGCTCATGGTTTTTGGGATTTTCCGCATAAAGGCCGCAGAATCTCCGCCAGCCAACTCCTGCCGTCCTCTAACCCCAAACATCTTGTCATGACCTATCCACGTAAGAATACAGAAATGCCGCCGATTCAGTCATGAATCAGCGGCATTACGCATTTTAAGGGAGCGACTCGGGTGCATAGCCCCCGACAGCGGCTCTTTTCATTCGCCGCAAAATCGCCCTCGAATGTCGATTTACTTGCTCATCAAATCCAAAAACTCTCTGTTGTTCTTGGTGCCCTTCATCTTGCCCCGGAGGAACTCCATGGAATCGATGGAGTTCATGGGGGAGAGGAGCTTGCGCAGGATCCAGACGCGGTTGAGCACGTCCTCTTCCAGGAGCAGCTCTTCCTTGCGGGTGCCGGAGCGGTTGATGTCGATGGCCGGGTAGATGCGTTTGTCGGACAGGTGGCGGTCCAGGTAGAGCTCCATGTTGCCGGTGCCCTTGAACTCTTCGAAGATGACCTCGTCCATGCGCGAACCGGTGTCGATGAGCGCGGTGGAGATGATGGTCAGGGAGCCGCCTTCCTCGATGTTGCGGGCCGCGCCGAAGAACCGCTTGGGCCGCTGCAGGGCGTTGGCGTCGATACCGCCGGAGAGCACGCGGCCGGAGGACGGGGTGACCGCGTTGTAGGCCCGGCCGAGCCGGGTGATGGAGTCGAGCAGGATGACCACGTCGCGCTTGCGCTCGACCAGCCGCTTGGCCTTCTCGATGACCATCTCGGCCACCTGGACGTGGCGGGTCGGCGGCTCGTCGAAGGTGGAGGAGACCACCTCGGCCTTGACCGTGCGCTGCATGTCCGTGACCTCCTCGGGCCGCTCATCGATGAGCAGGACGATCAGGTCCACCTCGGGATGGTTGGCGTTGATCGAGTTGGCGATGGTCTGGAGCATGATCGTCTTACCGGTCCGGGGCGGGGCCACGATCACGCCGCGCTGGCCCTTGCCGATGGGCGAGAGCAGGTCGATGATCCGGGCGGAATAGTTCTTGTCGCCGTTTTCGAGCCGCAGCTGCTCCTCGGGGTACAGAGGAGTCAGGTTGTCGAACAGGACCAGGTTCTTGGAGTGCTGCGGGTCCTCGAAGCCGATCTCGGACACGCGCAGCAGGGCGAAATAGCGTTCGCCCTCCTTGGGCGGCCGGATCTGGCCCGAGACCACGTCGCCCTTGCGCAGGCCGAAGCGGCGGATCTGCGAGGGGGAGACGTAGATGTCGTCGGGACCGGCCATGTAGCTGTACATGGGCGAGCGCAGGAATCCGAAGCCGTCGGGCAGGATTTCCAGCACGCCTTCGCCGAATATCTGGCCGTTCTGAGAGGCGCATTGCTGCAGCAGGGCGAAGATGAGCTCCTGCTTGCGCATGGTGCTCGGGTTCTCCACTTCGAAGGACATGGCAAGATCGGTCAGATCCTGCATGGATTTTTGCTTGAGTTCGGTGAGGTTCAGGCTGCCGCCATTGCCGTTTTGTTCCGGCGCGACCTTGGGGGGCTTCTTGCGGGTGGTCTTTTTAGGGGCGCCTTTGCCTTTGCTTTCTGAATCAGTCTTTTTAGTGACCATGTTTGGAAATTCTTGTTGAGGTTGTAGAGATTATGTCAATTCAGACTATGGGATACGATAATTCTATACGGCGTGGCCACCGTGGGGGACGTCAAACACAGGATGTCGCGGATGAACCTTTCCGGGCGGACGGTTCGGGTGTGAGGAAACGGGAGCATACCTCTCGTTGAAGTTGCGCTAACAGCCTCGGGACGTCTCAAAAACCAAGTGGGAGTGGGATGATCTGAAAGCCGCGGTGCGGCACAAGGAGGCAGTTACCTCAAACAGGGGACCTTGACAAGTCCTGCTAGTCGTTTTTCTCCTGCGCGGCGATGACATCGGCGAACATTTCGTTGATGTCGTCCTTGATGGCCTCCTGATCGCGGTCCAGGGAGTAGGCCAGTTCCATGGAGACCAGGCCCATGGCCTGTTCCAGCAGGCGGCGTTCGCCGAACGAGAGTTCCTTGTCTTTTCCGATCAGGAACAGCTCCTTGAGCACGTAGGCCACATCGGCCAGGTCGCCGCTCTTGAGCTTCTCGGAATATTCGCGGTAGCGCCGGTTCCAGTTCTGGCCAGTGTAGCCGGTGAACCCGGTGCGGTCGTTGAGGGATTCGAAGATTTGCTGTCCCACATCGGCAGGGCACACGGAACGAAGACCCACGTTCACGGCGTTGGCAACCGGGACCATGAGGGTGACGTTGTTGCTCAAGATACGGACTATGTAAAAATCGGCTTTTACGCCGCCGATCTCCTGGGATTCGACACGCTCCACGCGTCCCACCCCCTGGGAGGGATACACAACCAATTCATCGACCTTGAACACTTGGACCTCAGTACTTGAAAATACTACAGAATTATACGCGACAGAAAGACATTATATCCAAAAGGCCGGGAAGAGTCCACGATTACTCCGATTCTTCTTCCCGGAGGGAAAAGGCGTTGACGTGCTGCTGGGCAAAGCCCATGCCGCGCCGGAAAAAGATATCCAGGCCCTTGGCCGCGTGCCCGATGATCTCGGGGAGCACCGCCTCGGACCGCGCATCGAAGGATTCCAGGACCCAGTCGGGGATGGGCTTGTACGGGTCTTCGGGACGCCCGATGCCCAGCCGCAGCCTGTTGTAATCCGCTGTGCCGAGCCGCTCCTGGATGGACTTGAGCCCGTTGTGGCCGTTGTCACCGCCGCCCCGCTTGAACTTCATCCTGCCCACGGGCAGGTCCAGTTCGTCGTGGACCACCACCAGATCGGCGGGCTCGATGCCGTGGCGGCCGCAGACCCGGGCCACGGCCTTGCCGGACAGGTTCATGTAGGTCATGGGCTTGACCAGGAGCCGGAAGGCCCCGGCGAACTTGCACCGCCATAGGTCGTAGTCGCCGGACTCTTCTATCTTCTCGAGCCGCATGGACTTGCGTTCATCCGCGAGGTGCAGGAGATGGTCCACCAGCATGAATCCGATGTTGTGCCGGGTGGTCTCGTATTCGGGGCCGGGGTTGCCCAGCCCCACTATGGCGCCTTTGAAGTCCATGAGTCGGGTCCGTTGTCCGCGTGGAGGCCACGCGCTGCGAGATTCAGTCTATCAGTCTCTTCCGCCGGAAGCAAAAAAAATCCCGGAGCACGACATCGCGCTCCGGGATGTGGTGTCGTTGACTGTGCCGGGCTATTCGGCCTCGGACTCTTCGGCGGCCGCTTCGGCAGCCTCTTCGCCCTCTTCTCCCTCGCCGGCATCTTCCTGGATGGCGGTGACGGACAGGACGGCGTAGTTCTCATCGAAGATCGGGGTGACGCCTTCGGGGAAGGCCACGTCCTCGATGTGCACGGAGTCCATGATGTCCATCTCGGTGATGTCGATGACGATGGATTCCGGGATGTCCATGGGCTTGCAGACGACCTCGATGCTGTCGCGGTACTGCTCCAGCACGCCGCCGAGCTTGACGCCCTTGGAATGGCCGGTGATCTCGAAGTGGACGGCGACCTTGAGTTCCTGGGTCAGGTCCACGCCGAAGAAGTCCACGTGCTCGGGCACGCCCTTGACCGGCTCGTTGCGCACGCGCCACAACAGGGCGGGCATGGTCTCGCTCTTGCCGCCGCGCTCCAGGACCAGTTCGAAGACCTGGGCGTTACCAACGGCCGCATAGGCCTTCTGCAGGGGGACCATCTCCACCTTGACCGGGATGTTGGTCCCCTTGGCATCGTAGTATATGCCGGGGACCATGCCGGTGGCACGGAGGCGGCGGTTCGGGCCCTTGCCCAACTCGGTCCGTTCCTGGACGTTCAGTTTCAGCAGTTCTGCCATGATAGTTTCTCCTTGTTACGCCCTGGCCGTCCACCATGGACGGACGCTCGCGCTTTAAATGGTTTCGGCGGCCCGCTTCGGCCGCCATCTCCTCAAAATTTATACGAACAGTACGGACACGGAGGATTCCGTGTGCACGTTGTTGATGGCTTTTGCCAGCAGGGAGGCCACGGAGCGGACCTTGAGTTTGCTGCACTGGTCCTCTTTTTCGCCCAGCGGGATGGTGTCGGTGACGACCACCTCGGAGAAGGCGGACTCCTCCAGACGCTGGCAGGCCGGGCCGGACAGCACCGGGTGCGTGGCGCAGGCCATGACGTCCTTGGCCCCGTTCTCCATGATCACGTTGGCCGCAGCGCACATGGTGCCCGCGGTGTCGATCATGTCGTCGATGACCACGGCCACCTTGCCCTTGACGTCGCCGATGATGTGCATGGCCTTGGCCTGGTTGGGCGCGTCGCGGCGCTTGTCCACGATGGCCAGGGTGGCGCCGAGGCGCTTGGCGTAGGCCCGGGCGCGTTCCACGCCACCCGCGTCCGGGGAGATGATGACGAAGTCGTCGTCGCGGTCGCGCAGCTGCTCGATGAGCACGGGCGCGGCGAAAAGGTTATCCACCGGACAGTTGAAGAAGCCCTGGATCTGGCCCGCGTGCAGGTCGATGGTCACCAGCCGCTGCATGCCCGCGGTGGACAGCAGGTCGGCCACGAGCTTGGCGGAGATGGGCGCTCTGGGCACGACCTTGCGGTCCTGCCGGGCGTAGCCGAAGTAGGGAACCACGGCGGTCACGCGGGACGCGCTGGCGCGCTTGAGCGCGTCGAGCATAAGGCACAGCTCCATGAGGTGGAAGTTGACCGGGGAACAGGTGGGCTGGACGACAAAGACGTCGTCGCCCCGGACGTTCTCGCCGATCTCGATGCGGATCTCGCCGTCGGAAAAGCGTTCCCGGAGGACCGGGGAGGCCTTGGTGCCGAGATGCTCGCAAATGGCCTCGGCCAGTTTCGGGCTGGATGATCCGCTGATGATCTTCAATTCGCCGTGCATGAGACTACCCTCTGTGCGATCTTTTTTAATTTTTGGCTGGGGCGGGAGGATTCGAACCCCCGAATGTCAGGACCAAAACCTGATGTCTTACCACTTGACGACGCCCCAGCAAAAAATGTCGATAAGCGGCCGATCGCTTTGTTGCTGCGCGGAAATCAGACCCTTGCGTATTAAGATACGCGGCGGTCCTGATTTCCGCTTGCGCCTCGCGCTCGACCACTTCTCGACATTTTTTGCCCTGCTCCATTTTGGGGGAGCGCCGTCTCGTTTGCTTGCTTTGCATGCAACCTCGTTGGCTGGGGGCTGTCGGTGAGCGGTCTGCGCTCGGTTGACCTTTCGATGTGGCCCTTGCGGGTGTCGCTGAATGGGGTGGCTCCCGGCGCTTTCTGCGGCGGGGGCGGCGACGTCGAATCGGTCCGGCCCTTATCCGGTTTCATGCCCTAGGGGCAGTCCACCTGAAAAATTTCAATTCCCTTTTTTTCGAGAGCCTGGACTGCGGACGTGGCAGAACCCCTGTCCCGAAATATGCCGAACAGGGAGGCTCCCGAGCCGCTCATGGCGGCGTGTTCGGCCCCGTGTGTGAGGAGTGTCTGCTTGATATCCCGAAGGGATGGGTGCTCCTCGAAGACGATCGGCTCGAAGTCGTTCGTCATCTCCCGGGGCGAAACGGGAGAAGGATTCTTAGTATCCCCCATGTCGGATGTCAAGGATTCATGGGAAACACCCATGGCGTATTTTTTGTCCCAGGCGCGGAATGCCCAGGCCGTGTCCACGTGGATGTCCGGGCAGGCCAGGATTAGCGTCGCGCCGGAGAGGTCCACCTCGGCCGGGGTCAGTTCCTCGCCGATGCCGCCCGCCCAGGCCGGACCGTCCAGGAGGAAGAAGGGCACGTCGGCCCCGAGATTCGCGGCCAGGCCGATCAGGGCCTGCAGGGGCAGACCCTTGTCCCCGGCCTCCTGGTTGAGCCACTTGAGCAGGGCGGCCGCATCGGAGCTGCCGCCGCCCAGGCCGCCGCCCATGGGGATGCGCTTGGTCAGGGCCACGAAGATGCCGGGGCGAAAGCCGGTGGCCTCGCCGAACGCCTTCCACGCCTTATAAAGGATGTTGGAGGTGGTCTCCAGTTCCGGGCGCTCGGCGCAACGGATGTAGAAGTCGTGATCCGGGCTGGGCATGACCTCTATGAGGTCGCAGGGCAGGGGGACCGGATAGAAGAGCGTGCGCAGCTCGTGGTAGCCGTCGTCCCGCAGACCGAGGATTTCGAGGTGCAGGTTAATCTTGGCCGGAGCGATGAGGGTGGCTGCTTGCATGGGTATAAAAAAAGGGGGGCTCCCTGAGGAGCCCCCCGGTTGATGAATGGCTTACTTGTTGTCCAGGGGAAGGGCGACGAAGCTGTTGCGTCCCTGCCGCTTGACCAGGAGCATGACCGCGCCGCGCTTTTCGGCGCTCTTGATCACGCCGTTCAGGTCGGAAACGGAGTTCACGTCCTGCTGGTTGGCCTGGAGGATGACGTCGCCCTGGCGAATGCCTTCCTCGCCCGCGGGCGTGTTGGGATCGACGTCGACGACGAGCAGGCCCTGGGTCTTGTCCAGGCCCAGCGCCTGGGCTTCCTGGTCGCTGATCGGCTTGAGCGCCATGCCGAGCACGGTGGCGGCCTGTCCCTGATCCTGCTGGTTCGGGCCCATGGCGGCCATGGACTTTTCATTGCGCTCGCCCAGGGTGACGGTGCGGGTCACCTTTTCGCCGTTGCGCCACAGCACGAGGTTCGCCTTGTCGCCGGGAGCCAGGCCCGCGATCTTCTTGAGCAGGTCGTTGTTGTCCTCGACCTTCTTGCCGTTGACCTCGATGATCACGTCGCCCTGCTTGACGCCGCCCTTGTCGGCCGGAGCGCCCTTGCCCACGGAGGCGACCAGCGCGCCGGTGGGGTCAGGCAGGCCCAGGGCCTTGGCCTGGGTCTCGCTGACCTGCTGGATGGTCACGCCGAGCCAGCCGCGCTGGGGCGTCTTGCCTTCCTTGAGCAGGGCGATGACCTTGGCGGCCTGGGTGGCCGGGATGGCGAAGCCGATGTTGTCGGCGTTGGGGTTGATGGCCGTATTGATGCCGATGACCTCGCCGTCCATGTTCAGAAGCGGACCGCCGGAGTTGCCGGGGTTGATGGACGCGTCGGTCTGCAGGAAGTTGTCGAACGGGCCCGCGCCGATGATCCGGTGCTTGGCCGATATGATGCCCGCGGTGACCGTATTGTCCAGGCCGAAGGGGTTGCCGATGGCCAGCACCCATTCGCCCACCTGGATGTCGTCGGAGTCGCCGAACTTCAGGGTCGGCAGGGAGTGGTCGGCCTTGATGCGGATGACGGCCAGGTCGGTTTCCTGGTCCGCGCCCACCACTTCAGCCGGGTATTCCTTCTTGTCGTCCTGGAAGCGCACGGTCACCTTGTCCGCGCCGTTGATGACGTGGTTGTTGGTGACGATGAGCCCGTCGGAAGAGATGACGAAGCCGGAGCCCTGGCCGAGCATCTTGCGCGGCTGCTGTCCCTGCGGGCCGAAGAACTGGTCGAACCGCTTGAAGAACTCGTGGAACGGGTGTCCTTCGGGAACCTGCTGCCGGAACTGCTCCATGCTCGGGCCCTTGGTGGTTTTTTCCGTGGAGATGAAGACCACGGCCTTGCCCGCCTCCGCAGCCAGCTCCGTGAACACGGGCAGGTCGCGCGCCTGTGCAATAACCGGCACAGACAGCACAAGGGTCAGGACAAGGATGAGAAGATTAACCTTACGATTCATATTTGCCTCCATACAGGATGCGGAAAACAGGATGGCGGCTCGCACCGCCTCTCCCGTATATAGCCCTTTTTTTCCCATTGTAAATAGTGTGCCCGAAATTGCACACGCATTTGGGGCGGAAAGCGCGGCCCCGATCTCGCTTCAGCCCGTGCCGAGACGCGGGCGACGGGTCCTCATGCGTGACGAAAGGCTTGCCTTTTCACCCGCCATTGGCTAGGAACGATTCCCCGGCACCTGCCGGAACGTGCCCCCATAGCTCAGGTGGATAGAGCACAGGATTCCTAATCCTGGTGCCGCGTGTTCGAATCGCGCTGGGGGCACCACGGATATTTCAAAGGGGGCGGTCCATGGACCGCCCCCTTTGCTTATGCACCGCACCACCCGTCGGGCCGCCGTTCCTTCAAAACCCTTCAGGAGAGGGCTCAAATGAAACGACATCCAGTGGAAATTCAGATTGAAAAGGCCGACAAGGCGATCGTTGCCGAAGATTTCGATACGTTGCTCGACATCTATACGGAGGATGCGGTCCTGGTCATAGAGCCGGGCCGCACCGTCCGGGGGAAAGAGGGAATCCGCAAGGCGTTCGAAGCGATCGCCGCTTATTTTCGGCATGGCCTTGAGGTCAGGCAGAACGGCATGGAGATCCTGGAATCGGGACGGATCGCCCTGGTCCACGCCAATACGGTGGTCTCCGCGCCCGAATCGCCGGAAACCGAGCGCAAGGCCGTGTATGTCTTTCACAAGGATGACGACGGGACATGGCGGTGCGCCATCGACAACTCATACGGAAACGAGATCGTGCCCTGCGACGCGGCGTGCTAGGCAAAGGCCATGGGCTGCCGAGCCGCTTCCTACGGCGCGTGGACTGAAACCCGCTTTCATTCGAAAGCGGGTTTTTTCGTGCTCGTTCGCGTCGTGGTCAATTCGCCTTTCCGCCGTCGGGCAACAGCGTGTGGTTGAGGCTGGCGAAGCCTCCCTGGACCGGGTGCAGCGGGAATTGGTTCTTGGCCAGGAAGTATATCCTCCAGCCTGTCGATTCCGCGTCGGTGGCGGACCGGTCCGCGTCGCCGCGTTCCGTGACGATGACGTCGGCGATGTTGAACAGCGCGTAGTACGCCTTTCCGAGCGTGGCCGCGTCGTTCTTGTCCACGCGCAGAAACGGCTTGAACGGATCGCTCTCGTTTTTCAGATGCGCCCGGATGGCGCTCGTGTCGGCCTTGTACTGGTTGTTGGCGTAGTCCATCGGGAACATGTCATAGGATTTCCAGGTCTTCTTGCTGTCATCGTAGGTGAAGGACTCCACGAAGACCTTGCCCAGGTCCCGCAGGTCCGCGTTCACGGTCAGGCAGCTCGCCGGAGTGGTCACGGAGAAGATCGCGCCCCCGGCCTCGGCGGACGGGCGGGCGGCGCCGCCCCTGATAAGGAAGATGAAATAGAATGTGATCACGACCGACAACCCGAAACCGGCCCATTGGGCGATCTGCGGGGGAATGGCCTTGGCCAGGTCAGGGACCGCCGCGCTGGCCAGGGGCGACGTCCCGAGCAGGCAGAGGAACAGGAGCGAAAGGACATTGAGGTGAAACAGGCTCAGACCTGGAAGAGCGCGTTGGAGAAACTTTTCTATCTGCGACAGCATGCGGTTCCCTCCTTGGCATCTTATGGGGGCGTTGTTCCGTCTTTGCGTACCGGATAACACATTTCAAGGCGGGGACAAATACCTATTCACAGGCAGGGCGGTTCCCGCAGCCGATGGGGTTGGCCGGGCAAAAGCCAGGGGCGGCCCGAGGCGACCGCGCAGGCCGTGACGGCGGACGTCCGTTTTTTAAGCGAATGCGGTGTTTCGCGGTGGGGGACGAACGAGGGGCCCGTCGCTTCCGCTGAGCGGGCCCCTGTCCGTTGGTTACGCGGTATAGGCGTGGATCACATGGACCGGGTCGCTGACGCCGCGCGTTTCGAGGAAATGGCGATCGTCCTGCGGACGCCAGTCCCGGCGGATGCTCTCCGCGCCCATGGGGCCGGTGAAGCCCGCCTGTTCCAGAAGTTGGAGCAGGAAGCCGGGCCGCTCGAATTCGTGCAGCTCCAGCCAGCCGCGTACGGCCTTGGTGGGGAACCAGCGGTCGGACACGCCGATCAGGATGACGCCGCCCGGAGCGAGGCGCGAGCGCACGCTTCGCAGGACGGTCAGAGGATCGGTCAGGTATTCCACGGACAGGCTCAGGATCACCGCGTCGAACGGGCCCTGCGCCGGGATTTCCGGGTCGCGGTTCAGGTCGTGGACCAGGTGTTCGGCCAGGGCCGGGTTGCGGATCATCTCCTCGTCGTTCATGCCCAAGCCGGTGACGCGCAGGCCGAGGCCGGTGGGCAGATGCGACTGGACGCTGCTCATCAGGTCGAGCACCGCCATGTCCGGCCGCAGGTGTCGGGCGTACAGGGCCGTCAGGTTTTCGCTTGCGCGGGCGTCCACGTGGCCGACGATGCGCGGCCTGGCGTAGAAGCGCGCATCGTCATCGTCCGGGCGGTCGAGGAATCCGTCGGCCATGAAGGCGGTGGGGCCGGAGGCGAGGCGGGCCTGCATGCCCGGTCCGTTGTCGCACAGCTCCTCGCCCCAGTGGAAAAGAAGACCGCCCGTGTCGGAGATCTTGTCCTGCACGGTCTGGAGGGTGGCGGTCAGGGTCAGGGGGAGTCCGGCCAGCGGATGGTTGCGGTCCACGGTCATGGTTCGGTCGTCCAGAGCCGTGACCCGCGCCGGGGTCATGGTCCCGGGGAAAACCCCGGTCAGGTCCGAGAACAGGCCCTGCGGATAGAATCTTCCGACGCGGGGACGCACGCGCCTCCCGCCGACCACGGGGCCGTTGAAGCGGTCGGTTCCGATGACGCCGATCAGCGAGTCGCTACGGCCCGGGATCAGCTCGCCGGGCGCGTAGTCCACCCGCACGGAGTCGCCTTCGGACTTGCCCTCAAGCAGCTCATTCAGGCGCGGGGGGAAGATGTCGCGCCAGGCGTTGACCCGGCGGGCGACGATGTGGTCGGTGAACGTCCGGTCTCCGTCGCGCCAGTCGAGGACCAATTCCATGATAGCCAGTGCGTTGCTTCCGAAACGAGTCAATTCATCCTTCAGTGCTCACTCTGAATTGAGTTCAAAGGTTTATGGGACGCGGATGTGCCCCGTCCATGAAGGATAAGTATTCGAAAAGGGTGTGGCAACCGCTCCCGCGCGCTTGCGGGGCGGACGCCTTGTCTAGGGGCAGGTGTGGCCGATGGACGGGACCGTGGGCAGGGTGAAGGTGAAGACGCTGCCCTTGCCCAGGGTGGATTCCACGCGGATGATACCGCCGTAGTGCTCGACGATCTCCTTGCAGATGGCCAGCCCAAGGCCGGTGCCCTGAGCCTCGTTGCGCACTGTGTCGCCCAGGCGGGACTTGTGGAATTTCTCGAAGATGTAGCCCAGTTCGTCTTCCGGGATGCCCGTGCCGGTGTCGCTTACGGACACGGTCAGCAGGCCGTCCTGCTCGCGCATGGCCACGGTGACGCTGCCCTGCCGGGTGAACTTGTAGGCGTTGTTCAGCAGGTTGATGAGCAATTGCTTGATCTTGTCCGGGTCCGCCTGGATGCGCCGGTCGGTCTCGGGCAGGACCGTGACCAGCTCGACGCCCTTGGAGCCGTTGAAGCCGCCCGCGGCCGAGGCCACGGCGTCGCGGATGATCTCCGCCGGGTTGAGGTTGTCGTCGTTCCAGCACGCCTTGCCCGATTCGATGCGGTTGATGTCCAGAAAGTCGTTGATCAGCCGGGTCAGCCGTTCGCCCTCGGTGTCGATGATCCCCAGGTTGCTCTGGATGCGCGTGCCCTTGGCCGACAGCGTCTCGCCCTCGGCCAGGGGCATGAAGTGGCGGGAAAAGTCCTTGGCGCAGAGCTTGGCGAACCCCCGGATGGAGGTCAGCGGGGTGCGCAGTTCGTGAGAGACCGACGAAACCATGGACGACTTGATCTCGTCCAGGGTCATCAGCCGCCGGTTGGCTTCCTCCAGCTCCGCCTTGCGGGCCTCGATCTCGGCGGTGCGCTGCTCGACCTTGTCCTCCAGCTCCTCGTTGAGCCGGGTCAGGGCCTCCTCGATGGTCTTGCGCTCGATGGCCATGGCCACCTGCTCGGACACGGCGGTCAGGAAGGTGACGGCCTCGCCTGTATACTGCTTGGGGTTGGCGTAGTCCTGCACGGCCATGGCCCCGACGACGCGGTCGCCCTGCCGCAGCGGCACGCCCAGCCAGGCGGCCGGCGGGGTGCCGATGACCCCGATGTCGGCCATCCGGGCCTCGACGTCCGGGTCGGCCTGCGAGAGGTACAGGGGCGCGGCGGTCCGGAAGACGTGGATGGTCAGGCTGCTCTGCCCCGGGTCGCTGATGTTGGGGATGTCGAAATAGTCGTCCATCTCGTCCTGGAAGTAGACGAAGCGGAGCATGTCCTTTTCCTCGTCCCGCATGGCGATGAAGAAATTTTCGGCCTCGATGACATCGCCGATGATGGCGTGGATGGTCTGGTAGAGCTCCCGCAGGTCGCGGGTGGTGTTGACCGCCGTGGAGATGGCGTACAGGGCGTGGGTAGTGCGCTCGTTGAACTTGCGCTGGGTGATGTCCGTGTGGGACCCGGAAATACGGTAGACGTTGCCGTTCTCGTCCCGGCTGCTGCCGCCCCGGCCGAGAATCCAGCGGATGGAGCCGTCCTTGTGTATCTGGCGGAACTCCACCTGGAACTGCTCGACCTTGCCGTCTATGCACTCCTTGTTGGCGGCCAGGGCCCGTTCGCGGTCGTCCGGGTGCACGCTCTTCAGCCAGGAGTCCAAGTGGTTGGGGAACTCCTCCTCGGTGTAGCCGAGAATCTCCCGGTAGCGGGGCGAGTAGAAGCATTCGTCGCTGTCCAGGTACCAGTCCCAGAGGCCGTCGTTGGCGCCTCGGGCCATGAGCTGGTAGCGCTCCTCGCTCTTACGCAGGGCTCGCAGGGCCTCGTCCCGTTCGGTGACGTCGATGAGGGAGCAGACCCGGTCGTCCGTGCCGGGCACGTTGCGGATGAAAAGATGGATACGCCGGATGTCGCCGCCGAAGGTCAGGAAGTCGAATTCATATTCCGAGGGCGGGTTACCGATCTTCTTGTCGCGCATTTCCTGGTATTGTTTCATGCGCTCCCGCTCCGCCGGCGGCACGAAATCCATCCAGGTCTTCTTGCCCTCGATATCCTCCCGAGCGCATCCGGACATGACGCAGAACTGGGAGTTGCAGCTCTTGATGGTCGCGCCGTCCCCCAGCAGGGCCATGGCCGTGCCCGTGGTCTCGAACAGGGTGCGGTAATGGCTCTCGCTCTTGCGCAGGGCGTCCTCCACCTGGCGGATTTCGGATACGTCGATGACCACGCCGCGTACGCCGATGATCTTTTCGCCGCTTGTGATGGGCTGGGAATAGACCTTGATGGGCAGGGCGGTGCCGTCCTTGCGCACGGCCATGTATTCCTCGTGCTCGAAGCGCTTCCCGGACAGGAGCCGGGCCAGGTTCCGACGGACGCGATCGATGGAGTCGGGATGGATGATGTCGGGCAGCGTGAGCCCGGCCCGGATGTCGGCCTCGGTGTAGCCGAAGTTTTCCAGGGCGTGGCGGTTGGCGAATCGGAAGGACCCTTCCAGGTCCATTTCGAAGATGAACAGGGGGAGGTCGTCGGCAACGAAACAACCCGCTTCGACGCGCACGTCGTCGAGCAGGGCGCGAAGGTGGTCAAGCTCCTCGATGAGCTCTTCTTTGGTCTTGCGTTCGTCGCCGATCATGCATTCTCCTGAGGGCCCGGTCAAATTACCGGGGGGCCGTAAAAGAATCAATGATAAAACGTTGCCCCGCCGGGACAAAAAGGCGTCCTGGCGGGGCATCGGCCGGTCAGCGCCCCTGTTGGGGCTTGAACCGCTTCTTGTAGGGGGGCTTGCCGCCCGGCCAGCCTCCCTTCTTGGGATATGTCCGGCCCGGGGGCTTGCGCCGCGACTGGTCCCGGGCGACCACGGTGGCGCCCTCCCGGCTGTTGACCGCGTTGACGACCTTGTCGGCCTCGGCGGCGGGCACCGTGAAGGTGGTCCGTTCGCCCTGAACGCGGACGTGCTGGATGGCCCAAGGCTTGATGCGCGCAGCCGTGGCGATGAAGTCCACGAACCGCTTGGGGTTCATGCCCTGGGCGCGGCCGAGTTCGCAGACCAGGTCCACGCGGCCCCGCCCGGCGGGACCCACGGCGTCGATGCTGCGGTAGCCGGACTCCACCAGCTCCTCGCCGAAGGCGTTGCGCAGCAGGGCGGCGACCACCTGTTCGGCGGGCCGGTCGGCGAGCAGCTCCCCGGCCATGGCCAGGTAGGCGCTGTGGCCGTCGGCCTCGAGGATGTCGTTGAGTTCGTCGACCACCTTGCGCTTCTTGGAGTGGATGACGTCCTCGATGCGCGGCAGGGGCTCCTTGGCGATCTCGATGCCCGAGCTCTTGGAGATGTACATGAGTTTGCGGAACTCGCTGGGCGCGATCAGGGTGATGGCCACGCCCTCCTTGCCCGCCCGGCCGGTGCGCCCGGTGCGGTGCACGAAGGTTTGCGGGTCCTGGGGCAGGGCGAAGTTGACCACGTGGGTCAGGTCCGGCACGTCGATGCCGCGCGCGGCCACGTCCGTGGCCACCAGGATGGTCGCCTTGCGTTTGCGGAAGCCATTCAGGATCTTCTCGCGCTGGGCCTGGTTCAGGTCGCCGTGGATGGGCTCGGCCGGATAGCCGCGCTGGGTCAGCCTTGCGGCCACATGGTCGGCGTCGGCACGGGTGCGTACGAAGACCAGGCCGTAGAAGTCCGGCTGGGCGTCGATGACCCGGCACAGGGCCTCGAAGCGGTCCGAATCGGCCATTTCGTGAAAGATCTGTCGGGTCAGGGGCACGTCCGAGGTCTCGGGCTTGACCGTGACCACGTCGAAGTCGCCCATGAACTCCTTGGCGATGGACATGACCTCGCGGGCCATGGTCGCGGAGAACATCAGGGTGCGCCGGTCCTCGTTGGCCGAGGCCAGGATGGCGCGCACGTCGTCCACGAAGCCCATGTTGCACATCTCGTCCGCCTCATCGAGGATGAAGTAGGCCAGCTCGTCGATCTTCAGCGAGCCGCGCTCCAGGTGGTCCATGATCCGGCCGGGGGTGCCCACGACCACGTCCACGCCGCGCTTGAGCGCCTTGAGCTGCATGTGGATGGCTTGGCCGCCGTATACCGGGAGCACGCGGATGCGCTTGCCGCCCTTGAGGGAGTCGATTTCCTCAGCCACCTGGATGGCCAGCTCGCGGGTGGGGGCCAGGATGAGCGACTGCACGCGGCGCGCGCCTTCCCGGGCCGCCTCGATGACGGGCAGGCCGAAGGCGGCGGTTTTACCCGTGCCGGTCTGGGCCTGGCCCACGATGTCCCTGTCGCCCGAAAGCAGTTTGGGGATGGTCAGGGCCTGGATGGGAGTGGGGGCGGTGAACCCCTTGGATTCCAGGGCTTCGAGAGTCGAGTCCGAAAGCCCCAGTTCCTTGAAACTGGTCATGATGAGCCTTTTGTAAAAAGTAAAATACGGAAATATCGTTCCACCGGACAACGCGCCATACGAAACCGGCACAGCCGCGCCCGCGCCTGCGTGAGGTCTCGAAGGGGGAGAGTGAGGAGGGTGTCCGGGGGAAGGGGAAAGGGGGAGAACCTCGTCGGCGCTCCTCGCTTCACCTTCCCCCGGCCGCCGGGGGAGGCGGCTACCTGGGGCGGAAGGTGATGCGGCCCCGGGTCAGGTCGTAGGGGGAGAGTTCCACGGTCACGGTGTCGCCGGGCATGACGCGGATGCGGAACTTGCGCATTTTGCCGGAGATGTGGGCGAGCACGGTGTGGCCGTTTTCGAGTTCAACGCGAAACATGGCGTTGGGCAGGGCTTCTTCAACAGTGCCCTGGACGACGATTCCTTCTTCTTTAGCCATATACTTCTTTAACCTCTTGTTGCAGGCGACGGGAAAAGCCCGCCCCGGAGCGGGGCGGGCTGACTTATTTCTTGTAACGACGGGCGGCCGCGCTACCAGCGCGGGCGCTCGGGACGGGGACGTGCTTCGTTGACTTTGATGTTGCGGCCACCGAAGTCGGAGCCGTCCAGGCTTTCAATGGCGGCAAGGGCCCCCTGGTCTTCCATTTCGACAAAACCGAAGCCGCGCGGGCGGCCGGTCTCGCGATCGTTGATCAGTTTGACGGAAATGACCTCACCAAAGGTCTCAAACGCTGCGCGTACATCCTCTTCCGTGGCATTCCAGGGCAGGTTGCCCACATAGATATTCTTAGCCATTACGTACCAAACTCCGAAAAATGGTGTAACAAAACGGCGAACAACGCCCGGTGAAACTAGATCGAGGAAGCGAAAGCGCGCAAGCCTTGCGGAACCTGAAGCCATTCCACCCTTATCGGTGTGGGCCGGCCGAAACCGGCTGCGTCCCCGTGGACACCACCGACTACTGTAGTAGAGCCCCTTACGTGGGGGCAGGGGTATCCGTCAAGGGAAAAATGTTTTGAATAGGAATATCTCCTAGATAATCGCCTCCATATCCGAGAATATTCTGTCCGGGTCGCACAATCCGGGCCGCTCTTCGGCCATGGTCTCCAAAAAATCGAAAAAGGCCTCCCACCCGGCCACCTCCGTGACCTTCCTCTTGTCCACGAATACTTTGAAGATGGTCCCCCGGGGGCACTTGGTCAGGTTGAGTTCGAGCACGCCCTCACCGGTCATCTCGGTCCAGAAGGCGGACCAGGAGGTGCGGTCGCCCTCGGTCTTCTTGTATTTCTCGAAATAGGCCTCAAAAATCCGTTCGATGTCGGCGCGTTCCATGTGGTCCATCCTTGGTTGCGGTGCTCAGGGCCTGAAGTCCTCCGGCCAAAACCGGGTTCCGGCGATGTGCGCGGTCCTGAGCGGCTCGTAGCCCGGCTCCACGGCCCCGCCGTGGTGGTAGGCGCAAAAGAAGCTTCCGTCCGCGAGGGGCGTCCACCCGGAGTACCCGAAATCCGGGGCCGCCGCGTGCCGGTCGTTGCGCAGCTCCAGGACGCGGTCCCGGACGCGGGCGTCGGGCCGCCCGTCTTGGGCGGTCCAGTTCCAAGCATACACCCGGTCATAGGCGGGTTCAAGGATGTTCAGGGAAACGCGCTTCCACGTGCAGTCCACCGCGTTGTCCTCGAAGGGGTAGGGCGCGCCGAACATGACCGGGCGGGTATCGGCTTGGTCCGGGTCCACCTCGATCATGGCCCGCCGTTCGCCGTTGACAAAGGCCGCCACCCGGCCGTCCGCGTACTCGAAGCGCAGCCGGTTGCATCGCCCGCGCGGCAGGGGGACGATCTGCGTGTCGTCCGAGTCCGGGGTCATGCCGTCCGGGGTCAGCCGCCACCACGTGCCCACGCGGATAGCGCAGCCGTTGGGCCCGGCCTCGTCCACGCGCACATCGGCCTCGAGCGTCAGGCTGGCCGTGCGCGGGTCGGTCATGGGCCGCAGGGCGTATCGCACCACGGACTCGTTGCCCGCGTCGTTTTGGACGCGCATGCCGTCAGCGGTGAATATCGGATTGGCCGGGTCAACGGCCCGTCCGTGGACCTGGAATCCCGAGGCCAGCTCCTCCACCGTGCCCATCCAGGCGCAGGTGCCCCAGTCCGGGCCGGTGTTGCGGTAGGTGACCAGCAGCCGCCCGTCGTCCAGAAGCCCCATGGTCGGGCGGTGGCCCATGAGCGCGGCGGGCTCGGGGCGCGACCAGCTGGCCCCGTTGTCGTCGCTGTGGACCAGGTACATGGGCTCGAACACGAAGCTGTTTTCGCGCAGCAGGGCCAGGATGCGGCCGGACTCCAGCCGGGTCATGGAGGCCTCGCACAGGACCAGGTTGCGCTCGGCGGCCATGACCGACAGCGGCTTCCACGTGCGTCCGCGATCCGTGGACCGGAAGACCATCTGTTCGGTGGGCGGCTGGCGGATGGCCGGGTGCTCCTCCTGTCCGACGTGCCGGTGGCCGGTGGTCAGCCAGCTGCCGTCGTCCAGGACCAGGATGCGGTCGTGCATGTCGTGGGTCAGGCCCGCGGCCTCGAAGGGTTGCCAGGTGCGGCCGTTGTCACGGCTCTCGAAAAAGACGCGCGAGCTGTCGGACAGGATGATGGTCCTGTCCGGGAAAAGCTTCAGGCGCGGGCTGTGGCTGCGCGGGGAGTCGGGGTAGACGGGGTCGGACCATGTCGCCCCGTTGTCGCGGCTCGACTTGATGACGAGTACGCGGCGGTTGGGGCGCACGTGCCGGTCGGCCTCGTTGTAGGCGGTGATGAGCGTGCCGTCTTGGGCCCGGATCACGTCCGGGAAGGCCAGGTAGTTTCCCTCCCTGCGGTCGATGACCACATGGCGGTCCGTTTGGTCCGACAGGCTGGGCATGCGGACTCCGGCTACTCTTCCCCGCGCGAGTCTTCCACCCGCTTGGTCTTGGAGAAGCTGCGGGGCAGCTCGCCGGGACCGAGGATGGACACCTCGCCGCGCACCAGGATGTTCTTGCGGATCTCGTCGGCCAACGCCCTGGCCAGCCCCTCGTCGTTGCCGGACGGGGCGCCGGGGGCGCGCTCCACGTGCACAGCCATGTGGTCCAGGCCGTCCTTGCGGCTGAGGAAGATGCGGTATTCGGCGGACAGTTCCTTGAAATGCTCGAGCACGGAGCCGATCTGGCCGGGGTAGATGTTCACGCCACGGAAGATGAACATGTCGTCGGACCGGCCCAGGATCTTGTCCACGCGCGGCATGGTCACTCCGCAGGCGCATTGGCCCGGGATGAACCGGGTCAGGTCGTGGGTCCGGTAGCGGATGAGCGGGGAGGCCTCCTTGCGCAGGGAGGTGACGACCATCTCGCCCACCTCGCCGGGAGCCACGGGTTCCAGCGTCTCCGGGTCGATGATCTCGGTGATGTACATGTCCGCCCAGTAGTGGATGCCGTCGTGGGCCGCGCACTCCAGGCCGGTGCCCGGGCCGTAGAGTTCGGTCATGCCGATGATGTCGAAGCTGTCCTCCAGCCCCAGGGCCTGTTCGAACTGGCGGCGCATCTTGGGGGTGTGGGTCTCGGAGCCGAATATCGCCTTCTTCAGGCTGATCTTGTCGGCCAGCCCCTGTTTCTGGACTTCCTCGCCCATGAGCAGGGCCATGGAGGCCGTGGAACATATGCAGGTGGACTTGAGGTCGGTCAGCATCTGGAGCTGGATTTCGAGCAGCCCCGGCCCCACGGGCAGGGCCATGGCCCCGAACCGTTCGCAGCCGAGCTGGAAGCCCGCGCCCGCCGTCCACAGTCCGTAGCCCACGCAGATCTGGACCCGGTCCTCCACGGTCAGCCCGGCCATCTCGTAGCAGCGGGCGAACATGTCCTTCCAGGCGTCGATGTCGTTCTGGGTGTAGGCCAGGATCTTGCGCTTGCCCGTGGTCCCGCTGGACCCGTGGATGCGGACCACGTCCCTCTCGGGCACGGACAAGAGCGGCATGGGGTAGCCGTCCTTGAGGTCTTCGGCGGTGGTGAAGGGGAGCTTGCGCAGGTCGTCCAGGGAGGTGACGTCGCCCGGCTCCAGGCCCGTTTTCCTGAAGCGGGCCTGGTAGAAGGGGCTGTTGGCGTGGGTGTGGCCCACGGTCCATTTCAGCCCTTCGAGCTGGATGTCGGCGATCTGTTCCTCGGTCAAATGCGGTATGAAACGATGGTCCATCTGGGGCTCCCTTGAATGCGTGTGAGGCGGCGCTTCCCTTGTGCCGGGAGGGGAAATCCGGTAGTCTGCGAAGTGTTGCGCCAGCGGTATTCATGCAGCAAATGCCGCGAATCTTCAAGCCCCAAGGACGCTATGGACACCTTCCCCACCTGGGCTTTTTACCTTGCCGCCGCCGTGGCCGGACTCGAACTCGGCGGCCTGGCCACCATCTTCATCCAGCGGTGGATCGACGAGGAGCCCATCTGCAAGCCGGGCGGTTCCCGGTGCCCCGACTGTAATGCCAAGCTCTCCTTCCGCGACACCGTTCCATTGCTCAGCTTCCTGCTCCTCAAGGGGCGCTGCCGACACTGCGGCGCGGCCATCGGCCCGCAGTATCTGCTGGTCGAGCTGTCCTGCCTGGCCTGGGCCCTGGCCTCGGCCTACACCTACGGCCTGTCCCCGGAGTGGGGCGTGTACCTGATCCTCGGGGTCATGCTCATCGCGGGCAGCTTCATCGACTTCGAGACCTTCCTGCTGCCCGACCGCATCACCCTGGGCGGCACCGGCATCGCCCTGGCGGCCAGCTTCGTGCTCCGCGAAGGCCCCACCTGGCAGAACGCCCTGCTCGGCGCGGCCGTGGGCGCGGGCCTGTTCTGGGTCCTGCAGCAGCTCTACCGGCTGTGGCGCAAGCAGGAGGGGCTGGGCACGGGCGACGTCAAGCTCATGGCCATGATCGGGGCCATGGTCGGCCTGGGCGGGCTGGCCCCGACCATCCTGATAGGCAGCCTGACCGGCGCGCTCGGCTCCATCTACTACATGTTCCGCCCGGGCAAGGGCGGCATCCGGGGCCGCGTTCCCTACGGCCCGTTCCTCAGCCTCGGCTGCATGCTCTACCTGCTCTACGGGCCGGAGATCATGCGCTGGTGGACTTCCTAGCCGCCGATAATCACCCACGCTATTGAAAGCCGCCCAATGAAAAAACCGCCCGTGGCGGACGGGCGGTTTATGTGGGGAAGGCCTTTGGTCGCGATCTGGGGGGATGGATTACCGGCCTCTGTCGGGGTTGGTGACCGCCAGCACCGGACTTGCTTCCGGCCTTGGCCTTTTCTCGACCTTGGGCCTGGTCTTCTTGGGTTTGGTTTTTGGAGGCGGCGGGATTTCCTTGGGCGGCTTGGGCGCGGGGGCCAGCTGCGCGGTCATGATCTGCGGCTCGGGCCCGGCGTTCTCCTGGTGGTAGAGGTAGGAGACCACCCGGTTGACCCCGTCCATGCTCATGGCGTGGGCCATGATCCGGTCACGCTCCCTCTTGTCGTGGATGACCCCGAGGAGGATGATGTCGCCCTGGACGATCTGGACCTCCACGGGCGTGCTGGTGACCTCGAAGTCGGCCATCAGCTGGGTGCGCAGCTCGGCGTACATGGCCTGGTCGCTGAAAAAGTCGTTCTCCCCGTCCGGATCGCGCAGGTACAACCGGCTGATGACCTGCCGCTTGCCCTCGACCTTGTCCACGCACTCGTAGATGGTCCGCAGTTGGGCCTGGGAGTCGTATTCGCCCACCAGGTAGAGCTTGCCGAAATAGCAGTATGTGTTGATCTGGTCCGCCCGGATGTCCTTGTTCTTGTACAGCTCGGCCTGGGCGTGCCCGGCCACGATGGCGTCGAGCATCTGCTGCTCGGTGGTCCGTTCGTCCACGGCGGTCTCATACATGGACTGCCCGCCGCCGATGATCGACGAGACATAGGCGGGCGCGCCGGGAATGAGCCCTATGCCGAACGGCACCATGGCGCAGCCCGGTAGGAAAAAGATGATGGATGCGACAACCAACAATTTGAGTCTGAACATTCTGACCGTCCCCCCAATTTAAGGTGTTCAGGCTCCACCCTGGGCCGGGAGTAGCAAGAATCCTGCCACCGGACGGGCTATAAAACGGTAAACCTCCGCAGCCCTTGGGAGGCAAAGGAATCGTAATTTCGCGACGTTCCGCTATGTGAAATCGCGATCTATAAAATGTGGATTAATGGCGCGCGGTGGATTCGGCGCATCCATGAAAAATGGATCGCGGGGCTAGAACTTGCCGGTGTGGCGGGGCCAGTACCCGGTGAATCCCTTGCAGATGATGATGGTGAACTTGCGCCCCTGGCCGCCCTTGAAGGAGGAGCGGTAGAAGATGGGATCGCTGACGTATTCGAACATCTTTTTCAGGTCGGCCACGGGGGTTTCCTGGAACCGTTTGCGGACCATGACCGCGTCCCAGCCGAGCTTGTCCTCGCCCGGCACGGGCCAGAGGTCGTACTGGTTCATGCGCCGGTTTTCGGTCCAGGCGCAGAAGGTGAAGGGCTGGCCCTCGAGGTAGAAGGCCAGTTCCGAGGTGAACCCGTAGTTGTCGGACATGGCGAAGACCCTGGACGGGTCGTCGAATTCGGTGGCGATGATGTCGTTCACCTTGCGCCCGAGGTCGTTCCAGCCCTTGAGCCGGAGGGTGATGTTCATGGAGTCCGGCAGGGGCAGGAGCGGGGAGACGAAGACGGTCAGGGTCACGGCCACGGCCACGCCCGCCAGGATCGCCCGGCCGCGCGTTCTGCGTGTCGGGGCGTCCCACCACGCCTTGAAGGCCATGCCCGCCAGGATCGCGCCCGTGGCGAAGGCGGCGGCTGTCCAGTTGGCCTCCACCTTGGAGAAGAGCGCCTTGAGGGTGATGGCGCCCCACAGGGGCCAGAAGAAGAGCACGGTCAGCAGGTCGCGGCGGTAGTTCGCGTCGAACCGGCCCACCGGGCCGACCCACGCCTTGCGCGCCGCGCCCAGGGTGGCCGCGACGATGAACCAGAACCACCACGGGGCGAGCAGGCCGATCTGCGCGCCGAGCATCTCGAAGAACGGGCCGATGCGGTCGGGCAGCCAGTCGCTGCCGCCCACGCCCGAGGTCAGCTTGGCCACGTGCTTGTAGGCCACCCAGCCGTTGTCCATGTTCCAGAGGACGATGGGCGCGAGCCCGACGGCGGAGCCGACGACCCCGGCCACGACGAAACGCATCCAGAACCGCTCGGGCAGCTGGTCCCGGCACTGCAGGACGACCGCGTAGACCAGGCCCAGGCCCAGGAAGGCGAGCATCATGTACTTGGCCAGGATGCCCACGGCCATGCATACGCCCAGGATGACGAAGGGCCAATTGGACACCGTGCGGTCCGGGTCGTGGCGCGTGGCCGCGGCCAGGGCGAAGAAGGCCACGGTCCAGAAGAAGATCAGCGGGCAGTCGGTGGTGGCCAGGATGCCCAGCCCGTTGAGCAGGGGCATGGTCGCGGCCGAGAAGAGCACGAACACGGCCAGCCGGTACTCCCGCCAGACGCGCGACACCCCGACGTACAGCGCGGCCTGGATGCCGGTCATGCCCAGGATGGACCCGAAACGCACGCCCAGCTCGGTGTTCCCGAAGACCCAGGTCCACAGGCTGATGATCCAGGCGATGAGCGGCCCCTTGGAATAATAGGACAACTGCGGCCGCCTGATCCAATCCCAATACTGCGCCTCGTCCTGCACCAGGTTCAACTGGCCCGAGGCCACGAACCAGTAGCGGACCAAAAAGGACGCCAGAATGATGAAAAAGGCCACCAAATCCAGCCGGGGAGAGTATGTATCGCGGGGCGTAGTCATGACAAGGGGAGAGGTATATTAACTGCGGTGGGTTGGCAAGAATGGATAATGGGGGGGCTACTTGTCATTTTTGAGTTGCTGTGGTCGAGTGGAAGACAATAGTGACGAATTAGAGATTTTTTTGAATTAAAATCGATCGTAGAGGGGGTGGTTCATGTCTCAGCCAAATTTAGTTCGTAAAACATTTCCGCATTATTTGTCTGGTATATCGAGTGGGTATATTAAATGCCCACTGGTAAGGCACATTCCGCCGGAATACTCTGCGATTGGTTGGAATGGATTATCTTTATGTAAAGATTTCTTTCGCATAAGAAGATGCACAATAAGCATAAATTTATTTATAATGCAAATCCTTGGATGGATTGCAAGTTTAAATAATAATATTCTGAATGCGCATCGTATGCATGAATGTTTAATTAAGATAAAAGGTAGTCCAATAATGTTGTCTCCTTTGTATGAGTATAATACGTGTTTGAGTGATATAATTCACCGTATGCGAGTTATAACGGATCGTATTGTTCAGTTGGGATGGTTAATTGCGTATGAAGGTGATAAAGATATTAAATTTATTGATAGTATTGGGTACTTGATTAAACAGAAAAATGGAAAATATGACATTCTAAATGGATATATGGATATAAAAAATAACTATAACCTTTTTTATATACTTAGTGCACTTGATGATGCGTTTAAGCATCATATGGCTGTTTGCGAATGTAATAATAAAATAGGAGAAGATGAAGTTGTTTTAAATGGTTATATTGTAAAAAATAAAGAATTAGTTAATACAGAATTGGAAGAAATAGAGATCGAAGACCATGCGCATAGCTTACGAGAAGTCGTATTAGGCTTCGACCGCTTTCTTGGTGAGCGGTTGTTCGAAATAAAGGAGTGACATAACAAAATCACTTCGAAGCAAATAAGGTATTTGTGCTAAGTGCTTCAGAATAGAGGGGCGGTGGGACGAAATTTGCGTCAATTGTTCCCCATTCAAATTCCCGCCCCGCGAAGCGGCGCTAAAAAGTTTGGAAGGGGGAGTCCAGAGGGGGAAACTTTTTCAAAAGTTTCCCCCTCTGGCCGCCGGAGGCACTACTTCCACGGCTCCATGAAGGAGTCGCTGGAGTGGCCGGATTCGATGTGGGAGATGAGGGCGGAGCCGAACACGGCGGCGTCCATGAACCCTTCGAACTCTTTAAGCTGGTCCGGGTGTTTGATGCCGAAGCCGAGGGCGACGGGGATGTCGAAGACTTCCTTGGCTTCGGCCAGTTTTTCCTTGATGCGCGCGGGCAGGGACTCGCGCTGGCCGGTGGTGCCGAGCACGGACACGAAGTAGCAGAAACCCTGCGCGCCGTCGGCGTAGAGCTTCATGCGCTCCTTGGTGGTGTTCAGGCCGACCAGGGGCACGAGGGCGACGTTGTGCGGCTCCACGGCGTCCTTGACGAACCGGGACTCCTCGTGCGGCATGTCCGCGATGATCAGGCCGGACACGCCTGCGGCCTCGCAGTCCGCGCCGAACTTGTCCAGGCCGTACTGGTAGACCGGGTTGAGGTAGCCCATGAGCAGCAGGGCGGCCTTGAACCGGCCCTTGCGCTTCTTGAGTTCGGTCAGGATCCAGGTCAGGTTGATGCCGTCCTCCAAGCATTTGAGGGACGCCTTTTCGACCACCGGGCCGTCGGCCACGGGGTCGGAGAAGGGCATGCCGATCTCGATGACGGACGCGCCCGCCGCGTCGAGCTCCTCCAGTTCCTTCCAGAATTGCTCGCGGTTCGGGAAACCGGCGGGCAGGAACGGGATGAGCCCGACCTTCCCCTGGCTCCGAGCCTCTTCTATCTTCACTTGCATTGCATTCATCGTATTATCCTTTTCCCGGCGCACCCGCCTGCGCGAAGCGCACCTAAAAAGTTTTGGAGATTCTTAAGAACCTTTTCCAAAAGGTTCTTAAGCCGCCGGAGGCATCCCTACAGAATCTGGTCGAGTATCCCCAGATCCTTGTCGCCCCGCCCGGACAGGCAGACGAGCACGGATTTGCCTTTGAGCGCTTCGCGGTTCTCGATGGCGTAGGCCACGGCGTGGGACGATTCCAGGGCCGGGATGATGCCTTCGCGTCTGGACAGGACCTTGAAGGCGTTGATGGCCTGGGCGTCGTTGATGGTCGTGTAGTCCACGCGTCCGATGGCATCCAGATGGGCGTGCTCCGGTCCCACGCCGGGGTAGTCCAGGCCGGGCGCGATGGAGTGGGACGGCTCGATCTGGCCGTCCTTGGTCTGGAGCAGCTTGGTCAGCATGCCGTGCAGCACGCCGTCGGTGCCATGGTCGATGGGCGCGGAGCTGTAGCAGCCCGGTTCGCCGGTTCCGGCGGCCTCGACGCCCACGATCTTGACGGACTCGTCCGGGACGAAGTTGTGGAACATGCCGATGGCGTTGGACCCGCCGCCCACGCAGGCCACGACCACGTCGGGCAGGTTGCCTTCGTTGCGGGCCATGAACTGCTCGCGCGCCTCCTTGGAGATGATCTGCTGGAACTCGCGGACCAGGGTGGGGAAGGGATGCGGCCCGGCGGCGGTGCCGAAGCAGTAGTGGGTGGTCTCCTGGTCGGACAGCCAGCGGCGCAGGGCCGCGTTGATGGCGTCCTTCAGCGTCTTGGTGCCGGACTCCACGGCCACGATCTCCGCGCCCATGAGGCGCATGCGGCCCACGTTGGGGGCCTGGCGGACCACGTCGGTGGCCCCCATGTAGATGACGGCCTTCATGTCGAGCATGGCGGCGGCGACCGTGGTGGCCACGCCGTGCATGCCCGCGCCGGTCTCGGCCAGGAGCACGTCCTTGCCCATCATCTTGGCCAGCAGTCCCTGGCCCAGGGTGTTGTTGATCTTGTGCGCGCCCGAATGGTTGAGGTCCTCGCGCTTGAGCCAGAGGTCCAGGCCGAGGTCCTTGGACAGGTTCGGGCAGTAGGTGATGGCCGACGGACGGCCCACGTTTTCCTTGAGCATATCGGTGAAGCGGGTCTGAAACTCCTCGGTGGGGAGGATGGTTTGCATGGCCTCTTCGAGCTCTATGAGCGGCGGCATGAGCAGCTCGGGGATGAACTGCCCGCCGAAATCGCCGAAGTATCCTTTCTTCATGATGAATCCTTATTCCATTTCCGCGAGAATCCGGAAGACTTCCCGCAGCTTGGTCTCGTCCTTGATGCCCGGTGCCTTTTCCACGCCGGAATTGATGTCCAGCCCGGAGGGGTTCACGGCCAGGGCGTCGCGGATGTTGTCCGGGCCGAGGCCGCCTGCAAGGAACCAAGGTGTTAGTATTTCAATATCTTGCAGCATCGCAAGATCAATGGATTTGCCGGTGCCGCCCTGGCCCTTTGCGCCCGCGTCCAGGAGGAAGTGCCCGCAGACCTCGGAGTAGTTCTCGAGGTCCCGCAGCAGCGCCTGGGGCGAGGGGTAGGTGTCGGGCCAGAAGGCCCTGATGACCCGGTCCGGGCCGATCTTCCAGCAGAAGTCCACGTCCTGGCCGCCATGCAGCTGGGCCGCGTGCAGCCCGCAGCGTTCCATGGTCTCAAGGACCTCGTCGGCGGTCTGGTTGACGAACACGCCGACCTTGGAGACCTTGCCGGTCTTGACCGAGGCCACGAAGTCCGGGTCCGCGCAGCGCGGGCTCTTCGGGTGGAAGATGAAGCCGAGCAGGTCCACGCCGAGATCGACGCAGAGTTCGACGTCCCGCATGCGGGTCATGCCGCAGACCTTGACCAGGGGGCGGGGCATCCTACTTGACCCCCGCCAGTTCGGCCAGCTTGGCGCCGGGATCGTCGGCCAGCATCAGCGAGGTGCCGATGAGGATGGCGTCGAACCCGAGGCCCGCCATTTCCTCGACCTGGGCGCGGGTCTCCACGCCGCTGGCGCAGATCCACAGCTCGCCGTCGCGCTTCTGCTTGATGAAGCGGCGGCTCTGGTCGAGGGTGGTGACCAGGGTGTCCAGATCGCGGTTGTTGACCTGGATGATGTCGGCCCCGGCCTCGCGGGCCAGGTCCAGGTCCGCCTGGTCGAATATCTCGACCACCGGGGCCAGGCCGGGCATGCGGGCGATGTCGATGAGCTGCCTGAGGTGCTCGGCGTCGTCGCACATGCGGGCGATGAGCAGCACGGCCGAGGCCGGGCTGGACGCGGTCATGGCCACCTGGAGCGGGTCGAAAATGAAGTCCTTGCGCAGCAGGGGGACACCCGGCCCGCTCATCATGAACAGGAAGTCCGGGGTGCCCTTGAAGTACTTGTGCTCGGTCAGCACGGAGATGGCCGCGGCCCCGTTTCGCGCATAGATGTCGGCGAAGTCGAGGGGGTTCAGGTTCTCGCCCAGCACACCCCGGCTCGGGCTGGCGGGCTTGAACTCGGCGATGATCGCGCCCGGACCCTTGGCCCGGATGGCCTCGACGAACGAGGGGCGTTCCCCCTGGTAGGCGGCCGGGAGATGCCCTTCCATGAAGTTCTTGTGCAGCGACTCGATCTCGAGTTGCTTGGCCTCTCTGAATTTATCCAACATAGGGAAGTCCTTTGGTCAGTCCTTTGTTTACCACGTCGCGGGCGATGTCGGCGCATTCCGCCATGGTGCCCTTGTCCAGCAAGTTGAGGCAACCTGCCAGATTGAGGGCCACCATGTCCATCATAGGGGCCGGGCCGTTGCCCGCCAGGATGCTCCTGAGCTTGGCCACGGCGTCCTCCTTGCCGTCCACGCGCACGTCCTCGGGGGCGTGGCGCGGGAAGCCCAGGGAAGCCGGGTCGACCACGGCCTTGTCCATGCGGCCGTCGTCGATGATGTAGCCCCGGTTCACGCCCCAGGTGGTCAGTTCGTCGAAGCCGCCCGCGCCCGCGAAGATGAGCGCCCGCTTCACGCCGGTCAGCAGCAGGGTCTCGCCCATGAGGAAGAGGCGCTCCGCGTCGCCCACGCCGAGCAGCTGGTGCGAGGGCCGGGCCGGGTTGGTCAGCGGGCCCATGAAGTTGAACAGGGTGCGGATGCCGAGCTGCTGGCGCACGGGCATGATGTACTTGAAGGCCGGGTGGTAGGCGGGCGCGAACAGGAAGGCGAAGTGGTACTTCTCCAGCCCGGCCGCGGCCTCCTCCGGGGTCTGGTCCAGGGGGATGCCCAGGGCCTCCAGGGCGTCGGCCGAGCCGCAGGAGGAGGACAGGGCGCGGTTGCCGTGCTTGGCGATGGTGTAGCCCATGTCCGCCAGGAACAGGGACACGGCCGTGGAGCAGTTGAAGGAGCACTGGCCGTCGCCGCCCGTGCCGCAGGTGTCGATGACCGGCTCGGGCCGCCTGCCGTCGAAGCCGGGGATCTTGCGCGCATGGGAGACCACGGCGCGCACTCCGGCGGCCAGGTCGGTGGAGTCCTCGCCCTTGGCGCGCAGGCCCATGAGGAAGGCCCCGGCCTGGGCCTCGGTCATCTTGCCGTCCATGAGCTCGGCGAACATGAAGTCGGCCTGGTCGTCGCTCAGGGCTTTCCGCTGGGCCAGGATGTCGAGTATTTCGGATATGGTCATGATCTTATCCTTTGATGTTCAGGAAGTTTTGCAGAAGCTTGGGGCCTTCTGGGGTGAGGATGGATTCCGGGTGGAACTGCACGCCGTGCCAGGGCCGGTCCTTGTACTGCAACCCCATGACCTCGCCCTGGTCGGTGCGGGCCGTGACCTCGATCTTGTCGGCGGCCTTTTCGGCCGGGACGATGAGCGAGTGGTAGCGGCAGACCGTGAACGGCGAGGGCAGTCCCTTGAACACGCTCTTGCCCTCGTGGAAGACCTCGGAGGTCTTGCCGTGCATGATCCGCCCGGCGCGCTCGACCGGCGCGCCCGCGAAGTGCCCCAGGGTCTGGTGGCCCAGGCAGACGCCGAGCACCGGGACCTCCTTGGGCAGCCGGGCCAGGAACTCCAGGCAGAAGCCCGCGTTCTGCGGGTTGCTCGGTCCGGGCGACAGGCAGACGCGCTCAAGCTCGCCGCCCCCGGCCAGCTCAAGGACCTGTTTGCGGTCGTTGCGGATGACCACCGGGTCGGCGCCGAGCTGCTGGAAGGCCTGCACCAGATTGAAGGTGAAGGAGTCGAAATTATCGATCAGCAAAAACATCGGTGCCTCCCTTGCCGGTGATGACCTCGAGGATCACGCGGGCCTTGTTGTTGCATTCGTTCCATTCCGCTTCGGGATCGGAGTCGTAGACGATGCCGCCGCCGGCCTGCCAGTAGCACTGGCCGTCGCGGATCCACATGGAGCGGATGGTGATGCCGGTGTCCAGGGAGACCACGTCGTCGTCCAGGCCGAGCCAGCCGATGCAGCCGCCGTAGGGGCCGCGTTCCTGGGGCTCCACGTCGGCGATGATTTCCATGGCCCGGATCTTGGGCGCGCCGGACAGGGTGCCCGCCGGGAAGGTGGCCTGGAGCACGTCGATGGCGTCCAGCCCGTCCTTGAGTTCGCCCCGGACGTAGGAGGTCAGGTGCATGACGTGGGAGAAACGCTCCACGTTCATGAACTTCTCCACGGTCACGGTGCCGGGCTTGGAGATGCGGCCCAGGTCGTTGCGCCCGAGGTCCACGAGCATGACGTGCTCGGCGCGCTCCTTGGGATCGGCCAGCAGATCGGCTTCCAGCCGGTTGTCTTCCTCTTCGGTATCGCCGCGCCACCGGGTTCCGGCGATGGGCCGGACTTCCAGCTGGCCCGCCGCGCTGCGGGCCATCATCTCGGGGGAGGAGCCGAGCAGGGTGGTGTTGCGGGTCTTGCCCATGGTCGGGCTGTCCGGGAACTTCATGTAGAACAAAAACGGCGAGGGGTTGGCCTGCCGGAGTCTGCGGTAGATCTTGAACGGCTCGTCGGACAGGGGCACCGAGAAGCGGATGGACGGGACCACCTGGATGCACTCGCCCTCGGCGATGAGCTCCTTGCAGCGTTCCACCGTGGCCATGTGCGCCTCCTTGCCGGGGTACACCGTGGGCTCGCCCGCCTCCGGGGCATTCAGGTCCACGCCCCACTGGACCGGTGCGGGCCGGGGGGTCGCGCCTTCGTCCAGGCTCAGGTAGCAGCAGGAGTGGCGCAGGTGGTCGAAGAGGACCAGCTGGCCGGGCAGGATGAGGCACGCCTCGGCGTCCTCGGGTTTGCACACGTCCTTGAGCTTGCGCTCGAACATGCCCGCCGTGCCGTAGCCGAAGTAGCCGTACAGGCCGCGCGTCAGGCCGGGCAGCCCGTCCCTGGGGTTGCCGCCCGTGGTCTGCTGTTTGATGGTGAGATTCTTGAGGACTTCCTTGAGACCGGGGAGGTAGTCCATGCCTTCCAGCTCCTTGAGCGGAGCCAGGCGGTCATCGCCCACGTCCACCACCAGCTTGCCGTCCACGGGGTGGAGCAGGAGCCGGTAGTCGAAGGCGATGAGGGAATAGCGGCCGAGCCGTCCGTCCACCTCGGCGGATTCCAGGAGGATGCCGGGCTGGTCGCCCACCAGTCCCATGTACAGGGAGATGGTGGTTTGCACGTCGGCAGGCAACCATTTGCCGTGCTGCGTGAGGGTGATTTTCTGCATTGTCTATCCTTCACACCGGTTGCGTTCGCGGTACAGACCGTGCGCGCAACGGCGTTCGTTGAGAACGTGTTATTAATGATATGGCCGGGGTATGACCTGCCACCCCTTGATCTTCTTGCGGTTTTCCGATTTCTTTCACGTACCGTTCATCTGCTGTCTCCTTGAAAAAATGAAGCCGCACCCTGGGTCGGGGTGCGGCTCCGGTTACTGGTGTAATCGTGTGCCCGGCGAAAAGCCGCACCCCTTTAATATGATTCTTCGTTACGCCACCACCACTGGGCCCGGTCGGCCAACAGGTCGAGATCGCCGCCGGCGGCCAGGCTGAGGTAGGACATGAACTTGCGGCTGACTTCCTGCAGGAAGGGGTTGGATTCGGAGATGATTTCGAACAGCTCCGTATCCTGGGTGAGCATCTTGGCCGCCGCGTCGAGCCTGCGTTTGAAGGACGGGGTGACGAATTCCTTGATGCCGTCCACGTCGCGGGCCGCGGCCAGGAAGGCGACGGTGGAGGTGTAGTTCAGCCCCTGGATGTAGGCCATGGCCCGGTCGTGGTCCTCGGGCGTGGAATCGAAACAGGTGTAGCCGCAGCGCGAGAACAGGTCGGCGACCAGGGTGGCCGCTTCCGTATCCCGGTCCCGGCCGGGCATGACCGCCACCCTGGGCTCGAACCCCTCGGGGATGACCGCGCCGAACAGGGGGTGGGTGCCGACCACCGGCCCCTCATAGCTCCTGACCATGGCCTTGACCGGCATGACCTTCACCGAGCCCACGTCGCACAGGATGGTCGGGGCCTTCAGGTGGGGCGAGACGCGGTCGAGCACGGCGCCCATGGCCGTGACCGGCACACTGAGCAGGAGCAGGTCGCAAGCGGAGAGCGCGGCGCGCACGTCCTCGTCCGAGGACTTGCGGCCCAGCCCGGTCACGGTCAGGCCGAGTCCGGCGAAATCCGCCGAGAAGCGGCTGCCCATCTGCCCGTCCGCACCCACGATGGTGATATGGTCTATTGCCTTTGCCATGATCTTCGGTTCGTTGGGGTTAGCCGGTGATCTTCTTCCATTCGTCGAAGAAGCCCGGGAATGATTTGCCGACGCAGGCCGGATTGTCAAGGGAGACCTTTATTCCGGCCAGCTCGAACAGGGACATGGACATGGCCAGCCTATGGTCGTTGTAGGTCTTGAACTCGATCTCGCGGCCGCGCGGCAGGGCGGTGGGCCGGATGACCAGCGAATCGTCGGTGGTCTCGGTTTCGCACCCGGTGCGGGCCACTTCGGCGGCGCAGGCGGCCAGCCGGTCCGTCTCCTTGATGCGCAGATGGGCCACGTTGGTGATGGTCGTCGGCGACGAGGCGAAGGCGGCCACGGCGGACACGGTGGGCACCAGGTCCGGGCAGCGGCCCATGTCGACCTCCACGCCGCGCAGCCTGCCGGGCTGGACCAGGATGCCGTCGAAGTTGACCTTGATGGTCGCCCCCATCTGGCTGAGGATGTCCATGATCGCCCGGTCGCCCTGGAGCGAATCGGCGGCCAGCCCCTTGATCATCACCGGGCGGGGCCCCACGGCCCCGGCGGCCAGGAAATAGCTGGCGTTGGACCAGTCGCCCTCCACCGCGTAGCCGGTGTTCTGGTACCCGGTGGGCTGGACGATGAACCGGACGTGGCCCGGGGTCACGTGCTTGATGGACCGCCAGGGCACACCCTTCCACTCCTTGCCTTCGAGAATCTCCACGGAAAAGCCCGCCTTGAAATCCTCCATGATCCGCAGGGTCAGGGCCACGTACGGCCAGGACACGGCCTTCTTGCCGGTCACGGTGATGGTGACCTCATGGTCGGCCATGGGTGCGCCCAGGAGCAGGCCGGACAGGTACTGGCTGCTCTCCTCCAGGGTGATCTCCACGGACTTCTTTTTGTACCCGTTCGCGGTCATGACAAAGGGCAGGAAGCCCTGCTCGCCCTCGAAGTCGAATTTGGTTCCCAGGCCGGACAGGGCGGTGGTCAGCTCGGCCATGGGGCGCTCGTGCATGCGCGGCGCGCCATGGACCCGGAAGGTCCCCTTGCCCGCGGCGGCCACGGCGGTCATCAGGCGGCAGGTGGTCCCGGACTCGTGCATGAACAGTTCGTGCGGGGTCTCGTCCTTGTGCTTGCCGTCCGCGTTGCCCCCCTTGGGGCCGTCCGCCATGCCCGTGACCACGAGCTTGCCGTCCTTTTCCTCGATGGACGCGCCGCAGGCCTCAAGGCAGCCCCGGGTGCGGGTGATGTCGTCGGAGTCCAGGGCCGAGGAGACCTCGGACACCCCGTCGGCCAGGGCGGCCGCGATCAGGGTGCGGTGGGACAGGGACTTGCTGGCGGGGGCGTTGATGATGATCGGGTCCTTGGTCATTGCAGTTCCTCCTGGGTGGGGTAGGTGCCGAGCACGCGCAGGGTCAGGCATTGTTCACGGATATCTTCCAGCACGTCCTCGTACCGGCCGCCGCCCAGGTCGCAGGCCAGGTCGGCGAAAAAGACGTATTTCCACTTCTCGCCCCGGAAGGGACGGGATTCGAGCTTGGTCACGTTGATGCCCTGGTGGGCCAGGGTGGTCAGCACCCGGGCCAGCGCGCCCGGGCGGTTGGGCGTGGTGAACAGGATCGAGGTCTTGTCGCGCCTGTCCTCCTGGGACGGGGCCGAGCCGATGATCACGAAGCGGGTCCAGTTGTCCGGCAGGTCCTCGATGGATTCGGCCAGCACGTTCATGCCGTGCATGTCCGCCAGCTTGCGGTGGCCGATCACGGCGGCGGATTTCTTGCCCGCCACCACCTCGGCGGCCTCGGCCGTGGACTCCATGGGGATGGTCGGCACGTCGCGCAGGTTGGCATGCAGCCACTCGCGGCACTGGCCCAGCGGCTGCGGGTGGGAGTAGATGACCTCCACGTCCTCCACCTTTTGGGCGTGGGAGATGAGGCAGTGGCTGATGCGGCTGAAGACCTCGGCCTGGATGTAGACCTTGTATTTCATGAACAGGTCCACCACCTGGCCCACCGTGCCCTCGATGGAGTTCTCCAGCGGGATGACGCCCAGTTCGGCCCCTTCCTCGGCCACGGCCCGGAAAATCTCCTCGAAGTTGGACTTGGGCGTCAGCGAGGCGGACGAACCCATGTGCTCGATGGCCGCGAAATAGGAAAAGGTGCCCTCGGGCCCGAGGTAGACCACGCGCTCGGGCCGTTGCAGATGGCGCGACGAGCTCATGATCTCGCGGTAGATGGTCCGCAGGTGCTTGTCCGGCAGCGGGCCGGGCGAGGAGTTGGCGATTTTGTCCATGACCTCCTGCTCGCGGAACGGCTTGTAGATGGCCTCGCCCTTGGCCGCCTTGTAGCGGCCCACGCTCAAGGACACCTCGGCCCGCTTGTTCAGCAGGTCCACGATCCGCTTGTCGAGTTCGTCGATGGATTCGCGCAGTTCCCCGAGATCGGGGATGTCGTTCTGGTCTTTCTTGTCAGCCATGATATCTCCAGGGAAGGCCTCCGGCGGCGCCTCGCCGGCGGGGCGTCTCCGACGGCCGGGAACCCTTTGAAAAGGGTTCCCGGACCCTCCTAAACTTTTTGTCGCGCCTTCGGCGGGGCCGTTCGAGCGCGGTGGTTTTCGCTCATCTTATTATTGTCATGCTTCATTGACCACATTTTCTCAACCCCCACCCCGCGAAGCGGCGAAAAAAAGTTTAGGAAGGGAAAGGGGATGGGGGGGGCCGGGGGAAGGGGAAAGGGAAAGCCCTTTTCAAAGGGTTTCCCTTTCCCCTTTCCCCTTCCCCCGGGAGCGCCGCAGGCGCTACCCTTCCTTGATGTCTTCCTTGATGCGCATGCCGAAGTGGCGTCCGGCCTCGTCGGTGCGCACGAGGATCTTGTCCCCGACCTTGAGGGTGACCACGGACACGGGTTCGCCCTTGTCCGAGACCACGCGGATGGTCTCGGCGTTTTGCAGGAACACCTGGCCGGTCTTCACGCCGCTTGCGGTCTTGACCTCGGCGGAGATCAGCAGCATGGGCCGGACCTCCACCTTGACGCGCCCCACGGTGGCCAGGGAGGTGGCCCCGTCCGCGCCCACGATGAGCACGTCCGTGCCCGCGGAGAGTTCTTCGAGATAGGTGGTCTTGTCGCCGGGCATCTGGGCGTAGGCGTGGACCGCGCCCGCGTTGACCCGGAAGGGCCGCGCGGCCACGTACGGGTTGGATTCGGTCTCGGCGTGGACCAGGAAGGAGAAGGCGCTGGAGTTGCCGATGAGCATGCCCTGGCCCTTCTTCAGCATGGAGATGGTGTCCACGCAGACGCGGTGGCCCAGGCCGGTGGCTTCGATGGCGGTGACGGTGGCGGTGGAGAGTTCCATGGTTCCCTGCGAGAGTTTGAGTTCGGCGACGATCCGCTTCAGGTCGGCGGCTCCCTCGGGCAGGACCACGATGGTGTCGCAGCCCCGCTCCAGGATGCCTGCCGCCAACAGGGCCCGGTCCAGGGATTCGCATTCCAGGGCCAGGCTGTCCACCTGGGCCAGGATGTTCTCCACCGGGATGATCTCCCAGCCCTTCTTGAGGACCACGTCCTTGCCCGCCTGGATGGCCTTGACGGCCACGTCCTCGTCGGCCTTCTTGGTCAGCTCGACCACGGGCATGTCCTCGGGGGTGATGACGGTCACGCGGCCCAGCGCCCGGACGGCGTCCGCCTTGTCCTTCTCGACCATGACGGCATCCACGCCGGATTCGAGCGCCAGGGTGATCAGGGTCTTGTCGAAGGGGACGGATTTGAAGATGACTTTTTTCATGGCGGTTCCGCTATGCGTTGAGATGGTTGAGGGCGGCCTCGACGGATTCGTCGCCGTGGACGATCATGTTCAGGGCCTGCACCAGGCGGGTGGGGTTCTCGTGCTGGAAGACGTTGCGGCCCACGGACAGGCCCGCGCCGCCAGCTTCCAGGGAATCGTGGACCATCTGGAGGAAGGCCTCGGTGCTGTCCAGCTTGGGGCCGCCCGCGATGACCACCGGGATGCAGCAGGCGTCGCACACGCGGGCGAAGGTCTCCTTGTCGCCGGTGTAGTTGACCTTGACCACGTCCGCGCCCAGCTCGGTGCCCACGCGGGCGCAATGGGCCACGACCTCGGGGTCGTACTCGTTCTTCACCTTGGGGCCGCGCGCGTAGACCATGGCCAGGAGCGGGATGCCCCAGTTGGAGGCCTCGGAGGACATCTTGCCGAAATCGCCCAGCATGGCGGCCTCGGTCTCGTCGCCGAGGTTGCAGTGGATGGACACGGCGTCCGCGCCCAGGCGGATGGCGTCCTCCACCGAGGCGACCAGCGACTTGGCGTTGGGGAAGGGCGAGAGGGTGGTGGAGGCGGACAGGTGGACGATGAGCCCGATGTCCTTGCCCTGGGCGCGATGGCCGCAGCGGACCAGCCCCTTGTGCTCGATGACGGCGTTGGCCCCGCCGTCCACGACCCGGCCCACGGCCTCGCGCATGTCGACCAGTCCGTCGATGGGACCGACGGTCACGCCGTGGTCCATGGGGACCACGATGGTCCGGCCCGTGTTGCGGTTGAAGATGCGCTCCAACCTGATGGCTTTACCGATGTGCATGTTCTCTCTCCTTTGAAGTTGTTTGCCTCAAGGAGCCGACTTGTGGTCGGCGGCCGGGAAAAAAAACAAGGGCCGCCGGCTTTCGCCTGCGGCCCTTGAAGAAGTTCTTGCTATCCTGTGATCCACCAAAAGGTTACACAGCACCTCTTCCAAGCCCGCAGGCGCGGCTAAACCAATACCAAAAATAAAAGTTGGAAAAGTATGCGTTGGAAACGATGGTGGAGTTCATGGCTAATAGGGCTACACTCTCCGGGCAGTACTGTCAACTAAAACATTTGTCACGATTTCGAGGAGATAGCGCATATTACATTATATTCTTGCGACCGGCGGTCACTTTTAGTGGTTTTTGACAATTTTTTACATATTGACAATTTTGATGTAATTTTCACCCTGCAAAAATGTACTTTATCACAAAAATGAAAAATTATGGCCTCGTAAAACAGGGTTGAAAGGGCGATTTTACGCCAATAGCAATAGAAACCATGATTGGCACGACTCTTGATAAGGGATGGACAGGTTAGAAACGCATTCCATTCAAAGAGGAGTACTGCAATGTTTTCGAGAAAGTCCCCGACCCATGTTTCCAAGAGGCTCGCCATAGGCGCGGCCGCTTTGGCAGCAGCCCTGGCCCCCACCTTTGCCTACGCCCAGGACGTGGAGGTCCTCACCCAGTCCAACGCCAACATTCTGTGGACGCTGATCGCCGCCTGTCTCGTCATGATCATGCAGGCCGGTTTCGCCTGCGTCGAGTGCGGTTTCACCCGCGCCAAATCCGCCGGTAACATCATGATGAAGAACTTCCTGGACTTCGCCGCCGGGTCGATCGTCTTCTTCCTGTTCGGTTTCGGCATCATGTTCGGCCTGGACGCCGGCGGCTTCATGGGCACCTCCGGTTTCGCCCTGGGGGGCGTGGCCGAAGGCGACATGATGTGGACCTACACCTTCTGGTTCTTCCAGTCCGTGTTCGCCGCCACCGCCGCCACCATCGTTTCGGGCGGCATGGCCGAGCGCACCAAGTTCGGCAGCTATGTCGTCGTCTCCATCGTTATTTCCGGTCTGATCTACCCCATCTCCGGTCACTGGGCCTGGGGTTCCCTGTGGCTGGGCGATGACGGCGCCGGTTGGCTGGAAGCCCTGGGCTTCTGCGACTTTGCCGGTTCCTCCGTCGTCCACTCCGTCGGCGGCTGGATCGCCCTGGCCGGCGCCCTGGTGCTCGGCCCGCGCATCGGCAAGTACTCCGAGGACGGCAAGGCCAAGGCCATCCCGGGCCACAACATCCCGCTGGCCGGTCTGGGCGTCTTCATCCTCTGGTTCGGCTGGTTCGGCTTCAACCCCGGTTCCACCACCACCGCCGACGACACCATCGGCCTGATCGCCATGAACACCTCCCTGGCCGCCTGCGGCGGTACCCTGGGCGCCATGGTCTTCTCCTGGTTCCGTTTCGGCAAGCCTGACATCTCCATGACCATGAACGGCGCTCTGGCCGGTCTGGTCGGCATCACCGCGCCCTGCGCCACCGTCACCCCCGGCCCGTCCATCATCATCGGCCTGGTCGCCGGTGTGCTGGTCGTCCTGTCCATCGAGTTCATCGACAAGGTTCTCAAGATCGACGACCCGGTCGGCGCGTCTTCCGTCCACGGCGTCTGCGGTGCCTGGGGCACCATCGCCTGCGGCCTGTTCAACGTCGACGGCGGCCTGTTCTACGGCGGCGGCATGGGCCAGCTCGGCGTGCAGCTGATCGGCGTGGGCGTGTTCTTCGTCTGGGCCTTCGGCGCCGGCTTCATCCTCATGAACATCGTCAAGGGTGTCTTCGGCATCCGCGTCACCAAGGAAGAGGAACTCAAGGGTCTGGATATCGCCGAGCACGGTTCCGAGTCCTACAACGGCTTCCAGCTCTTCAGTAACGAGTAGTCGAAGCGTAACCAGAGATCATTCAAGGAGAATATAAAATGAAGCTCATCATAGCATACATCAGGCCCGAAAAGCTCAATGACGTGAAGCAGGCCCTTTACGCCAAGGAGATCTACTCCCTGTCCGTGACCAACATCCTGGGCTCGGGCCGCCAGAAAGGGTTCACCGAAACCTACCGCGGCGTGCAGATGGAAGTGAACCTGCTCAAGAAGGTCCGCCTCGAGATCGGCGTCAACGACGACTTCGAGCAGAAGGCCATCGACGCCATCCTGTCCTCCGGCCAGACCGGCTCCGAAGGCGACGGCGTGATCTTCGTCTCCGAGCTGACCAAGGCCCTGCGCATCAGGACCGGCGAGGACGGCATTCTCTAGAACGGATTGCGAACGCATATAAGCGCCGGGGCGGCGTCGACCACCGCCGCCCCGGCCTTATGACCCCGGTCCAGGCACTCGGATGATAAACGTAACGGCCGACAGGCAAGGTATTTCAGTGTTGACCGCAGTGCCGGACATACAAAAGATCATTGAAAATCGTTCGCTGATCACGCACTTCCAGCCCCAGGTCTCGCTCAAGAGAAAGGCGGTCGTCGGGCTGGAGGCGCTGAGCAGAGGGTTTGACCCCCAAAGCGGAGAAATCATACCTCCAACCCTGCTGTTCGAGCAGGCCCGGGACAAGGCATCCCGGCTCGCCCTGGACCGGGCCTGCCGAACCAACGCGGCGGAATCCTTCGCCGCCCTTCACAGAAGAGACAAGAGCCTGATGCTTTCCATGAACATCGACGCCTCCTGCATCAACGAGGAGACGCGCGGCTCCAGCCACGTACTCAATCTGGTCACCCGCTGCGGCATCAGCCCGAGCAACGTGATCATCGAGATCATCGAATCCCGGTGCGAGGACATGGACGCCCTCATGGCCTTCGTCAATTTCTACCGGGAAAATGACTTCCTCATCGCGCTCGACGACGTGGGCGCGGGCTTCTCCAACCTCGACCGCATCCCCCTGCTCAAGCCCGACGTCATCAAGCTGGACCGCACGCTGATCAGCGACGTGGACAAGCACTTCCACAAGCTCGAGGTGGTCCGCAGCTTCGTCCAGATGTCCAACCGCCTCGGCTGCCTGGTCCTGGCCGAGGGCGTGGAGACCGCCGAGGAGGCCATGTGCCTGCTCTCCAACGGGGTGGACGTGTTCCAGGGGTTCTATTTCGCCCGGCCCGCCCCCGGGCTGGATGCGGTGCCCGGCATGGCGGGCAAGGTCGACGCCCTGGCTGAGCGCCACCGGGAGAACCGCACCCAGCAGATAGCGGACGACAAGCGGCTGTACTCCAGCTACGACCTGACCGTGCTGACCATGTGCCAGGAGCTGGCCGAGACCCTGGCCAAGGACATGGGCCAGGCCTTGGCCAAATTCGTGGATACCTACGACAGCGTGGAGTGCCTCTACGTCCTGGACATGCGCGGCAGCCAGATCACCGACACCGTGTGCGACCCGGTCCGTCTCAAGACCTGCAAGCGATTCCTCTACGAACCGGCAGAAGTGGGCGCGGACCACTCTCTCAAGGAATATTTCCTGCCCATCCAGGCCGGGCTGGAGAAGTTCACCACCCGGCCGTACATCTCGCTCGCCTCGGGCAACCTGTGCATCACCATTTCCCATATGTTTTATCATAAGAGCAGCGGCCGTCACCGCATCCTGTGCGTTGACATGTCACGGGCCTAAGAGGGAGGCCCCCGATAGGGTTAGGCCGCAACGCTCAATGGAAAACCGCCCGGTTCGGCATATGCCGGACCGGGCGGTTTGTCTTTTGCGGGAGCTGCGGAACTAGATCTTGCAGGCGGTGCGCAGATCGTCCACGGCGTCGGTGGCTTCCCAGGTGAACTCGGGCAGCTCGCGGCCGAAGTGGCCGTAGTTGGTGGTCTTCTGGAAGATGGGGCGGCGCAGCTTGAGGCGCTCCTGGATGAAGTAGGGGCGCATGTCGAAGACCTCGGTCACGGCCTTGGTCAGCTGCTCGTCCGAGACCTGGCCGGTGCCGCGCGAGCAGACCACCACGGAAACGGGCTCGGCCACGCCGATGGCGTAGGCGATCTGGACCTCGCACATGTCGGCCAGACCGGCGGCGACCACGTTCTTGGCCACGTAGCGGGCCATGTACGCGCCGGAGCGGTCCACCTTGGACGGGTCCTTGCCCGAGAAGGCGCCGCCGCCGTGCGCGCCTGCGCCGCCGTAGGTGTCGTTGATGATCTTTCGACCGGTCAGGCCGCAGTCGCCGACCGGGCCGCCGATGACGAACCGGCCGGTGGGGTTGATGTAGGTCTTGAGGGTGTCGTCGATCAGCTCCTCGGGCAGGGTGTGCATGATGACTTCCTTGAGGATCGCCTCCTTCAGGTCGGAGTAGGCGATGTTCTCGTCATGCTGGGAGGAGACGACAACGTTGTCGATGCGTACGGGCTTGCCGTTGTCGAACTGCACGCAGACCTGGGTCTTGCCGTCCGGGCGCAGGAAATCGAGGATGCCCTCCTTGCGCACGTAGGTCAGGCGGCGGGACAGCTTGTGGGCGTAGTAGATCGGGGTCGGCATGAGGGTGGGGGTCTCGTTGGTGGCGAAACCGAACATCATGCCCTGGTCGCCCGCGCCCTGGTCCTCGGGTTTAACCCGGTCCACGCCCTGGGCGATGTCCGGGGACTGCTTGTCGATGGACGAGATGACCGCGCAGGTCTGCCAGTCGAAGCCCATGGTGTCGGAGCTGTTGTAGCCGATGTCCTTGATGGTGTTGCGGACGATGTCCGGGAAGTCGGCGAAAGCGGTGGTGGAGATCTCACCGGCGATGAAGGCCATGCCGGTGGTCACCAGGGTCTCGCAGGCCACGCGGGCGTTTGCGTCCTGGCCGATGATGGCGTCCAGGATGGCGTCGGAAATCTGGTCGGCCACCTTGTCGGGGTGGCCTTCGGTCACGGACTCGGAAGTGAAAAGGTATTTGCCTTCAATCTGCATCTGGCCCTCCTTCAGGGATGCTGCTTGATGTCGCCTAGAAATCCGGGTTGATGAGCTCGCACTCGAGGATTTCGTCGACGGTATTGTTCTTGCCTGCGATGACGACCCTGGGTTTGCGGGTCTTCGCTTCGTTTTCGTCCAGCCACATGTATGCGGCGATGATCACGCGCTGGCCGACGCCGCCCTTGTGCGCGGCGGCCCCGTTCAGGCAGATCTCGCCCGGTTGGCCGGGGATGGCGTAGGTGGTCAGCCGCTCCCCGTTGTCCAGGTTGTACACGTCCACCTGTTCGTAAGGCAGCAGTCCCACCGTCTTCATCAGCTTGGTGTCTATGGAAATGCTGCCCCGGTACTCCAGGTTCGCGCAGGTAATGGTCGCGCCATGAATTTTGGCGCTCAGAAAACATCTTTGAGCCACGGGTCTTAAACCTCTATCAGTAGATTATCTATCAGCCGGGCCTTGCCCATGCGCACGGCCACGGCGGCCAGCGCGGACCGGGCAATGGTCCTCAGCGGTGAAATTTCGTCCGGGTCCACGATCTCGATGTAGTCCACCTGGCCCATGGGCAGGGCGGCGGCGTACTCGTCGGCCAAGAATCGCTTCAGGGCGGCGCAGTCGCGCTCTCCGCCCTTGGCCTTGTCCGCGAGTTTGAGCAGCCCCTTGCGGATGTTCGGGGCCGCACTGCGCTCGGTCTCGGTCAGGTAGGCGTTGCGGGAGCTTAAGGCCAGGCCGTCCTCCTCGCGCACGATGGGGTGCCCGATGAGCTTGACCGGGATGTTCAGGTCGCGGACCATGCGGCGCAGGATGGCGAACTGCTGCCAGTCCTTTTCGCCGAACACGGCGACCTCGGCCTGGGTCAGCATGAACAGCTTGGTGACCACGGTGCACACGCCCCGGAAATGGATGGGCCGGGTGGCGCCGCACAGGTTCTCGCCCAGACGGGGGACCTCCACCCAGGTGGCGTGGTTGTCCGCGTACATGGCGCCGGGTTCGGGCGCGAAAATCAGGTCCACGCCGTGGGCCTCGGCCTTGGCGCGGTCGCTCTCGAAGTCGCGGGGGTAGCTGTCCAGGTCCTCGTTCTCGCCGAACTGGGCCGGGTTGACGAAGACCGAGACCACGAGACGGTCGCACTCGGGCCGCGCCCGGTCTATGAGGGAGGTGTGGCCGTTGTGCAGGTAGCCCATGGTCGGCACAAGGCCGATGGAGTGACCCTGCTTGCGCCAGGCAAGGCACTGGCGCTGCAATTCTGTCGGATCGGTGATGATTTTCATGATTCGCCTCGAAGCTTGGTTGAACACCTGACAGATTTACCCGGGGGAGTCAAACAAAATGTTTATATCTGGATGTATTGATATAGTTTGGCGGCAATGTGGAGGATCGGTCCGTTTTCGGGCGGAAAAACGGGAGTTGTCGCGGACCATTACCCAAAGTTTTGTTTGAGAAAAAACGGGCCTCGTTGTACCGTGCCGCATTATGAGGACAAATAAGGACATCTTCTCGGACAGGGCCGTGTCGCTCACTCCCCAGGAGTTGATCGATTTCGAACACACCATCAAGGATTGCATGGCTGAGTTCGTTCCCTTCACCTCCTACAGCCTGTTCTTTCCCAGGGAGAAGTCGGCCGAAATTCCGGAGCCCGAGTTTCGGGCCGAGGACCGCGAGTTGATCCTGCCCCTGGTCTTCAAGGGCGAGATGATGTGTTACTTCATCGCCAAGGGCGTGCGCCTCAAGGCCCCGGCCACGGCCCCGAAGTACCTCATGGCCCTGGCCGCGTCCGTGCTCGAGAAGCTGGCCCTGTACAAGAAGGCGGTCACCGATCCGCTGACCGGCCTGTATTCGCGCAATTTCTTCTTCGAGGAGCTGGAGCAGGCCATCGACCAGGTGCAGGGGTGCCTGGCCACGGGTTCCTGCCGGTCCGGGGTGGAGGCCCGTGAGCCCGAGATGGCCTTTTCCGGGACCTTCGGGGTCATCTTCCTCGACCTCGACACCTTCCAGCCCGTCAACGAGCGCTACGGCTACCTCAAGGGCGACGACATCCTGGGCGAGGTCGGGCGGCTGCTGAGCCTGGTCTGCCCCAAATACACCACCGTGGCGCGTTTCGCCAACGACAAGTTCGCCATCCTGGTGCCCGACGCCAAGCCCCACGCCTGCTTCCAGTTGTCCGAGGTCATCCGTTCGGGCTTGAGCAAGCTCTCCTTCACCGACGACATCACCAACGACACCATCTCGGTCACCGGCAGCCTGGGCTACGTCTGCTACCCCCAGGGGCTGGAGGGCGCGCAGTTCCGGCGCACCCCGTCCGAGCAGGCGCGCATGATCGTGCGCAAGGCCCGCAAGGGCGTGGCCGTGGCCAAGGACCAGGGGCGCAACCGGGTCTTCGGCTACGCCGACATCCTGTCCAAGGGCGGCAGGGTGCTCGAAACCCTGCCCATGAACCGCATGGTCGTATCCCTCGGCGAGGCGTCCGGGGCCAAGGTGGGCCAGCGGTTCCTGGTCCGTTCGCCCAAGTCCGGCGGCATCGCCTCGGCCGCCCTGACCGAGGACGAGCGCATCTCCGGCCGCTATCCGGCCATGTACAAGGGCGAGGTGGTCCTGGTCGAGGTCCAGGACGACATCGCCTTTGCCGAGGCCCTGCACCTGGGCGACGCGGCCTGGTCCGTGGAGCCCGGCGACCGACTGAATCTTATCGAGGGCGACGAAAGCCTGTTCTCGCCCGAGCAGGAAATAAAGGACGATACCATGCCGAGCCACGACGGCGCGACACAACTTCTGCGATACGGCGAATTCGTCTCCTGGTTCGCCAAGGCCCGGCTCACGCCCGAGTCCTTCGGCCTGTCCCTCATCCGCATCCTGGACCAGCCCGAGGAGAACGACCGCTACCAGGACGGCATGGACCACATGGCCCGCGACGTGGCCCGCATCGCGCGGGGCGTGTTCGGCGACGCGGCCACCGGCGGCCGGTTCGGCCTCAACGGCATGATCTTCTTCACCGAGGGCGTGGACCGGCAGACCCTCCTGGACCGCACCCTGGAGCTCGAACGGGCCGTTGCCCGCAACCTCGGCCTCAAGCTCTCCGTGGGCTCGGCGCGCTATCCGTTCCTGAATTTCGACCGGGCCGACATGCTCGAAAACTGTCGCAAGGCCCTGGAGCACGCCCTGCTTCTGCCCGACCCGCGCGTGGCCGTGTTCGACTCCATCTCGCTCAACCTGTCCGCCGACCGCAAGTTCATGGACGGCGACATCTACGGGGCCATCGAGGAGTTCAAGCTGGCCCTGCTCGACGACGAGAACAACCTCCTGGCCCGCAACTCGCTCGGCATCTGCTACGCCCAGCTGGGTCGGTTCGAGGAGGCCCGCCACGAATTCGAGCGGGTGGTGGAGCTCGACAAGAAGGACGTCCTCGCTCTGTACAACCTGGGCTGGGCCAACCATCGCCTGGGCGACCTCAAGTCCGCCGAAAAGGCCTACCGCCAGTGCCTCAAGGCCGAGCCCGGCCATGTCTACTCGCTGATGCGCCTGGGCTCCATCGAGGAAAAGGCCAACCATCTCAAGAAGGCCGCCAATCTCTACAAGAAGGCCGCCGAACAGCCCGGCGGCGAGCGCATGGTCCTGCGGCCGCTCGCCCGCGTGGCCTACCGCCAGGGTGACATCGAGGGTACCCGCGAATATCTGCACCTGGCCCTGAACGCCGACCACAACGACCACCAGGCCATGCACATGCTCTCCAAGCTCTATCTCGATCAGGGCGAGGACCCGCAGATCGCCGAGGTCCTTGCCCGCCAGTCCTCGGCCCTGGCCCCGGGCGTGCCCGCCTACTGGGAAACCCTGGTCGAGGCCCTCGAAGCACAGGGCAAGGGCGAAGAAGCCGCCATCGTCGCCGCTCGCGCGGCCAATTAGCCTGGGTCGCTTCCTGTTTTCCGGGGCCTGGCTCCCGGCCTCAGCGCACCGTGCACGGCACGGTGCGCTTTATTTTGACCCGTCAGTCAATTTGGAGCCAGTTTATAATGGACTGGTTTTGCCTCTAGCATCATGCTCTCCGTGACGCAGATTCTAATTGTCTGTATTTTATGTTTATTTTTGTTTTTTTTGGGTGAATTGTCAAGGGATTCTAGAGCGATCTGGTATGATTTCGAGGAGATGCAGATGTTTACTTGGATCACAAAAAGTCTGGCCCGGGCCATCATGTTGCCGTGCATAGCGGCAATCGTGATCGGGATCGTGGCGCTGATCTATTTCGTTAATTATTCAACCTATGAGATGGCCCTGCAGAGTGCGACAGGCAAGGCCGATACCCAGGCGCGGAGCATCGCGGACGCCCTGCACCTGTTCATCGAGGACAATATGACGGCCACCACGACCCTGGCCGGCATGGCCGTGATAAGAGGGGGGCTGCAGGGGGACTCGGAAAAGGCAGAGGCATTCATCAAACAGTACACGCGCGATAACGACAACCTGCAGGGCGCGGGTGTGTACGATCTGAACGGGAAGATTCTTGCGGGAGCAAATTCCCAAGGGGTTTCCATGAGCGGGCTGGACCTGTCCCAACGGGAGTACGTGAAGGCCGTGATCTCCAGCGGGCAGCCGCATATTTCCAGCGGCGTTTTCAAGGTCAAGGGGGGCGAGTCCCTGATCTTCGCCTTGAGCGCGCCCGTGCACGGAGAGAACGGTGAGCTCCTCGGCGGCGTGGCTGTATACTGCGACTGGAACCGTTTCTGCAAAACATTCGTCGATTCTGTGACCATTGGCGAGCGCGGGTACGGCTTTGTCCTGAACGCCAAGGGGTTGATCGTCTATCACCCCAAGGACCGGTCCCTGATCATGCAGGACTTCAACCGTCATGCATTCATCAAACGGGCCTTGGCCATGAAGAACGGCGAATTCCGCTATCAGTGGCAGGGAGCGGACAAAGTCATGGCCTTTCACGACGATCCCGGGACCGGATGGATCGTGTGTATGTCGGCCAACGAGGCGGACCTTGCCGCCGGGGCCATCCACCAGGCCTGGATTCTGTCCTGGATCGGCCTGGCGCTCGTTCTCCTGGTCATCGTTCTGATCGGTTTTTTCCTCAGGCGGCTGATCATCAAGCCGGTGGGCGACGGCATGGTCCTGGCCGCCGATATGTCCCGGGGTGACCTGGTCAAGGATATCGGCAGCGATTCGCCCAACGAGCTCGGCAATCTCATGCGCTCCCTCGGGAGCATGGTCGTGGCCCTCAGGAACGTGGTCCACGACGTCAAGAACGCGGCCGAGAACGTGGCCACTGGCAGCAACGAGATCGCTTCTTCATCCACGCACTTGAGCGAGAGCGCCTCGGAGCAGGCCTCGGCCGTGACCGAGATCACCGTATCCATGGAAGTCATGACCAGCCGGATCCATGAGAACATGGAGACAGCCCAGGAGACCGAGAACACTGCGGCCCGGACAGGTGAGCACGCCCGAAAGGGCGGCGCGGCCGTCCGGCAGACTCTGGAGGCCATGCAGGACATCGCCCAGCGGACGTCAATCATCGAGGAGATTGCCCGCCAGACCAACCTGCTCGCCCTGAACGCGGCTATCGAGGCCGCCCGCGCGGGTGAGCACGGCAAGGGGTTCGCCGTGGTGGCCGCCGAGGTCCGAAAGCTGGCCGAGCGATCCGGCGTGGCAGCGGCGGAGATCGGCGACCTGACCGGCAACAGCCTGAGCGTGGCCGAACACGCGGAGAGCATGCTCGAAAAGGTGGTCGCCGGCGTACAGCACAACGAGGAGCTGGCGCGAAGGGTGGCTGCGGCCAATAAGGAGCAGTATGCCTCGGTAGAAGAGGTGGCTTCGGCCATCAAGCAGCTCGAGGCAGAGACCCAGCGCAGCGCGGCCTTCTCCGAGGAGTTGGCCGCTACGTCCGAGGAGTTGTCCGGCCAGGCGACCCAGCTGCAGGAGGCCATGGAGTTCTTCCGGGTGGACCAGGATGCACGCGCGGTCTCCGCTTCGATCGGGGGGCGGGCCGTACGCTCGCTTCCTGAGTAGACGCAGGCCCGGCCGGGGGACGCTCGATGACGGCCCGGGCGGCCATGAGTCGATACGGATCAAAGGGAGGGGCGCGGCTTGGATGGTCGCGCCCCTTTCCCTATAAGAAGCCTAGCGGCCCGCTTTGGCCAGAGCCCGGATGCGGGCCAGGACGGGCGGGTGGCTGTATTCGAGCCAGACGGTGAGCGGGTGCGGGGTGGGGTTGGACAGGTTGGAGGCGGACAGCTTTTTCAGGGCCGAGATCATGTCTCCGGGGCGGCCCGTGGTCCGGGCGGCGAAGGCGTCTGCCTCGAACTCGTGTTTGCGCGAGATGGCGTTGGCCGCCACGGACAGGGCCAGGGAGAGCGGGGTGTAGAGCAGGACGAAGAAGACCAGGCCCGCGTACAGCGACATGTGCTCCATGCCGAAGGCCGCGAACAGCCCCTTGGAATCCAGGAACAGGGACATCAGGTAGAAGACCACGCCCGCCTTGAGTATGCCGGTGGCCAGCCGCTTCTTGATGTGGCCGAGCTTGGCGTGCCCCACCTCGTGGGCCAGCACGGCCACGATCTCGTCGGCGTCCATCTCTTTGATAAGCGTGTCGAACAGGGCGATGCGCCGCCGCTTGCCGAACCCGGTGAAAAAGGCGTTGCCCTTGGTGGACCGCTTGGAGCCGTCCATGACGTGGATGCCGGACAGCTCGAACCCGGCCTTGTCCGCGAACCGCTCCAGCTTGTCGCGCAGCTCGCCTTCCCCGAGCGGGGTGAACTTGTTGAACAACGGCAGTATCCAGGTCGGGGCCACGTAGGTCAGGCCAAGTGACAGGAGCACCGCGAATCCCCAGCAGAGCAGCCAGGCGTACGGGCCGGTTTTGTGCAGGAAGAGCAGCAGACCCGCCACCAGCGCGCCGCCGATGATCGCGGTCAGGATCAACCCCTTGATCCGGTCCAGGACAAAGGTGCCGGGTGTGGTGGTGTTGAAGCCGAACCGTTTTTCCAGCACGAAGGTGTGGTAGATCTCGAAGGGCAGGCCGAGGATGCCGCTGATCAGGGCCAGGGAGCCGATGTAGATCAGCCCGGTGACCAGAGGGCCGTACCCGGCCGCGCGTACCAGGGCGTCCAGGATGTTGAACCCGCCCGCCAGGATGGCGGCGGTCAGCACCAGCATGTTGAAGGTCTCGGACACCGTGGACAGCTTCATGGACGCCAGGGTGTAGGCCCGGGACTTGGCGAAGGTCTTTTCATCGAAGACGTCGGCCAGCTCCCTGGGTGGGGCGGGCTGCATGGCCCTGGCCGACAGCAGGTCGGACAGCACGCCCAGGAACCAGGCCGCAAGCAGGGAACCGATGATGATCGCGAGGTAGATGTTCAAGAGGCACTCCCGGGGTATGTGGACGGACCGCAACGAGCGGTAACGCTATACGTTTTGACTTGCCCGCGTCAACCTGACGGGCGGCTGCGATGGCCTAGTGCTCCGAAAAAACGGGATAATCGCGTCCAGGCTTGCCAATTTTTCATGCCTGTATTAATTTGCCGTTGTCTTATAGTGTTTTTTTCGAGACAAAGGACGCCATGTCAACAAGTCCCATGAACGCCAAGGAAATCCGCGAAGACATTGCGCGCGCCCGCGCCTATGCCAAGAAAAGCGACTACCTGCGGACCCTCAAGTACCTGGCCAACGCCATCCGGGGGATGGTCACCAGCCAGGTTTTCGGTGCGGAGAAGTTCGAGATTCAGGCCCACCTCGACGAGGCCCTGCGCGAACTGAACAAGATGAAGATGATCCGCAAGCTCTTTCCGGACGGGCTCAACTACCGGAAGGGCAAGGAAAAGGCGTTCTACCAGACCCTCATGCGGCTGCACAAGAAGCTGGGCGAGGCCATGGAAAAGGCGCGTATCGCCAAGCTGCGCAAACGTCTGGCCGTGCTGGACGACAACCTCATCAAGGCGGCCCAGCTGATCAACGCGGGCCAGCCGCTCGAGGCCCGCAAGCTGTACAGCAAGATCGCCGAATATTTTCAGGATATCGAGGGCATCCACTCGGACATCGGCAACCGCATGGCCACCTTCGGCCTGTTCGCCGAGGCCGTGCCCTACCTGAACAAGGCCCTGGATATCCAGAACAACGACGCGCGCGCCCACAACGCGCTGATCCTCTGCTATGAAGGCATGCACGAGCCGGACAAGGCCATGGCCGCCATCAAGGACGCCATGCGCTGGCTCGGCCCCAGCGAAAACCTCTATCTCCGCCTCGCCAAGCTGCACCTGCAGAAAAGGGAGTGGGGCGAGGTCTTCAACAACGCCAAGGCCGCCTACGACCGCAACCCGCTGAACACCGAGGCGGCCAAGCTCATGAAGCAGGCCGAACCCAAAATTTTCACCGCCTCCAAGAAGGCGGCCAAGAATTCCCACGACCTGAATTTCTAGGTCGGCCTAAGCCTCTTCCTCTCCGCCTATGGTCATGGTGAAGGGCTCGTCCGGGATGTCGTCGAACAGATAGGCGAACCGGGCCACCGCCGCTTCGGGGTCCCGCTCGTATGCCTCGGCAAAGGCCGCGTGCCGTTCGGCCGCCTCTTGTATTTCCGTCTGGGCGCTGACCATCCGGAAGTCGTTGCACAGCGTCTCGTCTCCGGCCAGGGCGGCCTCTATTTCATCCTTGTAGGGGGAGTCGCCCTTGACCCGGATCGCGCCTTCCATATCCGTGTACAGTTCCACGGGCGGGTTGGTGGGAATGCCTCGCTCCATGAACAGCGCCGTGATCCGGCTCTGGACGTTTTCGGTCTTTTGGGCCAACTCCTCGGGGGTGAGCAGGGGGAGCTCCGTGCTGAGCAGTCCCAGGGATGGTGTCTCGGCATCTTTTTCAGCCGTGGCGGCGGCCGCAGCCGCGCTCATGGCCCGGGCCTCCTCGGAAATGGTCACGGTGTCGCCGGTGCCGCCCGTGTCCGATCGGGGGGAGGCGGCCCGTGGCCTAGAAGACGGGGCGTTCACTGATTGCACGCCGTAGCCCTGGGCAATGGGGTTGATCATGGCTTCCTCCTTGCCCGGCACTTATTGCCGGTGGCCGCACCGATGCAAGGGGCATGCCCGGGCCTGCGGGTGAGAGGGGCGTCAATCGAGCGGGCCGGATCGCCCAAAAGGCACCCGGCCCGCCCGGTTTGTGGAGGATTAGTCCGAGAAGTGGAACTCGTCGCGCGTCACCCGCAGGATCGCGCCCTTGCCCGTGGCCGCCAGCAGATTGCCGTCCCGGTCGATGCTCAGCCCGGACACCGCATTGCCGCAACGGAAGATTCGGCTGACCGCGCCGTCCGGCGTGACCGCGTAGATGTCCCCGGACGCCGTGCCCACGAACAGCGTGCGCAGCCGGTCCACGGCCAGGGCCGTGGGGGCGTCCACCCGCGCGTAGACCATGGGCTCGCCGCCCGGCGGCACGCACAGGACCTTCCCGGCCTCGCGGTCCGCGGTGTAGGCATAGCCCCGGGCGTCCAGGACCAGCCCGGCGGTCCCGGCCAGTCCGGTGCCCACCACCCGCGACTCATCTTCGGCCCGGCTTGCGCCGCCCGTCCCGACCAGAAGCGCGGCGGTCATGATGACACTTAAAAAATATGTACGAATACGCGAACAACCCTGCATTTCGTGCCTCCTTTGTGTTGGAGGACACGGTAGAAATGTGGTATCAATATGTCCAATACATATTTACACGAAGATTAATATGTATTAAATCTGAATGATGGAACTGAGACAGATCACCTATTTCATTGCCGTGGCCGAGGAGCTGCATTTCGGGAGGGCCGCCGAGCGGTGCCATATCGCCCAGCCGCCCCTGTCGCAGCAGATCAAGCGTCTTGAGGAAGAACTCGGTGTGAGGCTGTTGGAGCGAACCAGCCGGAGGGTCGCCTTGACCCCGGAGGGCAAGGAGTTTCTCAGGCGGTGCAAGGACGTGCGCGACCGGTTGAACGAGGCCGTGATCCACATCCAGGACATGGCCAAAGGGCTGGAAGGGATGCTCTGCGTGGGGTTCATCGGTCCCGCGTCGCTGTCCAAGCTGCCCCAGGCCATCCGCGCATTCCGCGAGCGCAACCCCAACATCCGGCTCGATTTTTCGGCCCAGTCCACCACCGAGCAGTTGCCGCTGTTGCGCGGCGACCGGCTGGACATCGCCTTTGTGCGGTTGTTCGGGCACGATACGTCCGGCCTCAACACCATGACCTTCCTGCGCGAACCGTACGTCCTTGCCCTGCCCGAAGGGCACCGTCTGGCGGAGCGCGAGGTCACGGACATCGCCGATCTCGAAGGCGAGCCGCTCATCTTCAACCAGCGCATCGCCCAGCCCGCTCTCTATCGGTCCCTGATCGGCTCCTTCCACAAGGCGGGGTTCATGCCCAACATCGTGCAGGAGGTGAACACCGAGCAGTCCACCGTGGCCCTGGTCGCCACCGGTCTGGGCTGCGCCCTGGTCCCGGCCTCCAGCGCCACGGACAACCGCGCCGGGGTCGCCTTCAGGCCGCTCACCGGGGACCTCCCGCAATGGGAGATCACGGCCCTGTGGAAGAAAAACAAGAAGTGCGCCGGGCTCTTCAAATTCCTCGACGTCATCCGCGAATTCCGCGAAGTGCATTGAGGTGAGGGATGCCTCCGGCGGCCGGGGGAAGGGGAGAGGGAAACCCTTTGAGAAAAGGGTTTCCCTCTCCCCTTCCCCCGAACCCTCATCCCCTCTTCCTTCCTAAACTTTATGGTTGCCTTCGGCAGGGGCGTTGGGGCGCGTGAATGCTGGATCTTTTGCGTGTGGGCGATTGTGCGCCGGGTGGAGGGTATGGTAGTGGTTTTAAGCAGTTAAGTGGTATTAATTCGATCAATCATAGCAAAAGGCAGCACCATGGGATTTCTTGACGGTTTGATGGGCAATGCGACCGAGGTTTCGCTGGAGGACGTGCTGGAAGAGCTGGCTCCGATCCTGGGCGACAACGAGCGCATAGAGCGGGCCTTCAAGGTCATCCGAGACATGTACATCTTCACCTCGGGACGCCTGCTGATCATCGACAAGCAGGGCATGACCGGCAAAAAGGTCGATTACCTCTCCCTTCCCTACGGCTCCATCAAGGCCTTTTCCGTGGAGACCGCCGGGCACTTCGATCTCGACTCCGAACTGATCCTCCACGTCTCCGGCCTGCACGAGCCGGTCAAGAAGGAGCTCAAAAAGGGCAGCGACGTGGTCGGCATCCAGAAGCTGCTGGCCAACAAGGTGCTCTAATAACGTGGGACATACTGATGGTAAACTTTTGAACTAGTCATATTCGGGTGTCAGCCCTTCCGTAAGAAGCTGGTGTGAATTCTTTTTTGTGAGATCGGCTTAATCCTTTGGTTCGGACCTTGTGTGTTTAAGTGCAGGAAGGGGTGAAAAAATACATTTTAATATTGATTAAGTAGTTTTAATTTAATATTATATATTATCAGGCTTATTGAGCAGTTTGTTTTTCCAAGAGGAGGAGGTATGAAGCTAAGTGAGTTGTCAAAAACACAACAGGCTGAGATTCTGGAAGCCATCAAAAATGATGAAAGAATAGTCGGCGATGTGGATGTAGCAGCTGTTGACGTAAAAAAGAATGATGAGAAAAATAAAATTATTGTAAAGTATAAAGAATTTTATTTGGAATTTCCAAGTGTGCATTTTTCTCAGCAGACAAAGGACACTCTAGCGGTTGTATTCGTTACAGCGTTTATAGTATTAAGTGCTGTCATTGTTGGGTCAGCACTCTCAACATCACCAACTATTAGCAATTTAAAAAAATGAATGATTGGTCTGATTACAATCAATGGAGACAGGCATATAATTCATTGATAGAATTTGGTAAATCTACGCTAACGACATCCGCCTTGTTGAATGGTGGTGCTGCAACTGCTATTATTACTGCTGCATCTATTTCTAGTTTTGAAATTAAAAAATTGAAGTATGCCATATTTAGCTTTTCAATAGGTGCTGCATGCGCATTGTTGTCACTCGGTCTTGCGTATCTTTCAGAATATATTTTACTTCAGAAGCATAGAAGTAAGCCTTATCCAAGGATTTTGGACCGTGGGGAAAACATCATCAGGTATTTATCCTGGGTGGTTGCCTTGTTGTCGATTCTTTCGTTTTGTGTCGGCATCTTGGTCGCATATAGAGCATTGAACTAATTAGAGTGGCCCCTTCCGCGAAGCGGCACTAAAAAGTTTAGGAGGGGAGATGGGATGGGGGTCCGGGGGAAGGGAAGAGGGGAAGCCCTTTTCAAAGGGGTCCCCTCTTCCCTTCCCCCGGCCGCTGGAGGCTATTCCGGCTCGTCGGGTTCGTAGCGGAGGATGTCGCCGGGTTGGCAGTCTAGGGCCTTGCAGATGGCGTCCAGGGTGGTGAATCGGATGGCCTTGGCCTTGCCGGTCTTGAGGATGGACAGGTTTTGCGCGGTGATGCCCACGGCGGCGGCCAGTTCCTTGGAGCTGGTCTTTTTCTTGGCCAACATGACGTCGAGGTCGATGATGATGCCCATAGAGCGCCCCTAGACCGTCAGTTCGTCGGTTTCGCGCAGTTTGCGGCCCTCGTCCATGATCCAGCTGACCAGAATGATGATCCCGGCGATGATTAGGTCGCGGATGTCGCCCGACCCCAGCGAGATGGAGACCACCCGATCGCCCGGAGGGTTGTGCATGGTCAGGACCAGGGTCATCAGGGCCTCGTGGAACGGCATGAGAAACACGCCCGCCAGCATGGTCCAGCCGGTCCGGCGGATGTACTTGACCGTGTTGCCGGTGAAAATCTCACCTGCGGTGAACAGCCCGAACAGACGCGCCAGCCACCACAGGCAGAGCATGGTCGGCCCCAACGGGATCAGGCTGACCGCAAGCCCCAGCCAGCGCTGGCTCCAGGGAAGCGGAAACGCGGGCGTGAGCGCCGCGTCCAGACTGACATTGTCCCTGACCAGCCCGATGACCGAGGTCGACCCGCCGTCACCGAGCATGACCTCTCCCCCGGAAAGCCACAGGGTGGCCACTATCACCGGACTCAGGATGAATGCTGCTGCGAAAATGGCCCGGAACACCCGGGCAAACCTTTGTATACGATGTTCCATGGGAAACTCCTTGTGCTTGATGAGTCCTTTTATCGATGATTAATCATCGTTTGTCAATAACTATTTTACGCAAAACAGCGTTGTGGGAAAAAACGGCCTTTGCGTGGAGCGGAGTGCCTTGTGCGGCGGGCACGGCCGACCGGCCCCGGTCCGTGTGGATCGGGGCCGGTTTTGCATTGTCGGTGGAGCGGGGCGGGGAAGCGGTCCTTGTCAGCTGCGGTCCATGTCGTTCTCGACGACCTTGTACCGGACGCCGAGGTCCGTGCAGATCCGTTCCACGGCGACCAGGCCGCGGTTGCGCTGCTCGTCCTCGTCGCCGGGGCTGACGCCGACCATGATCAGCTGGGTGTTGTGGTCGTCAAGCGGCACCAGGGTCATCTCGAACCACCATGCGCCGTCCTTGGCCTCGGCGCGGAGGAAGTGTTTCTCCTCGTTCCTTTCGGTCACGACGTAGTTGGTTCCTCCGTCCTCCTCGGTGATCCGCATGGTCGTGGCGTAGATGTCCTCGGCGCTGCGCGGGATTTCGGCGGTGACGGTCACGTTGTCCCCGTCGGTGGACGAGATGAGATAGACCACCAGCATGGCGGGGCACCCGGACACGGCCGGGACGATCATGAGCAGGAGATAGGCGATCCAATGGCGTAAGGTAAACGGTGAAGTCATGAATACTCCTTGGCGAAAATGGGAATGATATTTTTCAATACGCGTGATCCTGTATCTCGGCAAGAGGGGGCGGGGAATAATTGCGTTCCAAACGCGAAGGCGGGGTGGCGCGGCCAAAAGAAAACCGGCCCCGGTCAATGAAGACCGGGGCCGGTTGGTAATGGCTAGGTTGGAAACGCCGGGAGGCTTAGTACATGCCGCCCATGCCGCCCATTCCGCCCATGCCGCCCATGCCGCCGGGCATGGCCGGGGCGCCGCTGTCCTTCTCGGGCTTGTCGGCGATGGCGCATTCGGTGGTCAGCAGCAGACCGGCCACGGAGGCGGCGTTCTGCAGGGCGGTGCGGGTGACCTTTTTCGGGTCGATGACACCGGCCTTGATCAGGTCCTCGTAGTTGTCGGTCGCGGCGTTGTAGCCGAAGCCGCCCTTGCCTTCCTTGATCTTCTCCACGACGATGGAGCCTTCCAGACCGGCGTTGGCAGCAATCTGGCGCAGGGGCTCTTCCACGGCGCGGGCGATGATGTTGATACCGGCCTGCTCGTCGTCATCAGCGGCCTTGACCTTGGCGCAGACCTTGCCGGAGCGGGCCAGGACCACGCCGCCGCCGGGCACGATGCCCTCTTCGACAGCCGCGCGGGTGGCGTTCAGGGCGTCTTCCACGCGGGCCTTCTTCTCCTTCATCTCGGTCTCGGTGGCGGCACCGACGTTGATGACGGCCACGCCGCCCACGATCTTGGCCAGACGCTCCTGGAGCTTCTCGCGGTCGTAGTCGGAGGTGGAGTCGGCGATCTCGGCGCGGATCTGCTGGATGCGGCCCTTGATCTCGGCGGGCTTGCCGGCGCCGTCGACGATGACGGTGTTTTCCTTGTCCACGACGATGCGCTTGCAGGAACCGAGGTCGTTGACGGTCAGGTTCTCGATCTTGATGCCGAGGTCTTCGGAAACGACCTGGCCGCCGGTCAGGGTGGCAATGTCCTTGAGCATGGCCTTGCGGCGCTCACCGAAGCCGGGAGCCTTGACGGCGACCACGTTCAGGGTGCCGCGCAGCTTGTTGACCACCAGGGTGGCCAGGGCCTCGCCCTCGATGTCTTCGGCGATGATGACCAGGGGTTTGGACATCTTGGCGCACTGCTCGAGCACGGGCAGCAGTTCCTTCATGTTGGAGACCTTCTTCTCGTTGATGAGAATCAGGGGCTCTTCCATTTCGCAGGTCATGCGCTCGGTATTGGTCACGAAGTAGGGGGAGAGGTAGCCGCGGTCGAACTGCATGCCTTCGACGACGTCCAGGGTGGTCTCGAGACCCTTGGCTTCCTCGACCGTGATGACGCCTTCCTTGCCGACCTTGTTCATGGCCTCGGCGATGATGTTGCCGATGGTGGCGTCGTTGTTGGCGGAAATGGTGCCGACCTGGGCGATCTCTTTCTGGTCGCGGGTGGGCTTGGCGACCTTCTCGAGGTCTTCGACAATGGCTTCGACGGCCTTGTCGATGCCGCGCTTGATGGACATGGGGGAACGGCCGGCGGCAACCAGCTTCACGCCTTCGGTGAAGATGGCCTGGGCCAGGACCGTGGCGGTGGTGGTGCCGTCACCGGCGACGTCGGAAGTCTTGGAAGCGACTTCCTTGACCATCTGGGCGCCCATGTTCTCGAACTTGTCTTCCAGCTCGATCTCCTTGGCGACGGACACGCCGTCCTTGGTGATGACGGGGGAGCCGAAGGACTTCTCCATCACGACGTTGCGGCCCTTGGGTCCGAGGGTGACCTTGACCGCGTTGGCCAGCTTGTCCACACCCGCTTTCAGTTTCTCGCGGGCCTTGGCATCGAAAAGAATATCTTTCGCCATGGTGTATTCTCCTTAAAAAGAATTTTTGAAATGGTGTTTTAGTTGGATCGCGCCGTGATGGAGCTATTCGACGATGGCGAGGATATCGTCCTCGCGCATGACCAGGTGCTCTTCGCCGTCGATGCTGATCTCGGTGCCCGCGTATTTGGCGAACAGGACGAGGTCGCCTGCCTTGACGGTGGGCTTCACGCGCTTGCCGGCTTCGTCCAGCTTGCCGGGGCCGGCGGCCACGACTTCACCCTTCATGGGCTTTTCCTTGGCGGAATCCGGGATGTAGATGCCACCCGCGGTTTTCTCTTCCGTTTCCAGACGCTTGACCAGGACGCGGTCGTTCAGCGGTTTCAATTTCATCCTCTTATACCTCCAAAATGGATTTTTGAATTTGTGCGCCGGACGACAGGTGCCGCCCGGCTTGCAGTTACATAAACACGGCATGACGGGTGTCAACCCGAGCGATCAAAAAAAAATCGGGTGTGCGGCCGAGCGGGCCGGATGGAGTCGGGGTAGCCTACTTGGCGTTTTCCTTGCGGAACTGCGCGAAGGGGAGGTCCATTTCCCGGATGTGCCCGTCGAACCAGTCGGCCAGAAAGCCGTGGAGCTTCACCGGCGGGACCGATGTGCCGTTCATCAGCTCGGCCTCCATGCGGATGATGTCGTCCAGGAATCGCTCGTGGGCGTCCTGCTGGTCGTCCAGCCCGGGGTAGTCGGCCTCGTCCATGAGGTTCTCCTCGAAGCTGAAATGCTGCATGACCGAGTCCTTGAGATCGCTCATGATGTCGAGCATCTCGTCGGTCTCGTCGTCGTCGAGCTGGCGGTACATGTCCGGCGACACCGCGTCGATGCGGCCGAGCATGGCGAAAAGGGCTTGGTGTTGGTCGTCGAGTTCGGGAATGCCCAGGGTGAGTTCTGGCGAATATCCGGCCGGGTTCGGTTTGGCTGACATGCGTTTCTCCTGTAACGCGGGTTGTTTTTTAGGCTCCATATACCGGGAATCCCGGTGCCTGTCACCCCCGGCCGTTCGTTTTTCAGGGAAATCGCGGCCGGTTCCGGGTCGCGGACCTCTGTCACACAGTCGCCAAGCGGGCGTCACCGAAATTGGCGAAATCGTCATGAGCACGCCGCGAACAAGGGCGCGTTCGGGCGTACAGTCCGGCAACCATAGCAGGAGGAAGGAAATGGAAGATCGCCTTGCCGGTCCGCTGTTCAATCTGGATTCGCCCTTCAACGACCCTGTCCGCCACACCCTTTTTTCCATGGTCAGGCGCCCGCTGGCCAAAGTGCTCAGACTCGACACGCTGAACTCGCTCTACTCGGCCCTGAAGGCAGGGGAGTGCGACGGCTGTTTCGTGGACAAGGCCATGGATTTGCTCGGGGTGCGCTTCTCGGTGGAGGGCCAGCCGGTCAGCCGGGTGCCGCGCACCGGGGCGCTGGTGGCGGTGTGCAACCACCCCTTCGGCGTGCTCGAAGGGCTGCTTCTGGTGCGTATCCTGCGCGAGGTTCGCTCGGACATCAAGATCATGGCCAACTTCATGCTCGGCATGATCCCGGAGATGGACGACCTGATCATCCAGGTGGACCCCTTCGGCGGGGCCGAATCCTCGCGCAAGAACATCTCCGGGCTCAAGGCGTCCATGCGCTGGCTCAAGAACGGCGGCATGCTGGTCGTCTTCCCGGCGGGCGAGGTGTCCAGCCTGAAGGTCAAGAAGCGCCGCGTGGGCGACCCGAACTGGAGCCCCATGATCGGGCGGATCATCCGCAAGACCGGGGCCGCGGCCCTGCCGGTATTCTTTAACGGACGCAACTCCGGCCTGTTCCAGACCCTCGGGCTCATCCATCCCCGGCTGCGCACCGTGCTCCTGCCCCACGAGAATTTGAAGCACGCCTCGCGCGACGTCATCAACGTCCGCCTGGGCACGGTCATCGGCCAGGACAAGCTGGCCGAGCTCGACGGCGACCAGGGCGTGGTCGACTACCTGCGCTTCCGCACCTACCTTCTGCGCCGAGAGCGCAAGCCGCGTTTCCACTTCAAGGGGCGCGAGGCCAAGCGGCGCATGGACCCCATCGCCAATTCGCGCGGCAAGCACATCCTCGCCTCCGAGGTGGCCAGCCTGCCGGACGAAAACGTCCTGCTGCGCAACGCCGAATTCACCGTGTTCCACGCCGGGGCCGACGAGATCCCCCGGCTGCTGCGCGAGATCGGCATCCGCCGCGAGGAGACCTTCCGCCTGGTGGGCGAGGGCACGGGCCGGGCCATGGACATCGACGGATTCGACGACACCTACCGCCATCTGGTGCTCTGGAATCACAAGGAGCGCGAGGTGGCCGGGGCGTATCGCTTCGCCCTGACCGACAAGATCATGGCCGAAAAGGGGCCGGACGGGCTGTACACCTCGACCCTGTTCAACTACCGGCCCGGCTTCCTGGAAGGGCTCGGCCCCGCCCTGGAGCTGGGCCGTTCCTTCGTGGTCCCCAAGTACCAGCGCAGCTACCAGCCGCTCCTGATGCTCTGGAAGGGGCTGGCCGAGTTCGTGGTCCGCAATCCGCGCTACTCCCGGCTTTTCGGCTGCGTCTCCATCTCCAGCGAATACTCGGTGGTCGCCCGCGAGCTGATCGTCGGCTTCATGGAGCGCCACTGTTCCCTGCCCGAACTGGCTCGCATGGCCCTGCCCAAGCGGCCGCCCAAGGTTAAGCGGTTGAAGCGGCTGGACTTCTCCCTGCCCGACGCGGTGTTCAACGACCCCGAGGACGTGGCCGACTTCGTGCGCGACGTGGAGGACGGCCGGTCCATCCCGGTGCTGCTCAAGCAGTATCTCAAGCTGGGCGGCAAGATCATCGGCTTCAATATGGACCCGGATTTCGGCAACTGTATGGACGGGCTCATCCTGGTGGACCTGCTCAAGTCCGACCCCAAGGTCCTGTCCCGGTTCATGGGCCGCGACGGGGTGGCCCGGTTCCACGCGGCCAACCGCCACGCCGTGGCCGGGCGCCCGGAGCCGGTGCGGATCGGCGGCGAGGCCGCCTGATCGGACCCCGGACAGGGGGAGAACCACACACCGTCCGCGCCGGGCTTGGCTTTCCGGCGCGAAGAGCATATGTTGCCCCATGCGCAAACATTTGATTCTCCCGATCCTGCTGATCGCCGCCCTGGTCCTTTTCGTTGGCTGCCGTCAGGGCGACGGCGCGTCGTCCGAAAAGGCCAAGCCCGCGTCCGCACCCGCACCCGCCGCCGAATCCGCCCCGCGCGATGAGGCCCCGGACCCGGCCAAGCCCCGGGTGCCGGACGGCTGTTCGCCCGAGTTCCGGGCCCTGTTCGACAACGCGGTGGTGGAGCTGCACGGCCAAGGCGACCTGGACGTGGTCGTGGTCACCGACCCGCTCTGCTGGCACTGCCGCCTCGGCGACAAGCTGTTGCGCGAATACCCCAATCTGTACGGCCGGTTGCGCCTCTGCTTTTTCCCGCGCAGCAGCTTCATCGGGTCGGACATGGCCGCCTGGGTCCTGGAGGACGCGGCGGGCACGGACCGCCTGGAGAAGCTGGCCAAGTTCGCCTACAACGGCTTGAAGCAGCCCAAGACCAAGGACCTCATGGAGGCGCGCATGCTCGTCCTGGTCCAGTTCGTCAAGGCGTTCCCGGAACTGGCCGAGGGCACGACCCTGGAGGGGCTGTACGTCCGCCTGCAGAAGGAGCGCGAGTTCCATGTGCAGGAGACCGCCATGCTCGCCCGCGCGGCCCATCTGCCCGGCACGCCCATCCTGGTGGCCGGGGACAAGGTCGTTTTGGGCTTCGGCCCCGAGGTCTGGCTCAAGGTCCTGGGCGAAGCGAAGATGTGCAAGTAGCCGCCCTCCGTGACGGCCGGCGCAAGGCGCGGCCGTGGAATCCCTGCCTTTTCCTCATTGCACTTGCTTGCAGGTTCCCCGTCATTCCCATAGAAGGAAAACCGTCGGTTTGCCCGGCGAGTCGCCCAGGCGCTGTGAAGAATAGTGTAAGTATTTATATTTGTTATATTTTTGTCAGCCATCTCGCCTGCGTGAAGACGCGGTGACGGCCTGACCGATCCATTGCCAAGACAAGGAGAGAACTCCATGCCGATTGCACATATCCCCCTGTCCCCCCTGCGCCGCATGCGGTCCCTGGCCGCTATGTTGCTCGCCCTGGCGGGCTTGGCGTTGTTCGCCCTGCCGGGCGGCGCACTGGCCGAGAGCCCGTCCGCCGAGCCCTTTGACTACGCCGTGCTCAAGGGCAGGGCGCGCGCCCAGGCCGGGCAGCCGTATGCCGACCACGAGGGCGAGATTCCCCGGGCGGTCGCGGACATGACCTGGGACCAGTTCCAGGCCATCCATTTCAACAAGGACCACGCCCTGTGGCGCGGCCGGGATTCGAAATTCCAGGCCACGCTGTTCCACCTGGGGCTGTACTTCAAGCGGCCCGTGGCCATCTATGAACTCAAGGACGGCAAGGCCGAGCGGATCGCCTACGACGCCGGGCTGTTCGACTACGGCAAGTCCGGCATCGATCCGGACAAGTTGCCGGAGGATATGGGGTTCGCGGGCTTTCGGCTGCAATTCTCGCCGGACTGGGTGCGCGACGTGGTCGCCTTCCTGGGCGCGAGCTATTTCCGCGCCGTGGGCAAGGAGATGCAGTACGGCCTGTCCGCGCGCGGTCTGGCCGTGGACACGGCCCTGGACCGGCCCGAGGAGTTTCCGGTCTTCACCGCCTTCTGGCTGGAGCGGCCCAAGCCGGGCAGTGATACGGCCACGGTCTACGCGCTGCTCGATTCGCCCAGCGTGACCGGGGCCTACCGCTTCGACATCACGCCCGGCGACACGCTGGCCATGCGCGTGGACGCGGCCCTGTATCCGCGCAAGCCCATCGAGCGGCTGGGCATCGCCCCGCTGACCAGCATGTTCATGGTCGGCGAGAACGACCGGCGCACGGGCTACGACTGGCGGCCGGAGATCCACGACTCGGACGGCCTGGCCCTGCACACCGGCACGGGCCAGTGGATCTGGCGGCCCCTGAACAACCCGCGCTCCCTGCGCTTCAACGCCTACATGGACGAGAACCCCAAGGGGTTCGGCCTGTTGCAGCGTGACCAGAACTTCGACCACTACCAGGACGACGGCGTGTACTACGACAAGCGCCCCGGCCTGTGGGTGGCCCCGCGCGGCGACTGGGGCAAGGGCGCGGTGGAGCTGGTGGAGATTCCGACCCTGGACGAGACCTTCGACAACATCGTGGCCTTCTGGCATCCGGCCGAGCCCGTGGTGCCCGGCAAGGAAATGCTCTTCAGCTACGACCTCTACTGGGGCACGGCTTCGCCCGGCCCCAAGGAGCTGGCCCGTGTGGTCGACACCTTCACCGGCCTGGGCGGCGCGGTGGGCAAGCGGCGCACGCGCTACAGCAAGCGGTTCGTGGTCGACTTCGCAGGCGGCCCGCTGGCTACCCTTGGCCGGGATGCTCAGGTCAAGGCGTCCATCAAGACCTCGGCGGGCGAGGTCGAACTGGCCACGGTCCTGCCGCTCCACTCGGTCAACGGCTACCGCGTCCGCTTCGACCTGGTTCCGCCCGACGAGACCGAGAACCCCATCAACCTGCGCATGATCCTGACCTCGGGCGGCAAAACCCTGACCGAGACCTGGACCTACCAATGGAGCCCGCCGCCTGCGAATGAGCGGCAGCTGCACAACGCCGGGCACCTGCAATAGGGTGCCGAACGCAGAAAATGACAAAGGGCCTCATTTAGAGGCCTTTTTTCATTTCTATCCATTTGTTCACTCGCGGCGGGTCGTAATTGGCGAACAGATCAGTTCGCCGGGGTCGGGGCTGGTCAGGACCATGCGCCGGTGGTCGGGCAGGCAGCACGGCTTGGCGCGGTAGCCGACCTGGTTCCAGGTCAAATGATTGAGGGGCAATCCCGACTATTGTTTGTGTGGAGCAAAATCAAAAGAAATCAACAGCCTGAATTGAGGATTGGAGTGAACATATAGTGCCGTTTCGGGTGCCCGGATAAACTTTAAACCATAAGGTCGATCGAAGGCTCTGTCGGGGCGTTTCCATACGCCTTCTGCGCCGCTGCCGCCTCCTGGCCGCTGTAGGCCTTCTGCGATGCGGCGGCCTCCGGTGCTGCTACTGCTGCGGCCTGGGGCTGGTCGGCTTCCGGTGCGGCGGCCACGGGGGCGGCGTTCGGTTCGGTTTCGGTCACGGACTGTTCGCCTTCGGCTTCTGTCTGAGCCTCGGGCGCGGCTTCGTCCAAGTTCTCATCCAGGGCTTCCTGGGGCGAGGTTTCGTTCTCCAACGCCTTTTCGCTTTCCGGCTTCACGGCCTCGTCGGCCTTTTCCTCAATGTCTTCCCGGATGTCTTCGAGTTGATCGGAGTTGGTGTCCTCCACCTCGTCATCGACTATGGAATTGACAGCCTTAACGGCATCTTTAGCGTAACTCGGGTCACCAGACAGCTCCACAAGACTGCGGTATTGGGCCACCACTGCCTGCATTTGGTCGCGAAAGGAGTTCTCCAAGGCCAGGCCCGCCTTGAGCCCTGCGATGTAGCGTGATTCCTCCCGGTAGGCGTGGACGAAATGCCCGCCCGTTAAATTGATGGAATTTCGAACGGCTTTATGCGTATCAGCGGTTTCAACGCTTTCGGTCGTGTCGGCTGCCTGCTTATTCACCCCCCCCAGTTTGAAGAGGGGAGTTGTTTGCTGTGCGCTTTCGATGCCGAATAGATTCATGACGACCTCCAGGTATGGAACGACATAATGCTCGTATCGACATTTGTTCACATATCTTTAGGCCGCCTGAATAAAAAGTTCGATTACAGCCCCTTCTTCATTTCAATCCACTTGTCCACCTGTGGCGGATCGTATTCGGCGAACATGTCGATGAGCTCTCCCGGATCGGGGCTGGTCAGGACCATGCGCCGGTGGGCGGCCATGAGGAAGCCTTCCTCGACCATGCGGTCCATGTGGTCGGCCAGGCAGGTGTAGTAGCCGTTCACGTCCAGCAGGCCGCACGGCTTGGCGTGGTAGCCGATCTGGCTCCAGGTCAGAACCTCGAAGAATTCCTCCAGCGTGCCGATGCCGCCGGGCAGGGTGATGAACCCGTCCGAGAAGTCGGCCATGAGCTGCTTGCGCTCGTGCATGGAGTTGACCACGTGGGATTCGGTCAGCCCCTGGTGGGCGATCTCCTTCTCGACCAGCCGCTTGGGGATGACCCCGATGGCCTCGCCGCCCGCCGCAAGGCAGGCGTCGGCCAGCCTGCCCATGAGCCCGGTGGAGGACCCGCCGTAGACCAGGCCGATCCCGCGCGCGGCCAGCTCGCGGCCCACGGCCTCGGCGGCGGCCACGTAGGCCGGGTTGTTGCCGGGATTGGACCCCAGGTAGACGCAGATGCGTTTCAGCTTCCGGCTCATGCGACCGCCTTCATGGCCTTGCGCAGGTCTTCCACGAACTCGTCGACCATCGCCTCGGTGGTGGCCCAGGAGGTCATCCAGCGCACGGTCTGGTCGTGCTCGTTCCAGACGTAGAAGTAGTATTTCCTGAGCAGGATCTCCGTGGCCTCGGGCGGGATGTGGGCGAACAGGGAGTTGCAGTCCACGGTGCCCTTGATGGTCACGCCGTCGATGGCTCCGGCCTTTTCGGCCAGCCGCTTGGCCATGGCGTTGGCGTTTTGCGCGTTCTTGAGCCACAGGTCGTCCTTGAGGTAGGCCTCCAGCTGGGCCGAGACGAAGCGCATCTTGGAGACCAGCTGCATGGCCTGCTTGCGCAGGTAGGGGAATCCCTGGCCGATGTCCGGGTTGAGGAAGATCACGGCCTCGCCCATGAGGCAGCCGTTCTTGGTCCCGCCGAACGAGATGAAGTCCACGTCGAGCGCGGTGGTCATGTCGAAGAAGGAGCAGTTGAGCGCAGCGCAGGCGTTGGCCAGGCGCGCGCCGTCCAGGTGCACCAGCAGGTCGCGGTCGTGGGCGAACTCCACCAGGTCCTCGATCTCCTTGAGGGTGTAGAGCTTGCCCACCTCGGTGGGCTGGGTGATGGAGATGACCTTGGGCTGGGAGGCGTGCACGAAGCCGATGTGGCCGAGGTACGGGGCGATCATGCCGGGCGTGAGCTTGCCGTCCGGGGACGGGATGGGCACCAGCTTGATGCCGCCGAACGCCTCGGGCGCGCCGCACTCGTCGTTGTTGATGTGGGCCTGCTCGGCGCAGAGCACCGAGTTGTAGGTGTGGGTCACGGAGCGCAGGCCGAGCACGTTGGCCGCCGTGCCGGTGGTCACGTAGTGGATACGCGCCTGGGACCCGAAGAATTCCTTGAACACCTCGTCGGTGTGGATGGACAGTTCGTCGTCCCCGTAGGACTTGAGGTGGCCGGTGTTGACCCGGACCACGGCTTCCATGATGGCCGGGTGGGCCCCGGAGTTGTTGTCGCTGGCAAAGGATTTCAAGTCGCTCATTTCGTATCGCTCTTTCTTATTCCAGCCCGAGAAACTCCCGGACCGTATGGGTTTGTATAAGGTACTCGGCCAGGATTGCGTATCCCTTGGCCTTGGGGTGGACATTGTCGTTGGCCGCCAGGGCCTTGGCGTAGGCGGCGGATTCGAGCAGGAAGCCGGTCACCGGCACGTGGGGCACGCCGAGCCGTTCGCACACGGACTCGAACCCCAGGGAAAGCTGGACGATGCGTTCGCTCTTGTCCTGGTCGGCCACGGGCATGGGGCCGATGAACAGGGTCGGGCCCAGCGCCTTGGCCTCGGCCAGGATGGCCTCCGCGTTTTCAAAGGAAGTCTTTGCGGGCACGTCGTTGGAGATGTCGGCCACGCCGAAGGAGAAGACCAACCGGGTGTTCTGGCCGGGCAGGAAGCGGCGCGAGACCTCCTCCTTCCAGCGGTCGCGGATCTTGGTCGTGGTGTTGGCGCGTACGCCGAGGTTGTACCAGGTCAGGTCCTGCCCCTGGCGCATCATGGCCGAGGCGAGCCGTCCGGGCCAGCCCAGCCCGGCCTCGTCGCCGCAGCCCAGGGTCAGGGAATCGCCGATGAAAAAGGTGATCATGGCATCCTCCTAGTCCTTGAGCCGCGCGGTGGCGGACCTGATGTCGATGGCGTAGGCGGCGGTGACGGCCAGGACCTTCTCGTTGTAGGGCATGGCGCGGCCCGCGTACTTGACGGTGATCAGGTCCAGGGCGCGCATCTTCTCATCGCCGTCAAGGGGGCGCGGCACGCCGTTGCCCATGACAGAGCGGAAGCGGTAGCCCAGTTCGCAGGCGTTGTCGTCGCTGGGCTTGAGCTGCATGTCCACGGCGGCGGAAAAGGCCAGGAGGGCGCCCGAATCGAGGCAGGCGGCCTTGCGGCCTTTCCTGCCCGAGTGGACGAAGAGGGTGTAGCCCTCAAACGCGAAATTCACGGGCACGCAGTGCGGGCCGCCGTCGTCGGCCAGGGCCAGCCAGATCACTTCCGCCTTGTCCAGAATCTCGGCCACCACGCTCTTGTCTTCGGTCACGCCTTTGCGCATCGCTCCCTCCGGTCTTTATTAAAAACGGCAAACAGTCTAGTAATCACACATGGACCCGATGGCAACCTCCGCATGTTCCATTTCCGTGATCATTCCGGTGTTCGGCGAGTCCGCGATCATCTCGCAGACCGTCCGGCAGGTGCGCGCATCCGCACCGGGCCGCGAGGTCGAGATCGTGGTGGCCGACGGCGGTCCGGGCCACGCGACCCTGGCCGCCCTGGACGTCCCCGGCGTGACCGGGGTGCGCTGTCCGCCCGGCCGGGGCGTGCAGATGAACGCGGGCGCGGCCGTGGCCACGGGAGATATCCTGCTCTTCCTGCACGCGGACACCCGGCTGCCCGACGGCTGGCCCGAAGCCGTGGACCGCGTCTTCAACAACACAGACTACCGCGTCCGGGCCGGGGCCTTTTCCCTGGCGGTGGACTCCCCCCGCGTCAGTCTCGCCGTGGTCGCGTGGTTCGCCAACCTGCGCTCGCGGTTCGAGCGCGTGCCCTACGGCGACCAGGCGCCGTTCATGGATGCCGCGCTGTTCCGCGAACTGGGCGGGTTCGCGCCCATCCCGATCATGGAGGACGTGGACCTGTTCCGGCGGCTCAGGCGGCTGGGCGAGCCCGTAACCATCCTGAAGGAGCGCGTCCTGACCTCCCCCCGGCGCTGGGAAAAGGACGGCGTGGTCCGGCGGACCCTGGGCAACTGGCGGCTGCGGCTGCGCTACGCCCTGGGGGCCGCGCCCGAGGATCTGGCCCGCTCCTACAGGCCGGATCGGGAGCAATGATGCGCGACTGCCTGCTGTTTTTCGTCCGCCACCCGGAGCCGGGCAGGGTCAAGACCAGGCTGATCGGTCCGGCCTCGCCCGAACTGGTGGCCGACTTCTACGCGGCCCTGGTCGAGGACGCGCTTTCCCGGCTCACGGGGATGATCGGCGCGGACCTGCTCGTCTGTTTCACGCCCGCCGGACAGGAACAGAGCGTGCGCCGATGGCTTGGGCCCGAGCAACGCCTTCTGGCCCAGCGGGGCGAGGGGCTGGGCGAGCGCATGGCCAACGGTTTCACGGACGCCTTCGCCCTGGGCTATGAGCGGGTGGTCCTGACCGGCAGCGACATCCCCGGCCTGACGCCCGCCATCGTCCGGAAGGGGCTCGACGCGCTCACCTCCGGCCGGGCGGCCCTGGGGCCTGCCGAGGATGGCGGCTACTATCTGGCGGGCTTCCACCGCGATGGGTTCGCTCCGGCCCTGTTCGACGAAACGGAGTGGGGCGGTTCCGGAGTCTGTGCCAGGGCCCTGGAGCGGCTGCGCGCGGCGGGCATGGAAACGGCTTTGCTCGACCGGCTGTCGGACCTGGACACCGTGGGCGACCTGCGGCCCCTGCTCGATGCGCCGTCTTGCCCCCTGGCCGGTCGCGTTCGGGAATTGGCCCTGAAGGTCGCCGGACGCTGACCGGGGTGGGCAACCCGTCATATTTGCAGGGGAAAAATGTGAGGGTGTTGCCCTCCATGGGAATATCGGTATACTTGAACCTGTAATCCCGGAAAGGAGCACCCCATGATCAGACCCGAGGACAGGCCGCTGCCCGTTCACTACGTACTCAGTTCCTTTGATAAATTTTTCCGCATGGAGGCGGCGGGCGGCATCGCGCTCATGGCCTGCACGATCATCGCCCTGGCCTGGGCCAACTCGCCGTGGGCCGCGTCCTACGACGGGCTGTGGCAGACCCGGCTGACCGTGGGCGTGGGCGGCTGGGTCCTGTCCAAGCCCGCGCTGCTGTGGATCAACGACGGGCTCATGGCCATCTTCTTCTTTCTGGTGGGGCTGGAGATCAAGCGCGAACTGCTGGTGGGCGGGCTGTCCACCCCGAGCCAGACCATCATGCCCGTGGCCGCGGCCATGGGCGGCATGGTCGTGCCCGCGCTCATCTTCTTCGGCCTGAACGCGGGCCACGAGTCCATCGCGGGCTGGGGCATCCCCATGGCCACGGACATCGCCTTCGCGCTCGGCATCATGTCGCTGCTGGGCAGCCGCGTGCCCGTGGGGCTCAAGATATTTCTGACCGCCGTGGCCATCGTGGACGACATCGGGGCCATCCTGGTCATCGCCATCTTCTACACCGCCTCCCTGAACCTGACGGCCCTGCTCGTGGGGGTGGCCGGGCTGGCGCTCATGGCCGTGCTCAACCTGCGCTGGCGCATCCGCCACTCCATTCCGTACCTGGTCCTCGGGGTGATCGTCTGGTTCGCCTTCCTGTTGTCCGGCGTCCACGCGACTATCGCGGGCGTGCTGGCGGCCATGACCATCCCGGCCGGGACGCGCATGAACTGCGCCACCTTCGTGGAGGAGCTGCGCGAGGCGGCCGAGGTCTTCGAGATGGCCATCACTCCGGGCAAGAACGTGCTGACCAACAAGGAACAGCAGATGGCCCTGCACTCCATGGAGCACGCCTACGAGGCTGCCACCACGCCGCTGCAGAACATCGAGCACGCCCTGCATCCGTGGGTCTCCTTCTTCATCATGCCGGTTTTCGCCCTGGCCAACGCGGGCGTGGCCCTGGACGCGGACGTCTTCCGCGAACTGCTCACCCCGATCTCGCTCGGCGTGTTCTTCGGCCTGGTCGTGGGCAAGCAGATCGGTGTGACCGGGGCGTGCTGGCTGGTAAAGAGGCTCGGCCTGGCCGACTTTCCGGACCGGACCACACTGGTCCACCTGTGGGGCGCGGCCTGCCTGGCGGGCGTGGGCTTCACCATGTCCATCTTCATCGGCAACCTGGCCTTTGACGAAGGCACCTCCCTGGTGGCTCTGGCCAAGATCGCCATCCTGTTCGCCTCCCTGGTCTCGGGGATTCTCGGGTTCCTGGTCCTCAAGTACGTGGCTCCGGAGAGCCCGCCGGACAGCGCGGAGCGGATCACCGACGCCTAGGCGCGCAACCAACGACGAAGCCCCCGCCGATCATCGATCGGCGGGGGCTTTCGTCTGTGAAGCGTCGGCTAGAAGTCGGTCAGCCCCAGCGGGTCCAGTTCGGAGACCTCCACGCGCACAAAAGTGACCACGTCGAAGAAGAGGTCCGAGGTGATTTCGGTCAGCCGCCACCGGGTGCCGGTGCCGAAGGAGTTCCACAGTTCCGTCTGGATGCCCTGGCGGACCTTGAAGGACACGGTTTCCACATCGGGGTCCGAGCCTTCCAGGTGGGTCTGCATGAGCGGCACCAGGCCGCAGGTGACGTGCTGCACGTCTATGGGGTCGAGTTCCTTGGTCATGGCTATTTTCCTATGCAGAACGAGTCGAAGATGGAGTTGAGCACGTCGTTTGCCGCGATCTCGCCGGTGATGCCGGAGAGCACGTTGCAGGCGGTTTCGAGACGCACGCTCAAAAGGTCGTAGGGGATGCCCGCGTCGGCGTCGCTGCTCAGGTCGGCCAGTTCGCGGTCGGCCTCGGCCAGCACGGCGGCCTGCCGGGCGTTGGGCGCGAGCTCGTCCGGGTCGGGCTGGCCCGCGCCCTTGAGGATGCGCTCGCGGATGCGCGCGGCCAGAACGTCGAGCCCCGCACCGGTCTTGGCCGATACGGCCACGGTCTCGAAGCCCAGATCGGCGAGCGGCGCGCCGTTGGTCTCGTCAAAGCCGTCGAGGTCCGCCTTGTTCAGCACGGCCAGCCCCTTGTCCGGGCCGGTGCGCCGGGCGGCGTCCAGGGTGTCACCGTCCACGGGCGCGGTCCCGTCCATGAGCACCAAAACCAGGTCGGCCCGGTCCATGAGTTCGCGGCCCATGGTCAGCCCGGCGGCCTCCACGGCGTCGTCCGTGGCCCGGATGCCCGCGGTGTCGGCCAGGCGGATGGACAGCCCGTCCAGGTTCAGGGTCTCCTCCAGGTAGTCGCGGGTGGTGCCGGGCTGGTCCGTGACGATGGCCCGGTTGCGGCCGAGCAGCGCGTTCATCAGGCTCGACTTGCCCGCGTTGACCCGGCCCGCCAGGACCGCCAACGCCCCTTCGCGCCAGGCGCGGGTGCGGTCCACGGCCTTGAGCAGTACGGCGATCTCGGCGCGGACTTCCTCCACGGTGGAGACCAGCTCTTCGGGGGAGAGACATTCCAGTTCCTCGTCCGGGAAGTCCACGGCCACGGCCAGCTGGGCGCGCAGCCCTTCGAGCCGGGCGCGCAGTTCGGCGATCCTGGTGCCGAGCAGGCCGGACAGCTTGACCTGGGCCAGGTGCATGGCCGCCTTGGTCGGGGCGTGGATCATCTCGGCCACGGCCTCGGCCTGGGACAGGTCCATGCGTCCGTTCATGAAGGCGCGGTAGGTGAACTCGCCGCGTTCGGCCAGGCGCGCGCCGAGGTTCAGCGCCTCCTGCAGGACCGCGCCGAGCACGGCCCGGCCGCCGTGGCAGTTGATTTCGACCAGGGATTCGCCGGTGTAGGACCGGGGGCTCGGCATGTAGGCGCAGAGCACGTCGTCCAGGTCCGCGCCGTCCGCGTCGGCAATGTGGCCGTAGTGCAGGCGGTAGGGCAGAAACTCGGTGAAGGCCGGGCTTGCTGGTCGGAACATTTTGCGGGCGATGTCGCGGGCTTGCGGGCCGCTGATGCGGATGATGCCCACGCCGCCATCGCCGGGCGGGGTGGCTATGGCCGCGATGGTGTCCTGTGAGTGCCTGGGATCGAGCATGAGGTTTCCTTACAAGAGCTTGCCTGGAATGGCAAAGCCGTTTCGCGCAAGAAAAAGGCCGCTCGTACGAGCGGCCTTCATGAATTCAAAGGCTGTCGAGAGTGGTGCGGATGCGCCGCTCTCGGAAGCCGCAGTCCTAGTAGCGGGCGCGGCCGTTTCCGTTCTTGCGGCTTTTGGGGACGATGAGCACACGCTTCATGGGACCGTCGCCCTTGGAGCGGGTGAAGACCGTCTCGTTATCCTGCAGCGCCAGGTGGATGACCCGGCGGTGGTAGGAGGACAGGGGCTTGGTGGACTGGGTCCGGCCCAGGCTGTCCGCCTTCTCGGCCAGGTGCCAGGCGATCTGGCGGAGCTTGTCGTCCTGGCGCTCTCGGTAGTCGCCGGTGTCCACCTGGATGCGCACCGAACCCTCCATCTTGCGGGAGACCAGCCGGTTGACCAGGTACTGGATGGAGGACAGGGTCTGTCCCTCGCGGCCGATGATCAGGCCGGAATTCTCTTCGTCGTCGATGAAGACCTTGACCCGGTCGGATTCCAGGGTGACCTCGATGGCGGTTTCGCCCACGATGGGGGTCAGCAGCTCGGCCATGACCTCGCGCACGGCGTTCTCAAGGAGCGTCGGATCGAACTCGGACATGTCGGCGCGGGGACGCTCCTCGCGCGGCTCGCGGGGTTCGCGCGGCTCACGGGGCTCACGCGGTTCGCGGGGCTTGCGTTCGCGCGGTTTGCGCTCGCGGCCCTTCTTCTCGCCCTTGGGCTGGCGGGGCTTCTTGTCCCGGGGCTTGCGCGCCGGGGCGGCTTCGGTGGGCTCGGGGGCGGCCACGTTGCCGTTGATGTCGTCGTATTCCTCGACCGGGATGAGGTTGCCGTTGGGCTCGTCCTCGACGATCTCGGCGGTCTGTTCCACGACTTCGACGGGCTCCTCCACGGTCTCGGAAGGGGCCTTGGGCTCGCGCCGGGGCTTGGCCTCGCGCTTGGGCTTGGCCGGTTTCTTCTCGCCGTTGAGGATGTCGGAGGCGTTCACCTGGGCGCGGGGCCGCGCCTGAACCTTGGCCTTTTTCACGCCCATGATGCCGAAGATGCCGGAAGAGCCTCCGGACAGGATTTCTATTTCCAGCCGGTCGCGCTGCAGATTGAAGTAGTCACAGGCGCTTTCGATAGCTTCGTCCAGGTCCTTCCCCTGGAATTCCTTGAAGTCACTCATTCTCGTTTCCTTCTTATGCCGGGGTGATGAAGCCCCCCGGTGGCGTTAGTCGTTGCTCGCGGCGGCCGATGCCTTGGATTTCCTGGCGATCATCAGCTGCTGTCCGATGGACAGGAGGTTGTTGAAGAGCCAGTAGATGACCAGGCCGGACGGGAACTGCAGGAACATGAAGGTGAAGACCAGCGGCATGAAGAGCATGATCTTCTGCTGCGTGGGGTCGCCCGCGGTCGGGGTCATCCGCTGCTGCAGGAACATGGACGCGCCCATGATGATCGGCGAGATGTAGTACGGGTCCTTGGCGGACAGGTCGGCCAGCCAGGGCAGATCGGTGAAGGGCAGATGGGCGATGAACGGGGCGTGCCGCAGTTCCACCGCGCCGAGCAGGGCCTTGTACAGGCCGAAGAAGACCGGAATCTGCACGACCATCGGCAGGCAGCCGCCCATGGGGTTGACCTTGTACGTCTTGTACAGGGCCATGGTCTCCTGGTTGAGGCGCTGCTTGTCGTCGCCGTACTTCTCGCGCAGCTTGGCGACCATGGGCTGGAGCTTCTTCATCTTTTCCATGGAAGCGTAGCTCCTCTGGGAAAGGGGCCAGAAGATCAGCTTGATGATGATGGTCAGGATGATGATGGCCACGCCGTAGTTGCCGATGTAGCCGTAGAAGAAGTTCAGGCCCACCAGCAGCGGTTTGGCCAGGAAGTCGAACCAGCCGAAGTTGACCGCGTCGGACAACTCGTTGGGCATGGCGGACAGCATCTTGCGGTCCGTGGAACCGATGAAATAGGAGGTCTTAAGGGTCTTGGCCACGTTGGGCATGAAGGTGGCCTTGTCGGTCACAGCCATGCGGAAGATGTCGCCCTGCATGCCGGCGGACAGGGAGGCGTCCTCGGTCCGGGGCATGATCGCGAACAGGAAGTAGTTGGACTCGATGGCCCCCCACTTGAGGTCGGCGGGGGCGGACAGCCCTTCCTCGCGCAGGTCGTCGCGGTCGCTCAGCTCCTTGCGGGTGTCCTTGGTCAGGTAGGCCACGCGGGTCTGGTTGTAGCGGTCGTCCTCGTCGGACATGGACCGGGCCGCGGCGGTGAAGGACAGGGCGCCTTCCGCGCCGGTGGCGGTCAGGTTGGTGACCGTGGCCGACTCGTCGATGAGATAGGAGTCGGCGTGGAAGGTCAGCACCCGCTCGATCTGGTAGCCGTCCACCTGTCCGGTGAAGGTCAGGGTCTTGGTGCCCTCGCCCTCGGCCAGGTTCAGGTCGGTGCCCTTGAAAGCCCACTGGCCGCGCTTCCAGGTGTGGTATTCTTTGTCGTTCAGGGTCAGGATCAGGCCGAGCGGGCCCTTGGCGAACGCGTCCGCACCGACCAGGTCCACGAACGGGGAATCCTTCTTGATGGTCTCGCGGTACTTCTTGAGCACGAACTTTTCGAGAACGCCGCCCTGGGAATTGAACACGGCGGTGTAAAGCGGGGTATCCACCGAAACGGACACGCCGTCGGTGGGAACGAATTCGGGAACGGGAGCAGCATCCGTGGCGGCACTGGCTGCGTCTTGGGTCTTTTGGGTGAGGGCGGCCGTCTTCTGTTCGGCCTCGGCGGCCTTACGGGCCATTTCCGCTTTTTGTTCCGCCGAGGGACCCGTGATGTATTGCCATCCGAAGAGGACAATAAAGCTCAGGACCAGGGCAATTACAAGACGGATTTGCTCCTTCTTCTCCATGGGGTGAATCTCGCTTTGGTTTTGGAATCGGGCCAAACGGCCGGGACGGGGTCAAATCCCCCGCGGCATAGAGGCTGGCAACGAAGGAGACGCCAAAGCGTAAGAAGGCTCCCCTTGAACGCTCCGTGGCGGCACAGGGCTTCCTTGGCGTACTCGGAGCACGACGGATAGAACCTGCAGGCCGGAGGCAGCAAGGGGGAGATGAGTTTTTGGTAAAACCAAATGAGCGCCAGGAATAGTGAGCGCATCATTTCCTCTCTAAGAGGCCGCCGCTTCTGAGCACAGACGGCTCAAAAGCGGGGTAAACTCTTCTGTGGCGAGGGCGAGGGTCAGCTGCTTGGCCTCAAGGTTCCGCTTCGGAACAACGACGATATCCAGAGGCAAATCAAAATCGAATTGATGCAGCCTGAAATACTCGCGCACCACCCTCTTTATACGGTTGCGCGCCACTGCGTGTCCCATCTTCTTACTGACAGTCAGTCCCAGGCGAAAGCCGCCTACCGGGGTGCTGCGCTTGCGCAGGAACAGGATGAAACTCTTCGTGAAATGCTTCTTGCCCTGCTCGTAACAAGCTGTGAATTCAGGGCTTCTGAGCAGCCGGCGCTCCTTGTTCCAAGCTAGACGGCTAATCTCTTACGCCCTTTGGCGCGACGGCGGGCAAGCACCTTGCGACCATTTTTGGTGCGGGAACGCACCAGGAAACCGTGGGTTCTTTTGCGACGGCATTTGCTGGGCTGGTAAGTACGTTTCATATCTGTGATCTCCTGAAGAGTAAAATTTGCTGAAAGTTGCGTTGAACGGAAGCATATAACCGTTGGTCCTGAGACCGTCAAGCGGTATTTTCTCCGGTTTCCGGGGGACCCGCTTCCGGCTCGGCGGGTTTTCTGCTACAAGCTTTTTCACCGCTTGGCGAGTGAAAAATGGACCCTTTTCCAAATTGCCGCACATCGCCTTCTTAATGAAGTATATACCGGAGGACATATGGACAAGCCCCAAGAACATTATTGGACCCTGCACCTGAACGATCTGGCGGAACAGCTCGGGAAAAACGGCTTCGACGTGCGCATGGCCGACACGCTTTCCGCCGCCCGCGACCTCGTGATCAACGAGATCCTGCCCGAGATCAAGCCCAAGACCGTGTCCTGGGGCGGGTCCGGCACCCTGGCCGCGTCTGGACTCTACGAGTACCTGCGCGACAGCCCGGACTATGAGACCCTGGACACCTGGGACAAAACCCTTTCGGCCGAGGACAAGTATGAGCTGCGCCGCCGGGCCCTGCTCGTGGACTGTTTCTTCGCCAGTTCCAACGCCGTGACCGAGGACGGCCATCTGGTCAACCTCGACATGATCGGCAACCGCGGAGGGGCCATCACCTTCGGCCCGCGCAACGTGGTCCTGCTCATCGGCCGCAACAAGCTCGTGCCCGACCTGGAACGGGCCATGGAACGCATCAAGGAATACGTGGCCCCGGTCAACACCATGCGCCTGAACATGAAGACCCCCTGCGTCAAGACCGGCTACTGCATGGACTGCGGTTCCCCGGACCGCATCTGTAACGTCTGGACGATCACCGAAAAGTCGTTCCCCAAAGGGCGCATCAAGATTGTCCTCATCAACGCGGACCACGGCTTCTAGAAGGGTGGGGGGGCGTGCGCCCCCGGCCCCCCATCCCCTCTTCCTTCCGAAACTTTTTGGGCCGCCTTCGGCGGGGTGTGCTGTGGGAAATGGTGTTCGTTGTTTGTTCGTTGTTTGTTCGTTATGAGGCCGGGTGTGGATAAAATGTTCGTAAGTGTGTTCGCAAGTTGTTCCGTATTTGGAACATCGGCTTGGAGGGCTTGGTGATGGCCGGGAAACATCTTTCCACAGAGCGCGGGTATCGGCGCATGGTCCGCCCCCGGGACGGCGAGGTCCGGTTCCAGGTGGGGGTGGAGCAGACCGATCTGCTCGTGGTGGCCGAGCTTGACCTGCGCGACGAGATCGCGGCCTTCGTGTCCAGGGTGCGCGGCGAGATCAAGAACTGGATCATGTTCCATCCGGAGTTCGCCGAGAGCCTGGTGCCCGTCGCCGTGCCGGACAGCGCGCCCGACATCGTCCGGGCCATGGCGGCGGCCGCGCAGCCGTGCGGAGTGGGGCCCATGGCCGCCGTGGCCGGGGCCGTGGCCCAGGCCGTGGGCGAGGCGTTCACCGCGCGCAGCCCGAACCTTCTGGTGGAGAACGGCGGGGACACCTACCTGTGCTCCACGCGCGAGCGGGTGGTGGCCCTGCTGGCCGACCCGGAATCCGGGGCGTCCGTGGGGCTGCGCATCGAGGTCGACGCCTTTCCCGTGGCCCTGTGCGCGTCCAGCGGGACCATCGGCCATTCTCTGAGCCTCGGCTCCGGCGACCTGGTGGCCGTGCGTGCCAAAGACGCCCGGCTGGCCGATGCGGCGGCCACGGCCCTGTGCAACATGCTCGGTTCGGAGAAGGATATGGACCGGGTGCTCAAGCGGGCGCGAGGACTGGCCCCCTACGGGCTGGATGGCGTGTTCGCCCAGTACGACGCCAAGGTGGCCGCCTGGGGCGATCTGGAACTGGTGGCCTTGGAATAGCGGGCTAGAGCAGCAGGCCGTATATCCACAGGTCCGTCAGCTTGCCCCACTTGCGGACCACGCCCTGCCGCAGTCCCTCCTGCCTGAAGCCGGTCTTTTCCAGCACCCGCCGCGAGGCCGGGTTCCAGCCGAAACAGGTGGCCGTGAGCTGCTCGATGACCGTGTGGTCGCGCATGTAGCGGACCAGCTCGGACACCATTTCGGTGGCCAACCCCTTGCCCCAATGGGCCGGGCCGAGCCAGTAGCCCACCTTGGCGGTGTGCGCCTCCACGTCCGTGCCCCGGATGGTCCCGCAGCTGCCCGCCAGCTCCCCGTCGACCAGGACCGCGAACTGCCATTTGTCCTCGCCCGCGCCTTTCCGCGACCAGTAGACCATCCGTTCCGCCGCCGCCTCGTCAAAAGGGTGGGGGAACTTGAAGGAGGTGTTCCAGGATATGTCCCGGGTGTTGGCCACGGGCGGGATCAGGGGGATGTCCTCCATCCGCCAGGGGCGCAACAGGCAGCGTTCGGTGTTCAGCTCGGTTCGCAGAAAGTCGTTCACGTCGTCTACTCCTGCTGTTGCATGACCGCTGCGAGCATGTCCCGCTCGCGGATGCGGATGATTCTGGTGTCGTTCGCGTCCCGGCCCACGGCCAGGAGCTCCTGGTCGGCCAGCCTCTGGACGTACTGCTCGATCCGGTCCGGGGTGGTCACGAAGGTCTCGGCCAGGGTCTTGATCGTGACGTCGTATTTCAGCTCCAGCTTGCCGCAGGCCGAGAAGAGGTCGAAGATGCGGACCACGCCCAGCCCCACGGACGGGACCTTCATGGCCTTGCGCGTGGTGGATTTGAGCCGGTTGACCAGGACCGTGATGATGGAGGCGATGACCTTGGGCGATTTGCGCATGAACTCGTCCAGGTCGTCGCGGGTGACCACGATGACCTTGGAGTCCTCCAAGGCGATGGCCGTGGCCGTACGCACGCCGTCCTCCAGGAACAGGGCCATCTCCCCGAAGATGGAGATGGGCTTGAGGATGGCGAAGACCTTCTTGCGTCCCTCGACGGTCCCGGAAATCTCGATCTTGCCCTCGGTCAGGATATACGCGGCGTCGCCCTTGCTGCCCTCGTTGAAGACCAGGTTGTACTTGAGCACGTTGCGCATCAGGTAGTTGCCGCGCGAGACCTGCTTCAACTGGACGTTCTGCTGGGTGATCATGGACACGGATGCGCTCCTCTCAATCGGTTATCGATTATCCCTCTGCGGCAGCAAGGGCGGTCACAATCGGACCACCGAGTTGCGGCCCGCCTGCTTGGCCTTGTACAGGGCCTCGTCCGCCCGTTTGAGCAGGTCGTTGATGGAGTCCTCGTCTTCCAGGGAGGCCACCCCGATGGACACGGTCACGGTGAGGTCGCCGACGTCGGTGGGGATGGGCCGGGACGCGGTCATGGCCCGGAAACGCTCGGCCGTCTCTTCGGCCTGCTCGGGGGTAGTCTCCACCAGCAGGGCGGCGAATTCCTCTCCGCCCAGGCGGGCGAAGACGTCGCTCTGCCGGAAGTCGGCCCGGCAGCGCAGGGCGAAGGTGCGCAGGACCTCGTCGCCGATGGCGTGGCCGTGGGAGTCGTTGACCTCCTTGAAATAGTCGAGGTCGAACATGAGCACGGCCAGGGGATGGCCGAACCGCTTGGCCCGCGCCAGCTCGCTCTTGGCCCGGTGGAAAAAGGCGTGCCGGTTGTGGGCCCCGGTCAACTGATCGCGGGTGGCCATGCGCTGCAGCCGCGCCTCCAGCCGCCGCTTCTCGGTCACGTCGTGGACGATGGAGTAGTGGAGCTGGCGGTGGCCCAGCGAGACCGGGCCGGTAAAGACCTCCACGTCGCGCCGGGTGCCGTCCTTGAGGGTGTGCACCTGCTTGAAGTAGCCGCGCCGCTCCTGGGCCGCCTCCTTGAGTTCATGGTAGAGTTCCTCGTCGGTCATGCAGTCCAGCTGGCGGATGGTCATGGAGGTCATTTCCTCGTTGGTGTACCCGTAGAAATGACAGGCCGCCGGATTGACGAACTGGATGGACGAGTCCAGGGGGTCGTGCAGGAGCATGACCGCCTTGTTCTCCTCGAAGAAGGCGCGGTGCAGTTCGTCGCGCTCCTCCACGGCCTGGGACGCCTGGACCAGGTCCGTGACGTCCTGCATGATGCCGTTGAAGAAGCCGTCGGGGTTCAGCCGCCCGGAGAGTTCGGCCCAGATGTGCCGCCCGTCCGTCCTGACCAGTTCGGTGCGGAAGCGCGATATCTCACCGTCTTGCCACAACCTTTCCCACAATCGTTCCCGATTCTCCCGGTGTACGTAATATTTCAGGATGTTTTGTCCGACCACATGCTCGGAGGCCTCGAACCCCATGATGTGCGCCGCGGTCCTGTTGGCCTCCTTGATGAGCCCGTCGGGACCGATCAGATAGATGCCGACCAGGGCGTTGTCGAAGAGCTGTCGGTAGCGCTTCTCGCTGTCGGCCAGGGCCGCCTCCTTGCCCGCGATGTGCCGGAGCATGCCGTTATGGGCCTCGATGACCTCCCCGATCTCGTCGTCGCTGCGCCAGTCCGCCTCGGTCCACCGGCCGGTCTCGCCGGTCTTGCGGATGGCCGCCAGCAGGGCCTTGAGCGGGCGGCTCACGGTCCGGCTGAAGGCGTAGACCGCGCCGCTCAGGGTGACGGCGATGATCAGCAGGAACTGGGACAGCTGCCACAGCAGGTGCAGCCGGAACCGCTTCTCGGCAAAGGTATAGGTGTAGTGGATGACCAGCCGGCCCATGTCCACGCGCGAGCCGTCGGGCATGCGCCGGTAGATGTCCCGCCACAGGGTCTTGAGGCCGACCACGTGGTCTTCGGGGGTGATGCCGTAGGACAGGAAGAGGTCGCCGTCCTGGTCGTATATCTCGGCCCCGAGCATGGCCGGGTTGCTCGAGATGGTGGCCAGGGCGCTGACCATCTCCTCGGTCTGGTAGTTCCACAGCAGGCCGTCCAGCACCCGGGTGGTGGCCGTGGCGAAGATGCCCACGTCGGTGTCGATCTTGTCCATGATGTCGCGCCGGGCGTAGTGGGCGAGCAGGAGCATGAACAGCATGATGCCCACCAGCAGGGGGGGCAGGATGCGCACCAGGAATTTGAAGATCAGGGACCTGGGATTGATCCCACCGGGGGGCCGGGGGCGGTGCTCGGCGGCCTTTTCGGCCTGTTTCTCCGGGGGCGGGGCCATGGGCGGGCGGTCCTTAGGCCAGCCTGCTCTCCACACTGTGGAGCTTCTGGTCCATGCCGTCGCGGCGTCCCTTGCGGGCATCCACCTTGATGGTCATGTACAACCGGTCGGAATCCTTTTCCAACTCGCGGTAGCAGCCGTCGACCACTCCCATGACTTCGTCCCACTCTCCTTCGATGCTGGTGCCCATGGGGCAGAGGCGGTATTTCAGGCCGGACTTCTTGATGACGTTCAGGGCGCGGGAGACATAGGCGCTCAGGCCGGAGCCGCCCTTGTCCAGGGGGAAAATGGAAAGATCGATGATGACGGCCATCGGAAATGTCCTCCTCGAGATTACTGATTCGTCACCTGTTTTAGCCGAATTGTAGGCCGAGTGGAAGAATGTAATCAATTATTGTTTATACCCGTCTCTTCGGCGTCTCGGGCGAAGGGGCGAGGCAAGGGAAAAGGGGGCGGGAAAGGGCGGGATCGGCGACCGCCAATGCCCGTGGGCAGGGCGTTCTGTGATTTTTGTCACGTGTTCACGTCAATTCGCCTAGCGTGCCGATTCGCTTGAAAGTTTTTTAAAGTTGCCTATTGATTTTGTTTGTAAAGCGCGATACGACTTTGTTAATTAATTTTTCCGGGGGGTTATAGCACGAACTCGGAAAAAGAATGTTAATCGTGTCACGTTTTTGTTAATCGTGGCAAAGAGACGGTTTAGGTCCGAGTTCGGGTGTGTGCCCGACGGTTATGGCGGGAATAACGGTGTTCTCCGTCATAACAGACTCATTTTATTACGGAGGTGTTCTATGAAATTTTCCGTAGGTCATGGCAAGGAAGGAGCCGTGGAACGGCTGGAAAAACGCGGCGTCTCTCGCCGTGATTTCATGAAGTTCTGCGGAACCGTGGCCGCAGTGATGGGCATGGGTCCGGCTTTCGCCCCGAAAGTCGCCGAAGCCCTCACAGCTGACAACAGGCCCGACGTCGTTTGGCTGCACAACGCCGAATGTACCGGTTGTTCCGAATCCATCCTGAGGACCGTCGAGCCCTACATCGACGCTCTCATCCTGGACTACATCTCGCTGAACTACCATGAGACCATCATGGCGGCGGCGGGTCATGCCGCAGAGAAGGCTCTGTGGGATACGGTCAACGGCGGCAACTTCGTGGCCGTCATCGAAGGTGGCGTCCCGACCGCTCCGGCCGGTACCGCCAACGAGGCCGGCGCGTACGGCAAGGTCGGCGGCCACACCATGCTGGAGACCACCACCAAGGTCGTCAACGCCGCCAGCGCGACCATCACGTACGGCACCTGCGCGTCCTACGGCGGCGTGCAGAAGGCCGCCCCGAACCCGACCGCGGCCAAGGGCATCGGCGAAATGTTCCCGGGCAAGGCGTTCATCAACGTCCCCGGCTGCCCGCCGAACCCCTACAACCTGGTCGGTACCATCGTGCACTTCCTCACCAAGGGCATGCCCGACCTCGACGACGTCGGGCGTCCGACCCTGTTCTTCGGCGAGACCGTGCATGACAACTGCCCGAGGCAGGAGCACTTCGACATGGACGAATTCGCGCCTTCCTTCGGTTCCGAAGAAGCCCGCAAGGGCTGGTGTCTGCGTAAGCTCGGTTGTCGTGGTCCCGAGACCTTCAACAACTGCCCCACGGTCAAGTTCAACCAGTACAACTGGCCTGTCCAGTCCGGCCACCCCTGCATCGGCTGCTCGCAGCCCGATTTCTGGGACGGCGCCGACTGGGATGGCGAAACCTACTTCTACGCCGACCTCACCGACATGTAGTCGGCGGTCCGCAAGGTTTCGTCCAACTAACGCAGACAGAATCAGAATTCTTAAGGAGGATACAATATGTCTGGTTGCTCCCCTAAAGCCGCCCCGATGGCGCATGGGAAACACGATGTCGTAGTTGATCCGGTCACCAGGATCGAAGGTCACCTTCGCATTGAGGCCGTGGTCGAAGATGGCAAAATCGTTGACGTCCGCAGCAGCTCCCAGCTGTTCCGCGGTCTGGAGATCATCCTGAAAGGCCGTGATCCCCGCGATGCCCAGCACTTCACCCAGCGCTCCTGCGGCGTCTGCACCTACGTGCACGCGCTCGCTTCCGTCCGTTGCGTCGACAACGCCGTCGGCGTGGACAAGGAAATGCCCCACAACGCGACCATCATCCGTAACCTGGTGCTGGCCGCTCAGTTCATGCATGACCACATCGTGCATTTCTATCATCTGCATGCCTTGGACTTCGTCGACGTCACCGGCTGTCTGTCCGCCGACGTCAACAAGACCGCTGAAATCGCCGCCGCCGTCGCCAAGACCGTGCGCCCCGATCCCAAGATCGTCTCCTCCAAGGAAGACCTTCAGAAGACCAAGGACACCGTCAAGAGCATCGTCGAATCCGGCCGTCTGGGCATCTTCACCAACGCCTACTTCCTCGGCGGCCACCCGGCCTACGTCCTGCCGCCCGAGGTCAACCTGCTTGCCACCAACCACTACCTGAACGCCCTGCACCTGCAGGTCAAGGCCGCTCGCGCCATGGCGGTGTTCGGTGCCAAGAACCCGCACACCCAGTTCACCGTCATGGGTGGCGTGTCCTGCTACGAAGGCCTGACCGACAAGTACATCAACGACTTCCTGGCTCTGTACGCGGACATCAAGGACTTCATCCTCGACTGCTACATCCCGGACCTCATCGCCGTTGCCGGTTACTACAAGGATTGGGCCTCCATCGGCGGCACCACCAACTTCATGAGCTTCGGCGAATACCCGGCGCAGGGCGGCGAGGCCGACCTGAACTCCCGGTACATCAAGCCCGGCGTCATCTTCGATCGCAAGATCACCGACGTCCAGGCCTTTGATCCGACCAAGATCGAAGAGCACGTGAAGCACTCCTGGTACAAGGATGACTCTCCGAAGCATCCCTACGCCGGTGTGACCGATCCCATGTACACCAGCCTGGACGACAAGGCGAAGTACTCCTGGATGAAGGCTCCCCGCTACGACGGCAAGTCCACCGAAGTGGGCCCGCTGGCCACCTGCCTGGTCAACTACGGCCTGGGTCATCCCGAGTTCGTCAAGTACGTCAACTTCGTGCTCGGCAAACTGGAAGTCGGCCCCGACGCCCTCTTCTCCACCCTGGGCCGCACCGGCGCCCGCGGTATCGAGTGCCTGATCACCTGCCTGAAGACCGAAGACATGGTCAACGATCTGAAGGAAAACATCGCCAAGGGCAACCTCGACATCTGCAAGGATTGGGACATGCCCGCCGAAGCGCAGGGCGTTGGTTTCGTCAACGCTCCCCGCGGCGGCCTGAGCCACTGGATCGACATCAAGGGCGGCAAGATCGACAACTTCCAGCTCGTGGTCCCGTCCACCTGGAACCTCGGTCCCCGCTGCGACAACAACCTGCCCGGCCCCACTGAAGAGGCTCTGCTGGACAACACCCCGATCGCCGATCCGGAACGCCCGGTCGAGATCCTGCGTACCGTCCACTCCTATGACCCCTGCATCGCCTGCGGCGTGCACGTCATCGACAACAAGACCGGTAACGTCAAAAAGTTCCGCGTCCTGTAGTCAAGGCAGGCGCTGACGCGCTAAAAACAGAGGCCCGGCATATGCCGGGCCTCTTTTTTTCGCGATGGCGCTTGCGGCGGCGGCTTTGGATAGCGGGCCATCCGCACATTTTCCGAGGGGGCATTTGATCCTCACGTAGGTCCACTACGCTGCGGTCAAATCCCCCCTCGAAAAATGCACGGCTGACCCACTCTACGAAGCCTCGCTCCCTGCGTTCTCGGGGGGAGGGAGCGCGGGAGTGGGGAGGGGGACGCGGAGGAGCGGTGCGTGCGCTTCGCTGTTGGGTGCCTTTGCCACCCCAGGCGCTTGGGGCGGCTATGGGGAGTTCGCTGAGGTTAGGCTGCTTTGCAGCCAATGCGCTCGTGGCGGCGAAAAGGGGGGCTGGTTTGACCTTTCGGCGGTTGTTGGCTACGGATTTTCGTATGCGAAGAGAAGAAAGACTGGGGATTGTCGGGCGCGGGGCGCGGTATGTGAAGGCCGCGCCGTGGCCGTACATGACCGGGGTCGGGGCGTTGCTGGCCGCCTTCGTGTTGAAGGGGGCCGGGGCGGCGCAGTGGGCCTCGGGGGACGTGTCCGGGGGCGTCGTTTTGTGCTGGTGGGGCGTGTGCTGGCTGGTGGTCGCCTTTTTCGCCATGGCCGACGGCGTGTCCCGGCATAGGGAGTACCGGCGGATCAAGGCCATGCTGCTCAAGTACGGATTCAGCGAGCGCATCCTGAAACCCCTGGCCCGGTCGCGCTGCCAGCGGGACGCCGCCCTGCACGCCGCCCGGGAGACCGGGTATCTGGACCGCGCCCGCGACTACTTCCACGGGCTCGGCTACCGCTGGTACCACATCCTGCCCGACCTCGTGATCCGCAACCCGCTGGCGTTCGCCAGCCCGACCTTCCTGCGCACATCCTTTCTACCCGGCAAGAAGCAGCGGGCATAGCCCGTCCCGAACATCGGAGACACCATGGGATACATCTATCTGGCCCTGGCCATCATCAGCGAAGTTGTCGGCACCACGGCGCTCCAGTCGAGCCACGGGTTCACCCGGCTCGGCCCCAGCCTGGTGGTGATCGCCGGGTACGGCCTGGCCTTTTACCTACTCTCATTGGTGCTCAGGACCATCCCCATGGGCGTGGCCTACGCCATCTGGGCGGGGCTGGGCATCGTGCTCATCGGCCTGGCCGGGGTGGTCTTCCACAAGCAGCCCCTGGACCTCCCGGCTATGCTCGGTATGGGGCTCATCGTGGCCGGGGTGGCGGTCATCAACATCTTCTCCAAGACCGTGGTCCACTAAGTCGAGTGCTGTCCGGACTGTACCTTATGGCCCTTCGCCGCAGGCGACGCAAAAAGTTTGGGAGGGTCAAGGGCAGCGCCCCATCCGCCGGATGCAGCCGACAAAAAGGCCCGGAACGCGGTGCGTCCCGGGCTTTTTGGCGTTCTTTGCGCAGCCGCTAGAGCATCTCGTGTTGATATTCTTCCCCGCCCAAGAGTTCGACCATGTCGCGCAGGATCTTGAGGGTCTCCTGCGCCTCCTTGGGGTCGAGCTTGCGCAGGGCGAAACCGGCGTGGATAATGATGTAGTCGCCGATGGTCACTTCCTCGTCCATGAGCATGATGGACGCCTGGACCGTGGTGTCGCCTTCGCCCACCTTGCAGGTGGCGACGCCGTCACTGATTTCAAGAATTTCTGCAGGTATCGCGAGGCACATAAATCTTCTCCGTTGCGGGGTTCGCTGCGGTCCGGGGGGCGTAGGATGCGCCCGCCTTCTTCACTTCCTCGAGGACCAGGGCTTCCATTTCCGGCAGCCGGGCTTCGAGTTCGGGGGACAGGGCGGCGGACATGTCCTTGTAGTTGACCGGTTCGATGCCGAACAGGACCACGTCGTCCGGCACGTTGCCGATGATGCTGCACTGGGCCAGCGTATCAAGCAAGTCGGTCTGGTGCAGGGAATTCTTGAAAGCGCAGGCCTTGTTTAGATCCTCGCCCAGCAGCCGGAAAATCTCGCCCGGCCGCCCGTCGTTGAGCACGATGTCCACGATGATCAGGTAGTCCGACTCCATGATCGGGCCCATGAGCTTGAGCCCCAGGGTGCCGCCGTCGAGCACGGTGACGTTGTCGGAAAATTCGTATTTCTGCTCGAGCTCCTCGGCCACCCGGACGCCGAATCCCTCGTCGGTGAACAGGATGTTGCCGACGCCCAGGATGAGAATGCGTTTATCTTTTTCAGGCATGGCTTTCACTTAGTAGAGAGCCAAGGTTTTCGCAAGGTCTAAAACGGAAAACCGTGCCCGAAACCGGGCGCTGGATGTCCGATAATCGCCTTAACGCGCGGCGTAATAGAGGGAACTGACCTGTCCCCCGGCGCGAGCACGGCTGGGGGCAGGTTCAGCCTGCCGTGGTTGTGGACGATCTCGTCGGTGTTTGTACCAGTGGCGGACCAGGCGCACAGGCGCGTTGGTCCGGAGCGGAGGCCACGGCCCACAAAGGGTCTTCCTGGCCAAAGGTGTCCCGGTTTCTTTGCAGTTCCTGCAGGTACATGCGTGCTCTCCTTATGCGCCCGGCGACAGGGGTGCGGGCATTCAGTAGAGAGTTGCATCTCTCATGCCATGACTCGCGCGGGAAGGAGCGGAAATGAGCGCGAACGGCGCGGGCCGGGGCGCAACGGTCCCGGCCCGCAGTGATGTTGCGTTAGATGACGGCCTCGATGAGCCGGGGCCCCTTGGCGCTCAGGGCGGAGCGCAGGGCGTCGGCAAAGGACTTGGTGGTTTCAGCGCGCACGGCCTCCACGCCCATGCCCTCGGCGATGCGCACCCAGTCCAGGGTCGGATCGTGCAGGTCGAGCAGGGAGACCGCCTGGTCGCCCTTGGACGCGGCCCGGACCAGCTTGAGCTCCTGGTTGAGGACCGCGTAGGAGCGGTTGGCGTAGAGCACGGTGACCACGTCCAGATTCTCCCTGGCCTGGGTCCACAGGGCCTGCACCGTGTACATGGCGCTGCCGTCACCCTCCAGGCAGACCACCTTGCGGCCGGGCGCGGCCACGGCGGCCCCGACGGACAGCGGCATGATGCCGCCGATGGCTCCGCCGGTCAGGGCCAGGTAGTCGTGGGGCGCGGCGTTGGAGAGCAGGTTGGCGTAGGGCAGGGTCGAGGTGATGCCCTCGTCCGTGACGATGGCGTTCTCGGGCAGGAGCGCGGCCACGATGCGCAGTGCGGCCTCGGCGGTCAGCGGCGCGTCGCCGGGCAGGGCGGGCGGATCGAGCGGATACAGGGCGCAGTCGGGCGAGGCGTCCACCGCTCCGGCCAGGTCGATGAGCGCGGTGTCGCCGTCCTCGGCCGCGTGGGCCAGGGTCAGGATGGCGCAGTGCGGCGGGGTCAGCCAGCTCTCCTGTCCGGGATAGGCGAAGAAGGAGACCGGCGGTTCCGCGCCCACGAGCAGGAGCTGTTCGAATTCCTCGAGCCGCGCCAGGACGTGCTTGCCACGGTAGGGCAGCCTTTCGACCACGGGCGCGCCCGCGCCGGAACGCATGCGCGGAGTGAAGGTGTCGCAGAACAGGGTGGCCCCGGTCTTGGCGGCCACGCATCCGGCGGCATGAAGCCCCTCGCCGTGGAGCACGGACCCGCGCATGAGGATGGCGGTCTTTTTGCCGTTGGTCAGGGCCTTGGCCGCGGCCTCGACGGCGTCCGGGGACACCGGAGCGGGAGTGGGGACGGCCAGGGCGGGCGCGGGGCGCTCGGCCGGGAGCCAGGCCGTGTCCGCAGGCAGGATCAGGGTGGCCACCTGGCCCGGGGCCGTGCGCGCGGCACGGACCGCCTCGGCGGCGTCCAGGGCCACGGTGCGCGGGCTGCGCGGGCGGCGGACCCAGTGGGAGATGGCCTCGGCAAAGCCCTCCACGTTGGAGGTCAGGGGCGCGTCATAGCGCACGTGGTAGGTGGCGTGGTCGCCGACGATGTTGACCACCGGCGAGGCGCCCTTGCGGGCGTTGTGCAGGTTGGCCATGCCGTTGGCGAAGCCGGGCCCGAGATGGAGCAGGGTGCAGGCGGGCCTGCCGGTCATGCGGGCGTAGCCGTCGGCCGCGCCCGTGGCCACGCCTTCGAACAGGCAGAGCACCCCGCGCATGCCGGGGATGCGGTCCAGGGCGGAGACGAAGTGCATCTCCGAGGTGCCGGGATTGGCGAAGCAGACATCCACACCGTTGTTCACCAAGGTGGCGAGCAGGCTGTCCGCGCCGTTGCATTCGGCGCACCGGCCGGTTTCAGTAATTTCAAGGGTATGTTGAGGCATGATTCGACTCCTTGTTGCGGGTCTTGTGGAGTGTGCGGTCCCGGCGGGGCCGGGGGCGGGAATCCGAAGGGGCTGCGTCTCGTGGCGGGACGGGCGATCATCGCGGGCGCGTGGCCCGGTCGGGAAAAAACAGTTTCCGCCATGAACGAAGGTAGCCAAGCGGGGGAGGCGGGTCAAGCCGGGGAGCGGGAACTCGTCGGCCGGGAAAAAGACGGCGGGCCGCGACACATGGTCGCGGCCCGCCGGGGATGTCTTGGTAAGCTGGCGGGTTACAGGTTGGCCAGCAGCAGCTCGCCGAATTCCTTGCAGCCCACCTGGGTGGCGCCGTTGATCTGGGCGGCCAGGTCCACGGTGACCTTCTTGGCGGCCAGGGTCTTCTCCACCGAGGCGTGGATGAGCGCGGCGGCATCACCCCAGCCGATGTGCTCAAGCAGCATGGCCCCGGACAGGATCAGGGAGCCGGGGTTGGCCAGGTCCTTGCCCGCGATGGTCGGGGCCGTGCCGTGGGTCGCCTCGAAGAAGGCCAGCTTCTCGCCCATGTTCACGCCGGGGGCCAGGCCGAGTCCGCCCACCTGCGCGGCCAGGGCGTCGGAGATGTAGTCGCCGTTCAGGTTGGTGGTGGCGATGACCGAGTACTGCTCGGGGTACATGAGCACGTTCTGGAACATGGCGTCGGCGATGCGGTCCTTGATGATCACGCCGGAGCCGTCCTGGCCCTCGCGCACGACCTTGCCCTGGTATTCCTCGTCGGCCACCTCATAGCCCCAGGCGCGGAAGCCGCCCTCGGTGGTCTTCATGATGTTGCCCTTGTGGACCAGGGTCACGGACGGCTTGCCCTCGGCGATGGCGAAGTCGAGGGCCTTTCTGACCAGCCGCTTGGAACCCGCCGGGGTGATGGGCTTGATGCCCACGCCCGCGGTGATGTCGATCTTCGCGCCGAGTTCGTCCACGAGAAATTCGATTAATTTCTTGGCTTCCGGGGAGCCGGACTGGTATTCAATACCGGCGTACAGGTCCTCGGTGTTCTCGCGGAACACGACCATGTCGACCAGGTCGGGACGCTTGACCGGGGACTCGATCCCCTTGAAATATTTGATGGGACGGATGCAGGCGTAGAGGTCGAAGACCTGGCGCAGGGTGACGTTCAGGCTGCGGAAGCCCTTGCCCACCGGCGTGTTCAGCGGACCCTTCATGGCCAGGTCGGCCTGGGCCAGCGCGTCCATGGTCGCCTTGGGCAGATGCTCGCCGGTCTCGGCGAAAGCCTTCTCGCCCGCCAGCAGCTCCTGCCAGTCGAGCTTGTTGGCCCCGTTGTAGGCCATCTCCACGGCCTTGTTCAGGACGGGGCGCGCGGCGGCCCAGACTTCGGCGCCGATGCCGTCACCTTCAATGTAATAGACAGTTCTAGTAGCCAATGGATCCTCCTCGGGCAATGTGGTCGGGACTGGTTGTGAAATGAAGTAGCGGACTATGACGTTTATTCGGTCGGATTGCAAGCGGCCCGGCCCCGAGCGGCCGGCCCGGCGCGGGCTCTGGCCGACAACATGACAACATAACGAATGGCTGGAGAGATCGTGCAGGCTGAACTGGAGATGGTCAAGGCGTTGTTGAGCGGCGACAGGCGGGTGGTCGTCCTGACCGGGGCGGGGGTGTCCGCCGAAAGCGGGGTGCCCACTTTCCGGGGCCGCGACGGGCTGTGGAAGCACTACCGGGCCGAGGACCTGGCCCGGCCCGACGCATTCGCCGCGCATCCGGAGCTGGTCTGGGAGTTCTACAACTGGCGGCGCAAGCTGGTGGCGGGCTGCCAGCCCAACCCGGCGCACCTGGCCCTGGCGGCCATGGAGCGGCAGATACCGAATTTTCTTCTGATCACCCAGAACGTCGACGGATTGCACACCCGGGCGGGCAGCCGCAAGCTGGTCGAGATGCACGGCTCCCTGTGGCAGGTGCGCTGCACGGTCTGCACGCACGCCCGCGAGGACTTCTCCGAACTGCCGGACCTGCCCGACTGCCCGGTCTGCGGCCACCTGCTGCGGCCCGGCGTGGTCTGGTTCGGCGAGCCGCTCACCCCCGGCGTGCTCAAGCTGGCCATCGAGCAGATCGGCAAGGCGGACGTGTTCGTGTCCGTGGGCACCTCCAACCTCGTCCAGCCCGCCGCGTCCTTCTACCAGCTGGCCAAGGACCACGGGGCCGTGACCGTGGAGATCAACGCGGAACCGACCCCGAACACCGGGTTCATGGACTTCGCCCTGCACGGCCCGGCCGGGGAGATCCTGCACGAGTTGGCCGCCGGGATGGCCAAGTGATGGGTATGCAAGAACGGATCACCTGCGAGCCCCTCGCTCCCGAGCGGGAGGTCGAGGCCCTGGCCTTGGTCCGGACCGTGTTCGACGCCTCGGTGGCTCCCGGCTTCTCCGAGCAGGGGCGCGCCTCGTTCGCGGAATTTCTCGACCGCTTCGCCTTTTCCCGTCGGGAGGGCAAGGGCTTTGCCCTGACCGCCCTGCAGGGGGATGTCCTTGTGGGCGTCCTCGAGGTGGTGGGCGACGGCCACGTGGCGCTGTTCTTCGTGTCCGCCGACTGCCGGGGGCTTGGCGTGGGGGCCGCGCTCATGCGTCGGGCCGTCGCGCGGTGCCTGCGAGATGATCCGGACCTGTCCGCCCTGACGGTCAACGCTTCGCCCGGCTCGGTCAAGGCCTATGCGAGGCTGGGATTCACCGCCGTGGACAGCGAGCGGGAGCGCGACGGCATCCGGTTCGTCCCCATGAGTCTGCCCCTTCGGGACCCCGCGCAATCGGGCCCGGCTTGACGCCAAAGGCGGAAAGAGCGTAGGAGTTTCCTCTATGCAAACACCCATATCATACAACTATTTTTGTGGACGCGGGTGGCGTAACGTCAAGCGGCCCGATTCCTAGACGCGTGCTGAAGCGATCCGCTGCCGGTCCCGGCGGCGGCGTGCTTGCGCGCGCGTTCGGACATCGGAAAGCCGCTGGTTCGTTGCCAGCGGTTTTTTTCGTCAACGCGCACCGGATCGGGGAGCCGGGAAGCTTTCACCCGATCCGGCCTACAACGCGCAACTGTTCGGAGGAACACCATGTCTGTGAAGAAGATATTCCTGTCCCAGGACCAGATGCCCACCCAGTGGTATAACCCCATGCCCGATCTGCCCACGCCCATGGCCCCGCCCCTCAACCCGGAGACCATGGAGCCGCTGACCCCGGACCTGCTCTCCCCGATCTTTCCGGATTCGCTCATCGCCCAGGAGATGAGCGCGGACCGGTTCATCGACATCCCGCAGGAGGTCCTGGACGTCTACAAGATCTGGCGTCCCTCGCCGCTGGTGCGCGCCGACCGGCTGGAAAAGGCCATCGGGGCCAAGTGCAAGATATTCTACAAGGACGAGTCGGTGTCCCCGGCGGGTTCGCACAAGCCGAACACCTCGGTGCCCCAGGCGTACTACAACAAGATGGAGGGCGTAAAACGGCTGGCCACCGAGACCGGCGCGGGCCAGTGGGGCACGGCCCTGTCGTTCGCCTGCGCCCAGTACGACATGGAGTGCGTGGTCTACATGGTCAAGGTCTCCTACGAGCAGAAGCCGTACCGCAAGATGATCATCAACACCTACGGCGGGACCATCCACGCCTCGCCCTCGGACCAGACCCGAACGGGCCGCGAGATGCTGGCCAAGGACCCGGACTGCAAGGGGTCGCTCGGCCTGGCCATCTCCGAGGCCGTGGAGGACGCGGCCACCCATGACGACACCAAGTACGCGCTGGGCTCGGTGCTCAACCACGTCATCATCCACCAGACCATCACCGGCCTGGAGGTCCAGAAGCAGCTCGAGATGATCGGCGAAAAGGCCACCCACCTGGTGGGTTGCGTGGGCGGCGGCTCCAACTTCGGCGGCCTGGTCCTGCCGTTTTTGCCGCAGAAGCTCAATGGCGACCCGGTCAAGTTCATCGCGGTGGAGCCCAAGGCGTGCCCGACCCTGACGCGCGGCGAATACCGCTACGACTTCGGCGACATGGCCAGGCTGACCCCGCTGGTCAAGATGCACACGCTGGGCCACGATTTCATGCCCGCGCCCATCCATGCGGGCGGCCTGCGCTACCACGGCGACGCGCCCATCGTCTGCAACATCGTCAACGAGGGGCTGTGCGACCCGGTGGCCTACTTCCAGACCGAGTGCTTCGAGGCGGCCAAGCTGTTCATGCAGACCGAGGGATTCCTGCCCGCGCCCGAGACCTCCCACGCCATCAAGGGGGCCATCGAGGCGGCCAAGACCGCCGGGCCGGACGACGTCATCGTCTTCCTGTACTCGGGCCACGGCATGCTCGATCTGGCCTCGTACGACGCCTTCAACCAGGGGCTGCTGACCAACTTCGAACTGCCCCAGCGCGACATCGAGGAAGCGCTCAAGGCCTGCCCGAACGTGAAATAGCGGCCTGCTAGCCAACACATGCCGCCCCCGGCCCGGACTTCCGCGCCGGGGGCTCGTGTTTCCTTGCAACAGGGCCGCGCCCCTGTTAATCATGATCCCGTATTCATTGATCAAGGAGACGAACGATGCCGAATCTATGGAAGAGAATGTGTTGCGCCGCGCTGCTGCTGGCCGCCCTGGCGTCCCTCGGCGCGTGCGGGTCCCACGAGGCCCCGGTCATGAACGAGGACGCCCTTCGCCAGGCTCTGGTAGGCAAGACCTGGACCCTGCGCAGGATCGTTTCACGGGACTTCGACGACGACCCGGCGCAGACCATCAAGTTCAACGCCGACGGGACGGTGGAGGGATTCAGCGGGTGCAACGCCTTTACCGGCACCTACACCCTGACCGACGACTACCTGGAGTTCGGCCCCTTCACCGCCACGGAAAAATCCTGCGGCCCGGCCGGTGACGAGCGGGAGTACACCTACATGACCTACCTGGCCAAGGTGACCCGCATCGATACCCAGACCGATCCCGACGAACTGGTCCTGCTGACCGAGAACCAGAGCGAACTCAAGTTCACCGTCGGCGGTTCCGGCGGCCTCTTCTGGTAGTTCCGGTTTGCCTTAAGAAGTGAAAAACGCCGGTCGCCTACAAAAGCGACCGGCGTTTTTTCTGGATCAAGCCCCGCGCCGAAGGCGCATAAGCGGGATGCAAAGGTGCGAACCCTATCGCTGCTGTCGCTATCTCCAAGGCTCGAAGACTCGCCTAAGAGCTAGGGCTGCCCGCACCTGATTTTTTACCCCAGCTGCGCTTTCAACCGCATGATCCGGTCATAGGACTGCTGAATGCGCGCCTCGGGGATGGTCCCGTCGTCCACCAGGGAGCGGATGACGGCGTGGACCTTTTCGACGATGTGCTCGTCATAGGCGAGGTTGTTGCCGAACAGGAGGATGTCCGCGCCTGCCTCGATGGCCCGGCGGACGGCCTCCCGGCGTCCGTACTCGTCGGCGATGGCCCCCATGTCCATGTCGTCGGTGATGACCACGCCCTGGTAGCCGAGCTCACCGCGCAGCAGACCGGTGATGACCTTTTTCGACAGAGTGGCCGGGTAGTCGGGGTCGAGATGCACATTGAAGATGTGGGCGGTCATGATCATGTCCACCTTGCCGCCCTTGATCAGTTCCCGGTAGGGGATCAGTTCGGCCTCTGACCAGGTGCCGGTCACGTCGGTCAGACCCCTGTGGGAGTCGGTCCCGGCCGACCCGTGGCCGGGGAAATGCTTGAGGCAGGAGAGCACCCGGTTGCGGTGCAGCCCCTTGATGAAGATGCCCGCGCAGCGCGCGACCTCCTGCGGGTCGCTGGAGAAACTGCGGCCCAGCCTGCCGATGGCCGGGCTGTCCGGGTCGACGTTCACGTCCACCACCGGGGCGAAGTTGAGGTTGAACCCGGTATCCCGCAACATCGCGCCGACGGCCAGGCCCGCGTCGAGCACCTCGGAATCGCCCGCCGCGCAGAGCTCTGCCGCCGAACGGGTCTCCTTGAAGCCGTAGGTCTTTTTGAGCCGCTGCACCTTGCCGCCTTCCTGGTCCACGCCCATGAACAGGGGGATGTCCGCGTTGGCCTTGAGGTCGGCGATGAGTTTCTCGACCTGGTCCTTGCTCCGGATGTTGCGCTGGCCTGCGCCCCGGAACATGTCGTGGTCGAAGAGGATGACCCCGCCCAGGTGGCGTTCTCGGATGTCGCGCACGATGGTCGAGTCCCTGTCCACGGAGAAGCCCCGGAACCCGGCCAGGATCATCTGGCCGATCATGGTGTCCAGGTCGGCGGCGCGGGCGGCGGAGCAGGGGAGCAGGAAGAGAGACAGCAGGAACAGGGCGGCGAAGCGGATGCGCATGGCGTGACTCGTCGGGGGTTGAGGTTTCGGGTTCGGGCCAGCATAGGGCGGGCGGGGGCGCGGCGCAAGGGCGAAACCGGTTTGCGCCGGGCCGGATTTCCTATACATTGCGGCATGCACGCCCGAACCGTCCACCCCGGATTCTTCCGCCGCGTCCTGCGCCACGCCTGGATCGATCTCGTGCCCCTGGTGCGCGGGGAGCAGGCCGGACCCCTGTCCTGCCGCGAGGCACGGCTGTGGGGGCTGATTTTGTCCTCGCGCCACGTGCCGCACCGGTTGCGGCGGGTTTTGTCCGAGGGAGGCGACGGCTGGGCGGTCATGGTCCAGGAGTGGTACGTCGACCGGGCCGTGGAGGAAATCGAGCTCTATTTCGAGGAGAACCGCCCGGAGCTGGCCAAGGTGGACCTGCCCGACCTGCGGCCCGTGGGCGGGCTGGAGCCGACCCTGTTCGGCCTGGCCCTGCTCGTGATATTTTACTGGGCTTATTCCCGGACCTATCCGGGCATGGGGCTGTACCCGGACCTGTGGGTGCAACTCGGCAGCGCGGACGCCGGGGCCATCCTGTCGGGCCAGTGGTGGCGGCTGTGCACGGCCCTGACCCTGCATGCGGACGGCCCGCACGTGGCCGGAAACGCGGTCATCGGCGGGGTGTTCATCTGGTTGGCCGCGCGGCGGCTCGGCTCGGGCGCGGCCTGGATGCTGACCATGGGGGCCGGGGTGCTCGGCAACCTCTTCAATTCACTGGTCCTGGGCGTGCATCACGACGCCATCGGCTTTTCCACGGCCACCTTCGGCGCGGCCGGGGCGCTGGCCGGGATCACCCCGTTCGGCGTGGGCGGCGGGCTTCACGGGTTGGGCAGCGGCTCGTGGCTGCGGCGTTTTCTGCGCTTCACCCGCACGGCGCTTATCCCGTTCGGCGCGGGGCTGGGGCTGCTGGCCATGCTCGGCGCGGGCAACGGGGAGGGCAACACCGACCTGGGCGCGCACCTGTTCGGCTTCGGATCGGGCCTGGGATTGGGCGCGCTCACGGCATGGGCGGCCACCCGCTGGGGCCTGCCGGGCAAGGGCGCGGATTTCCGGCTCTACGCGGCGGCCCTGCTTATGCCCGCAGCCGCCTGGGTCTGGGCCTGGGTGGCATGATTTCCGGGCTTGTGCTAGGCTGCCTTGATCGGTAAGGATGTCGATCCAAAGCGTTTCACCAGGAGTTTCACGTGGCTGAGCCCGTTGTCGACATACAGGGTCTGAACTATTCACCGGGCGGCCTGCCGGTGCTGGAGAACGTCGATTTGCGTATCGAGCGCGGCGACTATCTGGCCGTGCTCGGCCCCAACGGCGGGGGCAAGTCCACCCTGCTCAAGCTCATGCTCGGGCTGATCCGGCCGGACAGCGGGACCATCCGCGTGCTCGGCCTGCGTCCGGGCGACGCCGGGGGGCGTATCGGCTACCTGCCCCAGCACACGGAGGTCGCCAGTTCCTTTCCCATCACCGTGCTCGAGGCGGTCTGCATGGGCACGGTCAAGCCGGGATTCCGGGGCATGTCCGGCCGCCACTCAAAAATCGACCATGAAAAGGCCCGCCAGGCCCTGCGAAAGGTGGACATGCTCGACTACCAGGGGCGCAGCCTGGCCCGGTTGTCCGGCGGCCAGAAGCAGCGCGTGTTCATCGCCCGCGCCCTGGTGGACAGCCCGGAACTGCTTTTGCTCGACGAGCCCACGGCCAGCGTGGACTCGGCCAGCCGCATGTCCCTGTTCGCCCTGCTCAACGAGCTGACCGAGGAGATGACCGTGATCATGGTCAGCCACGACATCTCGTCGCTGGCCTCGGGGGTCAAGTCCGTGGCCTGCGTCAACCGGACCCTGCATTTCCACAAGGCCCCGGAGATCACCGACGACATGTTCGCCATGACCTATGGCGGGTCCGGGGACCATTGCTGCCCGGTGGAGCTGGTCACCCACGGCCACGTGCCGCACCGCGTGCTCGCGCCCCATGACGGGGCGGACGCGGACCAGGGCGGTGAGTCGTGATGGACGTGCTCGGCTTCGACTTCATGCAGAACGCCCTGGCCGCGGGGCTTCTGGCCAGCCTCATCTGCGGGATCATCGGCTCCTTGGTGGTGGTCAATCGAATCGTCTTCATCTCCGGCGGCATCGCCCACGCCTCCTACGGCGGCGTGGGCCTGGCCTTCATCCTCGGCCTGCCGGTCCTGCCCGTGACCTCGGCCTTCACCGTGTGCATGGCCCTGATCATGGCCCTGGTCACCCTGCACGCCCGTGAGCGCGTGGACACGGTCATCGGCGTCATCTGGGCGGCGGGCATGGCCCTGGGCATCATTTTGCTCGACTTCACGCCGGGCTACAACGTGGACCTGATGAGCTACCTGTTCGGCTCCATCCTGGCCGTGCCGCGCTCGGACCTGTGGATCATGGCCGGGCTGGCCGCCATCGTCATCGTCCTGGTCCTGGTCTTCTACCGGGGTTTCACAGTCATGAGCTTCGACGAGGAGTTCGCCCGCTCGCGCGGCGTGCCCGTCAATTTCCTGTATATCCTGCTCATCGTCATGGTCGGTCTGAGCGTGGTCATGATCATCCGCGTGGTCGGCCTGATCCTGGTCATCGCCCTGCTGACCATCCCGCCGTTCATCGCCGAGCGGCGGACCCGTTCGCTTCGGGTGATGATGATCGTGTCCACGGTCCTGTCCGCCGTGTTCACGGTCTGCGGGCTGATGATCTCGTACGCGCTCGACATCACCTCGGGCGCGTCCATCATCGCCGTGGCCGCCGTGGGCTTTTTCATCTCACTGCTCATCCCGCAGAAAACCGCCTAGTCCGTAAGGGGTTGTTTTTTCCAATGGAATGGCTTTTGCAAATTGTCCTCAGCAGGTGTACATCTTTTCCTGGCCCAAGGCCTGACAAACGGCCCGGCGCATAACCATGGAATACAAAGACAAGCTCAAACAGGAAGGATACACCCGGTACCGGGGCGCGGTTGACGCCTCGGTGTACGAGTATTTCAACTGCGACTGTTCGTGGAAGGCCCAGTGGTACCTGAAAAAGGGCCACTACCGCTGCTGCGGCTGCAAGGAACGGTGCGAAACCCGCGATCCCGAGGGGTTCCAGCTCTTCCTCGATCTGGGATAAGGCAACTAAGGAAGGACAATGCGACGCATTCTCATCGCCCTGAGCCTGGCCATGGCCCTGGCCGCGATTCCGGCCCTGGCCTCGGACTATATGGACATGGACATCTGCCTGGGCAAACAGGTCCTGGGGCGCATCCTGTGCAAGTCTCCCCAGGAGATCAACTACGTGGCCAAGGTCAGGGACAACATCTACCTGTTCTCCGTGTTCTACGCCAAGCAGGAAGCCCGGTTCGTGGTCGGCATCTCGAGCGACAAGATCCGCGTCCAGGGCAAGGAATTCCTCAAGCTCACCCGAACCATCCCCTATGATTTCGACACGACCAGCAAATGCGCCGTGGTCGAATACTCCTCCGCGGAGTGCACCCGCACCGAACCCATCGTCTGCTGCACCGAAAAGACCGAGGAGGACATCAAGGAAGAGAAGTTCTGGGACCGTCCCATTCCCGACCTGCTCGAGGAGGACCTTAAAAAGGCCCTGGAGGTCCTGCCCCCGGAAGAGAAGCCCGCACCGGGCCAACAGAACGGCCAGGGAACACCGGCCACGCCTCCGGCCCAATAATTCAGGCCCATCGGAAAACCAAAGCCCCTACAGAAATGCGGGGGTTTTTTTTTGCGTCCCTCGCCCGCGAAGCGGCCCAAAAAGTTTAGGAGGGAAAGGGGGATGGGGGTCCGGGGGCGTCCTACACCTTCCGCACCCAGAGCAGGAGGGCGATGAGGGCGACGGTAGGGTAGAGGGGCCACCAGATCTTGTAGACGATGCAGGCCGCGGCCACTCCGGCGAGGATCAGGACGTAGGCCCAGGCCTCGAGCATGCGCTTGAGGGAGCGCAGCAGGTCGCCCTGCACGCCGTGGTGGCGGAACGGTTCCAGGGGCGCGTCCGCGACGGCCCCATTGTCCGGCGCGGCGCGGCGGGAGGACTGGAGCTTGTTGCCGCATTTGGGGCAGGCCAGGGTGTCGTCGGAGCTCTTGGCTCCGCATTTGGTGCAGGTGATCACAGGGAGGTTATGGCCGCCGAGGAGGAGAAAGGTCAAGGGGCGGTGCGCCCCTTCCATCCCGGCGCGGTTGGTGATATGGCTTTTGCAGAAAAGCCGGAGAAGGCTTAGCATCGCGCAACTCCCATGCGCAATTGAGGATAATCGAACCCATGAGCGAATCAACCGCCCGCGACACGCGACCCGACAAGGAAACGCGCCTTGCCGCCTACCAGAAGAAACTGCGCGCGCTGAAGGAGCGCTCATCCCTGCGGGAGGTCACGGAGCGCGAGATGCTGCTGGCCATCCTGGAGAACAACAGTCCGGCCATCAACGAATACCCCATGCTCGAGGCGCAGCGCAGCAGCGTCATGGAACTGTTGTGCGGCCGGGTGGGCCATCCCGGTTACGAATTCATCCACGAGCGGGTGGGGCGGTTCATCATCCTGCTGGCCCACTATGACAAGGCGGTCAAGACCGGGGACGCGGAGCGGCGCGAGGAGCTGGAGGCGGCCCTGCTCAACGCCGAGGCCGTGCTGACCAAGTGCGCCCAGGGCGTGGTCTACGCCATGGCCCTGGTGACGGACAATTTCGAGGAGCTGGTCCTGCGCTATTTCGGCAAGCAGAGCCTGGAGCAGTACAGCGGGCTTATCGAAAAGCACGAACTGGACCAGGGATTCTGGAGCGCCTTCGTGGAGGAGTTCATCGCCAGCCGGGTGGTGGAGGCCCACCGGGAAATCCTGGAGGGCGAGAAGTACGAGATATCCAAGGAGCGGACCTTCCTGGTCATCCGTTTCCTGTTCGACGACATTCTCTCCAAGCTCAATCCCACGGACCAGGAGATATCCAAGACCCGCATCCAGAACAGCTTCATCGCGGCCCGCGAGGAGCCCGCCATCCGGGAGCGGGCCAAGCTGGTCCAGGCCATGCTGGTCAAGGGGCTGAGGGGCTTGTCGCAGTTCGACAAGCTCTCGGCGGGCGAGCTGCTCCACGCGGCGCGCGTGGCCTGCATGGACAACGTGGCCGAGGAGTTCGAGACCCAGTACAAGGCCCGACTGGCCGAGGCGGAGGCGGCCCGCAAAGGCGAGGCCGGGAAGAAGGAGCCCGAGGAGCGGCAGCGGGAGCAGGCCTGGTTCAAGTTCGTGCAGGACCAGCTGGTGGCCCTGGGGCTCGGCGCGTCCATCGCCATCGGCGTGACCAGCGACCATTTCTACAAGGCGTTGGAGGCCGTGGTCCCGGACCAGATCAACGGTATCCTGCCGCTGAAGAAGGATTTCAGCCTGCCGGTGCTCGAGAAAATCCTCTTTTTCCTGCTGGAAAACCATTTCATCCAGATTCTCAAGGAGTGCGGGCGCGAGGAGGGCGGCAAGATCCAGGTGCGCAGCGGCCGGGCCCGGCGCGTGCCCGCTCCGGCGGTGAACGAACTGCGCGGTATGTCCAAGATCCGCAAGAAGCAGATGTTCGGCAACGACGTGACCAGGGAGGACACCCTGCTGTTCAAGCCCAAGACCGCCAAACAGCTGAGCGAGACCATGTCCATGCTCTCGCTCGAACCCGAGCTGCAGCGGGGGCTGGCCGAGCTGTGGAAGCGGGCCGTGTTCCGGGTGGACGTCATGGTCCTGATCAACCTGGAACTCGTGGCCCGGTCCACCACCAACCTGACGGTCAGGCTGACCGAAATCCTGGGAAAGTACGGCGTCAAGAAAATCGGGTAATCGGCGCTCGGACCGCCTTGACGAAACCGTCCACCAGCGGGTGCGGGCAGGACCGGGCGGAACGCGCCTGGGGCACGAACAGGGTGGCGATGAAGAATCGATGCGCCGGTATCTCCACGACCCTGATTTCCCCCTCGGCGTCCGAACCGCTGACCCGGATGGGCGCCTTCTTCAACTCCTCGACATACGCGGGATTGACGCCGAAATTGCAATAATAGCGTTCGGTCGTCCGCGTACTCCCGTACAGGGCCGCGGCCCGTGACCCCTCGGCCAGGGAAAGGGTCATTTCCCTCCCGGCCAGGGAGCAGGCCAGTTCGGAGATGAACAGGTCGCTGGCGTAGGGATCATACTCCGCGTGCTCCGCGTCCTTGAAGCCCAGCAGGTTCCGGGCGATCTCCAGGATGACGTGCTGGAACCCGCCGCAGGTCCCCAGCAGCGGAACATCGTTCTCCCGGGCATACCGGATGACCTCAAGGGTTTTTCGCATGTTCCTGTAAGGGCTGCCGGGGCCGATCCAGAACCCCTGGTACTCGCTGTACAATCCGGGGCCGAGGTCTTCGGTTGATATCCAGTCCCCTTTGACCTCGATCCCGGCGGCAGCGGCGGAGTGAAGCAGGGCCCGTTGCGTGGCGGCATGGGGTTCGAAGGACGGGTCGTATTCGGCGATCAAGGCGATTTTTTTCATATGGCTCCCGTGGGGTTGTCGTCGGGGCCGCAGTCGGCCCGATTGTGCTTCCACTGTATTTGGCGTATGCAGCCGAGTAAATGCAGCAGTGCTAAACCATGGCTTAAGTGAAACCGATGCTCCCCGATCTCAACAGGCTCAAAGTCTTTCATTTCATATTCACGGAGAAAAGCGTGGCCGGGGCGGCGCGGAAGCTCCACGTCTCGCCCTCGGCCGTGAGCCAGGCCCTGAACAAGTTGGAAGGGGAAATGGGCGTGGCCCTGTTCACGCGTTCGCCGAGCGCGTTGGTGCCCACCTATGCGGGCGAACAGCTCGCAAGTATGATGGGGCCGTTCCTCCGCGATCTCGACACGGGGGTCGCCCGGCTGCAACAGGCCCGGCAGGTCCCTTCGGGGATGCTTCGGATCGGCTCGCCCATCGAATTCGGAAACGCCTATCTGCCCGCGATCATGGCCGGTTTCCGGGAGTCCTGCCCTGATGTGACCTTTACCCTCAAACTCGCCGACACGGCGGAAATCCTGTCGATGATCCGCGACGGCGCCGTGGACTTCGGTCTGGTGGACGATTTCTTTCTCCGGGATCGGCTGGAAGAGGGAGTGGGGCCCTGTGCGGTTGAACCGCTGATTGACGAAGAAGTCGTCCTGGCCTGCTCACGCGAATATTATGAACAGGCCATCGCGGGCGACCATTCGTTCGCTCACCTGGCGGGACGGGAATTCGTCGCCTACAGGGAGTCCTCGTTGACCCTGACGGGCTGGTTTCTCCACCATTTCGGGAAACCGTGCGCCGGGCTGAACCGCGTGCTGTCCGCCGACAGCCATCAGGCGATCATATCCGGGATACGGGCGCACCTGGGACTGGGCGTGATCGCCTCGCATCTTGTGAGGGAGGACTTGGCGGCGGGGAGCATCGTTCCGATCAGGACCGGGACCCGCGAGATAGTCAACACCATATCCCTGGCGCAACTGCTCGACAAGGTCCCCAACCTGACGGAGCGGACCTTTCTCCGCTATTTGCAAAACGACGTGTTCGGGCCCGACGGATTGCTGGATTTCACGGGTGTGGCCTAGGCCGGCGTACGGCGGGATCAGCGGCGGAAGACGATGGTCTTGTTGCCGTCCACGATGACCCGGTCCTCCAGGTGCCACTTCACGGCCCGAGCCAGGACATGGCGCTCGATATCGCCGCCCAGCCTCTTCAAGTCGTCCACGTCGTGGCTGTGGGTCACTCGGATGACGTCCTGCTCGATAATCGGGCCCTCGTCCAGCATCTCGGTGACGTAGTGGGCCGTGGCGCCGATGAGCTTGACGCCGCGCTCGTGCGCCCGGCGGTACGGGTCCGCGCCCACGAAGGCGGGCAGGAACGAGTGGTGGATGTTGATGATCCGGTTGGGGTAGCGCTTGACGAAATCCGAGGTCAGGATCTGCATGTACCGGGCGAGTACGATGAGGTCGGCCTGGCCGTCCATGAGCTCGATCATGGCGTCCTCGGCCGAGACCTTGTCGCGAAGGCTGGGTCCCACGGGCACGTGGTGGAAGGGCACGTCGAAATTTTCCACCTCGCGGCGCAGGGTCGGGTGGTTGGAGATGACCATGGCCACCTCGGTTTCCAGGTCGCCGCGCTTGCACCGCCAGAGCAACTCCATGAGCGCGTGGTCCACCTTGGAGCAGAGGATGACCATCTTCTTGGGCACCCAGACGGGGTTCAGGGACCAGTCCATGACGAAGCCGTTGGTGACCTCCTCGGCGAACTCGCGGCGCAGCTCTTCCAGGCCGTCCATATCCAGGCCGGGCAGGAAGAACTCGTTGCGCATGAAGAACCGGCCGCCCTCGGGGTCGGTGGAGTGCTGGTCCGAGTGGATGATGTTGGCGTTCTTGCGGTGCAGGTAGCCGGAGACCGCGGCGACGATGCCGGGCTGGTCCGGGCAGGTGATCAGCAGCCTGACGGTGCTTTCCTTGGATTCGGTCATGGTCTTGATTGCCTTTGCTGGAATAAGTTCTGTCTGGCCGGAAAACGGCCCCGGCCGGGCGCAAATTTGCGCTGTACCGCAAAAGACGGTCGAATAAAAGCCTTTTCCTCGCCCGTCGCCCGATAGGGGTTGGCAAGGACGGATTTCGGCAGTATAGGCAGGACTGGCTTTTTTCGACGACAACCACAGATGAGGAACGCATGTCTGAATCCGCTCTGCACAAAGTGATGGATCACGCATCGGCCGGACTGGCCGCGCGCAAGGCCTTCTTCGACACCAAGGCCGAGCTGGTGGTCGAGATCGCCCGGGCCATGGCCGTGTGCCTGGCCGGAGGCGGCAAGGTCATGTTCTGCGGCAACGGCGGGTCCGCCGCCGACAGCCAGCACCTGGCCGCCGAGTTCACCAACCGTTTCCGCATGGAGCGTCCGCCGCTGCCCGGCCTGGCCCTGACCACCGATACCTCGGCCCTGACCGCCATCGGCAACGACTACAGCTTCGACGAGGTCTTCTCCAAACAGCTTCTCGCCCTGGGACGGCCCGGCGACATCCTGGTGGGCTTCTCCACCTCGGGCACCAGCACCAACGTCATCCGGGCCATGCGGGAGGCCAAGCGCAACGACATCGTCACCGTGGGCATGACCGGCCAGAGCGGCGCCGAGATGGCCACCGTGTCCGACTTCCTGGTCACCGTGCCCTCGGGCGACACCGCCGTCATCCAGGAGATCCACATCGCGGCCGGGCACATGTTCTGCCACCTGGTGGACCACTTCCTGTTCGAGGCCGTGGCCGAGCTGACCCCCTACCTGCCGGAATCCAAGGGGTAGGTCCCGCACTTCGATGGAAAAAAGCCCCGGCGGGATTCGCGGGGCATTCATGGATTTTAAAAGATGGCCCCGACCGAGTCGAAGCCATCTTCTTTGGCGTTCGGGATATCGGCCGTCTAGGCCGCGCTGAAGAACGGCTGGGCGATGAAGTAGAGCCCGAGCAGGCCGATCAGCCCGCCGGCCAGTCGGCGAAACACCATTCCGCCGCGTTGCCAGGCCGAATTGGCGAGCAGCTTCCTGACCATGGCGGTCGAGCCGCCGGCCACGGCGATGGGGATGCAGTGGCCGGTGGCGAAGAGCAGGATGAAGACGACGCCGGTGAGGATCTTCTCCTGTACCGTTATGATGGCGAGGATGGGGGCGATGAATCCGAAGGTGCACGACCCGGACAGCACGCCGTAGGCAAGCCCGATGACGAATGCGCCGAACATTCCCTTGAGTTTCAGCCTGGGCATCAGCCCGCCGGACAGGGAGCACGCGGACACGCCGAGCATGTCCAGGGCGACCCAGAGGAGCAGCACGCCCACGACGATGGTCCAATAGGGCCCCACGTCGCCGAGCATGCGGCCCAGCAGGGAGCAGACCACGCCTATGGCCGCGATGGTGATGAACAGGCCGGAGGTGAACAGCAGGGCGTAGACCGAGGCCTGCCTGCCCTCGATGACCTTGTCCTGGCCCGCCACGTACCCGACGATGAGCGGGATGGAGGCCAGATGGCATGGGCTGAATAGGACGCTGACCATGCCCCAGAGGAAGCAGCCAAGCGCGCCGAGCAGCACCCCGCCCGTCATCCATTGGTTGATGAGAATGAATACCTGGTCCATGCGAAACTATTTCGCGCCCAGTTCGGTCAGCTTGGCGACGATGCTCTCCTTGTCCAGGTAGCCCACGTGCCGGTATTGCTCCTTGCCCTGCGCGTCGTAGAATATCTGCGTGGGGATCGTGCTGACGCCGTACTTGGCCGCCTGTTCCCGATGTTCCCAGACGTCGATGAAGGCGATCGCTGCCCGTCCTTCGTATTCCGTGGACAACTCCTCGATGATCGGGGTCATCATCTTGCAGGGAATGCAGGAGTGCGCGCCGATGTCCACCATGGTGACCATCCCGGCCACGGGCATGGGGTGGGGCGCGCCGGAGATCAGCTCGGCCGCCGGGACGGGAGCGCCGGAGTCCTGCGCCCCGGCAGGGACGGCGTAGAGGGCCATGCACACGAGAAGAAGCAAGCAAATCTGGAGAGCAATTCTTTTAACCACGAGTCGTTTCCTTCGATGGGTTGGTGATTCTTCCGGCAACGGCATTGCCGACCGTCATGCGGTGCGTTGCGGATTACATTTGGCGATTTCTTCAACTGTTGTCGTAAAAAAAGACCGGTTTCTGGCGTTGCCCGATTGCCGGTCCTGCATTCAAGGGTCAGTTTCCGGCACCCCCGGCGTGCTCGGCGGCCAGCATCCTGCGGAACGCCTCGACCGCGTCTCGGACCAGCCCGGCGCTCTCGAAGACCGCCGTGGTGAAGCCGACCGGGGCCGTGCCGGGCGCGGTGATCACCCGGTTGTCGACGACCGCCTCGGGCGAGGGGTGGAACAGCTCCGAACCTGCGTAGCCCGGCGCGTGGCGGTGCAGGTAGTCCGCGTCGTTGGAGGTGTGCCGGACGTCGTCCAGAAGCCCGGCCCTGGCCAGGGCCAGCGTGCCGCCGCAGATGCCCGCCACGACCCCGCCGCGCGAATGGTGGGTCAGGAGCAAGTCGTCGAGGACCGGGGCGTCGTCGGTCTCCCAGATGGTCCCGCCGATGACGGCGATCACGCCGGGCGACCATTCGCGGATCGCCTCCACCCCGTCGGGGATGGTGGCGGACAGCCCGCCCATGGAGCGGACCTCGCCCGCGGTGGGGGCGAAAAAACGGATTTCCAGGCCGTAAAACGGTCCGCCCGCTCCGGCAATAAGACCGTATTCCCAATCCGCGAATCCCTGCGTGAGGATGATGGCCACTTTCTTCATGACGAAATCCTTGCGGCTGCGCTGCGTGTTTCCCGGACGCTCCCGATCAGAAATCCTCCCGCTTGATGCGGATGGTCAGCCCCTTTTCGCGGAGCTTCCGGGCCAGGATGTTGGCGCGCTGGATGGAGGGAACCGTGCTGATGACCAGCTGGGCGGTGCCGTGCTCGTCCCAGACCCAGATGTTCTCGGGCAGGACCAGCCCCGCTTTGCGGGTGGCGGCCAGAAGCTTCTGCCGTGACTCTTCGCGCCGGTCGAAAGATTCCTGGTCCAGGGGCTCGCCGCAGGCCAGGACCCACCAGCCGCGCGGACGCAACTTCGGATCGGGCTCCTCGCCGAAACTCTGGGCTGTGATCGCGGCCTGCTTGGCGCGCACCACAGCGGTCATCCGCAGGATGCTTTCTTCCAATTGCCTGATATCGTTTGGCATAATCCTCATTTCCCTCAGGGCTGCGGTAGCCGGTTGCCTCAATGTATTGTTACTCCGGCCATCAATGAATGGCAAGCAAAGCGAGAGCCGGAGGCGCGTTTTTTCGGCCCCTTGCGCCGGACCGGGTGCGGATGTATCGTGTGCAATATGGTCTACTTGTCAGGTTCCAATCCCCGGCGCACCCCGTTGCGGCGACTGGCCCGGGCCCTTGCCGGGCTCGCGGCGGTCTCGCTTATCGTCTGGGGGCTGGCCTCCATCCCCTACGACATCCTGCGGGCCGAGCGCTCCCGCCTGTTCGGCGAGGAGATCACCTCCGGGCTGGTGCTCAAGCTGCGCACGGACGAAGACCCGGAACATCCCCACGCCCGGGTGGTCATCGAATACACCTACGTGGACCCGGATGGCTACGCTCGCCGCGCCGAGGCCCGGCTGCCGGACAGCCTGTGGCGGCAGTACCGGCCGGGCAAGGTCGTCAAGGTCCTGCTCGTCAAGGGACGCCCGGATATCTCGCGCATCCCGGACGAGGTCGAACCCGCCTTCCAGGTCTGGCTCAGAAATCTGATGAATTGAGCGGCCGGATCAGCCGCCGTATTGCTTGGGGAATTTCTCGCCCATGAGGTATTCCATGGCCTCGCGGTCGATGGTGCCCGAGGCGATCAGGAACTCCAGTCCCGCGACCATGGGATGGTAGGTGATCCCGTGCGGCAGCTCGTCGGCCTGCCCGTACAGGAACCGTTCGGCGGGCACCGCCTCGTCCACCTCGATGATCCCGTCCGAGGCCAGGCTTGAGGGCAGCACATGGTCCAGGATGAACCCGCCGGGCAGGGTGGTCCACAGGTGATAGGTGCCCAGCGCGTCCTCGCCCGATTCGTTCTCGACCATCTTGCGGAAGTGCGCGGGTGTGACCGGAAACCGCATCTCGCCGTCCACCGCCACGTTGCCCATGGTCAGCACGCCGCTCGGAATGTGGAATTTCTTGGCCAGCATGTGGAACATGCCGAAGTTCACGTTCAAACCCTGCACCGACCGCTGCCGGAACGGAATGTGCCCGGTCTCCTCGATGGCGTTCAACACGGTCTGGTCCAGAGCCATCGCCGTCTCGTTGACCGCCACATCCCCCAAACCCAGCTTTTGGGTCCGCGATGCCGCGGCCTTGAATTCCTTGAGATACGTCATAAGCCGCCCTCTACCACCTCCCCCCCGCCCGAGGCAAGCGGGAGATGGCGGGTGCCTCCGGCGGCCAGGGGGGAAGGGGGAGAGAGGGCACCCTTTGGAAAAGGGCTTCCCTCTCTCCCCCTTCCCCCCTGGACCCCCCAACCCTCTCTCACCCTCCTAAACTTTTTGGATGCGCATCCGCGCGTGCGGAGGGTCAAGGGAGGTGTTGCCGCTTCGCGGAGAGGCGTTGAGCGAGATGAATAGTTGGAAGAGAAGTCAGAGAAAGTGCGCTTGTACCCCGCGAAGCGGTAATAAGAAGTTTAGGAAAGGATGGGGATGGGGGTCCGGGGGAAGGGGAAGGAAAAGCCCTTTTCAAAGGGTTTTCCTTCCCCTTCCCCCGGCCGCCGGAGGCATCCCCAAAATGCGTAATGCCCGCTGCTGGGCAGCGGGCATTACATTCCACTATCCTCAAGCCCCTTTCCTCAAAGGGGCTGTTGGAACTCGATTAGTTGCACAGGCAGTCGCTGAAGACCACGCGGTCGGTGTATTCCGCCTGTTTGCCCTTGTTCCACCGGGACACGGGGCGGTAGTAGCCCACGATGCGGGTATAGACCTCGGCCTCCTGGCCGCAGGTGGGGCATTCGAAGTGCTCGCCCAGGATATAGCCGTGCTCCTTGCAGATGGAGAAGGTGGGCGTCACGGAGATATACGGGATCTTGGTCTTGGAGAACGCCTTGAGGATGAAGTTCTTGAGCGACTTCGGATCGGGCACGGCCTCGCCCAGGAAGGTGTGGAACACGGTCCCGCCGGTGTACAGCGGCTGGAGCTGGTTCTGGTGTTCCAGGGCGTAGAGCACGTCCTCGGAGATGCCCACGGGCAGCTGGGTGGAGTTGGTGTAGTACGGGGTACCGTTGCCCTGGGTCTTGATGTCGGCGTAGAGCGACTTGTCGATCTTGGCCAGCCGGTAGCTGGTGCCTTCGGCGGGCGTGGCCTCGAGGTTGTAGAGGTTGCCGGTCTCTTCCTGGAAGCGGGCGGTGATGCGGCGCAGGTGGTTGAGGGTGCGGCGCATGAGGCGCACGCCGCCCTCGGTCTCAATGCCCTTGCCGATGAGGTTCAGGCAGGCCTCGTGCCCGCCGAGCAGGCCGATGGTAGAGAAGTGGCCCTTGTAGCCGTTCTTGAGGTAGCGCCTGGACCAGGGGAACATGCCCGAATCGAGGTTGTTGTTGATGACCTTGCGCTTGTACTCCAGGGAGTCCTTGGCCAGCTCGGCGTATTCCTCGACCAGGTCGAGGAAGTCGTCCTCGCTTTGGGCCAGGTAGGCGAGCTTGGGCAGGTTCAGGGTGACCACGCCGATGGAGCCGGTCAGGTCGCCCGCGCCGAACAGGCCGCCGGTCTTGTTGCGCAGTTCGCGCAGGTCCATCTGGAGGCGGCAGCACATGGAACGCACGTCCTCGGGATTGAGGTCCGAGCTGATGAAGTTCTGGAAGTAGGGCACGCCGTACTTGGCGGTCAGCTTCATGAGCTTTTCGCCGATCTCGGACTCCCAGGGGAAGTCCTCGGTGACGTTGTAGGTCGGGATGGGGAAGGAGAAGATGCGGTCCGAGTGGTCGCCGCCGAGCATGACCTCGATGTACGCCTCGTTGATCATATCCATCTCTTCCTGGAAGTCGCCGTAGGTCAGTTCGTCGTCGTACTTGCCGCCGATGATGGCGGGCTCCTTGGCGATGTGCTTGGGGGCCACCAGGTCGAAGGACAGGTTGGTGAACGGCGACTGGCCGCCCCAGCGCGAAGTGGTGTTCAGGTTGAAGACGAACTTCTGCATGCACTGGAGCACCTGGTCGTAGGTGAGGCCGTCCTCGCGGATGAACGGGGCGAGGTAGGTGTCCACGTTGTTGAACGCCTGGGCTCCGGCCCATTCGTTCTGCAGGGTGCCCAGGAAGTTGTTCATCTGGCCGAGCGCGGTGTCGAAGTGCTTGGCCGGACCGGCGGAGGCGCGGCCCTCGAGGTTGAAGCCCTCGAGCAGCAGGTCGCGCAGGGACCAGCCCGCGCAGTATCCGGCCAGGCCGAAGGAAAGATCATGGATGTGGAAATAGCCGTGCTCGTGGGCCAGGCGGATTTCCTCGGGGTACTTCTCCAGGGCGTAGCGGGCCTGGACCGTGCCGGACAGGTGCAGCATGAGCCCCTGGAAGGAGTGGGTCATGTTCGCGTTCTCGTTGACGCGCCAGTCGGCCTGGTCGAGGTAGGTGTCGATGACGTCCTTGATGTCCAGGTACGCCTCTTTCTGGGAGCGGAGCTGACGGCGCTTCTCGCGATACAGGATGTACTTCTTGGCGATGTCGTACTGGCGGCCTTCCATGAGGACCTGCTCGACCATGTTCTGGACGTGCTCCTGCTCGGGGATGTCCATATCGTCGAGTTTCTTCTCGACCTTGCGGGCCAGCCGTTTGGCGAGGAGCGGGTCCTTGATCCCGCTGGCGCTGAGCGCCTTGAAAATGGCCTGCGCGATGCGATCAGTCGACCAGGTTTCTAGTCGGCCGTCTCTCTTCATGATTTGGCTTGGCATGCTCCGGCGTCCTCCTTGGGGGCACGTATTTCTGGATTGTCAGTTCATGGTTCGGGGGCAGGTAGCTCCGCGCCACGTCGATGTCGGCCTGGGTCAGGCCGGGCACCTGGGTGATGCGGAAGTAGAAGGCCCCGGGCATGGCTTCGGCCATCTCGAAGATGCGGGCCATGTTGGCGCGGGCCGCGATCTCGGACACCGCGTTGCCGGTCAGGGACGGGTACTTGGCGTACGGGCCCTTGACGTCCACGGCAAAGGTGTCCACGAGTTTTTCCTCAAGGAGTTCGGCGACCACTTCCGGGCGCATGCCGTTGCTGTCCATCTTCACGGGCATGCCGGTCTTCTTGATCTCGAAGGCCAGCTCGCCCACGCCGGGCACCGTGGTGGGCTCGCCGCCGGAGATGGTCACGCCGTCCAGCCATCCGGCCCGGTCGCGCAGGTACGCCTTAACGCGCTGCGGATCGAGGACGGGCAGGGACTGCATGTCCCAGGCAAGCTGGAAATTGTGGCAGGTGGGGCAGCGCAGGTTGCAGCCGCCCAGAAAGATGATGCAAGAGGTCCTTCCGGGCCAATCGCACAGGCTCATGTTTTCGAACCCGCGGACAAAATTCCAGGCCCCTTTCGGCTCGTTCATCTCGGCTCCTCAAGAAACAGCGCACCGCTCTCGCGGCAGCTCATGGCGTAAGTAATGATAATGTCCGGGGATGCTGTTACCGTCACCACTCCCGGAGCGGGCGCGGACGCTGTTTTCGGATGAAAAAAGGCGTGAGCGCGTGAGGTCAACCCTATCCCAGGGGAATAATTTTGTACAGGGGGGATTGCGAAAACATTTGGCTATATAAGTTGATTCCGGGAGTCTGGGGCGATTATTCGAGATTAGCTACGATATTGAAAAGTTTTCCACTGTTGTTAAATAGTGAACAGGGCAATATCGTTAACTTTTTTCTAGAGTAAGTTTAGAAAAAAGTTTTTTCAATTCCAAGGGGATTGATTTTCGACAGAAGGGGGATGTGACGGGCGGGAAAAGGGCGGCCTCGAACCGCTGAAAAGTGCTTACCACAAGGGTTGCCGCTTGGGAACAGAAAAAAGGCTCGAAGGACGGTGTATTCCACAGGAAAAAGAACAATCAAAACGGGACATTTTCCCGGGCAGCGGCAAAGCCCCGCATGGCGGGGCGCGGCGCGTTGTCAATATGGTTATAGCAGTTTCAATGGTTGTGTCTTTGCCGAATGTGACGCGCGGGTTTCAAGGCTGTCTTTTGTCCGGCAAGCCGTTATTGTTCGTGTGATATTCGTTGCCCATGCCCTATTAATGTGGAGGGCGGCCGTGCCGTCCCGCGCGCGGTCCTAGTTCTGGGCCGTGGCCCGTCCGTCCACAAGGGCGTTGCGCTGGTAGGCGCGCAGGCCGAACTCGGGCAGGGCGGCCAGGAGGTGGTCCATGATGTCGGACTTGATGTCCTCGTGCAGGGCCCAGGCGGTCTCGCTGGTGAAGCAGTAGAGCTCGAGCGGCAGGCCGTCGTCGGCGTGGGGCTGGAGCTGGCGCACGAGCAGGGTCATGTCCTGGCGGATCTTTGGATGGGACTGGAGATACTCCAGGGCGTAGTGGCGGAACAGGCCGATGTTGGTCATGCGCCGGCCGTTGAGCGGCGAGGACGGGTCCGCGCCCGAGGCCGCGTTGGCCGCGTCGATCTCCTTCTGGCGCATGGTTATGAACGGGGCCAGGTGCTGGACGGCCATGAGGCGCCGCTTGAGCGCGTCGTCCGCGAAGCGGATGGACGACTGGTCGATCATGATGGCCCGCTTTATCCTGCGCCCGCCGCTCTTGGTCATGCTCTCCCAGTTCTTGAACGGGGTGTCCAGGAACTTGAAGGTCGGGATGGCCGTGACGGTCATGTCCCAATTCCGGACCTTGACCGTGTTCAGGGCGATGTCGATGACCGTGCCGTCCGCGTTCATGGCGGGCATCTCGATCCAGTCCCCGGCGTGGAGCAGGTCATTGGCCGACATCTGGATGCCCGCCACCAGGGAGAGGATGGTGTCGCGGAAGACCAGCAAAAGGACCGCGGTCATGGCGCCGATGCCGGAGAGCAGTCCCCAGGGCGACTGGCCGAGCAGGATGGCGACCACCGAGACGCCGCCGAGGATGTAGATGAACAGTTTGACCAGCTGGACGTATCCCTTGATGGGGCGGCGGCTGGCGACCTCGAAGGTCCGGTACAGGGCGGACAGTCCGTCCAGGAGCTTGGCCAGGACCAGGACCACGCTCACGGCCAGGTAGGCGAAGATGAGGTGGTCGAGCAGCCCCTTGAGGCCGGAGAAGAACTCCAGTCCCCAGAAGAAGACCGGGGCCGGGGCCAGGAGCGCGGCCCGGGAGAAGAACCCGGTTTCGAGCAGGATGTCGTCGAACCCGCTGCGGGTGCGCCGGGCAAAGGCGCGGGCGCCGCGCACCAGCAGCCAGCGGGCCAGGAAGAAGGCGAGCAGCCCGGCGAGCAGGAGCAGGCCGGTCTTGGCCGCGAGGTCCAGGATCGGGTTGGTTTCGATGAGGGTGACGGGCAGTTCGAAGGGCAGGTCGAGGTTCACGTGGGGCGGCTCCTTTGTACGCTTGGTCTTTTCCCTGTCTACCAGATTCGCCGATTCTTGAGAACCTCGGGAAGCGGTTTGGGCAGCCTTGTGCACCGGTTTGACAACCGGCCCGATGTCCTCCATGCTTTTCGGGACATAATCCCGAGGGAAATCATATATGGGTTACTGGTTCATCATCGTCATGACCGTCTCCACCCTCCTGGTCCTGTACCTGGGGTGGCGGCTGATCAATCCTCTTCGGCTGGGCCTGAAGCGCAAGCTCACGCTCTGGTTCCTGCTCGCCCTGATCCTGTTCGGGCACAGGCTGACCTGGGTTCTGCACCGGACCAACCGCTACGAACTGCTGGCCTGCGACACCATCGACTGGATCGGGTTCACCTTTCTGGGGTTCATCTCGATCCTGGTGGTCTTCATGCTGGCCCGGGACATTCCCAGCCTGTTCGCAAGGACGATAGCCGGGGTGAAGCGGCTGTTCACCCGGCGCAGTCGGCTGCCGTATTTCATCGGCCCGGACAAGGACCGCCGCCGCTTCCTGCTCAACGCCTCCAACGGGGTGATCATGGCCGCGGTCCTGCCCATGGCCGGATTCGGCGTGTACAACGCCCGGCGCAAGCCCTCGGTCCTTAACAACGACCTGCGTCTGCCCGGCCTGCCCGCCGGGCTGGACGGCTTCACCATCGCCCAGATCTCCGACACCCACATCGGTCCGACCATCCGGGCCGATTGGGCCCGGCAGGTGGTGGCCGAGGTCAACGCGCTCTCCCCGGACCTGATCGTGCACACCGGCGACATGGTGGACGGAGCCGTGGACGGGCTCAAGGCGGACGTCCAGCCCTTCGGTGAACTGCGCGCCCCGCACGGGGTGTGGTTCTGCACCGGCAACCACGAGTATTATTCCGGGGTCTTCGAATGGCTGGCCGAGGCGCGGCAGCTGGGCATGCGCCCGCTGGTCAACGAGCACGCGCTCATCGACACGGGCCGGGGCCGGATCCTGCTCGGCGGGGTCACGGACCTGCGCATGGGCGGCACCGTGCCGGGCCAGGCTTCTTCTCCGGCCAGGGCCATGGCGGGCGCGCCGGACCACGACGTGTCCGTGCTCCTGGCCCACGAGCCGGACTCGGTGTACGCGGCGGCCGAGGCGGGCTTCGACGTGCAGCTGTCCGGCCACACCCACGGCGGGCAGTACTTCCCGTACAACTACGTCATCCATCTCTTCCAGACCTACGTGCGCGGCCCGTACCTGTACAAGGACACGCACCTGTACGTGAACATGGGCACCGGCTACTGGGGCCCGCCCATGCGCATCGGCACCCGCCCGGAGATCACACTGCACACCCTGCGAAAAGCCTAGCGATACCCCGCGCCGAAGGCGCAAAATAGGGATGCAAGGGTGCGAGCCCTATCGCTGCTGTCGCTATCTCTAAGGCTCGAGGACTCGCCTAAGAGCTAGTGCTGCCCGCCGGAGGCGAAGTCACCCGACAACGCCGCGCAGCGGCCATCAACTCCTGATTTCACAGCAAAGGAAAAGAGCCGACATCCGCGAATAGCGGTGTCGGCTCTTTCTCTTTAACAAAACCGTCTAGGCCTCGGTGCGCCTGCGGTTGCGCGGCCTGTTGCCGTGCATGAGCAGCACGCCCGCGCCCAGGATGATCACGGACAGGGTCAGGAAGTGCAGGAACATGTCCTTCTGGATGGCTCCCCAGATGATGTACAGCGAACCGGCTCCGGCCATGGCGGGGCAGGCGTAGCGGTTGAAGGAGCCGAGGTCGGTGAAGGTCTTCATGACCCAGATGTAGAGGGAGATGTAGATGACGTAGAGGAAGGCGATGGGCAGCTCGGAGATGTCCATGAAGCTGCCCCACCAGCCCGCGAAGTTGCCGTACCAGACCACGAGCCAGAAACAGGACAGGGCGTAGCCGATCATGGCCGAGTGGGTGGTGCAGTTGTTCACCGGGTTGACCCGGCAGAACAGGTCCGGCTTGGGCCCCAGGCCGCGCGAGGCGATGGAGAACATGCCGCGCGCCGAGCCCATGATCAGGCCGTTGAGGGTGCCCAGGCAGGAGATGATCACGAAGACCGTGAGCAGGGTGCCGCCGAGCCTGCCGAAGATGATGGAGATGACCCGCACCGGGGCCGCGTCGCCCTGGGCCAGGACCTGGTCGTTGGTCAGGACCCCGGAGATGCCCATGTAGTAGAGCATGTAGATGCAGACCACGCTGATGGTCCCGACCACCAGGGCGCGGGGCAGGGTCCTTTTCGCGTCCTTGAGTTCGGCGTTGATGACCGTGGCGATGATCCAGCCCTCGTAAGCGAAGGCCGTGGACAGGGTGGCCAGGGCCAGGCCGCCGCCTCCCTGGGACACGGTCTTGGCCGCGACCGTGAAGTTCTCCACGGTCATGCCGTTGGTCAGCCCGGCGATGGTGCCGACCACGGCGACCAGGCCCAGGGGGATGAGCTTGACCACGGTGGAAGTCACCTGCCACCGCCCGGCCAGGACCGGCGAGAAATAGTTGAGCAGGAAGAAGGCGGTCATGTAGCCCCAGGACAGGGGCCACAGCGCGCCTTCCACGCCCATCAGGCCCTGGGTGTAGTTGGCCGAGACCCAGGCCAGGACCGCGACCAGGGTGGGGTAGTAGATGAAGGTCATGAACCAGGCCACCAGATATCCGGCGGTCTTGCCGTAGGCCTGTTCGAAGTAGTCCACCACGCCGTTGATTTTCTGAATACGGGTGGCGATTTTTGAGAAGACGTAGGCGGTGACGACCATGATCGCGCCGCCGATGAGCCAGGCGAACAGGGCCGTGGGCAGGCTGCCCGCCGAGGCCTCGAGCACGTTGTCCGCCTTGAAGAATACGCCAGAGCCGATGACGATGCCCACGACCATGGCGGTCGCGGTCCAGAATCCGTACTTTTTTTGTAGATTGTTCATGATGATATGGGGTCGCCCTGCGCGGGCTGTATGTGGGGGTTGCAAAAACGGCCCGTCCTTCCCGAAAAACCGCACCTCCTGCGGCGACAGGCCACGGACCCCTTATCGTCCATGGCCGGTTACGTCCAGCCCTTTGCGGGCTCTTTTCGACAAGGCGGGCCCCCTTTTGGCCGGATCACGGCGCTTGACTCGCGGATCAACTTGTCATAGACACAATTGGTCCAACCAATTTTACGTGGGGCGGAAAATGGAAGCCAGACCTGTAAGCAGAAAATGCATATCCGATGAGATTGTCAACCAGATCAGGGAGATGATCGACCACGGGCGGTTGCAGCCTGGAGACCGGTTGCCCGCCGAGCGCAAGCTGGCCGAGCAGTTCGGCGTGTCCCGCACCACGGTGCGCGAGGGCATCAAGATTTTAACCGAGTCCGGGCTGCTGTCCAGCCGCCAGGGCGCGGGCACCTTTGTCAGTCGTCCGGACGCCGGGGCCCGGGGCGGATCGCTTATCGACGCGGTCCTGGCCGGGAACCACGATCTCCAGGACGTGTTCGAGGTGCGCAAGATGCTCGAGCCCGAGATAGCGGCCCTGGCCGCGCGCAACGGTTCGCCGGACGCCAAGACCCGGCTCGAGGCCATCCTCATGGAGCAGGAGCAGAGCATCGACAGCGGTGAGAGCGTGGCGGGCATAGACCAGCGGTTCCACCAGGCCCTGGCCGAGGCGTCGGGCAACCCGGTGCTGCGCGAGATGGTCGCGGCCCTGCACGAGGGGTTCTCCCGCAGCCGGGCCGAAGATGTCCAGTCCCCCCAGCGGCAAAGGGCCTCCCTGGCCGCCCACCGGGCCATCGTGGAGGCGGTCAGGAACGGGCACGCCATGCAGGCCGAGCGGGCCATGCGTGAGCATCTCGACGAAGTTGAAAGAATCATCTTTGATAATCAAAGAGGAGTATACTCAAGGAGATAGCGATGAAGGAAATCAAAGACAAAGCACGGGAACTGATGAAGGGCTTCTGCCGGGTCTGCAAGGTTTGCGACGGCAAGGCGTGCGCGGGCGAGGTCCCGGGCATGGGCGGCCTGGGCACGGGAGCCTCCTTCAAGGCCAACCTGGAGGCCCTGGAGGGTTTCCGTCTGAACATGCGCCTGCTGCACGACGCGGCCGAGCCGGACACCTCCACCTCCCTGCTGGGCATCGACATGGCCATGCCGGTCATGGCCGCGCCCATCGGCGGCGTGTCCTTCAACATGGGCGGCGGCGTGTCCGAGGAAGACTACGCCGACGCCGTGGTCGGTGGCTGCAAGGCGGCCGGGATCATCGGCTGTACCGGGGACGGCGTGCCGCCCTTCCTGCACGAGGCCGGGTTCGCGGCCATCGCGAAGAACGGCGGCCACGGCATCCCGTTCATCAAGCCCTGGGAGGGCGCGGAGTTGAACGAGAAGCTCGAGAAGGCGCGCAAGACCGGCTGTTCCGTGTTCGGCATGGACGTGGACGCCGCCGGGCTGATCACCCTGCGCCAGATGGGCCGCCCCGTATCGCCCAAGCCCGTGGCCGAGCTCAAGAAGCTCATCGACCTGGTCCACGGCTGGGACGCCAAGTTCATCGTCAAGGGGATCATGACCCCGGACGAGGCCGAGCTGGCCGTCCAGGCGGGCGCGGACGCCATCATCGTCTCCAACCACGGCGGGCGCGTGCTCGACCACACCCCCGGCACGGCCGAGGCCCTGCCCGACGTGGCCGAAAAGGTCCACGGCAAGATCACCGTCCTGGTGGACGGTGGCATTCGCACCGGCGCGGACGTGCTCAAGATGCTGGCGCTGGGCGCGGACGGCGTGCTCATCGGCCGCCCGGTCTCCGTGGCAGCCGTGGGCGGATTGCAGGAAGGCGTGGAAAAGTACCTCGGAACCATCAAGGCCCAGCTCTCCGGAGCCATGGTCCTGACCGGGTGCAAGGACATCGCCTCCATCGACACCAACGTCCTCTTCTAAGGAGCGCCGAACCTTGATCACCACCTACATCCTGTACATCTGCCTCGGGGCCGTGGCCGGCGTCCTGGCCGGTCTGCTCGGTATCGGCGGGGGGCTGGTCATCGTGCCCATGCTCAACTTCGCCTTCGAGTGGCAGAACTTCCCGGTGGAGCACATCCAGCACATCGCGCTGGGCACGTCCATGGCCACGATCATCTTCACCTCGCTGTCCAGCATGCGCGCCCACCACAAGCGCGGGGCCATCAACTACACCGCGTTCTGGCGGCTGGCTCCCGGCATCATCGTCGGCACCTACCTGGGCTCCTGGATAGCCTCGCTGCTGTCCACCATGTTCCTGAAGATCTTCTTCGGCCTGTTCCTGTACTACGTGGCCACGCAGATGCTGCTGAACATCAAGCCCAAGGCCGCCCACGAGCTGCCGGGCCAGGCCGGGACCTTTGCGGCCGGCGGCGGCATCGGCGTGTTCTCGGCCCTGGTCGGCATCGGTGGCGGGACCCTGACCGTGCCGTTCCTGTCCTGGTGCAACCTGACCATGCACGCGGCCATCGCCACGGCCGCGGCGGTGGGGCTGCCCATCGCCTTGGCCGGCACCGCCGGGTACGTCATCAACGGCTGGTCCGTGGCCGGCATCCCCGGCCCGCACATCGGCTACGTGTACATCCCGGCCCTGCTGGGCATTATCGTGACCAGCATGCTGACCGCGCCGTACGGCGCCAAGCTGGCCCACAGCCTGCCCGTGGCCAAGCTCAAGAGGATCTTCGCCATCCTCCTGTATCTAGTCGGTTCTCGCATGCTCTGGAGTGCGTTTATGTAGCGCTTGCTCCCAAACCTTCGGGTAATAAAAAAGGGACTGCCTCAGCAGTCCCTTTTTCTTTGCGTCGGATTCTGTAAAATTGGTCTTTTACAAACCATTCTCTCTCTGATGAGCATCGACCACGTTGTCTACGCGGACGAGCTTTTCCTCGATCTTGCCGGGCTTGATGGTGTAGCGGGTCACTGTCCATTCGAGCTGGTCGATGAACTCCACGTGGCCGTAGCCGTTTTCGGGCAGCAGGTCGCGGATGGCCTCGATGAAGTCGTCGATCAGGATGTAGTGGCCCTCGTGGTCCACGCGCAGGACGTCGCCGTCGTAGTCCACCTGTTCGAAGGGGCATAGTCCCTGAATCTTATCCCACATTTCCGGGTTGATACGGTGAAAATCGCCGTAGACGCGGACATCTTCCATGTTGTTTCTCCCTTGGGGAACGTTCTGGGCGTGAATTAGGCATTCAAGCCCAGATGGTCAACCAGGAAGCGGGATTTTTGTTCCAGGTCGTGCCACAACAGGGCGCGGTTTTGCTGCCCCAGGCGGATCAGTTCCTCATCCGAATACTTGGTGTCCAGCTTGAGCTTGTTGCCCATGACCTGGCCGATCTGCCTTGCGGTCTTGGACTTGGCCAGGGACGAGTGCTGCACGTGGCGCACGGCCAGACCGCCCACGTACAGGGCGGGCGTGCCGTCGAGGTTCGCGCGCATGTCGCGGTCCAGGTCGTCGAACTGGGACGGGGTGTAGCGCAGGTCGAACGGCCCGGTGCGGGCCACTGAGCGCAGGTTGACCAGGTGGCAGCAGCCCGACACGGACAGGCAGGGCCGGGTGTAGGTGAACAGCCCGGAATCGGGCGACCCGGCGCAGTTGTCGTAGACCGGTACCCGGTTGGGCAGGGTGTCCGGCTCGGGCGCGGGCGGGGCCACGGGAAAGAGGTTGTAGTCGGCGGACTGCAGGCCGTAGGGTGGCACCGCAGCGGTGATCCGGCAGCCCACGGACCCGATGTCGTCGCGGCCGCGCACCGGGCCGAGCAGACGCAGGAGCCAGTCCTTGGGCAGAAAGATGTCGTCGTCCAGAAACGCGGCCCAGCGGGCCTCACGCACCCCGGGCAGGGACAGCAGCCAGTTGCGCGCGCCGGGCGCGCCCACGTTGACCGGCAGGGTTTCGATATGAAACCGGTCCGTGCCGAACCGCTGCTCGGCTCGGGCCAGGACCCTGTCCGTGTGGTCCGTGGATCCGTTGTTCAGGGCGAACACGCGGGCTCGGCCGATGTCGCTGGCGTACAGCGACTCCAGGGTTTCGGCCAGCAGGTCCGCCTTGTTCCAGGAGTAGACCAGCACGGCCGCCTCGGCGCAGTCGTCCGGGTCGGCCACGGGCGTGGGGCGGAAAAGATCGTGCAGCTTGAGCGTCAGATTGACGTGCCACGGAATGGCCTGCCACAGCCCGGCCAATGCCCCCTTGGCTTCGCCGGCGCGGCCCCTGCGCAGCAGCAGTTCGCCGCCCGCGTACGCCCGCCACAGCCCCCATACCGCCGGGTCGAGTCCTTCGACGAGCGGCAGGGCCTCCTCGGGCGGCAGGCAGTGGAAGGCCCGGTCCGCCTCGAACCGCGCCCGCAGCGGCAGGCTGGCCTCGGTCCACGAGACCATGTCCAGGGCGGCCATGGCGATTTCCGGCCTGCCCAGGTGGATGAGGTCCCGCCAGATGAAATGCAGCCAGCCCAGGCCCGTATCCGGGTTGCCCAGGACCACGGCCAGAAAACGCAGGATCAGCCCCCGGTCCTCCTGTCGGGCCAGCTCGAACCAGGTGTCCGTGGCCTCGCCCTCTTCGGGGTGCTTCGTGTCGGCGGCCAGGGCCATGAGCCGGATCAGGGCCGGGGAGGTCTTGAGCCCCAGGTTGACCGCCTTGACCGCCCAGCGGGCCAGCTCCGGGTGGAGCGGATGGGCCTGCATGGACCACAGGGCCATGCCCACGGCCGCGTTGCGGCAGCCGGGGTTCTCCTCGCCCAGCAGGAACAGGCCGGGCAGCAGCCCGGCCAGGGCCTCGGGCAGCCCCATGCCCAGCTGCCAGCCGGAAAAATGATCGGCAAAGGCGGGCTGGACGGGCGCGCAGGGCGGCAGGGTGCGGGGGAAGGAGAAACGGTTCATGATGCTTGCCGATTAGCAGAAATATCTGTCCGGGGCCAGTCAGCCGGACGTGGCGGCCAGGGCTTGGAGGTCGTCGAGGATGATCCTCGCGGCCCGGCCCGGCGCGCCGGGGTCGCCGACCATGGTGCGCAGGACCTTGAGCCCGTCCTTGACCTCGTCGTACGCCCGGGGATCGTCCAGCCAGGACCGGGCGGTCCGGGCGAGGTTTTCGGGCGAGGCGTCCTTGCCGATGTATTCCGGGTAGATCTCGCGGTCCAGGATGAGGTTGGGCAGGGAGACGTACTGCACGCTGACGAGCATCCTGCCGATCATCTCGGACAGGGGCGAGACCTTGTAGGCCACCAGGACCGGGGTGCCGATGAGCGCGGTCTCCAGCGTGACCGTGCCCGAGGCGGCCAGGATGAGCTTGCACGTGCGGAAAACCTGGTACCGTTCGGCCGGGGAAACAAAGGACACCGGGATGTCCTCGGGCCACAGGGAGCGGAGCAGGGATTCGTCCATGCCCGGCGCGCGGACCAGGACGTATTCCAGATCGGGATGGTCCACGGCCAGCCGCCGGGCCGTGTCCGCGAACACCGGGAGCAGGGAGGTGACCTCCTTGGTCCGGCTGCCCGGCAGCAGCCCGATGCGGTTCTCCCGGACGGTCAGCCCGTCCAGCGCATCCAGCGGCAGCACGTCCATGAGCGGGTGGCCCACATAGGCCACGTCCATGCCGTACTTGCCGTAAAAGTCCTTTTCAAAAGGCAGGATGCAGATGACCTTGCGGACGAACTCGCGCAGGAAGTTGGCCCGGCCCGAGCGCCAGGCCCAGATCTGGGGGCTGATGTAGTAGTACACCGGGATGCCCAGCTTCCTGGCCATGCGCGCGATGCGGAAGTTGAACTCCGGGCAGTCCACCAGGACGATGGCCCGGGGTCGGATGGCCCCCAGCTCCTTCTTGATCACCCCGAGCAGCTTGAGGATGCGCGGCAGCCCGCCGAGGATCTCGGTGATGCCGACCAGGGATATCTCGCGCATGGAATGGCGCGGCACGAGCCCCTCGGCCTCCATGGCCGGGCCGCCCATGCCGGTGAAGGGTATGTCCGGGTCCGCGGCCCGAAACGCCTTCATCAGCTCCGCGCCGTGTAAATCGCCGGAGGCCTCGCCCACGCTGAACCAGATGGGACCGGATGGATTGCCTGTCTGCATGCACAGTTAGTAGCCCATGTCCGTCCGGCCCGCAAGACGAACCGGGATTGGCCGTTCTACGGGGGTTGCCATGGGGGTCCAAGCCTTGTAGTACACACTCGCAACGCGAACTCTAGAACGAGGGTATATACATGTTGAAAGTCGGAGTCGTCGGTTTGGGCTGGATGGGCCGTGTCCATCTGCGCAACTACACCGAAATGGCCGGCGTCGAAGTGGTCGGCGTGGTCGACGTGGACGAAAAGGCCCGCGAAGACGTGGCGACCCAGTTCGGGGTCAAGACCTTCGCCACCCTGGAAGAACTGCTCGAGCACGACCTGGACGCCATGTCCATCTGCGTGCCCACCAGCCTGCACCACAAGACCGGTCTCGCGGTCATGGACAAGGGCATCAACGTCATCATCGAGAAGCCCCTGGCCGTTTCCGCCGCCGAGGGCGAGGACCTTGTGGCCAAGGCCAAGGAAAAGGGCGTGGCCCTGATGGTCGGCCACGTGGAGCGTTTCAACCCGGCCGTGGCCCGGGTCAAGGAGCTGATCGGCGAAGACGTCATCTCCATCCAGATCGAGCGCGTGGGCCCGTACCCGCCGCGCATCCAGGACGTCGGCGTCATCAAGGACCTCGGGTCCCACGACATCGACCTCATCCGCTACCTGACCGGGTCCGAGTTCAAGTCCGTGTACGCGGTCTCGTCCACCTCGCTGGGCAAGCACGAGGATTCCGCCCTGATCACCTGCGAGATGGAAAACGGCGTGCTCGCCAACATCACCACCAACTGGGTGACCCCGTACAAGGGCCGCAAGATCAACGTGGCCTGCGAGTCCAAGTACATCGCCGCCAACCTGATCACCCAGGAGGTCAAGGAATACTCGGCCTTTTCCACCTACGACAAATCCTACTCCGTGCGCGAATGGCCGCTCATGTTCCGCGAGCCGGTCAAGTCCGAGCTCAACGCCTTCCTCGACGCCCTGCGCAACAACACCCCGGTGCCCATCACCGGCGAAGACGGCCTCGAAGTCCTCAAAACCTTCGAACGCATCTTCGACTGCCTCGGCAGCAACTGCTAGGCGTCACGGTAGATCAATAAAAAAGGCCGCTCCATTCGGAGCGGCCTTTTTTTCGCCTCCGGCGGCCGGGGGAAGGGGGGAGAGGGAACCCTTTGGGAAAAGGGCTTCCCTCTCCCCCCTTCCCCCGGACCCCCATCCCCCTCACCTTCCTAAACCTTTTGTATCCGCTTCGCGGCGTAGTAAACACAAAAATGCCTCCGACTCGGCAATGAGTCGGGGGCATTTATTCTCTTAATTCTTCTGGAGCGATTCGGGTGCGTCAGCACCCGACAGCGGCTCTTTTAACCGCGTTAGCACAAGGCTTTCGAGAGTGGGTCAGCTGTGCATTTACTTCCGGCCGGGGCAACCGCAGCGTGCCTCAGCTCTTAGGCCGAGCTTGCTCGGTCTTAGAGATGACGACAGCAGCGATAGCCGTCTACGTGAGGATTGGCCCGGCCGGAAAAGATGTGCAGATGGCCCGCTATCGGAAGCCGCCTCACTTAACCGCTACCGAACTTTCCGTAACGGGGGCGGTTTCTGGAGTTTCTACCGAAATATAGTCGACCACATCCGCCAGCCCATTCATCTCTTCAGCTATAGCCAGGGCCGCCGTCTTCTGGCTGTAGTCCTTGGTCCGGCCTATGAGGATGGCGTGGCTGCGGACGACCTCCACGCGGAGGTCCGTGCCGTTGAGGCGCTTGGTCCGGCCGAACCGTTCGGACAGCTCCTGGATGAGGAGCTCGTCGCGGGCCGCGTCGCGGGCGGCATGTTGGGGCGAGGGGGCCGGGTAGAATTTGCAGGTGATGGTCTCGATGCCCTCCACCGTGGCCGCCGTGCGGATGGCGTAGTCCGCCTGGTTGCGGCTTTCGACCTGGCCCACCAGGTACGCCTTGGCGTTGATGACGTGGGCCGACAGATGGAGGTCGTTGAGCTCGAGCCGTTCGCGCAGCCGCCGTTCCATCTGGGCGTCGCGGGCGATGCACAGGCTGCCGCCCTCCACGCTGTTGCGCGGCAGGTACTTGTCGGCCGTGACCATGGCGTCGTAGCCCGTCATGGCCCCGCCCGCCACCTGGACGGCGGGATAGAGCGCGCATCCGGCCAGGAGCGCGCAGAGGATGACGGCCAGGGCCGCCTTGCTCGCGAATTCGCGTATCATTGACCAGGGAGTATAGTCGAAGGTCTAGAAAATGTCTAACACAATCGGGCGGGTCAGCCCTTGACGGCCAGGACGTGCACCAGGCCCGCGATGGACTGCCGGTCGACCACGTGGAATTCGGGCAGCCGGTCCTTGATGTCTTTCCAGTAGGTTTCGCGGATGACCAGGATCGCCTTGTCGCGGGTAGCCATCTCGTCGATGAGCCGGTCGTAGTTGTCGTACTCGGGATAATCGTGCCCGGCATAGTAGGTGTAGATGCCGGAATAGACCCGCGCGGCGAACGGCGCGTAGCCGCGTTCGATGTAGTCCTTGAGGATGAGGGCCTGCCGCTTGGGGCTCATGGCGTCGTCCAGGGACGGGGCGGCCAGCATGCCCACCGGGTATATCCACAGGATCATGGCCAGGGCGCAGGTCAACAGGGCCGCGCGGAACCCCTTGGCGCGCATGGAGACGATGGCCGCGCCGCCGAGGATGAGCACGGCCGCGCAGAGGCCCAGGCCGCGTATGGGCACCGGGACCGGGATGAGGTCCCCGGCCAGGAGCAGGGCCGCGCCGATGACCGCCCACAGGCCGCCCACCAGGGTCCACAGCCGCCTGGCGCGCGCTTCGCTCATGGTCCGCAGGTCGTCGGCGATGAGGATGGCCAACGGCGGGAACATGGGCAGGACGTAGATGAAGACCTTGCCGGACAGGGAGGACAGAAACAGGAAGGTGGCCGCGAACATGATCCAGAGCAGGGCCTTGGGTCCGGCATGGCGTCGTCCGCCCCACAGGGTTCCCCAGAACGACAGGGAGAGCAGCCGCTTCACCGGGGCGGTGAACAGGGCCAGGGTCCAGGGCATCCAGGCCAGGGGGAAGGCCGCGAGGTACCACCACCACGCTTCCTTGTGGTGGAAGGTGTGGGTGGCCCGCTCCAGTATCTGCTTGCCGAGCACGGTGTTGATCAGAAAATCCGGCCCTTCGGCCAGGATCACGCCGCCGACCCAGGCGGCGAGCATGGCGAGCATGGCCAGCACGCCCAGCCCCGTGCGCCGGGAGAGCAGTCGTTTGGCCTCGCCCTTGAAGAGCAGGAACAGGGTGATGTTGACCACCGGGAACAGGAAGCCCAGCGGCCCCTTGACCAGGGTGGCGGCCCCGGCCAGGAGGAATCCCCAGACCGGCCACCAGCCCTCGGACTGTCCGGTATAGGCCCGGTAGAAGGCGGCGTGGCAGAGGATGATCAGGGCCGCGAACATCAGGTCCATGCGCGAGTAATGCAGCAGGGCCGCGACCATGAAGGTGGAGATCAGGATCAGCGTGGAGGCCAGGGAGGTGGTCCGGTCGAACTTGAGCGTGCGGGCCAGGAAAAGGGCCGCGCCCAGGAAGAACAGTCCGGAGAGGGCCGCGCCCAGGAAGAACACGGCGGGCTGGTGGAACGGGGTCAGCTTGTCCAGGAGCCAGAGGAACCAGAAATAGACCGGCGGCTTGTCCGGATAGGGCTGGCCGTTCAGGGCCAGGACGACCCACTTCCCGTTGGCGGCCAGGTTGTTGTAGGCGTCGGCGTAGCGGACCTCGTCCGAGAACCACAGGGCGCGGTTGTTCAGGGCGAACCAGGTCTGGGCCAGCACGGCCAGGGTCATGGTCAGCCAGGGGTGGTTTTCGAGCCGGGTCCATATGGATTGAAGGGCGGTCATGTCATGATCTCCTGAAAAGCGAGGAATCGGCGATGATCACGGCGGCGAAACCGCCCACGCTGCACAGCAGCCAGCCGAAGAAGACGTCCGTGGGGTGGTGCCAGCCGAGGTAGATGCGCGAGAAGCCCACCAGGCCGAGGGAGAGGCCGAGCAGCGTGGTGACCGCCGTGCGCGACAGCCGCAGGGCCAGGGGCAGGGTCCAGCCGGTGTACTCGGCGGTATGCCCCGAGGGCAGGGCCTCCTGCGCGGCCCGGCCGGACAGGGGCTCGTACCAGTGGCCCTGGCCGGGGCGCGGCCTGCCGATGAGATATTTGGTGAAATGCACGGCCAGCCCGGCCACCAGCCCCTGGACCACGAGCACGACCAGGATGAAGCGCAGCCGCTCCCGGTTGCCGGACCGCCAGGCGGTCAGGAGCATGATCGCGTAGACGAGATAGAACAGGGGGTTGCACCAGTCGGTGACGAGTTTCATGAACACCGTCAGCCCGGCGTGGGCGGCGCGGTAGTGCTTGAAGAACAGGGCCGCGTCGCGCTCGCTGTCGAACCCGAGCCAGAGGGCGGCCAGGATGAGCAGGAGCGGCGCGGAGTAGAGCGCCCAATGTTTCAGGGAAGTACAGCGCATGCGGGTTTATAAGCCATTGGGAGGGCCCAGGCAAGCCGGGGCGCGGCGGCGGTCTATGACTCGCCGTCTCCGTTCTGCGGGTAAGGTTCGTGGGTGTACCGGGCCCAGATCTCGGGGCTCGCCTTCAGGTCCTTGAGGATGTCGGTCAGGGACTTGCCTTCCTGTTTCCAGTACTTGTCGGCGTTGTCCGAACATTCAAAGGGGATGACCAGGGTGCCGTCCTCGGTCAGGAAGGGTTTCTTCTCGTCCATGGCGAGGGACTATTTCACGGAACCGGCGCAAAGACAAGCCTCCTGTTCCGGCAATGGATCGCCCGTGTCGGCGGGGTGTTGGCGGCCCCTGATTCCAATCAGGCCACGGCCTGTTCGTCGGCGGCCAGGCAGACCTTGCGGTCGATCTCGCGGACCTTCTTGAGCGTGGACTTGGCGATGCGCTTGAACTCGCCCAGGTCCTTGGATTCGTAGCGGTGCTTGGCCTTGGTCAGCCCGGCCATGTCGATGATCTCGTTGAACAGGTACGGGCAGTACAGCGGGTCCTGCTTCATGAACAGTTCCACCCGGCTCAAGGCCTCGTGGATCTCCTGCTGATTGTCCTTGAGGTCCCTGAACAGCTTGGAAAGGTGCTTTTCCGCGTTGCGCATGGAGGTGGACCACATGGGCGAGCGCGGTTCCATGCGCAGGGGCGGGACCGCGTGGCGGCAGTTGTTCAGTTCGCGCAAAAAGCTCTCCACCGCGCCCGGGGCCGAGGCCAGGACGCCCTTGGTGTAGGCCGTGTCCACGTCCACCACCTTGGTGCCCTCGATGACCACGCCGCCGCCGTAGAGGTTGAAGATCGGGAACTCGGACTGCTTGAGGTCCTCCTCCAGCTCGCGCTTGGCGGTCATGTACTGGACCGTGGTCAGGATCTCCTCGCCGTCCATGTTGCGGGTGGTCTGGTGCCAGGAGCGCCGCTTCCGGTCGGTGGTGTGGTTGTGGTGGCCGCCCGAGTGGGACATGCCGTTGATCCAGGCGTAGTCCTGCCCGGCCAGGAGCAGGTGGGAGACCCCGCAGTAGCGCAGAAAACGCGACAGGGTCACCGAGACGTTGCCGCCCGCGTCGAGCACCAGGTCCCGCTCCTTGAGCACCTTGGTGCCCACGCCGCCTATGGTCCACAGGGGCAGGGTCGGGCCGGGGTAGCGCTTGAGGACCATGGGGTCGATCTTGGTGGAATAGACCAGGGGCACGTCCTGGACGAAGTCCGGGTCCAACCGCTCGAAGATCTTGAGCATGGACTTGTCGTAGTCGATGGCCGCGCACAGGTGCGGCTTGATGCCGAGGTTCTGCAGGGACGGGATGGTCTGCAGGGCGCAGGTGTAGAGCACGTGGCCCATCTTTTTCTTGAGCAGGGGGGCCATGGTCTCCAGCGACGGGCCCGCGCCGAGGATGACCGCGCCCACGCCCGCGCCCTTGCCCTCCATGGGCTTGAGGCTGCCGTCGCGCATGGCCTTGGCGAAGTTGTCGATCTCGTTGCCGACCATGACGTCCTGGCGGTGTCGCAGGGTGGACAGCTCCAGGGAGAAGTTTTCGAGCTTGTTCCGCATCCAGGTGGCCCAGCGGGCGTACTCCGGCCCGAGCTGGCGGCTGGGGATGTCGCTCTTGAGGTGGATCTGGCCGTAGATGAACTGCAGGTCCAGGTTGCGGATCACTTCGGACAGGAACCGCTCGTCCGGGACCATCAGGTGAAATTTCTTGTTCTCCAGGAAGGGCCGGTAGTCGGTCTGGCCCAGGCAGGCCAGGAGCATCTCGGAGCGCGGCTCCAGGAGCATGATCTTGTGGGTGTCCGGGGTGTTGGTCAGCAGGTGGTTGATGCCATAGCCCAGGTTGCAGCCGACCACGAAGGTGGCCGAGGTCGCGGCCTTTTCCGGGTGCAGCCAGTTGCCGTACAGCCCCTCCGGGGGCAGGGATTCGAACATGCCCTTGCCTTCGTCCATGCGCCAGTCGTGCAGGCCGAACTCGTTGCGGAAGAGCCGGGTCTTGAGCAGATCCTCGTTGAACGGGCGGGTGGACAGCCACTGGAAGATGGGGTTTCCGGTGCGTTGCAGGTATTCGATGTTGTCTTTCAGGAACGGGTACGGATTCATGATACGGCCTCGCGTGCTCAAAAAATGACGGTTCGACCGGGAAAATGCACTTTGCATGCCAGTTGCGCCAAGCCTGTTTTTGCCCTACGGTGCGGGCATCCATTCAGAACCCAACCCGCATGATTCCAGGGCGCTACGATGAACAAGAACCTGCTTGAGCTGATCGGCGACACGCCGCTGGTGGAAATACGCCACCTCAATCCCAATCCGAACGTCAGGATTTTGGCCAAGATCGAGTGTCAGAATCCGGGCGGGTCCATCAAGGACCGCGTGGCTGCGGCGATGATCGCGGCCGCCGAGGAGTCGGGCGAGCTGACCAGGGACAAGATCATCATCGAGGCCACCTCGGGCAACACCGGCGTGGGGCTGGCCATGGTCGCGGCCATCAAGGGCTACCGCATCAAGCTGCTCATGCCCGAGACGGCCAGCGAGGAGCGCAAGATGATCATGGCCGCCTATGGCGCGGAGCTGGAGCTGACCCCGGGCCACCTGGCTACGGACGGGGCCATCGAGCAGGCCTATCGCTACGCCCGCGAGGAGCCGGACAAGTACGTGCTCATGGACCAGTACAACAACCCGGCCTCCATCCGGGCGCACTACATGGGCACCGGGCTCGAAATCTGGAACCAGACCGGCGGCAAGGTGACGCACTGCGTCATGACGCTCGGCACCTCGGGCACGGCCATGGGCATCGCGAAAAGGCTGCACGAGATGGGCGACGTCTACGTGGCCGCGGTGGAGCCCTACGCGGGCCACAAGATACAGGGCCTCAAGAACATGCTCGAATCCTACCCGCCGGGCATTTACGATAAGCACGCCCTGGACGAGATTCTGCACGTGGAGGACGAGGACGCCTTCGAGAACTGCCGCAGGCTGGCCCGGCACGAGGGCATCTTCGCGGGCATGAGCTCGGGCGCGGCGCTCGGCGGGGCGTTGCAGCTGGCCGAGCGGCTGGACGAGGGCCTCATCGTGGTCGTGTTCCCGGACTCGGGCGAGCGCTACCTGTCCACCCACCTCTACCGCCAGCGCTCCGGCAGCGGGGTGACGATCTTTGACATGGCCTCGGGCGCGGACAAGATGCTCAACACCGGCGCGGGGTTGGGCGCGTACACCATGGGCCCGAGCCTGGACAACCCGGACGGCCTGGACTCCTGGCGCAGGCTGGCCCTGCTCGACGTGTTCGTTCGGCACCTGGCCGGGCGCGGCGTGGAGGTCGAGGGCGTGGCCGGGCTGACCGACATGGACGACCGCACCCTGGCGGCGGCCCGCGAGGCGGGCACGGACCGGGCGTCGTTTGCCGCCGATCTTCGCGAGGCGATCCTGGCGCGCGGCCGGGCCATGGGGCTGTCCGAGTCGCTGAAATTTCCCCTGTCGTCGAACAGCAACGAGACCGCGCTCACCCTCTGCCGCAAGCTGTTGGGCAAGGGGCTGGCCTACGAGAAGCTGCGCAGCGTCTACTTCGACGTGTTCCGCGACAAGCGGTACGGCGAGATCGGCACCGTGGACCTGGACAAGGTGTCCGGCGGCCGCACCGTGGACCTGGACGCCTACGTCAAGGACAACCCGCTGGACTTCACGCTCCTGAAGCGGGCCTCGCTCATGGACCTGAAGCGCGGCGAGGTCCTGGAGACCCAGTGGGGCAACGTGCGCCCCAGCTGGTTTTTGCAGCACGCGGCCATGGCCCTGGACGAATCGGGCCGCACCGACGTGATGATCGGCTCGGACAAGCACCGCTTCCCGCACCTGGAGAACCTGCGGGCCATCTGGTCCACGGCCGGGCGCGAGGCCCAGGCGTGGATGGTCTGCCAGCAGACCTCGGACGCCGAGGGCGAGACGCTCGCCACGGTGGCCGAAAAGCTCGGCGGCTATCGCGCGGCCCGCTTGTGGCTGCTCTCCGTGGCCACCCGCAAGACCCTGTGCGCGTCGGACGAAAACCTGGCCATGTGGGCCCGCAACTGGCGGCGCATCCAGGAGGGCGCGGTGGCCCTGACCCTGGCGCTGGACGCGCGCGGCGACGCCGTCCCCACCGACGTGGAGCAGGCGGTCTTCGACGTCAAGGCGGCCTTCAGGACCGCCCTGGACGAAGGCCTCAACCTCCACCGCTTCTGGCCCGCCCTGTTCAAGTTCATCAAACAGGTCAACCACTGGACCGCCGACAACGCCCTGTCCGGCGCGGCGGCCAAGACCTGCCTGGACGAACTCAAGGCCATCGACACCATCCTCGCCATCCTCGACCCCGCCCAAATGCCCGTCCCCCTCGGCGACCTGCCGGGGGAAGTCCAGGGCATGGTCGCGGACAGACAGAAGGCGCGGGAAGCCAAGGACTTTGGCCTGTCGGATGAGTTAAGGGATAAGATCGCGGGGGCTGGATTTAGAGTTGAGGATACTGGCGGTGCGCCGAGGGTGTTCAAGGCGTAGGGATTATTTGCGATACGGAAAAGAAGAGGGCCGCCCAAAAGGGCGGCTCTTTTTTTTGTGCCTTTATATCGAAATTGGTATAGTTAAAATCGGTAATGCAATCAGTTTCGGTAAAAGGAGGAGAATATGGATTGGAAAAGTTGCGTTCGAAATGACGAAAATATGATAGATGTCCCTAATAACTGGCTATGTCTACATTATTACGAAGCACTTAGTGTCTTGTTTAGGTTTGAAAACGCGTTGCGAATTTTCGTATATACTGTATTAAAAAATGTGTTTCATGATAAGTGGATGGACGCTAGTTTTAGTGATTCTAATACTGAAAATCAATCTGTTCAATCTATATATAAGAAAAGGAAAAGCCAAGCAGAGAAGTTTGGTTATCTTGGTTATCATGTTGAATGTCCAATCATGCACTTGACGAGTGGAGAGTTGATATCGATCATATTATCAGATGCCTATTGGGGGAAGTCGTTTAAAAATTATTTTCAAGGAAGCAAGGAAAGTATTAGAATTAAGATGAGTGAAGTAGTTAGTATAAGAAACTCATTGGCACATTTTAGGCCGATTAAGAGTGAAGATGTTGAATATATAAAGCAGAATATAAATCATACAACTTTGGAGATAGAGCAAAGGCTTGGAGAGTTGTTTGAGATTAATACTCCAGTGCCTACCAATACGGATTATGAGTGGTATAAGATGCTAAAAAATTTAGGTTTTAGCGAATGTTCTGTTCAACTTTATCAAAGTAAGAATGAGCATTGGATTAAAATAGTATTAATTTATATCACAGATTCTTTGTCGTTGTCTGCATATACAAGTACATACAAATCGGCGAGAGTTTTGAATCTTCAAAGTCAAAATGCGTTGATTGGTCATGATAGCATATTAAAATACGTTACTTGTGTTATGGAAGGGAGGCCGTACGGATGGTATAAAGAGGATATAGTCGAGACACATAAAGAATTGTCATTTGTTTTTGACAAAAGAATACTTGATGAGCATTGTGGTGAGGTAGTAGACGAATTTATTTCTATAATTAACACTATTGAAAAGGAAACTGAACTTGTTAAAGATGATAATCTTGCGAAAGGAAATCTTGTAGAGTCTGTAAGCTGCGGTATAAAAAAAAGCAGAAGGTAATGAATTTTGGATGGTTATTACGAACAATATGAAATGTGATTGTAGGCAAGGCGATCCAACAGAATATTGGGGAAATTTAGGGTATACTAATTCTTCTTTTTTCTCCACAACGGGACAATATCCATGGATGTCGACTTCTATATCAGGTGATTACCCTCCATTTTAAAAATTATTAATAATTTCGAAAGTTAATATTGGCTTATGGTATTTGGTTGGTGTTTTCAGAATTAGGCTAATATAACAGAGCAATTTTATTAAGATTATCCATAGGTTACTCACTTTTTTTGTGGGCATTGATTTCTAGATTTATTTTGAGAATCGAGCAAGTTAGTGTGATGAAACGCAAATGGTTAATTGTCGTAGGACATCGTGTTCAAGGCTAATTTACCGCAACCAATACAACAACCACAGCAACACCGGCATGATGATGTCCGCGAAGAACACGGGCCCGGCGTTGCCGGGTTTTTTGTTGCCGCCCACGCGGAGGTCGGCGGCGTGGACGGTGAAGGCGCCGACCAGGAAGAAGGTGGCGAAGAGGATGGTGGCGAGCCAGAAGCCGTCGCGCATGGGGGAGTGACGCAGGCCGAAGGCGAGGACGCCGCAGCCGCCGAGCGCCAGGTTGGCGAAGGCTATTTCCTTCTGGAACGGGCTGCCGGGCCGCCATCCGATGTAGGCGGCCACCTGGTCCGATTTGTAGTAGTGGCCGAGGAAGGCCCACAATGCGCCCAGGCCGACCTGGACGCCGAGGAGCCAGGCCAGGAGCGTGGCGAAGAAGGTCGCGTCGGTGAATAACCAGTTCAGGATGGCGCAGACGACGGCGATAACGGCCAGGTAGACAACGTACATGGTTCGCTCCCTTGGTTCGGGTGTAGCGGCAGGGCCAGGTTATTTGGCCTGCCGCATTGTAATACGCTATATCGAAAGTCCTTGTTCGTCAAAAGAGGCACGCGACAGGCGGGAGTCCTGGTTTAGTGCTCCGGGCCGAGATATTTTTTCAGGATGGATCGGTATTCCTCGGTCTGCTTGAACGCCTTGAGCGTGTCGGAGAACTTCTTTACGAATCGTTCGGAGGTGCGTTCCTTGTTGAACATGAGGTATAGCCCGTCCCTCTTTATCTCGTAGTCGAAGTTGGGATGGATGCCGCCCTCTACCGATGCGGCCAGGGTCAAGCCGTTGCCGATATCGGCCACGGTGGCGTCCAGTCTGCCCAGGGCGAGCTTGCGGAAGTTGATCTTGTCGCTGTAAACCTCCTCCACCGAACAGTAGGTCTGGATGAAGTCCCAGAATTCCGGGGTGTAGCTGTAGCCCAGGACCACCCCGATCTTTTTGCCCTTGAGGTCGTTCAGGGAGCGGATGGTCGTGCCCTTGCGGGTCCAGATCACCCAGGGCGATTCGAACAGCGGCTCCTTGGGGTAGGCGAAAGAAAGAGCCCGCTCCGGAGTGAGGTTGGCCGAAAACAGACCGTCGGCATCACCGAACCTGACCATGTCCAGGGCCCGCTTCCAGGGCAGGGCCATGATCTCGATGTTGTCCATGCCCATGCGCGTGTACACGGCCCGGACCACGTCCACCGACAGCCCCGTGTACCCGTTTTCGGTCTCCATCTGGTAAGGGGGCCATATGTCGCAGACCAGGCGCGTGGGGCGATCGGCCATGACATACCGGTCCGCGAGCACGAGGGCGGAGAAAAGCACGGTAGCGAGCAGGACCCACAGAATTTTGCTTCGGTGCATGAAAGCCTCCTTACTATAGACCATAGCACTGGATGCCGCCGAGGCAAAGCCGCTTAGTACAAAAACGGGAAATTGTCCTTCCGCCGGCGAAAAAAAGGAGCCGCTCCAAATGGAACGGCTCCCGGTGTGGTCGCTGCGTGGTGCGCCGCGGTTAGTCAAACAGATACAGGAATTCCCCGTACCCCTCCGCCTGCATCTTGTCCTTGGGCACGAAGCGCAGGGCGGCCGAGTTCATGCAGTAGCGCAGGCCGGTGGGCTGCGGTCCGTCGTCGAAAACGTGGCCCAGGTGGTTGTCGCCGGCCTTGCTGCGTACCTCGGTGCGCACCGAGAAGAGGGAGCGGTCCTCCTTTTCCACGATGTTGCCGGGCACCAGCGGGGTGGTGAAGCTCGGCCAGCCCGTGCCGGATTCGTACTTGTCCGTGCTCGAAAAGAGCGGCTCGCCGCTGACGACGTCCACGTAGATGCCCTCGGCGTGGTTGTCCCAGTATTCGTTGTTGAAGGGCGGTTCCGTACCTTCCTCCTGAGTGACCTTGTACTGCAGGGGGGTGAGTGTCCGCTTCAGGGTGTCGTCGTCGGGCTTGACGAAATCGCCTCCGGCGGCGGTGACCAGCGCGTTGTCGCGGGCGGCCTCGATGACGTCGTCGGCCTGATCGCCCCAGTGGTTCTCCACGAACTTGTCGCGGCCCGAGAAGTAGCGGTAGGTCTTGTAGCGCACGGGATTGTGCTTGTAGTAGTCCTGGTGGTAGCCCTCGGCCGGGTAGAAGGTGGTGAACTCGATGAGCGGGGTGGCAACGGGCTTGTCGAACCGGCCGGACCGGTCCAGGGCCAGCTTGGAGGCCTCGGCGGTCTCGCGCTGCTTTTCGTTGTGGTAGAAGATGGCCGAGGTGTACTGGAACCCCCGGTCGCCGAAGGAGCCGCCGGTGTCGGTGGGGTCGAAGTGCCGCCAGTAGTGGTCCAGGATCTGGGCGTAGCTGATCCGTGCGGGATCGAACGTCACCTGCACCGACTCGCGGTGGCCGGTGGACCCGCTCGAAACCTGCTCGTAGGACGGATCGGGTTCGGTGCCGCCTGCGTAGCCGGATATGACCTTGATCACGCCGGGCAGCTTTTCCATATCCGATTCCACGCACCAGAAGCAGCCGCCCGCCAGGGTGGCTATCTCGTAGTTGGTGTCGGTAGTGTCAGCCATGGCCTGTCCCTCCGATGAAGAAAATATGCTCATCCCGAACCCGAGCGTCAGGAGCAGGACGCCGGTCAGGGCAATGTTTGTAACCTTGTGGATCATGTGATCACCTCCAAGGGTGACAATGATAGTCGTTATTACAATTAAGTAGCCACGATCTCCCATATGTCAATGCGGGGACGGCGTCAGGCCGGGCGGTCCGAATATGCGAATCGTTATTTTTTACCGGAAAATGGTGGATTTTTGGCCTGTTTTGGGGCAAGTGGCATTGCTTCGCGGCGGCTGGATGTGCATAGTGTCCGTATCAGGCCGACGGCCGCGACCGAATTTCGCATTGAATCACATCAAGGAGAGACCATGCCCAACCAGAATTACACTCTTTTCAGCGGCGGCGCCCAGGGTGCCGAGAATCAGTTCGGCAAGCTCGCCGAATACCACGGCCTGTCCGAAGTGAACTACACGTTCGAGGGCCACCGCATCGAGCGCACCCGCGGCGTGCGCGTGCTGACCGACGAGGAACTGACCCAGAAGGACGTCAGCCTGACCTACGTCTCCCGCCTGCTGAACCGCAAGTTCACCAACGCGGAGAAGATGCGCAAGGTCCTGCAGACCATCATGTGGCAGGTGGACGCCAGCCAGCAGATCTTCGTGGTCGGCACCATCCTGGAGGACGGCACGGTCAAGGGCGGCACCGGCTGGGGCGCTGAGTTCGCCAAGATCTGCAACAAGGACCTGTTCGTCTTCGACCAGGCCAAGGACGCCTGGTCCAAATGGGAACACGGCGCGTGGGTGGCCGTGGAGGCCCCGGTGATCTCCGCCGGACACTTCACCGGCACCGGCACCCGCTTCCTGGAGGACAACGGCAAGAAGGCGCTCGAGGACCTGTTCTCCCGTTCCTTCAAATAGCGCCTCCCAAAGGCAAATGAAAAGGCGGCCCGGAGATTCCGGGCCGCCTTTTTCTGTATCGCTGTCGCGCCGAGGCTAGACCTCGAGCTTCTTCTTGGTCTTCTTCTTGGTCTGCGAGTACTTCTTCACGTCGATGTTGTACTTTTTGACCTTGTAGTTGACGATCCGGTAGGACACGCGCAGGTCGCGGGCGGATTGGAGCATGTTGCCGCCGGTCTTCTTGAGCGAGTCGATGAGCAGCTCCTGCTCGAACTTGGCCACGGCCTCGCCGAAGGACAGGTTGGTGCCCGTGGCCGAGCTCTCGGCCGACTGGAGGGTCGGCGGCAGGTGGTAGGTGCGGATGACCTGCTCCTCGCAGAGCAGGACCGCGCGCTCCATGCAGTTCTTCAACTCGCGCACGTTTCCCGGCCAGTGGTACATCACCAGCAGCTCGATGGCGGGCGTGGAGATGCGTTTGACTTCCTTGCCGTACTCGTCGGTGAATTCGGACAGGAAATGTTCGGCCAGGGGAAGGATGTCCTCGCGGCGCTCTTTCAGCGGCGGGATGAAGATCGGGAAGACGTTGATGCGGTAGTACAGGTCCTCGCGGAACAGTCCCTTTTCCAGCAGCTCTTCCAGCGGCTGGTGGGTGGCGCAGATGAGGCGCACGTCGACCGTGATGGTCTGCTCGGAGCCGACCCGCTGGATCTCCTTTTCCTGGATGGCGCGCAGGACCTTGGCCTGGGCGTCCAGGGAAAGCTCGCCGATTTCGTCCAGGAACAGGGTGCCCTGATCCGCCACCTCGAACAGGCCGCGCTTGGTCTGGAAGGCCCCGGTGAACGCGCCCTTCTGGTGGCCGAACAGTTCGGACTCGATGAGTTCGGACGGCAGGGCCGCGCAGTTGAGCTTGATCAGCGGTTTGTCCGCGCGCGGGCTGGACTGGTGGATGGCCTCGGCCAGGAGCTCCTTGCCGGTGCCGGACTCGCCGCGCAACAGCGCCGTGGCCCGGCTCGGGGCCACTTGGGTGGACTGGCGCAGGACCAGGCGCATGGCCTTGGAGGCCGCCACGAAGTCCTTGGGCGGGGTCGTCTCCGCCCCCCCGGCCATGAGGCCCTGGGAGAGCAGGTGGTTCTGGGTGGCCATCTCCTCCTGGAGCTGGGCCACGTGCCCGGCAATGATGCCCGCCACCACCTCGAGGAAGTCGCGGTGGGCCTTCATGTCGTCCGCCGGAATGAGCGGCACGTCCACGGACAGCGCGCCGATGACCTCGGCCTCGTCCGAGCGCAGGTTGATGACCGGTACGCAGATGAAGCCGAGCTTGCGCAACTCGTCCTCGCTGCGGCCGAACGCCTTGTTCAGGAACTCGGGGTCGTCGGACATGCGCGGCACGCTGATGGACTGGCCCGAGTCGAAGACCCGGCCGATGATGCCCCGGCCCGGCGAATAGGTCACGTCGTCGGACTGCGCCGGGCTGTAGGTCAGCGAGAGCTTCAGGTTCTCGGTCTTGGGGTCCATGATGACCATGAACGCCCGGACGTACTCCATGTCCAGGGCCAGGGTTTTCAGGAGCGCGTTGAGCGATTCCTCGAGGGTCGTCTCCTTCCTCAAGGTTTCCTGAATGGTCTTCAGCGTATGCAGATAGCTGAGATCATCGGAGTGGTCCTGTGTGTTGGTTGCCATTCTACTTTCTCTGGGAGTTCAAGCTCTAGGAGTTCAGGGCCTTGACGCCGAGTTCCAGGGCTTTGAGGTTGACGGCCTGAAGCTTGGCCGGGAGGTTCGCCTTGATGGCGGCTTCCAGGGCCTCGGGGCCGAAGGGCAGTTCACCGGCCGCGCAGAGCGCGCCGAGCATGGCGATGTTGCCCGCCTGCACGGCGCCCGCTTCCAGGCCGATGGACTGGTTGGCCATGAAGTACACCTTGTCGGTGCAGGCGGACACGGCCTTCTTGATGTCGTCGATGGTCGGGCATTCCTGTTTGCCCATGGCCACGGACAGGGGCGGCATGTACTCGGTGGACGAGACCACCAGGCCGCCCTGGCGCAGATAGGGCAGGGCGCGCATGGTCTCCATGGGCTCGAACCCGAGGAGGATGTCGGCCTCGCCGATGCCGATCTTGGGCGACTTGCACCCGATCAGCACCGTGGACTCGACCACGCCGCCGCGCTGGGCCATGCCGTGGATCTCGCCCGAGGTCACGGTCAGCCCCTGGCTGAGGGCGGTCTTGGCCAGCAGGGTGGTGGCGGTCAGGGTTCCCTGGCCGCCCACACCGGTCATGAATATGCGGATTTTCTTGGTATCGGGCATGGTTAGCTGCCTCTCTTCTTGGCTTTGATGTGCCCGCAGACCTGCAGGCAGAGCATGCAGCCGTTGCACAGGATCGGATTGACCGCGGCCTTGCCGCCTTCCTTGTACATGGCCGGGCAGGCCAGCTTGTCCAGGCAGTCGAACCGGCCGGTGCAGGACTCGGCCACGTAGGCCACCTGCGGGGCGACCTTCTTGTAGACCCGGCGGGTGTACAGCGGGCAGGGCTCCTTGGCGATGAGCACGCGCACGCCGCCCATCTCGCCGAGCTCTTCCAGGGCGGCCATGGTCTTCTTCTGGTTGAACGGGTTGACCGTGCGCACCTCGGTGACGCCCAGGCCGCGCACGGCGGCTTCGATGTCCAGCGGGTGGTCGTTGTCGCCGATGACCGTCTTGTCCACGCCCGGGTTGGGCTGGTGGCCGGTCATGGCCGTGGTCCGGTTGTCCAGGATGACGATGAGCACGTCATGGGCGTTGAAGACGGCGTTGGCCACGCCGGTCAGGCCGGAGTGGAAGAAGGTGGAGTCGCCGATGAAGGCGACCACTTTCTGGCCGGACGCCTTGGCCACGCCGCCGCCCGCCGAGATGGAGGACCCCATGCACAGCAGGAAGTCGGCGGTCTGCAGCGGGGGCAGCAGGCCGAGCGTGTAGCAGCCGATGTCCGAGGAGTAGACCACGTCGTCGCCGAAGACCTTGCGGGCCGCGTAGTAGGTGCCGCGATGCGGGCACCCGGCGCACAGGTTCGGCGGACGGCCGGGCAGCTCGGGCAGGGAACATTCGCAGGTGGGCACCGGGGCTTCGCCCAGCCCCTCGCGGATGGCGTTCTCGACCAGGGTCACGTCGAACTCGCCGTTGCGCGGCAGGACGTCCTTGCCCTTGATCTCGATGGAAAGCCCGTTCTTCTGGGCCAGGACGCGCAGGTCGTTCTCCAGGACCGGCTCCAGCTCCTCGACCACCAGGACCGTGTCCACGGACTTGATGAAGTCCAGGCACATGTTCTCGGGCAGGGGGTTGGAGAAGCCGAGCTCCAGGACCGAAACCTTGTCGGCCAGTCCCGCGTTGTCCAGGGCGTCGGCCACGTAGGCGCGGGCGATGCCGGAACAGACGATGCCGTATTTGCCGCTGCCGGTGACCTTGTTGTACGGGGAGTTCTCGGCCTCCTCGCGCAGGGCCTCCATGCGTTCCATCAGGCGGACGTGCATGGGCCGGGAAAAGGCCGGGATGGGCACGCAGTGCGGTGGGTTGCGCTTGAACCCTTCGGGCTTGCCGGGGGCCGGGGCCGGGCCGAACTCGACCGGGCCGCGCAGGTGGTTGACGCGGGTGGTGGTGCGCAGCAGCAGGGGCGCGCCGTGCTTCTTGGAGAGAAGCAGGCCGTCGCGGGCCATGTCCTTGGCCTCCTGGGCCGAGGCGGGCTCGAGCACCGGCATGCCGCCCAGGCGGGCGTAGATGCGGTTGTCCTGCTCGTTCTGGCTGGAATGACAGCCGGGATCGTCGGCGGACAGGAGCATCAGTCCGCCGGGCGCGCCCACGTAGCACAGGGTCATCAGCGGGTCGGCGGCCACGTTCACGCCCACGTGCTTCATGGTGCACATGGTCATGGCGCCGGCCAGGGTCGCGCCTCCGGCCACTTCCAGGGCGACCTTCTCGTTGACCGAGTATTCGAAGTAATATTTGCCGTCGGGCGAAATGCGGTAGAACGTGTCCGGCACTTCGCTTGATGGGGTGCCGGGATAACAGGTCACCACCTGGATGCCCGCTTCCACGGCGCCGCGCACGATGGCCTCGTTGCCGAGGAGCAGATGGGTGTCGCCGGGGGTGTCACCCAAGAGCGGATTTGCCATTTTGCCTCTCCTGCGGCCGGGCGCGGTTGCGTCCGGCCTCTTTAACTAGATGATTCGATTATTTGCTTTCCAACTGGGAGATCTTGTACTCGATGAAAGGCTTGTCGCCGACGTTCTCGCCGTCCAGCTTCTTGTAGGCGGCCAGGGCTTCGGCCTTGTCGCCCGCGGCCTCGGCTGCCTGCGCGAGCTGGCGGTATACCGGAATGGTGTAGGCGGCGGAGGCCAGTCCGGCCAGTTCCTTCATCTCCTTGAGGGCGTCGGCCCCGTGTCCGGCCAGGACCATGGCCTTGGCGCGGCCCAGGCGGGCAACGAACTGCATCTCGCCCTCGGTCAGGCCGACCAGGCCTTCCCAGTAGCCCTGGGCCTTGGCGTAGTCCCCCAGCTCCGTGGCGGTCTGGGCGGCCTCCAGGGTGACCGCGGGCCGGACGGAATCCGTGACGTCCTTAAGCATGGCGTCGAGCTTGGCCAGACGGTCTGCCCCGGTGGAGGAGACCATGATCTCGCCAAGGGCGGCCTGGGCGCCGGCTTCGGCCCGGGCGCTGTAGGCCTGGTAGCCCGTGTAGGCCACGGTGGCGGCCAGGATGACGCAGACCGCGATGATCAGCTGCTTGCGGTAGGTGAACGCGGCTTCGAGGATCGGGTGCATGGATTCGGGCGTGCGGGCCTCGATGTCGGTCAGCACGTCGGGTTGAACGGGATTGGTTGCAGCCATGGGATTTTCATGCCTCCATGAGGGTGATTTTTGTGGTAAACGGGCCGGGAAGCGAGGCCCGGCAACGCAGAGGGCTTGATAAGCAAAATTGTAAAAAAGGTCAAAGGCTATTTTGGCGGGAAGACGCAAAATAGCCAAAAACAGCGACTGTAATCAAGCCGTTGCCGGAGCAAATAACAAAAAATGTAAATCGATCGGCGTCCGTCAATCCAAAGTGTATTCGGTCGGCGAAGACGGGAATTGACTTTATCCCCCGGAGGAGGTTAGCAAATTGGCTCGCCTGGGCAGAATTTCGTTCGGTTCCGGCGTCGATAATTTCAAGGAGAATGTTCATGGATTTACGCGAACAGATGGTGGACATGGGCAAGCGCGCCAAGGCGGCGTCACGCAAGCTTTCGGCGGCCTCGGGCAAGGCCAAGCAGGACGCCCTGCTGTTCCTTGCCGAACTGCTGGAGGCCGAGGCCCCGGCCATCCGGGAGGCCAACGGGCTCGACCTGGACGCGGCCGCCGGAAACGGCCTGGACAAGGCCCGCGTGCAGCGGCTGACCATCAGCGACAAGGTCCTGAATTCCATGATCCAGGGGTGCCGCGAGGTGGCGGCCATGGCCGACCCCGTGGGCGAGATCGAGTCCATGACCAAGCGCCCCAACGGGATGCTCGTGGGCCGCATGCGCGTGCCGCTCGGCGTGGTGGCCATGATCTACGAATCCCGGCCCAACGCCACGGTGGACGCGGGCATCCTCTGCCTCAAGGCGGGCAACGCGGTCATCCTGCGCGGCGGGTCCGAGGCCTTCCATTCCAACAAATGCCTGGCCGGGCTGATGCACAAGGCCCTGGAAAAGGCCGGATTGCCCAGCGACGCGGTCCAGGTGCCCCCGACCACGGACCGCGAGGCCGTGGCCGAGATGCTCAAGCTCGAGGAGTATATCGACGTGGTCATCCCGCGTGGCGGCGAGGGGCTCATCCGGGCCGTGACCAGCCAGGCGACCATGCCGGTGCTCAAGCACTACAAGGGTGTGTGCCAGATTTTCGCCGATGCCTCCTGCGACATCGACAAGGCCGTGCCGATCATCGAGAACGCCAAGACGCAGTACCCCAGCGGCTGCAACGCGGTGGAGTGCCTGCTGGTCCACCGCGACGTGGCGGGAAAGCTGCTGCCCCGGGTGGCCGAGGCCATCGGGCCCAAGGGCGTGAAGTTCAAGGCCTGCCCCGAGTCCCTGCCCCTGCTCGGCGCGTACGCCGAGCCCGCAACGGATGAGGACTGGGGCTACGAGTTCCTGGACCTGATCCTGGCGGTCAAGGTGGTCGCGGACATGGACGAGGCCATGGACTACATCGCGGCCCACGGCTCCAACCACACCGAGGCTATCCTGTCCGAGGACTACGAGAACTGCATGCGCTTCGTGCGCGAGGTGGACGCCTCCCTGGTGGTGGCCAACTCCACCACCCGGTTCAACGACGGCGCGCAACTCGGCCTGGGCGCGGAGATCGGCATCTCCACCTCCAAGCTCCACGCCTACGGCCCCATGGGCATCAAGGAGCTGACCAGCGCCAAATTCGTCCTGCTGGGCGAAGGGCAGATCCGGGAATAGCCTTCCTTGAACCTACTTAAATGAATTGAACGGGCCGTCCTTGAGGACGGCCCTTTTTATTGGCGCTGCGAAAATGGGCTGTTTTTCACGGGTTGCGGGCGTGGCCCTGGGAGGCTATTATCCCGGACCATAGGAGATCGGCAATGAAGATAGGTATTTTGGGCGGCAGTTTCAATCCGGTGCACACCGGCCACGTGCGCATGGCCGTGGAGGTCCTCGAACAGCTCGGCCTGGACCGGGTGGAGCTGGTCCCGGCGAGCGAGCCGCCGCACAAGCGGGGCAAGGACGTCCTGCCCTTCGACCTGCGCATGGAGCTGGTCCACAGGGCCATAGCCGACATCTCCGGCCTGGGGGCCAACCCCCTGGAGGCCGAGCGGCCCGGCCCGTCGTTCACCTGCGACACCCTGACCTGCTACCGCACCGAGACGCCGGAGAACGAACTCTATTTCATCCTGGGCGCTTCCACTTTCCTGGAATTGCACAACTGGCGGCGCGGGCTGGAGATTCCGGCCCTGTCCTCCCTGGTGGTGGTCAACCGCTGGGAGGCGGCCGACGACGTGGCCGGGTTCGTGGCCGAACACTGGCCCGAGGCGGCATCGGAGGCCGACGGCGCGTGGCGGCTGCCCGGAGGCACCTCCATCCGGCTGCTGGACACCCCCCGCCTGGACATCAAGGGCGGGCACATCCGCCGCCGCTGGCTGGACCGCCGCAACCTGAGCCTACTGGTCCCGGACGGGGTCCGCGACCTGCTCGATGAACGCGCCGAAGAGATCGAACGCCACTGGGGCGAACGGAAGAGGGTGTGACCCGGGGCCGGATCGATCAGGCCAGGGAGGCCAGGACAGCGTCCAGGACCGTTTCGGGCCTGGTCTCGGTCATGCACTCGAAGCCGCGCGCGCACTTTCTGGCCCCGTGCAGGGAGCAGGGGCGGCAGGGCAGGTCCCGTTCCAGGACCACATCCTTGTTACCCGCCGGATAGAATCCCCAGGCGCGGGCCGTGGGCCCGAACAAGGCGACCACCGGGGTGCCCACCGCGCAGGCCAGGTGCATGGGGCCCGAATCCCCGGTGACCAGCAGGTCGGCTCGCTCAAGGAGCGCGCAGGTGGCGCGCAGATCGGTCTTGTTGGTCAGGTCGCGCTCGTGGCCGCTGGTGAGCGGCGTCTCGTTTCTTCCCACCACGAACCAGTTTATGCCTTTCGCGTCGAGCAGGGCGGCCAGCCGGATCCAGTTTTCGGCGGGCCACTGCTTGGACGGGTGGGTGGCGTAGGGGTGCAGGGCCACGCGTGGTCCCTGGCAGGAGATCGGCGAGAGGTGCCGTTCGGCGGCCCGGGTCTCGGCTTCGGCCAGGTAGATGCGCGGCAGCACGGCCTCGCGGCTCGGGGTGTGCTGGTCCAGGGCCAGGGCGTATCGCTGGGGCACGTTCAGGGCCTCGAGTTTTTCGCGGAAGCGGTCGGAGCGGGTGCGCTCGAACAGGCGGCGGGCCAGGCCGAACTTGGGGTAGCGGCGGACCGGTCCCTTCCAGCGCAGGGCCAGGATGCGCGAGCGCAGGGTGCCGTGCAGGTCCACGAGCATGCTCCCGGCGTATTGCCTGGCCAGCTCGCCGGTCCTGCGCAGCCAGCCCGCGTCGGTCAGGTCCGCTTTGGTCAGGCCGATGGTCCCGGCCACGGCGGGGTGGTTGGCGAGCAGGGGCAGGTTGGCCTCCCTGGTCGCGAAGACGAAGGTCTGTCCGGTCCGCTCATGCCAGTGGGACAGGACGCCGGTGGCCAGGGCCACGTCGCCCATGTGCCCCAGGCGGAAGACCACGGCGGGGTGCTCGGCTGCGCTCGGATTCATGCCCGTCCTGTTCGCCTCAATCGCCTTGGAAGTCAAGCCTGTTGCGTGTTGCGCAGGTCCGTGGCATCTGCTACATCCATCGGTAATGCATCGTGTTCGTTCCTCTCGTTTCCAGGAAGTGAAAAGAACCCATGGTTGAACTCATACTCGCTGTCGGCGTGGCCGTCTTTGTGTCCGCATTCTGCTCCGTGGCCGAAGCGGCGCTCTATTCCATGAGCTGGGCCGACATCCAGAAGCTCAAGGACAGCGGCCGCAAGTCCGCGGTTCTGCTCCATAAGTTGCGCTCGAAGATCGACGAGCCCATCACCGCCATCCTGACCCTGAACACCTGCGCGCACACCGCCGGGGCCGCCGTGGCGGGCTGGGCCTGGGCCAAGCTCTACGGCGAAGACACGCTCTGGCTCTTTACAGTCGCCTTTACAGTAATTATTCTCATTTTCACGGAGATCATGCCCAAGACCCTGGGAGTGCTCTATTCGGACGTGATCGCGCCGCCCCTGTCCCGGCCGCTCAAGGGCATGGTCTGGCTGTTCAAGCCGGTCATCGCCATCATGGGCGTGCTGTCCAAGGCCGTGAGCCACAGGGAGTCCAAGCCGGACCACACCGAGGACGACATCCGGGCCATCGTCAGCCTGACGCGCCGTTCCGGGGTGATCAAGCAGTACGAGGAGACCTCCATCCGGAACATCCTCTCCCTGGACTCCAAGACGGCGGAGCAGATCATGACTCCGAGGACCGTGGTCTTCTCGCTGCCCGCGGACATGACCGTGGCCCAGGCCAGGGAGGAGCACCCCAACTGGCCGCACAGCCGCATCCCGGTGTACGAGGAGGATACCGAGGACATCGTGGGCGTGGTCTATCGGCGGCTGGTGCTCGAGGCCCTGGCCGACGACCGGGACGAGCTCAAGCTGTCGGACATCATGCGCCCGGTGCGCTTCGTCCTGGAGTCCGTCACCCTGGACAAGCTGCTGGTGCAGTTTCTGGGAAGCCGCATGCACCTGGCCGTGGTCCTGGACGAGTACGGCGGGGTGGCCGGTGTGGTCACCCTGGAGGATGTGCTCGAGGAAATTTTGGGCAGTGAAATAGTTGACGAGACCGACCAGGTGGTGGATATGCGGGAACTCGCCCGCACCCAGCGGGACGAGCTGACCCGCGCCCGCAACGGCTCCACCGGCGGGGACAAAAAAGAATAGCGCTCTGCGCAAGGAACCATATGGCCAAGAAGTCCAACAAAACCGTGTACGCCGTCGCCCTGGTGCTCTTCCTGGGCGGCCTTTCCTACCTCATCTTTTCCGGCCTGACCCAGGATTCGGTTTACTTCCTGAACGTGACCGAGGCCCTAGCCCAGGATCGCGCCGAGATCGGCAACGCCCGGCTGTTCGGCAAGGTCTCGCCCACCGGGCTGGCCATCGCCGACGGCAAGCTCGGGGCCGACTTCGACCTGGTGGACAAGATGGAGCACGACAAGACCCTGCGGGTGGAATACAAGGGCGCGCTGCCCGACACCTTCAAAGCGGACGTCGAGGTCATCGTGGAAGGGAAGTTCTCCCCGGACGGGCAGGTCTTCCTGGCCAGGACCCTGGTGACCAAGTGCCCCTCCAAGTACGAGGAGAAGAGCAAGCAGATGGACGCGCGGCAGGGGCAGGCCGGTTAGTGAATTTTCTTTCACATCATTGCGCCCCGGTCCTTTCCCCTCTATCGCCGTTGAACCCGCCGGACACGAGTGCGGGCCAGGGGGCGACGCCCCCTTTCCCCGCATGTCGAATTTGTTGTAAGGAGTCTGTATGCATCTGACCGGATACGTCGGTTTACTCTTTTCCCTGCTCGCCTTCCTCTTTCTCGCCGGTTTCGCCGGTTTCTCCGCCTGGACCAGGAAGGAGGAGACCCTGACCGTGGTGGAACGCGGCCAGTTCATCGCCGCCTGCGGCGTCATCTTTTCCACGCTCATCCTGCTGGTCGCCCTGACCTCCCGGGACTACTCCTTCCGCTACGTCTACAACAACGTGGACAACGCCCTGTCCTTCGTCTACACCCTGACCGCCCTGTGGGGCGGCCGCGAAGGATCGCTGCTGTGCTGGGAGCTGATCATCGCCGTCTCGGGCATGATCTTCGTGGCCACGCCCGGCTACAAGTCCCTCGGCTCGGACACCAAGCTTTTCTTCTGGATGTTCTTCCTGACCGTGCAGGGCTTCTTCCTGCTCCTGCTCACGGGCTGGTCCAATCCGTTCATCGAGATCATCCCGGCCCCGGCCGACGGGCGCGGCCTGAATCCGCTGCTGCGCAACCCGGGCATGATCTTCCATCCGCCGCTCCTGTTCATGGGCTTCGCCCTGTACACCATCCCGGCCTGCGCGGCCCTGGCCTCGTCCATTGCCGGCGAGAAGAAATCGTGGATCAAGGTGGTCCGCAACTGGAACGTCCTGTCCTGGGTCTTCCTGACCTCGGGCATCGTCCTGGGCGGCTGGTGGTCCTACATGGAACTCGGCTGGGGCGGCTACTGGGCCTGGGACCCGGTGGAGAACGCCTCCCTGATCCCCTGGTTCGCGGGCACGGCCGTGCTGCACACGTCCATCATCGAATCCCGGCGCAACGCCCTGCAGCGGACCAACGTCTTTTTGATGGCCCTGACCTTCGTCCTGTGCATCTTCTCCACCTACCTGACCCGGTCCGGGGTGATCGACTCCCTGCACACCTTCGGCGCGTCCGGCGTGGCCCAGCCCCTGTTCTGGTCCATGGTCGCGACCCTGGTCGTGACCCTGATGGTCACCTTCCTGTCCGAGCGGCCGACCCACCGCACCCTGTCCGATTTCCTGAGCCGCCAGGGGCTGCTGGTCATCACGGCCTGGTTCCTCCTGGCGCTGGGCCTGGTGGTCACCCTGGGGACCATGTGGCCGGTCATCAGCCGGTTGTGGACCACCTCGTCCATGGGCCTTGACGCCCACTTCTACAACCGGGTCTGCCTGCCGTTCATGGCCCTGCTGGTGCTCCTCTTCTGCTTCTGCCCCTGGCTGGGCTGGAAGGGCGGCATCCGCAACAAGAAAGGGTTCATCGCGGTCAGCGCCGTGCTGGTCGCGGCCTTTGCGGCGTTCTACCTGTCGGGCATGACCAACGTGCTGGCCGCCCTGACCGCCGCCGCGTCCGTGGCCGCCCTGGTCGGCATCGTCCTGCTCTTCGCCCTGTACCCGGCCCTGCGCGCCCAGCGCCAGTCCTGGGGGGCCTACGGCGTGCACCTCGGCCTGGTGCTCCTGGCCCTCGGCGTGGCCTTTTCCGGGCCGTACAAGACCGAGCGCGAGGTGGTTCTGGCCCAGGGAAAATCCGTGGCCATCGGCGAGTTCACCGTGACCTATACGGGGCTGCACGAGGACCGCAACGTGGGCGACATCGAGGTCCGGGCCACGGCCACCCTGGCGGTCACCAAGGACGGCCGGGACGTGGGCGTGCTCCGGCCCGACAAACGCATGTACAAGAACTTCCCCAACCAGCAGTTCGCCGAGGTGGGCACCATCCCGAGCTTCGGCGACGAGCTCTACGCCACGCTGCTCGGCCTGACCGAGGACAACAAGGCGAGCTTCAAGATCAGCATCAACCCGCTGGTCAACTGGATCTGGATCGGCGGCACGATCATGTGCCTGCTCGCCTTCCTGCTGCTGCGGCGCATGCCCAGGCCCGGCGAGGTCGGGTAGATGGCGGGCCCGGACAAACCGCTGCTGACCGTGAAGCGGGCGGCCAAGTTCTTCGGCAACAAGCTCGTCTTCAAGGAGATCTCCTGCGAGGTCCTCCCCGGCGAGATATTGCTGGTGGCCGGTCCCAACGGCGCGGGCAAGTCCACGCTCATGCGCATCATGGCCGGTCTGAGCAGGCCGTCGGCGGGCGAGGTCCTGCGCGGGCTCGAACCCGAGGAGACGGCCTATCTCGGTCACGCCACCTTCATCTATCCCGGGCTGACCGCCCTGGAGAACCTGCGCTTCTGGGCGTCCATGTACGGCCTGTCGCCGACCGGAGACGAACTCATGGCCCTGCTCAAGCGGGTGGGGCAGGAGCGGGCGGCCGAGGAAAAGGCCGGGGCGTTCTCGCGCGGCATGGCCCAGCGCCTGAATCTAGCGCGTGTCTACCAGGCCGACCCCAGACTCATCTTTCTCGACGAACCCGGCACCGGCCTGGACCCGGCCTCGCTGAAACGGCTGCGCGGCGAGATCGCGGGGCTGCGCGACCGGGGCACGGCCATCGTCTGGATCAGCCACCACGTGAACGAGGACGCGGCCCTGGCCGACAAGGTCCTGGCCCTGGGCGGGCGCAGGGTGGAATATTTCGGCCCGGCCTCGGGCTTCACCCCGGAGGGCGCATGCTGAAGCGCACCCTGGTCATCGCGAAGAAGGACCTTAAGCTCTCCCTGTCCGGGGGACAGGGGCTGGTCCAGGCGGTCCTGCTCGGCCTGCTGCTGATCTTTTTGTTTTCGCTGTCCAAGCCGCTGGGCGGGTCCATCTCGCCCCAGGCGGCCGGAGCCATCTTCTGGCTGGCCTCGGCCTTCGGCCTGGTCCTGGTCTTCAACGACCTGTTTTCCATAGAGGAGATGAACGGCGCACGCATCGGCATCCTGTCCTCGCCCGCGCCCGTGCACGCGGTCTGGCTGGGCAAGGGGCTGGCCGGATTCTGTCTGCTGTTCGTCTCGCAACTGGTGTTCCTGCCGGCCACGGCGGCCTTTCTGGGCCAGTCGGTCCACGGTCCCTGGTGGCTGCTCTGGGTCACGCTGCTGGGCGCGGACGTGGGGCTGGTCATCATCGGCGCATTGCTCGGGGCGCTCTCCCAGGGCCAGGCGGCCCGCGAGTCGCTGCTCTCGGTCATCGTGTTCCCGCTGCTGCTGCCCGTGCTTCTGTCCGGCATCACCCTGTTCGGCCTTTGTTTCTCGCCCGAGCACACCATGGGCTACGGCCAGTGGCTCGGCCTGATTTTCGCCTTTGACTGCCTGTTCGGCGGGGCCGGGCTGTTCCTGTTCCCGTTCGTCTACAGTGGGGAAGAGTAGTTATGAAAGTTTCCATCCTGGCCATACTGGCGGGCATCGGGCTGGTGGCCCACCAGGTCATGATCTGGTTCTACGCGCCCATTGCCCAGTCCGGGCCCGTGCAGAAGATCTTCTACATGCACCTGCCGTGCTCCTGGTGGGCGCTGGTCTCCTTTTTCGTGGTCTTCGCGGCCTCCATCCTCTACCTGTTCACGCGCAACGACCGGTACGACCGGGTGGCTGCCGGGGCAGGGGAGCTGGGCGTGCTCTTCGCGACCATGACCCTGATCTCCGGGTCCACCTGGGCCCGGGCCGAGTGGGGCCACTGGTGGCTGTGGGACCCGAAGCTGACCACCGCGCTGATCATGTGGTACGTCTACGCCGGGTACCTGGTCCTGAGGAACACCCCCATGGGACGCGACCGCAAGGCGCTGGTCTGCGCCGTGCTCGGCATCGTCGCCTTCCTGGACGTGCCGCTCGTCTTCTTCGCGGCCAAGCTCTGGGGCAGCGCCCATCCCGACGGTCTGGCCCGTCAGGGCTCGGGCATGGAGGCGCGCATGTGGCACACGGTCTTCGCCGGGCTCTTCGCCTTCGGGCTGCTCTGGGGAGCCATGCTCCTGACCCGCATCCGCCAGCTCGGCCAGAAGGCCCGGCTCGAGGCCATGCTCGTCTGGGACGAGGAATAACAACGTAAGCAAAACGCGAGGATACATCATGTCCGCAACCGTCTATATCTTCATCGCCAACGTGGCCATCTGGCTCGGCGTGGCCGGGTATCTCGCCTTCCTGGCGTCGCGCTCCGCCGGTCTGGAAAAGCGCATCCGCCAACTGGAACTGCTGGGGGACGACCATGACGGATAACCGCGTCCTGTTCGGCCGCAAGGCCGTCATCCTGGCCGTGTTTCTGGCCCTGGCCGCCATGTTCGCGACCAGCTTCGTCTACCGGATGAAAAATCCCAACCTGTTCGTGAAGTCCCAGCCCGCGCGCAACTTCGTCGACGCGGGCGAGGGGCAGGGCGGCCCCGGCGCGCCCGCCATGGACGGGGCCATGAGCGGAGCCATGTCGCGGGTCAAGGAGTACCTGGAGCGGGTCAAGCAGAACCCCGAGGACGTGGAGGCCCTGGTCGGCCTGGGCAACTCGTTTTTGATGATGCGCGCCTGGGACCGCGCCCTGGAGCCCCTGGAAAAGGCCCGCAGCCTCAAGCCGGAAGACACCACGGTGCTCAAGGCCGTGGGCATCGCCTATTTCAACAAGCAAGAATACGCCAAAGCGAGCGAGACCTACGAGGCCATCCTCCAGATCGATCCGAAAGACACCCTCGCGCTTTTCAATTTGGGCGTCATTTACAAGCATTATTTCAAAAAGCCGGATATCGCCCAAACATACTTCGAAAAGGTCCTGGCTCTGGAAAAACAAGATGCGGAAATGCTCAAGCTGGCCCGCCAGGAGTTGTTGAAATAGGATCGTCAATCATTCAAATAAGTTGTGTTCTGTGACACAGGCCCGGATATGATTGACAAGAAACTGAAAATAACTACAATGTCACATTCCGTGGCTTTACCCGCCGGAGACGGTATTTTCGGCGGTCTGCTTGTTTAACACATTGAGTGGTAACGAACCCTTATACATTTCGAGGAGAGGTAGCATGAGAGTCAAACTGAGTCTGATAGCTCTGTGTCTCGTCATGGCGGCCATGCTGGCTGCCTGCGGCGGCGAAGCGAAAAAGGATGAAGCGAACGACAAGAAGGCTGACGTGGAGACCGGCGAGGTCGCCGCTCCGGCCAAGAAGCTCGTCCTCGGCGTTGCCGGCGCTCATTCCGGCGACCTGGCCTCCTACGGCCTGCCCACCGTCAACGCCGCCAAGCTGGTGGCCGACAAGCTGAACGCCGCCGGCGGCGTGAACGGCGCCATGGTCGAGGTCATGCCCCAGGACGACCAGTGCAAGCCCGAGCTGGCCACCAACGTCGCCACCAAGCTGCTCTCCGACGGCGTGAAGATCGTGCTGGGCCACATCTGCTCCGGCGCCACCAAGGCCGCGCTGCCCATCTACCTGTCCGGCAAGATCGTGGTCATGTCCCCGTCCGCCACCAACCCGCCGCTGACCCAGTCCGGCGAGTACCCGAACTTTTTCCGGACCATCGCTCCGGACGACGCCCAGGCCGCCCTGGAAGTCGCCTTTGCCAAGTCCCTGGGCCTGAAGAAGGTCGCCATCATCCACGACAAGGGTGACTACGGCAAGGGCTTCGCCTCTTTCTGCCAGCAGTTCATCGACGCCGATCCCGAGATCGAGCAGGTCCTGTTCGAGGGCGTGACCCCGGGCGCCGTGGACTACTCCGCCGTCGTCCAGAAGATCAAGAGCTCCGGCGCAGAGGGCGTCATCTTCGGCGGCTACCATCCGGAGGCCTCCAAGATCGTCACCGGCATGCGCAAGAAGGGCATGGAGATTCCGTTCATGTCCGACGACGGCGTGAAGGACGACACCTTCATCAAGGTCGCCGGCAAGTACGCCGAGGGCGTCTACGCCACCGGCCCCATGGACTTCTCCAGCAACCCCCTGTACCAGGAGGCCGTTGCCGCGCATAAGGCCAAGTTCGGCACCGATCCCGGCCCGTTCTTCCCCGAGGCCTACTCCGCGGCCCTGGCCCTGCTGAACGCGGTCAAGGTCGCCGGCGGCACCGATTACGACAAGATGATCGATGCCCTGCACACCTCCTACGTCGATACTCCGGTCGGCAAGATCAAGTTCGACGCCAAGGGCGACGCCGAGGGCGTCGGCTTCGCCGTCTACCAGGTGAAAGACGGCAAGTACGTGGAAATCAAGTAGATATAGGTTTCCAAACGGATTAGACCAGGGGACGGGCCAAAGCCCGTCCCCTGGATTTATTTAATGAACAGGAATCACGACAATGGAATATTTCCTTGAGCTGTTCATGGGTGGGCTCACCCGAGGCAGCATCTACGCTCTGATCGCCCTGGGCTACACCATGGTCTACGGCATCATCGAGCTGATCAACTTCGCCCACGGCGAGATATACATGATCGGCGCCTTCACCGGGCTCATCGTGGCCGGGCTGCTGACCATGTTGGGCTTTCCGGGGCCCGCCATCCTGGTCATCGCCATCGTGTGCGCGGTCATCTGGGCCGCGTCGTACGGCTTCACCATCGAGAAGATGGCCTACAAGCCGCTGCGCAACGCCCCCAGACTGTCCCCGCTCATTTCCGCCATCGGCATGTCGATCTTCCTGCAGAACTACGTCATGCTCGCCCAGACCTCGGACTTCCTGCCCTTTCCCGAACTCATCCCGCATTTCGGCTTCATGGAAAAGATGGGCACGATCATGAGCTCGGCCGAGCTGGTCATCATCCTGGCCACCGTCGCCTCCTGCGTGGGGCTGACGCTGTTCATCAAGTTCACCAAGCTGGGCAAGGCCATGCGCGCCACCGCCCAGAACCGCAAGATGGCCATGCTGGTGGGCATCAACGTGGACATGGTCATCTCCGCCACCTTCGTCATCGGCTCCAGCCTGGCGGCGGTGGGCGGCGTGCTCATCGCCTCGCACATCGGCCAGATCAACTACTACATAGGCTTCATCGCGGGCATCAAGGCGTTCACCGCCGCGGTGCTCGGCGGCATCGGCTCCCTGCCCGGGGCCATGCTCGGCGGCCTGGTCCTCGGCCTGACCGAGGCGTTCGCCACCGGGTACGTCTCCTCGGACTACGAGGACGTTTTCGCCTTCCTGCTGCTCGTCCTCATCCTGATCTTCAGGCCGTCGGGCATCATGGGCAAGGAAAAGACCCAGAAGGTCTAACAGGGATCATCGCGGCCACCACGGCCGCCGACCGCGAAGGAATATATCGTGAGTAACGAAAGCAATACCATGAACCAGAGCTTCATCAGGTTCTTCCTGACCGCCGGGTGCGACAGCTACGCCCATGCGGTCCGGAAGTCGCTGCTGGTGGCCCTGTGGTTCGTCTTCCTGACCTTCCCGATCATGGTCATCCGGGTGAACACCATCGAGAACACGGTGGTCTGGCACTGGAACCGCATCGGGTACGTGGCCCTGGCCATCTTCTTCGGCTCCTTTGTCTGGCGCTGGCTGCTGGCGCGTAAGGAGCTCAAGAAGGACGAGAGGAGCAGCGAGAACAGGCTCGAGTCCCTGTTCACCGTGTTCCAGACCAAGCCGGCCATCAAGTACACGCTGCTGGCCGTCATCGGCGTGGTGGCCGCCATCGCGCCCCTGAAGGTCAACCTCTTCAACGGCGGCTTCCAGCTCTTCAATCTCTACCAGACCAACATCATGATATCCTGCCTGCTGTACATCGTGCTCGGGCTGGGGCTGAACATCGTGGTCGGTCTGGCCGGTCTGCTCGACCTGGGGTTCGTGGCCTTCTACGCGGTGGGCGCGTACGCCTACGCGCTGTGCAACATGCATTGGGGAATCGGCTTCTGGTACATGCTGCCCGTGGGCGCGGTGCTCGGGGCCATGCTCGGCATCCTCCTCGGTTTCCCGGTCCTGCGGCTTCGCGGCGACTATCTGGCCATCGTCACCCTGGGCTTCGGCGAGATCATTCGGCTGGTGCTCGAGAACTGGGGCGACGTGACCATGGGCCCCTCGGGCATCTCCTCCATCGAGCGTCCCGGATTCTTCGGACTGGACATGGGCGTCATCGGCTCCACCCACTACATGTACTATATCATGGTCGCCCTGCTGGTCCTGACCATCTTCTGCGTCAACCGGCTGCAGAACTCCCGCATCGGGCGCGCCTGGCTGGCGCTGCGCGAGGACGAGATCGCCTGCCAGGCCATGGGCATCGACAAGATGAAGACCAAGCTCATGGCCTTTGCCCTGGGCGCCACCTGGGCCGGCATGGCCGGGGTGGTCTTCGCGGCCAAGACGACTTTCATCAACCCGGCCTCGTTCACCTTCTGGGAATCGGCCATCATCCTGTCCATCGTGGTCATCGGCGGCATGGGCTCCATCCGGGGCGTCATCGCCGGTGCCGTCATCCTCATCCTGGTGCCCGAGTACCTGCGCGAGTTCGCCCAGTTCCGGATGCTCCTGTTCGGGTCCATCATGGTCCTGGTCATGGTCTTCAGGCCCCAGGGGCTGATCAGCGCCAAGCGCAAGGTCTACGAATACAAGGTCGCAGAGGCGGAGGCCGCCAATGAGTAATCCTGTCCTGAACGTCAACGCCGTGAGCAAGGACTTCGGCGGCATCCGCGCCCTGGACGAGGTCGATCTGGTGGTCAACGACAAGGAGATCGTCGCCCTCATCGGTCCCAACGGAGCGGGCAAGACCACCTTCTTCAACTGCATCACCGGCATCTACACCCCCACCTCGGGCGACGTGATCATCGATCCCGGGGCAAAGGGCAAGACCCGGCGCATCAACGGCAAGAAGCCCAACATCGTGACCGAGCTGGGCATGGCCCGGACCTTCCAGAATATCCGCCTGTTCCCGTCCATGACCGCGCTCGAGAACGTCATGATCGGCACCCACTGCCGGACCAAGTCCTCCATCTGGGGGGCCATCTCCCGCAACAGGGCCACCCGCCGCGAAGAGCGGGCGGTTATCCAGAAGGCCTACGACCTGCTGGAGCTGGTCGGCCTGGCGGAGTTCGTCAACGAACTGGCCACAAACATGCCCTACGGCAAGCAGCGCAGGCTTGAGATCGCCCGCGCCCTGGCCACGGACCCGTTCCTCCTGCTGCTGGACGAGCCCGCCGCGGGCATGAACCCGCAGGAGACCCGCGACCTGGAGGATCTGATCATCGGCATCCGCGAAAAATACGGCATCTCGATCATGCTCATCGAGCACGACATGAAGATGGTCATGTCCATGTCCGACCGCATCTACGTCCTGGACTACGGGCGCATGATCGCGGACGGCACGCCCGAGGAGATCGCGGCGAATCCGGAGGTCATCAAGGCCTACCTCGGGGAGGAACACGATGACTAGGATGCTCGAACTCAAGAACGTCAACAGCTTTTACGGCAACATCCAGGCCCTGTACGACGTCAACCTGCATGTCGACCGGGGCGAGATCATCACCCTGATCGGAGCCAATGGAGCGGGCAAGTCCACCACGCTGATGACCGTCTGCGGCGTGGTCCAGGCCAGGCAGGGCCAGGTCCTGTACCAGGACGAGGACATCACCAGGCTCGCCCCCAACATCATCGTCAGCCAGGGCATCTGCCAGGTGCCCGAAGGCCGTCTGATCTTTCCCGAGTTGACCGTCCAGGAGAATCTGGATATGGGCGCGTTCATGCGCAACAACAAGGCCGAGATCAAGCGGGACATGGAATACTGCTTCGACCTCTTCCCCATCCTGGCCCGGCGGCGCAAGCAGCAGGGCGGCACGTTGTCCGGCGGCGAGCAGCAGATGCTGGCCATCGGCCGCGCGCTCATGGCCCGGCCCGCGCTCCTGCTGCTGGACGAGCCGTCCATGGGGCTGGCCCCGCTGGTGGTCAAGCAGATCTTCGAGATCATCAAGAAGGTCAACAGCGAGAACAACACGACCATCTTCCTGGTGGAGCAGAACGCCAACCTGGCGCTCAAGATCGGCCACCGGGGGTACGTCATGGAGAACGGGAGGGTCGTCCTCTCGGACACCTGCGACAAACTGCTCGCGAACGAGCAGGTAAAACGGGCCTACCTGGGTCTATAATGGAAAACACCGAGGCCGGGCGCTAAGCTCGGCCTCGTCATATTTGATAAGCAAAAACGCTCTGGAGGAATGACATGAGCAAAATACTTGATAAAGCATTGACCTTTGACGATGTCCTGTTGTTGCCGGGCTATTCCAACGTGCTGCCCAGCGATGTTGACGTTTCCACCTATCTCACACCGGGGATCAAACTGAACATTCCGCTGATCTCCGCAGCCATGGACACGGTCACCGAGTCCAGAATGGCCATATCCATGGCCCGCCACGGCGGCGCGGGCGTGATCCACAAGAACATGTCCGTGCGCGAGCAGGCGCGTGAGATCGACCGGGTCAAGAAGTCCGAGTCCGGCATGATCTCCGATCCCATTACCGTGCACCCCGACGACGATCTGGGCAAGGTCAAGACGATCATGTCCGAGTACCGCATTTCCGGCCTGCCCGTGGTCAAGGGCGACCACCTTGTGGGCATCATCACCAACCGCGACATCCGGTTCGTGGTGGACGAGAAATCCCTGGTCTCCGAGCTGATGACCTCCCGCGACCTGGTCACCGTGCCCGAGGGCATCGACAACGAGGAGGCCAAGCGCAAGCTGCACCAGCACCGCATCGAGAAGCTCCTGGTGGTCGACGAGGAGAACCGGCTCAAGGGACTGATCACCATCAAGGACATCAACAAGCACAAGAAGTACCCCGACGCGGTCAAGGACTCGCGCGGCCGCCTGCTGGTCGGCGCGGCCATCGGCATCGGCAAGGACTGCCTGTCCCGGTCCGAGGCCCTGCTGCACGCGGGCGCGGACTTCCTGGTCCTGGATTCGGCCCACGGCCATTCCGAGAACATCCTCAAGTCCACGCGCGAACTGCGCGCGGCCTTCCCGGACCTCCAGCTGGTGGGCGGCAACGTGGCCACCTACGAGGGCGCCAAGGCGCTGATCGAGGCGGGCGTGGACACGGTCAAGGTCGGCATCGGCCCCGGCTCCATCTGCACCACCCGCGTGGTGGCCGGTGTGGGCGTGCCGCAGATCACGGCGGTCATGGAGGCCAGCCGCGCGGCCCGCGAGGCGGACAAGTGCATCATCGCGGACGGCGGCATCAAGTACTCCGGCGACGTGGTCAAGGCGCTGGCCGTGGGCGCGAACTCCTGCATGATGGGCTCGGTCCTGGCCGGCACCGAGGAGTCCCCGGGCGAGACCATTTTGTTCCAGGGCCGGACCTACAAGCAGTACCGGGGCATGGGCTCCATCGACGCCATGAAGAAGGGCAGCTCGGACCGTTACTTCCAGGAGAAGTCCAAGAAGCTGGTGCCTGAGGGCATCGTCGGCCGGGTGCCGTATCGCGGCAAGGTGGGCGAGTCCCTGTACCAGTTCATCGGCGGCCTGCGTTCCGGCATGGGCTACACCGGCTCCGCCACCATCGCCGAGCTGTTCGAGAAGTCCAAGCTGGTTCAGATATCCTCGGCCGGTTTGCGCGAATCCCACGTCCACGACGTGACTATCACCAAGGAATCCCCGAACTACCGGGGCGACGGCTAGCCGCCGGTGTCCGGTTCGGGAATGGTAATTCGCCTTTTCATTTCTCCCATTGTGAATTAGAGAGAAACGCATGCAAGACAACAGAGTTCTCATCCTTGATTTTGGCAGTCAGTTCACTCAGCTGATCGCACGCAGAGTGCGCGAGGCCGGGGTGTATTCCGAAATTCACCCCTGCAACGTCGACCCCGAACGGGTCAAGGCGTTCAAGCCCTCGGCCCTGATCCTGTCCGGCGGCCCGTCCAGCGTCCTGGAAGGCGGCTGCCCCGAATTGAACATGGAATACCTCGAGATGGGCATTCCCGTGCTGGGCATCTGCTACGGCATGCAGCTGCTGGCCCACAATCTCGGCGGCCGGGTGGTGGCATCCACCGACCGCGAGTACGGCCGGGCCCAGTTCTACGCCCAGAACGACTCCATCCTGTTCGACGGGGTCAAGGACAAGGACGACCTGACCGTGTGGATGTCCCACGGCGACCGCGTGGAGGCCCTGCCCGAAGGGTTCGTGCCCATGGGCAAGTCCGACTCCATCGAATACGCCGCCATGGGCAACGTGGACAAAAAGATCTACGCCCTGCAGTTCCACCCCGAGGTGGCCCACACCACGGACGGCTCGCTGATCATCCAGAACTTCCTGTTCAAGGTGGCCGGGCTGAAGGCGACCTGGTCCATGTCCTCCTTCGTGGACACGACCATCGAGGCCCTCAAGGAGCAGGTCGGCGACGCCAAGGTCGTGCTCGGCCTGTCCGGCGGCATCGACTCCACCGTGGCCGCGGTCATGCTGCACAAGGCCATCGGCAAGAACCTGCACTGCATCTTCGTGGACAACGGGCTGCTGCGCATGGGCGAGCGCGAGGAGGTCATCGGCTTCCTGGCCGAGCACTTCGAGCTCAACGTCAAGATGGTCGACGCCTCCGACGAATTCCTGGCCGACCTCAAGGGGGTCGAGGACCCGGAGAAGAAGCGCAAGCTCATCGGCTACAAGTTCATCGAGGTCTTCGACCGCGAGGCCAAGGCCATCGAGGGCGTGGAATTCCTGGGTCAGGGCACCCTGTACCCGGACGTCATCGAGTCCGAATCCTTCAAGGGCCCCTCGGCCGTGATCAAGTCCCACCACAACGTGGGCGGCCTGCCCGAAAAGATGAACCTCAAGCTGGTGGAACCCCTGCGCGAGCTGTTCAAGGACGAGGTGCGCCGCGCCGCCTACGAGCTCGGCCTGCCCGAGCACATCATCTGGCGCCAGCCGTTCCCCGGCCCGGGCCTGTCCATCCGCGTCATCGGCGAAGTGACCGAAGAGCGGCTCCAGATTCTCCGTCTGGCCGACAAGATCGTCCAGAACGAGATGATGGCCTCGGACTGGTACCGCAAGGTCTGGCAGGGCTTCGCCGTGCTCCTGCCGCTCAAGACCGTGGGCGTCATGGGCGACGACCGCACTTACGAGAACGTCATCGCCCTGCGCATCGTCGACTCCCTGGACGCCATGACTGCGGACTGGTCCAGGCTCCCCTCGGAGCTGCTGGCCCGCATGTCCAACCGGATTATCCGGGAGGTCAAGGGCGTCAACCGGGTGGTTCTGGACATCTCCTCCAAGCCGCCGAGCACCATCGAGTGGGAATAACCAGAGCAATTAAACCGATTACCCAGGTGAGCATATGTTTGGAATAGGCGGACCCGAGTTATTGATTATCTGCGTGGTGGCGCTCATCGTCATCGGCCCCCAGAAGCTGCCCGAGCTGCTGCGCTCCCTGGGCAAGGGGGTGGCCGAGTTCAAGCGCGTGGGCAACGAGGTCAAGACCACCCTGGATGATGAGGTCACCAAGGCCGAGGCCGCTGCCCGCAAGCAGGAAGTGGACGCCGAGCTGGCTCGCCGCAAGGCCGAGAAGGCCAAGCAGGAGGCTGCCGCCGCCGAACCCGTCGCCGAGGCCCCGGCCCCCGAGGCCCCGGCCGAAGCGGCCCCTGAAGCCGAGCCCGAAGAGAAGAAGGCCTAGGTTTAGATGAGTTCCGACAAAGACGACGTCAAGGGGCCCGAAGAGGAACCTGTTTCCGGCAAGACCGTCGAGCCGGATGAGGACCCGACCCTGATCGACGGGGACCCGTCCGAATCGGTGGAGACCGAGACCGGCGACGCCCCTGACGAGCAGGACGATTTGGCCGGGAGCGGGGAAGACGGCGACGAGGCCGCCTCGCCCGAACCGCCCGAGGTGTCCGCCGCCACGGCCGTTCCGGCCGAGGGCGGGGACGGCGGCGACGGCTCGGACACGGGCGCGGCTGCCGCCGCCTCGGACGATGAGCCCGATGGCGAACCCGAGGATGAAGACGGCGAGGACGACGAGGACGCGGAGCCCGAGGACGGCGAAGGGGCCCAGATGTCCCTGCTCGACCACCTGGGCGAGCTGCGTTCCCGCCTGACCCGCGCGGCGCTGGCCGTGTGCGTGGGCATGGTCGCCTGTTATTCCTTCGCCTCGCAGATGTTCGACATCCTCATGCAGCCCATGGTGGACGTCTTCCAGAAGCAGGCTGCGGCCACCGGCCCGTTGCTCACCCCGGAATTCTACCAGCAGTTCGGCGCGGTCTTCCAGAAGATGCTGGCCGCCAACGGGTTCGACCACCCCGAGCAGATGCAGATCTTTATGGCCGCCCTGCAAAAGGCGCTCATGGCCGTGGCCAGGGAAGGGCACTTCCAGTACACCTACCCGGCCGAGGCCTTTTTCGCGCACATCAAGATATCCATCGTGGCCGGGCTCTTCCTGGTCAGCCCGTACGTGTTCGCCCAGATCTGGGGTTTCATCGCCCCGGGCCTGTACGCCCACGAGCGCAAGTGGATGGTGCCCATGGCTCTGTTCTCGGGCATGTTCTTCACCGGCGGCGCGCTGTTCGGCTATTTCCAGGTCTTCCCCTACGCCTTCGACTTCTTTGCCGGGTTCTCCAACGAGGGCATCCAGTTCGTTCCCAAGCTCAACGAATATTTGAGTTTCTGTCTGAAACTCCTGTTCGCCTTCGGCCTGGTCTTCGAATTGCCCCTGTTCATCTTCTTCCTGGCCCGGCTGGGCATGGTCTCGTCCACGGGGCTGCGCAAGAAGCGCAAGTACGCCATCCTGTTCGCCTTTGTCCTGTCGGCCATCCTGACCCCGCCGGATCCCTTCACCCAGTGCCTCATGGCCGGGCCCCTGATCGTCCTCTACGAGGTCGGCATCTGGGTGGCCTTCTTCTTCGGCAAGAGGGAGAAGCGGCACCTCCAGAAGCAGGCCGAGGCCGAAGCCAAGGCCGAGGCCGAGCTGGACGCCGTGGCGGAAGAGGGCGGAAAGGAAGACGGGGCACAGACCCCCTAGCGACCGCATTCGGGGCGGGCATCGCGAAAGTCGGTGCCTGCCCTGTTTATTTTTCTAGTCTTTTCCTCTATGTATGGGGACGACGCTCACGCTTACAGGAAAGGAGTGCGCCATGCGCCAGGCCACAGTGGCTCGGACCACCAAGGAAACGGACATATCCCTGACCCTGAACCTCGACGGTGAAGGGAAGGTAGCGGTCGACACCGGCATCGGGTTCGCCGACCACATGCTCACCCTGTGCGCCTTCTGGGCCGGGTTCGATCTGGACCTGGCCTGCAAGGGCGACCTGGATATCGACACCCACCACAGCCTGGAGGACGTCGGGCTCTGCCTGGGCCAGGCCCTGTCCGAGGCGCTGGGCGACAAGCAGGGCATCAACCGCGTGGCCTCGGCCAAGGTGCCCATGGACGAGGCGCTGGCCGAAGTGGTCGTGGACCTCTCCGGCCGCCCCTACATCGTCTACGACGACGCCCTGCTGCCCGACATCATCGCGGGCGACGAGAAGGACGTCTGGCGTGAATTTTTGAAGTCCCTGGCGTACAAGGCGGGCATGAACCTGCACGTCAAATTTGAGTACGGCCAAAACGGCCACCATCTGCTGGAAGCGGCCTTCAAGGCCCTGGGCCTGGCCCTGTCCAAAGCGGCCACCGTCGGGCGCAAGGGGGTCTCCAGCACCAAAGGGAGTCTCGACTGATGAAACGTTTCGCTGTCTTTTTCGCCCTGGCGCTTTCAAGTCTGGCCCTGCTGGTCGTGGCCGGTTGTGGTAAATCGCGAACGGCCGCCGTGCCCCGCCCCGAGGGCAAGCTGGCGGTGGCCGGGTTCACCAACCCCACGTTCAACTGGGAACTGCTGGCCGGCTACCTCGATGAAGAGGGCAAAGCCGCGCCCGGAGGGACCGTCGAGACCCTGGACATGATCCTGGCCGACACCCTGCAGCAGCACCAGGTCTTCGATTACATCACCCCGGACGCCGTGCGCCAGTGCGAGGACGTGGTCGTGTTCGAGGACTCGGGCAAGCCCCGCGTGTCCGCGTGGAAGTACTGGCTCGGCGTGGGCAAATGTATCCAGGCCGACTTTCTGCTCGTCCCGCAACTGACCACCTGGCGCGAGCGCGTGGGCAGCGACGCGGGCGTGGAGACCCCGGCCTCGGTGGCCATCGATTTCTACCTCATCGACGTCAAGAACGAGCGGATGATCCGCTCCCGCTACGAGGAGACCCAGCAGTCCCTGCTGGAGAACCTCTACAACGCCAAGAAGTTCGCTGCCCGTGGCGGCAAGTGGGTGACCGCCACCCGCCTGGCCCGCGACGGCATGGACGAGAAACTCACGGAACTCGGATTATGATTCTTTTTCCCGCTGTCGACATCAAGAACGGTGAATGCGTCCGCCTGGCCCAGGGCAAGGAGGACGAGGTCACCGTATTCGCCTCGGACCCCATTGCCCAGGCGCGCTACTGGGAAGACCTCGGTGCGCGCTACCTCCATGTGGTGGACCTGGACGGGGCCTTTTCCGGCGTGCCCAAGAACTTCGACCTGATCAAGGCCATCTGCTCCGAGATCGACATCCCGGTCCAGCTCGGCGGCGGCATCCGCGACATCGCCACGGCCCGGAAATACATCGAGGCGGGCGTGAGCCGGTTGATCATCGGCACCATGGCCCTGGAAAATCCGCAGCTCTTCTCCGACCTCTGCCGGGCGTTGCCAGGCCGCATCGGCGTCTCCCTGGACGCGGTGGACGGCAAGCTCAAGACCAAGGGCTGGGTCGAGGACGCGGGGCTGATCATCGACGACGTCCTGCCGCGCCTGGAAAGGGACGGCATCCGCTTCATCGTCTACACCGACATCGCGCGCGACGGCATGCAGACCGGCGTGAACCTCGACGCCCTGGCCGCCCTGTGCGCCAAGACCTCGATCCCGGTCATCGCCGCCGGAGGCGTGCATACCCTCGACGACATCAAGAATCTCTACCCCTTGTCCCTCAAAGGGTTGGAAGGCGCCATCTCCGGCCGGGCCATCTACGTCGGCACCCTGGACGTAAAGGAAGCCAACGCCTGGATCGACGCGCAGTAGATTCCGGATTCCCCGGCAAAGCATGAATGAAAAAGGCCCCGCTTGAGCGGGGCCTTTTGTTTGTTCAGAGTTCCCGGCGCCGGTAGCCGTTCAGGAAGTCTCCCAGGCGTCTGTCGGACCCCATGATGTGGGCCGTCAGCCAGTTCCGGAGGAAGGGCAGAAGGACTTCCGGCACCGTCTCGTCCCCGGCGAGATACTGCGCGTACAGCATGCTGGCGTTCTCGGCGAGCTCCTGGTGTTCCAGCTTGTGTTTTTCGATCTTGTCGTAGCCGTGCTCTTCCATGAGGCCTTCCTCATGATCGAAGTGCCAGTGGGTGTACTCGATCAGTTCGGTCAGCAGCTTTTCGACGAATTCCCTGGGGGCGGTCCCTTGGGCCGCTTCGTGGGCATCGTTGAACAAGGCGATCAATTTCCTGTGATCGTCGTCGATGGCCTTGAAACCGACGCTCAGCTCCTTGCTCCAGGTGAGGATGGGCATGGGCTACAATCCCTCCGGCTACTTCTCGGCGTACATGTGCACGTCCTGCTGCGGGAACGGGATGGAGATGCCTTCCTGGTCGAAGACCAGCTTCACCTTTTCGGTCAGGGCGAAGTACACGCCCCAGTAGTCGGCGGTCTTGCACCAGGGGCGGACCACGAAGTTGACCGAGGAGTCGGCCAGCTCCATGACCTGGATGACCGGAGCGGGCTCGGCCAGCACGCGCGGCTCTTCGGACACGATGCGCTCCAGGGTCTGCTTGGCCTTGAGCAGGTCGTCGTCGTAGCCGATGCCGAAGGTCATGTCCACGCGCCGGGTGTCGTTGGCCGTCACGTTGACGATGGTCCCGCCGAGCACCGCGGAGTTGGGCACGGTGATGACCTTGTTGTCCGGGGTGGTCAGCACGGTGTTGAAGATGTTGATGGCCGTGACCGTGCCGGACTGGCCGCCCGCGGTCACGTAGTCGCCCTTTCTGAAGAACTTGAGCAGGATGAGCATGACGCCCGCCGCGAAGTTGGACAGGGAGTCCTTGAGGGCCAGGCCCACGGCCAGGCCGGCGGCGCCGAGTACGGCCAGGAAGCTGGTCACGTTGATGCCCGCCTGGCCCAGCGCCGCGATGATCACGGCGGCGATCAATGCGTAATAGGTGATGTTCTTGAGGAACGAGGCCAGGGTCTCGTCCACCTTGGCCTTGACCAGGACCTTCCGGGCCGCGTTGGCCAACGCCTTGGCGATAATCCAGCCGATGAGGAATACGAGCAGGGCCACGATGATCCGCAGTCCATACTGGGTGGCGTAGGCCATGAGGGTTTCGGTCAGTTGGGAGATATTGATGTCCATGGTTCCTCCGGGAAAATGGGATGTGATATTCTTGATTCAATAGCAAAAAGCAGTATGAGAGAAAATAGGCATTTGGGAGATTATGCCAGAAAAAAGAGGCGCTACCGGGCGATTTGTTCCAGGTGCTTCCGTAGGTTTTTAGCCTTTTACCGGCAGAGTCAGGCCAGAAAGCCTCGGAGCCGGTTCGCGACTTTCTGTTGGAATACGGCGCTCATGACGAATATGGAGAGGGCCATGAAACAGTACAAGACCAGGACCCCGAAGCCACCCGCCAAGTCATGCAGTGTCCACTGGCCGCCGTCGGTCGGGCGACGCATGAAAAGGAGAAACGGAAGCAGCACAATGGTGAAAAAGGCGGTTTTCAGAAACCAGGTGGTCCTGAGTCGGCCCTGCAGGGTGGTGGCTTCCGAGGAATGCGCGAACCGGCCCTGAAAGGCGACAACCGGGATCGGCCAGAAGAGTGAATAGTATTCGAGATCCACAGCGTCTCCCATGGCGTACCCGGTCAGAGCGGACAGGAACATACCGCGTCTTGGGCTGTCCAGGCCGTTGTTGATGCGCCCTTTGGCCTCCTCCGGCGCTCTGGCGGTCTCAATGCGTATCTCGCGCCCTTTGAAGAACCCGGAGAAAAAATGCATGGCTTACTCCCCGCCCCATTTCCCCTGTTCTTCCACGCGGATGTACTTCTGGAAGGTGTAGTAGAACCCGGCCAGCGCGTTGCACAGCCCGGCGGTGCCGTCCAGGAAGCCGAGCTTGAGCAGGTAGAGCTTAATGAAGCGCATCTTGGCGTGGAGCAGGGCCCGGAACAGGCCGCCTTTGCGGCCCTTTGCGCGCAGGGCGGCCGCGCCCTCCTCGGCGTAGTAGTTGATCTTGTCCATGTGCTGCCGGAAGGATTCGTAGGGGTAGTGGAGGATGTCCCCGGACAGCTTTTTCGTCTCGCCCAGCGGGTTGAAATGGTAGTGCGCGCCCGAGGCCGTGACTTCCATCTTGCCGGATCGGAAGACGCGCAGCAGATAGTCCGGGTACCACCCGGAGTGCTTCATGAACCGGTTGAAGTAAAAGGAGCTGCGCGGCACGTAATAGCCCGCCACCCGCTCGTTCGCCTCGAGTCTGTCCTCGATGGCCGCGCGCAGTTCGTCGGTCAGCAGCTCATCCTGGTCCAGGGAGACCACCCAGGCTGTGCCGATCTCCTTGAGGGCGAAGTTGAACTGGTCGACGGGGCCGGGCCAGGGACGGATCACGACCCGCGCGCCGCACTTTTCCGCGATCTCGCGGGTGCGGTCCGTGGACTGCGAATCCACCACCAGGAGTTCGTCGCAGAAGTCGAGGGACTTGAGGCATTTTTCGAGCAGCCGTTCGCCGTTGTATGTCAGGACCAGGCCGGTCACGGTTTCGCGCATGGTTTTCTCCTTGGGCAGGGGGATCATAGCCGCTATCGGCGGCTCGGTCCATCCGAAACAAAAAGGCCCCCCTTCCTGCGAAGAGGGGCCCTTGGTCAATTGTGGATTAAAGGTCGGTGTGGTGATCCGGGCCGGACGGGTTGATCTCGTCGGGCAGGGGCTCGTTGCAGTCCTTGCAGGGCAGGACCAGGTTCAGGACCACGCCCACGATACCGGCCAGGCCGATGCCGCCGAGCTTGACGATGATCAGGTCGAAGCTCATGCCGCCGATGCCGAAGACCAGGATGATGGCCACGATGGCGAGGTTGCGGGGGAGCATGAGGTCGTTGCCCGCGCGCACCAGGGTGTTGATGCCGATGACGGTGATGGCCCCGAAGAGCAGGATCATGATGCCGCCCATGACCGGCACCGGGATGGTGTTCAGGAACGCGCCGAGCTTGCCGACGAAGGCCAGGACGATGGCGGTGACGGCCGCCCAGGTCATGATGGCCGGGTTGAAGGAGCGGGTCAGGGCCACGGCCCCGGAAACCTCGGAGTAGGTGGTGTTCGGCGGGCCGCCCAGGCAGGCCGCCAGGGACGTGGTTGCGCCGCGGTGAACCCGGTGGCGTCGAGGATCAGGGAGGTCGCGTAGCCCGCGGCGATGCCGAGCATGATCGGGATCAGCTTGATCCAGCCCTTGCCCAGCAGGGAGGTGAAGATGGTGGTCAACAGGGCCACGCCCGCAATGATCATGGCCGTGGTGTTGGGCACCAGCCAGGCCGCGCCGTCGCCGGTGCGCCCCATGGCCATGTGCACGGCGGTGGGGGCCAGGATCAGGCCGATGACCATGATCACCGGGCCGGTGACCACGGGCGGGAGCACCCGGCGGAGCATGTTCGAGCCGTAGATGCGGATGAGCACGCTCAGGACCACGTAGAGCAGCCCCGCGCCCGCCAGACCGCACATGGTGGACGGGATGCCCCAGGTCTGCACGCCGTAGATGATCGGGGCGATGAAGGCGAAACTGGACGCCAGGAACACCGGAACCTTGCCCCGGGTGACGACCTGGAACAGCAGGGTGCCCGCGCCCGCCGTGAACAGCGCCACGTTCGGGTCCAGCCCGGTCAGCAGCGGCACCAGGACCAACGCGCCGAATGCCACGAAGAGCATCTGCGCGCCCAGCAGCCCGTCCTTTAGTCTGAAATTGTAATCCGTGGAATGCACGTCACTCATCGCTACCCACTCCTCTCTCTTGTTGGTTGCGGAGCCCCCCGACTCCAGTGTTGCCCCTCAGGTCTCAAAAAAAGGCACGCTGTGTTGCGTGCCCTTTGCCTACTTGGTGCCGAATATCTTGTCCCCCGCGTCTCCGAGACCGGGGATGATATAGCCTACGTCGTTTAATTTCTCGTCCACCGCGGCGGTGTAGATGTCCACGTCGGGGTGCTCGCCCAGGATGCGCTCGATGCCCTCGGGCGCGGCGCACAGGAACAGGCCGCGAATGGACTGGCAGCCCGCTTCCTTGAGCAGCTTGATGGTCGCGTTCAGGGTCCCGCCGGTGGCCAGCATGGGGTCCAGGATCAGGGCTATGCGCTCTTCAATGTTCTTGGCCAGCTTGACGTAGTACTGGACGGGCTCCAGCGTCTCCTCGTTGCGGTAGAAGCCGACGACCGACGCCTTGGCGCCGGGGATCATGTCGAAGACGCCGTCCATCATGCCGAGACCGGCGCGCAGAATGGGCACCACGGTGACCTTCTTGCCCTTGATGCTGTCCACCTCGACCTTGCCCGCCCATCCCTTGATGGTTCTCTTTTCGGTCTCGAAATCCTTGGTCGCCTCGTAGGTCAGCAGGCGGGTGATCTCGTTGGCCAGCGTCCGGAAGTGGCTGGTGGAAATGTCGTGCTGACGGAGAAGACCAACCTTGTGCCGGATCAGCGGGTGGTCAACCAGGTGTAAGGCCATTTTCGCCTCTCTTTGGGTTTTGATAATATGTAGAGAAAGTATCAATTGCGCAAAATTTCTTTTTTCTAAGCCGATGAAGGGAGAGGGTCAAGAGCCAATTTTGTAAACAGTGAGTACATAAAATGAATTTGAATTTTACTTTCCAATGATTCCCGGTATATCACCTTGATCATGACGAAAGAGAAATCCGAACAGCGGTGGGAACGGACCATTTCATGGGGCGACGCGGGTGTGCGGCTGGACAAGTTCTGGGGCCGCGAGCTGGCCGGGGAGGGCGTTTCCCGTGGCCGCGTCAAGGGCTGGATCGAATCCGGCCTGGCCCTGGTGGACGGCGAGGTCTCGCCCAAGGGCAACCGCAAACTGGCCCCCGGCCAGGCCGTGTCCATCCGGGCCGCCGAGCCCGAGCCGTGCGAACGCGCGGCCGAGCCGGTCCAGGGCGACATCGAGGCCGTGTACGAGGACGCCGACATGCTCGTGGTCGTCAAGCCCGCCGGGCTGACCACCCATCCCGCGCCGGGCGAACCCGGCCCCACCCTGGTCAACCTGCTGATCCATCAGTGGCCGGACATCGCCGCCGAAAACAGCGCCATGGACCCGCAGCGGCCCGGCATCGTCCACCGTCTGGACAAGGACACCTCCGGGCTCATGGCCGTGGCCCGGACCGAAGCGGCCCGTCTGGCCCTGTCCGGGAGTTTCGCCGGGCGCGAGACCTTCAAGGTCTACCTGGCCCTGGTCCACGGGTGCCCCGCGCAGGCCGAGGGGACCATCGACGCGCCCATGGGCCGCCATCCGCACCACAAGACGCGCATGGCCGTGCTGCCCAAGGGCGGGCGCGACGCGCGCAGCGACTACCGGGTGCTCTGGACCGGCCCGCGCGGCCTGGCCTCCCTGGTGGCCGTGCGCATCCATACCGGCCGGACCCACCAGATCCGCGTGCACATGGCCCACATCGGCCATCCGCTGCTCGGCGACGCGGTCTACGGCGCGCGCGAGAACGCCGAGTGGTCGCGGCGGCCCGACCGGCTGGCCGATCTGGCCCCGCGCCAGATGCTCCACGCCTTCTATCTCTCCGTGCCCCATCCGGCCACGGGCGAGCCAGTGACCCGCTGGCAGGCACCGCCCAAGGACTTCCTCGCCCTCCTGGCCGGACTGACCCGCGAGTGCTTGCGCGTGGGCATCGTGGGCATGCCGGGCGGCGGCAAGTCCGCCCTGCTCAATACGTTGCGCGACATGGGGCGGCCCTGCTTCTCGGCGGACGAGTCCGTGGCCGAACTCTACGCGCCGGGCGGCGACGGCGCGGCCATGATCCGGCAGCGGTTCGGCGGGCAGTACACCCTGGACGACGGCGGCGTGGACAAGCCGGGCCTCTTCAAGGCCATGCGCGAATCAGAGGCCGTGCGCCGGGAAGTCATGGACATGGTCCATCCTATGGTCCGCCATCAATGCGAGGAATTCTTCCAGGCCCACCGCGACGAGCCCGTGGCCTATGCCGAGATACCCCTGCTCCTGGAAGGGGGGTGGCACAAGACCGGCCTGGTCGACCTGGTGGCCGGGGTGCGTTGCCCGCAGGCCAAGCGCACCGGAGAGCTGCGCGAACTCCGCCGTCTCTCCCCGGAAATGCTGGCCGTGTTCGACTCCTGGCAGTGGCCCGAGGCTGACAAGCTGGCGGCCTGCGACGTGATCGTGGACAACGACAAGGGGCTGGCCGAGTTGGCCGAGGCAGCGCGTGGCCTGGACGAGACCACGGTAAATGCCTGGGAGCGGCGCAACCGGGAGTTCGCGGACTGGATGGACGGGCTTTGGCCGAAACTGGCCGAGGCATTGTCCGAGGAACTGGCCGAAAAGCTGGCCGAAGCAAAGGGTGCCCGACCGGACGACGGAGGAAGCGAGGCGTGATCCCCATCCGCGACAACGTGCCGCGCGAGACGCGGCCCTATGCCGTGCTGACGATCATCGTTGTCAACGCCCTCGTCTTCCTGTTCGTGTTCAGCCTTTCGCCCCAGGCCCGGGCCCAGATGTTCTACCTGTTCGGGGTGGTCCCGGCCCGTTTCTTCGAGCCGGACTGGGCGGCCTGGGCCGGTTATCCGGACACCCTGGGCTGGCCGTTTCTGACCTACATGTTCCTGCACGGCGGCTGGCTGCACGTCATCCTGAACATGTGGATGCTCTGGATATTCGGCGACAACATAGAGGACGTCACCGGGCACGGCTGGTTCGCGCTCTTCTACGTGCTCTGCGGACTGGCCGCCGTGACCGTGCACATGGCCTTCGAGCGGGCCTCGCCCATGCCGGTCATCGGCGCGTCCGGGGCCGTGGCCGGAATCATGGGCGCGTACATAGTCCTGTACCCGCACGGCAAGGTCCTGACCCTCATCCCGGTCTTCTTCTTTCCCTTTTTCTTCCGTATCCCCGCGTCCCTGTTTCTCGGCTTCTGGTTCCTCATGCAGATTCTCTCCGGGCTTTACTCCACGGCCAACGGCGCGCAGAACGTGGCCTGGTGGGCGCACGTGGGCGGGTTCGTCACCGGCATCATACTGATCCGCTGGTTCCGCAGGCCCGGCCGGTGCCGCTACTGCTACAATCCGGACACCAAAGACTACGACCCCGAGGATTCGGGGCCGCCTTTCGTTTAATAGAGCAATTGAGGATGCCGTTTCGCGGCGATGGACGGGTGACTTCGCCTCCGGCGGGCAAGGGTTCGCACCCTTGCATCCTATATTGCGCCTGCGGCGCGGGGTGTTTGGCTTCGCCGGGGGCGAGCTATGACAGTTTCCGGAACCGGTCGGCCAGGCGCCAGCGGTCCACCAGGGTGGCCACCGCCGGGGGGACCAGGGAACGCCATTCGCGCTCCTCGCGGATGGCCGCGCGCACGTCCGTGCCGCTGATGCCCTTTTCGCTCTGGGGCCGCTCCCACATGACGTGGGTGGTCAGGCCCAGCCCCTCGAACCGCTTGCGCTTCTCCCTTCCCCAGTCGTCGTAGATGGTCAGATAATAGACCGCGTCGCGCGGGGCGCACCCTTCGATCAGTTCCGGGCAGTTGATCGGGAAGGGAATCACGGAAAAGGCGTGCCGGTCCACCCCGGCCTCCATCAGGGCGGCCTCGATCATGGCCTTGCGTTCCTCGTAGGACAGGGGGTTGTTCACCCGGCTGGACCGCTCCGGGTTGGTCGCCTCCTCGCGGATGCTCGCCGCGTCAGGGTTGGTCACGCCGATGATCAGCCGTTCGCACAGCTTTTTCCCGGCCAGCAGGTAGGTCAGGTGGTCGTTGTGCAGGACCTGGAATCGTCCGTGGATGAAGCCGAGGGGGTGCATGGTCACTCCTGGGGATCGAGGATGAACGGGGGATGGTCGCTCGGCCAGTATTCCACCGGAAAGGGCGAGTCGTGGATACCGTCCAGCCGGGCTCGGTCGAGATAGTTGAGGACCGTGAACAGGAATTCGCGGCCGCGCATGCAGCCCAGCGCGCCCCCGGCCACCGAGACCTCGTCGAAGGCGGCCACTCGGTCGCGGCGCACGCCCCGGCCCGCGAACATCATGGGCACGGGCTCGCCCGAGTGGATCAGCGCGCCGCTGCTCGGGGTCGAGTGGTCGGCGGTCACGGCCAGGAGCAGGCGCGGGTCGTCCAGAATCCGGTCGGCCAGCTCGCCAATTCCCCGGTCCAGGGACTCGATGACCCGGACCTTGGCCTCCGGGTCCTTGGTGTGGGCCGCCTGGTCCGGTCTCTTGGTATGCACGTGGATGAAGTCGTAGTCGCCCGCCCGGTCCAGGGCCTGCCCGATGCGTTCGGCCAGGTCCGCGCCCGGGTCGTCCGTGTCGCGTGCCTTGAGGAAATCCATGCCCATGAACCGTGCCAGCCCGGCGTACATGGCCCCGGTGGCGATGGACAGCCCGCGCAGCCCGTAGCGCTGGCGCATGGTCGGGCAGCGGGTCAGCCGCCCGGCCCGCTGGGTGACCAGCCCGTTGGCCGGGATCTGGCCGGTCCGCTCCCGCTGCTTGTTCAGGGGCAGGGCCGAGAGAATGCGGTGTACCTGCACGAGATAGTTCTCCAACGCCCGGGCCGTGCGCAGTGCCGCCGCGTCCTCGTGGCATTTGAGCGGCAGGGGGCGGGGCAAAAGCCGTCCGTCCACCATGGGGTTGGTGTCCGTGATAAAAGGGGAGACCACGCCGCGCAGGACCAGCACGCCGAACAGCCCGCCCACTGGATGCACGAAACCGGTCATGCCTTCGGATTGAAAGGGCGGCAGGGAGTCGAACAGGGTCTCGGCCTCGCCGGGCGTGGTTGGCACCTTGTCGTGGAGCAGGGTCAGGCGGTTCTCCGCGTCCGGGCCGATGTGGGCGAAATGGGTCAGCAGGGCCACGTCCTTGGGGCCCAGCGTGAGCCCCGCGCCCAGGGCCTCCAGCGCGCCGCGCCCGGGAAATTCGTAGGGCAGGCCGCCGAACAGGGCGAAGTGGGCGTTCTCCGAGGGCAGGGGCTGGCCCAGCAGGGTGGCGTGGTACAGCCCGGTGGCCGACAGGGCGGCCAGGCGGTCCAGGCACGGCGTGGCCGCCGCCTGCAGCGGAGTGCGGTCGCCGAGGACGGGGTGCGAGCGGTCCCCCAGACCGTCCAGCAGGACCATGATGCATGTGTCTGGCATGGGAGGCTCCGGTTTTTAATAGATAAACTCTATGATGATAATGTATTTCATATATACAATCACATTGCCATGGGCGGATGCGGGTGTAAAAATAGGTCCATGCTCATAGACCTTCACGTCCACTCCACCTGTTCCCCGTGCAGCATTCTGAAGCCCTCGGAAATCCTGGCCAACGCCCGTTCCCTGGGACTGGATGCCGTTTGTATCACCGATCACGACACCATGTCCATCCTGACACAATGTCGTGAGGGGTTCCAGCCCGACGGGCTGCTGGTCATCGTGGGCATGGAGTACACCACGGACCAGGGCGACTACCTGGTCTTCGGCGACGTCCGCTCCCTGCCCACCGGGCTGTCCGCCGAGGTCCTGCTCCCGGCCGTGCGCGAGCTGGGCGGCGCGGCCATCTCGGCCCACCCGTGCCGGACCTGGCGTCCGGCCGACACGATCATCTTCGACCAGGGGCTGTGCTCCATCGCCGAGGCGGAGAACGGACGCAACACCGACGCCGAAAACGGTCTGGCCCTGGACCTGATCGAGGCCCGGGGCCTGATCGCCGTGGCCGGGTCCGACGCCCACTCCCTTGAGGAATTGGGCCGCCGCCCCACGCGTTTCACCGTGCCGGTCAACTCGACCAGGGACCTGGTGGACGCCCTCAACCACGGGCATTGCCGCCCCTCCGTGGCGCACCGCTCGGCGGCCTGACTCATCCGGGCCCACGGCCCCTCCCTTTACTTGGTCGGGACCAGAAAGGACGTGACCTTGCGCACGCCCTTGACCCCCTTGGCCACCTTCACGGCCAGGGCCGCTTCCGCCTTGCTGCGAACCATGCCCAGCAGCACCACCTCGCCGTTCATGACCTCCTGCTCGATCTGGGTTGAGCTCAGGTCGCCGTTGCCGATGAGATCGGCGCGCACCTTGGCCGCCAGCTTCAGGTCGTCGGACGCGGTGTCGGTTTCGGGCTTGAAGTAGCTGGTCACCTTTTTCACGCCCTCGGTCCCCTTGGCCGTCTTCTCCGCAAAGGCGCGGAAGGGCTGGTCGTTGATCGCGCCCACCAGATAGACGTGCTTCAGGAAGCAATAGACGTGGACCTTGAGGGCCATCTTGGAGTCCTTGTCCGCCAGCCCGGTCTTGATGGACAGGGATATCTTCTTGTCCGCCGCCTGGTCGCCCACGCTGCGTTCGTCGCGCGCGCTTCCGTAGATGGCTCCCCACGGGGTCCAGGCCAGAGAGGACAGGGCGAGGCAAAGGACCAGCATGACCGGGGGAAGTGGTGTGGAATGGCGCATGGTTCCTCCTTGTCTTGTCTGTGGATAACTCTGTGGAAAATTATCCGGTTCTCATTTTTTCCCGCTTGACACCGGGCAAAGGCATATTATTTATGGTAAGCGTTGGAAAAACAGAAATCAGTCAGCAGCAAGGAAAACGATTCTAATGGAATATAGAGACTATTACAAACTTCTCGGAGTGTCCCGCTCCGCCTCCAAGGAAGAGATCGGAAAGGCTTTCAAGAAGCTGGCCCGGAAGTATCACCCCGATCTCAACCCGAACGACAAGGACGCGGAGAACAAGTTCAAGGAGATCAACGAGGCCTACGAGGTCCTCAAGGACGAAAAGAAGCGCAAGCTCTATGACCAGTTCGGCTCCAATTGGGAGCACGGCCAGAACTTCCAGCCGCCGCCGGGCTACGAGAACGTGCACTTCGGCGGTGGCGGCGGTTTCGGCGGCGGTGGCGCGGGCTTCTCGGACTTCTTCGAGACCATCTTCGGCGGCGGGGGCGGCGGTTTTCGCGGCGGCTTCCAGTCCGGCGGGTTCTCCCAGGGCGACTTCGGCGGCGGCTACCAGCGGCGTCCGCGTCGCGGCGCGGATTCCGAGGCGTCCTACGAACTGACCCTGGAGGAGGCGTACCGGGGCGGCAAGAAGTCCATCACCCTGCAGGAGCAGACCAGCGGTCCGGACGGCATCCCGCGCATGACCACCAAGACCCTTGAGGTCACGGTGCCGGCGGGCATCAAGGACGGCCAGAAGATCCGCCTGGCGGGCCAGGGCAATCCCGGCCTGAACGGCGGAGCCAAGGGCGACCTGTACCTGAAGATCCGGCTCATGCCGCACCACATGTTCAAGGTTTCCGAATCGGACGTGATCCTCGACCTGCCGCTGTCCCCGTGGGAGGCTGCGCTCGGCACCACCGCGCGCATCGCCACCCTGGACGGGGCCGTGGAGATGAAGATTCCGCCGGGCATCGGCTCGGGCAAGAAGCTGCGCATCAAGGGCCGGGGCCTCGGTGCCGGGGCCAAGAAGGGCGACCAGTACGTGCGCATCATGGTCCAGGTTCCGGAACGGCTCTCGGCGGAGGAGCGCGACCTGTTCGAACAACTGCAGAAGGTCTCGGACTACAAGCCGAGAAATTTCTAGAGGTGCGACGATGACCACGAAGAAATTGCAGGAAATGATCATGCGGATGCCGGGCCTGAACCTGCCCGAGCGCAGCGAATACGTGGCCTGGGCCCAGCTTGTCCAGCTGACCTCCATCGAGCCCGCCGAGATGAGCGAGCTGGTCGACCTCGGCTGGATCAGTCCGAAGCGGACCGGGGCAGCGGAGTACCTGTTCCGTCTCAAGGACGTCTACCGCATCCACAAGCTCATGCGCTTGGTCCATGACCTGGAAGTCTCGGTCTACGGCGGGTCCATCATCGTGGACCTGATGGAGCGGATCGAGGAGCTCGAGACCGAGGTCGAGGAGCTCAGGAGACTTGTTTGACCGACTTATTTCATGAGGAGGTATAACTATAATGGATATAAACACTTTCACCCGTAAAACCCAGGAAGCCGTTTCCGAGGCCCAGAACCTGTCCATCCGGAGCGGCCATCAGCAGATAGACTGCGAACATCTCATGCACGCCCTGGTGGCCCAGGAGAACGGCCTGGCGGGTCAGATCCTGCGCAAGCTGGGCGTGGCCCCGGACGCATACCTCGGGGCCATCGACGCCGAGATCGCCAAGATCCCGTCCGTGTCCGGCTCGGGCGTGCGCCCGGACCAGATCGTAGTCACCCAGCGCATGCAGAAGGCGTTGGTGGCCGCCGATGACATGCGCAAGCGCATGAAGGACGAGTACGTCTCGGTGGAGCACGTCTTCGTGGCCCTCATGGACGAGTCCGGCAGCAGCGGCGTGGGCCGGGTCAACAAGCAGTTCGGCCTTGACAAAAACAAGGTCCTGACCGCCCTGGAAGAGGTGCGCGGCAAGCAGCGCGTGACCTCGGACAACCCGGAGGCGACCTACGAATCGCTCAAGAAGTACGGCCGCGACCTGGTGGAGGAGGCCCGCTCGGGCAAGCTCGATCCGGTCATCGGACGTGATTCCGAAATCCGCCGCGTGATCCGCATCCTGTCGCGCCGCACCAAGAACAACCCGGTGCTCATCGGCGAGGCCGGCGTGGGCAAGACCGCCATTGCCGAAGGCTTGGCCCAGCGCATCGTCAAGGGCGACGTGCCCGAGGGCCTCAAGGACAAGACCGTGTTCTCCCTGGACATGTCCGCGCTCATCGCCGGGGCCAAGTACCGGGGCGAGTTCGAGGAGCGGCTCAAGGCCGTGCTCAAGGAAGTGGCCGAGTCCGCCGGGCAGATCGTCATGTTCATCGACGAACTGCACACTATTGTGGGCGCGGGCAAGACCGACGGGGCCATGGACGCGAGCAACATTTTGAAGCCCATGCTGGCGCGCGGCGAGCTGCACTGCATCGGCGCGACCACCCTGGACGAGTACCGCAAATATATCGAAAAGGACCCGGCACTGGAACGCCGCTTCCAGACCGTGCTGGTGGAGGAGCCGTCCGTGGAGGACACCATCTCCATCCTGCGCGGCCTGCGCGAGCGGTTCGAGGTGCACCACGGCGTGCGCATCGCGGACGGGGCCATCGTCGAGGCGGCCGTGCTGTCCAGCCGGTACATCACCGACCGGCAGTTGCCGGACAAGGCCATCGACCTCATCGACGAGGCCGCCGCCCTGATCCGTACCGAGATCGACTCCCAGCCCTTTGAGCTGGACACGGCCAACCGCCAGATCATGCAGCTCGAGATCGAGCGCGAGGCGCTCAAGCGCGAGACCGACAAGGCGTCGCGCGAGCGGCTGGTCGAGCTGGAGAAGAAGCTGGCCGAGCTCAAGGAATCCCAGGCGGCCATGATGGCCCAGTGGGAGAACGAGAAGTCCGGCATCGAGCGGCTGCGCGCCCTCAAGGGCGAGATCGAGGAGACCCGCCGCGAGATCGACGAGGCCAAGCGCATCCCCGACTACAACCGGGCCGCCGAGCTGGAATACGGCAGGCTGCCCCAGTTGGAGAAGGAGCTGGCCCAGCGCAACGAGGCGTTGGAGACCGGCGAGGGCCCGCGTATGGTCAGGGAGGAGGTCGGCCCGGACGACATCGCCCAGGTCATCGCCAAGTGGACCGGAATCCCGGTCTCCCGGCTCCTGGAGGGCGAACGCGAGAAGCTGCTGCGGCTGGGCGACGTCCTGCACGAGCGGGTCATCGGGCAGGACCAGGCGGTCCAGGCCGTGGCCGACGCGGTGCTGCGCGCCCGGGCCGGGCTCAAGGACCCGTCGCGGCCCATCGGTTCGTTCATCTTCCTCGGCCCCACGGGCGTGGGCAAGACCGAACTGTGCAAGACCCTGGCCTCGGCCCTGTTCGACACCGAGGACAACATGATCCGCATCGACATGTCCGAGTACATGGAGAAGCACACCGTGGCCCGGCTCATCGGCGCGCCTCCGGGCTACGTGGGCTATGACGAGGGCGGCCAGCTGACCGAGGCCGTGCGGCGCAAGCCGTACTCGGTCATCCTGTTCGACGAGATCGAGAAGGCGCACCACGACGTGTTCAACGTGCTCCTGCAGATCCTGGACGACGGGCGGCTGACCGATTCCCACGGCCGCACGGTGGACTTCAAGAACACCATCGTGATCATGACCTCCAACCTCGGGGCCGAGTACATGCTCGACGGCATCGACGCGTCCGGCGAGTTCAAGGAGGGCGTGGAGGACCAGGTCCGCGAGGTGCTCAGGCACCACTTCCGGCCCGAGTTCCTGAACCGTGTGGACGAGACCGTGCTCTTCCGGCCGCTGACCCAGGACCAGCTCATCGGCATCATCGACCTGCTGGTGGCCGGTCTGCGCGCGAGGCTCGAGGACCGCAACATCGGCCTGACCCTGACGGACCGGGCCAAGGCGTTCATCGCCCAGTCGGCCTACGACCCGTCCTTCGGCGCGCGGCCCCTGCACCGCTACCTGAAGCACAACCTGGAGACCCCGCTGGCCAAGCGCCTCATCGGCGGCGACCTGGCCGACGGCCAGGCCGTGACCGTGGACGAGCGCGAAGGGGAGCTGGTTTTCGACTAGGCGGACCACAGACGACATCCAAGGCCGGTGCCCGGAACAGGGCGCCGGCCTTTTTTTACGTTCCTTGCCGGTTTTCGCCCGGGCGGCGTATTCGTCACCTGTCTGAAACCAAACGCGTGGCGCGATGGGCTATGGTCCTCGCCTGGGAGGGGAGCGGCCCGGTGCGGGGCATGCCATGCCGGACGCGATCCTCCGATCCCATCGAAAAGGAGTGCGATCATGGATAAGGTGTTGTTCGTCTGCGTGCACAACAGCGCGCGGAGCCAGATGGCGGAGGCGTATCTCAACGCGTTGGGGGGCGGCGAGTTTGCGGCCGAGAGCGCCGGGTTCGAGCCCACGGAGATCAATCCGCTGGTGGTCGAGGTCATGAAGGAAGAGGGCATCGACCTCTCGGGCAAGAAGGCGCAATCGGCCTTCGACCTGTACAGGGAGGGGCGCATCTTCAGCTATGTCATTACGGTCTGCGAGGAGTCGGTGGAGAAACAGTGCCCGATCTACCCCGGCATGACGCACCGCCTGCACCTTCCCTTCCCGGACCCGGCACGGGCGCAGGGCACCCATGAGGAAAAGCTGGACCAGGTCCGGGCCATCCGCGACCAGATCAAGGCGGTCGTCTACGAGTTCCTAGAGTGGGCTCGCTCGGGGGACGTCAAGAAGCTCAGCGATTTCTGGGAAATCCGTCCGCTAAGCTGACGCAGGCCGAAAGGCCGGTGATCCCGGGAAGGGGACGGCCACGCTTCCGGTCCCTTCCTCCGTCAATCCGTGCCCGCTGCCGCCTCGGTCCGGGGGCCCGGCCTCGACGCAACTCAAGAACTGCCTTGACATCGGGTCCGTCTTTCTCGATGGTTGCGCCCTCAACAATTGTCGAGGTCCTCATGCCCAATCTGATCCTGTTGGCCCTGCTGGCGTCGTTCCCGCCGCTGTCCACGGACATGTATCTTCCCGCCATCCCCACTTTGCAGACATTGTGGGGCATCAGCTATGCCACGGCCAACCTGTCCATGGTCCTGTTCATGGCCGTGTTCAGCGTCTTTCTGCTCATCCATGGGCCGCTGTCCGACCGCTTCGGGCGAAGGCCGGTGCTGATAGGCGGGTTGATCCTGTTCATCCTGGCCTCATTCGGTTGCGCCGTATCCCCGTCCATCGGTTTCCTCATCGCCTGCCGTTGCCTGCAGGCCGCGGGCGCGGCCGCCGGGGCGTCGCTGGCCCTGGCCCTGTCCAAGGACCTGTACGGGGGAGCGCAGCGGCAGAAGATTCTGGCGCACATGGGGGTGATCATGGCCCTGGCCCCCATGCTGGCGCCGTCCATCGGCGGGTTGATGCTCAAGTTCGCCTCCTGGCGCTGGATATTCGCCGTGCAGGCGGCCATGGCCCTGATCGGCCTGTACGGGGTGCTGCGTCTCAAGGAGCCCCTGACCGAGTTCACGCGCGGCGGTTTTCTGGCCGTGGCCGGGCGGTACCGGCTGGTGCTCGGGAATCTGCCGTTCACGGTCCTGGCCACCGGGTTCGCGCTCATGTCCCTGCCCCATTTCGCCTTCATCGGCGGCTCGGCGGACTTGTACATCAACGAGCTGGGGCTGTCCGAACAGGCCTTCGGCATCTATTTCGGGGCCAACGCCATCGGCTTCATGCTCGGCTCGTTCATCTGCACCCGGATGGTCGGTACGTACAAGCCGCTGAACATGCTCTACACCACCTTCGCCTGCCTGTTCGCGTCCACCATCCTGATGTTCATCCTCGGCGGGCACACGCCCCTGACCCTGGCCATTCCCATGTTTTGCATGTCGTTGAGCGTGGGCTTTTCCCGGCCCATCTCCAACTCCATGATTCTGGACCAGGTGGATACGGACGTGGGCGCGGCCTCGGGCATCCTGACCTTCGAGATATTCTTTGTCGCGGCCCTGTCCATGCAGCTCATCTCCTGGGACTGGCCCCACAAGCCCTACGTTCTGGGCGTGCTCGGCGTGTTCGGCACCCTGATCCCGCTGGCGGCCCTGCTGGCCGTCAAGAAGCGGTGCCGGTTCAACTAGCCGCCGTCCCTTGAAACAGGAAAAGGCCCGCGCGTATCGGACGCGCGGGCCTTTTTTCATGGGCAAACGGGCGAATCAGGCCTGGATGTCGTTCAGAAAGGCCTCGGCCCGGCACTCGGACCAGTAGACGTTTTTCTTTCCCTTGGCCACGAAGCCCACGTGGCCGCCATGAACCGGCGTCTCCAGGAACAGATGCGGGTTGGACATAGCCTCTTTCACCGGGAAGCAGGTCGGGGTCAGGAACGGGTCGTTCTGGGCGTTGACCAGCAGGGCGGGCACGCGCACGGCGCGCAGGAATTGGAGCGAGGACGCCCTGGCGTAGTACTCGGCCGCGTCCGCGAAGCCGCCCATGGGCGCGGTGAAGCGGTCGTCGAAGTCGCGCAGTGAACGGACGCCCTTGAGCTTGGCGGCGTCCACCACTTCCGGGAAGCGCTCTCCCTTTTCGCGCATCTTGCGGCGTAGGCCGCGCATGAAATATTCGAAATAGACGTGGTGCGAGGAGATGACCCGCTCGGCCGCGCCCAGGTCGCACGGAGTGGAAAAGGCCACGGCCCCGACCACCTGCTCGGGCACCCGGTCCGGGTCCTCGCCCAGGTACTTGAGAATCTGGTTACCGCCCATGGAGAAGCCGATCAGGACCACCTGCTCGTAGCGGCCCGTGGACAGACAATGCAGGATGATCTCGTGCAGGTCGCCGGTCTCGCCCGAGTGGTAGCAGCGGGGCAGCCGGTTGGGTTCCTCGCTGCATCCGCGCTGGGACCAGCAGGCCGCGTCCCAGCCGTTCTTGGTGGCCATGGCCGCCATGCCGAGCACGTATTTCTTGCGCGAATTCCCTTCCAGGCCGTGGCTGACGATGACCAGCCGGTTGGACTCGCCGGTGCGCGAGCGGTGCCTGTCCAGGTCCAGGAAGTCCGAGTCGGCCAGCTCCACGCGCTCGGGCTCGGGCGCGGTCAGGGGTGTGAGCCGAAAGAGCGGCGGGTACAGGGTGGCCATGTGGCCCGAGGCGAACGGGAAGGGCGGCCGGTAGTCGGGAATGGGCAGTACGGGCATGGGGATGGTGTACGACCGCCTGGCTGCGAAGTAAAGCGGCGCGTGGTCCTGTGGTGTCCGTCCGCAGGAGGAGGGGCGATTCCTCGGGCGGTTCGGGAAAACGGTTGCCCGGACGGCTGCTGATTGGCTACCCTTGCTCACCGCCCGCTGACGGGCGCGAACCCGAGGAGCCCGCGTGCCGCTGTACGACCAGACCGACATGGAAAACTACGCCGAGGTCCTGACCTGGGCGCTGAACGAATCCAGGGAACGGCCCCTGCGCAACAGCGAGATGGTCCTCATCCGCTACGACATCCCCGGCCTGGCCCTGGCCGAGGCCCTCTATTCGCGGCTCATGGACATGCACCTCATGCCCGTGGCCATGGCCCAGCCCACGCCCTACATGGAGATGGAGCGCTACCTCAACTCCAGCTTCGGCCAGCTCCTGTTCCAGCAGCCCGGCCTGGCCGAGCTCTATTCTCAGGCCGCCGGGGTGGTCAACATCATCGCCCCGGAGGACCTGACCTACCTCCAGACCGTGGACCCGCGCACCATAGCCGAGGCCCGGCGCGCCGACGCGCCCAACCGGCGCATCCTCCAGCGGCGCAGACAGTCCGGAACCATGGGCTGGACCACCTGCCTGTTCCCCACCGAGGCTCTGGCCAAGGGCGCGGGCATGACGCTCGACGAATACGCCTTTGCCCTGAAGCGCGCCTGCTGGCTGAACATGCCCGACCCGGTGGCCGAGTGGCGACGGCTGAAACGGGAGGTCGGCGAGGTCTGCGCATGGCTTGACGGGCTGGGGATTCGCTCCTTGAGAGTGGAGTCCGAGGACATCGACCTGACCGTGGGCATCGGCGACAACCGCCGGTTCGTGGGCGTGAACGGGGCGAACATCCCGGGCTACGAGGTCTACGTGGCCCCGGACGCGCGCAAGGTGGACGGGACCTACTATGCCGACCAGCCGACCCTGCGTTACGGCCACCTGGTGTCCGGCATGGCCCTGGTTTTTTCGGACGGCATCGCCTCCCGGGCCGAGGTTGAGATCGGCCAGGTGTTCGTCCAGCAGCAGCTCTATTCGGATGCGGGCGCGCGCAGGGTGGGGGAGTTCTCCCTGACCGACAAGCGGTTCTCCCGCGTGGACCGGTTCATGGCCCATACCTTGCTCGACGAGAACTTCGGCGGCGAGCACGGCAACTGCCACCTGGCCCTGGGCGGCTCGGTGCTCGAGAGTTTTACCGGCCCGCCCGAGATGCTCACCCCTGAGCTGGAGTACGGGCTCGGCTTCAATTCGTCGGACATGCACTGGGACCTGGTCAACACCCAGCCCAAGCGGGTCACGGCCAAACTTGCCGACGGCAGCCCGAAGCTGATCTACGAGAACGGCGGGTTCAGGATTTGAGTTTCGCCCCGCCGCGAGGGCCCGCCGCCCTTTTTTCTTGTCATTCTGGTTATTGACAACCTTATCCACATGCTTATTTTCCCCACAGGTCTCGCTTCCCGCAGGCCTTTTCATTACAAAATTAGTTTCCCAAGGAATTGATTTCATGGCGAAAAACAACAATGAAGTGCCCATCAACGGTCTGTACGACGACGAGGGGCGGATACTGGATGAACAGGTCGCGGAAAACCGGGGCGAAAGCGAGGCCGAAGCCGTGGAGGAAGCGGTGGAAGTGTCTCTGAGCAAAGAGGAACTGGACGCCCTGTGCAAGGAGTCCATCTGTCCCGGGTGCGACGTGTTCAAGGAGGCCGAGGCCATCCGGCTGCGCGCCCTGGCCGACTCCGAGAACGTCAAGAAGAGGCTGCTCCGGGAGACCGAGGAGTTGAAGAAGTACGCGGGCGAGTCCATCCTGGCCGACCTGCTGCCCATCCTCGACAACCTGGACCTGGCCCTGGCCCACACCGACAACCTGTCCGCCGAATGCAAGAACTTCGTCATCGGCGTGGACATGACCCGGAAGATATTCCTGGACGCGGTCAAGAACCACGGACTGGAAGCCGTCCAGGCCGGAGTCGGCGTGGAGTTCGACCCCGAGATTCACGAGGCCGTGGGCACCGTGGAGGAACCTTCGCTGAAAAGCAACCAGGTCGCCCAGGTGGTCCAGAACGGCTACCGGCTCAAGGGGCGGCTGCTGCGCCCGGCCAAGGTCATGGTCAATAAGCTGTAGGTTTTTTGACGCTGCGGCCTTTACAAGGGCCAACGCGTGATTATTGAACAAAGTAGCGAAAATTTTACGTCGAATACGACTTTCATATCTTAGGAGGACATAAATATGGGTAAGATCATAGGGATCGACCTTGGAACCACCAACTCCTGCGTCTACGTCATGGAGGGTAAAGACCCGAAATGCGTCACCAACCCCGAAGGCGGCCGGACCACCCCGTCCGTGGTGGCCTTCACCGACAAGGAGCGGTTGGTGGGCGACATCGCCAAGCGCCAGTCCGTCACCAACCCGGAGAAGACCGTCTTCGCCATCAAGCGCCTCATGGGCCGGGCGGCCGACGCTCCCGAGGTCAAGAAATGGCAGGAGCACTGTCCGTACCGGATCGTGGCCGGCAACGGCAATGACGCCTGGGTCGAGATCGACGGCAAGAAGTACTCTCCGCCCGAAGTCTCCGCCATGATCCTGCAGAAGCTGAAGAAGGACGCCGAGACCTATCTGGGCGAGCCCGTCACCGAGGCCGTCATCACCGTCCCGGCATACTTCAACGATTCTCAGCGCCAGGCCACCAAGGACGCGGGCAAGATCGCCGGTCTCGAGGTCAAGCGCATCATCAACGAGCCCACCGCAGCCTCCCTGGCCTACGGCTTCGACAAGAAGGCCAACGAGAAGATCGCGGTCTTCGACCTCGGCGGCGGCACGTTCGATATCTCCATCCTGGAAGTGGGCGACAACGTCGTTGAAGTGCGCGCCACCAACGGCGACACCTTCCTGGGCGGCGAGGACTTCGACCACCGGATCATCGAATACCTGGTGAACGAGTTCAAGAAGGAGAACGGCATCGACCTGTCCAAGGACCGCATGGCCCTGCAGCGCCTGAAAGAGGCCGCCGAAAAGGCCAAGCACGACCTGTCCTCCTCCATGGAGACCGAGGTCAACCTGCCGTTCATCACCGCCGACCAGAACGGCCCCAAGCACATGATGGTCAAGATCAGCCGCGGCAAGCTCGAGAAGCTCGTCGAGGACCTGGTCGACCGCACCGTGGAGCCGTGCCGCAAGGCCCTGAAGGACGCCGGTCTGTCCGCAGCGGACATCGACGAGGTCATCCTTGTCGGCGGCATGACCCGCATGCCCCTGGTCCAGGAGAAGGTGAAGTCCTTCTTCGGCAAGGAGCCCAACCGCTCCGTGAACCCGGACGAGGTCGTGGCCATGGGCGCGGCCATCCAGGGCGGCATCCTGGCCGGTGACGTCAAGGACGTCCTGCTCCTCGACGTGACCCCGCTGTCCCTGGGCATCGAGACCATGGGCGGCGTGATGACGCACCTGATCGAGCGCAACACGACCATCCCGACCAAGAAGTCCCAGGTCTTCACCACTGCGGCCGACAACCAGCCGTCCGTGTCCATCCGGGTCTTCCAGGGCGAGCGTCCCATGTGCGCGGACAACAAGCTGCTCGGCAACTTCGAGCTGACCGGCATTCCGCCGGCGCCGCGCGGCGTGCCGCAGATCGAGGTCTCGTTCGACATCGACGCCAACGGCATCGTGCACGTCAACGCCAAGGACCTGGGCACCGGCCGCGAACAGTCTATCCAGATCACGGCCAGCTCCGGCCTGTCCGACGACGAGATCGATCAGATGGTCAAGGACGCCGAGGCCCATGCCGACGAGGACAAGAAGAAGCAGGCCCTGATCGAGGCCCGCAACCAGGCCGATACCCTGGTCTACACCTCCGAGAAGTCCCTGCGCGACCTGGGCGACAAGGTCGACCCGGCCCTGAAGGCGGACATCGAAGGAAAGATCGAGGAAGTCAAGAAGGCCCTGGAGGCCGACGACGCCGACCAGATCAAGGCCAAGGCCGACGAACTGGCCCAGGCCTCGCACAAGCTGGCCGAACAGCTCTACGCCCAGCAGAACGCCGAGAGCGCCAATCCCGGCGCGGCGGCGGGCACGGCCGGACCCGAAGCGGGTTCCTCCGCCAAGGATGACGACGACGTGGTGGACGCCGACTACACGGAAGTCAAGTAGTTCGGCTTGCCTTCACAGGCCAAGAGAAGTATAGCATTACCCGGTCCGCAGCATTGCGGGCCGGGTTTTTTTATCTGGTTGCGGGCGATTGCCGCTGCCGAACCGACAATGCACCAAGCCATCCCCATGAAAAACTCCGCATATACCGTCAAGATACCGGCCGCACTGGTCCTTGCCTGCCTCCTCGTATGGGGCTGCGCCCCCCGGACCATGCCCGTCAAGAGCGCGGACCTGCTGTCCACGCCCAATCTTCTGGTCGAGGCCGACGCCGCCTGGAAGGCCAAACACTGGGAGGCGGTCGAGCTCTATTACGCCGCCGCCCTGGAACGGCCGGACCTGGTCAGGAGCGAACTGCCCACCATCTACCTCCGGCTGGCCGAATCCGCCTCGCAGAACGGCCACTACCACCAGGCGCGCATCGCCCTGGAGCAGTGGGCCAACCTGGACACCCGGGCCCTGGAGCGGGCGGACTGGGAGCGGCTCTACCTGGACGCCATGGCCGGGCTGGGCAAGGCCGAGCGGCTGACCAACCACCTGCAGTGGGTCCTGGGCGCGGCCAACGTGCCGTGGCCGACCAAGCAGGAGGTGGCCCTGTGGTACGCCGACCACTACATCGGCCAGGAGGACTACGAGCGCGCCCTGGACGTGCTGGACAAATTCTACGCCCTGGCCCCGGACATGTCCGCCAGGTCCCTGTTCGAGCGGGAGCTTCGGCAGCGGCTGGCCGATATGGACGACACCGAGGTGGACGACCTGGCCAAGGCGGTCACTCCGGTCAACCAGTGGCGCTTCCCCTATGCCCTGGTGGCGTTCGAGCGCGGTGTGCGCACGGCCTCGGACTCCACGGCGTGGTCCGCCAGCTGGCGCACCATGCGCGACCTGGCCTCGTCCGGCCAGCTGGCCGATCCCATTCCGCTCAAGAACAAGCTGGCCGAGCTTGAGGCGCGCTACGGCGTGCCGCGCATTGGCCTGGCCCTGGCCCTGCCCGTGACCGGGCCGTACGCCAAGGTGGGCGTGAAGATCCTGCGCGGCGCGGGGCTGGCCCAGTGGCGGCTGGCCCAGGACGGCGTGGACGTGGAGCTCGCGGTCATCAACACCGAGGCCCCGGGCTGGGAATCCCGACTGGCCCAGCTGCCCAGCCACTTCACTGTGGTCGGCGGCCCGTTGCGCATCAACGCCTTCAAGCGGTTCTACGAGGCCGATTCCCCGGCCGCGGGCGTGCTTGAGAAGCGCGCCGTGTTCGCCTTCCTGTCGTCCCTGGGCGACCTGACCGAGGGCAAGGACGCCTGGCGGTTCTTCTCCAGCCGCAACGACGAGGTGCGCAGCCTGGTCCACCTGACCGTGGACAAGCTCGGCATCACCGACCTGGCCGTCTTCTACCCCGAGGAGAAGTTCGGCCGGACCATGGCCCAGACCTTCTACAGCGAGGCCGCGTCGCTGGGCGGCCGGATCAAGGGCATGCAGTCCTATCCGCCGCACGAGCTCAAGCAGTGGACCCGCCGGGTGGGCAAACTGTTGAACGTGCCGACCGATTTCAGCGACAACAAGGACGTGCCCCTGCCCATGCCGGACTTTGGGGCCGTGTTCATCCCGGACGGCTGGCGTCAGGCCCAGACCCTGCTGCCCAACTTCTTCTTCTACGAGGGCGACCAGCTGGTCTTCCTCGGCCCCGGCCTGTGGAGCCGGGCCCTGGACGACGCCAAGGACGTGGACGAGCACTACTACCGGCTGGCGGTCTGCCCCGGCGCGTGGTGGGACGGCTCGGACGGCGGCAGGGCGCTCCAGACGGCCCTGACCGAAGAGGGGCTGGGCCAGGCCGACTTCTGGGTGGCCCTGGGCTACGACTTCCTGCGCTTTGCCGGGAACCTCGGCACCCTGCCCGCGTCCTTTGACAGCGATATGGTCAACAAGCGCATCCACAAGGCCGAGGACATGGATTTCAGCATGGCCCCCATGACCTGGGACGAGAACGGCACGGCCAGCCAGGACCTGTACCTGTTCACTCCGGCCTCCAACGGCAAGCGGATCATGGACCCGGAAAAGTTCGCCGAGCGCATCGCCAGGGCCAAGGCCCGGCGCGAGCGGCGCATGGAAAATTACGAGAAGCGGTTGGAGGAAGAGGGCAAGCCCTCGTCCTCCCGCCAGTAGCCGCCCGCATCCGGCGCGGCGCATAAAGGAGAAACCCATGAAGATCAGTCCCGAAGAAGTGGCCAAGGTCGCCAGCCTCTCCCGGCTCGACCTGCCCGAGGACAAGCTCGAACTGTTCGCCGGACAGCTCGGCGACATCCTCGCCTACATGGACAAGCTCGGCGAGCTCGACACGGACGAGGTGGAGCCCCTGTACAGCCCGGTCAAGCACACCACGGTGCTGCGCAGGGACGAAGTGCGCAAGGACTACAGGCGCGAGGAAATCCTGGCCAACGCCCCGGAGCAGGACGGCCAGTTCTTCATTGTTCCGCGCATTGTTTAATATTTTGATATAATTCAGGATTGATTAATGTCTGAACTGCATACGAAGACCCTCTCCGAAATCGCGGCCCTGCTGCAATCCGGGGACGTCAAGGTTGTCGAGGTGGTCAAGCACTGCCTGGACCGCATCGAGGCCACCGAGCCCCAGGTCAGGGCGCTCATCACGGTCATGGGCGAAGAAGCCATGAAGCAGGCCGAGGCCATGGACGCGGCCGGTCCGGACCCGTCCAAGCCGCTGTGGGGCGTGCCCATGGTGCTCAAGGACCTGCTGACCACCAAGGGCGTGAAGACCACCTGCGGCTCGAAGATCCTAGAGAATTTCGTGCCCTTTTACGACGCCACGGCCGTGGCCAGGTTGAAGGAGGCCGGGGCCGTGTTCGTGGGCAAGGCCAACATGGACGAATTCGCCATGGGCTCGTCCACCGAGAACTCCGCGTTTTTCATGACCGCCAATCCGTGGGACGTGGAACGCGTGCCCGGCGGGTCCTCGGGCGGCTCCGGGGCCACGGTGGCGGCGGGGCAGTGCTTCGGCGCGCTCGGCACCGACACCGGCGGGTCCATCCGCACCCCGTCCTCGTTCTGCGGCATCGTGGGGCTCAAGCCCACCTACGGGCGCATCTCCCGTTTCGGGCTGATCGCCTACGGCTCGTCGCTCGACCAGATCGGGCCCATGACCCGGTCCGTGGAGGACGCGGCCCGGCTGCTCCAGGTCATGGCCGGGCACGACCCCAAGGACTCCACCTCCGTAGACATCGAGGTCCCTGACTACCTGGCCGGACTCGGCCGCGAGGACCTCAAAGGCGTCACCATCGGCCTGCCCGAGGAGTACTGGGGCGAGGGACTGGACGAGGAGGTCAAGGAGGCCTGCGCGGGCGCCGTGGCCGAGATGGAGAAGCTTGGCGCGCAGACCGTGCCGGTCAAGCTGGCCCTGACCGAGTACGCCATCGCCACCTATTACATCATCGCCATGGCCGAGGCCTCGTCCAACCTGTCGAGGTTCGACGGCGTGCGCTTCGGCTACCGCAACAAGAAGGCCGAGGAGCTGATCGACATGTACACCGCCAGCCGCACCGAAGGGTTCGGCGACGAGGTGCAGCGGCGCATCATCATGGGTACTTACGTGCTCTCCAGCGGCTACTACGACGCCTACTACAACAAGGCCGCCAAGGTCCGCCGCCTGCTGCGCCAGGACTTCGACAAGGCCTTTGAGCAGTGCGACTTCATCGCCGGTCCGGTCTGCCCGACCACGGCCTTCGTCAAGGGCGACAAAGCCGACCCGCTGCAGATGTACCTCATGGACATCTTCACCATCTCCGCCAACCTGGCGGGCATCCCGGCCATGTCCCTGCCCGTCGGACTGGGCAAGGAGTCGGTCATGCCGGTGGGCCTCCAGCTCATGGGCCCGGCCTTCAGCGAGGCCGACATGCTCTCCGTGGCCGAACGGCTGGAGCGCGCCCTGCCGCCCCTGTCCATGCCCGAACTCTAGGGCTCTATCGCAACGCGAAAGCCGGTTGCCGACATCGTCGGCAACCGGCTTTTTTTATGGCTGATTCGTGAGGTTCGGCTCACCGCCTGCAGCCGGGCTCCTCGATGTTGTCGTCCTTCATCCAGTTGTAATTCAGGTTGGTCCGACCCATGGCCCCGTGGTTCACGAACCGGATGTTCGAGGCCGGCCTGCCTTTGCGCCCGGCCCAGAACAGGGGGATGATGACCGCGCCGCCCACGCCGGTCGCCAGGCCGCCCGCCGTCCCGGCGATCAGGCCGAGGAGGGTGCCGTCCAGCAAATAGTTGGACAGGGCCCCGATGACCGTCGCGGCCAGGATGCCGAGTCAGGCCCGGTACAGGCCGAGGAACCCTGCCAGGAAGAAGAGCGCGGTCAAGGCCAGGAAGCTGATGCCGTGGTATTGGTATTCCATAATCGGCTAAGTATGTGATCATAAGTGGCGGGTCAAGGCTGCTCGGCAAAGGGTGGCGGCTTTATCCCTCCAACATACAATGAGATTATAATATCTTCCCATTTTTCTCCCGGTCTCGTAGGATGCCGCACATGACGCACAGGGGAAAATGCCTATGACCGTCGCCGTGGCCGTTTCGGGCGGCATGGACAGTCTGCTCGCGCTCGCGCTGCTCAAGGAGCGGGGCGAGGAGCTTATGGCCGTGCACGGCCATTTTCTGCCGCCGTCCCCGGCCTGGGAGCGGGTGGCGGACGGGCTGGGCGCGGCCTGCGAGACGCTGGGCGTGCCGTTTTACGCCCTGGACCTGCACGAGGCCTTCGACGACCGCGTGGTCAAGCCGTTCGTGGCCGAATACAAGGGTGGGCTGACGCCCAATCCGTGCGCCATGTGCAACCCGCGCATGAAGTTCGGGGTGCTTTTCGACGCGGCCCGCAACCTCGGGGCGGACCGGCTGGCTACCGGCCACTACGTCAGCATGGCCGAGCGCGAGCAGGGGCGGATGCTGGTGCGCGGTGAGGACGCCTCCAAGGATCAGAGCTATTTCCTGTCCATGGTCCCGGTGGAGAAGCTGCGCCTGGCCGAGTTCCCCCTAGCCCGGACCTTCAAGCGCGACGTGCCCGCCGTCCTCGAAGCCCACGGCCTGACCCCGCCGTTGCCGTCCGAGAGCCAGGAGATCTGCTTCGTGCCGGACGACGATTATCAACATTTTCTGACCGCGCGCTGCGACATGCCCGGTCCGGGCGCGGCTGCCCTGCCGGACGGCCGTATCATCGGCGAGCACCAGGGGCTGTGGCGGCACACCCAGGGCCAGCGGCGCGGCCTGGGCATCCCGTGGTCCGAACCGCTCTACGTCCTGGACAAGGATGTCGGGACCAACACGTTGATCGTGGGACCCAAGGAATTTCTCGCCGCCAACGGATGCGTGGCCGGACAGGTCAATCTCATGTGCCCGGCCAGGGATTGGCCCGGCACCGTGCTGGTCCAGACCCGCTACCGCCAGAAGGCCAAGCCCGCCAAGGCGTGGCTGTCCGGCGGCAAGCTGTATTTCGATTTTCTGGAGCCGCACACGCGGCCCACGCCCGGCCAGGTGGCGGCGGTCTACGACGAGGCCGGGACCGTGCTCGGCGGCGGGGTCATCGAGGAGGCGCTGTAGCTACCAGTCGCGGTTGCGTTCCAGCCGCTCCTGCAGGTCGCGGTCGAATCCGTCGCGGCGCTCCTTGTTCATGACCTTGTGGATCTTTTCGGCGGTCAGCTCGGGCTTTTTCTCCAGGTAGGCGGCCGAGCGCTGCACCGCGCTGGTGGCCCGGTAGTAGAGGGGCTCACGGTAGGTCTTGAGCAGGCCGAAGCCCGCCTCGCGCCGGCCCAGGTAGATGAGCGTCAGGCCGAGATAGTAGGTGGAGTCCGGCAGGTCAGGGTATTTTTCGAGGGTGTCGGTGAAGATTTTGCGGGCCGCCTCGAAATTTCCGTCGTTCAACTGCTTGATTCCTGCCTTGTTGTTGAGATAGGCCTCGTTCGGGCCGTTGTTCAGGAAGTCGCCGTAGGAGTTCAGGGACACGCCGAACCCGCCCACGCCCGCGCCCACCGAGGTCGAGCCCGCGCCCACGCCGACGCCCACTCCGCCCCCGCCGGTGCCGACGCCCACCCCCACGCCGAGGGACGAGCCCACGCAGCCCGCCAGCAGCAGGGCCAGCAGGGGGACGACAAAGGCGGCCGGGAATCGGGACGCGGTGCCTGAGCGACGGGAAATGGCATTCGTTTGCTTCATGGGGGCCACCTCGGCTAGAGTGCATGAACTTTTTTTTAAACCGGACAGGCGTATCATAGCATGACAACCTTCCACACCGCCACCCTGGGCTGCAAGATCAACCAGTATGAGACCCGGTCCATCGCCGAGGCCTGGGCCGGGCGGGACGCGGTCGAGGTGGACGACCCGCGCGCGGCCGACCTTATCCTGGTCAATTCCTGCGCCGTGACCGCCAACGCCGTGGCCGACCTGCGCCAGGCCGTGCGTCGCTTCCACCGCGACAACCCCGAGGCCGGGATCATCGTCACCGGATGCGCGGCCCAGGTCATGCCCGACGAGCTGGCGACGCTACCCGGCGTGATCCGGGTGGTCGCCCAGGCGGACAAGGCGCGGCTGCTGGACGGCCCCGATGAGATCGCGCCGGTCGGCGGCGAAAAGCCGAGGTTCGCGCCCTTTTCCATCACCGGCTACGGCCGGGCCCGGGCCGTGGTCAAGGTCCAGGACGGCTGCTCCCATTTCTGCACCTACTGCATCGTGCCCCTGACTCGCGGTCGGTCCGTGAGCCGCGACATGGCCGAGGTGGAGGCCGAGATCGGCAGGCTGCTCGGCGCGGGGTTTCGCGAATTCATCCTCAGCGGCATCAACCTGCGCCACTTCGGGCGCGACCTGATCGGCAAGCCGGACTTCTGGGACCTGGTGGCACGCCTGGAAAAGACCTTCGCCCTGGACTGGGCTGGGCGGGCACGGCTGCGCATCTCGTCCGTGGAGCCGGGCCAGCTGACCGACAAGGCGCTGAGCGTGCTCGGCGCGTCCCGGCTGGTCTGCCCGCAGCTCCATCTTTCCCTGCAAAGCGGTGATGCGGACGTACTCAAGGCCATGGGCCGCGGCCACTACTCGCCGCAATCCGCCGTGGGCTTCATGGAACGGCTCAAAACGTTCTGGCCGGTCATGGGGCTGGGCGCGGACCTGATCACCGGATTTCCGGGCGAGACCGAGGCGCAGTTCGAACACACCATGGAGCTGTGCCGGGCACTGCCCCTGACCTACGGGCACGTATTTCCCTATTCCGAACGGCCCGGCACCAAGGCGGCCGACCTGCCCGGCGCGGTGGACGTGCCGGTGCGCAAGGAGCGGGCGGCCCGGCTGCGCAAGCTCGTGGGCCGCAAGAAGACGGCCTTTCTCAAGCGGTTGCTCGATCTGCCGCACTTGGACGTTCTGGTCCAGGACGAGCGCGGGCGCGGGGTCAGCCAATACTACGCGGCCTGCCGTTTCGAGGATGCGCCCGGCTGCGCGCCTCGTTCACTGGTCCGGGCGCATCCCGTGCGCGTGGAAAAGGGCGTGGTCATCGTCGAACCTCTGGGGGGCGCATCGTGAGCACGCCCAAGACGCCCGATCCGGGGTTGCTGGTCATTTCCGTGCTGAGCGCCCAATGGGACGCGTTCTGGCCCGAGGCGAGCACGGAGCTGACCGCCCGCTTCGGCCCGTTCGAGTCCTCGGAGGAGTTCGCCTTCGATGAGACCGACTACTACGACGAGGAACTGGGCTCGCCCATCACCCGGCGGCTGATCGCCTTTGACGCGCTGCGCCCCCTGGACGAACTGGCCGATATCAAACTGTGGACCAACGCGCTGGAGCAACGGTTCGCGCCGGACGGGCGCAGGCGTTTCAACCTGGACCCCGGCTTCATCACCCAGCAATCCCTGGTCCTGGCCACGGGCAAGAATTTTTCGCACCGCATCTATCTCAAGGACGGCATCTGGGCCGACCTGACCCTGATGTGGCAGCGCAAGCACTGGGTGGATTTTCCCTGGACTTTCCCCGACTACGCGGGGGAGGCCATGAAAACGCGGCTGACAAAGCTGCGCCTGTCGTATAAAAACAAGCTGAGCAAGCCGCAAACGTGATTTTTTTCCACAACACGCGGCTTACAACCAGAAGGAAAAACATATGCCTGTAAGCATGACCGGCTTCGGCCGGTGCGAGACCAACGAACACGCCTGGACCCACGTCTGGGAGATCAAGAGCGTCAACGGCCGGTTCCTGGACGTCAAGTGGCGGATGCCCGGCTCTCTGCGCTCGCTGGAAAACGGCTGGGAACGGATCGTCCGCACCTACGCCTCGCGCGGCCGGGTGGACGTCTCCCTCAACCTCGAGGTCCTGGACGCCGGAGTGCTCGGCGTGTCTTTCAACGAGACCATGGCCGAGGCCATGTTCCAGGCCATGGAAAAGCTGGCCGAGAGCCGGGGCGAGATATTCAACCCGGACTACAACCGGGTCCTGGCCATGCCCGCCCTGTGGCGCGACAGCGGGGCCGAGCCCGACCCCGGCCTGGCCGAGAGCCTGAACAAGGGGCTGGAAACGGCCCTGGCCGACTGGGTGGCCTCCCGGTCGCGCGAAGGCGAGGCGTTGGTGGCCGACCTCACGGCCCGGCTCGCCACCCTGCGCGAACTGGCCGACAAGGTCCGCGAGCGCGTGCCGGACATCCTCGAGGCCAAGAAGGCTTCGCTCAGGCAGCGCATCACCGACATGCTCGAATCGGCCAACGCCGAATTCTCCGAGGACCGCATGCTCCAGGAGGTGGCCTACCTCACGGACAAGCTCGACGTGTCCGAGGAGCTGACCCGGCTCGACGCCCACCTGGAGCGGCTGGCCGAGGTCCTGGCCGACAAGGATGAAGTGGGCAAGAAGCTCGACTTCCTGGTGCAGGAGACCTTCCGCGAGATCAACACCTGCGGCAACAAGGCGCAGGATACCGAGGTCAGCCGGCTGGTGGTGGATTTCAAGGCGGAGCTGGAACGGTGCCGCGAACAGGTGCAAAACATCGAGTAGGTGGGCATGCAGAAACAGGGATTACTCAACGTCGGGTTCGGCAACTTCGTGGTGCTGGACCGTGTCATTTCCATCGTCAACCCGTCCAGCGCGCCCATGCGGCGTCTGCGTGAGGACGCCCGCGCCGAAGGGCGGCTCATCGACGCCACCCAGGGCCGCAAGACCAGGGCGATCATCGTCACCGACTCCAACCACGTTGTCCTTTCCGCCATCCAGGCCGAGACCATCGGGCAGCGATTTAGCGCGGACGAGGGGGATTAGGTGGTTCAGGACGATCACAAATTCAGGCTGGGCCAGGTCCTGGTGGTCTGCGCGCCCAGCGGCACGGGCAAGAGCACGCTCATTTCCATGTTGCGCGAGAAGTACCCGGACTTCGGCTTTTCGGTCTCCTACACCACCCGCGCCCCGCGCGGCAGCGAGCAGGACGGCCGGGAATACCACTTCGTATCCCGCGACACCTTTGTGGCCATGCGCAGCAAGGGCGCGTTCTGCGAGTGGGCCGAGGTCCACGGCAATTTCTACGGTACGGCCACCAAGCCGGTGGAGGAGATGCTCCACAAGGGTGAGGACGTGCTCTTCGACATCGACGTGCAGGGCGCCAAGCAGCTGAGAAAGACCTTCTACAAGGGGACCTTCGTGTTCCTGCTGCCCCCGTCCCGTGAGGAACTTGTGCGCAGGCTCAAGGGGCGCGGCACCGATTCCGAGGAGTCCATCGCCAAGCGGCTGGCCAACGCCTCGGGCGAGCTGGCCCAGGCCGAATGGTTCGACTACTGGGTGGTCAACGACGATCTCGACGAGGCGTACAAGGAACTCGAGGCCGTGTACCTGGCCGGGAAGTGCAAGCCCGCGCTGCGCCCCGGCATTCTCGACAACATCATGCAGACCTGGGAAAACAATGGCTGAGCTCGTCGTCGCACTGGATTTCAAGGACGCGGATTCGGCCCTGTCCATGGCTCGGACCCTGCGGGGCGTGGCCCCGTGGATGAAGGTCGGCCTGGAGCTCTTCACGGCCGAGGGCCCCAGGGTGATCACCGGGCTCAAGGATTTGGGATTCAAGGTCTTTCTTGATCTCAAGTTCTTCGACATCCCGAACACGGTGCAGGGTGCGGTGCGCTCGGCCGTGCGCCTGGGCGCGGACATGGTCAACATCCACGCCCTGGGCGGGGAGCGCATGGCCAGGGCGGCCATGGAAGGGTGCGCCGAGGGCACGGCTCCCGGGCAGACTTCCCCCCTGGTTCTGGCCGTGACCATGCTGACCAGCATGGCCGCCGGGGACCTGCCCGTCGAGAACGCGCCGGGTCCCTCGGAGATGGCCCTTGACCTGGCTGTGAAAGCCAAGCAATATGGCTTAAATGGAGTGGTCTGCTCGGGCCTTGAGGTGGAGCGGATCAAGGACGCCTGCGGGAGCGGCTTCGTCTGTCTCACCCCCGGCATCCGTCCGGCCCTTGCCGAGGCCGGTGACCAGAGGCGGGTGGTCACCCCGGAGCAGGCGGTGCGCAGCGGATCGGATTTCCTTGTGGTGGGCAGGCCCGTGACCAGGGCGAAACGGCCGGATGAAGCGGCCCGGGCGATCATCGAGGAGATGGACCGGGCCCTATAGGAGCGTTGGATGGCCGAACAGGGGCAGGGTGCCGATAACCGGCACGAAATAGTTCGGGACGGGGCGGAGAAGATCAAGGGCATCTTCTCCACGCAGACCGTCGCCAAGGTCGGAACAGGGACCACGCAGCGCAAGACGATCCAGAAGACCTACTGGGACGCCGAGGAGCTCGACAACGGCGAAATTTCCGTCCAGCCCCTGAACCGCAACTACGTGCCCTCCGGCCCCAAGCGCAGCATTCCGCGCGACGATTTCCTGACCAAGTTCAATCCCGAACCGGAGTTCTACGTGTCCACGGTCTACCCGGCCATCAAGGAGATGGACGGGGCCATCGTGCGCGGCGAGCAGCACCGCGAGCGGGGCGCGGCCTATTCCGCCGAGTTCGAGTACAAGCAGGCCATGGCCATCGACGAGGAGAACGTCCGGGCCAACTTCGGCCTGGGGCTGACCTACCTCGACCGGGGCGACCAGGCCAAGGCCAACGACATTTTCGAGCGCCTGGTCGGGCTCGAGGCCGCCTTCGACGCCGAGCACAAGCATCTGTTCAACGATTTCGGCATCAACATGCGCAAGAACAAGATGTATGACCAGGCCCTGCAGTATTATCTCCGGGCCGAGCAGCTGGTTCAGAACGACGAGCATCTCTTCCACAACATCGCCCGCTGCTATTTCGAGAAGGGCAACGTCGAGGGGTGCAAGAAGTATCTGCTCAAGAGCCTGGAAGTGAACCCCGACCTCGAGGCCAGCCTGAAGTTCTGGGCCTTCCTCAAGGACAAGGGGTACGTGGGCAAGGATGAGGGGCCGGACGTGTCGGTGGTCAAGCCCAACCGGCGGCCCAAGGACGATACGGATAAGGCCAGCGGGGAAAAACCGGCTCCGTCGGCGCCCATCAAGCTGGATTAAGGGGCCGGTGAGCCGCCCGGCGGCTCGGGGCAGGAGTGTTCATGAATCAGGAGAAGATCCAGGGCTTTCTTCAGGAACTGCCGCTCATGCGCGAGGACCTGCCGTTTTCGCCCGAGGTCCTGAAGCAGCTGTTCGTCCAGACAGGCAACGGCTCGCTCGCATCCATGGAGGACGTGGGCGGGACATTGAGCAAGGACCAGGGGCTGACCGCCCGTATCCTGAAGCTGGCCAACTCCGCCTATTACGGCCTGCAGGCCGAGGTGCAGAGCGTGGCCCGCGCCGCCGCCGTGCTCGGCATGGCCGAGATCCGCAACATCGTCCTGGCGCTGGGCGTGACCGGGCTGACCCGGCGCTACCCCTTGCCCGAGGATTTCGACCTGGGCCGCTACTGGGCGCACCAGTTCATGGTCGCCATGGTCGCCAGGGAGCTGTCCCAGATGATCGGCGTGGGCAAGCCGGAGAACCTGTTTACCTCCGGGCTGCTCCACGATTTCGGCAAGCTGGTCACCGCCCTGAAGCGCCCGGACGACTGGTCGGCCATCCGCGAGATGGCCGAGAGCGACGAGATGCTCGACAGCGAGGCCGAGGAGGAATACTGGGGGCTGGACCACGCGGTCATCGGTGCGCTGGTGCTGCGCTCCTGGGATCTGCCCGCCGCGCTGGTGGAGCCGGTCAACTGGCACCATTCGCCGGACCTGTCGCCGGATTTTTCCAACGAGTCCAACGTCATCAGCCTGGCCGACAGCGTGGTCCACGCCGTGGACGATCCGGATGGGCGGTACGGCGAGCGGGTGGACGAGCTCTGCCAGGCCGTGGACGTGGACATGGACGACCTCCTGGAAGTCGCCGAGGAGCTGGTCGACTCGGGCGACATCGAACAATTCGTAAACATACTCTCCTGACCACACGGGAACATCGCCTTGCCCTGCATCTGGAAACCCCGCAACGAGGGGGACGCGCCGTCGTCCGCCGCGGCCATGGCCGAGGAACTGAACGTATCGCCGCTCATCGTCGAAATCCTCTGGAACCGGGGGCTGACCGACGTGGCCGATATGGACCGCTTTCTCAGCCCGCTTCTGCGCCACATGGCCAACCCGGCCGAGGTCCCCGGCCTGACCGAGGCCGCCGAGACCATCGCCCAAGGGTTGGCCGAGGGCCGCACCCTGGCCGTCTGGGGCGACTACGACGTGGACGGCATCACGGCCACGGCGGTCATCAAGGAATTCTTCGCCCTTCGCGGGCAGGACGTCATGCACCACCTGCCCAACCGCATGGAGGAGGGCTACGGCATGAACGTCGAGGGCGTGGAGCGGCTGCACGAGCAGGGCGCGGCCATGCTCCTGACCGTGGACTGCGGCATCTCCGACATCGCGCCCGTGGCCCGCGCCCGCGAGCTGGGAATGACCGTGGTGGTCACGGACCATCACCTGCCCGGCGAGACTCTGCCCGAGGCCCACGCCGTGTGCGACCCGCGCCTGAAGGAAGGCGGGCCGTGCGACGATCTGGCCGGGGTGGGCGTGGCCTTCATGCTCGTGGTGGCCCTGAATACCCTTTTGCCCGGCGACAAAGTGGACCTGCGTCCGCTGCTCGATCTGGTGGCGCTCGGGACCATCGCGGACATCGTCAAGCTGACCGGCCAGAACCGCATCCTGGTCAAGAACGGCCTGCTGGTCATCAAGGACGCCAAGCGGCCCGGCATGGCCGCCCTCAAGGTGGTCAGCGACTACGCCCGCCAGGCCGAGCTCGGGGCCGGGCAGATAGGCTTCCACCTGGCGCCCCGGATCAACGCCGCCGGGCGCATGGGCGACCCGGAAAAGGCTCTGAATCTGCTGCTGGCCAAGGATTTCGACTCGGCCATGCCCATCGCCGAGGAGCTCAACGCCATCAACATGGAGCGCCGCCGCCAGGAACAGGAGATATCGGACCAGGCCATGGCCCAGGCCGAGTCCATGCGCCACATGGCCGGGCTGGTCCTGTACGCCGAGCACTGGCATCCGGGCATCATTGGCATCGTGGCCTCGCGCGTGGTCGAAAAATACTACCGGCCGACCCTGCTTCTCTGCGCGCCCGAGTCCGCGGGCGGCCTGATCAAGGGATCGGGCCGGAGCATCCCGGAATTCAACCTGCACGACGGTCTGGCCGAGGTGGCCGGCGTGCTCGAAGGGTTCGGAGGCCACGCCCAGGCCGCAGGCGTCTCCCTCAAGCCCGAGAATCTCGAAGCCCTGCGCGAGCGGTTCAACGACCATGTGGTCGCCACCCTCGGGGCCAAGCCGCTCACGCCCACCCTCAAGCTCGATCACGAGCTGGCCTTCTCCAACATCAACAACACCCTGCTCAAGGAGCTGGAACTGCTCCAGCCCTTCGGCATGGGCAATCCCGAGCCGGTCTTCGCCACCAAGCCCGTGCGCGTGGCCGAACACGCCCTGTTCGGCCGCGAGGGCGAACACGTCAAGCTCGTCCTCGAAGACCAGGAGTCCGGCACAAAGCTGCCCGGCAAGGCCTGGCGCATGGCCGACTCCCTGACCCGCGCCGTGCACAACCGGGTCATGCGCTTCGCCTTTACCCCCAAGATCGACCGGTTCCGGGGGATTCCGAGCATTGATTTGCGTATTCGGGACTGGATCTTCTAGGGTTTTAAAATCAGGGGGAAGGCCGCTGCGCGGCGATTGTCGGGTGACTTCGCCTCCGGCGGGCAGGGGTTCGCACCCCTGCACCCCATATTGCGCCTGCGGCGCGGGTTGTCCAAATAATTAAGGCCGACAAGGTGATATCACCTTGTCGGCCTTGGTTTTGTATTACTTGTAGGTTCGTCTAGACGAAGTCGGCGGCGTTGTAGCTCGAACGCACCAGGGGGGCGCTGAACATGTGGCGGATGCCGCGTTTCCGGCCTTCCTCGGCGTACAGCTCGAAAACCTCGGGCTCCACGTACCGCTTGACCATGGGGTGCTGGCGGCTGGGCTGCATGTACTGGCCGATGGTCACGATGTCGCAGTCGATCGCCGCCAGGTCGTCCAGCACGGTCATGATTTGCTCGTCGGTCTCGCCCAGGCCGACCATGATCCCGGATTTGGTCGGGATGTCCGGGGCCATGCGCTTGGCGTTCTCCAGTACGTATAGGGACTGGCGGTAGTCCGCCTGGGGCCGGATGGCGTCGTACAGGACCGGCACGGTCTCCAGGTTGTGGTTGAGCACGTTGGGGCGCGCGTCGAGCACGGCCCTGAGCGCCGCTTCGTCGCCCTGGAAGTCCGGGATGAGGACCTCCACGGTGCACTCGGGCATGGCCTCGCGTACGGCCCGGATGCAGGCCGCGAAGTGGCCTGAGCCGCCGTCCGGGAGGTCATCTCGGGTGACCGAAGTGATGACCACGTGCTTGAGTTTGAGCCGTCTGGCGGCCTCGGCCACGCGGGCGGGCTCGGTCGGGTCCAGCGGTTCCAGGTCGCCGGAGGTGATGTTGCAGAAGGCGCAGTTACGCGTGCAGATCGCCCCCATGATCAGGAAGGTGGCCACGTTCTTGGAAAAGCACTCCCACTTGTTGGGGCACTTGGCGGATTGGCAGACCGTGTTCAGGTGCAGGTCGCCGATGAGCTCCGAGGTGTTGGAGAAGTTCTCGTTACACGGCAGCTTGATCCGCAACCACGGCGGGATCCGCAAAGGCTTTTGCAAAGGCTCGCTTGAAGACATTCTTGACGTCCTCCATGTCTATGTCCCGCCCGGCTTCGGCGGAGAGGGAAGTGGGTACCGCGCCCTGGATGCCGCACAGGGTGATGGCGTTGAAAAGGCTCGTGTCCCGGGCCACGTTCAGGGCCAGGCCGTGGTAGGTCACCCAGCGGCGCACGCCGATGCCCATGGAGCATATCTTGCGGGTCTCGTCCACCCAGACGCCCGGATGTTTGGGCCGCCGGATGGTCTCCACGCCGTAGTGCGCGCAGGTGTCGATGACCGCCTGCTCCATGTCGTGGAAGAATTTGCGCATGCCGCCGGGCCGCTTCTCGACGCGCCAGATGGGGTAGGCCACCAGCTGGCCCGGGAAGTGGCAGGTGATGTTCCCGCCGCGCGTGGTCTGGACCAGGTCGATGCCGTGGGCCTGCAGTTCCTCGGGGTCCAGGTGCAGGTTCTCGGAGCCGCCCAGGCGGCCCAGGGTGATGACCTTGGGGTGCTCCAGCAGGAACACGGTGTTATCCTGCGTGCCGTTGGTCACGGCCTCCAGGGCTTCCAATTGCAGGGCTTCGGCGTCCTTGTAGCCGATCAGCCCCAGATCAATGATCTTCATTACTCGCTCTTACGGTTTGTAGGGAAGGATGAGCGCCTTGGACTTGAGGTCCGTCTTGGGGCTGGAGGGCCAGCCGGGCGCGATCAGTTGGCCCGGGAACAGGGGCCGGGTTCCGGCCGCGTACTCGATCAGGGTCAGCCCCTTGTCCGAGCAGGCGTACTGGCCCTTGCCGCCGTGCAGCTTGAAGGGCTCGGACACGGCCCGCACCGCGCCCCATTCAGAGGCGCCGCCGGGCGAAAGATACAGGAAGTTGAGGCTGACGTTGTCCTTTTCCAGGGACGCCTCCCTGGAGATGCCTTCCAGCCACTCGGGCGCGCCCTTGGTGGAGAAATTGAAGTGGCACCAGGGCCCCTGGCCCATGGCGGGCATGGGGCACTCGCCCGTGTGCGGGCAGGGCGCGATGGGCTTGTAGCCCTTTTCCAGGAACTGGGCGCGCATCTCGGCGATGATCCGCCCGGCCAGCCGCACGCCGGTCTCGACGAGCAGGATGCGCCCGGTCTCCTTGGTGGCCCCGATCATGTGCGCGGCCAGTTTCTCGGCCTGGGGCCGCGTGGACCGGCCGGACCAGTCCAGCTCGTTGAAGGCGTTGGCGGCCATGAGCAGGTCGACCTTGTCGCGGATGTGGTCCGTGAACCCGGCCTTGACCGTCTTGACGCGCCAGGGCGAGTCCTTGCCCGCCAGGGCCTGGAAGAGCTTGAGCCCGGTGTTCATGGTCTTGGGCGCGATGTCCAGGCAGGTGAAGTTCAACCGCCGCTTGCGCAGGTGCGGCCGGGACATCCACAGGGCCAGGACCGTGGTCAGGGGGCCGGTGCCCAGGTCGGCCACGTTGCCGTCCTCGGGGATGTCCAGCTCCAGGCCGGAGAACAGCCGGGACAGGCGGAACAGGTTCCAGGGCAGGAAATAGTAGAGATACGGCGACAGAAACTTGTCGTCGGTCATGTACTCCTTGCGCCGGGTGGACCGTTCGTTGGTCAGGCTCCGGGACATGTCCCGGATGTCGTACTTCAACTGGTCGCGGTGCTTGCCCTTGAGTGGCCAGGCGCGCTTGAGCAACGCCTCGAAGCGAACGAGTTGTTCGACATTGTCCTCGGTCAGGTTGGGAAACAGTCCGTCAATCGACATAGGAAAAACGCATCCTTTGGATGAATTGGTCGCCGAAATCGGCGTCGCCGGTCAGGTCCACGCGGGTCAGCCCCTCGGGCAGGGATTCGGCGAAGGTCCGCGCCGCCGGGTCGGCCAGGAGCAGCTCCGTGCCCGCAAGCGACGTGTTGCCCGCCTTGACGGTCCGGGCCGCGCAGCCGGGCGGCAGAAAGCCCAAGGTCTCCAGGTCGGCGGGCGAGACGTGCTCGCCCAACGCCCCGGCCAGATAAATTTGTTTCAGCCCGCCCGGGCCGATCCCGGCGGTCTTGAGCAAGGCGGACACGGCCAGGTTGAAGGCCGCCTTGACCTTGAGGATCTCCTCCACGTCCGAGGCCGGGAGCCGGACCTCGCCGTTGACCGCAAAGGCGGGCTCGCCGTCCACGGCGGACACCCGTTCGGCCAGCCGCGCGGCCAGGGGGGTGGTCCCCTTGGCGAAGCGCCCGGTCTCGTCCAGCACGCCGTGGGCGCGCAGCACGGCGGCCAGGGACAGGTAGCCCGTGCCGGTCATGCCCGTTCTCGTCGCCTGGGTGGCGTCCGAATCGTCGAAATAGCGGATTTCCAGCCCCCCGGGGGTCAGCTGGAAGCCGGTGATCGCGCCGGGCCCGGCGGTGCGGCCGAAGGACAGCCCAACGCCCTCCAGGGCCGGCCCCATGGGCACGCTGGCGCACAGCCGCTTTTCGGGCGACAGGGCCAGGATGAACTCGCCGTTGGTGCCGAGGTCGGCCAGAAGGAACGGATACTGCGGCTCGCCGCCGTATTCCACGGCGGTCAGCCCGGCGGACAGGTCCGCGCCCACGAATGGCGCGAGCAGGGGGGGGATGTAGGCCGGGGGCAGCCCCGCGCCCAGCCGTTTCTCGTCGCCGCCGAAATAGGTCAGCTCGTAGGGCGCGGCCGCCAGGTCGTCCGGTTTCTTGCCGAGCAGGATGTAGGTCATGGCCGGGTTGCCGGACACGGCCAGGGCCACGCATTTGCCGCCCAGGTTGCGGGCTGCGAGCAGGGCCAGTTCGGTGATGCGGTCGGTGATCAGGGCGCGGAGCACGAAGCGGCCCTCCGCCGTGGACGCGGCGGCCAGCCGGGACATGACCTCGGCCCCCATGCCCATCTGCGGGTTGAGCTCGAGGCCCGTGGCCACGGGTTCGCCGTCAACCAGAGCGGTCCAGTGGACGGAGGTGGTGCCCAGGTCCACGGCCAGGGCGAAGTCGCCGCCCACCTGCTTCAGGGCGCGCACGGCGCGTTGGGTGCGCACCGGCTCGGGCAGTTCGATCTCGCACGGTTCGGACGGGTGCAGGCAGGCGAGCCGCCAGCCCTGGTCGAGCCTGTCCTGGCCGAGCTTCTTCAACTCGTCGCGGTTCGCTTCGGGCGCGTCATTGAGATAGCGCACGCGGCACAGGCCGCACTTGCCCAGGCCCGAGCACAACGGCACGCCGTGCCACAGCCGGGAGAGAAAGATGGTTCGGGCCAGGGTCTCGCCCGGCTTGGGCTCCAGGGCGAACCGCCCGCCGTCATGGGTGTGTATCAGTATGCTCACAAGGTCTCCGTGGGGCGCAGACTAGCCCAAGGCGCGTGCGCTGTAAACGGCGGGCATCGTGCTTGGCTCCGGGGGCGGGAATTGGTAAGGATTCTGGTCGGCGGAGAATCAAACCAAAGGAAGGCGTCATGTCTCGGGTAAAGGCCAATGGCATTGATATTGAGTACGATACGTTCGGCGACGACAAGGGACCGGCGTTGTTGCTGATCATGGGCGGTGGAAGCCAGATGATCTACTGGGAGGCCGGGTTCTGCGAGATGCTGGCGGAACGGGGATGCTACGTGATCCGTTTCGACAACCGGGACGTAGGCCTGTCCACCAAGTTCGACGAGGCGGGCGTGCCCGACATCGCGGCGGCCATGGCCGGTCAGTCCGTGGAGCCCGCCTATACCCTCGAGGACATGGCGGATGACGCCGTGGGCCTGCTCGACGCCCTTGGCATCGACAAGGCGCACGTCTGTGGCGCCTCGGTCGGGGGCATGATCGCTCAGGTCGTTGCGTACCGGCACCCGACACGCGTCCTGAGCCTGACGTCCATCATGTCGAGCACGGGGAACCCCGAACTGCCCAGGATCGCGGGCGACGTCCTGGCCGAGGTGTACAAGCCCATCCCGGCCGAGCGCGAGGCGTTTGTCGCGCACCAGACGGACATGTGGCGGAAGCTGTGGAGCCCCGGTTTTCCCTTTGAGGAGGAGCGGCTGCGGCGTCTTCTGGGTGAGAGTTTCGACCGCTCCTACTATCCGCAGGGCATGGCCCGCCAGGGGCTGGCCGTCGTGGCCCACGGCTATCGGAAATCCTCCATCGCCTCGATCAAAGCCCCCACGCTGGTGATCCACGGCGACAGGGACCCCTTCATGTCCCTGGAGGGCGGCAGGGAGACGGCCCGACTCATTCCGGGCGCGAAACTGCTGGTCATCGAGGGCATGGGCCACGATCTGCCGACGCCGACCTGGCCGCGCATCGCGGAGGCCATGTCCGAACACATGCGGTCGGCGGCCCGGTAGCAGCAGCCCGCTCAAGAACAGGGGCGATGGGCCGCCTCTCACCGCCTGGTGCTCGACGAACGGAAGCGTCGGCACCGATCGCCTGAAGTCCTGCTGACACTCCGCCGGGGGAGTAATCCAGCGCTTCGCCGTTCCCATCCACATTGCCTTTCTTTCTGGCCCATCCGTGGCCGGGGCTCCTCGCGCGCCCGGCCAACGCCCTCTCTTGATTGTTTCAACAGGATGACAATACAACGTTATTGTGAATGTCATGCACTGCCTTGACTTTGTCATGCAGAGATGTTTTGTAATGAACCTACAGTATGATTTTTGACTGGTTAATCGTTTTTCAATCGACGATCAAAGCCAAGGAAATATTTTTTAATTGGCAACATGTTGATTGAAACATCCATCTCCAGTTTCAATAATACAAAGCGATTTTGCTTCATTATTTTATGTAATACATCGATGATGCATTGCAATTATATTTCCATATCATTTATGATGACTGTATAAAGTCTGAAAATTTCTATAATAGAAACATTTAACAGAGGAATCGCCATGAACGACACTCCCGAGAAATGGGTGGCCACGTACGAAGCCACCACCCCGGAACAACTGGTTGACGCCTACCGCTGCTGGGCGGACGAATACGACAGGGACACCTGCCAGGGCATGGGCTACGTGGGACCCGGCGTGGCCGCCAATCTCCTGGACCGCTATCTCGAATCCCCCGAGTCCAAAGTCCTGGACGCCGGGTGCGGCACCGGGCTGGTGGGCCAGGCCATGAGCGAGTTGGGCTACAGCCGCATCGAGGCCATGGATTTCTCCCGCGACATGCTCAAGGTGGCCGAGGCAAAGGACGTCTACGGCGACATCCACCACGCCGACATGAACCGCAGGCTCGCATTCGACGACAATTCCTATGACGCGACCATCTGCGTGGGCGCGTTGACCTATGCCCATGTCGGGCCCGAGGTCTTCGACGAGTTCGTGCGCATCACCCGGCCCGGCGGGTTCATCTGCTTCACCGTGCGCGACGGGGCGTACCAGGAGTACGGCTACCGCAAACGGATGGTCAGCCTGGAGGCGGACAACGCCTTTAGGCTCAAGGAGATGGTCGACACCGACTATTTGCAAAAAGAGGACGTCACGGCCAAGTACTGCGTCTACGAAGTCCTGGAATCATAGGGGGATACGGAATGGTTTCCGACAACAAGACATTGGACAAGGTCTATACCGCCACCAACCATGCCGAACTGATGGACGCCTACAAGGATTGGGCGGACGACTACGACAACGACACGGTGGGCAGCTTCGGCTATGTGGCCCCTGCGGCCGCGGCCCGGGCCCTGCAGCGCGTGGAGCCCAAGACCGGCGTGCGCATCCTCGACGCGGGCTGCGGCACCGGCCAGGTGGGGCGGATACTCTCGGACAAGGGGTACGGGGACATCCACGCCCTGGACTATTCCGAGGACATGCTCCGCGTGGCCGAGTCCAAGGACATCTACGGCTCGCTCATGCAGGCCGACCTGAGCAAGAAGCTCGATATCGACGATGACGCGTACGGCGCCGTGGTCTGCGTGGGCACATTGACCTATGGCCACGTGGACGCGACCGCCTTCGACGAACTTATCCGCGTGACCCGGCCCGACGGGCATATCTGCTTCACCATCCGCGAAGGGGCGTACGAGGACTACGGGTACCGCGACCGCATGATCGCCCTGGAAAAGGCGGACGCCTGGGAGTTGGTCAGCATGGAGGAGGCGGACTACCTCAAGAACGAGAACGTGACGTGCAAGCTGTGCACCTACAAGGTCCTGGCCGAGGGTGCACCGAATGCCTAGGATCACCGCACCCCGGCGGACGAAAGAGGAGGACCATATGGTCCTCCTCTTTTTGTTGACGAAACGAAACCATTCAAAAGTCAACGTCCGCAATAGCGCCCCCCCCTGCGAAGCGGCCCAAAAAGTTTAGGAAGGAGAGAGGGGATGGGGGTCCGGGGGAAGGGGAGAGAGGGGTACAGCCCGGGTACATAGGTAACACATTAGCCCGGGAACAGGGGTAACACTTTGGGCATGAGAGCCTGGAGGTGCCCATGCCCTGGAATGAGGTCAAACCTATGGATCAACGATGGCTGTTTGTGATGGAGGCGCAGCTTGGCGCCGAGGCCCTGGCGGCATTGTGCCGCAAGTACGGCATCAGTCGAAAAACAGGATACAAGTGGCTGAAACGATACCATGAACTCGGCAAGTTCGGATTCATGGAGCTGACCAGGAGGCCGCGCGGTTGTCCGCATAGGACGCCTGTTGAAATGCGGGAGGCCGTCGTGGCCCTGCGCAAGGCGTGGCCGGGCATCGGGCCGCGCAAGATCGCCGGTGAGCTGCGCAATCGGGGGCTCCGGCCCCCCTCCCACAGCACCATCGCCCTCATCCTCAAGGACGCGGGGCTGGTCAAGGCGCGCAGGCGGCGCAACGCCCGGTTTCGGCAATGGCCAGGCACGCTGACGGAGCCCGAGCATCCCAACCACGTCTGGAGCGTCGACTACAAGGGCTGGTTCAGGATGCTTTGCGGAAGCACCTGCTATCCATTAACGATTATGGATAGTTACAGCCGATTTCTCGTGGGGTGCGAGGCCCTGTCCCGGCCCGCCTTCGCGCCCACGCGGGAGGCCTTCGACCGGACTTTCGCCCGATTCGGCCTGCCCGAAATAATCCGCGTGGATAACGGAACGCCGTTCGCGGGGGCGGGAGCGGGCGGCCTGTCCCGGCTGAGTGCTCTTTGGCTGCGGTTGGGGATCGACGTGGAGTTTATCGAGCCGGGCAAGCCGCAACAAAACGGGGCGCACGAGCGGATGCACCGCAGCCTCAAGCGGGAAATCCGCCTGGGCAGAGGGCTGCGGCAACAGCAGCGCCGCTTCCGCGCCTGGCGTCGGCACTACAACCACAACAGGCCCCATGAAGCGTTGGGCATGGCCGTCCCAGCCCAGGTCTACGTCCGATCGGAGAGAAGATATCCAGCTGAAATACCGGACTTTCAATACGCCGCACAGCACACTGTCCGGCGGGTCAAAAACACCGGGGAAATCAAGTGGAGGGGCCGCAGGCGGTACATCAGCCAGGGCCTGGCCGGCAGTCTGATCGGCCTTCTGGAAAACCGCGCCGGCGACTTGAACATCTACGCCGGATCAGTCCTGCTCGGCATCTTGCCCGCCTCCGGTTCCGGGGGCCTGATCAGGCCCCCGGAACCGGTAGACGAACAATAAAAGTGTTACCCATGTACCCGGGCAGAAGTGTTACCCATGTTTCCGGTTGCACAGGGGAAGCCCTTTTCAAAGGGTTCCCTCTCTCCCCTTCCCCCGGCCGCCGGAGGCAACCGCTAACAGCGGTTCATGCGCGCCAGGGCGTCGTGGAGGTGGCTGAGCCAGATGTCCACGAGACGGTCGTATTCGCCCGCGCCCTTGAGCACGGCCTCGCACTTGATGCCCGCCTTTTCCAGGCGGGTCTGCCAGCTGGTCTCGGAGTCGCCGACCATGTCGCGGGCGGCGTGCCAGCCCGCACCGAAGAGGAAGGGCAGGAGGTGGGCCTTTTTCACGCCGTCGCGCCGGAACCGTTCGATGATCGCGTCGATGCCGGGTTCGGCCTCCATGGCGCCCATGTGCACGGACGGATCGCGCTTCTGGAAGGCGCGGTGCAGGGCCTCGTAGTAGACGTTGCCGTCGTGCTTGGTGCCGTGGCCCATGAACAGCACGGCGTCGTTTTCGCCCTTGCCCTGCTCGGCGATGGCCAGGACCGCGTCGGCCACTTCCTCCACGCCCGCCTCGCCGGCCACCAGGGGAAAGCCGACCTCCACGCGGGTGAAGCCGTGCTCGCGGAGCATGAGTTCGTTGGCCAGGCCGAGGAGTTCGTGGAACTCGGTGCCCGGGATGAGATGCAGGGACTGGACGGCCACGTGGGTGACGCCTTCATTGAGGAGCTTGTCCAGGGCGGCGGGCACGGAGTCGACCGCTTCGCCCGCCTTCTTCATGTGCCCCCGGATGGTCTTGGAGGTGTAGGCCACGCGCACCGGGATGTCCGGATAGGCCGCCCTGACCCGCTCGGTGATGTGGGTCAGCGAGTCCATGGCGTTCTCGTGCCGTGAGCCGAAGGCGGCCAGGACGATGGCGGTGCTCACGATTTGTTCCTCTTGACCAGGGCCAGGGAGAAGTAATGGGGCTGCTTGGGGGCATCCTTGATGTCCATGAGAATGGACTCATCGTCCATGTCCAGGCGGGAGACGAGAACCGTGGTGTCGGCCAGGCGGAGCTTGGTCAGCAGGGCGCGAATCTCGTCGAAGTTCTTGTACGCCTTGAGGATGACCGCGTTGTCGGCGGTGTTCAGCTGCTCCTCCAGGCGGGCGGGATCGGCCACGCCCGAGGTGATGAGCAGGGATTCCTTGGACTCGCACAGGACCAGGCCGATGCGCGCGGCCGCAGCGTGGAAGGAGGTGATGCCGGGCACGGCGCGCAGGCGCAGGTCCGGGTTCATCTCCAGCAGGGTGCGCTGCAGGTAGCCGTAGGTGGAGTAGGTCAGTGGGTCGCCCAGGGTCAGGAAGGCGGCGTCCCGGCCGCTGTCCAGGACTTCGGCCACGAGTCGGGCGTTCTCGGCCCAGGCCTCATCCAGGGTGTCCTGGTCCTTGGTCATGGGAAAGCCCAGGCGGATGATGCGCACGCCTTCCTTGAGATGCGGTTTGGCAATGGAGTACGCCGTGGAATAGTCGTTCTTGGTGGAGGCGGCGGCAAAGATGACGTCCACCTGTCCGAGGACGCGCACGGCCTTGAGGGTGAGCAGTTCCGGGTCGCCGGGGCCTACCCCGATGCCGTAGAGAGTGCCTTTCTTGGTCACGTTGTCTATCCGTTCTGTTTTTGTCGGTAGCCGACTGTGTCTGTTTTGCGCTGGCCCGTCAACTCGGGGCTAGGGGTGCAGGAGCTGGTATACGGTGTCGATGCCTTCGAGCAGGCGCAGGGTGGGGCGCGAGACCAGGTGCTCGTCCACCAGAAAGACGTTGCGGGTCAGGACGGCCTTGATGCGCGAGGCGGCCGGGCTGCCCACGATGTCCTTGACGGAGACGTCGTTCATGGTTCCGCGCTGGGCAAGGTAGACGTCGATCCGGCCGCCCTTGTTCAGCAGCCGCTCCAGGCCGTAGTCCGCGATGTTGGTCCCGTGGCGGGGCCGGGCGTCGGCGGCCACGTTGATGCCGCCCGCCTTTTCCAGCACGAACAGGGGCATGGAGCCGGGCGAGAAGGTGGCGGATTTGCGGTGGATGGATTCGAAGAACACGCCGGGCAGTTCCTCCTCGGGGATGGTGCCCAGCCGGTCCTCGGCGCGGCGCACGCCGTCGCGGAAGTCCTCGATCATGTATTCGGCCTTGGCCTGGCGGCCGGTCAGGGCCCCCAGGGTGCGCCAGTAGCCGAACATGGCCTCAATGGAGTCGGGCTGGAGCGAGACCACGGTGACGCCGTGGCGGGCGAGCGCGTTCCACAGCCCGGCGTAGGCGCGCATGTGCATGGGCCGGATCAGGATCAGGTCGGGCTTGGCGGCCAGGAACTTCTCCACCCCGTCGCGGGCGTTGAAGGCGGGCTTGCCCAGGGCGGCGGCCGGGTAGTCCTCGTCGGTGGACACGCCGATGATCTGCTCGTCCAGGCCGAGGGAAAAGAGGTTTTCGGTGTGCGCGCCGTACAGGGAGATGATCCGGGTGAACGGTTTGTCGAAGGAGACGGTCCGGCCCGAGTCGTCGGTGATGGTCCGGGCCTGGGCCGTGGAGCAGAGGAACAGGATGAAGGCGAGGGTGAAGAAGAGGCGTTTCAAGATCAGTTTCCTTGGATATAGACGATGTGCGGTCCGTATTCGGTTTCCAGAACGGCGGCGCGCACGCCGAAGACCGCGTGGATGTTTTCGGGAGTGAGCGTGCGGGAAACGTTGCCATAGGCGTGAACGGCCCCTTTGTCCAGCATGACCAGGTTGTCGCAGTACCGGGCGGCCAGGTTCAGGTCGTGGAGCACGGCCACCACGGTGCGGCCCGCTTCGGCCAGCCGGACGAGCTCCTCCATGGTCGCCATGGCGTGGCGGATGTCCATGGCCGAGGTGGGCTCGTCCAGGAGCAGGGCCGGGGTGTCCTGGGCCAGACCGCGCGCCACGGCGGTGCGCTGGCGCTCGCCCCCGGACAGGTCGGCCACGGCGCGGTGGCGCAGGCCTGTGAGGTCCATGGCGGCCAGGGCCTGTTCCACGCGCTTTATGTCGCGCGGGCCGGGACGGCTGAACCGGGGGATGTGCGGGTGCCGCCCCATGAGCACGGTCTCGGCCACGGTGAACGGGAAGCGCAGGGGCTGGTCCTGGGAGACCAGGGCGCAGAGCCCGGCCAGCCGGGCCGGGGGGCAGGCGGACACGTCCTCGCCGTTGAGGCGCGCCGCGCCCGAGGTGGGCGCGAGCAGTCCGGCCAGCAGGCCGAGCAGGGTGGACTTGCCGCTGCCGTTGGGACCGATGATCCCGTGGACCATGCCCGGGGCGAACCCCAGGTCCAGGCCGCGAAGCACCGGCGCGTCGCCGTAGGCGAAGCCGAGGTCCTGCAGGGTGAAGGTGGCGCTATCCACGGGCCAGCCTCCGGGAGCGGCTGAAGATCCAGCAGAAGACCGGGCCGCCGATGAGCGCGGTGAGCACGCCGATGGGCACCTCGTGGGGCAGCAGGGCGCGGGTCACGGTGTCGGCCAGCAGGAGCAGGATGGCCCCGCCCAGGCCCGAGGCGGGCAGCAGCCAGCGGTTGTCCGGGCCCACGACCATGCGCATCAGATGCGGCACGATCAGCCCGACAAAGCCAATGACTCCGCTCACGGACACGCAGACCGCGCTGACCAGGGAAGCGGTCACCAGCAGGATCAGGCGCACCCGGCCGGTGTCCACGCCCAGGCTGCGGGCCGAGCGGGTGCCCAGGCTCATGATGTTCAGGTCGCGTCCGTAGTAGAGGCAGATCGCGAAGGCCGCGATGGATGCCGAGCCGGCCAAGGCCGCGTCGTTCAAGGTGCGGCCCACGAAGCTGCCCATGAGCCAGAAGACGATGACCGAGACCCGCTCGTCGGCCAGGTACTTGATGAAGCTGATGCCCGCCGAGAGGATGGCCGAGACGATGACCCCTGAAAGGATGAGCGAGGCCGGGGACAGCTCGCCGTCCCGCCCGGCCAGGGAGATGACCGCGAAGAGGGTCAGGGCCGCGCCCGCGAAGGCCAGGACCGGCAGGGTGGCCGGGCCGAAAAAGGAGAGGCCCAGGAGCAGGGCCAGGGCCGCGCCGAAGGCCGCGCCCGAGGACACGCCTAGGGTGAACGGGTCGGCCAGGGGGTTGAGCAGCAGTCCCTGGAAGACCGCGCCCGCCACGGCCAAGCCGAAGCCCACGGCCGCGCAGGTCAGGATACGCGGTAGGCGGACGTCCAGAAGGATGCCCGCCGTGGTGGTGTCCAGCGAATCCGCCGCCCCCCGGAGCCCGTTCAGCAGCCCGCGCAGGACCTCGCCCGGCGGGATGGGGATGACCCCCAGGCCGCAGGCGGCCAGGGCCAGCCCGGCAAGCGCTGCCGCGAGCAGGGCCACGGTCAGGCCGTTGCGAAGGGGGGTACGGGAGGCGGCGGTCGTCATGAACCTATTCCGCGCCCTGCTTTTGGGCCATGGCGTCCTTGACGTGGTCCACATAGATGTCGGCCCAGGCGTCCATCATGCCCAGGCCGTTCAAGTCGGGGGTGACCTTGTATCCGGCCTTGGTCAGCATGACCTTCCACGAGTCGTCCTCATCGCCCGCCATGTCGTTGGTGGCATGGTCGCCGGCCACGATCATGAACGGCTTGAGCAGGATGTTCTTCTTGCCCGCGCCCTTGAGCTGCGCGGCCATGTCGTCGAACCCGGGAAAGCCTTCCACGCAGCCGATGTAGATGGGGTAGTCGTATTCGTCCTGCAGCACCTTCTGGAATTCGGAATAGATGCCGGTGGAGAAGTAGTCGTTGCCATGCCCCATGTAAACCAGGGCGGCGTTCATCTTGCGGGCGTGTTCCACATCGGCCTTGAGGGCCTTGGCGGCCTTGGCCAGGTCCTCGGTGTAGGGATGGTCCTCACCGGGCATGCCCAGGGCCGGACGGCCCAGAGCCAGGCGGACAAAGGGCGCGTGGCGGGGCTTCAGGGTGCGGATGGATTTCAGGGAGCCGACCAGGGTGATCAGGTCGTGGAACTCCTCGCCCGCGAAGACGTGCAGGGACTGCACGGTGATGTCGCGGTAGCCGTCGTTCTGGAGGTCCGCGATGGTGGCCAGGGGGTGCTTGACGTACAGGACCTCCTCCGGGATGTCGGCGTGCGCCGTCTTCCAGGCCGCGTCGTCCTGGCGCTTCTGCCAGATGCGGCGGATGATGTTCGAGGTGAAGGCCAGGCGCACGGGCACGCCGGGATTGGCCGCCTCCACCTTGGTCTTGATGTTCAGGATGGATTTGACCGCTTCGGGGTAGGAAGTGCCGAAGGCGGCCAGGACGATGGCCGGTCTGGCCGGGCCCTCGTCGTGGTGCCCGGCCTGGGCCGGTACGGCCATGAGCAGGACGAGCAGGAGGAAGATGGAGTTTCTGAACAGGTTCATCGATGTTCTCCGAAAGGGGCGGGTCCGGGAAATGAATAACCCCTTCCTCTTCGAATTCAGAGGAAGGGGTCCGTATTATCCCTTCGATACCTCGGCGGCAAGCCCACGTACCACCGTGGCAAGTCCATTGCGCGCATCAGGCAGGTCTTCCGGCTGGTCCCTCCCGCTGCCGCCTTCCCAGGGAGACCCCAGTGGCATGAATGGCAGCGGTTCGGCAGGACGTCACGGCGGCGGGTCCGCTCCCGATTCGCACGGGATTCCCTATTGAGTCCGAGGACACCTGAAGATTGAGGATTATGCTCCGGGCGGCGGTTATGTCAAGGACGAGTCGGCGGCCTTGGCGATGCGATCCTGGAATTGCTGGATCATCTCCTCGGCGTCGATGACCAGGGCGTCGGATTCGCCCATCATGCCGTAGCCCAGGATGGGGATCTGGAAGATTTCATGCACCGGCACGGTGAAGCCGGTGATGACCACCTGCTGCTGGCGGAGGACTTCATCCACCAGGATGGCGCCCTTGTAGTCGCCCACCCGGACCACGATGGCCTGGGCCATCTCGATGTCGTCGATCTCCGGGGTCAGTTCCAGGAGGTCGGCCAGGCGGAGCAGGGAATGGACCTCGCCGCGCACGTCCACGGTCTCGCGGCCGTCGGGCAGCTGGACCACGTCGTTGTGCCGGGGCATGTAGATCTCGACCACGTCGCGGCTGGGCATGATGAAGGTATCGCCGCCCACCTTGCAGACCAGGGCGTCCACGATGCCTTCGTTGGCCGAGCGGTCCAGGGGGATGACGATGGTGAAGGCCGCGCCCTTGCCGAGCGTGCTCTTGATGGACACCTCGCCGTCCAGGGCGACTTTGATGGCGTTGACCACCGCGTCCATGCCCACGCCGCGCCCGGACACGTCGGTGATCTTCTCGGCCGTGGAAAAGCCGCTCTGGAGGACGAACTGGAGGATTTCCTCGGTCTCGTATTCCTTGTCCGGGTCGGCCAGCCCCTTTTCCAGCGCCTTGGCCAGGATGCGGTCCGGGTCCAGGCCGCGCCCGTCGTCGCCGACCTGGATGAAGGCGCTGTCGCCCTTGCGCCAGGCGGACAGGGTCACGGTGCCGGTCTCGGACTTGCCCGCGGCCTTGCGCCCCTCGGGGTCTTCCAGGCCGTGGTCCACGGCGTTGCGCAGCAGGTGGACCAGGGGCTCGTTCAGGGATTCCACGATGGTCTTGTCCAGGGCCAGGTCGTCGCCCTTGACCTCGAAGTCGAGCTTCTTGCCGATCTTCTGGGACAGGCTCTTGACCAGCCGGTGCATGGGCATGAAAATCTGCTTGAGCGGCACCAGGCGGATGGCGTTGACCTCCTGCTGGAGCCGGGTGATGACGTTGTCCAGCTCGCGCAGGCTGGAGGCCATCTGGGTCATGCTGGTGGCCCCGCCCTGGGCGATGACCGCGTAGGTGACCATGAGCTTGCCCACCAGTTCGATGACCCGGTCGAGCCGGTCGGTGGCCACGCGGATGGAGGAGATGGCCGCGGGCGCACCCTTGGCGTCGGCCTTGGATTCGGCCTTGGGCTCGGGCTTGGCGTCGGCCTTGGATTCGGCGGGCGCGTCCTCTTCCTCGGGCGCGTCGGCCTCGGCAGTGGGCGGTTCCGAGAACGCCTTGGCCGCGTCCTCCTCGGATTCCTCTACTGCCGGGGCGGACGGCGAGCGCTTGATCTTGGCCAGAGCGTCGGCGCTGCCCTCAAGCAGGCCGCCCAGGGCGAAAAAGAACTTCTTCTGGGCCTCGCAGATGCCGAGCAGGGAGGTGATGATGTCGCTGCTGACGGGCGTGATGCCGTCCTTGAGCATGTCCAGCAGGGCGATGACCCCGGCCGAGGAGAGTTGCATGCACGACAGGCCGAGTGCGTCCACCACCGCTTCGACCCCCTGGCCGGTGGCGTCCACTTCGAGGATTTGCTGTTCGATGTCCTCGATGCACTGGATGATGCTGTCTTGCATGGCTTCCCCTTATTGCGCGGTGAAATAGGTTTCCCTGTCGGGATAAACGGAGATGGTCTTGTCGAAGCCCCACCCGATGAGCGTCTGCTTGGCGTCCGGCGAAAGGGAGCAGGCCGCGATCTTGAAGGTCGTGCCCATGCTGGCCACGGCGGCCCACGCGCCGGAGCCGAAGGTCAGCACCCCGCCGAGGTCCAGGAGCACCGGGTCGCCGGGCTCGATGAACAGGATGGCCGAAATGATCGGCTTGACGTGGCCCTCCAGGTGGACGCGCGGGTCCTTGACCGTGATCACGGTCACCCCGTCCCGGGTCTCCACGTCCACGCCGGCTCCCATGGATTCGCCCTCGGACTGCTCGCTGGAGGACGCCTCCTTGATCAGGGCCAGGACTTCCTCGCGTTCCCCGGTGTCCGTGTCGCCCTCTCTGAGCTGTTCCAGAACCTGGAATATCATGTTCACCCCGCGCGAGAGCAGGGTCACGTTGTCCGGTGTCGACTCGACTTCGCCGGACTGTACTTTTTTCAGGAAATCCTCAATCTTGTGGGTAAAGTGGGAAGCTTCTTCAAAGCCCGCCATGAACCCGGTAACGCCCTTGATGGTGTGCAGGGGGCGGGCCAGGATCTCGATGCCCTGGGGCAAATCCTCGCCCTCGAGGAGTTCGAGACCCTCCATCACCTGGGGGTAGTACTTGTCGTTGACTTCGGAGAAGAACTCCTCGACCATCGGGTCTTCGCTCATGACGGGTCCTCGGCTTTATTTGTGCAGGAGCCCGAGCTTTTCCAGCTCGGCGTACAACTTGTCCTTGGCGACCGGCTTGACAATGTAGGCCGAGGCCTCGCCGTCGTGGAAGGTCCGGATGACCGTCCGGGGGTCGTCCAGAGCCGTGGTCATGATCACCTTGACCCTCGGCCGGTAGTTGTGTTTCGTCTCGAGGTCCCGAATCTTCTGCAACGCTTCGATCCCGTCCACCTCGGGCATCATGATGTCCATGAGAATCAGGTCGTACGGCCTGTTTTCGTCATGGCCCATCTTGAACGCCTCCACCGCCTCCCTGCCGTTGACCACGATGTCCACCTCGAAAAGGGTCATCAGGAACGACCGCAGGACCTTGCGGCTCAGGAATTCGTCTTCGACAATGAGTGCACGCATTTCGTTCCCCGCTTTCTTACCTTGGAAAGAGAATTCACATCTTCTTTTCCTACGTAAAATGAAAAAATGTCAATATGATGATAGGAATTTATAACTCGCATCACATTATAATCTGGCCGGTTGCGTCGCCTTGAAGTGTGTCCGGGGTTGCCAAACCATTGCAGAATGGATACCAACGCCGCATGCCCAGACAGATAACGGATGAAAGGAAGAAACGTATCGACGAGGTGCTGTCCCGGCGGCAGCCGGACCTGACCCTGATCATGGACAACATCTGGGACCCCCACAATGTTTCGGCGGTCCTCAGAAGCTGCGACGCCTTCGGCGTGGCAGGGGTGCACCTGTACTATACCGATTCGCAGTGGCCCGACCTGGCCCAGAAGAGCTCGGCCTCGGCCAAGAAGTGGATCGAACGCACCGAGCACATCGACGCGGACGAGATGATCGCCGAACTGAAGGGGCAGGGCATGCAGATACTGCGCACCGGATTTTCGGCCACGGCCCGTCCGGTCATGGACTTCGACTTCACCCGGCCCACGGCGATCATCCTGAGCAACGAGCACCGGGGCACCTCCCCGGAGCTGGCCAGGCTGGTCCCGGACGAGGTCTATATTCCCATGCAGGGAATGGTCCAGAGCTTCAACGTCTCGGTGGCCGCGGCCATCATCCTGTATCAGGCGTTCACCCAGCGCGACGCCGCCGGCATGTACGACGAATCCTCCTTCTCCCGGGAGGAACTGGAATCGCTCAAAACCCAATGGTATTCGAGGTAAGGAGAGAGTCATGCAAGAATTGCTCAAGGTCCTTCGTTCCGACGGCATCGTCATATATCCCACCGAAACCCTGTACGCGCTGGGCTGCGACGCCACCAGCGAAAAGGCCTGCGACCGCGTGGCCGAGGTCAAGGGACGCTCCGAGGAGCGGCCCCTGCCGCTGATCATCGGCGGCCTGGACATGCTCGACCTGGTCACCGCCGAAAAGTCCCGCTCCCTGCTGGACCTTGCCGAAGCGTTCTGGCCCGGTCCGTTGTCCATCCTGGTCAAGGCGTTGCCCGAACTGCCCGCCTGGCTGTCCGACGAGGAGGGCTACACCTCGGTGCGCTGGTCCGGCCATCCGTTCGCCTCGGAGCTGTCGCGCCGGTTCCGCAAGCCCATCGTGGCCACCAGCGCCAACCTGTCCGGCAAGCCCCCGGCGGCCCTGCCCGAGGACATCGACCCCGCGCTCCTGGAAAAGGTCGACGGTTACTACTTCGACCCGCCGTGGCCGCGCGGCCACAAGGCGTCCACCGTGGTCCGCATGCTCGGCTCCAGCAAGCTCGAAATCATCCGCGAGGGCGAGATATCCATCAAGAAACTCTGCGACAAGGGGTTCTCCGTGGCCGTGCGCAACGCCTGATCCGTTCGGGCGGGTTAAAAAACTTGAACCCGTATACACGGGAAATGGACCTTTGCCGGTCCGAGGTAAAAAATCCTGTACCCATTTCCGGGGGCAGGATTTTTTATTCTTCAGGTGTATTTCTATAGCATATTGATTTTATAGGTTAAAAATAAAATATTGCCGTCTTTTTAGACTTTGGCACAGCGGTTGCTACATATCAAATCAACTTCTTCCTTTTATTTGCACACGAGAAAGCCAAGGCTTCACCGGATGGTCCGATGAAGCCTTTCTCGTATGGTTTGCTGCGCAATAATAATCATTATAAAAGCGGCATGTTGGGTGTTTTTCTGTGCTCCTTTTCAGCCGCATCATCGCCTCTTGCGTCGGGTGTATCCGGGGCGGGAAGGGGATCTCGGCAGAGTAAAAAAAGTGGAATCCCTTTCCCGGGGTTTGACTTCGTGGCCGTGTTTGGGGACAGTCCTGCCGTATCCAACAGCCAACGGAGCGTGCCATGGGCAAAGTGCAGACCTGCCCCCATTGCGGGGGTGAAATTCAAGTATATCGAAATCCCACTCCCACGGTGGACGTGATCATCGCCATGCCGGTAGAAGGCGGCGGGCAGGGCGTGGTCCTGGTAAAGCGGAGCAACCCGCCGCTGGGCTGGGCGCTGCCCGGCGGGTTCGTGGATTACGGCGAGACCTGCGAGCACGCGGCCGTGCGCGAGATGCGGGAGGAGACCGGGCTGACCGTGCGGCTGACCGGTCTGCTCGGGGTCTACTCCGACCCGAACCGCGACCCGCGCGGCCACACCATGAGCGTGGTCTACACCGGCGAGCCCGAGGACCCGTCGCAGCTCGCGGCGGGCGACGACGCGGCCGAGGCCAGGGTCTATCCTCTGGGCCAATGGCCCGAACTGGCCTTTGACCACGCCCTGATCCTGGCCGACTACCAGACCTCGCTCCGGAACGGCGCAACCCCCTGTCCGGACGCGGATTGACTTGGCCCGGACCCCGGCGTAGCCTCCCGAAACCGGCCTATCCCGAACCGACCGCATTCAAGGTGAGACCATCATGCGAACCCTGTGCATAACCCTCGGAGACCCCTGCGGCCTCGGACCCGAGCTGGTCACCCGCCATTTCCTGGACTCCGGCGAGCCCACGGACCGGTTCCTGCTCATCGGCCCGGCACCGGCCCTGGACCGCGAACTGGCCAGGCTGGGCGCGGCCCGCTTCTTCACCCCCATCGATTCCCCGGACCAGATCACGGACAAGGGGCCCGGCGTCTACATCCACCAGCCGTCCGAGCTGGACGACGTCTGTTTTCCTCCGGGCGCGCCGTGCCGCGAGGGCGGTCTGTCCGCGGGCGTCAGCCTGGACGCGGCCATCGAGGTCCTGAAGTCGGGCCTGGCCCAGGGATTGCTGACCTGCCCGTTGAACAAGGCCATGCTCAACGCCGCCGGGTTCGACTTTCCCGGCCATACGGAATTTCTCGCCGAAAAGCTCGGCGTGGGCCGCGACAACGTGTGCATGCATCTGTGCGGCCACGACCCGGACGACCCCTCGCCCAAGCTGCGCGTCAGCCTGGTGACCACCCACCCGCGACTGCGCGACGTGCCCGCCCTGGTCACCAGAGAGCGTATCCTGCACTGCCTGCGCCTGACCGCCGACTTCGTGCGCACCTTGGGTCTGGAAGGCCCCATCGGCGTGTGCGGCCTGAACCCCCACGCCGGGGAGTCCGGGCGCATCGGCAACGAGGAGATCACCACCGTCATCCCGGCCCTGGAGCAGGCCAGGGCCGAGGGCATCGACGCGGCGGGCCCCATACCCGGCGACACCATCTTCCACTTTGCGGCCAAGGGCCAGTATCCGGCCGTGCTGGCCATGTACCACGACCAGGGGCTCGCGCCGCTCAAGCTGCTCCATTTCAGCCGCGCCGTGAACGTCACCCTCGGCCTGCCGTATCCGCGCACCTCGCCGGACCACGGCACCGGCTACGACCTGGTGGGCACGGGCGAGGCGTCCATCGACAGCTTCCGGGCCGCCCTGGATATGCTACAAAAACTGGTCGGCGGGACGGAGTGACCATGTTCAAGCGCTACATCCTGCTCGACCGCGACGGCACCATCATCTTTGACAAGCACTACCTGCACGACCCGGACGGCGTGGAGCTTCTGCCCCAGGCCGTCGAGGGCCTCAAACGGATGCAGGGCATGGGCTTCGGCCTGGCCGTGCTGACCAACCAGAGCGGCGTGGCGCGCGGCTACTACGGCGAGGACGCGGTCCACGCCTGCAACGAGCGCATGATCGAGCTGCTGGCCGCCGAGGGTGTGGCCATCGACGGCGTCTTCTACTGCCCGCACGAGCCCAAGGACAAGTGCCATTGCCGCAAGCCCAAGCCCGGCCTCATGGAACAGGCCGCCGCGCAGCTCGATTTCGACCCGGCCCAGGCGTTCATGATCGGCGACAAGTCCGCCGACATCGGGCTGGGGAACAACACCGGCGCGACCTCCATCCTCGTGCGTACCGGCAAGGGCGCGGCCCAGGAAGCCAAGTGCGGCCAACGCGCCGACCACGTCTGCGACGACCTCTTCGCCGCCGCGCTGTACATCGAAAGTTTGATGTAAGTCGCGCCTCCGGCGGCCAGGGGGGAAGGGGAGAGAGGGGACCTTTTGAGACAAAGGTCCCCTCTCTCCCCTTCCCCCCTGGACCCCCCAACCCCTCTCTCCCTCCCAAACTTTTTGTTTGCGCATTCGCGCGTGCGGTTGGTTGAGGTAGGTTTTGCCTCATCGCCGCCCCTTGTTGGACGCGGTTTCTTTTCCAAGAAGAGGACGCATCCACGCTCTCCCTCCCCGCGAAGCGGCGATAAGAAGTTTAGGAGGGAAAGGGGGATGGGGGTCCGGGGGAAGGGGGAAAGGGGGTACAGCCCGGGTACATAGGTAACACATTAGCCCGGGAACAGGGGTAACACTTTGGGCATGAGAGCCTGGAGGTGCCCATGCCCTGGAATGAGGTCAAACCTATGGATCAACGATGGCTGTTTGTGATGGAGGCGCAGCTTGGCGCCGAGGCCCTAGCGGCATTGTGCCGCAAGTACGGCATCAGTCGAAAAACAGGATACAAGTGGCTGAAACGATACCATGAACTCGGCAAGTTCGGATTCATGGAGCTGACCAGGAGGCCGCGCGGTTGTCCGCATAGGACGCCTGTTGAAATGCGGGAGGCCGTCGTGGCCCTGCGCAAGGCGTGGCCGGGCATCGGGCCGCGCAAGATCGCCGGTGAGCTGCGCAATCGGGGGCTCCGGCCCCCCTCCCACAGCACCATCGCCCTCATCCTCAAGGACGCGGGGCTGGTCAAGGCGCGCAGGCGGCGCAACGCCCGGTTTCGGCAATGGCCAGGCACGCTGACGGAGCCCGAGCATCCCAACCACGTCTGGAGCGTCGACTACAAGGGCTGGTTCAGGATGCTTTGCGGAAGCACCTGCTATCCATTAACGATTATGGATAGTTACAGCCGATTTCTCGTGGGGTGCGAGGCCCTGTCCCGGCCCGCCTTCGCGCCCACGCGGGAGGCCTTCGACCGGACTTTCGCCCGATTCGGCCTGCCCGAAATAATCCGCGTGGATAACGGAACGCCGTTCGCGGGGGCGGGAGCGGGCGGCCTGTCCCGGCTGAGTGCTCTTTGGCTGCGGTTGGGGATCGACGTGGAGTTTATCGAGCCGGGCAAGCCGCAACAAAACGGGGCGCACGAGCGGATGCACCGCAGCCTCAAGCGGGAAATCCGCCTGGGCAGAGGGCTGCGGCAACAGCAGCGCCGCTTCCGCGCCTGGCGTCGGCACTACAACCACAACAGGCCCCATGAAGCGTTGGGCATGGCCGTCCCAGCCCAGGTCTACGTCCGATCGGAGAGAAGATATCCAGCTGAAATACCGGACTTTCAATACGCCGCACAGCACACTGTCCGGCGGGTCGAAAACACCGGGGAAATCAAGTGGAGGGGCCGCAGGCGGTACATCAGCCAGGGCCTGGCCGGCAGTCTGATCGGCCTTCTGGAAAACCGCGCCGGCGACTTGAACATCTACGCCGGATCAGTCCTGCTCGGCATCTTGCCCGCCTCCGGTTCCGGGGGCCTGATCAGGCCCCCGGAACCGGTAGACGAACAATAAAAGTGTTACCCATGTACCCGGGCAGAAGTGTTACCCATGTTTCCGGTTGCACAGGGAAGCCCTTTTCAAAGGGTTCCCTCTCCCCCTTCCCCCGGCCGCCGGAGGCGCGAACAACGAAAAAGGGCTCCCGTCAGGGAGCCCTTTTTCGTTGAATATCGTAGCGGTCTGCTAGCCCATTTTTTTCTGGGCGAATTTGAGCATTTTGACGGCTTCGGCGAAGTTGGGGTTGATTTCCACGGCCTTGTTGGCGGAGCTGGCCATTTTGCCCCATTTGCGCCAGTCGTAGTAGAGGCGGCCCATATTGTAGTGCAGGTATTCGTCTTCGGTGGTCAGGGTCAGGGCCTTGAGGTAGTATTTCTCGGCGGTCTCGAAGTCCTGCATCTTGCGCAGGACCATGCCGATGCGGTTGTACAGGTGGATGGCGTTGGGGTCGTCCTTGAGCGCCTCGTCCAGCATGGAGTAGGCTTCCTTGTACCGGCCCGCGTTGAGGTAGCGGTCGGCGATGTCGGCCTTGAGGTCCGGGTCGCCGCTGAAGGTGCGCACCAGCTGGTCGAAGACCTCGGTGGCCTTGTCCCAGTCCTGGGCGTCCAGGAGCGCCTGGCCCTTTTCCAGTTCGGCCAGCTTCTGGGCGTTGAGCGCGTCCAGGTCGCCCTGGACCTCTTCGTTCAGGGCCTTCTGGAGCTCCTGCAGCAGTTCGCGCATGGCGTCGAGCAGGGGACGTTCCTTGCCGGGTTCATAGCTGATGACCAGGGGGTAGATCTTGCGCAGCTCCTTGTCGGAGTTGAGCACATAGGTGACCTTCTGGAGGATTTCCTCGAACTCGTCCCGTTCGTTCTTCATGACCTGATTCTTGAGGAAGAGAATGAGGCCGTCGTGAACCGCCTGCACGGCGGGCATGTGCTTGCCCTTCTTCAAGAGGGTGGCGACGGAATTCAGCTTCTTGCGTGATTTGATCAGATCTGATGACATGAGTCGTTCCTGGCTGTGGTTCTGCGGGCCTATAGGCCGGTACTTTCCTTGACCATATCACGAAATCTCGGAAAGAAATAGCGGCTGTCGTGCGGACCGGGGCCGGCTTCCGGGTGGTACTGGATGGCCAGGATGGGCTTTTCCTTGTGGCGGAAGCCTTCAAGGGTGTTGTCGTTCAAGTTTACATGGGTTTTTTCAAGGAAATCGAGGCCTTCGACATCCACGCAGAAACCGTGGTTCTGGGAGGAAATCTCGATCTTCTCGGTCTGCAGGTCCATGACCGGGTGGTTGCAGCCGTGGTGGCCGAACTTGAGCTTGTAGGTGGTGCCGCCCATGGCCAGGCCGAGGATCTGGTGGCCCAGGCAGATGCCCGCCACGGGCATGTCCTGGCATAGGTCCCTGGCCGCTTCCACGGCGGTGGTCACGGCGGCCGGGTCGCCCGGGCCGTTGGACAGGAAGATGGCGTCCGGGCCGAGTTCACGCGCCTGGGCCGCGGTGTAGCTCGAGGGCAGCACGATTATGTCGAACCCCTCGGCCTCCATGAGGCGCAGGATGTTCCACTTGATGCCGTAGTCGTAGATGACGAGCTTGGGGCCCTTGCCCTTCCAGGCGAAGTCCTTGATGTCGTCGATGTAGACCGGCTTCTTGCCGTCCCAGGTGTACGGCTTGTCGCAGGACACGCGGTCGGCCAGGTTGAGGCCTTCCATGTTTTCGATGGACCGGGCCTTCTCGACCAGTTCGGCCGGGTCGGCGTCGCCGGTGGCCATGAAGCCGCGCTGGGCGCCGTTGATGCGCAGGTGGCGGGTCAGGGCGCGGGTGTCGATGCCCTCGATGCCCATGACCCCGGCCTCGGTCAGGTAGTCGGGCAGGGACATGGTCGAGCGCCAGTTGCTCGGTTTCTTGCAGCATTCCTTGACGATGAAGCCGGCCGCCTGGACCTTGTGCGACTCCACGTCCTCGGGGTTGATCCCGTAGTTGCCGATGAGCGGGTAGGTCATGGTGACCATCTGTCCGGTGTAGGACGGGTCGGTCAGAATTTCCTGGTAGCCGGTCATGCCGGTGTTGAAGATGACCTCACCGGAGGCCTCGCCCTGACCGGTGAAACTCGTCCCCTTGAAAATCGTGCCGTCTTCGAGGGCAAGAATCGCTTTCATCAATGGTTCTCCAGAATGGTCTTGACCTTGACGAGGTCTTCGGGCCTGTCCACCCCGTGGCAGGTGTGCCTCGTCTCGGTCACGTAAATATCGATACCGTCTTCGAGCAGACGGAGCTGTTCCAGTTTTTCCCGTTGCTCCAACGGGCTCGGGTCCAGGCTGCCAAACCGCTCCAAAGCCTCCATGCGGAAGGCGTAGAGGCCGATGTGCAGCAGAAATCCGTGCAGCTTCCCGTCGCGGTCATGGGGCACCAGCGAGCGGGAGAAGTAGAGCGCCCGCCCGTTGCCGGCGCGGACCACCTTGACCCGGTCGGGCGAGGCCGCCTCGTCCGGGCCGATGGACGTGGCCAGGGTGGTTACCCGGACCTTGCAATTCTCGAAGGGCCGGACCAGTTCGGTGAGCATGTCCGGCTCCAGGCACGGCTCGTCACCCTGGATGTTAACCACTACCGCGTCGGAGTCAATGGACAGGACCCGCGCCGCCTCGAGCACGCGGTCCGTGCCGCTGCTATGGTCGCGCCGGGTCATGACCACGGGCACGTCCAGGGCCTTGGCCGCGTCAAAGATGCGTTCGTCGTCCGTGGCCAGGGTCACGCTGGTCATCTGCGGGCAGGCGGACGCCCGGGACCAGACGTGCCAGAACATGGGCCTGCCGCCGATCTCGACCAGAGGCTTGCCCGGAAACCGCGAGGATTCGTACCTTGCGGGGATGATGCCGTGACATTCGGGGAATTCGCTCATTGCTTGGGTAGCGTATTTAATCCTTATTAAGAAAATCGGCAACCTGTTTGGCGACCGCTTCCGCGCCGCCCCTGCGGTCCCGGATATACTGCTTCGCGGCCTTTGCCACTGCCTGGCGGGGCGGCGGATTGTCGACGATTTTCTTGAGTGATTCCAATGCGTCCTGCCAGCCGGACGCCTCCACGGCCAGGCCGGAGTCGATGATCTCGCGGCCGACCCAGGCGAAATTCTTCCAGTGCGGGCCGGTCACCGGGGTCACGCCGCTGGTCAGCGGCTCCAGAAAATTCTGCCCGCCCAGCGGGGCCAGTGAGCCGCCCACGAAAGCGGCCGTTGCCAGCCCGTAGGCCGGGACCAGTTCGCCGAAGGTGTCCCACAGGATGACCGTGCCGGGTTTGGCCTGGCCGGACAGGCGGGAGCGCAGGACCCAGTTGAGCCCGGCCCCGTCCATGGCCTTGCGCCACAGGTCCAGGTGGTGCATGTGGCGCGGGAACAGGCCGAGCACGGTGGCCGGGCGCGATGACATGAGCCCGGCGGCCAGCCGGGTGACGTCGTGCTCCTCCTCCCTGCGCACCGAGCCGAAGATGACGAACGGGTCCTTCTCGCGGATCAGGTCCTTAAGCGGGTTGTTCTTGCGGTCCATGGGCCCGGCGTCGCCCATGCGGTCGAACTTGATGTTCGGCATGACCCAGACACGCTCGCGGCCGAACAGGGTGCCGAAGCGGCGGCCGTCGGTCTCGGACACGGCCATGATCCGGTCCGGGCCCAGGGCGCGGAACAGGGCGGGCCAGGTCATGTACCCGGCCAGGGACTTGGTGGTCATGCGCCCGTTGGCCAGAAGCACGCGCACGTTCCCGGCCTTGCAGGCGGACAAAAAGCCCGGCCAGATCTCGGTCTCGAGGATGACGGCCAGCTTCGGTTGCACGCGGCGGACCATGCGGCCCATGAGCTCCGGGTCGTCGAAGGGGAAATACCACGGCTGGACCGCCAGCCCGGCCTTGCGTCCGTTGATCTCCTCGGCGCCCCGCAGCAGGGTCTGGTATCCCTGCAGGGTGTTGGTGGTCACGAGCACGCGCAGGGTCTGGGCCCCGGTCGGCTTCAGGTGCCTGAGCACCTCCCAGGCCAGGTACGCCTCGCCGCCGCTGGCCGCCTGCATCCACAGGTCGGCCGGTGCGGGCTCGCCGCCGGCCAGGGTGCGCTGCTCCCAGCCGTCCTTGAGCCGTCCGTTGAATTTGAGCAGGGGCAGGGCGGCCTTCCAGGCCAAGCCGTAGGTCTTGAGGGCGACGCCCATGGCGGTCAGGGCCATCTAGACCCTGCCTTCCAGGCCGAGCCGGATGAGCTCGCCGATCAATTCGGTGAAGGAGTAGCCCACGTGGGCCGCCGCCCTGGGCAGCAGGCTGGTGGGGGTCATGCCGGGCAGGGTGTTGACCTCGAGCAGGTAGGCCTCGCCGTCGGCCGTGGCGATGAAGTCGCCCCGGCTGTAGCCGGTCAGGCCAAGGGCCGAGTGGGCCACGAGCATCTGCTCCTGGATGGACCTGGTCAGGGTCTCGTCCACCGGGGCCGGGCAGATCTCCTCGGCCCCGTCGGCGGCGTACTTGTTCTCGTAGTCGAAGAAGTCGGACCCGTCCCGGGGGGTGATCATGATCAGGGGCAGGGCCTGGTTGCCCAGGATGCCGCAGGTCAGCTCAACGCCGGGAATGAACGTTTCCACCAGTGCGGACTGGCACATGGCGAAGACCTTGTCGAGCGCGGCCGGGAACTCCTCGGGAGTGCGCACCAGGGACATGCCCAGCGACGAGCCGCCCTTGTCCGGTTTGACGAACACGGGCAGGGGGAGTTCGAGCGGGGTCTCGCGCCCCTGGGTGGGCGTGATCAGCTGCCAGTCGGGGGTCTGGATGCCGTTGGCCTCAAAGACCTCCTTGGAGGCCGCCTTGTTCAGGGCCAGGTAGGAGGCGGCCGGGCCCGCTCCCTGGTAGGGGCAGCCCGCCTTGTCCAGCACGGCCTGGATCAGTCCGTCCTCGCCCGGCGTGCCGTGCAGGTTGATGAAGGCGAAGTCCGCGCCTTTGGCTATGGAGAGCAAATTCCGGAAGTCGTCGGCAGGGTCGAAGAAGGTGACGTCGTGGCCGAGTTCGTCCAGGGCGCCCCGAATCTTCTTGGCCCCGGACAGGGAGACGTCGCGTTCGTCAGACCAGCCGCCCGCTATCAAAATCACATGCATTGAGGTCCACCTCGAGTGTGTCGCATAACAGTTGTTCCAGCTCCAGGGCCTGCCGTTTGGTTTCGCTGATGCTGTCCTGGAGGTTCAGGGGGATGCCGTACCGCACGATCAGGTCCTCGAAGCGGTCCCCGATGGACACCAGGCGGTTGTGGTTCACGCGCTTGTCCGCGTAGAGCACGGCCAGGGGCGTGAAGTAGCGCGCCAGGTCCAGGGCGAACGGCCAGTAGACGTGATGGGTCACCCCGCAGGCGATGACCGGGTTGCCGGTCAGCTCCATGACCCAGGCCCCGCCCAGCTGGCTGTGGTTGCCGCCGTGGCGGATGCAGTAGGTCTTGGCCAGGTCGTGGAGCAGAGCCGATGCGCGCACCGTGGGCACGTCCACGGCCAGGCCCATCTCCGCGGCCCGCTGGGCCAGGCAGGAGGCCACGTCGGCCACCATGCGGCTGTGCTCGGTCACGTGCTCGAGCATGGAGAATGCCTCCCAGTAACCGGCGCACTGGGCGTCGTTCGGGACGAAGAGCTCGGGATCGGGCAGGGCCGGGGGAGGCGGAGGCAGATTCGATCGGCGGGGACCGGATGGGGCGGTGTTATCCTTGGCAGACATGGCGTGCGTGCGCAACGGGCGTCGGGTTGGCGGGATGCACAAGCGCATCCGATGGTTTCCATCTACCAGCACGGCCGGAAAAAATAAAGCGGCCGCGTCACGGAAAAAAGCCTTAATGACGCCCAGGTCATTCTTTTCGCTGAATTCTGGCTGTCCTCTCCCGCTTGTGATAACGATTGTCATAGTGGGAGGAGTGCGTGAACGGATTGCTCATACTGCAGACAGTCTTTTTCCTGGGCGGATTGACCGTCCTGGCGCTGGCGTGGCGCATACGCCGCATCAACCGCGTGCCCCGGCTACCGGGCGTTTCCTGGTGGGCGGCCGGGTACGCGGCCATCGGGCTGGCCGCCATCGGCACCGGGGCGGATTTCTACTACGGCGACTGGATCAAGGGGTTCGTCACCCATCTGCTGCTGACCGGCGGCGTGGTCCTGGTCTGGATTGGCACCAAGCTCTTTTTCGAGGGCAGGGTGGACAATTACACCGTGTCGATCTCGACCGTCCTGCTGGCGGGCCAGGCCGTGGGTGTCTTCTGGTACTACTTCGTCACTCCCTCCTACCAGGCCCGGTTGACCATCACCTGCGTGGTCCTGCTCGTCCTGTCCATGTCCCTGTCCATGTCCCTGTTCCTGTCCCGCATGGACGACCGCGCGGTCATCACCGCAGGAATATCCTATTCCCTCTTCGCTCTGCTCAACGGGCTGCGGACCCTCTCCATCCTGATCAACCCGGTACCGTTCGCCCACTACCTGTCCGGGCCCCTGGCCGTGGCCGCCACCGCCCTGATGCTCCCTGTCCTGCTGACGGCCCAGGTAGCCACCCTGTGCATGATCCGCGACACCATCCGGGTCGGAAAACGGAGATAATCCCCTGAAAAGGGCCTTCCCTGTGTCCGGTCAACCGTCTCCAAAGCCCACCGGCCGATCCGGCGGGTTTTTCATTTGCCCATATCCTGGAGAGGGTATATGACTGTCGCTAACCTGAAGAAACCGGTTCCGAAATCAGCCTAAAGGACTATGCTTTGAGCTTTGAATTCCTGGAAAAGTTCCGTGATCCGGACCTGTGCCGGAAAATCCTCGACAAGATGGAATCCGAACTGGACAGGGAGCTGCGCTTCATGGAGGTCTGCGGCACGCACACCGTGGCCATCTTCCAGAGCGGGCTGCGCTCCCTTCTCCCCGAAAAGATCGTCCACCTCTCCGGGCCGGGCTGTCCGGTCTGCGTGACCCACGAGTCCGAGGTCAACGCCTTCCTGGACCTGGCCGGGCGCGACAACGTCATCCTGGCCACTTTCGGCGACCTTATGCGCGTGCCCGGGCACAAGGGCCGCAACCTGAAGAAGGCCGTGGCCGACGGCGCGCGGGTCAAGGTGGTCTATTCGCCGTTCGACACCCTCAAGCTGGCCCGGGAAAACCCCGGCGACCTGGTGGTCTTCATCGGCGTGGGCTTCGAGACCACGGCCCCGACCATCGCGGGGACCATGAAAATGGCCCGCGAGCAGGGCATAACCAATCTGCGCATCCTCTGTTTCCACAAGACCGTGCCCACCGCGCTGGACGCGCTTCTGGCCGACGAGGCCATCAATATCGACGGCTTCATCCTGCCCGGCCACGTCTCGGCCATCATCGGCGTTAAGCCGTACAACTTCATCGCCGAGAACTACGCCAAGTCCGCCGTGGTCACCGGGTTCGAGCCCCTGGACATCCTCCAGTCCCTGAACCAGATGATCGAATGGCGAAACCGGGGCGAGGCCCATGTGGTCAACAACTACACGCGCATCGTCGGCGAGAGCGGCAACCCCAAGGCGCTCGAGATCATGTACGAGGTCTTCGAGCCCACCGACGCCCTGTGGCGCGGGCTCGGCCTTATCCCCGGCTCCGGCCTGGAAATCCGGTCCGAGTGGGAAGCCTTCGACGCCAAGAAGGAATTCGGCATCGAGATCAAGGACGGCCCGTCCCTGCCCGGCTGCAAGTGCGGCGACATCCTCAAGGGCATCAAGCAGCCGGACCAGTGCCCGCTGTTCGGCAAGGCCTGCACCCCGGCCAATCCGGTCGGCCCGTGCATGGTCTCCACCGAAGGCTCCTGTGCCGCCTACTACAAATACAAATTGGATTAGACATGTCTGACAAGGTTCTTCTCGACTACGGCAGCGGCGGCCGCGCTTCCCAGCGCCTCATCTCCGACCTCTTTCTCAAATACCTCGGCAACGACGAACTCGACCGTCTCAACGACGCGGCGGTCCTTTCCCTGTCCGGCAGGATAGCCATGTCCACCGACTCGTTCACCGTGGACCCGATCTTCTTTCCCGGCGGCGACATCGGCTCCCTGGCCGTGCACGGCACGGTCAACGACGTGGCCATGATGGGCGCGGTGCCGCGCTACATCACCTGCGGCTACATCATCGAGGAAGGGCTGCCCATGGCCGACCTGGAACGCATCGTCCAGTCCATGGGCGAGGCCGCGAAGCACGCCGGGGTCAAGGTCGTCACCGGCGACACCAAGGTCGTTCCCAGGGGGGCCTGCGACAAGATTTTCATCAACACCACCGGCATCGGCGAGATCATCGTCGACCCGACCCCGAGCGGCGACGCTGCCAGACAAGGCGACGCGGTGCTGGTCTCCGGGACCATCGGCGACCACGGTCTGACCGTGCTCGGCACCCGCGAGGGCCTCGACTTCGAGGCCAAGGTCCAGTCCGACTCGGCCGCGCTCAACCACCTCCTGGTCAAGCTCGTCCGCGAACTGCCCGAGGTCCACGTGTTGCGCGACCCCACGCGCGGCGGCCTGGCCACCACCCTGAACGAGATCACCAAGAGCTCGAACGTCTGCTGCGAATTGGTCGAGGCCTCCATCCCGGTGCGGGCCGAAGTCAAGGGCGGCTGCTCCATCCTCGGCCTGGACCCGCTCTACCTGGCCAATGAGGGCAAGTTCCTTTGCGTGCTGCCCGCCGAACACGCCGACAAGGCGCTCGAAATCATGCGCGCCGATCCCCTCGGCCGGGACGCCTGCCGCATCGGCACCATGACCGACGCCAACCCCGGCAAGGTCGTCCTCGTCACCCAGCTCGGCGGCAAGCGCCTCCTCGGCATGCTCGAAGGCGAACAACTCCCGCGCATCTGCTAATCATCCCTAGGATATCAATAAAAAGTCCCCGCCAGCATGTGCTGGCGGGGACTTTTTTTGCCTCCGGCGGCCGGGGGAAGGGGGAGAGGGAACCCTTTGGGAAAAGGGCTTCCCTCTCCCCCTTCCCCCGGACCCCCATCCCCCTCACCCTCCTAAACCTTTTGTATCCGCTTCGCGGGCTGGACTGTACGAGAAAGCCCCTGACTCATATCTGAGTCAGGGGCTTTTGAATTCTTATTTTTTCTGGAGCGATTCGGGTGTTTCAGCACCCGACAGCGGCTCTTTTAACCGCGCTGGCACAAGGCTTTCGAGAGTGGGCAGCTGAAGACCACCCAGCCATCAATAAAGCGAATCGGCTAGCGAGCCTTTCGTGCCTCAATGAGCGCCGCAGCCCGGCGCGCAAGGTAAGTAATCTCCGGTTTGGAGACCTGGTCGTCGGCGCCTACCGTCTCGCCACGGTGGCGGAGCTTGTCGGTGATGAGCGAGGAGAAGAGGATGACCGGCAGGTCGCGCAGGACCGGGTCTTCCTTGACGCGCTTGCACAGGTGGTGGCCGTCCATCATGGGCATCTCGATGTCCGAGACCAGGACCTGGACGTAGTCGGTGATGGGGCGCTCCTCTTCCAAGGCGCGCTGCTTGATCTCCACCAGACGGTCCCAGCATTCCCGGCCGTTGTTGGTCTTTTCCACCTGGAAACCGGCCTGGCCGAGCATGTCGCGGATCATCTCGCGGATGAGCGGCGAGTCGTCGGCGATGAGCGCCTTGTACCCGGTGTAGCCGTCGTATTCGAAGTTGTCGTCGAACTGCAGGCGCATGGCCGGATTGAGCTCCGAGACGATGCGCTCCAGGTCGAGGATGAAGACGATGCGGTCGTCGAACTTGACCACGCCGGTGATGGATTCGGACGACAGGGCGGACACGTATTTGTTGGGCGCTTCCACGTCCTCCCAGGAGATGCGGTGGATGCGGGTCACGCCCGAGACCATGAAGGCCGAGGTGACCTGGTTGAATTCGGTGACGATGACCTTGGGCGGCTCGTTTTCCACGCGCTTTTTCTTGAGCCAGATGGACAGGTCGAGCAGGGGGATGATCCGGGAGCGCAGGTTGAAGGCGCCGAGCACAGCCGGGTGGGAGACCTCGGGCATCTCCGTGACCTTGGGCATGCGGATGATCTCGAGCACCTTGGCCACGTTCACGCCGTAGAAGCCCTTGCGGCTGGGCTTGTGTCCCTCTTCGAGGACGTGTTCTTCCTGGTTGGGTTCGGCTTCGTCGGACGCCTTGGGCTCTTCCTCGAGATAGAACTCGACGATCTCCAATTCGTTGGTGCCCGCTTCAAGCAGGATGTCGGTGGACTGGGTGGCCATGCTGATACCGCTTCCTTGTCAAGGGTATGAAATGATTAAGGCGACAAGCCACTGTGTAAACGCTATTGGCAAATCTCGTCAACAGGCGGCCAGGGGGTGTCCGGATCGGCCGGTTCCAGGTCCCGGATGACGTCGGCGGCCCGTTCCAGGTCCTCCCAGGTCTCGCACTGCAGGAGCGAGGCGCGCAGGGCGCGGATGCCCCGGAGCCCCTTGGCGTAGCGCGGGATAATGGAGCGGATCTTGCGGAAGGAGCGCCCGTCGCCCTCGAAAAGCCGGGTCAGGCGGATGTGCTCGCGCACGATCCCTGCCAGGAAAGCGCCGTCGCGCACGGGCATGGGCTCGCCACGGCGCAGGGCGATGTACCGGGCGAAGATGGACGGATCGTACAGCGCCCCCCGGGCGAACATGATCGCGTCGATGCCGGTCTCCTCGATGCAGCGGGCCCCGTCCTCGGCCGAGAACAGGTCGCCGGACCCGATGACCGGGATGGACACGGCCCGTTTCAGCTCGGCCAGTTTGGTCCAGTTGGCCTGGCCCGCGAACATCTGCTTGCCGTAGCGCGGGTGCAGGGTGACCCAGTCCACGCCCGCGTCCTCGAGCCGTTTGGCCAGGTCGAGGAAGACCTCCTCGCCCTTGTTGAAGCCCAGACGGAACTTGACGCCCACGCGGCCGCCCTCGGGATGCTCGGCGGCCTTGGCCACCATGATGGCGGCCAGCTCGACCAGCTTGTCGAGATCCTCCATGAGCTGGACCCCGGAGCCGGACTTGAGGACCTTTCGCACCGGGCAGCCCGCGTTGAGGTCGAAGTTGCGGTAGCCCATGCCGACCAGCTTCTCCATGACCGGCGGGAAATACTGGGCCTCGGAGCCGAACAGCTGGAGGACCATGGGGTCGTCCTCCGGGCAGGTGGCGATGAGGCGGCGGGTGCCGGAGTTCTTGAAGGCCATGCCCTTGACCGAGACCATTTCGGAGCAGGCCGGGCCGCAGCCGTACTGGCGCACGAGCATGCGGAAGGGCAGGTCGGAATAGCCGGCCAGCGGGGCCAGCCACGGGGAGTCGGGAGTGATGGTGAAACGATTCATGTCGGGATGCACATACGGGCTCGGGTGGCGCGAGTCAAAGGAAAAGGGGGCGGGGTCAACGTTCGTAATAGCGGTCGTACAGTGTCTGCAGCCGTCCCGAGGAGATCAGTCCGTTCAGGGCGGACTGCCAGCGCCGGATGACCGCGTCGTCCACCTGGGGCGAGAAGGCGATGTAGCCTGCGGATTGGACCAGGGGTTCGGGAACGCGGCTGATCCGGGAGGCCGGTATGCCTGCGGCGTGGAGCTTCTGTATCAGGGTCTCGTCCGAGGACACGGCCAGGGTGGCGGCCCCGGATTTGAGCCGGGAGAAGCATTCCTGGTAGGTGTGGGCGGCGACCACGTTGTCGAACCCGCGTTCCAGCAGCACCTTGTGGTGCTGGCTTCCTTCCACGGCGCAGATGGCCGGTGCCGACCGGGCCGCTTCCAAGCCGTTGATGCGGGTCTCCCTGAGGCCGTAGAGGTAGTCCACTTCGCGCTGGAGCGGGCCGACCCACTTGAAATGCGTCTCGCGCTGCGGGGTCCGGTAGACGTTGAAGAAAACCGTGTCGGGCCGGGAGGCGAGGGCCTCCATGCCCTGGGCGAAGGAGACCTCGCGGATGCGGGTCGTAAGGCCCACGGCGGTCATGATCTCGCGGACCGCCTCCAGATTGAAGGCCCGCTTGCCCGAGTGCTCGATGCCGTGCAGCTCGCCGGTTTCCGGATCGGTCACGGCCTGGCCCGTCAGATCGTGGGTCAGGATGACCAGATCATCCGCAAAGGCGGGCACGGGACCGGCCAGGGCGAGTACGGCTAAGGCGAGCACGGTTAAGGCGAGCGCGGCCGGAAACCGGGCGTGCGGCGGGCGGGGGGCCGGGGTGGCTGCGGCTGAGCGGTGTTCGGGAGGTCGCATAGGTTCGCAGGGGGGTTGCTGGTTTGGTATACATTAAATAATAGGCCATCGGCCAGGGGGCGGCAATTATTATGCTCGGCGGAGCACTGATCTCCTGGTCCGCGCCGGGATGGGGGAGGGGGGGCGAGGAAAGAATTTGAAAAAAAAGCGACCGCAGGGTTGACAACGGACCGCTTTTATCATTAAACCGGCCCGTCTTGGAGCGCACGGCTGCTCTTCCCGGCTTCGGGAAAAAAGGTCGTTGAAAACTCTTGATTTTTGACATTACGGCGTATATAGACTTCGTTCCCGTGAGCTGGCGTAGCTCAATTGGTAGAGCAGCTGATTTGTAATCAGCAGGTTGCGGGTTCAAGTCCCATCGCCAGCTCCATAAGACACAAATGGTGGGGTTCCCGAGTGGCCAAAGGGAACAGACTGTAAATCTGTCGGCATACGCCTTCGGAGGTTCAAATCCTCCCCCCACCACCACAATTTTTCGAGTCACGCTGTAGGAGGCGGTCCACGAAGTCCGTCGATGGACTACAGAGAGTGAGCGGGAATAGCTCAATTGGCTAGAGCATCAGCCTTCCAAGCTGAGGGTTGCGGGTTCGAGTCCCGTTTCCCGCTCCATTTTAGCCATCTCTCTCCTTCCATCATCCTATAATACAGTGTATGGCTGTGCTCACGTAGCTCAGTCGGTAGAGCACATCCTTGGTAAGGATGAGGTCACCGGTTCAAATCCGGTCGTGAGCTCCACGGTATTTTTATTGTTTGAATCGCTTGTCAACAAGTATTTAGAAATAGAAACCTACACAACATTTATTGATCCAGGGGGTTATTGAAATGGGTAAAGCTAAATTTGAACGTAGCAAGCCTCACGTTAACATCGGCACCATCGGTCACATCGACCATGGTAAGACCACGCTGACCGCCGCCATCACCAAGCTGGCCCACATGGCCGGCCACGGCGAGTACGTTGCCTTCGACGAGATCGACAAGGCTCCTGAAGAGAAAGAGCGCGGCATCACCATCGCCACCGCCCACGTCGAGTACGAGACCGAGTCCCGTCACTACGCCCACGTGGACTGCCCCGGTCACGCCGACTACATCAAGAACATGATCACCGGTGCCGCCCAGATGGACGGCGCTATCCTGGTCTGCGCCGCCACCGACGGTCCCATGCCCCAGACCCGTGAGCACATCCTGCTCGCCCGTCAGGTCGGCGTGCCCGCCATGGTCGTCTTCATGAACAAGTGCGACATGGTCGACGACGAGGAGCTGCTGGAGCTGGTCGAGCTCGAGATCCGCGAGCTGCTGTCCAAGTACGAATTCCCCGGCGACGACATTCCGGTCATCCAGGGTTCCGCCCTGAAGGCCCTGGAGTGCGAGTCCGCCGACGATCCGGCCGCCAAGCCGATCTTCGATCTGCTGGAAGCCTGCGACTCCTACATTCCCGAGCCCGAGCGCGACATCGACATGCCGTTCCTGATGCCCGTCGAGGACGTCTTCTCCATCTCCGGCCGTGGTACCGTTATCACCGGTCGTGTGGAGCGCGGTATCGTCAAGGTCGGTGACGAAGTCGAAATCATCGGCATCAAGCCCACCATCAAGACCACCTGCACCGGTGTCGAGATGTTCCGCAAGCTGCTCGACCAGGGTCAGGCCGGTGACAACGTCGGTCTGCTGATCCGCGGCGTGAAGCGCGAGGAAGTGGAGCGCGGCCAGGTTGCTGCCAAGCCCGGTTCCATCACCCCGCACACCAAGTTCAAGGCCGAGGTCTACGTCCTGTCCAAGGACGAGGGCGGCCGTCACACTCCGTTCTTCACCGGCTACCGTCCGCAGTTCTACTTCCGTACGACCGACATCACCGGTGTCGTCACCCTGGATGAAGGCGTCGAGATGGTCATGCCCGGCGACAACGCCACCTTCAACGTTGAGATGATCCACCCGATCGCCATGGAAGTCGGCCTCCGCTTCGCCATCCGCGAAGGCGGCCGCACCGTCGGCGCCGGTGTCGTCACCGAAATCGTGGAGTAATCATGCGAGTCAACATTCAGCTGCAGTGCACCGAGTGCAAGCGTAAGAACTACGCTACGCAGAAGAACAAGAAGAACACTACCGGACGCCTGGAAGTGAGCAAGTATTGTCCCTGGGACAAGAAGCACACGGTCCACAAAGAGTCCAAGTAGTCTTCGATAGAGCAGGGGTATAGTTCCAACGGCTAGAACGCCGGTCTCCAAAACCGGATGTTGGGGGTTCGAATCCCTCTACCCCTGCCAACTAAGTCTTTGAAAGCGGCGCGGGGCCTTGCCGAAGAAACGGCAAGGCCCCGCCAACCGCTCAATAATTTGGGATAAAGAGATATGGCCAAAAAGAAAGGCAAGAAGGCCGCTGAAAAGCAGGCCGCACAGTCCCAGGCAGCTGGTCTGACGGGCAAGATCAAGGAATTCATCGAGTTCTTTGAGGAGTCCAAGGTCGAGATCAAGAAGGTGGTCTGGCCGACCCGCAAGGAGACCGTCACCACGTGCATCGCCGTGCTGGTCGTTTCCGTGGTCATCGCTCTCTACCTGGGCGTGGTCGATCTGGCGCTCTCGAAGATCGTCGAGGCCATCCTCTCCTAGGACCAAAGCTACTCGCAAAGGCTGGAACACAACATGGATGCCACAATGGAAAACGCAGCGCCTCGTGCACGCTGGTACATAGTCCACACCTACTCGGGTTTCGAGCAGCGCGTGGAACAGACCGTGCGTGAAATGATGCGCACCGGACAGGACAAGGGCCTCATCGAGGAAGTTGTCATGCCCACCGAAAAGATCGTCGAGATGGTCAAAGGTGAGCGCAAGACTTCCACCCGCAAGTTCTATCCGGGCTACATCATGATCAAGATGATCCTGACCGACGATTCCTGGCACCTTATCCAGTCCATCCCGCGCGTGACAGGATTCGTCGGGGGCAAGAACCGCCCGACGCCCATGCGCGACAGCGAGGCGGAGAACATCCTCAACATGATGGAGAGCCGCCAGGAAAAGCCCCGTCCGAAGTTCAACTTCGAGCGCGGCGACGAAGTCCGGGTCATCGACGGCCCGTTTTCCGGCTTCAACGGTGTTGTGGAAGAAGTCAATTACGACAAGGGCAAGCTCAAAGTATCCGTCTCTATTTTCGGGCGTCAGACTCCTGTGGAGCTTGATTTTGTCCAGGTGGACAAGGGATAGCCCGGATTGTCGCTAACAGCGAAATTTCTCATCGAGGAATACAATAATGGCTAAGAAAGAATTAGGAAAGATCAAACTGCAGATCCCCGCAGGCTCCGCCAACCCCTCCCCGCCGGTCGGTCCGGCGCTGGGTCAGCACGGCGTGAACATCATGGAATTCTGCAAGGCGTTCAACGCCAAGACGCAGGACCAGAAAGGCCTGATCATCCCGGTGGTCATCACCGTGTACGCGGACCGCTCCTTCGACTTCATCACCAAGACCCCTCCGGCGGCGGTGCTCCTGCTCAAGGCCGCCAAGCTCGAGAAGGGCTCCGGTGAACCGAACAAGACCAAGGTCGGCAAGGTCACCAAGGCCCAGATCAAAGAGATCGCCGAGTTGAAGATGGCTGACTTGAACGCCAATGACATTGAGAACGCCATGCGTCAGATTGAGGGCACCGCCCGCAGCATGGGCCTCGACGTCAAGGCCTAGTGAGGTAAAGAGATATGCCTAAGCATGGAAAAAAATACCGCAACGCCCTGGGTGATCGTGACACCGCCGTGCGTGTTGATGTCGAAGAGGGCGTGAAGGCCGCTGTTGCCGCCGCTTTCGCCAAATTCGACGAGACCGTCGACGTCGCCATCAACCTGGGTGTCGATCCCAAGTACTCCGATCAGATGATCCGTGGCGCCGTCTCCCTGCCCAACGGGCTGGGCAAGGACATCCGCGTGGCCGTCTTCTGCAAGGGGGAAAAGGAGAACGAGGCCAAGGAAGCCGGTGCCGATTACTACGGTTCCGACGATCTGGTCGAGAAGATCCAGTCCGGCTGGCTCGACTTCGACAAGGCCGTGGCCACCCCTGACATGATGGCCGTGGTCGGCAAGATCGGCCGCGTGCTCGGCCCCCGCGGCCTGATGCCCAACGCCAAGACCGGCACCGTGACCATGGACGTGGCCAAGGCCGTCAGCGAGCTCAAGGCCGGTAAGGTCGAGTTCAAGGTCGACAAGGCCGGCGTGCTGCACGCCCCCATCGGCAAGGTCTCGTTTGGTCCCGACAAGCTCCTGGAGAACCTCAAGGCTCTGCTGGATAGCGTCATGCGCCTCAAGCCTTCCTCCGCGAAGGGCACCTACATGAAGGCGCTGGCCGTTTCTTCCACCATGGGTCCGGGCGTCAAGATCGACCCCCTGACCGTCCGGAAGTTCCTGGAAGCCTAGTTTTACGACAATAGAATGCCGGACCCCCTTGCGGGGTCCTGTAGATAATCGCACGGAAGGTTGAGTCAGAGACGGCAGGCGGGGCTGTGTCCCCTTAAACATCCTGCTCAGACAAAGCTTTGACCTGCTTTCCGGGCCGAACGACGAGGAGTGGTAGATGAACAGGCAAGAAAAAGCCCAGATCATCGAGCAGCTGCACGAAAAAGCTTCGCGCGCCAGCATCGCCGTCGTCACCGATTTCAAGGGCATGTCCGTTGAGGAAATGACCCAGTTGCGCGCAAAGTGCTTCGAGATCGGCGTCGATTACCAAGTCGTCAAGAATACCCTGGCCCGGTTGGCTCTCAACGACACCGATCACGGTGTGTTGAGCGAACATCTGAAAGAGAACTGCGCCATTGCGCTGGGTTACGACGATCCCGTCGCCCTGGCCAAGGCGTTGGCCGATTACGCCAAGACGAACAAGAAGTTCGCCATGCGTTTCGGTACTCTGGAAGGCCAGTTTCTTGACAGCGACGCAGTGAAGGAACTCTCCAAGATGCCCAGCAAGCCTGAGCTTCTTAGTTCCCTTCTCGGCACCATGCAGGCCGTACCTCGCAATTTCGTGTGTCTGTTCGCCAACATCGAGCGCAAGTTCCTGTATGCCTTGACCGCGATCAAGGAACAGAAAGAAGCTGCGTAAAAAACAGGTTCAAAGCGAATCAATTTCAAGGAGATTTATCATGGCTGATATCACCAAAGAACAGGTTGTCGAGTTCATCGGCAACATGACCGTCCTGGAACTGTCCGAATTCATCAAAGAGCTCGAAGACGTCTTCGGCGTTGAGGCCGCTGCTCCGGCCGTCGCCGTTGCCGCCGCTCCCGCCGCCGGTGGCGACGCCGCCGCCGAGGAAGAGAAGACCGAGTTCGACGTCGTCCTGACCGGTGCCGGCAGCAACAAGATTGCCGTCATCAAGGCCGTCCGCGGCATCACCGGCCTGGGCCTGAAGGAAGCCAAGGCTCTGGTCGACGAAGCTCCGAAGACCCTGAAGGAAGGCGTGTCCAAGGACGAGGCTGACGAGGCTGCCAAGCAGCTGCAGGAAGCTGGCGCCGAAGTTGAAGTTAAGTAACTTCACCGCCTTAAGCTAACAAAGCAAAGAGCGCTCGCCCTCTTAAAAAGGGCGTTGCGCTCTTTGCTCTGTATGTATATATAATGGTTTAATCGCCTTTCGCTATTGGGTTCTAGCGCTGTATGATGCAAATCTGCTCCTCGTCGGTGTGCCGGGTTTTTGGTTCCGGCTGCAGCTTATCTACCCATTTTTCGCACCGGTCGCTCTAGACGCCCGATGCGCCAGACAGAGGGCAAGGGCTCTGCGCCCCGCGCCCCAACCATCAACCGCTCATGCATGAGGGTACAATGGGTCAACTGAGAAAAAAATTCGGCAAAATCGTCAACACGCTCCCCATCCCGCACCTGCTGGAGCTTCAGGTGGATTCGTACAATCGTTTCCTCCAGGTGGATACCCCGCCGGCCAGCCGTGGAGACTTCGGGCTCGAGGGCGTGTTCAGGTCCGTTTTTCCCATTGAAGATTTCAACAAGACCGCTAGCCTTGATTTCGTGTCCTATGAAATCGGCGAACCAAAATACGACGTCGATGAGTGCATCTCGAAGGGTTTGACCTACGAGACGCCCATCCGTATCACCGTCCGTCTCGTAGTTTTTGACGTGGATGAAGAGACCGACAACCGCACGATTCGCGACATCAAGGAACAGGACATATACTTCGGGACGCTCCCGCTGATGACCGAGAAGGGCACCTATGTCATCAACGGCACCGAGCGCGTTATCGTGAACCAGCTGCAGCGCTCCCCGGGCATCATTTTCGAACATGACTCGGGCAAGTCCCACTCCAGCCGCAAGGTCCTCTATTCGAGCCGCATCATCCCCATGCGCGGGTCCTGGCTGGACTTCGACTTCGACCACAAGGACATCCTGTACGTCCGCATCGACCGCCGCCGCAAGATGCCCGTGACTATTCTGCTGAAGGCCATGGGACTGTCGCGCGCCGACATTCTCGACTACTTCTACGACATCGAATCCTACACCCTGCTCAAGACCAAGGTCACGCGCACGGTGGTGGCGGAGCAGTACCGCAAGGAAACCGCATTCGCCGACGTCGAGGTGGACGGCAAGGTCATCATCAAGAAGGGCACCGACATCACCAGGGGCGCCTGGAAGAAGCTCATCCGCAGCGAGGTCAAGGCCATCGAGGTCGACCCCGACTCCCTGCTGGGCCAGTTCCTGGCGCGCGACATGGTCGACAAGAACGGCGAGGTCATCGCCGAGGCGGCCGAGGAGATCACTCCGGATCTGCTCGACAAGCTGCGTGACGCCAAGATCAAGGACCTGGACGTGCTGCACACCCGCGGCATGGAGGTTTCCTCCTCCCTGCGCGACACCCTGCTGCTCGACAAGACCACGGACATGGAGACCGCGCAGATTGAGATCTACCGCAGGCTGCGCCCCAGCTCCCCGCCCACGCCCGAGATCGCGGCCAGCTTCTTCGAGAACCTGTTCCGCTCCTCCGACTACTACGACCTGTCCAGCGTGGGCCGCTACAAGCTCAACTCCCGTCTGAACCAGGAAGTGGACCTGTCCATCCGCACCCTGACCAACGAGGACATCCTCCTCGCGGTCAAGGAACTCATGCGCCTCAAGGACTCCCACGGCCCGGCCGACGATATCGACCACCTGGGCAACCGCCGTGTCCGCCCCGTGGGCGAGCTGGTCGAGAATCAGTACCGCATCGGCCTGGTCCGCATGGAGCGCGCCATCAAGGAGCGCATGTCCCTGCAGGAAGTGGCCACCCTGATGCCCCATGACCTGATCAACCCCAAGCCGGTTGCCGCCGTGCTCAAGGAGTTCTTCGGAACCTCCCAGCTCAGCCAGTTCATGGACCAGACCAACCCGCTCTCCGAGGTCACCCACAAGCGCCGCCTGTCGGCCCTGGGACCCGGCGGCCTGACCCGCGAACGCGCGGGCTTCGAGGTGCGCGACGTGCACACCTCGCACTACGGCCGCATCTGCCCCATTGAGACCCCGGAAGGTCCGAACATCGGTCTGATCGTCTCCCTGACCACCTACGCCAAGGTCAACGACTACGGGTTCATCGAGACCCCGTACCGCAAGGTGGTGGACAAGAAGATCACCGACGAGATCACCTACATGGACGCCTCCAAGGAGGCCAAGGAAGTGGTGGCCCAGGCCAACGCTCCCCTGGACAAGAACGGCGTCTTCACCAACCAGCGCGTCAACGCGCGTCTGGCCGGTGATGTCCAGCTGACCGCGGCCGAGGACGTCACCTGCATGGACATCAGCCCGAGCCAGACGGTCTCCATCTCGGCCGCGCTGATTCCGTTCCTGGAGCACGACGACGCCAACCGCGCGCTCATGGGCTCCAACATGATGCGCCAGGCCGTGCCGCTTCTCCAGGCCGAGGAGCCGCTTGTCGGCACCGACATGGAGGGCCCGGTCGCCCGCGACTCCGGGGCCTGCGTGCTGGCCAAGGAGGACGGCGTGATCCACTACGTGGACGCCGAGCGGATCATCATCAATTACGACAACGGACTGTTCCCCGACTCCGGCGGCTCCAAGCACTACGAGCTGCAGAAGTGGCACAAGTCCAACCAGAACTCCTGCTTCGGCCAGACGCCCCGCGTCCAGGTGGGGCAGCGGGTCAAGAAGGGCGAAGTCCTGGCCGACGGCCCGGGCATCGACCACGGCGAACTGGCGCTCGGCAAGAACCTGCTGGTGGCCTTCATGCCATGGTGCGGTTTCAACTACGAGGACTCCGTCCTCATCTCCGAGCGCATGGTCAAGGAAGACGTGTACACCTCGATCCACATCGAGGAGTTCGAACTGGTCGCCCGCGACACCAAGCTCGGACCCGAGGAAGTGACCCGGGACATCTCCAACGTTTCCGAGGAAATGCTTCGGAACCTGGACGAGTGCGGTATCATCCGCATCGGTGCCCGGATCAAGCCCGACGACATCATGGTCGGCAAGATCACGCCCAAGGGCGAGACCCAGCTGACCCCGGAAGAGAAGCTGCTGCGCGCCATCTTCGGCGACAAGGCCCGCGACGTGAAGAATACCTCGTTGAAGGTGCCGCCGGGAATCTCCGGCACCATCGTCGACGTCAAGGTCTTCAACCGCCGCTCCGGCGAGAAGGACGACCGCACCAAGGCCATCGAGGATGCCGAACTGGCCGCCTTCGACGTCAAGGAGCAGAAGCACATCGCCGCCCTGACCGACGCGATCCGCGACAGGATCTGGACCGTGCTCGAGGGAGCCAAGCTGAAGAAGGACCTGGTTGGTCCCAAGAAGACCACGCTGTGCAAGACCGGCGAAGTCATCGAGCGCGAGGCCGTGGACGCCGTCCCGGTCAAGAAGCTCATTGGCCTGTTCGACCGCGAGGCCAACGACCAGCTCAAGCTGATCACGGCCGACTACGAGCAGCAGATCGCCTTCATCAAGAACATATATGACGTCAAGCGCGAGAAGGTGACCGAGGGCGACGATCTCCCTCCGGGCGTGATCAAGATGGTCAAGGTCTACGTCGCGGTGAAGCGCAAGCTCTCCGTGGGCGACAAGATGGCCGGCCGCCACGGCAACAAGGGTGTCGTGTCCTGCATCCTGCCCGAAGAGGACATGCCGTTCTTCGAGGACGGCACCTCCATGGACATCGTCCTGAACCCCCTGGGCGTTCCCTCCCGTATGAACATCGGGCAGATCATGGAAACGCACCTGGGCATGGCCGGACGCAAGCTCGGCCAGCAGGTCCAGCAGATGCTCGAGGAGAGCGACAAGTCCCTCAAGGCCATCCGCGAGGAAGTCAAGTCCATCCTCGATACCGGCGACATGAACGAGCTCATCGACTCCATGTCCGACGAGGAGTTCGTGGAAGCGGTCAAGAAGCTGAAAAACGGCATTGTCGCCAAGACCCCGGTCTTCGACGGCGCCGAGGAAGACGGCATCTGGGGCTGGCTGGAAAAGGCCGGTCTCGCCTCGGACGGCAAGTTCGTGCTCTACGACGGCCGCACCGGCGAACCGTTCCACAACCGGGTCACCGTGGGCATCATGTACTATCTGAAGTTGCACCACCTGGTCGACGAGAAGATCCATGCCCGGTCCACCGGCCCGTACTCCCTGGTCACGCAGCAGCCCCTGGGCGGTAAGGCCCAGTTCGGCGGCCAGCGTCTGGGTGAGATGGAAGTCTGGGCCCTCGAGGCCTACGGCGCCGCCTATCTTCTGCAGGAGTTCCTGACCGTCAAGTCCGACGATGTCCAGGGCCGCGTGAAGATGTACGAGAAGATCGTCAAGGGCGACAACTTCCTGGAAGCCGGTCTGCCGGAATCCTTCAACGTCCTGGTCAAGGAACTCATGTCGCTGGGTCTGGACGTGACCCTGCACTACGAGGACCGCAAGCGTCCCGAGAGGCCGCAGCCCGCAGCCGTTCCGGCGGGGCCCAAGCCGCTGGTGGACTAGGGCCGGACGACAAAAGGTAATTGGCCCGGCCGGCCGCTTGCGGTCGGCCGGGCATGAGATAACATTTTACGATAGGGGATATCCATGACGTTGGACGATCTGTTCACCTTACGTGGAGCGCCGAATGCGGCTGCACAAGGCCGTAACCTGAAGGCTATCCAGATATCCATAGCTGCGCCCGAAACCATCCGGGAGTGGTCCTACGGTGAAGTCAAGAAACCGGAGACCATCAACTACCGGACCTTCAAACCGGAACGGGACGGCCTGTTCTGCGCCAAGATTTTCGGCCCGGTGAAGGACTACGAGTGCAACTGCGGCAAATACAAGCGCATGAAGCATCGCGGCATCGTCTGCGAGAAGTGCGGCGTCGAGGTCATCGCCTCCAAGGTCCGCCGCGAGCGCATGGGCCACATCGAACTGGCCGCGCCCGTGGCGCACATCTGGTTCCTGAAGACGCTGCCGTCCAAGATCGGCACGCTGCTCGACATCACCATGGCCGACCTGGAAAAGGTCCTGTACTTCGACTCGTTCATCGTTCTTGATCCGGGCGAGACCCCGCTCAAGAAGCACCAGGTCGTCAGCGAGGACCAGTACTTCCAGGTCATCGACCACTTCGGCGAGGACGCCCTGACCGTGGGCATGGGCGCCGAGACCGTCCGGACCATGCTCCAGGCGCTCGATCTGCCGACCCTGCGCACTGACTTGCGCGAGGAGTCCCAGACCACCCGGTCCCAGACCAAGAAGAAGAAAATCACCAAGCGGCTGAAGATCGTCGAGGCCTTCCTCGAGTCCGGCAACAAGCCCGAGTGGATGATCATGGAAGTGATTCCCATCATCCCGCCCGAGCTGCGCCCGCTGGTCCCCCTGGACGGCGGCCGTTTCGCCACCTCGGACCTCAACGACCTGTACCGCCGCGTCATCAACCGCAACAACCGCCTGAAACGGCTGCTTGAGCTCGGCGCGCCCGAGATCATCATCCGCAACGAGAAGCGCATGTTGCAGGAGGCCGTGGACGCGCTGTTCGACAACGGCCGCCGCGGCCGGGCCATCACCGGCACCAACGGCCGCCCGCTCAAGTCGCTGTCCGACATGATCAAGGGCAAGCAGGGCCGGTTCCGCCAGAACCTGCTCGGCAAGCGCGTCGACTACTCCGGCCGTTCGGTCATCGTGGTCGGCCCCAAGCTGAAGCTGCACCAGTGCGGCCTGCCCAAGAAGATGGCGCTCGAGCTGTTCAAGCCGTTCATCTACTCCGAGCTGGAGAAGCGCGAGATCGCCACGACCATCAAGTCCGCTAAGAAGATGGTCGAGCGCGAAGACCTGGTCGTCTGGGATATCCTGGAGGACGTGGTCCGCGAATACCCGATTATGCTCAACCGCGCCCCGACCCTGCACCGCCTCGGCATCCAGGCCTTCGAGCCCACCCTGGTGGAGGGCAAGGCCATCCAGCTGCACCCGCTCGTCTGCTCCGCCTACAACGCGGACTTCGACGGCGACCAGATGGCCGTGCACGTGCCGCTGTCCGTCGAGGCGCAGATCGAATGCCGCGTGCTGATGATGTCGTCCAACAACATCCTCAGCCCGTCCAACGGCTCGCCGATCATCAACCCGTCCCAGGACATCGTCCTCGGACTGTACTACCTGACCACGCCGCGTTCCTTCGAGAAGGGCGAGGGCATGATCTTCTCGAGCCCCGAGGAAGTCATCTCCGCCTACGACTTCGGCGCGGTCGGCATCCACGCGCGCATCAAGGTGCGCATGGACGGCGAGATCCACGAGACCACCACCGGCCGCATCATCGTTTCCGAGCTGCTGCCCGAAAAGGTCCCGTTCGAGCTGGTCAACTGCGTGCTGAACAAGAAGAACATCGCCGCCCTGGTCTCCGGCGCCTACCGTCTGGCGGGCACCAAGGCCACGGTCATCCTGTGCGACCGCATCAAGGACCTCGGTTACGAGTACGCCACCCGCGCCGGTGTGACCATCGGCGTCAAGGACCTCAAGATCCCGGCCAGCAAGCCCAAGATGCTGGCCACGGCCAACGCCGAAGTGGACGAGATCGAGAACCAGTTCCAGGACGGCATCATCACCCGTACCGAGAAATACAACAAGATCGTCGACGTCTGGACCAAGGTGACCAACGACATCTCCAACGAAATGATGCAGGAGATGTCCACCGACGTGCTGACCGATCCCAAGACCGGCAACACCGAGGTCAACTCGAGCTTCAACCCCATCTACATGATGGCCACCTCCGGCGCTCGAGGCAACCAGGACCAGATGCGGCAGCTGGCCGGCATGCGCGGTCTGATGGCCAAGCCTTCGGGCGAGATCATCGAGACCCCGATCACCGCGTCCTTCCGCGAAGGTCTGTCCGTCCTGCAGTACTTCATCTCCACCCACGGCGCACGGAAAGGCCTGGCCGACACCGCGCTCAAAACCGCGAACTCCGGTTACCTGACCCGCCGTCTGGTCGACGTCGTCCAGGACGTGACCGTGTCCGAGCTGGACTGCGGCACCGTGGACGGCCTGGAGCTGACTCACTACATCAAGGGCGGCGAGATCAAGCAGCGGCTGGCCGAGCGTGTCCTGGGCCGCGTGACCATGTTCGACACCTACGACGAGGAGACCGGCGAGCTGGTCATCCCGTCCAACACCATGATCGATGCGCAGTACGCCAAAAAGCTCGACGCCTCCGGCGTGAACTCCATCGTCATCCGCTCCGGCCTGACCTGCAAATCCAAGCAGGGCGTCTGCGCCATGTGCTACGGACGCGACCTGGCCCGAGGCCACCTGGTCAACGTGGGTGAGACCGTCGGCATCATCGCCGCGCAGTCCATCGGCGAGCCCGGCACCCAGCTGACCATGCGTACCTTCCACATCGGCGGTACCGCATCCAAGGAAATCGAATCCTCCAGCATCGAGTCCCAGCACAACGGCCGCGTGATCACCTCGCGCATGCGCACCGTCGCCAACTCCGACGGCGACAAGATGGTGCTCGGCAAGAGCTGCCAGGTCGGCATCGTGGACGAGCAAGGCCGCGAGCGCGAGAAATACGTGCTTCCGTCCGGCGCGCGTCTGCTGGTGGACGAGGGCCAGGAGGTCAAGAAGGGCACTCCGCTGGCCGAATGGGATCCGTACATGGAGCCGTTCATCGTCGACGTGTCCGGTACCATCAAGTTCAAGGACATCATCGAAGGGAAGACCGTCCAGGAGGACCGTACCTCCAAGGCGTCCTTCACCATCATGGAATACCGTACGACCAACTTCCGTCCGGCCGTCACCCTGCTGGGTGAGGACGGCTCCCCGGTGAAGCGGCCCGGCACCGATATCGATGCCAACTTCGCCATGCCCGTGGGCGCCATTCTCATGGCCAAGGACGGCGACACGGTCCGCGCCGGCGACGTCATCGCGCGTAAGCCGCGTGAATCCTCCAAGACCAAGGACATCGTCGGCGGTCTGCCGCGCGTCGCCGAGCTCTTCGAGGTGCGCAAGCCCAAGGATCTGGGCGTTGTCTCGTCCATCGACGGCATCGTCACCTTCGGTTCCGAGACCAAGGGCAAGCGCAAGGTCGTGGTCACTCCCGAAACCGGCGACGCCCAGGAATTCCTGATTCCCAAGGGCAAGCACATCACGGTTCAGGAGTCCGACTTCGTCGAGGCCGGCGACCTGCTGACCGAAGGCTCCCCGGAGCTGCACGACATCCTGCGGATCAAGGGCGAAAAGCACCTGGCCCGCTACCTGGTCGAAGAGATCCAGGACGTGTACCGCTTCCAGGGCGTCAACATCAACGACAAGCACATCGAGATCATCGTCAGGCAGATGCTCAAGAAGGTCTCGATCCTGAACCCCGGCTCCACCTCCTTCCTCATAGGCGAGCAGGTGGACAAGCTGCGGTTCATGGAGGAGAACGCCAAGGTCGCGGCCGAGGGCGGCAAGCCCGCAGTGGCCGAGACCCTGGTCCTGGGCATCACCCAGGCCTCCCTGTCCACGGACTCCTTCATCTCGGCCGCCTCGTTCCAGGAGACCACCAAGGTCCTGACCGAGGCCTCCCTGAAGGGCAAGACCGACTACCTGCACGGTCTGAAGGAAAACGTCATCGTCGGCCGGTTGGTGCCCGCCGGTACCGGATTCCGCAAGTACACGGACTCCGAGATCAGCGTGCCCGACCAGCCCGAGCGCCCGGACAAGTTCCTCGAGGAGCTGGAGGAAAGCCCGCTCCTGGTGGACGTTCCGTCGGTGTAATGCAGCCGAAATTAATAACTCGGCCGCGTTTGATATAACTGTTTGAAAAAGTTGGAGAGGCGTCGCCTCTCCAACTTTTTTGCCGGTCCGGACCCGAAAGTACGCGCGCTCGTCGGGCGAAATGCCTTGACAACGTTTGAGCGAATGGGGTACTTGCGGTCCTCTTTGCGCATGATTTGCGCACAGGTATCGTATTAACTAATGATTGGAGGATGAATGCCCACCATTAACCAGCTCATCCGTAAAGGCCGCGAAGCGCAGCCCAAGCGGAAGAAAACCCCGGCCCTGATGGAATGCCCTCAGCGTCGAGGCGTTTGCACCAGGGTGTACACCACGACCCCGAAGAAGCCGAACTCCGCGCTTCGTAAGGTCGCCCGCGTGCGCCTGACCAACGGCATGGAAGTCACCGCCTACATCGGCGGTGAGGGCCATAACCTGCAGGAACACTCCGTGGTTCTGATCCGTGGCGGCCGTGTAAAGGACCTTCCCGGTGTCCGTTACCACATCGTTCGCGGTACCCTCGATACCTCCGGTGTCGACGATCGTCGCCGCGGCCGTTCCAAGTACGGCACCAAGCGCCCGAAATAAGGTTATAGCTTTATTCGCAATGCCCGGGGTGGGATGACAAAGTAGGGCGGAGGCTGCCCGAAATAATGTCCCCCCGGCCGAAATTCAAGGAGAAAAAAATGCCTCGTAAAGGTCCTGTCGCCAAGCGGCAGATCCTGCCGGATCCTGTATACGGCAGCAAGCTCATCACCCGCTTCATCAACCGTCTGATGCTGGACGGCAAGAAGTCCACTGCGGAAAGAATTTTCTACAAGGCCATCGAAATCCTGGCCGAGAAGACCAACGAAGATCCGTTGCGCGCCTTCGAGAAGTGCCTGGAAAACATCCGTCCGGCCCTGGAGGTCAAGTCCCGCCGTGTCGGCGGCGCCACCTACCAGGTGCCCATGGAAGTCCGTCCCGACCGCCAGACCGCCCTGGCCATCCGCTGGGCCATCGGTTACGCACGCGGCCGCGGCGAGAAGGGCATGGTCGCCCGCCTGTCCGGCGAACTGCTGGACGCTTTCAACAACCGTGGCGGCGCCGTTAAGAAGCGCGAAGACACCCACAAGATGGCCGAAGCCAACAAGGCTTTCGCTCACTACCGTTGGTAGTCACGGAGTAGTAAAGTGGCGAGACAAGTACCCAGAGACAAACAGCGCAATATTGGTATCATGGCCCACATCGATGCGGGCAAGACTACCACTACCGAGCGAATCCTGTTCTACACCGGCGTGTCCCACAAGATCGGTGAGGTCCATGACGGCGAAGCCACCATGGACTGGATGGTTCAGGAGCAGGAACGCGGCATCACTATCACGTCTGCCGCGACCACCTGCTTTTGGCGCGAACACCGCATCAACATCATCGACACCCCGGGCCACGTGGACTTCACCATGGAAGTCGAGCGCGCCCTGCGCGTGCTGGACGGCGCCATCGCCGTCTTCGACTCCGTGGCCGGCGTCGAGCCCCAGTCCGAGACCGTGTGGCGCCAGGCCGACCGCTACAAAGTGCCCCGCATGGCCTTCGTCAACAAGATGGACCGCATCGGTGCGGACTTCTTCCGTTGCGTCGACATGATGAAGACCCGCTTGGGCGCCAAGGCCGTTCCTCTCCAGCTGCCCATCGGGGCCGAGGACGACTTCGAAGGCGTCGTCGACCTGATCGAGGGCAAGGCTTACATCTATGATCATAAGGATCATGGTGCCAGCTTCACCACCACCGAGGTTCCTGCCAACCTCCAGGACCAGTACGAAGAGATGCGCGCCGAGATGATCGAAGCCATCGCCGAGGAGGACGAAAGCCTTCTCGAGAAGTACATGTCCGACGAGCCCCTGACTCCGGAAGAGATCCGCGAGGGTGTGCGCAAGGCGACCACGAACCTGAGCATGTGCCCCGTGCTGTGCGGCACCGCGTTCCGCAACAAGGGCGTGCAGCCGCTGCTCGACGCCGTCGTCGACTACCTGCCCAGCCCCCTGGACGTCGTTGTCATGAAGGGGACGGACCCGAAGGACCCCGAGACCGTCATCGAGTGCCCCTGCGACGATGACGAGCCTCTGGCCGCGCTGGCCTTCAAGCTCATGACCGACCCGTTCGTCGGTCACCTGACCTTCCTGCGCCTCTACTCCGGCAAGATCGAGTCCGGCGCCACGTTCATGAACGCGGCCACCGGCAAGAAGGAGCGCATCGGTCGTCTGTTGAAAATGCACGCCAACAAGCGTGAGGAAATTAAAGAGGCATACGCCGGCGACATCGTTGCCGCTGTCGGCCTCAAGAACGTGGCCACCGGCGATACCCTGTGCGACCTCAAGCGCGCTGTGGCTCTGGAGTCCCTGGACATCCCCGAGCCGGTTATCGAAGTGGCCATCGAACCCAAGACCAAGGCAGACCGCGACACCCTGTCCGCCGCCCTCGTCAAGCTGGCCAAGGAGGATCCGTCCTTCCGCGTCAAGGGCGACGAGGAGACCGGACAGACCCTGATCGCCGGAATGGGCGAGTTGCACCTCGAGATCATCGTTGACCGCCTGCTGCGCGAGTTCAACGTGAACGCCAACGTGGGCGCCCCCCGCGTTGCGTATCGGGAGACCATCTCCGCGCCGAACAAGGTCGATGTCAAGCATGCCAAGCAGTCTGGTGGTCGTGGTCAGTACGGCCACGTCGTCCTCGAAGTCGAGCCGAACCCCGAGAACGGCTACGAGTTCGTCGACGAGATCAAAGGCGGCGTGATTCCCAAGGAATACATCCCCGCCGTGGACAAGGGCATCCAGGATGCCATGAAGAACGGCATCTCGGCCGGATTCCCGGTCGTCGATGTGAAGGTCAAACTGGTCTTCGGCTCCTACCATGAAGTCGACTCCAGCGAGCAGGCCTTCTACATTGCCGGTTCTCTGGCCATCAAGGAAGCCTGCAGAGGCGCCAAGCCGGTACAGCTCGAGCCGATCATGTCGGTGGAAGTGGTCACCCCCGAGGACTACCTCGGCGACGTCATGGGCGACTTGAACGGCCGTCGCGGCCGCGTGGGCGAAATGGAAGCCCGCACGGGCGTGCAGGTCATCCGGTCCTTCGTGCCGCTGTCCGAGATGTTCGGTTACGCCACGGATCTTCGTTCGAAGACCCAGGGCAGGGCGACCTTCACCATGCAGTTCGACCACTACGAGAAGTTGCCGAACAACTTGGCCGAAGAATTGATGAAAGGAAACGACTAAACGTAGAGCCTAGGATTTTCCCTTTGCTTGACAGTGCGGCGGTGCGGGTGTACTCAACCCGACCGCTGCACAGTTCGGCGCCTTTTTCTTTTCGGGCGCGGTAAAGATAAATCCTTTGAGGAGAAAGCACTATGGCTGCTTCGATGGCGAGCGATCGCATCAGAATCAAACTGAGAGCATACGATTACCGTATTCTGGACAAGGCTGTCACCGAGATCGTTGACACCGCCCGGAATACCGGTGCGGCTATTGCCGGCCCCGTGCCGCTGCCCACCGACATTCATCGTACCACCGTCCAGAAATCCGTTCACGTGGACAAGAAGTCCCGCGAGCAGTTCGAAATGCGCATTCACAAGCGTCTTCTGGATATCCTTGAACCCACTCAGCAGACTGTTGACGCCCTGGGCAAGCTTTCCTTGCCCGCCGGTGTGGACGTCGAGATCAAGCTCTAGGAGTATAGTTATGGCTAAGACTCTCGGATTGCTTGGCAGAAAGCTGGGCATGACCCGCATTTTCAAGGACGATGGTACCATCTGCCCCGTGACCGTTATCGAGGCGGGACCCTGCCCGGTCATGCAGATCAAGACCACGGACAAGGAAGGCTACAACGCCCTGCAGCTCGGCTACGATTCCGTGCCCGAGCGCAAGGTGAACAAGCCCATGAAAGGCCACATGGCCAAGGCCGGCAAGGACCTGTACCGCCACCTCAAGGAATTCCCCCTCGAGGTCGTGGAAGGGTACGAACTGGGTCAGGAAATCACCGTCGATATCTTTGCCGCCGGTGAAAAGGTCAAGGTTACCGGTACCTCCAAGGGTAAGGGTTTCCAGGGCGTCATGAAGCGTCACAACTTCGCCGGCTCCCGCGCTTCCCATGGTGCCGAAAAAGTGCACCGCGTTCCCGGCTCCGTCGGTAACGCGACTTTCCCCGGCCGTGTCTGGAAGGGCAAGAAGATGCCCGGCCAGATGGGTAACGCGCGCGTGACCTTGAGCAACGTGGAAATCGTCGATGTCAGGCCCGAGGACAATGTCCTCCTGGTCAAGGGCCAAGTGCCCGGCCCCAACAACGGCCTCGTGATGATCCGCAAGAACGGCTAAGAGGTATACGACATGGCAAAAATTCAAGTTGTAGATCAGAATAACAAGAAGGTTGGCGATTTCGAGCTGGCCCCCGAGGTTTTCGAGGTGGAGATCATGCCCGAAATCCTCAACCAGGTCGTCCGGGCCCAGCGCGCTTCCCAGCGGCAGGGCACCCACGCCACCAAGACCCGCGGTCTGAAATCCGGCGGCGGCCGCAAGCCGTGGCGCCAGAAGGGCACCGGTCGTGCCCGGGCCGGCTCCACCCGTTCGCCCCTGTGGCGCGGCGGTGCCGTCCTCTTCGGACCCCAGCCCCGCGACTACGCCTTTAAGGTCAACAAGAAGGTGCGCAAACTGGCCCTGAAGATGGCCCTGTCCTCCCGCGTCTCCGAAGAGAAGATGACGGTGGTCAAGTCCATCGATCTCCCTGAGATCAAGACCAAGGCCTTTGCCGAAGTCGCCCAGAACCTCGGCCTGAACAAGACCCTGATTGTCGCCAAGAACGCCGACAAGAATCTGGAGATGTCCGCAAGGAACATGCCCCACATCAAGGTCATCGAAGCCGACAAGCTGAATGTTTACGACGTGCTGCTGTACCCCGAGCTGGTTATGCTCGAGTCCGCCGCCCAAGACGTTCAAGAGAGGTTGAAGTAATGGATTATTCGAAAGTCCTGCTCAAGCCTGTGGTCTCCGAGAAGGCCAACGAGGCAAAGGAGCAATCCAATCACGTCTCTTTTTACGTCCACCCCGATTCCAACAAGATCGAGGTGAAGAAGGCCGTTGAAGCAGCCTTCGACGTCAAAGTCGAGTCCGTGAATATCGTGGCCAAGAAAGCCGCTCCGCGCAAGCGCATGGGCCGCCTGACCGGTGGACGCGTCCCCGGGTACAAGAAGGCCTACGTCAAGCTTGCCGCCGGCGATAAAATCGAAATCTTCGAAGGAGTGTAACCATGGCAACCCGTAAGCTGAAGCCTACTTCTCCGGGCCGCCGGTTCCAGACCATCTCCGATTTCGCGGAGATCACCCGGACCACTCCCGAGAAGTCGCTGACCAAAGGTCTGACCAAGAAGGCCGGACGCAACAACAACGGTCGCGTGACCATGCGTCGCCGTGGCGGCGGCAACAAGTCCCTGTACCGCCTGATCGACTTCAAGCGGAACAAGCTTGGCGTGCCCGCCAAGGTGGCCGAGATCGAATACGATCCGAACCGCAGCGCCCGCATCGCCCTGCTGCATTACGCGGACGGCGAGAAGCGCTATATCCTGGCCCCTGTCGGCCTGAATCAGGGCGACGTCATCACCGCCGGTGAAGGCGCCGACATCAAGCCCGGCAACGCCATGGCTCTGATCCAGATCCCGACCGGTACCATCGTGCACAACATCGAGCTGTACCCGGGCAAGGGCGGCCAGTTCTGCCGCGCCGCCGGCACCTACGCCCAGCTCATCGCCAAGGAAGGCAAGTACGCGCTTCTGCGCATGCCCTCCGGCGAGGTCCGCAAGGTCCTGGCCACCTGTTGCGCCACCATCGGTCAGGTTGGAAACATTCATCACGAGAACATCAAGATCGGTAAGGCCGGACGGAATCGTTGGCTTGGCCGTCGCCCGAAGGTCCGTGGTGTGGCAATGAACCCGATCGATCACCCGCTGGGTGGTGGTGAGGGCCGCAGTTCCGGTGGTCGCCATCCGGTGTCCCCGTGGGGTACCCCGGCCAAGGGCTACAAGACCCGGAACCGCAAGAAGGCTTCTTCGAAGCTCATCGTCAAACGCCGCGGCCAGAAGTAGGAGTATAACCAATGCCTAGATCTCTTAAAAAGGGCCCGTTCCTGGACGGTCACCTGATCAAGAAAATCCAAGTGGCCGCCGAGAATCAGGACCGCCGCGTGATCAAGACCTGGTCCCGCCGTTCCACGATCGTCCCCGAGATGGTCGGTATGACCTTCGCCGTCCACAATGGCCGGAAGTTCATCCCCGTGTTCGTGACCGAAAATATGGTCGGTCACAAGCTGGGTGAATTCTCCCCGACCCGCACCTACTTCGGCCACGTTGCCGACAAGAAGAAGTAGGGGGAGCACATTATGGAAGCCAAAGCAGTTGCCAAGTTCATCCGTGTGTCTCCGCGCAAGGCGCGCATCGTCGCCGAGAACATCAAGGGCAAGGGTGTCGAAGACGCTCTGAACATCCTCCGGTTCACCCCGCAGAAGCCCGCCGACATTCTCAGCAAGGTGCTGTACTCCGCCGTTTCCAACGCGGAGCAGATGCCCGGCGTCGACGTCGACTCCCTGATCGTCCACTCCGTGGTCGTGAACGAGGGTCCCACCTGGAAGCGTATCAAGCCGCGCGCCATGGGCCGCGCCTATCGCATCCGGAAGCGCACCAGTCACATCACCATCGTAGTCAAGGAACAGTAGTATGGGACAGAAAGTACATCCTTACGGTTTTCGTCTGGGGTATAACAAGAACTGGCTGTCCCGCTGGTACAGCAAGAAGGACTACCCGGCGTTCGTCTTCCAGGACGACCAGGTCCGCAAGTTCGTCAAGAAAAAACTGTATCAGGCCGGCGTTTCCCGCATCGAGATCGAGCGGGCCGGCGGCAAGATTCGCCTGATCATCCACACCGCGCGTCCCGGTATCGTCATCGGCCGCAAGGGTGTAGAGATAGAAAAGTTGCGTGAGGAATTGCGCAACAAGTTTCAAACCGAGTTCACCATTGAGGTCAACGAGATCCGTCGACCGGAGGTTGAAGCTCAGCTCGTAGCTGAGAACATTGCCCAGCAGCTCGAACGTCGAATTGCCTTCCGCCGTGCCATGAAGCGTACGGTGGGCCTTGCCAGGAAATTCGGCGCCGAGGGTATCAAAGTCGCTTGTGCCGGCCGTCTGGCCGGAGCTGAAATCGCTCGCGGCGAATGGTACCGTGATGGGCGTGTGCCCCTGCACACCCTTCGTGCCGACATCGACTACGGTTTCGCCGAGGCGTCCACCACGTACGGCGTGATCGGAGTCAAGGTCTGGATCTTCAAGGGTGAGATTCTGGACAAAGAGGTACAACAGTAATGCTTGCTCCAAAAAGAGTTAAATTCAGAAAATGGCAGAAAGGCCGACTCAGAGGCAAGGCCCAACGGGGTAACATGGTGTCCTTCGGCGATATCGGGCTGAAGGCATTGGAGCACGGAAAGATCACCAACCAGCAGATTGAGTCCGCTCGTGTCGCCATCATGCGCCACATCAAGCGCGGCGGTAAGGTCTGGATCCGCATCTTCCCTGATCACCCCACCACCTCCAAGCCCGCGGAAGTCCGCCAGGGCAAGGGTAAAGGCGCTCCCGACGGTTGGGTCGCGCCGGTGAAACCGGGCCGTATCATGTACGAAGTGAAGGGCGTTGACATCGAGCTTGCCAAGGAAGCCCTCAAGCGCGCTTCCTACAAGCTGCCGATCAAGACGGCCATCGTTGTGAAGGAGGGTCTGTAAGATGACTTCCAAAGAACTTCGTGAACTGGACGACGCCAAACTGGCTGAGAAACTGAATGAATCCCGCCACGAGCTGTTCTCCATGCGCTTCAAGCATGCGACCGCTCAGCTGGAAAACACTCAGGCTCTCTCCGGCGTCAAGAAGACCATCGCCCGTATCCTGACTATTCAGCGGGAACGACAGGGAGCGTAAGAAATGGCTGAGTTCAAATACCAAGGCAACAAGCGCCTGCTCACCGGTCTGGTCGTCTCCGACAAGGCCGACAAGACCATCGTCGTCCGCGTCGAGACCCTGGTGAAGCATCCGCTGCTGAAGAAGTACATCCGCCGCCGCAAAAAGTTCATGGCCCACGATCCGGCCAACGACTGCGGTGTCGGCGATACGGTCCAGATTGTCGAGTCGAGGCCCATGTCCAAGCGCAAGCGCTGGCACCTGGTGAAGATCCTCGAAAAAGCCGTCTAGGGATTAGGAGGAAATCAAATGATTCAGGTTGAATCCAATCTCGACGTGGCTGACAACTCCGGAGCCAAGAAGGTCGCCTGCATTAAGGTGCTCGGCGGTTCCAAGCGCCGTTACGCCAGCGTCGGAGATATTATCGTAGTGTCCGTCAAGGAGGCCATGCCCCATTCCAAGGTGAAGAAGGGCTCGGTCATGAAGGCGGTTGTCGTCCGCACCAAGAAGGAACTCGGTCGTCCCGACGGTTCCTACATCAAGTTCGACAACAATTCCGCCGTGCTGCTCAACAACAACATGGAGCCTGTCGGGACCCGTATCTTCGGTCCCGTGGCCCGTGAGTTGCGCGCTGCCGGTTTCATGAAGATCGTTTCCCTCGCTCCCGAGGTTCTGTAAGGAAATGACGATGAAGACTAAAATCCGTAAAGACGACAAGGTCATGGTCATCGCCGGGAAGGACAAGGGAAAGGTCGGTAAGGTCTTGAAGATCCTCAAGAAGCAGGACAAAGTCCTGGTCGAGAAGGTCAATATGGTCCAGCGCCATACCAAGGCCAACCCGTATGCCCAGCAGCCCGGCGGCATTATCGAGAAGGAAGCCCCTATCCATGTATCCAATGTGGCTATCGTGTGCGACGCCTGCACCAAGCCCACGCGGGTAGGGTACAAGAAGACTGAAGACGGCAAGAAGGTGCGCTTCTGCAAGAAGTGCAACGAGACCTTCAAATAGGTATCAGTATGACACGTCTCGAAAAGTTGTATAACGAAAAGGTCGTCCCCGAGCTCCAGAAGGAGTACGGTTACACCTCGTCCATGGAGATCCCGCGAATGACGAAGATCTCCCTGAACATCGGTCTCGGTGCAGCCAGCCAGAACAGCAAGCTGATCGAAGCCGCCGTCGAGGAATTGACCGCCATCGCCGGCCAGAAGGCCGTGGTCACCCTGGCCAAGAAGTCCATCGCCCAGTTCAAGCTGCGCGAGGGCCAGCCGGTCGGTTGCCGCGTCACCCTGCGCGACGATGCCATGTGGGACTTTTATGACAAGCTCGTGAGCTTCGCACTGCCTCGGGTCCGCGACTTCCGCGGCATTCCCGATCGCGGTTTCGACGGTCGCGGCAACTTCACCCTTGGCATCAAGGAACACACCATCTTCCCCGAGCTCGACATCGACCGCGTGGAACTGGTGAAGGGCATGAACGTGACCGTGACCACCACGGCCAAGACCGACAAGGAAGGCAAGACCCTTCTTGACCTCCTTGGCATGCCCTTTAAAAAGTAGGAGGACGGAAAGTGGCCAAAACAAGCTTACGCGTTAAGGCAAGCCGCAAACCCAAGTTCAAGGTCCGCGCTTACAATCGGTGCCCGATTTGTGGCCGTCCTCGGGCTTTTCTGAGGCGGTACGGAATCTGCCGTATTTGCTTCCGCAACAAGGCTCTCGCCGGCGAACTGCCCGGCGTCCGCAAGGCGAGCTGGTAATTAAGGAGAAATGAAATGGCTGTTGTTGATCCTGTAGCCGACATGTTGACCCGCATCCGGAATGCGTACGGCGCCTATCATACCGCTGTCGCAGTGCCGACTTCCAAGATGAAGTCCTCCATCGCGGGTATCCTGAAGGAAGAAGGTTATATCGCCGACTACGCTGTCGAGGACAGGGACATCAGTATTACGCTCAAGTACGCTGACGGCAAACCGCTGATTACTGGCCTGAAGAAGGTCAGTAAGCCCGGTCGCCGCGTGTACGTTGGTGCTTCTGATATCCCCCGTGTCCAGAACGGCATCGGTATTTGTATCGTGTCCACCTCCAAAGGGCTGCTTGAAGGCGCCAAGGCCAAAGAGGCCAACGTCGGCGGCGAGCTGCTCTGCGAAATCTGGTAAAGAGGTTCCGTTATGTCTCGTATAGGAAAGAATCCCATCGACATCCCCTCGGGTGTCGAGGTGTCTGTCGGAGCCTCCGAAATCCAGGTCAAGGGTCCCAAGGGAACCTTGGCTACCCCGGTCGATCCGGCCGTGGCGTATAAGATCGAGGATGGCAAGGTGTATGTCTCCCGCGTGGATGATTCCCGCCAGGCGCGCGGTCAGCACGGTCTTCGTCGGACCCTGCTCGCCAACTGCGTGGACGGCGTGACCAAGGGCTTTACCAAGACCCTGGAAGTCATCGGCGTCGGATACAAGGTGTCCGTGCAGGGCAAGAAAGTCGTTCTGGCCGTCGGGTATTCCCACCCGGTGGAGTTCGACCTGCCCGCCGGTCTGGAGGCCAAGGTGGAAGGCGCCAAGCTGACCATCGAGGGCATCGACAAGCAGCTTGTCGGTGAAATTGCGGCCCAGATCCGTCGTGTGCGTCCGCCCGAACCCTACAAGGGCAAGGGCATCAAGTACCTCGACGAGATCATTCGCCGCAAGGCCGGTAAGTCCGGTTCCAAGTAGGGGTATAAGTCATGAGCAAAAGCAAGAATGCACAGAGGCTTCGTCGCAAGCCCCGCATCAGAAAGAAGATCTCCGGTACCGAAGCCCGGCCCCGTCTGGTCGTCTATCGCTCCAACCAGCATCTCTATGCCCAGTTGGTCGACGACGTGAACGGTGTGACCCTGGCCTCCGCCAGCACCCAGGTGCTGAACAAGGACGGCGAGACGCTGAAGGCCAACAAGGACTCGGCCGCCAAGGTCGGCAAGGCTATCGCCGAAGCCGCCATGGCCAAGAAGATCGAGACCTGCGTCTTCGACCGGAACGGATATATCTATCACGGCAAGATCAAAGCCCTTGCCGACGGCGCCCGTGAAGCCGGGCTGAAATTCTAGTCACCAGGAAAGTAAAATGGAACAGAATGAAAGTGGATTGATTGAAAAAATCGTCTACCTCAATCGCGTCGCCAAGGTTGTCAAGGGTGGCCGCCGTTTCAGCTTCAGCTGCCTGGTGGTCGTCGGTGACGGTGAAGGTGGAGTCGGTTACGGCCTGGGTAAGGCCAACGAAGTGCCGGAAGCCATTCGCAAGGCGAGTGAGCGCGCCAAGAAGAACATGATCAATGTTCCTCTGCTGGACGGCACCCTCCCGTATGAGGTCCTGGGACGCTACGGCGCGGGCCGCGTCATGCTCAAGCCCGCCAGCCGAGGCACCGGCATCATCGCCGGCGGTCCCGTTCGTGCGATCATGGAGGCCGTGGGCGTCAATGACATCCTGACCAAGGCCATCGGCACCAACAACCCGCACAACGTGTTGCGTGCCACCATGGCCGGATTGGAGTCCCTGAGGAGCGCGGAAGAGGTTTCGGCCCTTCGCGGCGTCTCGGTCTCCACTCCCAGAAAGTAGAAGGATATCGCCGTGATTAAAGTTAAGCAGATCAAAAGCAAGATTGCCTGCAAGCCTGACCAGGTCAAGACCCTGGAAGCCCTGGGCCTGCGCAGGATCAATCAGGTCAAAGAGCACGATGACAATCCCGTCATCCGCGGAATGATCTACAAGGTCAGACACCTGGTGGAGGTTATCGAATCATGAGACTTCATGAACTCTACGCCTTCCCGGAAGAATATAAGAACCGCAAGCGCATAGGTCGCGGCTCCGGCTCCGGCTGGGGCAAGACCGCCGCCAAGGGGCACAAGGGTCAGAACGCCCGTGCCGGCGGCGGCGTCCGTCCCGGTTTCGAGGGCGGCCAGATGCCTCTGGCACGCCGTCTGCCCAAGCGCGGATTCAAGAATCCCTTCCGTGAAGAATACGAAGCCGTCAACGTGGGCCGCCTGATTGCCCTGTTCGAAGGCAAGGATGAGATCACCGTGGCCGACATGTACGAACGCGGCGTCGTCAAGAACGGCGCTCCGATCAAAGTGCTGGGCACCGGTGACGTCGACAAGGCCGTGACCATCGAAGCCCATCGCTTCAGCGCGTCCGCTGCCGACAAGATTGCCAAGGCCGGCGGTACCGCCAAGGCCATTGAGGCGTAAACTCACTATTGATTCGGAAGGGTACTTAGACGATGTCAGGAGTTGATAATATTGCCCGGTTGCCGGAGCTGCGTAAAAAGCTGCTCTGGACGTTCGCACTGCTCGCTGTCTACCGGATGGGCATACACATCCCTATTCCCGGCGTCGATAGTGCCGCGCTTTCCGAGTTCTTCGCTCAGGCGCAGAACACCCTCTTCGGCGTGTTCGACATGTTCTCCGGTGGTGGACTCAAAAGGATGTCCATCTTTGCCCTGGGTATCATGCCGTACATCTCGGCCTCGATCATCCTCCAGCTTCTGACCGTCGTCAGCCCCGAGCTGAAGCGGCTCCAGAAGGAGGAGGGCGAGGCCGGCCGCAAGAAGATCACCCAGTACACCAGGTACGGCACGGTGCTCATCACCGTGGTCCAGGGTTTCGCCATCGCCACCGGACTGGAGTCCATGAGTTCGCCCACGGGCGCGCCCATGGTGCTCTACTCCGGGATCGGCTTTAAGCTGATGACGATCCTGACCCTGACCGCGGGCACCGTGTTCCTGATGTGGCTGGGTGAGCAGATGACCGAGAAGGGCATCGGCAACGGTATCTCGCTGATCATCTATGCGGGTATCGTCGCCGGCCTCCCGGCTGCGCTGATCAACACGATGCAGCTGATGAGCGTGGGTGAGATCACCCTGTTCATCCTGCTCATCCTGCTGGTCGTGATGGTGGCCACACTGGCCTTCATCGTCTTCATGGAGCGCGGACAGCGTCGTATTCCCATTCACTATGCCAAACGTCAGCAGGGGCGCCGCATGTTCGGCGGGCAGACCACGCATCTGCCGCTGAAGATCAACACCGCCGGTGTTATTCCGCCGATCTTCGCGTCCTCCATCCTGATGTTCCCTGCAACGCTTGCCCAGTTCTCGAGCAACAAGTTCCTGCAGGACTTCTCGGCCTACTTCAGGCCGGATTCCATCCTGTACAACATCCTGTTCGTCGGGATCATCATCTTCTTCTGCTATTTCTATACGGCGATCATGTTCGATCCCAAGGGAATCGCGGAGAATATCCAGAAGCAGGGCGGCTTCATCCCGGGCATTCGCCCGGGCAACCGCACCCGCGAGTACATCGACAAGGTTCTGGCCCGCATCACCCTGTGGGGCGCCTTCTATGTCTCGGCGGTCTGCGTGCTGCCCATGTTCCTGATCAGCAAATTTGGCGTCCCGTTCTATTTCGGCGGCACCTCCCTGCTGATCGTGGTCGGCGTGGCCATGGACTTCATGGGTCAGATCGAGTCCTACATGATCTCCCGCCAGTACGAGGGATTGATGGGGAAAGGCAACAAACTCAAAGGTAGGCGCTAGTCTTGAAAAAGTTTCGGGGCGTCTTCCTCAAGAACGATAAAGAGATTGGCCTCATGCGTGAGGCCAATCGCATTGTTTCAAGGATTCTCGATGAACTCGGTGAAAACGTCAAACCCGGCGTTTCCACCATGTACTTCGAGAACATCTGCCGCGCACGCTGCGACGAGTACGGCGTGAGGCCGAACTTCCTGGGATACCAGGGGTTCCCCTTCGCCCTGTGCTGCTCGGTCAACGAGGAGATCGTGCACGGCTTTCCCTCCGAGGATCGTATCCTCAAGGAGGGCGACATCGTCAGCTTTGACATGGGTGTCGAATACAAGGGATTCCACGGAGACTCGGCCCGCACCTTCGCGGTGGGGAAAGTTTCCGCAGAAGCGCAGAAACTCATGGATGTAACACGCGAGTCTCTGTATATAGGGATCGAACAGGCCCGGCCCGGAAACAATCTGTATGATATCTCCGCGGCAATCCAGTCATACGTGGAAGGGTTCGGCCTGGGCATCGTCCGTCGTTTTGTAGGTCATGGGATCGGCAGTCATCTTCATGAGAAGCCCGAGATCCCGAACTTCGTGCCCAGGGGGCTGTCCGGCGTTCCTCTCAAAGCCGGAATGGTCCTTGCCATTGAGCCGATGGTCACACTGGGAACGCACGAGGTCGAGGTTTTGGACGACAATTGGACTGCGGTTACCAAGGACGGATCACTGTCCGCTCACTTCGAGCACTCGGTGGCCGTGACCTCCGACGGACCGAGAATATTGAGCCTGTCCGACTAGCTCCCCCGGGGGCCTGAAATTCGGGCTTGCTCTTTGTTCAAAAAGGCTGTATAAAACGCAGCTTCGTTAAAAAGGCCACCCCCCGACAGGGGGGTATGGGCATTATTGTTATTTAGACATTGGAGATGGTCATGAAAGTCAGACCTTCTGTGAAGAAAATGTGTTCCAAGTGCAAAGTAATTCGGCGCAACGGCGTGCTGCGGGTGATCTGCGAGAACCCCCGGCACAAGCAGCGTCAAGGATAGAGGGTAATAACTATGGCACGTATTGCTGGCGTTGATCTGCCGAGGAACAAGCGCGTTGATATCGCGCTGACGTACATTTACGGCATCGGCCGCACCATGGCTATGCAGATTCTCGACACCACCGGTATCGACTGGAAGACCAACAGTGACGACCTCACTGCCGAAGACGTCAACCAGATCCGCGTGGAGATCGAAAACAACTACAAGGTTGAGGGCGATCTCCGCCGTGAGATCACCACCAACATCAAACGCCTGATGGATATCGGCTGCTACCGCGGCCTGCGCCATCGTCGCGGCCTGCCCGTTCGCGGTCAGAAGTCCAAGACCAACGCCCGCACCCGCAAGGGGCCGCGCCGTTCCGTCATGGGCCGCAAGAAGAAATAGCTCGACAAGAGACTATCGCTTGCGCGCCCGTGCGTGCGCTTGCGTCTTATAAGACTTTTATTCAACGGAGATTAAGGCAATGGCTAAACCCCGTCGCTCTGGGAAGAAAAAAGAGAAGAAGAATATTCCCGTCGGTATTGCCCACGTCAAGGCCACGTTCAACAACACGATCGTGACCTTCACCGACGTCAAGGGCAATGTCGTCAGCTGGGCTTCCGCCGGTGCTCATTTCAAGGGTTCCCGCAAGTCCACTCCTTTCGCGGCCCAGATGGCTGCCGAAGCTGCCGCCAAGCGCGCCCAGGATTCTGGCATGCGCACCGTGGGCATTTACGTCAAGGGCCCCGGCTCCGGCCGTGAGGCCGCCATGCGCGCCATCAACAACGTTGGCTTCAAGGTGACCTTCATTCGGGACATCACCCCGATCCCCCACAATGGTTGCCGTCCGCCCAAACGCCGCCGGGTCTAATTAAGGAGAAGAATCGTGGCAAGATATACTCAAGCAAAATGCAAGCTGTGCCGCCGCGAGGGAGAGAAGCTCTTCCTCAAGGGTGATCGCTGCTACACCGATAAGTGCGCCTACGAGAAGCGGCCGTACCCCCCGGGACACGCCGGCCGCATGCGCCACAAAATGTCCGACTACGCCGTCCAGCTTCGCGAGAAGCAGAAGGTCCGCCGCATGTACGGCGTCCTGGAAGGCCAGTTCCGTATGTACTACAAGCGTGCCGAGGGCATGAAGGGCGTGGCGGGCCACAACCTGCTGTTCCTGTTGGAGCGCCGCCTCGACAACGTTATCTACCGCCTCGGCTTCGCCAACTCCCGCGACCAGGCTCGCCAGTTGGTCCGTCACGGCATCTTCAAGCTCAACGGCCGCCGCGTGAGCATCCCGTCCATGCAGGTCAAGGCCGAGGATATCATCGAGGTCCGTGAGGAAGCCCGCAAGATCCCCGTGATCAACGAGGCCCAGGAAGTCATCGCCCGCCGCGGCTGCCCCGAGTGGCTGGAATCCGACGGCGCCAACTTCAAGGGCACGGTTAAGGCCATGCCGAGCCGGGAAGACATCCAGTTCCCGATCAACGAGCAGCTGATTGTCGAATTGTACTCCAAGTAAATAGGGGACTACATGCTTATTGAGAACGGCGACAAACTCATCAACACCCGCAATTGGAGCGAACTGGTCAAGCCCGAGTCCCTCGTGCGCGACCCCAAGTCCTCCAAGATGTATGGTAAATTCATCTGCGAACCCCTGGAGCGCGGCTATGCCACCACCATCGGCAACGCCATGCGCCGGGTTCTCCTCTCCTCCATGCAGGGCTGCGCCATCGTCAGCGCGACCATCGAGGGAGTGCAGCATGAATTCACCACGCTGCCCGGGGTTCTTGAGGACATGACCGAGGTTGTGCTGAACCTGAAGCAGGTTCGCATCGCCATGACCACGGACGAGCCTCAGCGCTTGGTCCTCGAAGCCAACAAGAAGGGGCAGGTCACTGCCGGCATGATCCAGGAAAACCAGAATGTCACTATTCTGAACAAGGATCAGCTCATCGCCACGCTGACCGAAAACCGCTCCCTGAAGATGGAATTGGAAGTCCGCATGGGCAAGGGCTACGTCCCGGCCGACATGCACGAAGGGCTGACCGATGAAATCGGCTCCATGGTCCTCGACGCCAGCTACTCCCCCGTCAAGAAGGTCGCATACTCCGTCGAACAGGCGCGTGTCGGCCAGATGACGAACTATGACAAACTCATCCTGGAAGTGTGGACCGACGGTTCCGTCACTCCCGAGGATGCCTGTGCATACAGCGCCAAGATCCTCAAGGACCAGCTTTCGGTGTTCATCAACTTCGACGAATCCTCCTCCGAGACCCATGAGGAAGAGGATGATTCCATCGATCTGAACCCGAACCTCTTCAAGTCCATTGACGAGCTCGAACTCTCGGTTCGCGCCACCAACTGCTTGAAGGCCGCCAACATCCAGCTGGTGGGCGAACTGGTCCAGCGTACCGAACAGACCATGCTCAAGACCAAGAACTTCGGCCGCAAGTCCCTGGACGAGATCCGCCGGGTTTTGGACAGCATGACGCTGAAGTTCGGCATGACGGTCGAGGATTTTGACAAGAAATACCAGGAATGGTTGAAGAGGAAAGAGAAAAATGAGGCATAGAAAGTCCGGCCGCAAACTGAATCGGTCCAATACGCACCGTGCCGCCATGTTCAAGAACATGGCTCGCGCTCTCCTGACCTACGAGCAGATCCGCACCACCGAAGCCAAGGCCAAGGAACTTCGTCGCATCGCCGACAAGCTCATCACCCTGGCCATTCGCAACGACCTGCATTCCCGCCGTCAGGCGTACAAGGTCCTCGGCAGCCACCAGATGGTTCAGCGTCTCTTCGACGAGATCGGCCCCCGCTTCGAGGGCGCCGGCGGCGGTTACACCCGCATCGTCAAGATGTCCCAGCCCCGCAAGGGCGACTGCGCCCCCATGGTCATCATCGAGTTGACCCGGAAGGCCGGCGCTGAGACCGCCGAAGCTCCGGCCAAGGAAGAGCCCAAGAAGGCTCCCGCCAAGAAGGCTGAAAAGCCCGCCGAGAAGCCCGCTGAAAAAGAAGAGCCCAAGGCTGAGGAAGCTCCCGAAGCCGCTGATAAGGCCGACGAAGAATAGATCAAAAGGGGCAGGCCTCGCGCCTGCCCCTTTTTTGATTTTTGTTATAGATTTCATCAATTTTCAGGATAGGTTGCATGGACATCAGGAAGCTTGAAGCGTTTTGCAAGGTTTATGAATTGCAAAGTTTTTCCCGAGCCGGAGAGGCCATGTTCCTGTCCCAGCCGACGATCAGTTCGCACGTCGCCAATCTCGAAGACGAGTTGGGCGTCAAGCTGTTCGACCGTCTCGGGCGCAAGATCATGCCCACCCAGGCCGGCGACGTGCTCTATGAGAGCATGGTGACCATTTTCCGGAACCTGGACCGGGCCAAGGCGGCCATCGAGGTCCTGCGCGACCGGGTTGTCGGCGAGCTCCAGGTGGGGTGCAGCACCATCCCGTCCCACAGCATCCTGCCGGAACTGCTCAAGTCCTTTTCCGCCAAGTACCCCGAAGTCTCGTTCGTGGTCCATACCGGCGATTCGTCCGAGGTCATAAAGAGAGTGTCCTCCGGCGACTGGCCCGTGGGTATCGTGGGCAAACGTCCGGACGAAGAGGAGCTGACCGCCAAGCTGCTGGCCCGCGACGAGACCATTCTGGTGGCTTCGCCCAACGCGCCCTGGCTTCCGTCCGGGGACGAGCCGTCCATGGACGATCTGGTCAAGCTGCCGTGGATCATGCGCATCCAGGGCTCGGCCACAAGGATGGTCCTGGAAAACGCCCTGAACAAGGCGGGCTATTCGCTACAGAGCCTGAATATCCGCTGCAAGGTGGAAGGGACGTGCGAGAGTCTGGCCCACGCGGTGCACGGGGTGGGGATGTGCTTCACCTCCAAGCTGGCCGCCCAGTCGTTGCTGGACAGCGGCGAGGTCGTGCGCATCAAGGTTCCGGCCCTGGAAGGGCGCAGGGAGTTCTACCTGATCCACCACAGCGGCCGGTACATGTTCCCCGCGCTCAAGGCCTTCGTGGAGTTCCACGGGTAGGGCGTCAGGGCAGGAAGACCAACTCCGGGGCCTTGTCGATGATCCCGGTCTCCACCAGGCTTTCGTAGAAGGCCCGCATTCCTTTCTGTTCCTCGGGCCCGAGGTCGTAGACCAGGCCGTCAAAGTAGGAGCACATCTCCTCGTCGTTCAGGCAGCTCTCCTCGGCCGCTATGACGCAGACGTCGCCGATGTTTTCGGTGCCCCAGTTCTTGCCCGCCAGCAGCAGCCGTGCGGCCTGTTCCACCTTTTCCTTATCCCGCTGCCAGCTTTCGCGGCTGACGATCCAGACGCCGAAGATGAACGGCAGGCCGGTCAGTTCGCGCCAGGCCTCGCCCAGGTCGATGCGGTGCGGGTAGTCCGGGTGATAGCGCAGGTTCAGGGCCTCGTCGCCGATGCACAGGATGGCCTGGGGACGTTCCCCGGTGCCCAGGACGTCGGTGGCGCTGCCGGTGGTGAATACGGTCTTGATGTTCCACAGCTTGGCCTGGAGCACGCGGAGCAAAGCGGCGGAAGTGTGCGTCTGGGCGCTGACCAGAATGGTCCTGCCGTCCAGTTCCTCCACCGGGCACCGGCTCAGGAGCAGCACCGACTGCACCGGCCCCCGGCTGCCGATGGCGATATCCGGGATGAGGTAGTACTTGTCCGCGTGGCGGGCGTACTCCACGCTGGAGCAGGCGGAGACGTCGAGCTTTCCCGCGTCCATGAGCTTGTTGAGCTCGGCGGGCGGGCCCGAGGTAACCTCGCAGTCCATGGGCAGGATGCCTGTTTCCAGAGGGTGGTATATGGGCAGGACGTTGAGATAGCCGATTCTTCCGAGGCGGACGGGCATTACTTGGCCTCCATCAGGGTGTAGTCCATGGTTCGCTGGCGGGGCTCGAAACCGGCCCCTTCCACCAGGCGGCGGATTTCCTCGCGGGACAGGCGGAAGGCCACGCCCGCGGCTTTGACCACGTTCTCCTCGATCATGGTCGAGCCGAAGTCGTTGCCGCCGAAATAGAGGGCCAGCTGGGCGATCTTCGGGCCCATGGTCACCCAGGAGACCTGGACGTTGTCCACGTTGTCCAGGACGATGCGGGACACGGCCAGGGTGCGCAGGTACTCCACGCTGGTCAACTTGCGGCAGTGGGGCAGGGCGGTGTGGTCGGGCTGGAAGGTCCAGGGGATGAAGGCGGTGAACCCGTGGGTGCGGTCCTGGACCTCGCGCACGCGGAAGAGATGCTCCAACCGCTGTGCCGGTGTCTCCAGATGGCCGAACATCATGGTCGCGGTGGTGCGCAGCCCCTGCTTGTGGGCTTCCTCCATGACGCCGAGCCACTGGTCGGACGGGCATTTGTTCGGGGCCACCCGGGAGCGGACTTCGTCCACCAGGATCTCGGCCCCGCCGCCGGGGATGGAGTCCAGTCCGGCCTCGCGCAGCCGACGGACGACCTCGGTTACGGGGATGCCTTCCTTCTCGCTCCAGAAGACCACTTCGGGCGGGGAAAAGGCGTGGATGTGCACCGGGTGGTTCTTCTTGATCCAGCGGAGCATGTCCTCGTACCAGGTCAGGGGCAGGTCCGGATGGTGCCCGCCCTGCATGAGAATCTGGGTGCCGCCGAGCGCTTTGGTCTCGTCGATCTTGCGTCCGATTTCCTCGAAGGAGAGCACGTAGGCGTCCTTGTCGCCGGGCTCGCGGAAGAACGCGCAGAACTTGCAGCAACAGACGCAGACGTTGGAATAGTTGATGTTCCGGTCCACCACGTAGGTGACGATGGAGTCGGGGTGCTTGCGCAGCCGGACCTGATGGGCCAGCCACCCGAGGTCGTAAAAATCCGCCTCGGCATAGAGCAACTCGGCCTCGCCGAATCCGATACGCTCCCCGTCCAACACCTTGTCAAAAATCTTCTCAAGCTCACTCATATCAATCTCTCTTGCTCAGTCTTCCCACTGCCAGTCCCGCGAAGCGGCCTAAAAAGTTTAGGAAGGAAAGGGGGATGGGGGGGCGGAGGCATCTCTACACCGCGTTGAAAAAGCCGTCGCGCTCCACCGGGGTGCAGTCGCAGCCCCGGATCATGTCTTCGAGTTCGGTCCGGGACAGCCCCTGTTCCGAGGTGGCCCCGGCCTCATGGCCGATCTTTTCCTCGACCACGGTGCCGTCGAAATCGTCGGCCCCGAACTTGAGGGCGGCCTGGGCCTGCTTGACCCCGAGCATGACCCAGTAGGCCTTGATGTGCGGGATGTTGTCGAGCATCAGGCGGCAGACCGCGATGGTCTTGAGCTCCTCCAGCCCGGTCAGTGGATTGTCGATGGCCAGCTGGCTGTTCTCGGTCAGGAAGGGCAGGGGGATGAAACAGGTGTACCCGTGGCTGCGGTCCTGGGACTCGCGCAGCCGGACCAGATGGTCCACGCGCTCCTCGACGGTCTCGATATGGCCGAAGAGCATGGTCCCGTTGGTCTTGAGCCCGAGCGAGTGGGCTTCTTCGTGGATGGCCAGCCATTCATCGGCCGTGGCCTTGCGCGGGCAGAGCCGCTCGCGGACCCTCGGGGCGAAGATCTCGGCCCCGCCGCCGGGCATCATGCCGAGCCCGGCCGCCTTGAGCCGGGCCAGGACCTCGCTGGTGGAGATGTTCTCCAGATGGGCGAAGTGGGCGATCTCCACGGCGGTGAAACATTTCAGGACCGCGTCCGGGTAGCGGTCGCGCACGGCGGACAGGATATCCTCGAAATAGTCCAGGCCGAGCCGGGGATGACAGCCGCCCACGATGTGGACCTCGCGCGGCGGCAGCGGGGCGGCCTCGAGCTTGGCCAGGACGTCCTCGCGGGTGAGCACGAAGCCGCCGGACTGGCCTTCCTCGCGCTGGTAGGCGCAGAAAGCGCAGCCGTTGACGCAGACGTTGGTGTAGTTGACGTGGCGGTTGACCACGTAGAACGCCTTGTCGCCGTGCATACGGGTGCGCACGCGGTGGGCCAGGGCGCCCACGGCCAACGGCTCCGGACATTGGAACAGGCGCACGCCGTCCTCGAAGGAGAGCCGCTCTCCGGCTTCGACCTTGTCGCGGATGTCGGCCAGGTCCATGTTTTGGTAATAATCGCTCTTGAACAGGTTCATGGGTTACTCCTGTGTGGAAATGTCGGCCAGGCCGTGTCGCAGGAATGTGGCCAGGGCGCGGGCCCGGTCCGGCAGGGAGGCGGCGGGCGCGAGCCCGTTGTCCAGTGTGGGCACGGCGTAGCCCTGGAGGAAACGGTCCATGACCGCGTGCAGGGTGAACACGGCCATTTCCACGTCCAGGGTGGCGGGCAGTTGCCCGTCCCGGACGCCGCCCTCGATGAGCTGCCGGAGGTATTTGGCGTGCGCGCCCCGGATTTCGCCGAGGAACCGCTCGCGCAGGGGGAAATTCTCGTTGAAGAGCATCTTCAGATAGATGCGGTAGAGGTTCGGGTGTCCGTCCACGAACCGGGCTCCGGCCAGGAAGCTCTGCTCGATGCGCTCGAAGAAGCCGAGGTCGGGCGTGTCCCGGATGGCCTTGAGCGGCTTCTTGAAGTCGCTTACCGCGCGGCTGAAAAGGTGCTCGAACAGTCCCTGCTTGTTGCCGAAATACTTGAACAGCGAGCCCTTGGCGATGCCCAGCCGGTCGACGATGCGGTTGACCGACGCCTGGTGGTAGCCGTGCTCGGCGAATTCCACGGTGGCCTCGTCCAGGACGCGCTGCCGCTTTTCATCGGGCAGGTTCTCAAAGGTGTTTTTCGTCAATCGTTGTGCTCCCGCACTTGCGCTTTCCGGTCCGTTCCGTTAGTGGTGACCAGGTGGTCACCATGAGTACAGGGGCACGCCGATTGTGTCAAGTATGGTGATGAAGATTAGTTAAAACAGAAGGTTATTATGAATAGTATGCTGACTCTCGGCTATTCGCCCTGTCCCAACGACACCTTCATCTTTCACGCCCTGACCAAGGGGCTGGTCCCGTGGTCGGGCGGACTGGACGTGACGTTGGCCGATGTGGAGGAGCTCAACGGGCTGGCCGCACGGGGCGCGCTGGATGTGGTCAAGGTGTCCACGGCGGCGGCAGCCGGAATCCTGGACGAGTACGTGCTGCTGCGCGCGGGCGGGGCCATGGGTTACGGGGCCGGGCCGGTGCTGGTGGCCGGGGAGGGGCGGACGCTCCAGTCCCTGGACGGCGGCAGGGTGGCCATTCCGGGCGAGCGGACCACGGCCAACCTGATCTTCGGGATGTGCTGCCGCGACGCCGGGATATCGGTGGGGCGCATGCCCATGGTCTTTGACGAGGTCATGCCCGCGGTGGAGGCCGGGCTCGTGGACGCGGGCGTGGTTATTCACGAGGGACGGTTCACCTTCGGCGAGCGCGGCCTGATCCGGGTCCTGGACCTGGGCGCGTGGTGGGAGGCGCATACCGGCCTGCCCATTCCGCTGGGGGCCATCGCCATAAAGCGGTCATTGGGCGAGGCTGTGGCCCGGCGCATGAACGAGGCCATCCGCCAGAGCCTGCTCTTCGCGCGCAACGAGCCCGAGGCCGGGCGCGATTATATCCGCAGCCACGCCCAGGAGCTGAGTGAGGAGGTGGTCCAGACCCACATCGAGACGTTCGTCACGGACTACAGCCTGGACGCGGGCGAGGCCGGGATACAGGCGGTCTCGCGCCTGCTGGCCGAGGCGGGCTGTACCCGGAAGGATATCTTCATTACCCTCTAGGTGGCGGGGACGGGCTTCCTGGCCTTGGTGTCCTGGCTGACGTACACGCCGATAATGACCAGGGCCGAAGCCGCGTACTGCATCCAGTTGAGCCGCTCGCCGAGCAGAACCACTCCCATGACCAGCGTGATGACCGGGATGAGATTGATGAACGACGAGGCCTGGCCCGCCGGAATCTTGGACATGCCGTAGTTGTACATGCCGTAGGCCCCGATGGTCACGAACACGCCCAGGTACAGTACGGAGGTCACCCCGACCGGGTCGAAGGACGTGGGCAGTTGCGTGGACGGCAAAAAGAGCAGCGGGAAATAGAACAGGGAGCCGGTGAAGGCCTGGATCATGGTCAGGAACCACGGGTTGTAGCGGGGGCTGAGCTTCTTGAAGGCGATCATGTATCCGCAGGCGCAGACCATGGCCATGAATTCGAGGAAGTTGCCGAGTACCGGGTTGGACGCAGTTTCCGTGGCCTCGGCCACGCTGGACAGGACCACCGCCCCGGCAATGGCCAGGCCGAAGCCGGTCACCGTGCGCCGGGTCAGGGGTTCGTTCAGGGTCAGCCGCGCGGCCACGGCCACCATCAGCGGCAGCAGGGCGCAGATCATCCCGGCCTGGGACGCGTCCGTGTAGGTCAGGGCCATGGCTTCGAAGACGAAATAGAAGCCCGGTTCGCATATGCCCATGAAGGCGAGCAGTTTCCAGTCGCCCGGTTGGTAGTCGATCCGCTTCAGGGTCCTGAAGACCAGCATGAAGCAGACCGAGGCCACGAACATGCGGCCGAATATGACCACCATGGGATCGAATCGCTGAAAGGCGATCTTGAGCACGATGAACGAGCTGGCCCAAAGCAGGACCGCCGCCCCGAGCGCCAGCAGCGCCCTCGATTTCCCCTCAGCGATGACCATGTGCAAACTCCTGTGGATGTGAAGGGATCGTCTACCATTGTTCACCCTTGAAGGGAATGGGATTCGCCATCACTTATTCGGATGGAGAAGATCGGAGGCGCAAGGGGCCTGAAATGTGAAAAGGGCCCCGCTTGCGCAGGACCCTTTTCACGGTGTTCTATGAAATCTCCCCTAGTGGGGGCAGACGGCGAGGACGTTGACCGGCTTGAAGCCGTTGTCCGGATTCTCGGCGTAACGGCAGCCCAGATGGGAATCGTCGCGCTTGTGCATGATGTCGGTCTCGGAGCCGAGGTAGTGCGGACAATTGTTGTTGTTGCAGATGAGGATGACTCCCCAACCGGTCTCGGGAGGCGCCAGCCAGGCGTCCAGCCTTTTACCGCAATGCGGACAGTCCCTGTCGGGCAACTCCGTGACGATTCCGGCGTATTCGTGGATAACCATCTCTATCATCTCCTTATATGCGGCGGATCAGGCCGTCATTGATTCAATAAAGACAAGATAATCCCCCAACCCCGCTCGTCAAGTCCGGGGGGTGTTTTTTTTGCCTCCGGGCCTCCAGCCGTAGGCGAGTCTTCGAGCCCTACGGCTGGAGGCCCGGAGGCGCTACTCCCCTTCCAAATCCCGGAGGAGACGGAAGAGGGCGCGGGTGTCTTTGGGTGGTTTGTTGTTGGCCTTTTCGCGGCGCGCGCCGAGGGTCAGTTGGCGCAGGCGCTGGCCTTCTTCGGGGTGGCTGTCGAAGAGTTCCTGGAGCAGGTCGTCGTCGCCGTCCATCAGGCGGTCGCGCAGGTCTTCGATGTGTTGGAAGGCCTTGGTCTTGACCTCGTGCCCGCGATGGGCGGTCTCGACCAGTTCGCTGACGTGGGTGGTGTCGAAGGTGCGCATGAGCTTGCCCACGTACTGCATGTGGCGGCGTCTGGCCTCGTGCTTGGTCATGGTCTTGATGAGCAGCAGGGCCTTTTCCACTTCGGGCGGCAGGCCCGCTTCCTTGACCACTTTGTCGCCCAGCGCGGCCAGGTCGGCCCCGAGCTGTTGCAGGGCGGTCATGTCGCGTTTGAGCTGGGAGCGGCTCGGACGGTCTTCGATCTCGTCGAAGTCGGAGGGGAGGTAGGTCGGTTTCTTTTTAGCCATCAGTCTTTGAGCGGCGCGGCGGCCAGGTCGGTTTCAAGGGAGGCGTAGATGCGTTCCACGCCTTGGGTCATGGCTTTCACCAGGGTCTGGGGATCGGCGTCGGCCACGGGCATGCGTTGTGTGTAGGAGCCGGAGAAGACGATGGCGTTGTCCGGGGTGGATTCGTCCACCACGAAGAACTGCATCTCGACCACGGCGGCGGGTTGCTCGCCGGAATAGTCGCCGTACAGGGCGTTGACCACGCCTTCCAGGGTGAGGGAGGGAACGACCATGCTGCCCGGCTCGATGATGTGGCTGAACTGGCCGGATGCACGCAGCCAGTTGCGCAGCTCCGTGGTCAGCATGCTGCCGGGATTGACGAAGAACATGTTGTAGAAATCGGAGTCCACGCGCTCCTCGGCTCCACGGTAGACCAGTTCGCGGGTGTTGTAGAGGTCCGATACGGACAGCCGCCGGACCAGGAGGATGATGTCCCTGGGCGCATCGGCCTTTTGCGCGGTGCGTGTCGGGGAAATCTGGTAGTAGTGCTTTTCCAGTGGTTTCCCGCCCAGCTTGACGCAGGCCGAGACGGCCAGGGACGTGACCAGGAGGGCTATGAGAAGGTGGTGTCGTTTCATGGCGGTCACCGCTTAGTTGCTTTCGGGATGGGGTTTGTTCGGCGGGGTGCCGAAGATTACGCCGGACGGATACCGCTTGGCCTCGTCCGTGAGTTCCTTGACGTTCTCCATGACCTCCCTGGTGTCCTCGATGATGGACCGGACGTTGGCCTCCTGCGAGGCGGCCACGCCGTTGAGGCGGTTGACCAGGGCGTGGACCTTGGTCACGGCGGTGGCCAGGTCGGCCGAGGCCTTGGAGACGTTTTCCAGGGTCGGGGCGATCTCGGCCATGGCCTTGTCCATGCGCGGGTCGGTCAGGGTCTTGCTCAGGACCTGGGAGGCCTTGTTGAAGCTGGCGATGGCCGCCCGGGTCTCGGCCGCGGCATTGATGATGTCGTCGGCGGACTCCTTGGTGATGCGGTCGACGCTGGTCAGGATGGAGGCCGTTTTGGGGATGATGGTCTCGGCGGCCGGGTCGGAGAGCAGCTTGTCGGTCCGGGCCAGGATGCCCCGGGTGGACTGGAGGATATCGAGCATGCGGTCGCCCGCCTCCCTGCCGCCCTCGGTCTTCATGAAGTCGTTGATGGTCCCGACGATGGATTTGACGTCCTTGATGATCGATTCGAGATCTTCCTGCTTGAGGCTGCTCAGGGTCTTGCTGATGGTGGTCACGGCCTCCTCGACCCGGCTCAGGGTGGAGGGCACGGACGGGATGTACGCGTGCTGCGGGGTCCAGTCGATGGGCAGGGGCGGGTTGGACTTGGGGTCCTGGTAGACCGTGTTCAGGAAAAGCTGGCCGGTCAACCCCAGGGAAGTGGGCCGGATGCGCATGCCGCGCTCGGCGTCGCGGGCCACGTATTGGACGAAGTCCTTTTCGGTCAGGTTCTCGAAGAGGTCCGGGTTGATCTCGCACAGGACGTAGACGTAGCGGGCCTCGTCGTCGGTTGCTTCGGAATAGACGTTGGACACGAAGTTGATCTCGGCCACACGGCCCACCTGGACGCCGCGCAGTTTCACCGGGGAGCCCACGGACAGCCCGTTGACCGACTCATCGAAGTAGGTCTCCAGGGGGAAGGTGGTCTCGAAGAAGCGCCCGGCGCCGAGGATGACGACTACGGCCAGGAGCATGCCGGTGCCGAGTATGATGTACAGGCCCAGCTTGAAATAGTCTTTCGTGCGTACCATTGCCTATCCTTGAGCTGCCGGTTGTCGATCCGGTTCACGGTCGGGGGCGTCCGCGTCGGGCTGCCGGAGAAAGAAGCGCCGGACGGACGGGTTGTCCGAGGTGTCGCGCAGCACGCGCGGGTCGCCCTCGGCCACGATGGATTTGACTTCCTTGTCGAGCATGATAACCCGATCCGCTATTTTGTAAATGCTTTCCAATTCATGGGTGACGATGACGAAGGTGATGCCCAGGTTCTTGGACAGGTCCAGGATCAGCTCGTCCAGGGCCGCGCTGGAGATGGGGTCCAGCCCCGCGCCCGGCTCGTCCAGGAAGAGGATGCCGGGGTCGAGCGCCATGGCCCGGGCGATGGCCGCCCGCTTTTTCATGCCCCCGGACAGGGCGGCGGGCATCTTGAAGGCCGCGTTCTCCATGTCGACCATGGCCAGCTTGGACTTGGCGATGAGCTCGATGGCCTCCGGGGGCAGGTCGGTGAACTCCTCCAGCGGGAGCATGACGTTCTGGAGCACGGACATGGACCCGAAGAGCGCGCCCATCTGGTACATGACGCCGAATTTGCGGATGATCGCCTGGCGTGCGTCGCCCGATGCCGAGGTCAGTTCCTCGTCGCCGTACCAGACCTGTCCGGCCATGGGTTCGACCAGGCCGATCATGTTCTTGAGCAGGGTGGATTTGCCGCAGCCCGAGCCGCCGAGGATGATGAAGACCTCGCCGTGATTGATGTCGAAGGTGACGTCGTCCACGATGATGGTGCCGTCGTAGCCGCAGGTCAGGTTGCGCACGCTGATGACAGGAGTGTTTTCCATGCCCGCCGCCTAGAGATTCAGGTAGTAGAACGCCACGGCGAAGATGCCGTCCGCGAACGCGATGAGGATGATGCCCGAGACCACGGCGCTGGTGGTGGAGAGGCCGACCGCGCTGGCCCCGGACCGGGTCTGCATGCCGCGCAGGCAGCCCACGCCAGCCACCAGGAAGCTGAAGACCAGCCCCTTGAACATGCCGCCCCAGAAGTCGGACATGCCGACGTAGGAAAAGACGCGCGAGGTGAAGGTCACCAGGGGGTAGCCCAGGGAAAGCATGACCAGGGCGCCGCCCACCAGGCTGGCCAGGTTGAAGAACATGGTCATCAGCGGGACCATGAACATGGTCGCCAAAATTTTGGGGACCACCAGGAAGCGCATGGGCGAGAGGCCCATGGTGGTCAGGGCGTCCAGCTCCTCGTTGATCTTCATGGTCCCGATCTCGGCGGCGAAGGCCGAGCCGGACCGGGCGGCCAGGAGGATGGAGGTGACCAGCGGACCCATCTCGCGGAACATGACCAGGCCGAGCATGTTGGGCACGAATATCTCACCGCCGAACCGTTGCAGGCTGATGGCCGACTGGAAAGACATGATCAGTCCCATGAGGAAGCCGATGAGCACGATGATGAACATGGACTCCACGCCCACATTGATGCAGGCCAGGATGACGTCTTTCCAGCGCACCCTGCGCGGGTGGACGATCACCTGGGCGAGCAGGGAGACGGTTTCGCCCACAAAGGCGACCATCTCGCGGATGTTGCGCCATATCTCGCCGCCGCAGGCCTCCAGCGACTCGGACAGGGTGCGCCGTTCCCGATCCGCAGCCAGCATCTTGGGCAGCACGTTGTCCCAGGTCAGGGCCACCAGCTTGCGGTCCTCTTCGCGCAGGTTGTCCAGCGCCATGGCGGCGTCCCGGTCGGCGCACAGTTCCTTGAGCTTGAGCAAAAGAGCCACGCCCGCTCCGTCCATGTAGGTCACCCCCGCGCAGTCGGCGGTCAGCCGGGAAAACGCTTCCCCGGACGCGCCCTTGACGGCCTTGTCCCAGACCCCGGCGGTACCCGCCGCGTCCAGACGGCCGGACAGGGCCAGGACCAGTCCGTCGGCCCGGCTCGAGATGGAGACCCGTGCGTCGGTCCGGCTGCGGTTGTCGTTGGTGGCCATGCGGTGTTGTTCCTTGCTTGATTTCGGGGCTATGCGCCGAACATATCGGATTGTCAGAATATCCGAGGAGCCGTGAAAAGAAAAGTTGTATGTGAGGGGAGGTAACCCCGGAGACGGTGAGGCGCTTGACAGGGGGTGAAAAGAATATTATTTCTTTATTCTATGAATAACAGAAAGATTGACAAACTGGATTTGGAAATCCTGAACATCCTTCAGGAAGACGGAAAGGTTTCCAATGCCGAGATAGCCCGGAAGGTCGGCAAGGCTCCTTCCGCCGTGCTCGAGCGCGTGCGCAAGCTGAAGAAGAGCGATATCATCAAGGGCTATGAATGTATTGTCAACCATAAAGCTCTGGGGCGCGGGCTGACGGCCTTCACTTCCATTCGGGTGGAAGAGGGCGTGGGCGCCACCGAGGTCGGGCAGAAGCTGGCCGAGTTCCCGGAGGTTCTGGAAGTTCATTACACCGCAGGGCGGGATTCGTACCTGGTCAAGGTTCGGGTGGAAGACACCGAGGCCTTGCAGGCGACACTGGCGAAGTTCGGCACTCTCGGGCCGGTCAGGGACACCAATTCGACCATTGTCCTGACCACGGTCAAGGAGTCACGGGTCATTCCACTACCCCACGAAAAAGACTAGAACACAAGGAGTCAACAATGTCCGCTACACCGACCTCCCTGGACCCGAGAATCATCGCTCGGGGCAGGGAGTTTTTTTCGTCCATTACCGGCGAATCTCCTTCGGTTTTCAACAAAGGCTGGTGGACCGGAAAGGTCATGGATTGGGCCATGAAAAACGAGGATTTCAAGGTCCAGATGTTTCGATTTGTTGACGTTCTTCCGTACCTGAGCACATCGGAATCCCTTTCCCGCCATATCGAAGAATATTTTGCGGGCGAGGACTCCAACATCCCGGACGTGCTCAAGTGGGGGGCCACCAAGACCAAGTTCGGCGGCGGCCTGGTGGCCAAGGTCCTGAACAAGACCATCCGCTCCAACATCGAGTCCATGGCCCGCCAGTTCATCATCGGCCAGGAGGCCAAGGAGGCGGTCAAGGGCATCAAGAAGCTGCGCAAGGACGGGTTCGCCTTTGTCCTCGACCTGCTCGGCGAGGCCACCGTGTCCGAGGAGGAGTCCGCCGCCTACCGCGACGGCTACCTGGAGGTCCTGGACGCCATACATAAGGAATTGGACAAGTGGAAGCCGCTGGACGCTAGCGAGGGCGAACTGGACTGGGGCAACGCCCCCAAGGTCAACGTGGCGGTCAAGCCTTCGGCCTTCTACTCCCAGTCCAAGCCCGTGGACCTGGAAGGCACCGTGGATGGCATGGTCCACAGCATCGAGCCGGTCTACAAAAAGGTCATGGAGATGGGCGGGTTCATGTGCATCGACATGGAGCAGCTCAAGTACAAGGAAGCCACGGTGGAGCTGTACAAGCGGCTGCGTCTCAAGTACCCGGACTACCCGCATCTGGGCATCGTCTTCCAGGCCTATCTCAAGTCCGTGGACGAGGATGTCCGCCAGTTCATCGACTGGGCGCGCGAGGTCAATCTCCCGGTGTCCATCCGTCTGGTCAAGGGCGCCTACTGGGACTACGAGACCGTGCTGGCCAAGCAGAACGACTGGCCCGTGCCCGTCTGGACCCACAAGCCCGAGTCCGACATGGCTCACGAGCGCGTTTCCCGCTACATCCTCGAGAACCACGACATCTGCCATTTCGCCTGCGCATCGCACAACATCCGGACCATCGCGGCGGTCATGGAGAACGCGGCCGAGCTGAGCGTGCCCGAGGACCGTTACGAGTTCCAGGTCCTCTACGGCATGGCCGGGCCCGTGCGCAAGGGCCTCAAGAACGTGGCCAAGCGCGTGCGTCTCTATTGCCCCTACGGCGATCTGCTGCCCGGCATGGCCTACCTGGTCCGCCGGCTGCTCGAGAACACGGCCAACGAGTCCTTTCTCAAGCAGACCTTTGCCGACGAGGCGGACATGGACCGGCTCCTGGAAAATCCCGAGGAGACCCTGCGCCGCCAACTGGAGGACAAGTGCAGGACCGAGCCCGAGCAAAAGGAAGGGCTGCCCCGGTTCAAGAACTTCCCGCCCTCGGACTTCACCGTCCCGGCCGAGCGCGAGGCCTTCCCGGCGTCCATTGCCAAGCTTCGCGCCGCCATGGGCAAACAGGTCCCGCTGTACATCAACGGCCGCGACGTGACCACGGACGACACCCTGGACTCCTACAACCCGGCCAACCCGGCCGAGATCATCGGCTCCGTGTGCCAGGCGGGCGTGGCCGAGGTGGACGCCGCCGTGGAGGCCGCCCGCGAGGCGTATCTCTCCTGGCGCGACGTGGCCCCGGAGGAGCGCGCCGAGGTCCTGCTCAAGGCCGCCGCATATCTCAAGGCCAACATCCACGACCTGTCCGCCCTGCAGGTCCTTGAAGTGGGCAAGCAGTGGGATCAGGCCCAGGCCGACGTGGGCGAGGCCATCGACTTCCTCGAATACTACGCCCGCGAGATGATCCGCCTGGGCAAGCCCCGGCGCATGGGCCGGGCCCCGGGCGAGATGAGCCATCTCTTCTATCAGGGCAAGGGCGTGGCCGCGGTCATCGCCCCGTGGAACTTCCCCATGGCCATCTCCGTGGGCATGGTCTCGGCGGCCATCGTCTGCGGCAACCCCGTGGTCTACAAGCCCGCCGGGTCTTCCTCCTGTGTGGGCCGCGCCCTGGTCGACATGTGGCAGGCAGCCGGACTGCCCGGCGGCGTGTTCAACTACTGCCCCGGACGCGGCTCGGTCATGGGCGACCATCTGGTGGACCACCCGGACGTGGCCATCATCGCCTTCACCGGGTCCATGGAAGTCGGGTTGCGCATCCAGGAGCGCGCGGCCGTGGCCCAGCCCGGACAGCAGCAGTGCAAGCGGGTCATCGCCGAGATGGGCGGCAAGAACGCGACCATCATCGACGACGACGCCGACCTCGACGAGGCCGTGCTCGGCGTGCTCTATTCCGCCTTCGGCTTCCAGGGCCAGAAGTGCTCGGCCTGCTCGCGGGTCATCGTCCTGGACGCCATCTACGACCGTTTCGTCGGCCGCCTGACCCAGGCCGCCAAGTCCATCAAGCTCGGCCCGTCCGAGAACCCGGCCAACTACATGGGCCCGGTGGTGGACAAGGCGGCTCAGGAAAACGTCCTGCGCTACGTCAAAATCGCCGAGGAGGAGGGCAGGGTGTTGGTCAAGCGCAACGTGTCCGACGACCTCAAGGCCACCGGCGGCTGCTACGTGCCCCTGACCATCGTCGAGAACATCACCAAGGAACACCGCATCGCCCAGGAAGAGGTCTTCGGGCCCGTGCTCGCGGTCATGCGCGCCAAGGACATGGACGAGGCCCTGGACATCGCCAACTCCACCCGGTTCGCCCTGACCGGCGCCATCTACTCACGCAGCCCGCACAACCTGGAGCGGGCCTACAGGGAGTTCCGCGTGGGCAACCTGTACCTGAACAAGTACTCCACCGGCGCGCTGGTCGAACGCCACGCCTTCGGCGGATTCAAGATGTCCGGCGTGGGCTCCAAGTCCGGCGGACCGGACTACCTGCTCCAGTTCTTGGACCCGCGCATCGTCTGCGAAAACACCATGCGCCGAGGCTTCGCCCCCATCGAGGAGGACGACGACTGGCTGAGCTAGGCAGGCTCTAACGGTTACCAAAAAGTCCCGTCGGGTGCGCCCGGCGGGACTTTTTTTGCCTCCCTTCCCCTGGGCCCCCATCCCTCATCCCTCCTATATTTTTGGTTCCGCTTCGCGGGGTAGGGAGGGGCGAGAGAGGGGGAGGCTTCACTTTGCTTGGAGAGAAGAAGGAATGAGAGAGGGGAAAAAGGAGGAGGGGAGCAACTTTTTTTTATTTCCTATTTGGTTGCCGAATTCGGGTTTTCGACTTTTTCAATCATTTTGCGAGTCTTGATTGTGAAACTGAGTGCATACTCAGTTTTACCGATTTTTTTGACATAGTAGAATGTTACTCAGTATTAGGGAAAAAACTGAGTGAACACTCGGTTCGCTTGGGAAAAAAGGATCAAGGCATGAAGAAGAAGGAATCCATCCTCAAGGTCGCCACGTTCATGTTCGCGCACAAGGGGTTCGCGGACACGTCCGGGCAGGAGCTTGCCCGCCTCACCGGGGTGGCCGAGGGGACGATTTTCTACCACTTCAAGACCAAAGAGGGTCTGTTGCTGGCGATCCTGGAGAAGACCAGGGACGAGATAGTGGACCAGTTCGAACGGTTCTTTGAGAACAGGCCGTTCAAGTCCGGTCTCGAGATGACGGAGGAGGTCATCTCATTCTACCTCTATCTGGCGGGACTGATGGAAGACAAGTTCCTTTTGCTGCACCGTCACTTTCTCTACCAGTTCTCCGAGTCCAATCCGGAGTTCAGGGGGAATCTCGAGGATATCTACAATTGCCTCGTGGACATCTTCGAGAAGGCCATCGTGACGGGGCTGGAGGACGGCTCCATCAGCCAGGAAATCCTTCCCAGGAAATCGGCGCTCATTCTGTTCACGATGGCTGATGGTCTGGTTCGGTTCAAAAACTACAACCTGTACGATGCGGGCGCGCTGTTCAACGAGTTGATGCGGGCGTGCCGCAGGATGCTGCAGGCGTAATGCAAGGAAGAGGCTGCATGGTTTCACGAATATTCCCCTTTATCGGCTGGTTCAAAGGGTACAACATGGCGGCGTTCCGCGCCGATGCCATCGCGGGGCTGACCGTTGCCCTGGTGCTCATTCCGCAATCCATGGCCTATGCCCAGCTGGCGGGCATGCCCGCCTACTACGGCCTGTACGCGTCCTTCCTTCCCCCGCTGGTGGCCGCCCTGTTCGGCTCCAGCCGCCAGCTGGCCACCGGTCCCGTGGCCGTCGTCTCGCTCATGACCGCCGCCTCGCTCGAGCCCCTGGCCACGGCGGGCAGCGAGGGGTACATCGCCTACGCCATCCTGCTGGCCCTGATGGTCGGCATGTTCCAGTTCCTGCTCGGCGTGCTCAAGCTCGGCCTGGTGGTCAACTTCCTGTCCCACCCGGTGGTAAACGGCTTCACCAACGCGGCGGCCATCATCATCGCCTCTTCCCAGTTTTCCAAGATGTTCGGCGTCTACGTGGACGGCGCGGAGCACCACTATGAAACCATCATGCGCGTGGTCCATTCCGCCATCCATTACACTCATTGGCCCACCCTGGCCATGGGCGTACTGGCCTTCGGCATCATGGTCGGCCTCAAGCGCGTCAATCCCAAGATCCCCAACGTCCTGGTGGCCGTCGTCGTGACCACGGCCCTGTCTTGGGGGTTGGGCTTCAACCACGACACCAAGGCCTCGGTGGAGTCCATCCGCGTGCCCGCCGTGCACGAGGCCGTGGTCGGCTTCAACGCCGCCGTGGACGCCATGGACGCCCTGGCCCTGGAGCGCACCGCCCTGGGCAAGCGCATGGAAGAGGCCAAGGAGGGCGGCGACCCCATCGCGGTCCTGGATATCCAGCACGACCAGAACGTCATCGGCGTGAAGATGGCCGCCCTCAAGGAAAAGGCCCACGAGCTGCGCACCGCGCTCCGCGAGACCCTGCTCTCCGGCGTGGAAGAGGCCGGCGGCGGAATGCTCTTCTTCGCCCAGGGCGCGGTCCCGGACGGCATGACCGCCGATGGTCGGACCTGGCGCATCAAGGTCGGCAACACCAAGCTCGACGCCGCCTCTCTCAAGATGATGGGCGGCGGGGCCGTGGTCGGCACCGTGCCCTCGGGCATCCCGTCCATTACCATGCCGTCGCTGGACCTCAAGGTCATGCTGCACCTGCTCCCGTTCGCGGCGATTATCTCCCTGCTCGGCTTCATGGAGGCCATTTCCATCGCCAAGGCCATGGCCGCCAAGACCGGCCAGCGCCTGGACCCCAACCAGGAGCTCATCGGCCAGGGGCTGGCCAACATGATCGGCGCTTGCGGCAAGAGCTACCCGGCCTCGGGCTCGTTCTCGCGCTCGGCGGTCAACCTGCAGGCGGGCGCGGTCACCGGCATGTCCAGCGTGTTCACCTCGCTGATGGTCGTCATCGCGCTGCTCTTCTTCACCCCGCTGCTTTACCACCTGCCCCAGGCCGTGCTGGCCGCGGTCATCATGATGGCCGTCATCGGGCTGATCAACGCCTCGGGCTTCATCCACGCCTGGAAGGCCCAGTGGTATGACGGGGCCATCTCCATCCTGTCCTTTGTCTGCACCCTGGCGTTTGCGCCGCATCTGGACAAGGGCATCATGGTCGGCGTGGTCCTGTCCCTGCTGGTCTTCCTGTACAAGTCCATGCGCCCGCGCGTGGCCAACCTGTCCCGCACCGAGGACGAGTCCCTGCGCGACGCCACGGCCTTCGGGCTCAGGGAGTGCCGCCACATCTCCCTGGTCCGCTTCGACGGCCCGCTGTTCTTTGCCAACGCCAGCTTCCTGGAAGACCAGATTACCGAGCGGCTGATGGGCAACGACAAGCTCAGGCACATCATCATCGTGGCCAACGGCATCAATGACATGGACGCCTCGGGCGAGGAAGCCCTGTCCCTGATCGTCGACCGGGTCCGCTCCCGCGGACTGGACATCTCCCTGTGCGGGGTGAACGAGGCGGTCATGGCCGTACTCGAGCGCACCCACCTGCTGGAGAAGATCGGCAAGGACCACGTCTACGCGACCATGGAGAGCGCCATCTGCGCTACGCACGAGAGTGCCCACCGCGACGGCGACGAAGATAGCTGTCCCCTCACCACCGTTTGCCGCCTGGCCTAAAGGCGAGAAAAGGGAGTCAATATGTCAGTCATCACCGTTTTCAATGGACTGTTTTGCGAAGCCGGCGTGGTGGTCAAGCGCGTGATCGACGCCACGGACTGCAGGCTGGTAACCGACCAGGAGATCGTGGCCGACGCCGCGCGCCTGTCGGGCATGGCCGAGGACCGCATCGCCCGCGCCTTCCAGGCCAAGGGGTCGGTCTTCAACAGCTTCAGCCACGAGAAGGAGCAGGCCATCGCCTGGATGCGCCTGGCCGTGGCCAAGCGGCTGGTCGAGGACGAAAACCTGATCATCCCCGGGTTCGCCTCCCAGTTGCCCGATCCGGCCATCGGCCATATCCTCAAGGTCTGCCTGATCTCCGACCGCAAGGCGCGTGTGGCCGTGGCCGAGCGCGAGGAGGGGTTCGCCGACAAGCACGCCATGAAGCTCATCCGCAAGGACGACGAGGACCGCGCCGCCTGGGTCAAGGCCCTGCGCGAAGTGGACGACCCGTGGTCCGGCACCCTCTACGACCTGGTCCTGCCCGTGGCCTCCACCGGCGTGGAGCGCTCGGCCGACCTCATCGTCGAGCAGCTTTCCAATGCCGCGGTCAAGGTCACGGACAAGACCCGCGCGCAGGTGCAGGACTTCCTCCTGGCCGCCCGGGTGGAGACCGTGCTGGCCAAGGAAGGGCACAACGTCCAGGTCACGTCCAGCAAGGGCACCGTCACCCTGACCATCAACAAGCACGTCCTGCTGCTGGAGAAGCTGGAGCGCGAGCTCAAGTCCATCGTCTCCGGCGTGGAGGGCGTCAAGGCCGTGGAGGCCCAGGTGGGCAAGGGATTCCATCAGACCGACATCTACCGCAAGATGGACTTCGACGTGCCCTCCAAGGTCCTGCTGGTGGACGACGAGCGCGAATTCGTCCAGACCCTGTCCGAACGGTTGATGATGCGTGACATGGGCTCGGCCGTGGTTTATGATGGGGAGTCCGCCCTGAACCTGGTCAGGGACGACGAACCCGAGGTCATGATCCTCGACCTGAAGATGCCCGGCATCGATGGCATAGAGGTTCTGCGCCGCGTCAAGAGCGAGCACCCGAACATCGAGGTCATCATCCTGACCGGCCACGGCTCGGAGGCGGACCGCGAGGTGTGCATGGACCTGGGCGCGTTCGCCTACCTGCACAAGCCCGTGGACATCGACGTCCTGAGCGAGACGCTCAAGGCCGCCAACGAAAAGATCAGGGCCGAAAAGTAACTCCGGGAGCCGGGTGGCGTCATGGCATCAGTGATCGAGAAGATACGACCCCAGTTCTGGGATACGGAGAGCGACGGGGGAGCGGGCAAGAACCTGTTCAACTACCGCCGCATCTGGCGCTTCGCCATCATCCTGCTGGCGCTGGTGGCGCTGATCCCGCTGATGGTCATGGCCTTCATCGACTATAACGTCACCCGGCACTCCCTTGAATCCGAAAACCTCCTGCGTACGTCCAGGACCACCTCGAACACCCGGCGCACCGTGGCCTACTTCCTGGAGGAGCGGACCAAGGCCCTGGAGTTCCTGGTCCAGGACCAGGGCGTCGGCGCCCTGCGCGATAACAGGAACCTGGCCAAGGTGCTGGCTTCCCTGAAGCAGAGCTTCGGCGGGTTCGTGGACCTCGGTCTGATCGACGCCCGGGGGCGGCAGATCGCCTACATCGGTCCCTACGACCTGCTCGGCCGCGACTACAGCGGCCAGGAGGGGTTCGCCACGACCATGGCCCACGGCACCTACATCAGCCGGGTCTTCCTCGGGTTCCGCGACGAGCCGCACCTGGTGGTCTCGCGCAAGGTGCGCGACAGCCGGACCGACGAGGACTTCATTCTCCGGGCCACCCTGGACACGGACCAGTTCAACTCCATCCTGACCCAGCTCGACCTGCCCGGCGGGGGCGACGCCTTCGTGGTGGACCGCGAAGGAATCATCCAGACCCCGTCCAAGGAGCACGGCTCGCTGCTGACCAAGGTGGACCTGGCCATCCCCGGCTACTCCGACTCCACCCGCGTGGAGCAGGTCCGGGGCGGCGACGGCGAGGAGTACACCGTGGGCTACGCCTACATCCACGACACCCCGTTCATCGTGCTCGTGGTCAAGCGCACCCGCGAACTGATGAAGCCGCTGCAGACCATCCGCATGGAACTGCTCTGGATCCTGATCACCAGCATCGTCGTCATCCTGCTGGTCATCGTGGGCGTGGCCACCTACCTGGTCAACAAGGTCTACATCGCGGACCAGACCAGGGCGAGGACCCTGCACCGCATGGAGCACACCAACCGCATGGCCTCCATCGGGCGGCTGGCGGCGGGCGTGGCCCACGAGATCAACAACCCGCTGGCCATCATCAACGAGAAGGCCGGGCTGATCCGCGACCTGTTCGTCTACAAACAGGAGTACGCCCACGACGAACGGCTGCTGGCCAACATCGACTCCATCCTCAACTCGGTGTCCCGCTGCGGCAAGATCACCAAGCGGCTGTTGAGCTTCGCCCGGCACATCGACGTGGAGATGGACGAGATCGAGTTCAAGGGGTTGGCCGACGAGGTCATCGACTTTCTGCGCAAGGAGGCCGAGTACCGGTCCATCACCATCGACATGGACGTCCCGGAAAAGTTGCCCCCGTTCATCTCGGACCGGGGCAAGCTGCAGCAGATATTCCTCAACCTGGTGAACAACGCCTTCCAGGCCATGAACGACGGGGGGCACCTGTCCATCACGGCCCGCGAGACGGCCTGCGACCAGTTGGTCTTCACCGTGGAGGACGACGGCTGCGGCATCCCCGAAGCGGACATCAAGCGTATTTTCGATCCGTTCTTCTCCACCAAGAAGAAGACCGGCGGCACGGGACTCGGGCTGTCCATCACCTATGGCCTGGTCCAGGAGCTGGGCGGGGCCATGACCGTGGAGAGCAAGGTGGGCGTGGGCACGACCTTCACCATCATCATGCCCCTCAAGGGGGCCAAGACCGAAGACAAGACGGGCAAGGCATAACATGAAAGTACTTTTGGTAGACGACGAAGTGGAACTGGTTTCCGCCATGGCCGAACGACTCGGATTCCGGGACGTGGACGCGGACTGGACGGACAGCGGAGAGTCGGCCCTGGCCATGGCCGAGGAGACCGATTACGACGTGGCCGTCCTGGACATGAAGATGCCCCGGCTGAGCGGCCTGGAACTCATGGAGCTGCTGGCGGAACGGCATCCGGACATGAAGTTCATCTTCCTGTCCGGCCACGGATCGGAAGCGGATTTTAAGGCGGGCTGCGCTGCAGGCTGCAACTACTTGATCAAGCCCATCCAGCTTGAGGACCTCGTAGCTCTGATCCACAAGGTGGCGGCGTAACCGCCAAGGAGACCCTATGAGCCGGACCCAATGCGAACCCCGTGAGGGACTGCGATTTTTCGGGCGCATCAGCGCGTCCGTGTCCCACGAGATCAAGAACGTGTTCGCCGTGATCAACGAGGCGGCCGGCCTGATCGAGGATTTCACGCTCATGGCCGAGCGCGGCATGCCCCTTCAGCCCGATCGGCTCAAGGGCGCGGCCAACACCATCCAGGGCCAGATCCGGCGCGGCGACGCCATCGTCAAGAACATGAACGCGTTCGCCCATTCCACCGACGAGGACGTCCGCGAGGTGAACCTTGTCGAGGCCCTGAGGCTGGCGGCGGACCTGACCGCCCGTTTCGCCGACATGCGGCAGATCAAGCTGACCCTGGGCGAGAGCGCGCCCGTTTCCATGGTCGCCTGCCCCTTTGATCTGACGCGGCTGCTGCACTCCTCAATAGTGGCGGCCTTCGATTCCATGCAACCGGGCGACACGCTGGCGGTCAGCGTTTCCCCCGACGACGGCGGCGCATCGTTCTCCCTTTCCGTGCCCGGAAAGGATGCGCCGTTGAAGAATGACGAACCGTTCGCCGAACTGGCCCGGGCCATGAATGCCCGCGTCGAGGTGGACGAAAAGACCGGGACGAGCCAGTTGCTGCTTGCGGACAAGGGCGCTCCCGCGTAAGACAACATTCATACCAGATCGGAGAAGAAAAAATGGCAGAAAAAGTACTGCTTATCGATGATGAAGTGGAATTCCTCGAGGCCCTGTCCGAACGGATGGAAATCCGGGGCATGGATGTGACCACGGCCGAGACCGCCAGTGCGGCGGTCAGCGCGATCAATTCCGGCGATTTCGACGCCATCGTGCTGGACCTGCAGATGCCGGACATGAACGGCATCGACATGCTCAAGGTCATCCGGAAGACCAACCCCGACATGCAGGTCATCCTGCTCACGGGCCAGGCCACCCTGGAGGCGGGCATTCAGGCCATGAAGCTCGGCGCCATGGACTTCATGGAGAAGCCTGCGGACATCGACGCCCTGACCGACAAGATCAAGAAGGCCCAGGCCAAGAAGATGGTCATCGTGGAGAAGAAGACCGAGAAGAAGGTCAACGACATCCTCAAGTCCAAGGGCTGGTAGGCCGCTGTCCCCAAAGTCGAAAAAAAGGCTGCCGGGATTATCCCGGCAGCCTTTTTTCGTCTCTTGCCGTGACGCTCAGTCCTGAAGGTGCAGGCTCATGGCGTGCCATGCGACGCCGCCGTGGGTGGATGCGGACAGGCCGTCGTCGGTGAAACCGAAGCGGGCGTAGAAGGGCAGAAGCTCCTCCTTGCACAACAGCTTGATGTCGGTCTTGCCCATGTCCCCGGCGTGCTCGATGAAATTGGTCAGCAGCTTCTCGGCGATGCCGCGCTTCTGGAAATCCGGATGCACGGACAGGGAGAAGATGACCAGGTGGCGGCCCTCCGGGTCGTGCCCGATGAGCTGCTTGAACTCCTCGTCCGTGATGTCGTCCTTGTCGGTTGCGCCCGAGTTCACCTGGGCGATCACGCGGCCTTCCCATTCGGCCACCAGGAAGCCCTCGGGGTAGAGCTCGATGCGGTTGCGCAGGCTGCTCGCCCAGGCCGCCTCGGCGGGCGGAAAACAATTGACCTCAATGGTATGGCAGGCGGGCAGGTCGTCCATGTCCGCGTGGCGTATGGTCAGGCCTTTCATGATCAATCCAGCTCCACGCCCTCAAGGGCGGTTTCGAGTTCTTCCCAGGTCTCATAGGCGATTTCAAGATCGGACTCAAGGGTTTCCAGCCGCTTTTGGTCGTCCGCCATTACCTCGCCGGAATTCTTGTAATAATCAGCGGAACCCATGCGCTCCTGCAGGGTGCCGAGCTCGGTCTCGAGCGCCTCGATGCGGGCGGGCATCTTCTTGAGTTCCTCGCGCTTTTTCTCCAGCTCGAACTTTTCCTTGTAGCTCAGCTTCCGCTTGGTGGGGGCAGCTTTCATCGGTTCGGATTCGGGCTCGGTCCTGGGCTTGCACGCCTTGGCCGGGGCCGGGGGGGTGGAGGGCCGCTGGCGGAGCCAGTCGTCGTAGCCGCCCACGTATTCGGCCACCCGGCCGTCGCCCTCGAAGGCGATGGACGAGGTGACCACGTTGTTCAGGAAGTCGCGGTCATGGCTGACCAGCAGCAGGGTGCCGGGGTAGTCCATGAGCAGCTCTTCCAGGAGGTCCAGGGTCTCGGCGTCCAGGTCGTTGGTCGGTTCGTCCATGACCAGGACGTTGGACGGGCGGGTGAACAGCTTGGCCAGGAGTAGCCGGTTGCGCTCGCCGCCGGACAGCACGCTGACAGGGACCTTGGCCCGGTCCGGGGTGAACAGGAAGTCCTTGAGATGGGACATGACGTGGCGGCGGTGGCCGTTGATGTCCACGAAGTCGTTGCCCTCGGCCACGTTGTACCGGGCCGACCGGGTCTCGTCGAGCTGGAGGCGCAGCTGGTCGAAATAGTTGATCTGCAGGTTGACCCCGTGGCGCACGCTCCCGGACTGCGGCGTGAGTTCACCGAGCAGGATCTTGAGCAGGGTGGTCTTGCCCGCGCCGTTGGGCCCGATGAGCCCGACCTTGTCCCCGCGCATGACCGTGGTGGAGAAGTCCGCGATGAGCGGCTTGTCGTCGAATCCGAAGCAGAGGTCCCTGGCCTCGATGACCAGCTTGCCCGTGCGCTCGGCCTCCTGGATGACCATTTTGACCGAGCCCACGCGCTCCCGCCGGGCGTTGCGTTCCTCGCGCATCTTCCGCAGGTCGCGAACGCGGCCCATGTTCCGGGTGCGTCGCGCCTTGATGCCCTGGCGAATCCAGGTCTCTTCCTCGGCCAGCTTGCGGTCGAAGTTGTGGTTCTGCTTGGCCTCTGCGGACAGGGCCTCATCCTTGCGTTCGAGATAGGTCTCGTAGTCGCACTCCCAGCTGGTCAGCCGCCCACGGTCCAGTTCCACGATGCGCGTTGCCAGCCGCCGCAGGAAGGCGCGGTCGTGGGTGACGAAGAGCAGGGCCGCGCTCTGGCGCAGCAGGAAGTCCTCGAGCCAGGAGATGGAGTCGATGTCCAGGTGGTTGGTGGGCTCGTCCAGGATGAGCAGGTCCGGGTTCGAAACCAGGGCGCGGGCCAGGAGCACGCGGCGCTTGGTGCCGCCGGACAGGGAAGCGAAAAGGTCGTCGCCGTCGAGCTTGAGGTGCGACAGCACGGTCTCGATGGCCTGGTGGTGCGGCCAGCCACCGGCGTCCTCCAGGGCGTGCTGGGCGCGCTCCAGGCGGTCCACCAGCTCCTGGTCCGGGTCCGGGGATTCGGCCAGGGGGTGTGAGGCGTCGTGGTAGGCAGCCAGGTGTTCACCTACCTGGCCCAGCCCTTTGGCCGTGATGTCGTAGACCGTGCCCTCCAGGGCCTGGGGGACCTCCTGGGGGAGCATGGCCACGCGGCAGCCGCGCTGGTAGTCCACGGATCCGGTGTCCGGCGGGGTGATCCCCTCGATGATGGACAGCAGGGTGGACTTGCCTTCGCCGTTGCGGCCGAGCAGGCAGACGCGCTCGCCCGGCTCGATCTGCATGGACACCTTGTCCAGCAGCACCGTGCCGGTGAAATTGATGGAAATATCTCGTAAACTGACCAGGGCCATGGCGTCGCTCAAAGAAAAGGGGCTGCGGACAGCCCCGTTGATGGTTGGTTTAGCCGCAGGCGTCCTGGAACGCCTTGTGCCGCTCGCCGTAGGGCGGATACTTGAAGAACGCCGAACCGGAAACGAGCACGTCCACACCCGCATCGGTCAGCTCGCGCGCGTTGTCCAGGGTCACGCCGCCGTCGATCTGGATCAGGGTGTCGGCTCCGGTCTCGTCGATCATGGCCTTGAGGTCGCGGACCTTGTCCAGGCAGAAGGGGATGAACTTCTGGCCGCCGAAGCCCGGGTTCACGGACATGACCAGGACCATGTACAGCTGCGGCAGGAGATAGCGGATGGCCTCGGGCGGAGTGTGCGGATTCAGGGCCACGGCGGGCTTGGCCCCGGTCTCGGCGATCTGGGCGCAGACCCGCTCCAGGTGCGTGCACGCTTCGGCGTGGACGCAGATCAGGTCGGCCCCGGCGTCGGCGAACTCGCCTATGTACCGGCCCGGATCGTTGACCATCAGGTGGCAGTCGAAAAAGAGTTTGGACTTGGCGCGCATGGCCTTGATGATCGGCGGTCCGAAGGTGATGTTGGGCACGAACATGCCGTCCATGACGTCCAGATGGACCCAGGACAGGCCCGCGGTTTCCAGGGCTTTCAACTCGGCTTCCATGTTGGCGAAGTCCGAGGAGAGCATGGAGGGGGAAAGTATCATTCGCGTCGCTCCGCTTGGTGGTTTTGCTGGCAAAGGTGTACCCGCTCGCGGATGGGACCGCAAGTCTTTCGAGACAGCGGTTCCGGCTGCCCGGCAAATAATCATTTTTACGGCTTGAAAAATGCGGTAAGAATCCCCGTATGGGTATGCTCAAGGTGAGAAAAATCCTTCCAGTGCTGTTTTTGGGGCTGTTCACCGTGTTCGCGTCGCCCGAGGTCGCTTGGGCCGAGCATGTCCGTTTTTACGTGGACGGGCTGCCTCCCTACGCCGTGCTGCACGACAACGGGCCGCCTTCGGGGTTCGCCGTGGAGCTGATGGGGCGGCTGATGCACTCGGTCGGCGAACATTTCGCCCCCACCGACATCAAGGTGATGACCTGGGCGCGGGCGGTCCATGAGGTGGAGGTCAAGCCGGGCACCGCCCTGCTCGTGCTGGCCAGGCTCCCGGAGCGGATCGACCGCTTCAAGTGGGTCGGCCCGCTGGACACGCTCCCCATCGGGGTCTTCGCGCGCAAGGACTCAGGCATCAAGATCGAGAAACTGAGCGACCTGAAACGATACACCATCGGCATGGTCCGCAACACGGCTCCTTACCGGGTCCTGATCAAGGCCCTGCCCGAAATCTGGCAGAACATGGTCATGCTCAGCGCCATCCCCGCCCAGCTCAGGATGCTCAGGGAGGGAAGGGTGGATCTGATCGTCCAGGCCATCGGCGCGTCCAACCGGCTCATGGACGAAGAGGGCATGGCCAAGGACGACTATACCGTGGTCTACCGTTTCGAACCGCTGCAGATATATTTCGGATTCAACAAGAGTACGGACGACGGATTGATCCGTCGGCTCCAGTCGGCCCTGGACCGGTTCAAGGAAGTGGATTCGTCAGGGACCAGCCCCTACGGCCGGATGCGGGAATCGTTTTTCGGCAAGGTCCCGTCTTCCGTCGGGGAGAACGGGGCGGAGTGAGGCCTGCGGTCGGTCAGGGCTGGTTCTGGACGAGCCGTTCGGCGGTGAAGCCGAGCAGTCCGCCGAGGACCAGGGCGATGGCGAGGACCTGGAGCACGCCCAACACGCTGCCGGGATGGAGCAGGATGCACACGGGCAGGGAGGTCAGCATCGCGATGAGCATGCCCGTGGCCCAGCTCTCCAGCGGCATGCGCGCGTAGGCGATGACGATGCTCAGGCCCAGCCAGTGGAGCAGGGTGGCGGCCACGGGCTGCCAGGCCGAGGACAGAAAGACCATGGGGATGGCGTTCAGGATGCCGGCGGCCAGCCCGAGCAGCAGAATCTTGTACAACTTGTGCATGGCCTCGGGACTCCCTACTTGTCCATCTTGAAATCGACCTTGATCTTGAACAGCTTGTCCGCCGGGAGGTTGAGCACCTTGATGCCCGTGGCCTCGGTGATGGAGGCCAGGATGCTCTCCACCGCGTCCATGTCCGGGGCGATGAGCGCGAACCAGACGTTGAACTCGTTCTCGCGCAGATAGTTGTGCGTCACCCCGTCGTGCTTGTTCACCTCGGCCACGAACTCGTCGAGCTTGTCCTCGGGCACGCTGGCCGCGCACAGGGTGGACTGCCAGCCCAGGGACTGGGACGAGAAGTTCGCCCCCATGCGCCGGATCAGCCCGGATTCCTTCATGGCCCGCACCCGCTCAAGCACCTCTGCCTCGGTCAGACCGACCTGCTTGCCGACCTCCTCGTAAGGGCGTGAAGCGAGCGGGAAATGGGACTGGATGATGTCGAGTATCTGCTTGTCGTATGCGTCCATGGGGATAATGCCTCCGGCGGCCAGAGGGAAAACTTTTGAAATAGTTTTCCCTCTGGACTCCCTTTCAAAACTTTTTATCGCGCCTTCGGCGGGTTGCGTCCGGTCACGGTGAATTCTCTTTCAAAAAACAGCTTCAGGTCAAGCGATCCAACCTGACATCCCACCCCGCCCTCCGCGAAGCGATACAAAAAGTTTAGGAGGGTTGAGGGGATGGGGGTCCGGGGGAAGGGGAGAAGGGAAGCCCTTTTCAAAGGGTTCCCTTCTCCCCTTCCCCCGGCCGCCGGAGGCTTACGCCTTCGGCTTTTTTTTCGGGGTGTAGGAGCACAGGGGCTCTTCTTTGAGATAGTGGCCCTTCATGGTCTGGGCTCGGGCGCGGCAGCCGCCGCAGACCTTTTCGTATTCGCAGTGCCCGCACTTGCCGTCGTAGACCTCGGGGTTGCGCAGGTTGAGGAACTGCGGGGATTTCTTCCAGATATCCGGGAAGGGAATGTCGCGGACGTTGCCGCAGTCCAGTTCCAGGTAGCCGCACGGCTGGACCTGGCCACGGTGGGAGATGAAGCAGAACCCGATGCCGCCCAGGCAGCCGCGCGAGACAGCGTCCAGGCCGAAGTTCTCGAAGTTGACCGGAACGCCTTCCTCCTTGGCCCGCTGGCGCAGGATGCGGTGGTAGTGGGGCGCGCAGGTGGCCTTGAGCTGCATGTTGGTGGTCTTGCGGAAATCGTAGAACCAGTTGAGCACGTCCTCGTACTCCTCGGCGGTGATGATCTCGGTGCCGAGCTCCACGGCCCGGCCCGTGGGCACGAGCAGGAAGATGTGCCAGGCGGACGCGCCGATCTTCTCGCAGAGATGGAAGATGTCCTTGAACAGGTGCAGGTTGTTCTTGGTCACCGTGGTGTTGATCTGGAACTCGATGCCCACGTCCTTGAGATACTGGATGCCGCGCATGGAGGCGTCGAACGCGCCGAGCTCGCCTCGGAACTCGTCGTGCTGGGTTGCCTCGGGCGCGTCGATGGAGATGGAGCAGCGTTCGATGCCCGCTTCCTTCATCTTCCGGGCGGTCTCCGGGGTGATCAGCGTGCCGTTGGGGGCCATGACGCAGCGCATGCCCTTGTTCTTGGCGTAGGCGATCAGCTCGTAGACGTCGGCCCGCATCATGGGCTCGCCGCCGGTGAAGATGATGATCGGGGAGCCCACATCCGGGAAGGTGTCGATGAGCGCCTTGGCCTCAACGGTGGACAGCTCGCCCTCGTAGGGCTCGGGGTGCGCCTCGGCCCGGCAGTGCTTGCAGGCCAGGTTGCAGGATCGGGTCACTTCCCAGGCAATGAGCCGACAGATGGGGGTGACGCCGTCGTCGAGGTACTTCTTGGGCGCGTGTTCCGCGCCGGGGTGCATCTTGCCGTGGGGGTGCCCGCCGGGGTGTCCGCCGGGATGGCCTTCGGGCGGGCAGCCGGTCATGGAGCCGGGATGGCCTTTTGGATGTTCGCTCATATTATTTCAATACCTTGAGTACGTCTTCGGTGAAGTAGGACAGGATCAAATCCGCGCCCGCGCGCTTGAAGCCGACCAGGGATTCCATGACGATGGATTGCTCGTCGACCCAGCCGTTTTGGGCGGCGGCCTTGATCAGGGCGTATTCCCCGCTGACCTGGTAGGCGGCCACCGGCGTGTCGAAATTGTCGCGGATCAGCCGGACAATGTCCAGGTAGGGCTGGCCGGGCTTGACCATCAGGAAATCGGCGCCTTCCTCCAGGTCGGCGGCGGCCTCGCGCATGGCCTCGCGCACGTTGGGCGGGTCCATCTGGTAGGTCTTGCGGTCGCCGAACTTGGGCGCGCCCTCGGCGGCCTCGCGGAACGGGCCGTAAAAGGCCGACGCGTATTTGACCGCATAGGACATGATCGGGACGTTGATGAAGCCCGCTTCGTCCAGGGCGGCGCGGATGGCGGCCACGCGGCCGTCCATCATGTCGGACGGTGCGATGATGTCGGCTCCGGCCTTGGCCTGGGACACGGCGGTCCGGGCCAGCAGGTTCAGGGTCGGGTCGTTCTGCACGTATTCGTTTTTGACCACGCCGCAGTGGCCGTGGGAGGTGTACTCGCACAGGCAGGTGTCGGCCAGGATGATCAGCTCGGGCCAGCGGGCCTTGAGCATGCGCGTGGCCTTCTGGATGATGCCGTTGTCGTCGTAGGCCCCGGAGCCCATCTCGTCCTTGGTCCTGGGGATGCCGAAGAGCATCAGGGCCTTGAGCCCGTTGCCGATGGCCTCGGCCACCTTGATCTCCAGCTGTTTGAGGGAGAGTTGGTACTGGCCGGGCATGGACGGGATTTCCTTCTTGAAATCCTCGTCGTCGGTGTCGATGACGAAATAGAGCATGACCAGGTCGTTGGCCGTGACTTGGTTCTCCCGCACCAGCTCGCGCATGGCCGGAGAGGTCCGCAGCCTGCGTCCGCGATAGAAATCAGTGGGTATCATTATTCCGCTCCAGAAAAGAGATTCAGTTTGACTACTTCTATACCTGTCCGCGCCCATCCCGCAAGTTGGTGCAACAATTTGTGTCCGAAGTCGGGAGCGTCGTGGAACGATTGGAAAAAAAGGCCGGGACCCCTTATTGATAGGGGAGGTCCCGGCCTTGGAATGGAGTGTTTACAGCTTCTCGCCGGTGATTTCTTCGTCGGTGAGGTAGCAGGCGGGGTCCTGGGCCCAGAAGTCGCCGTAGTAGGCCTCGGCGCGGGCGCGGAAGTTGCCGCCGCAGATGTTCAGGAAGCGGCAACCGGCACAGCGGCCGCCCACGTGGGGGCGCTTGTCCTTGAGCTTGTGCAGGAGCTCGATGTTCTCATCGGTCCAGATCTCGGAGAAGGGGCGCTCCAGGACGTTGCCGAAGGTGTGGTGGCGCATGAACTGGTCGGCGTGGACCTGGCCGTCCCAGGAGATGCAGCCGATGCCGCGCCCGGAGGAGTTGCCCTCGTTCCACTTGAGCAGTTCGAGCACTTCCTTCGCGCGTTCCGGGTCTTCCTTGAGCAGCCGGTAGTAGACCAGGGGGCCGTCGGCGTGGTTGTCCACGGTCAGGACCTCCTTGGGCAGCCCCTTGTCGAACAGGGCGCGGGTGCGGTCCATGATCAGGTTGACCACGTCGCGGGTCTCCTGGTGGTTCAGGTCCTCGTTGATCAGCTCGGAACCCCGGCCGGAGTAGACCAGGTGGTAGAAACAGATGCGCGGGATCTCCATCTGCTCAATGAGGTCGAACAGGTGGGGGATCTCCACGGCGTTGCGCTTGTTGATGGTGAAGCGCAGGCCGACCTTGAGGCCCTCGGCCTTACAGTTCTCGACGCCCTGGAGGGCCTTCTTGTAGGAGCCCTTGACGCCCCGGAACTTGTCGTGGACCTCCTCGTTGCCGTCGATGGAGATGCCGACGTAGGACAGGCCGACTTCCTTGAGCTCGCGGGCCTTGGACTTGGTGATCAGCGTGCCGTTGGTGGAGATGACCGCGCGCATCCCCTGGGCGGTGGCGTACTTGGCCAGGTCCACCAGGTCCTCGCGGACCAGGGGCTCGCCGCCGGAGAAGAGCAGGACCGGCGCGCCGAACTGGGCCAGGTCGTCGATCATCTCCTTGGCCTTGTCGGTGGAGATGGGGTCTTCGTGGGAGCTCGGGTCCACGGCGTGGGCGTAGCAGTGCACGCACTTGAGGTTGCACCGCTGGGTCATGTTCCAGACCACCACCGGCTTTTTATCTTTTGAAAATTGGAGCAGATGGGACGGCAGCTGCCCGGATTCGCGGTTGTAGCGCAAGGCGTCGGAAGCTTCGACGGCGCCGCAGTACAATTTGGAAATGCCTATCATTAATATACCTCTCAGGTGAAATGAAGGTCTCTCAGGTAGCACACAAAATGCGCGGTGTAAAAGACGAAAAAAGAGGCCAGGAATGGCCCCTTGTCGCGTCCCTGCCTGTGAAGATAAGAACTATTCTCGGAAAGTCAAGCGGTCATTGGGCGGCCTGATCGGCCATCCTGATCTCAACCCTGCGGTTTCGCTGCTGATCCGCCGCAGTAGTCCCGGCGGTCAGGGGCCGGGATTTGCCGAATCCCACGGCCTCGATGAGGTTCGGGGCGATGCGCCACTTGTCCACCAGGTACTTCTTGACCGCGTCAGCCCGCTTCTTGGACAGATTGAGATTGTACTGGGCGTTGCCCGAGGCGTCGGTGTGGCCGCCGACCACGATGCTCCGGCCCTTGAACTCGGGCGAGTTCAGGGTTTCGCCCAGGGCGTCGAGCACGGCGTAGGATTCGGGCTTGATGGTCGCCTTGTCGAAGTCGAACTGGATGTCCAGGTCCACACCCGAGATGCCGGGGCGGGGCGTCGCGTCCTCGCCGTCGGTCCGGGCGGGCTCGCCTTGGCCGTTGCCCTGTCCGGGCTGTCCGGCGACCGGGCCCGAGGACACGGCCGGGGCCGGGGAGGTCTCGGGCGGGAGGTCCGAGCCCTGCGCGCCGTCGGTGGGGCCGTTCATCAGACCGCTCTTCACCGCCTGCGGGGTGGAGGCGTAGGCGAACCGCGAATCCGGGTCGGGCAGCCACGCCCTGAGCGGCACGGCCATGTCCTTGGCGATGGCCCGGATCATCTGGTTGAACGGGCTGTGCGACATGCGCGTCTCGTGGAGCACCACCACATAATCGTCCGGGTTGCGCTGTTCGATGCGCGAGGACTGGATCATGGTCCACAACAGGGTGCCGCTGCCCGCGGCGTAGACGTCCACCTGGATGGTCACGGCCGAGTCGTCCAGTGTGGTGCCGTCATAAAAATAGGGCACCTTACCGATGACCAGCAGGTCCGCGCCGCGCCGCCTTGCCGATTCCAGGGCCGAGGAATACCCCTGGTAGCCGTAGCCCGAGGCCTGCTCCATGGTCGAGAACAGCCGTTCCTCGGTCCAGGCGTTGAAGAAAATCTGTGTGAACGAGGCGGACAGGGCCGCGTGGTCCGCGCTTTCCTGTTGGATGACGAAGGGGTGGATGTAGGCGGTCAGGGGCGTGTACTGCTTGCCCTTGGGGTGGACCGAGACCTGGAGCGCCGATTTCCTGACGGGCGCGTCCGTGTAGATCTTGGTCTGGTCAGTCAGGGAGAAGCTCACGTGCGAACACGCGGCCATAGTCAGCAACAGGCTGAAAAGTATAGCTTTTTTCATGTCATTCACCGGCTGATGGTTGAAACCGCCCGGAGTCTCCCGCCGGGTTTGCGACGGGGCCGGAATCCTTGGCGGGATCAAAGCAATATGTATGCCGGTGAATCTACTGGAGGGTCTGGGTGGGCGAGGGCGCGGACTCAATGGATTCCAGGAGCTGCTCGCGGGACTCCTGGAGCCCCTGGCGCAGGAGCAGCTTCTTGCCGGTGGAGAGCTTCCGGAACTCGGGCCGGTCGGCCAGCTCCGAAAGCCGCTCCATCTCGACGATGACGCTGCGGATGAGCTTGTGGATGTCCCGCTCCCTCGGGTTGAGCTGGGAGGCGAGCAGGGCGAGATCGCGGATCTCCATGGCCATCCGCTTGAAGGCGCGCGGGTCGGTCTGGCGCGCCAGCTTGCGGTGGGCCTTGTAGGTCTCGATTCTGCGTTTGAACCATCCGATCATAGGCGTTTCCTACACGGTCGGCACCTGGCCCCGCATCATGAGCACGGCCGCGATCATGCCCAGCAGGAAGGGGATCAGGAGCACTGCCGCCACTTTCATGTAGCTGGTCTTGTGAATGTATTTCATGCCGATGGCGGTCAGGACCAACCCCCAGACCGCGTTGAACAGCATCCAGCCCGCCATGAAGTTCGCGGTGAACATGGGGATGATCCCGGTCATCATGGGCGCGTAGGCGTAGGCCACGGCCCGGAACGATCCTTCGAACCCCTTGTTGCCCGATTTGAGCACGCTGAGGATGAGGTGGTAGAAACCGGAGATGGCGAACAGGGACAGGGCCACGACGGCCGGTGTGAGCAGAAGCTCGAAGAGCCCGTTGGTGGCGTCGTAGGGCACGGCCTGGAGCCCCTGGCTCGTGACGTCGATGCCCGGGGTCAGCCCGGCCACGCCCCAGGCGTACTGGACCACGGTCTGGATCATGGAGATCAAGATGGCGAAGGTCAGGGGCTTGGACAGGCCGTTGCCCACGGGCATGACCGAGAAGAACAGGCGCGGCGAGAGCAGGACCAGCTTCAGGGTCAGGAACAGGCCGTGGAAGAAGCCGTAGCGGTCCAGCTGCTCGAAGGGCGGCGGCACCTGCATGGGGGCCGCCTCGCCCTCGTCCGAGTCCGCGAAATCGGCTTGCATGGGGTCCGGGAAATCTTCGTTGAATTCGCCGGTCCAGCCGGGGACGGGCTGCTGGTCCGGGTAGTCCCGCCGCCGGTCGTCGGCCTCGCCGTAATGCTCGTCGTAAGCCGCGTTTTGAGGCTCGCCATAGGCGTCGTCATAGGGCTCGTCCCGCGTCGGGCGGGGCTTCTCGGGCGGGGTCATGGTGTGCAGCCGCTGCCACAGTCCGTCGCCGTCCTTCTCCTCCTCGGGCAGGCCCGGAAACGCCTTGTCCTCGGGCTCTTCGGCCCGGTCAGGGCGTGACGGTTCGGTGCGGCGCAGCCCGCTTCCTATTACGGGCGGGGTTCTGGTCTTGCCCCGGGGGTCGGCGGTCCTTCGCGCGGCCGGTTCGGGCTCGGGCCGGGCTGCCGGTGCAGGGGGTTCGGCACCTTCGGGTTCCTCGATGAGGAACTCCTCCTCGGGCAGGTCGCGGAACTTGAACTTGGTCTGGCATTTGGGACAGGTCGCCACCTGGGAGCGGGCGGGTATCTTGCTCTCGTCCACCTCGCGGGTGAACCTGCATTCGGGACATATTATCTGCATTGTCTTTCCTTGAAGGACATGAATATCGATCGATGATCGGTCGTATACATTTTGTAGGTCAGAATCAAGCGATCTGCAACGTGCTGCACGATTAGCCGGGGTTTTCCTCCAGCAGGAGCATGGACAGGGAACCCACCAGGAACGTCGCCTCGGAGAGCAGAGAGCGCGGGATGGTCGGGTAGTCGTCGCTGAGCACGTGGCTGATGCCGCCGCCCGAGGCCGCGTCGAACCGCTTGAGCTTGGCGGTCAGGGCTTCCGGCGATTTGGTCAGCCGGCTGTAGTGCAGGATGGGTGCGTCCAGGACCAGGGCGGTGCGGCCCTCGACCCCGGTCAGCCGCTCGTGCACGGGCCGGGTGAAGCGCACGCCCTCCTCGTTGCGGAACAGGCGCAGCTGCAGGTCGGGCCACAGCCCGTAGCCCGCCTTGCAGCGGGTCTCGTCCGGGTACAGGGTCATGCGCGGGAACCAGCAGGCCGTGAGCCGCTTCACCAGCAGGCAGGCCGGGAGCAGCCCCCAGACGTCCTCGCTGAACCGTTCGTCGCCGTCCAGGTACAGGACCCAGTCCCCGGCGCATTGGTCGAGCATGAAGTTGCGCTGGGACGCGAAGTCGTCCAGGGGGCGGGCCAATTGGCGGACGGGCGCGGCGCAGGTGAAGTCGCGGCCGGGCGCCTCTTCGGCGTCCCAGAGGACCACCACCTCGCGGACCCAGTCCGGGAACTGGGCGAAAAAGTCGTCGAGCCCGGGCTCGTCCGGGGCCAGGATCACGCCCACGGACAAGTCCGGGGCCTGGACGCCCACGTGGCTCAGGTACGAGCTGTTGATGGCCTGGTGGGGCTTGGCGTTCATGAACAGCCGTTGGAGATTGCGGTAGGCCCCGCGCCGGTCATCGTCCAGGGCCGGGTTCAGGGCCAGGGCCGCCTTGTCCGGACTGATCCCGCTCATGGCCAGGATGTAGAGCTGGGCCCAGGGCGAGGTGTCGGCCAGGACCAGGAACCGGGATTCCGGGCCGTTCCACGCGGGATGGGCGGACAGGAAGGCGCGCGCCGCGGCCGGGTCGGTCTCGCAGACCACCAGCCGGGCGTTCTCGGGCAATCCGGCGGCCAGGGCCAGGGCGTGCTCGCCGCTGCCCAGGCCGAACAGGACCAGGGCCTCGCCCCGGCTCTTGTCCAGGATGCGCAGGGAGCGTTCGGCAAAGGCGGCCACGTCGGCCGGGTCGGCCTTGGCTTGGGCGGTGGCGGCGTTCTGGCCGTCGCGAAATCCGAATTCCAGGACGGCGGCGGTGTATTGTTCTATCAATCCGGTGTTCATTGCGAGATTCCTTTGCGTCGGAGCAGTTCCAGGTACACGGCTTCGAGTTTGCGGGCGATGTCCTGCATGCGGAACAGGCGGGCGGCCTTTTCCCGTCCGGCCAGCCCCATGCGCCGCGCTTCGTCGGGATGGGAAAACAGGTACTTGAGCGCCATTGCATACTCCTCCGCGCTGTTCGCCACAAGCCCGGTGACGCCGTGCTCCACCAGTTCGAGTTGGGCGTTGTCGCGCAGCCCCGAGCTCGGGTGGGTGATCACGGGCAGGCCGCAGGCCATGGCCTCGGCGATGGCCAGGCCGAAGGATTCGCCCGTGTCGTTGGCGTGGGCCAGGACCGAGACGTCGTTCAGAAAGGCGGCGATCTCCGCGTCGGTCTTGACCTGGCCGCGGAACAGGACGTGCCCCTGCAGGCCGTGTTGGCGGACATAGTCCTCGGCCTCGGGGATGCCGCCGATTATGTGGTAGCGGAAGTCGGGCACGTCGCGCAGGACCAGCGGCAGGAAGTCCAGGGCCAGGGGCGACCACTTGCCCGGATCGGGCCGGGAGATGCGTCCGGCCACGGGCCGGGAGAAGTCTCGGTCCGACTTGGCCGCCCCGGCGAACAGGTCGGTGTCCACCGGGTTGTAGAGATACGAGTACCGGGTCGGGTCCGGGGCCACGGGCGTGGTCCTGTGGAACCGGTCCAGGCAGAAGCGCGAGACGAACAGGGTGTGGTCGATGATCGCGGCCTGGGTGCTGGGGTCGTGGCGGCCGAAGACGTTGGTCTCCACCACCACGGGCACGCGGGCGCGCTGGATAGGCCTGAGCAGATCGGGCTCGGGCCACCCGGCGCGGTGGACGTGCACGATCTGCGGCCTGAAGCGTTCGAGCACGGACAGCAGGTCGGCCCCGATGAAGGTGTCCACGCCCGCAGTCCGAATCTGCGCGGCGCGCACGCCGTTCATGCGGCTGTAGACCGCCGGAGTGAACCGGGCCCGATCGAGGTTGGCCACGAAGAGCTGCATGACTTTCTCCGTGCCGCCAAGGCCCAGGGACTTGATCACATGGAGAACGCGGACAGGGGATTCAACCATGGCGGAAAGGTGACACATGCCGCATGTGTTGTAAATAACGGTCTATGGTTCAAGGAAAACGGCACGTTGTCCGCACAACGAAAACCGGCCCCTTGCGGGGCCGGAGGATCATCGGTTGGCGTTGTTGTAGGCGTTGGCCGCGCGGAATTTGGCGGCCGAGGTCCCGCTGCGCAACGGGGTGGGCTCGGCGGGCTCGGCCGGTTTGTGCTCGGCTTTGGGCGCGGGTTTGGGCGCGGGCGCGGTCTGCTGCGGGGCCTGGGGCGGCTGCATGTTCATTACCGGCGGGGCCTGCGGGACCGGGGCGGTCTGCGGCGCGCTCTTGGACACGGTGTCGCCCGGGGCCGCCTTGCCGTCGTGGATGGGCACGATCTGGGCGTAGGCCGAGCGCAGCCCGTCCAGAATCTTGATGACGTCGTCTACCATTCTGTTGTCCAGGCGGATGTTGGCCTTGACCAGTTGCGTGGTGCAGAACATGTACAGCTGGCTGAGCTTGGGGGTGATGTCCCCGCCCTTTTCCTTGTTCAGGCTCTCGGACAGCTCATGGATGATCGCCATGGCCTTGGATATGTAGATGCCCTTTTTGGCATAGTCCCTGTTGTCGATCTCCCGCTTCGCCCGTTTGAGAAACTTGATCGCCGCCTCATAGAGCATGAGGAGGAGTTCCCCCTGGGTGGTGGTTTCGATCTGGGTCGCCAGGTATGCCTTCGCTGGGTTGGCCATCAATTACTCCTTGCTATTGATTCAGCTGCGCCAATGCGGCTTGAAGTTGTCCCTGTTTGAGCTGGTATTGTCCCAGCAGCGTGTCGAGGCGGGAATACTTCAAGCGCAGGTTGCGTTCCAGTTTTTCGATGCGGGTTTCTTCGAAGTCGATCTTTTTGTCGATGGAGGTCATGATGTCCTTGTAGTTGTTCTGCAGGACCGACAGGGGACCGCCTTCGTAGGTATATTTGTTGTACGGCTTGGTCAGCTCTTCCAATTCATTGATCATTTCAGTGGCCTTGCCCGCCTTGACCGCCACCTTGCCGCTGTGAGTTCCGGCTGCGGTGTTGTTCACCCGGATGGCCATGCCGAGCGCGTCGCCGGACTTTCCGGTGATCTCCCATCCCGAGACGGTGGCTTCCTCGCCGTTGATGGTCGCGCTGAGAATCTGCGTGCCGTCGCTGACCACCTCGATGTCGTATTCGCCCGGCTTGGTCGTGCCTTCGATGAGGGAGTTGAACGTGAAATCCGTGGTCCGGCTGACCCCGGTGGGCTCCAGGGAGAACAGCTCGGCCACGGCCGTGGGGTCTGCCTGCAGGGCCTCGTCGAGCTTGTCGTAGTCGATGGTCAGCAGCCCGTAGGTGGGCGAACCCTGCTCGGCGTCGGTGAAGATGCCGAGCTGGGACAGGGAGGCGAACTTGTCGCCCGACTGGGTTTTCGGGTCCCAGGGGGTGAAGCCGATGCCCATGTTGGCCGTAATGTGCTTCAGATTCTGGGAGATGATGTCGATGCCGTAGTTGCCGGTCAGGATGGACCCCTTGGTCTCTTTCTGGTCCGTCAGCGAGTTGCCGCCGGTGCTGACGGCCCCCTTGGTTTCGTCCACCTTGGTCAGGGCGATGATCTGCGCCCGGATGACGTTGACCGCTTCCACGAACTTCGTGACGTTGTCCGAGATGCCGTCGGTGTCCGTGGTCACGGTTAGGCTGACCACCGTGCCGGGGGAAGCTTCCTTGAGGTCCAGGGTGATGCCGGAAATGATGTCGTCCACGGAGTTGGAGTCGCGCTCGATCCAGCCTGAGCCGGGGGCCGGGAACCCGTCCACGCTGATCTGGCTGTTCTGGGCGTTCTGGGTCTCGGTGAAGTCGCCCGCGCCGAACATCAGCGTGCCCGCGTTGGAGATGACCAGCTGGTTGTCCGCGCCCAGCTGCTTGCCCGACAGCTGCAAGTGGTAGGAGGTGCCGTCGAAGATGGTCGAAGCCTGGATGATTCCTCGCGAATCGGGGTGGTTGTTGATCAACTCGACGAACCCCTCCAGGGTGGTGTTCGCCGGGATGTCGTTGATGGTGATGGACTTGCCGGCGTAGGAAAAGGTGAACGAGGTGGCCGAAGAGGTGATGACCGAGTCAAGGGAGCCCGCGCCGGAGTTGGTGATCAGGATGTCGTTGGTGGCCAGCTGGTTGATGGTCACGGTGTGGGTGGATTCCAGGGCGTCGGCGTCGGCGGTGGCCGTGAGCAGGTTCGTGTTGGAGCTGGCAACGCCCTTGGTCATGAACTCGTTCAGGGAGTCCAGCCCTTCCAGGGCGGTCTTCAGGCTGAGCAACTTGGTGTTGAGATCCAGGAACTGCTCGTTCTTGAGTTCCCAGCTCTTCTTCCAGTTCTCCAGTCGTGTGACGCGGCCTCGCTCAACCTTGACGAGCCCTTCGATGAGGGTGTTGAAGTCCGTCCCGTTGCCCAGGCCGGTAAAGTTGATCGCACCCGATGTGTATGTTGTGTCTGCCATGGCTGCATCCTTAATCGGAAGATTTTTCCCATTCCATTAGGTATGAAATGGCCTGCAATCCTGATGCCACGGTAAAAGACGAAAATCCTCCTGTAAAAACAATGGGCCGGGCTCTCAAGGAGCCCGGCCCGAAAGTCGCCTTGAAAGCGATGCGATTGCCGACTAGCCGATCAGGGACAGGGCCATTCTCGGCATGCTGTTGGCCTGGGCCAGCATGGAGACCGCCGACTGGGTCAGAATCTGGTTGCGCACGAATTCGGTCATCTCGGTGGCGACGTCGACGTCGGAGATGCGGGATTCGGCGGCCTGGACGTTCTCGGCCTGGATCTCCAGAACGGAAACGGTGTTTTCCAGGCGGTTCTGCAGCGAACCGAGGTTGGCGCGGATCTTATCCTTGGAGATGATGGCCTTGTTCAGGACATCCAGGGACCGCTGGGCCAGCTCCTGAGTGGAGATGGATCGTCCGTTGGTGCCGGTTGCGCCGAGACCGACGCCCAGGGCCGACGCCGTGGCCGAGTTGATCTGGACGTAGTAGTAGTCTTCCGAGCAGTCGTTGCCGGTACCGAAGTGGACCTTCAGCTTACCGGTGGCCTTGAGTCCGGATCCGTCGTGGGTCGAAGAGGACAGGGCGCCGTTGAGCAGGTAGATGCCGTTGAAGTCGGTGGAGCTGGCGATACGGGTGATTTCCGAAGCCATGGCCTGATACTCGGAGTCGATGATCAGACGCTGGTCGGAGTTGTAGGTACCCGTGGAGGCCTGCATGGCCAATTCCTTCATACGGATCAGCTTTTCATCGATAACGCCGAGCGCGCCGTCAGCCGTCTGGATGAGGGAGATGGCGTCGTTGGCGTTACGGATGCCCTGCTGCAGGGACTTGACGTCGGAACGCATCAATTCGCGAACGGCCAGACCGGCGGCGTCATCCGACGCCCGAGTGACGCGCAGACCCGAGGACAGGCGACGGGTGGACGTTTCCAGGTTGCCGTACGAGACACCCAGGTTGCGCGAAGCGTTCATCGCCATCAAGTTGTGGTTGATAACCAGAGACATAATTTCCTCCTTGAAATTGTTTTGGCTTCCATGCCTAGGTACGATCCCGGGGGTCACATCCCACCGGGAAAACCTTCTTTTGTTGCCCACTTCATCGGCGGGGGTGAAGAAAACTTTAGGTTGCGTGAACGATTTTTTATGTCCCTGAATACGGGAAAGGAGCGCGGTCGGGCAGAGGGCGCGCCAGACCGTGCAAAACGGACCGAACGGGCGGCGAAAAAAAATGGTCCCGGCGATCAGTAAAGCGGGATTAAAGGGGAAAATTTATACCGCGCGACAAGGGACGGCCATCAGGCGAAGCTCGCGCGCATTGTCTCGAGGAGTCTTTTCAGGCGGATCTCATAGGTGTGCTCGGCCCGGATGCGCCGGGCGGCCGCGCGGCTGATTGCCGCCCGCGCCGCCGGATCGGCCGCGAACCGCTCGACCAGTTCGGGGATTCCCTCCACCGTGCGGTAGACCGCGGCCTCGCGGTCCAGATCGAAGAGATCCTCCATCTGTTCGCGGTGGTCGGTCAGCAGGAACCCTCCGCAGGCCGGGACGTCGAAGACCCGCTGGTTGACCGCGCCCTTCATCTGGCGGCTGGTGCAGTTGAAGTTGACGGTTGAGCGCGGATAGAAGCGCGGCAGGTCCACGTAGTAATCCAGGTTGGGCAAAAGCCGCGCGTCCGAATCTTTCAGCAGGGGCGTCCAGCCGTCGTCGCCCACCACCAGCGGGGCAAAGGGCAGGATGGCCCGCACGCAGGAAAGGCGGTACTGCCGGGTGGCCTCCCAGGTGAGCAGGGATTCGGCGGCCAGCCGCTGCTCGCGGGTCAGGTAAGCCATGGCCTCCAACCAGTCCGGGCGCTCGGCTTCGAGGAACCGGGCCACCGAGGTCTCGCCGGAGCGGCCGAACCCCCCGGCCACGGTCCCGTACTCGTGAAGCAGCGGGGCGGGCAGGCCGGACAGGGCCAGGGATTTCTTCACCGGCCCGCCCATGGAGCTGCCCACAAAGGAGATGGCCGAGGTCCACTCGGCCGGGGCCGAACCCGCGTCCGGCCGGAACCGCTGCGGATCGGTGGCCAGGGGCAGGTAATGGACGTGCTTGAATCCCCGGTCGCGCATGGCCTCGAGGTTGCCCGCGTCAAAGGTGAAGATGGCCGTGTTGTCCGCGCCGGGGTGATCGTAGTCGAAGAGGATCAGGTGCGGGTTGTCCACGAACCAGGAGGCCAGGGGCAGGCCGAGCTCATTGAGCAGCCCGGCCAGCTTGCCCTCGCGGTCCAGGCCGAAGTGGTTGACGGTCAGGGCCAGGTCCGGACGGAAGTCGACGACCGCCTTGAGCAGCCCCTCGATGAATTGGCCGGAGCCGGTCTCGCGGTTTGTCAGCTCCAGTCTGTGGTGGGCCACGCCGAGGCGGTCCAGGGCGGCCGGTATCTCCCGGCACAGGAAATAGTCCGAGTCGAAAAAGAGCACGCGGGGGGCGGCTGACCGGAACTTGGGATAGCGCGCCACGGACCAGAAATCCGGCTGCGCTCCGGCCTTGAGGGTCTGGGCCAGGGCGCCGTAATAGTCCCGGTCGAGGCGCTGGTAAAGGGGCAGGATCACCGGGACGAGCGGGCGGCCGCCGTGCTTTTCCCGCCACCGGGCCAGCCGTTCCAGGGCCGTGGCCGGGTCCGGGTCGTCCACGTGCAGGCAGACGGCGCTGTCTCGTCCCCCGAGGGCCCCGGTCCGTTCGAGCAGCCCGCGTTCCCGGTCCACCACGGCCACGGGCAGGCCGCGTTCGAGCAGGCGGTCCAGGCAGCGGCCGAGCCCCGCGCCCAGCAGCACGGGCAGGGCGTCGTCGCCTACCGCTTCGGCCAAATCGGCCTCGCGCGCAAGCCCGTCCCGACCCCAGAGATGCCAGGTCTTGCCCTGGATGCGGATGCGCAGGTCGGTGAGGGTGTGGCCGTCGAGGACCGGTTCGACTGTATACGGGGTGGGGCTCATGATCTGGACCTGTACTGCATCAAAGGGCTGCCCGGCAAGGGGCGGTGAAACGGATAAGGCCGCCCCGGCTTGTGCCGGGGCGGCCCGTATGCGCATGCGAACGGCGGTTATTCCTTGGAGCCGCCGAACAGTCCCTTGATGGCGCCGCCCACGGACTCGCCGGCCTTGCCCGCGCCTTCGACCGCACCTCCGACCGCCTTGCCCACGGCCTCGGAGAGCTGCTTGCCCACCTCGGTGACCGTGCCGGTCACGTCGCCGGTCATCTCGCCGAGGATCTGGGCGAACGCCTCGGCCGGAGTGGTCTCCTTGTCCTTGCCGATGTCCTTCAGGTGGATGTCGGGCAGGTCGATGCCCATGCCCTGGTCGCCGAAGGCGTCGAGCAGGGAGCCGCCGAGGTTGATCTTGCCGTTCTTGACGATGAAGTTGTTGATCTGGATCGTCTTCTCGGAGCCGGTCTCGGACTTGGCCTCATCGGTCTTGGCCGTGCCGCCCTTCTTTTCTCCGGCCACGGTCTTCTTGATGTTGTTGACGATGGTCTGGAAGTTGTCGGTGTTGCCCCGCTTCTCATAGCTGATGACCGGGCTGTCCACGTAGATTTCCTCGATGATGATCTTGTCCTTGGTCAGGGAGTCGGTGTTCACCTTGACGCGGATGGTTCCGCACTCGACCGCGCTGGGCATCTTGAATCCGGCGGGATTGCCCAGGTAGAAGTCGGACAGGGTCCCGGATCCGGACAGTACAGAGATGTCGGCCGAGCCGAGCCGGACCTCGGTCTTGGTGATGGGCGGGCCGAATTCCTCCACGGCTGCCTTGATCAGGTCGCCGAGATTGAGGATGACGAGCACGATGGCGGTGATGAGGCCGGCTACGATGACGCCCGCGCCGATAAGAATGTATTTTTTCATGGCGACTCCTTTCTGGTTGAGTGAGGGACTACTCGGATACGATACGGCATTTATGATGACAGGGCAACATCCTATCGGGAATGTTGCGGAAGTGTGGGGAAAAAAGTTTCGGCCATGTGGCGCATCTCCCCGGTGCCCGCGCCGCGTCTGCCCGAGTCCAGGGACGGCCCGGTCTCCGGCAGGACCTGCCCGCCGCCGTCGAAGACCGCCGGTTCCAGGCGGCGGCAGAGCGCCCCGGCCCGGTTCGCGGCCCGGTCCATGAGCTCGACCACGCTCTCCTCCCGGAGCTCGTCGGACACCGGGTCGTGGTAGCGGATGGGGCCGGTCACCCGGTCGGCCTGGTCGAGCCACTGGGGCGCGTAGAACAGGGCGGTGATCTCCCGGGCCGTGTCCGGCAGCCATGCGGACGCGCCGTACAGGCAAGAAGCCAGCCAGCGGACCGGGAACAACCTCTGGAATCCGGCGAAGACCTTCAGTGCCGAGGCCAGGGCCGGACCGGCCTTGTCCGGTCTGATGCCCGCGAGCTCCGCCATGCCGCTTAAGGGCAGGGCGTCGAACAGGGCCGGGCCCAGGGAGGCGAGCTGGTTGCGGATGCGGTAGAGCGGGCGGCCGATCATCTCCGGGCAGGCGGTCATGTCCAGGAGGGACTCCAGGGCGCGGTGGCGCTGCCGGGCCAGGGACTTCTCGCGCCTGGAGGCGGCGTAATAGTCGCCGGTCAGGTGCCAGACCATGGGATGCATGATCGTGTCCGCCCACAGGTGGGAGACCATGCCCACCAGCAGGGCTCCGGCCAGGTCGCGGTTCGGGGCGCGGGCCGCGTGGCGGGCCTGGAGCCGGAGCAGGGCGTAGGTGTCCTCGCCGCGCGCGCCGTGGATGCGGTGGGCCATGCGGGCCATGGGCAGGGCGCGGGGCGTGGCCCCGTAGAACAGGGCGTCGTGGAGCACGGCCCCGAGGAGCATGGCCTGGGGATGGATCGCGAGACCGGGCGCGAACCGGGTGTCGGCGAGCAGGGCGGCGGTCTTTTCGGCGGTCTTGAAGTGGATCAGTTCCTTGGGCATGGCGGTCCGGTTTTGGGTTTGCCTTTTGGCCATCCTACTTGATACCTTCCGCGTGGCAACACAAACATGAACCCGTCGAGGAGACGATGGTCAAATATCTCATCAATGAAGAGTACGACGTGGAGGACGCCGGGGCGGCCAAGGGGTTTTCCCGGGGCGAACGGCGCGAGGACTACGCCGACCCGTGGCGCGAGACCGGCAACGTGGTCCTGATCGGGCTGCCCGGTTCCGGGCGGGCCGAATTGGCCCGGCTGCTGGCCGACCGCACAGGCAAACCCGTGCTCACGCCGCCGGACGCCGGAGACGCGGCCGAGGCCCTGCGGGGGCGGGGCGCGATCATCGTGCTCGAAGACCGGCTGGTGGACGATCCGGGCGTGCAGCCGCTCATCCACGACGCGGGCAAGGTCTTCTACCTCATGGCAGACACCCGCCTGCTCTCGGGCCGAGTGGCGGAGCGCGAAGGGCTGGCCGACGCCGAGGAGTTGTGGCGCGGATTGTCGGCCCGGCTGGCCGAGGTGGAACCGACCTTCTACGGCGTGCTCCATTTCATATTACAAAGTGCGCGGTCCCCGGAGGAACTGGTGGACGACGCCCTGGAGAAGATCGGCTACTAGCCGGTCCCGGTCCGGGCTGGTGACAGTCCCGACCGTTTGCGGTAAGCAGAAAGACCTTTTCACCTACATATATATCTGGAGTAGAATTACATGCCGGAAAAGAATCTCAGGGTCGAGTTTTTGGCCATGACCCCCGACGCCCTGTCCCTCATCTATGCCGCGTTCCGGCAGTGCTACCACGCCGGGTTCGTGGCCGACATGTGGCCCCGGCTGCTCTCCGGCGAGATCGACCCGCAGGTTCAGGCCGACTTCGTGTCCAAAACCATGGAGTCGGGCCACGACAGCCCCATCGAGCACGTGTCCATGACCTTTGCCGTGGAGGGCATCTCCCGGGCCTGCTCGCACCAGGTCGTCCGGCACCGCATCGCCTCCTACTCCCAGCAGAGCCAGCGCTACGTGGCCGAGAACGACATGGACTACATCGTGCCTCCGGCCATCGCCAGGATCCCCGAGGCCAAAGAGCGGTTCGAATCGTTCATGGCCGAGGTCCAGTCCGCGTACTCGGACCTGCGCGACATCCTGGTGGCCAACGGGCGCAAGACCAAGGCCAACGAGGACGCCCGTTTCGTCCTGCCTCAGGCCGCGGAGACCAAGATCGTCCTGACCATGAACTGCCGCAGCCTGCACCATTTTTTCCACCTGCGGTGCTGCAATCGCGCCCAATGGGAGGTCCGGGCCATGGCTGACGCCATGCTGGCCATCTGCAAGGACAAGCTGCCGGCCATATTCGCCAAAGGCGGGGCCCGCTGCGAACAGCTCGGTTTTTGCCCGGAATCCCCCAAATTCGCCTGCGGGAAGTATCCGACCCGAGACTATCAAGAATAGATTTTTTCCATAGGCCAGGACTTTTTCCCACCCCCGAGAGGCCTTGCCTTTCTTGACGATTCGGTTACGGCGTATTTTTTGTTTTTGAATCCGTATTGTTACACCTGTTCCTAACGGGTGCGTACCCGGCAGCCCTAGAGGGACGGGGGTTTAACGGCATATCACTAATGCCGGATTCGACGCCGCGCTTGTATAGGAATGATTGTTGTCTCTAAATATTCAGTTTTTACAAATGGTTGTGAAGATGTACTCCATTTTACTCCCGATTGCGTAGGATACAGGTTGTCACAAAACAAAATTCAAGGACGAGAAAAAGAGTGAAATAGTCGTTAATCAGGCGAAAAAGAACTTTAATATTGTGGAAAATCTTTTCAACACCTGTTGAAAATTGTGCTCTCTAGATTAATTCGAGAGCCTGAAAACCCTTGTTACACCGGTGTTTCAAACCCGGTGAGCCGAAAACGTCGGCACGCTGTGGGTTTTTTGTTTAAATAAAATATTACAGTAGGTTATGCGCTCGATGCACTGTCGATAACCTGCCCGTGTCTTGGCCGTTTCATTGAATAACGCGAATTGTCCAAACCCTCCCGATACACTATCTCACACAACATGATCGACACTGCCTGGAAGCAAATACTCTACTCTCTCGAGAAGAGCCTTAACCCTGGTCTCTTCACTGTCTGGATTAAACCACTGCAAGGTCGCGTGGAAGGTAACCGGCTTACCTTGACCGCGCCCAACGAGTTCGTGGCCAACTGGGTCCGCGATCGCCTGCTCCAGGTTATCCGCGAATCCGCCGCCGAGGTCCTCGGCGCGGAGCCCCGCATCACCATCAACATCGGCGCGCGCCAGCCGAGCCCCAAGGCGACCCCGGCCGTGGGCAAAACCAAGGCCGTCGCGGAGCGGGCTCCCCAGCACATGGGGCTGCCCCTGAGCCAGTCGCTCAAGCCCGTGACGGTCTCCAATTGGCGCTTCTCCTTCGACGATTTCGTTGTCGGCCCGTCCAACGAGCTGGCCTGCGCGGCCAGCAAGTCCATCGGCTCCACCGCCTTCAACTCCGATCACCTGTTCTTGAGTTCCGGACCGGGCCTGGGCAAGACCCATCTGCTCCAGTCCGTGGGCAACGAGCTGTGCCGCACGGCCAACCGCAAGAACATCAAGGTCGCCTGCCTGTCCTCCGAAGAGTTCGCCACCCGCTGGGTGCTGGCCTTCAAGTCCGGCCAGGTGAACCAGTTCAAGGCCCAGTTCCGCGAAGCCATCGACGTACTGCTGCTTGAAGACGTCCACTTCTTCCAGGGCAAGGAAAAGATGCAGGAGGAACTGCTCTGCACCCTGACCGCCCTGCGCGAACGCGGCTGCAAGGTGGTCCTGACCAGTTCCTTCATGCCCAAGGAATTCAACAAGGTGGACGACCGCCTCGTGTCCCGGTTCTGTTCGGGCTTTCTGGCCCACATCAACCGCCCGGACATGGAGACCCGCCGCCGCATCATCCTGGACAAGGCCCGCCGCATGCAGGTGGCCGTGCCCGGCGAAGTCTCCGAACTGCTGGCCGAGCGTATCACCACCGACATCCGTCAGCTGGAGAGCTGCCTGAACAACCTGATCCTCAAGGCGCGCCTGCTCAACCGCGACGTGACCATGAACCTGGCCTGGGAGGTGCTCGAAAACTACGCCGTGCGCAACGCCTCCCCGGACATCGGGCACATTATCGAATTCATCTGTAAGTGCTACGCCATGTCCGAAGAGGAACTGCGCTCCAAGAGCCGCAAGCGCGACGTGGTCCTGGCCCGGAACACCGCCTTCTACCTGGCCCGCAAACACACCGAACTGTCGCTCAAATGCATCGGCGAGCACCTGGGCCGAAAACACTCCACCGTGCTCAAGGGCATCACCAAAGTGGAACGGGAAATCTCCCTGCAGACGCCGCTGGGACGGCAGATCGAAAACACCACCCAGCGGCTCACGCCGTAATACGCCCCCCACATGTTCCCCCGGAATCGGCCTTGGCCGGTCCCGGGGAAACATTTAAGGCCGGTCGCAAGACCGGCCTTTTCTTTTAAGATGCATGCCTCCAGCGGGGTCTCGCCGGCCGGGCGTCTCCGACGGCCAAAGAACCTTTTGAAAAGGTTCTTTGGAATCTCCCAAACTTTTTGTGTGCCTTCGGCAGGGGCGTGCGGGGGTGAAAAGGCGTGTCTTGATTTGGAGAAGGGGGTTCCCCACATCGTCATGAATGAGGCAAGTTTCTCCATAACCAGCCGCACGCGCGGATGCGCATACATGAAGTTTAGGAGGGGAGAGAGGATGGGGGGCCGAGGGAAGGGGAGAGGGAAAGCCCTTTTCAAAGGGTTGCCCTCTCCACTTCCCCCGGATCGCTGCTGTCCTCATCCGTAAGGCTCGAAGACTCGCCAACGGCTGGAGGCCCGGAGGCTCCTTCCCCCCTCCTAGAAATCGTTCAGAAAGCGGATGACCTGGGTGCGGATGTCGTCGCGGATGGCGCGGGCGGCGGCGAGTTGTTCCTCTTTTGAGCCGGTGATGTATTCGGGATCGGGGAATCCCCAGTCGAGCCGGGTGGTTTCGGCGGGCAGAGACGGCAGGTCCTTGAGCATCTCCGGGCCGGAGGTGGTGATCACGTAGTGGTAGGGTTCGCTTTGGCGCAGCAGGTCGCGGGCGTCGGCGGCGGCCTTGCCGTGCAGGTCGCAGTCCACCTCGTCCATGACTTGGATGACCAGCGGTTCCACTACGGTGGGCTCGGTCCCGGCGCTGCGGACCTCGAACCGGTCCTGGCCGAACCGGCTCAGGAAGGCCTCGGCCATCTGGCTTCGGCCGCTGTTGTGCCGACAGACGAAAAGTACGCGAATGCGGTCCATGGAAGCAACTCCTTCTGGGAACTGCTCTATCTCCGACAGGTTACAGCTGTAGGGCGGTCACATGGCCGAAGTGTATCAACTCTTTGGTAACGGGAGGCGTCAGTCGTGTTGCTGCTCGCCGAATCCGCCGCCGCCCGGCGTTTCGATGCGCACGCGGTCTCCCGTGCGCAGGGCGCGATGGAACTTGCCGGGCTCGGGCTGGGATTGGCCGTTGCGGATGATCACGTTGCGGCCGGGGGTGCCGTGCAGGCCGCCGTTCACGCCGAAGGGCGCGCGGGCGCGACGCTCGGACAGGACCGTGACTTCGGCGTCGGCCAACAGCTCGATTTCGCGGACCAGGCCGTCGCCGCCCTTGTGGGTGCCTCGGCCGCCTGTGCCGCGTAGGATGGCGTATTCGCGCACCCGGAAGGGATAGGCGTACTCCAGGGCCTCCACCGGGGTGTTCAGGGTGTTGGTCATATGCGAGTGCACGGCGGACTCGCCGTCATGATTCGGGCCCGCGCCCATGCCGCCCGCCAAGGTCTCGTAGTAGGCGAACGGTCCCTTGGCCGACCGGCCGCCGACTGTCAGGTTGTTCATGGTCCCCTGGGAGGCGGCGGGCATGGCTTCGGGCAGGGCCTGGGCCAGCGCGCCGAGGAGCACGTCCACCAGCCGCTGGGAGGTCTCCACATTGCCCCCGGCCACGGCGGCCGGGAACTCGGCGTCGACCACCGAACCGGGCCGGGTGGTCACGGCAAGGGGGCGCATGCAGCCCGCATTGGCCGGGATGTCCCGCGCGGCCAGGGCGCGGAACACATAGAGCACGGCGGACAGGGTGATGGCCCGGACCGCGTTGACGCTGCCGCGCACCTGGTCGTCGCTATTTGAAAAATCCAGATGGGCGCGGTCGCCGGTGACGGTCATGGTCAGACGGATGGCGATGTCGCGGGCACCCTGACCGTCGTCTTCCAGGAAATCCTCGAATTCGTAGGTCCCGTCCGGGATGGCGGCCACGGCCCGGCGAGTGATGCGCTCGGAGTAATCCATGAGCGCGCGGGCGTAGTGGGCGCAGACGTCCAGACCGTATTTGCCGATGCATTCGGTCATGCGCCGGACCCCGGTGACGTTGGCCATGAACTGGGCCGAGAAGTCCCCCTCGCGCTCCTGCGGGGTGCGCACGTTGTTCAGGATCAGGCGCAGGAGCTCGCGGTCCACCTCGCCGCCGCGCACGATGCGCACGGGCGGGATGATCAGCCCCTCCTGGAATAGGGAGGTGGACAGGGGCATGGACCCGGAGGCCATGCCGCCCACGTCGGCGTGGTGGGCGCGGTTGGCCACGTAGAAGACCGGCTTGTCCCCGCCTTGTGCGAAGACCGGGGCCACGATGGTGATGTCCGGCAGGTGGGTGCCGCCCTTGAACGGGTCGTTGAGCATGGCCATGTCGCCGGCCGCGAAGCCGCCTTGCTCGACCATGGCGGCCATGGCCGATTTGACGGACAGGGGCATGGACCCGAGGTGTACCGGGATGTGCGCGGCCTGGGCGATCATGTCGCCATCCGCGTCGAAGACCGCGCAGGACAGGTCGCGGCGTTCCTTGATGTTGGGCGAAAACGCGGTGTGCGTCAGGGTCACGCCCATCTCCTCGGCGATGGAGGAGAAGCGGTTCTTGAAGACTTCGAGGAGGACGGGGTTGGTCTGCATGTCCGAATCTACCCGCAAGCGGGGCGGTCTGGCAACCTTGTCCGGCTTTGGGAGAAGGGCGCTAGGCCCGGCTCAGGGCCTCGAGTTTCCTGCGGGCCTCTTCCGGGTCCAGGCCGCGCTTGGCCGCGATCTGGTCCAGGTTGGCCTCGGCGTCCGACGGGCGCACGTAGATGGGCTCGATGGATTCCCCGCTGAACCCGGCCCGCTCGGCGGCGGCCAGGAGCAGTTCGGGCGCGGGGTTGTCGAAGGCGGCGTCGAGCAGCGTGTAGCCGGGTTCGGCCTGGGCCAGGTCCGCGAAAAAATCGGGATTCTTGCGCAGGCCCGTGCCCATGAGTCGCGCCTCGGGGCCGATCTCGGCCATGCGCTGCCCGGCCTGCTCCAGGGTCAGGGCGTCCAGGGGGGCGATTTCGGTCAGGTCCGGGCAGTTGAAGGACTGCATGTAGACCAGGCCGCGCCGGGCGTAGGTCAGGACGTGGAGCGGGCCGGTAGACAGCGGGCCGGGGCCGGTGGCCAGCAGGGGCAGGTAGTCCAGCCCGGCCAGGGGCAGGTCGAGCCCGGCGGCCACGCCCTCGGCCGCGGCCAGGACCAGGCGCAGGCCGGTGAAGCTGCCCGGGCCGCGCACGCAGGTGATGCGCCCAAGCACCGAGGTGTCCAGGCCGAACTCGTCGAGCACGGACTTGAGCCCCGGCACCAGGAAGCGCACGGACTGGCCGGGCACGGTCCACTGGCGGGAGGCGAGCAGGGTCAGGCCGTCCGGGCCGGGCTGGCCCAGGACGAGCTGGAGCCGTTCCTCGGGGCCGGACAGGACCAGGGTCAGGTCGTGCGGCTGCGTGGTCTTGGGCATGGCCATAAGATCGCCTAGCCGAGCAGTCTGCGTACGTCGTTGAAGATGGCCAGGGACATGAGCAGGAGCAGGATGAGCAGCCCCACGCGCATGGACATGGCCTTCCAGCGGTCGTTGAGCGGCCTGCGGAAGACGATCTCCAGGGCGAAGAAGAGGATGTGCCCGCCGTCCAGCACCGGGATGGGCAGCAGGTTGATGATCGCCAGGTTGATGGAGATCAGCGCCATCATGCCGAGCAGGGCGTAGAGGCCGCTCTGGGCGGACTCATGGACCATCTGGGCGAGCATGATCGGGCCGCCCACGGATTCCACCGGGATGAGCCGCTCGATGATGGACAGGAATCCCTTGACCACCACCTCGGACATGCCCCAGGTGTGCGACAGGGCGGGCAGGATGCCGATTCCCTCGATCGGTTCGTAGCGCACCTGCCCGGACTGGTTGATGCCGACCATGGGCACGGTGACGTCTTCGCCGAACAAGTTCTTGAAGGTGCTGACGTGGGGGGTGACGGTCAGGGTCAGCTTGTCGCCGGACCGGTCCACGACCACGTTCAGGGGCTTGCCCTCGGCCGCGCGGATGGTGTCGACCAGCTGGGTCCAGGAGTCGACCGGCACGCCGTCGATGGCCTCGACCATGTCGCCCTTGACGAATCCGGCCTGTGCGGCCGGGGAGTCGGGCAGAACCCCGCCCACCAGGGGCAGGATCACGGCCTGGCCCTGAGCCAGGACCAGGAACCAGTAGATCAGGAAGGCCAGCAGGAAATTGAAGAACGGACCGGCGGCCACCACGCACAGGCGCTGCCAGGCAGGGCGTTTGGAAAAGAGCTTGTCATCCGGGAAGTCGGTCTCCTCCTCGCCCTGTTCTCCGGCCAGGGCCACGTAGCCGCCCAGCGGGATCAGGGAGACCTTGTAGTCGGTCTTGCCCGAGGTGAAGCCGAACAGCTTGGGCCCGAAGCCCAGGGAGAAGGCCTTGACCCCCATGCCGAAGACACGGGCCACGGCGAAGTGCCCCAGTTCATGGAAGAAGATGAGTCCGCCCAGGACCAGGACAATGGCGATGGTGCTCGTGATCATGTATTCCTCTTGTCGCCGCGTTGGTGAAAAAAGCGTGCGGCTCGGATAACTATAACCATTTTCGATTGGTTGGCTAGAGGCGACCCTCTGTTTCCCGACGGATTTCGCCGTCCAGGGCCAGGACCGCCTCGGGCGTGGATACGTCCACGGCGGCGTGGCGGTCAAGTCCGGCCTCGATCATGGCCGGTATGTCGGTGAAGCCGATGCGTTCCTTGAGGAAAGCGTCCACCGCGATCTCATTGACCGCGTTGAGCACGATGGGGTGGCTCCGCCCGGCGTCGAAGGCCTCGCGGGCCAGGCGCAGACAGGGGAAGGCGTCCAGGTCCGGCTCCTCGAAGGTCAGGGTGCCCACCGAGGCCAGGTTGAGCTGGGGCACGTCCACCGTGACCCGCTCCGGGAAGCACAGGCAGTGGGCGATGGGCACCTGCATGTCCGGGTTGCCCATGTGGGCCAGCTGGGAGCCGTCCACGTACTCCACCAGGGAGTGGACGATGGACTGGGGATGGACGACCACGTCGACCATGTCCGGCGGCAGCCCGTACAGATGGCAGGCCTCGATCAGTTCGAGCCCCTTGTTCATCAGGGTGGCCGAATCGATGGAAATTTTCGCGCCCATGTCCCAGTTGGGGTGGGCCAGGGCCTGTTCGCGGGTGACGGTCTCAAGGAACGCCCGGTCGCGGCCACGGAAGGGGCCGCCCGAGGCGGTCAGGATCAGGCGCTTGATCTCGTGGTCCGCGCCGTGCCCGGCCAACCCCTGGAACAGGGCGTTGTGCTCGGAGTCCACGGGCAGGATCACGGCCCCGGACGCCTTGCAGGCCGCGCGGATGAGGTGGCCGCCCAGGACCAGGGATTCCTTGTTGGCCAGGCCGATCATCTTGCCCGCGCGGGCCGCGGCCAGGGTGGGCTCGAACCCGGCGGCCCCGACGATGGACGAGAGGACGAGATCGACCCCGTCCATGGCGGCCAGGTCCACGTAGGCCCGGGGGCCGACCAGCAGTTCGGGCGCATAGCCGCCCGGCAGGTTGTCGAGAAATTCCTTGCGCGCCGCCTCGTCGAGCACGGCGGCGTAGGCGGGCCGGAATCGGGCGCACAACGCGGCCAGCTTCTTGCCGTTTCGGCCACCGGCCAGGGCCGTGACCGTGAACCGCTCCGGGTGCTTGGCCACCACCTTCAGGGCCGAGTCGCCGATGGAGCCGGTGGCACCGAGAATGGCGAGCCTGCGCGGAAACGGCGGGCAGTCGACCGAAGCGGGCCAGGAGGAGATGTAGGTTTTCATGGGCGGCCCGGTCTGCCTAGGGGAAGAACGGCTGGAACATGGAGATCAGGCCGTAGCAGGGGATGACCAGGAGCAGGCTGTCCACACGGTCGAGCAGGCCGCCGTGGCCGGGCAGAATGGTCCCGGAGTCCTTGATGTCCAGAGAGCGCTTGAGCGCGGACTCGAAGAAGTCGCCCATCTGGGCGGACACGTTCAGGGCCATGCCGAGCAGCAGCCACTTCCACCACGCCACCTCGGGCAGGCCGAGGAACAGGCCCCAGGCCATGGTGCCCACGGTGCAGGCGGTCATGCCGCCGATGGACCCAGCCCAGGACTTCTTGGGGCTGATGCGCGGCCAGATCTTCCGCTTGCCGAACAGGGAGCCCGCGTAGAAGGCGGCGGTGTCCGAGAGCACGGCCGCGCCCAGTACGAGCAGTATTTCCAGCCGGTCGAAGTAGAGGAAGAAGTGGAAATTCAGCGGGATGTAGAACAGCCCGGCCAGGAAGATGGCCGCGTGGCGGTAGGACGCGGTGACGTCCTTGTTGTAGCGCAGCAGAAAGACCATGGCGGAGGCCCAGAAGGCCAGGGCCAGGATGACCCCGGGATAGCGGGCGTCGCCGGTGGTGTAGGCCCCCATGAGCAGGAAGGTGCAGGCCGCGCCCAGCGATTTGAAGGCGGTCATGGACTGCACGGGCCGGAACATGGAGTAGAACTCCCACAGGGTCAGGACGCTGAACAGGGCGAGAACCGCGAACAGGACCCATCCCTGGAAGATCAGGGCCAGGGCCGGGAGTATGGCCAGGACGGCGCTGGTGGCGATTCGTTGCTTATGCGGGGAGATATCCATGGAGTATTTCAGCGGTTAATGGTGATTCCGGACTCGGCTTGAATCCGTTTTCTCTACGCTATTTGACGGCAGGGGGCAACACGCCGGACCACGGAATGGGCGCCCGGCCGTCTAGGCGCCGTCCAACTGGTCGCCGGTCTTGCCGAAGCGCCGCTGGCGGCCGTTCAGATCCTCGATGGCCTTTTCCAGCTCCTCGGGAGTGAAGTCCGGCCAGTATATGTCCGTAAAGTAGAACTCGGAATAGGCGGACTGGAAGAGCAGGTAGTTGGACAGCCGCAACTCCCCGCTGGTGCGGATGACCAGGTCCGGGTCGGGCTGGCCCGCGGTCCACAGTTCGGCCGCGAACGCCTCTTCGGTGATCGCCTCGGGAGGCAGTCCCTTGGCGGCCAGCGCCCGGGCCGCGCGGAGAATCTCCTCCCGGCCCGAGTAGTTGAGCGCCAGGTTCAGGGTCATCTCCGAGCAGTCGGCGGTCTGGCGGATGACGTGCTTGAGCACCTGGCGCACGGCCAGGGGCATGTCGCCGATCTCGCCCAGGACCTTGAGGCGGATGCCCTGTTCCTTGAGGCTCTTCTCCTCCCGCTTGAGAAAGGTGGTCAGCAGGTCGAACAGGGTCTTGACCTCGTCCTTGGGGCGCGACCAGTTCTCCTTGGAGAAGGTGTACAGGGTGAGGTGGCGCACGCCGAGCTCGCGGCAGCGGGTGACGACGGCGCGGGCCGCCTCGGTCCCGGCCCGGTGGCCGTCGGATCGCTGCAGCCCGCGCTGTTTCGCCCACCGGCCGTTGCCATCCATGATGATGGCTATGTGGGTGGGAATATGCATGTTGCTCAAGGATTGGTCCTAGATCTCGAGGATTTCTTTTTCCTTGGCGGCCATGACCTCGTCAGCCTTCTTGACGTAGTCGTCGGTCATCTTCTGGACGTCGGCCTCGCCGCGGCGCAGGTCGTCCTCGGAGATGTCCTTGTCCTTTTCCATCTTCTTGAGGGCGTCGTTCATGTCGCGGCGCACGTTGCGGATGGCGATCTTGGCGTCCTCGGTGTACTTCTTGGCCACCTTGACCAGCTCCTTGCGGCGCTCCTCGGTCAGGGGCGGGATGGCGATGCGGATGATCTTGCCGTCGTTGACCGGGTTCAGGCCCAGGTCCGAGGTCTGGATGGCCTTTTCCACCGCGCCGAACGCGCCCTTGTCCCAGGGCTGGATGGTGATGGTCTTGGAGTCGGGCACGGACACGGAGGAAAGCTGGCTGATGGGCGTGGGCGTGCCGTAGTAGTCCACCATGAGGGTGTCCACCAGGGCGGTGGTGGCCCGGCCCGTGCGCAGCTTGCCGAAGTCCTTGTCCAGGGCGCCGATGGCGCCGGCCATTCTCTTTTTGCCGTCGTCGAGTACGGTTTGCATATTAATCTCCTTGAACAATCGTTCCGATGGTTTCGCCGTTGGCGGCCCTGCGGATGTTGCCTTCCTTGTACAGATTGAAGACCACGATCGGCAGGTTGTTGTCGCGGGCCATGGAAATGGCGGTGGAGTCCATGACGCCGAGCCGCTTTTCCAGGGTTTCCATGTACGAGACGGTTGCGTATTTGACCGCGTCGTCGAACTTGACCGGGTCCTTGTCGTACACGCCATCCACCTTGGTGGCCTTGAAGATGGCGTCGCACTTCAGTTCCAGCGCGCGCAGGGCGGCGGCCGAGTCCGTGGTGAAGTAGGGGTTGCCGGTGCCGGCGGCGCAGATGACCACGCGGCCCTTGTCCATGTGCCGCAGCGCCCGGCGGCGGATGTACGGCTCGGCCACGTCGGCCATCTGAAGGGCGGTCATGACCCGGGTGTCGCAGCCGTTCTTTTCGAGCGCGTCCTGGACGGCCAGGGCGTTCATGACCGTGGCCAGCATGCCCATGTAGTCGCCCTGGGCGCGGTCCATGCCCTTGGCCGAGGCGGCCATGCCGCGAAAGATGTTGCCGCCGCCGATGACGAGCGCCATCTGCAGGCCGGTGGCGGCCACTTCGGCGATCTCCTTGGCGAACTGCCCGATGGCCTCGGGCTCGATGCCGAACTGCTGGTCTCCGGCCAGGGCTTCGCCGCTCAGTTTCAGTAGAATCCGCGAATAACGCGTCTTGGTCATTGGTACCCCTGCGTGTAAGAAAGGTTGCGATACGATCTCGCCCAAAGGCGATAGCATGTTTTTCAGACAAAAAAAACGGGCCGTAAGGCCCGTTTTCATTTTTTCGGCTGTTCGGTTACTCGGCCTTTTCACCGAGCGCCAAGCGGTGGAAGCTGGCCACGGTGCCGCCTTTGAGGATCTGCTTGATGGTCTGCTTGTCGTCCTTGATGAAGGCTTGTTCGATCAGGCAGACGTCCTTGTAGAACTTGTTCAGGCGACCCACGACGATCTTTTCGGCGATGGCTTCGGGCTTGCCCTCGTCCATGGCCTGCTTGATGTACAGGGCCTTTTCCTTTTCCAGGGTCTCGGCGGGCAGCTCCTCGGGGGAGATGCAGGCGGGGTTCATGGCGGCCACGTGCATGGCCACGTCCTTGGCGACTTCGACGTCGTCGGTGCCGGTCAGCTCGACGATGACGCCCAGCTTGTTGTTGGAGTGGATGTACACGCCCAGCACGCCGTCGGTGGAAACCTTGGCGAAACGGCCCACGCCCATGTTCTCGCCCAGCTTGGCGATCAGGTCGGTGACGTCGGCAACCTCGGCGGGCAGATCCTCGGCGGAGCCGGAGGTCACATCCAGGTCGGCGATCTTCTTGGACAGGGCTTCGGCGAAGGCCACGAAGTCGTCGCCCTTGGCCACGAAGTCGGTTTCGCAGAGCAGCTCGGCGATGACGGCGGTCTTGCCGTCCTCGGAGACGTACGGGGTGACCAGACCTTCGGAGGTGGCGCGTCCGGCCTTCTTGGCGGCCTTGGACAGCCCCTTCTCGCGAAGGTACATGACGGCCTTTTCCTCGTCCCCTCCGGACTCGGCCAGGGCCTTTTTGCAATCCATCATGCCCGCGCCGGTTTTCTCGCGCAGGGCCTTAACTTGTGCGGCAGTGATCGACATTATTTCTACTCCTCGGAAGCGGCTTCGGCGGGAGCCTCGGCCTTCTCTTCGGTTTCGGTTTCCGCAACGGGGGCGGCTTCTTCCTTGGCGGCGGCAGCGGCCTTGGCTTCGGCCTTGGCGTTGGCCTCGTAGTCCTTCTGCATGGCGGCGCCTTCGAGGCAGGCATCGGCCATGTGGGTGGCGAACAGCTTGATGGCGCGGATGGCGTCATCGTTGCCCGGGATGATGTAGTCGACCATGTCCGGGTCGCAGTTGGAGTCGACCACGGCCACGACCGGGATACCGAGCTTGCGGCATTCCTGGATGGCGATCTGCTCGCGCTTGGGATCGATGACGAAGGCGGCCTTGGGCGCGTCGTTCATGTCCTTGATGCCGCCCAGGGCCAGGTTCAGCTTCTTGACCTCGCGGTTCATGCCCACTGCTTCCTTCTTGGTGTAGCGGGAGATGGAACCGTCCTCGAACATCTGCTCGAGGTTCTTGAGGCGGTCGATGGACTTCTTGATGGTCTGGAAGTTGGTCAGGGTGCCGCCCATCCAGCGGTGGGTGACGAAGAACATGCCGGCGCGCTCGGCCTCGGCCTTGACGGACTCCTGGGCCTGGCGCTTGGTGCCGATGAACAGCACCTTGCCGCCCTTGGCGACGGTGTCGACGATGAAGTCATGGGCGGTGGCAAACATCTTGACGGTCTGCTGCAGGTCCATGATGTGGATGCCGTTGCGGGCGCCGAAGATGTAGGGGCGCATTTTGGGGTTCCAACGGCGGGTCTGGTGGCCGAAGTGGACGCCGGTCTCCAGCATCTGCTTCATAGTAACGTAAGCCATGATAATCTCCTGGGTTTTTCGTCCATCCCGCGGTCCAATAAGGAGCCCGTGCCATCACGGGCCACCCGGAGTTATGGGCGGGATGTGTGAATTTAAAGTCGGGGGTACTTAGCCCAATATTATATGGTTGGCAAGTGCTGTCAGGGATTTTTTTTCAAATTGGCGAATACGCGGCAATGTCTAGACTATTTCCTGAAAGGCCGGTCGTTCAGGTGAAAAATTTGAGGACACGACACTTTCCTTTGAACTTCCTGCAGCCATGAAGGCACAGTATCGCTTGAATAAATTCGGTGTGGGTGTATCAGATTTTCACAGGCCCATTGTATCGAGCCAACGAAGAACTTTATTCACTATCTTGTTACTTTCTCTTTGTTGTAATTTAGATTCTACTGTATAAATAATGAGTTCTAGCTCACCTTCAATTCCTGTAAAAAAGTCTCTATTTTTCCTGTCATCAAAGGATGTCATCGCAGATTCAATCAGTCTTATCTTCCATTGAAACTCTTTAATAGAGACATCTTCACTCAAGAGATCATGGCAATCCTTTTTTAGTTGTCTAAATAACTTAGCATTATTCATCGATGCTCCGGTAGCCCTCGGTCAGGTGAATGCGGACACGTTACAATACATTTACCTTGAGCCTCCCACAAGAAAATGCGGGGACACTATGTATATTCCCTGAACGCCCGCCCCATCAGCCGCTTGCCCAGCCCGCCGAAGTCCTTGGGCGCGTAGCCGAAGACCTCGTTCCAGACCTCGGTGGATTCCATGCAGAAATAGAGCTGCTCCTCCATGCCGTGGGCGCGGAGGCGGTCGACCATGAACTTGAATTGCTCCACGCGCAGGGGGCGGAGCAGGCGGGCCTTGCCGTCCAGGCCGGGGACGAATTCATTATATATGTACGTGGTCTCCGGGAACTTGTCCTCGATGATCGGGTTGAGCTGGGGCATGCAGCGGAAGGAGCCCAGCGACATGTAGGCGATCTGCTCGGGTTTCACATAGTCGAAGATGCGGTCGATGATCTCGCCGTACCCCTTGCGCCAGCCGTCGAAGCGGATGATCGGGTCGAAGTGCAGGCAGACCTTGAACCCCGCCTCGGCGCAGGTCCGGGCCGCCTCCAGCCGCTCGGTTAGGGTGGATACGCCGAACTCCTCGTGCTCGTTGATGAACGGGGCGTTCAGGGACCAGGCGGGCAGGACGCGGTCCGTGCGCGTGGTTCCGTCCATCCAGGACAGGTCCACCACCTTGGATTTCAGCTCCAGGACCACGTTGTCGTAATCCTCCAGAAAATGAACAAGGTCGCGGCTGTAGCCGGTCAGGTGCTCCAGGGCCAGGGAGTCGGTGAACTCGCCGGTGCCCACACGGTAGCGGGTGTCGCGATCCGCGCCGAAGCCGTCGGCCAGTTCGCGGAACAGGTCGTCCTGGTTGGCCCAGACCTTGAGCACCCGGTCCTGGAAATAGGCCTGGAGGATGCAGTAGGAGCAGGCCATGGGGCAGTTCTCGCCGATGTGGATGATCCGGTAGCCACAGCAATGATAGGCGCGGGTGCCGGGGCAGAAGCGCAGAAACCGCCCCTTGTACTCCTTGAGGTACACGGCCTGGGTCTCGCCCTGGTCGAAGACCACGCGGTCCTGGTCGGGCGGGATCACGGTCCAGGGGATGTCCGCCCGGCCGCCCTCGGCCAGCCGTTTGCGGACCCGGCGGGCGATGGGCGTGTCGGTCATGGACTCGTCCACGAACACCTGGCCGATCTTGCGCAGATGTCTGGGTAGCTTAGTCATTGTCACCGCCCGGACGAAACACGGTTTCCCAGGCCGGGTTGTCGGCCATGGTCTGCAACTCCTGAACGGCCTTGGCCAGCTGCTCGCGGTCCTTGACCCGCACGGACAGCTCGGCCCCGTCGGTCTCGAAATTGTCGGGCTGGATCAGCTTCCAGGCCGTGCCTCCGGTCACGGTCCGGGCCGCCGCGTCGAACCGCTCGCGCAGCCGGGTCAGCTCGGGATGGCGCGCCTGGCGGGCCTCGGCGCACAGCCGGGCGATGGCGTCCTTGGGCGACAGCCCCTGATCGAGCAGGGCGGGCATGCCTGCCTTGTCCATGACCTCGGCCACGGGGCAGCCTGCCATTCTCGCCGCCTCGTACAGCCAGGTCAGGACGTTGACCGCGTTGGACCGGGACCAGGCCATGCCCGCGAACAGGGGCATGACCGCGTCGCGGTCGGCCACGTCCATGCGGGCCAGGACCATCCCGGCGGCCAGGGGCAGGGTGCCGCGTCCGAGCAGCGCCTGCCACGATTCGGGCAGCCCGAGCCAGTCGAGGAGCAGGCGGGCGTCCTTGGACTTGGCCCGCACCCCGAGCCGGGGCAGGACGTCCCGTTCCAGCACGTCCCGTTCCAGGAGCGGGGCGAAATACCGCAGCGCCTTGAAGCGCATGGCGTCGTCGAGCTCGCGGTGGGCGTTGTCCGCCAGGTAGAGCAGCCCCAGCGAAACGGCGTCCTCGCCCTCGACCATGCGCGCCAGGACCGGCCTGCCCAGGTCGGCCAGCACGGCCAGCCGGGCGGAGCCCGCGGCCAGCGTGGGGCCGTGCTCGCCGTTGTAGACCAGGACCGGGGCGGATTGCCCGAATTCCTCGATGGAATTTCTCAGCGATTCCGAAATATTGCCCGACCAGAAAAGGTGGCCGCCCCCGGTCCGTATGGACTGGGCCGTGGAGGTGAAAATCTCGCTTGTGAGCTGCAATGGGCACTCCTGAAAGTTTCTCTCAATGTCGCGACAACGGATTGATATTGTTTGCGAAAGAGGGTATTTTATGAAGAAGCTCGTAGAAAAAAAACGTTATTTCAAGTGTTTGGAATAAAGTTGAAGAGCTGGCAACACTTGACATTCTCGCGTTGGTCTTCCTATAGGACTAAACCCGTAAAAAACCAAGTGCTGTGCTTTTCGCGGGGCGAAAGCGGCTCCGCGACTCCAATAAGGACAACCAGAAACGATGTGGAGTGAAGTATGCCTGACCTGAAGACCCAAAGAACGTATGCACTCGTCGGTCACGGCGGTAGCGGTAAAACCACCGTCGCCGAGATGCTGCTTTTCAACTCGGGAGTTGTAAACCGCCTCGGCAAGGTCGAAGAAGGGAGCACCGTTCTCGACTTTGAGCCCGAGGAAATCAAGCGTCGCGGTTCGATCCAGCCCGGTTTCGCCAGCTTCAAGTGGAACAAGAACGACCACTTTCTCATCGACACCCCCGGCGACTCCAACTTTGCCGGTGATCTTTCCTACTCCCTGACCGCCGCCGACGGCGTGGTCATGGTCATCGACGCCGTGGACGGCGTCAAGCCGCTGACCCGCAAGATTTGGGCCCAGGTCCAGGAGATGGGTCTTCCCTCCATGATCGTCATCAACAAGATGGACCGCGACCGGGCCGATTTCGACCTGGCCTTCAACGGCATTTCCGATGCTCTGGGCGCGCGTCCGGCCCTGCTCTACTATCCCATCGGGGCCAAGGAGGACTTCAAGGGCGTGGTGGACATGCTCTCCGGCAAGGCGCTTATGCTCGGCGCGGACGGCGCGGTCTCCGAGGGCGAAATCCCCGGCGACATCGCCGACGAGGTCGAGACCATCCGCGAGACCATGATCGAGAACATCGCCGAATCCGACGAAGAGCTCATGGAGAAATATTTCGAGGAAGGCGAACTGTCCCCCGAGGACATCACCAAGGGCCTTCAGGCGGGCGTGGCCTCCGGCGAACTCGTGCCGGTGGTCGTCTCCGCCGCGCTCAACTGCCAGGGCGGCCAGATGATCCTGGACACCGTGCAGAACCTGCTGCCCGGCCCGCTGGACCACAAGCCGTGGCAGGGCGAGGACGGTTCCGAACTGGCCAGCTCCCCGGACGAACCCATGGCCTGCTTCGTCTTCAAGACCCAGGCCGACCCGTTCGCGGGCCAGCTGACCGTGGTCCGCGTCCTGGCGGGCCAGCTCTCCCCCGACTCCCAGCTGGTCAACACCGGCAACGGCGAGAAGGAACGCGTGGGCCAGCTCCTGCTCATGAACGGCAAGGAGCAGACCCCGGTCAAGACCCCCATGGGCCCGGGCGCCATCGTCACCCTGGCCAAGCTGAAGAACACCCACACCGGCGATACCCTGGTGGAGAAGGGCGAGTTCAAGCTGGCCAAGCCCGAACTGGCCCCGCAGCTGATCACCTTTGCCCTGGCCCCCGAGGAAAAGGGCGACGAGGACAAGGTCTACGCCGCCGTGGCCAAGCTGCTCGAGGAGGACATCACCCTGACGCTGGGGCGCGACGAGGAATCCGCCGACATCCTGCTCTCGGGCATGGGCCAGAACCACATCGAGATCTCGGTCGAAAAGGCCAAGCGCCGCTACAAGACCGCCATCCTGCTCAAGACCCCCAAGGTCCCGTACCGCGAGACCTTCAAGACCGGGGCCAAGGAAATCCAGGGCCGCCACAAGAAACAGTCCGGCGGACGCGGCCAGTTCGGCGACTGCTGGATTCACGTCGCGCCCAGGGCGTCCGGCGAGGGCTACGAGTTCGTGGACCAGATCGTGGGCGGCTCCATCCCGCGCCAGTTCATTCCGGCCGTGGACAAGGGCATCCAGGAGACCGCCGCGCGCGGCGTGCTTGCCGGTTACCCGGTCATCGACTTCCAGGTGACCCTGTACGACGGCAGCTACCACAACGTGGACTCCTCGGAAATGGCCTTTAAGGTGGCCGGTTCCCTGGCCTTCAAGAAGGCCTGCGAAAAGGCCAAGATGGCCCTGCTCGAGCCGATTATGCTGGTCACCGTGGCCGTGCCCGACTCGTTCATGGGCGACGTCATCGGCGACCTGTCGTCCCGTCGCGGCAAGGTGCTCGGCTCCGACTCCCAGGCGGGTATCACCGAGGTCAAGGCCCACGTGCCCATGGCCGAGATGCTGCGCTACGCCCCGGACCTCAACTCCATGACCGGCGGCCAGGGCACCTTCTTCATGGAGTTCGCCGCCTACGAGGAGTGCCCGCCCCAGGAGACCGAAAAGGTCATCGCGGCCAACAAGAAGCACAACGAGGAATAACGGATCAAATCGATTCACAGTCGCGAGGGCGGCGGGGTAACCCGCCGCCCTTTTTTTGCGCCCAGCCCAACGCCGGGGGGGGCAATACGGGATTTGGTGTGAAATCATGATGGAGTGCGGGATGATATGCAGGTTTGCGCGTCGTGCTATAGAGCGCTTCGAGGGATATCCATAGACAGTTTTGATGTATCTGGTCCGTCCGGCTGGTTCCGGGCGCGGACGTCCTTGCGCCGCTGAACCCTTTCACCCCAGGAAGTGCCTGTATGGAAGTCCTGACAACGACTCGAGAGCCGGGGGAGGTGTTGCCTCATGCATCGTCCATCCCTTTTCATCCGTGCCTGAACGACGAGGCCCACGGCCGGGTGGCCAGAATCCACCTGCCCGTCGCCCCGCGCTGCAACCTGGCCTGCGCCTATTGTGAGCGCATCCTGTCCGACGACCCGGATCTGCCCGGGCCGGGCACGGCCGCAGCGGTCATGACTCCCGGGGCCGCCGCGCTCAGGGCCTTGGCCTTTTTGAATGAATACGGCGGCGACTCCATCGTGGGTATCGCCGGGCCGGGCGACCCTTTGGCCAATGAAGAAACCTTCGAATGCCTGGAGCGGGTCAGGCAGCAGGCTCCAGGGGCCGCCTTGTGCCTGTGCACCAATGGCCTGGCCCTGCCGCAAAGCATGGACAGGCTGGTCGAGATCGGGGTCGACACGCTGACGGTCACCGTGAACGGCGTGACCCCGGACACCGTGGCCCAGGTGCAGCCGCGCATCCGCGAGGGCGGGACCTGGATCAAGGGAACGGAAGCGGCGCGGCTCCTCATCGACCGCCAGCGCGAGGGCATTGCCCGGGCCGCAGGGGCGGGCATGGTGGTCAAGGTCAACATGGTCGTCATCCCGCAGATCAATATGCGCGAGGCCGAGGCCGTATCCGGCATGGCCGCGCAACTCGGGGCCAAGGTGTTCAACCCCATGCCCCTGATCCCGCGCAACGGACTGAAACATTTTTGCCGACCCACCGGCCGGGATATGGCCGAGGTCATGCGTCGATGCGGCAAGGACCTGTACGTTTTCACCAAATGCAAACAGTGTCGGGCGGACGCTGTGGGAATTCCCGGGAAGGAGCACTACGGATGTCAAATGACAAGAAACGGTTGAGCCGACGAAAATTCATGGTCGGCGGCGGAGCGGCGCTGACCACCGCCTTTGTGCCCATGGGCGCGCGTACGGCGGATGCCGCGCCGGAGGGGACCTTCGCCGGCGGGAGCCTGCAGGTCTGGTCCTGCGGCGGGCTGGCCGAGGCGTTCATGCCCGCCAACGCCAAGTTCGAACAGGCCACGGGCGGGTCCATCAGCTATACAGGCGCCTTTGCCGGAGCGCTGGGCAAGTCCCTGCTCGGCGGCAGCGCCAGGACCGAGGTCTTTGCCCCCCGCGTGCTCAAGCTGGCCAAGGCCTTGAAGGGGCAGGGCAAAATGCTCTCCTTCCAGCCCCTGTGCTTCACCGAGTACGTCCTGGTCACGCCCAAGGGCAATCCGGCCGGAATCACTTCCATCCACGACCTGAAGAAGGACGGCGTCAAGACCCTGTGCTCGCCGGACTCCTCGCCGCCCGGCGGGGCGGCCGCCATGGGCGTGCTCAAGAAGAGCGGAGTGGTCAAGGAGGCCACGGCCAACTCCATCTATCTGGGGTCCTGCGTCCAGCACGACGTGGCCGACGTGGCCGCGGGCAAGGCGGACGTGGCCGTGGTCGAACGCCGAGTCACCCGGCTGCCGCGCTACCGCGACGCCTTCGAGATCATCCCCATCCCGGAGGAGTATTTCCCGGCCCCGCCCATTCCGTTCACCATCGGGATGATGAAATGGGCCGAAAACCGGGACATGGCCCAGGCATTCATCGACTTCATCTGCGGAGAAGAGGGGCAGGCCTGCTTTCGGGATGCCGGATTCATTCCCGCGCTGTCCGACGAGGGACAGCGCCTTGCCGAAAAATACGGGGTGAAGGATGTCTAATACCACCGCAACCAGAAGCGTCCGTTACTGGGTCCGCCGTCTCATCCAGGCCGTGGCCCTGTTCGCCATCGCGGAGTTCTCCTACTACGGGATTTTCCGCTGTCCCTTTGCCGTGCCCTACGTCAGTTGCGCCAACTGTCCGGTCGTCCAGTGTCCGGGCAAGCAGCTCTGGCTGATCATGCTCCTGGGCATATTGGCCTCGGGGCTGCTGTTCGGCAGGGCCTTTTGCGGGTACGCCTGTCCGGCAGGCATGCTGAACGAGCTGTTCGGCAAGGTGGCGGTGCTGCGCGGCAAGGTGCGCGGCCGGTTCGCGGCCGTGGCCGGGTACGGCAAGTACGTGGCCGCCGCCATCTGCGCGGTCCTGTTCTTCGGCATGCACAACCCGCGCTGGGCCGTGCCCATCCGCACCGGCGAGTTCGTCAATTCGACCGTGCTGACCTTTGAGCACGCCTTTCCCCTGTGGTTGATACGTACCGGAATCGTGGTCGGGGCGCTGCTGCTCGGGCTGCTCATTCCCTACTTCTTCTGCCGTTTCCTGTGCCCGACGGGCGGCGTGCTGGAAATCCTCGGCCGGTTCTCGTTGTTCAAGTACCGTGTGGCCGACTCGTGCACCGATTGCGGCAAGTGCGACCGGACCTGCGGGCTGGAGACCCGGCCCGAGCGGGACAACTGCACCAATTGCGGCGAGTGCCGGGGCGTGTGCCCGGTGGACGCCATCGATCTCGGCACGGCGGCCAAGGGACGCGGTTCCAAATCAACCGTCTAGCGGTTCCGGTTCGGGCCCTGTCCGGCACGCATGAAACAAAGAGGGGGACTTCCCCCTCTTTTTTTGTCCGCGACGTCCCGCTTTGCCCGGAAAAAGGCCCGGAATCGAAAAAATCACGTTTTGACGCCGAACTATAATGCCTACCACCCGGTTGCGCTCTTGTTTCGCGGCGCAATATGGTTTACTCAGGCTGGAGTTACTCAAACAAGGAAACCTATGCTCCGAAGACTGTTTTTCACCATCCTGCTTGTCCCCGTAACCATCTGGTATTCTCTGAAGATGCTCAAGGTGGACCCCGATACTTCCACGCCCGAGGAATATGACCGCTGGGGGCTGGCCTGGGGGGCTGCCGCCGTGAAGCTGTCGGGCGTCAAGATCGAGGCGGACATGGGCGACGTGGACCCGAAAGGGCACTACGTGTTCATCGGCAACCACCAGTCCAACCTGGACATCCCCGTGCTCTTCTACCTGCTCAAGGGCAACCGCATCCGCTTCGTGGCCAAGAAGTCCCTGTTCGAGATTCCCCTCTACGGCAAGGCGCTCGGCCACGCCGGGCACATCTGCATCGACCGGGGAAACCGGCGCGCGGCCATGCAGTCCCTGAACGAGGCCGTGGAGACCGCCAAGGCGGGCATCTCCCCGCTCATTTTCCCGGAAGGCACGCGCAACACGGACCTGAGCCAACTCATGGACTTCAAGATCGGGGCCATAATCCTGGCCCTCAAGGCCGGGCTGCCCGTGGTCCCGTTCGTCATGACCAACACCGGGCGGATCATGGGCAAGGGCGATTTCATCATCGACAACCGGCCCGTGGTCCGGTTCAAGGCGCTGCCGGTCATCGACCCGGCGCAGTACACCCTCAAGGAACGCGAGCGGTTCAAGGATGACCTCTATGCCATGATGAACGAGGCGTACCAAGAACTGTTGGCAAAGGGGTAGGCGCATGGCCCAGAAGTCCTTCACACTCTATCCGCTGGGCGGGCTCGGCGAGATCGGCATGAACTGCATGCTCTACCGGACCGACAGGTCGTTGGTCATGGTGGACTGCGGCCTGATGTTCCCGGAGGACTACCATTTCGGCGTGGACGTGGTCATTCCCTGCTTCGATTTCGTGCTGCGCAACAAGAAGATGCTCAACGGCATCGTCCTGACCCACGGCCACGAGGACCACATCGGCGCGCTGCCCTGGCTGTTGCAGAACGTGGACGTGCCGGTCTACGGCTCGGAGTTCACCCTCGGCCTGGTGGAGAACAAGCTGCGCGAGCACGACCTGGACCGCTGGGCCGACCTGCGCCCGGTGCGTCCCTACGACCGTCTCCTGCTCGGCGATTTCCGCTTCAATTTCTTCCCGGTCTGCCACTCCATCATCGAGGGGTTCGGCCTGGGCATCGAGACCCCGGTGGGCCGGGTGGTGCACACCGGCGATTTCAAGATCGACCGCAATCCGCTGGGCGGCCACGCCACCGACCTGGCCGCGTTCCGCAAGTTCTCGGACGAGGGCGTGCGGCTGATGCTCTCGGACTCCACCAACGTGGGCAACGAGGGGTTCGCCCTGACCGAGCGCGAGATCAAGGTCTCCCTGCGCGAGATTTTCACCACGGCCAAGGGGCGCATCCTGGTCTCCCTCTTTTCCAGCCACATCCAGCGCATCCAGGAGATCTTCGACCTGGCCGACGCCGAAGGGCGCAAGGTCGCGATCTCGGGCAAGTCCCTGCACCGCAATATCGAACTGGCCCGCGACCTGGGCCATCTCAAGGTGCCCAAGGGCACGCTCATCGAGCTGGACGGCCTGGACGAATACGGCGACTCCCAGCTGGTCCTGCTGGTCACCGGCTCCCAAGGGGAGCCCCTGGCCGCCCTGTCGCGCATCGCCATGGGCGAGCACAGGCAGCTGTCCGTGCGGCCCGACGACCTGTTCATCCTCTCCTCCCGGTTCATCCCGGGCAACGTCAAGGCCATCAACCGGGTCATCAACAACCTCTACCGCCTCGGGGCCGAGGTGCTGTACGAGAAGATGCACGGCATCCACGCCTCGGGCCACGCCCACGCGGGCGAGCTGACGTTGATGCTCCAGACCGTGCGGCCCGAATATTTCATCCCCGTGCACGGCGAGTACCGCCACCTGGTCAAGCACCGGCGGCTGGCCGTGGACTGCGGCGTGGAGGACGAGAAGTCCATGGTCGTGGAGAACGGCCAGCCTGTGACTTTTCATGGAAACGGGTCCATCGAGTTGCTGCCGCGCATCGCGGCGGACAAGATCCTGGTGGACGGCAAGGGCGTGGGCGACGTGGGCCAATCCGTGCTCAAGGAACGCCAGTTGCTGGCGGGCGAGGGCATGGTCATCGTGGTCCTGGTGGTGGACGAGGCCTCGGGCGAAATCTCCATGGGCCCGGACATCATGAGCAAGGGGTTCGTCTTCGAGCAGCAGTACATGCATCTGCTCGACGACGCCAAGTGCATCGTCCTGGACGTGCACGAGAACATCGCGCCCGGCGACACGGCCAAGCTCAAGGAACGCATCCGTTCGGCCCTGCGTCGGTTCTTCCGCAAGGTGCTCGGCCGCGATCCGGTGGTCGTTCCCCTGGTCATTTCCATCTAGCGTCTGGACTTCGGCCCGATGTTGGGCTAGATATTCCAATAAACCGAAAGAGATGCTTTTTTTGAGAGGATACCCGACATGAAACGAATTCTGCTTGCAGCGGCCATGACGGCCATGATTTCCCTGCTCGCCGCCTGCGGCGCGCAGAAAAACGACCTCGATCTCGGGTGGGCCATGGTCAAGCAGGGCAACTGCGCCCAGGCCCAGGTCTACCTGGACAACACCATCGCCCAGCCGGATAACGCCATGGACCTGGCCTACGCCTATTTCCTCAAGGGCGAGTGCGCGGAACAGGCCTCGGACTTTGACGCCGCCTACGAGAACTACTACGCGGCCAAGGTCGTGGCCTGCTACGTGGTGGCCAACCAGACGCACGTCAACCTGGACACCTATGCGCGCAGCGACTACTGCGAACGGATTCTGCCCGCCAAGCTCGAGGCCCTGTCGGCGAAGATCGACGATCCGGCCAAGGTCGAGCACATCGAAGGCACGGTCAACGGCATACTGCGGGCCGACTATCTCAAGCGATTTGAAAAGCGCCTGAACTAGCATACCGAAACGCCCCGCCCTGCGGGGCGTTTTTCGTGGCGCATCCTGCAACAGAGGAGGGCGACATGGCGTTGGCGGATTACACGGCGAGCATCGACCGCCTGCAAAAGGCGCTGGGCAGGGCCTATGCGGACGAGCCCTGGCTGCTGAACATGCCGGGCCGGTCCGTGGCCTGCAAGATCGACCACTACTACTACCTCGCGGTCATGCCCGGGTTCGTTGAAACCCTGGCCCGGCTGGGCGGCATGTTCCCCAAGCAGGTCCTCGAAGCCCTGGTCCGGACCGGCAACCTCATCACCCGGGCCCCGGAGCGCGACCCGCTCCTGCCCCTGACCGTCTCCTGGGGTGCACGCTCCGTCACCCTGACCGGCGCGTTCGTCGACGCCGACTTCATCGACCGCGCCGTCAAGACTTACGGCGGATTCGGCGCCATCCTCAACGTCTCGGACCTCAAAATCTCCGCCGCCGACCGCGACCGCATCGAAACCCTGTTCCAGGACAAAACCCCGCCCCAAGGTCTGGCGTATTTTTGATGCCTCCGGCGGCCGGAGGAAGGGGAAGGAAAACCCTTTGAAAAGGGCTTTTCCTTCCCCTTCCCCCGGACCCCCATCCCCATCCTTTCCTAAACTTTCTATCGCCGCTTCGCGGGGTAGGGCGCAAAAAAAGACCTTCGATTCGATATCGAGTCAAAGGCCTTGTCTTTCTTTTTGGAGCGAATCGGGTGCGTAGCACACGACAGCGGCTCAGTCTCCCGCGCTCGGAAGCCGCTAAATGTTATTGAACCGTTTCTCCAACATGATCTGCAAGATCGTTTGGTCCGTCTGGATCATTCCATCTACGGCCAGCGTCCCGACATTTCTCATGGTGTCTTCGGAGGACAGGCCGATGATGCCGTCGGTGTGGTGGACGTTGACGCCCTGGAGGGAGAAGAGGGCGGCCTGGACGGCGGTTCCGGCCGCCGTGGCCAGCTTGAGGGCGCAGCCGGTCTTGGCGCCGTCGCAGATGATCCCGGCCAGGTCTTCCAGGAGATTCTTGATGGCCCCGGCGATGTGGTGGGCGTCGCCGCCGAGCAGGAAGGTGATGCCCGCCGTGGCCCCGGCCCCGGCGGCCACGGAGCAGCCGCAGATGGCGGACAGGCGGCCGGTGTGCGCCTTGACGAAGGCGGTGACGATGTGGGAGAGGGCCACCGCTTCGAGCACGTCCTTGATTTCCACGTCCTGGACGTAGTCCTTGACGGCCCAGATGGGCAGGATGGCGGTCAGGCCGTGGTTGCCGGACCCGGCCGAGGACATGGCGGGCAGGGACGCGCCGGACATGCGCGCGTCCGCCGCGGCCGAAGCCAAAATGCGCGCGGCCAGCATCATGTCCTTCTTGATCAGCCCCTGGCGGCAGAGCCGCTCCAAAGTCTTGCCCACGCCCAGCCCCAGGCCGTACTTCAGGCCCTGTTCGGCCAGGCGCATGTTCACGTCCACGCCCTCCCGCAGAAAGGCGAAGTCGTCCTCGTCCAGCTCGTCGGTCAGGGCCATGAGCTCGTTCAAGGTCAGGGTCTTGAGCCACGCCTCCATGGCGGCCACGGGCGAGGGCGCGCCGTCGGCCCGCACGCGGATGAGCGGGCTGTCCACGGGCCGTCCGTTCAGGGTCAGGGAGACGATGTTGTCGTGCAGCCCCTCGATGACCGATTCGGCCACCTTGCCGTCGGCCGTCACCTTGGAGCGGATGAGCAGCCCCTGGTGGTCCTTGATCAGGGTGACGTCCACCCTTCCTTCGGCCAGGGCCTTTTTCGCGGTCTTGACGTCCTCTTCGGTGACGCTCTGCAGCACTTCCAGGCGCAGGGCCGGGTCGCCGCCCGCAGCGCCGAGCGCGGCGGCGGTGTCCAGGCCGGACAGTCCGCCCGCGCCGGGAATGGAGACGGCCAGGCCGTTCTTGTACACGTTGGGGTCCACGGCCACTTCCAGTGAATCGAAGCGCTTGCCGGGCAGCAGGGACACGGCGGCCGCCGCGCCCAGGGCGATGGCCACGGGTTCCGTGCAGCCGAGCGCCGGGGCGACCTGGATGGAAAGAACGTCCTTGACCGTGAAGCTCATGGCTACTTCCTCACCGTGCTCTTGGGACAGTTTTCGCTCAGATGGCAGACCTCGCAGCCGCCGGTGTACGGGTAGGGCGTGAGCACCGCATACTTGCGGTTGACCGAGCCTTCCTCGTTCCAGGTCAGGCCGAGCTCGTCGAACGCGGCCAGCACGCCTTCGCCCGGACGGGGCAGGGGGGCGCACTTGCCGGTCTGCAGTTCGGGCACGAACCCCTGGGCCGAGCTCATGACCATGGTGATGGCCAGGGCGTGGAAGAGCAGGCCGTGGGTCGGCGAATCCTGCCAGATGCCCTCGATGGCGTCCTCGGCGGCCTGGTCCAGGAAGATCAGCACGAAGCTGCCTTCGCCCTGCGTGTTCTTCAGTTCGTAAGCCTTGAGGCTCTCGTTCGCCCACTTGTCCCAGAACTCCTCGAAGTCTTCGAGCATGTCGCCGTCGATGCGGGTCTCGCCCGCTACCTCCATGAAATACATCATGTCGAATTCGGGGTTCGGGGTCAGGGGGGTGATGTCGTATTTGGCCATAATTTTTCTCCGTAATGGAAATTGGGTGCGTAGGAGAGGCTTTGCTTACCCTTTTTCCGCACCGCGCTCAAGTTTTCCGGTCAATTCGTTGCGCTCGGCGCGGAAGTGGGGTTAGTATTGCATTGCAAGGGAGATAGGCCCCGTTCCCGCGTTGTCAACACCATGCCTCGGAGCAGTCCGGAGATTCAATGGCCGACAGAAGTGAACCGCTCTTTCTCAAGCTCAGACGACCCAACATCCGATTCCTGTTCCTGGCCATCATCATCGGCGGATTGGCCGGATACGGGGCGGTCCTGTTCAAGCTTATCCTCAAATACATGCAGTGGGTGTTCTACCAGAACACCGGCGACTGGCTGACCTTCGCGGATTCCGTGCCGCTGTGGATGAAGATCGTCATGCCCACGGCGGGCGGCCTGGTGGTCGGGCTGGTGGTCAGCTACTTCGCGTCCGAGGCCAAGGGCCACGGCGTGCCCGAGGTCATGCAGGCCATCGCCTTGCGGGGCGGCCGCATCCGCAAGAGGGTGGCAGCGGCCAAGATCTTCGCCTCGGCCGTGACCATCGGCTCAGGCGGGTCCGTGGGCCGTGAGGGCCCCATGGTCCAGATCGGGGCGTCCATCGGCTCGTCCGTGGGCCAGATATTCAAGATCCCCAGCGTGCACATGAAGACCATGGTCGGCTGCGGGGCCGCAGCGGGCATCGCCGCCACCTTCAACGCGCCCATCGCCGGGGTGCTCTTCGCCCTGGAGATCATCATCGGCGACTTCGGGGTCATGCAGTTTTCGCCCGTGGTCCTGTCCTCGGTCATGGCTACGGCCATTTCCCGCTATTATTTCGGTGATTTTCCGCATTTCGACATCCCGACCTATTCCATCGTCTCCCATTGGGAGTACCTGTTCTACCCGGTGCTCGGCGTGGTCACGGGCCTGGTGGCCCTGACCTTCACCTCCTCCCTGTACTGGTTGGAGGACCGCTTCGACGCCCTGGCCATCCCGGACTGGACCAAGCCGGCCATCGGCGGGGCCGTGCTCGGCCTGGTCTTCGCCGTGTTTCCGCAGGTCTTCGGCGTGGGCTACGGGGCCATGAACGCGACCCTGCTCGACAAGACCCCGTTTCAACTCATGCTCGTGCTCGTCGTGGTCAAGATCGTGGCCTCCTCGGTGACGCTGGGCTCGGGCGGGTCGGGCGGCATCTTCGCGCCCAGCCTGTTCATGGGCTGCATGACCGGCGGGGCGTTCGGCTACGTGGTCCACATGCTGTTCCCGGCCTACACGGCCACCCCCGCGGCCTACGCCCTGGTGGCCATGGGCGGTCTGGTGGCGGGCACCACCTACGCGCCCATCACGGCCATACTGATCATCTTCGAGATGACCTCGGACTACTCCATCATCCTGCCGCTCATGCTCACCTGCATCACGGCCACGGTCATGAACTCGACCATCCGGCGGGCGTCCATCTACACCACCAAGCTGCTCCGGCGCGGCATCGACATCGAAGCGGGCCGGGAGCGGCATCTGCTCTCGCACATTCTGGTCAAGGAGGTCATGGTCCGTGACTTCGTGACCATCCCCCAGTCCATGACCCTGTCGAGCATCATCTGGACCTTCAAGACCGAGAACGCGCCGTATCTGCACGTGGTGGACGAGGACCAGCGGCTGACCGGGATCATCTCCTTCCGCGACTTGCGGGCCGTGCTCAACGAGGAGGGGCTGGAGGATCTGCTCATCGCCCACGACCTGGCCACGCAGAACCCGGTGACCGTGACCACGGACGACACCCTGCAGGACGCCCTGGACAAGATCACGGACCGGGGCGTGTCCCAGCTCCCGGTGCTGTCCACCGGCAAGGAGCCGAGAGTGGTGGGCACCCTGACCGAGCTGGCCATCGACGCGGCCTACAATTCGGCCACGGTCAAGGCCGAGATCGCTGAAGGCCCGAACCGGGACGCCCTCTAGACGGCCCGGGCCGCGCCGTCCGATAGCCGTTGAGGCCCTTCGCCCTTTGTGCTAGCCTCCGTTCAGCGGCTACGCAGGCCGATAAAGAGCATTTCGAGGAACCGACCGCATGAACGACATCCGTATTTCCGTGACCCTGTCCCTGGACGAGAAGCATCCCGAGGACGGCTACATCGACTTCAACCTGTCCGTGGACGGACAATATCTGCATGAGGTCGGCGTGTATGTCGATCCCGTGGACCTGGCCACCTCGGCGACCATGTCGGGCGAGTTCTTCATCTACACATGCGACTGCGGCAACCCGGCCTGCCAGGGCATCGACGACGGCGTGATGGTCTCCCACACCCCGGACACGGTCGTCTGGCGGCTCAAGAATCCCATCTCCTGGCCCCCGGACGAGCCCAGGCCCGACTGGGAGCACGACGCCGAGTTCGTCTTCCCCAGGGACCTCTACCTCCAGCAGGTCTCCATCGCCCTGGACCATGCCAAGCGCATCGCCAGGGGATTCAAGCTTTCCGGCTCCCTGTGGGTCGGCCCGGACCTGTCCATGGAAGGGCTCATGGCCCTTGAGGTGCCCCATCAGGAGGGCGGCTTCTTCGCCCTGGAGCCCGAGGGGCGCGCCCTGCACTAGTCCCTTGAACAGTATCCGGGATACCGTATTTGCGTATTCCGGAAATTTGTTCTACGGTCGAATCAATTGCTCCGGCTGCTTTTCCGGTGGACCCATCCATCAGGAGGAGCAGACATGTCCGTTTACGATCCCAATCACAGCCGTTTTCATCGCGCGCGCTTTTTGCGTGCGCCGCCCTTTTGCGCGCGGTGTCGAACCGCTCGGGGGGTGGCCGAGTCAAGGGCTCGGGCGATCAAGCCTGCGGGAGGAGCCCCTGCTTTCGGGGCGGACCCGTGTCCGCCGCAATTCTAACCGAAAACAGGGTGTGTCCATGTACGTACCGATCAAGATCTATCCAAACCGGCAGAGTCTCAGGGGACGCATCGTCATCGCGGCCCTCTGTCTGGGCCTGGCCGTGGCCGGGTTCCAGTTCATCAACGACAAAAACCTCCGGGTCGCCGTGTACTGCCTGAGCATGGCCGGATTCGCCGTGGCCATGATCAACGCCATCGCGATCATGGCCCGGCAGCCCATGGTCAAGATCCTGGACGACCGGTTCTCGGTGTATACGCCGTTCGGCTACGCCCTGATCCGCTTCGGGGAGGTCCTGGCCTTCCGCAGGGGCCGGGTGCCGTTCTCCCGCAGCCTGCGCATCGAGATCAACGGCTCGGCCCGGCCGAAATTCCCGTCCGCCTTCTGCCGCCTGCTCTACGCCGTGGCCCACCTCAACTTCACCAACACCGTGTCCATCTCCGGCTCCCTGCTCGGGGCCGACCCGGAAGCGGTCATGCAGATGCTCGAAAAACGCCGCGTGGCCGCAGTGCGCCTGGATGCTGTCGGGGATTACAACCCCCAGGCCCTCACTTCCGTGGGGTGATGAATGAACCCCGGGCGGGCCGCTGTGCGGTCCGCCCGGGTTGCCTCCGGCGGCCGGGGGAAGGGGGAAAGGGAACCCTTTGAAAAGGGCTTCCCTTTCCCCCTTCCCCCGGACCCCCATCCCCCTATCCCTCCTAAACTTTTTATGTCGCCTCGCGAAGGGGGGCGGGGGATTGTCAGCAGGCGCAGCCTATGGTGGGGGCCGCCTCGCCCTTTTCAGTGGGGTAGCCGTCGCGTTTCCACCAGTCTATGCCGCCGATGAGTTCCTTTACGGTGAAGCCCAGGCGGGTCATGTTTAGGGCACCCTTGGTGGAGGCGTTGCAGCCGATGCCGTCGCAGTAGGTCACGTACAGGGCGTCGCGGGCTAGACCGGCGGTGGACGCCTCGCTCATTTCGCGGTGGGGCAGGCTGACCGCGCCGGGGATGTGTTCGGCCTCGAACGCCGCCGTACCGCGCGCGTCGATGACCACCACATTCTGTCCGCTTTTGCGGGCCTCGTTCAAATCCCAGGAATCGATCTCCCAGCGCAGCTTGTCCTCGTAATGACTCAGTTGGTCCTGCATGGCGTCTCCTTTATCGGTTGGCGGTCGGGGTATTCTCCACCCTATGCAGGCCACCAGGGACTCACCAGCCGCATATTTCGAGGACCCCGTTCAGATAAACCGAACCCGGACGCTGGCGCCCCGCGAAGCGGCACCAAAAGGTTTAGGAGGGAAAAGGGGATGGGGTCTGGGGAAGGGGGGGGAAGGGAAGCCGTCTTCAAAGGGTCCCCTCCCCCTTACCCAGCCGCCCGAGGCAAAAAAGGTCCGCGTTTACACGCGGACCTTCATGATGATCTTGTGGATCTCGCCGTCCGAGATCATGGGCATGTGCGCGTCTTGCGGGAAGTAGGCGGCGATCATGCCGGGCAGGACTTCGGCCCAGTGGGTGGGGTTGTCCTCGTAGAAGGCCACGTCGGAGCGCGGGTCGGAGGCCTCGACGGCCGGGCCGAGGTCGCGGCGCGCCTTCCAGCCGATGGTGTCCGTGCCGGAGATGACGTAGGCCAGGTCTATGTACTGGTCGTGGGTCTCGATGAGCGCGTTCTCGGGCCTGCGGCCCGGCCCCTTGGCCACCACCGCGTACAGGCCGTCCTCCAGGTCGATGCGGCCCACGGGCAGCTCGGCCAGGTCCGGCCTGCGCAGGAAGGCGAAGGCGGCGGGGAAGCGGGGATTGAGGTCCGCGTACAGGTCCGCGTTGTCGAGAATGTCCAGGATCATTGTATTTTCTTCCGTTCGGCCGTCAGGGCCATGAGCAGGGATTCGTCCAGGGACGGGTGCGCGAAGATGATCGAGTGCGTGTCCTCGGCGGTCCAGCCCTGTTGCACGATCATGGCCGCCGGGGTGACCAGGCGGGACACGTCGTGGCCCACGGCCGTGACGCCGACCACCTTGCCGCCGGACCAGACCACCTTGACGAACCCCTGGGTGGCCGCGTGGGCCTGGGCCATGGGGTTGGCCGCGAGCTGGGCCACGGAAACCTCGGTGGTGTCGAAGTCGGCCAGGAACGCCTCGTTCTCCATCTTGCCCACGCGCATGGCCTCGGGCGCGCCGTAGAGCACGCTGGGCACCGGCGGGCAGACATAGGGGCCCTCGGTCTTTCCGGCGGCGTGCCGGGCCACGTAGTGCGCCTGGTGCGAGGCCGCATGGGCCAGCTGGATGTGCCCGTTGGCGTCGCCGATGGCGTAGATGTCGGGCGCGGCCATGAGATGGTCGTCCACCTGGATCTGGTTGAAGAGCGGCTTGACGCCCGCTTCCTCCAGGCCGATCCCCTGGGTGACAGGCCCGCGTCCGACGGCCACCAGGGCCTTGTCCGCGGTCAGCTTGTCGCCGGTCTGGAAGGTCAACTCGGCCTTGCCGTCCTTGGTCCGGACACCGGCCACGCGTTCTTCCAGACGGATGTCCCATTTCCAGCGCTTGAACATCGAGGCCAGCGCCTTGGAGACCTCGGGGTCCTCCAACGGGGCCACGCGGTCCATGGCGTCCACCACGGTGATCCTGCAGCCGAAGCGGTGGGCCACCTGGGCCATTTCCAGGCCGATGAAGCCCGCGCCGACCACGATCAGGGACTCGGGCATGGACTCCATGGACAGGAACATGTCGGAGTCGAGCACGCATTCGCCGTCCGGCTCCAGGCCCGGGAAGAAGATGGGCTTGGAACCGGTGGCGACCACAAGCTTTTTGTAGCCGAGGGTTTGTTCACCGTCGGCCGTGACCACGGTGACCTGATGGTCGCCGGACAGGCGGCCCGTGCCTTCGACCAGCTCGATGCCGAGCTTCTTGAGCTGCATGGCCATGGCCTTGCGGGTGGCCCCCAGGTGCTTCTGCACCCGGCTCTGCAGCCCGGCGAAGTCCACGGTCACCTCGCCCGAGGCGACCTTCATGCGGGCCTGGTTGTGCAGCTCCTCGATGGCCGAGGTCGCGCCGAGCCAGAGCTTGGTCGGGATGCACCCCCGGTTGAGGCAGGTGCCGCCCAGGAAGTCCTTTTCCACCAGGGCCACGGTCAGGCCGAGCCCGACCGCTTCCACGGCGGCGTCAAAGCCGCCGGGGCCGGCCCCGATGACCACGAGATCATAAGTCATCGGTCAGCTCCATGGAGCGTGCGGCCTTGGTCTCGTCCAGCCGGGTCACGGGCAGGGTGACCGGGGCCGAGGTCAACGCCTCGGGGTTGGTGTCGACCAGTTCGGCCAGAGCGATGAGATCGTCGCAGAACCGGTCCAGGGTCTCCTTGTTCTCGGTCTCGGTGGGCTCGATCATGATCGCCTCGGGCACGATCAGCGGGAAGTAGACCGTGGGCGCGTGATAGCCCTTGTCCAGCAGCCCCTTGGCGAAGTCGAGCGCGTGCACGCCCTTCTTGGCCTGCGGGGAGGCCGAGGCCACGAACTCGTGCATGCAGATGCGATTGTAGGGGACCTCGAAGTGGTCGCACAACCGCTTGCGCATGTAGTTGGCGGCCAGGACCGCGTTCTCGGTGGCCCGGGTCAGGCCGGTGCCGCCGAGGCGCAGGATGTAGGCGTAGGCCTTCAGATACACGCCGAAGTTGCCGTAGAACGGGGCCACGTAGCCGATGGATTTGGGCTGGTCGTAGTCCAGGAAGTAGCGGCCGTCCTCGCGCTTGGCCACGCGGGAGATGGGCAGGAACGGAGCGACCTTTTCGGACACGCCCACCGGGCCGGAGCCGGGACCGCCGCCGCCGTGCGGGGTGGCGAAGGTCTTGTGCAGGTTGAGGTGGACGATGTCGAAGCCCACGTCGCCCACGCGCATCTTGCCCATGATGGCGTTCAGGTTGGCCCCGTCGTAGTAGAGCAGGGCGTCCACCTTGCGCAGCATCTTGACGATTTCGGGCAGGTTCTTCTCGAACAGGCCGAGCGTGTTGGGGCAGGTCATCATCATGCCCGCCACCTCGTCGTCCAGGACCTCGGCCAGGGCGGCCGGGTCCACGATGCCGTCCTTGGACTCCACGGTGATCACGTCGAAGCCCGCGATGGCGGCCGACGCCGGGTTGGTGCCGTGGGCCGAGTCGGGCACGATGACCTTGGTCTTCTTGTTGCCCCGGTCCTTGTGGTAGGCGGCCATGAGCATGACGCCGGTCAGCTCGCCGTGCGCCCCGGCCATGGGGTGCAGGGTGAAGGCGGACATGCCGGTGATCTCGCACAACAGGGACTCGGTCTCGTACATGACCTCGAGCGCGCCCTGGCACAGGCCGCCCGCGCCGCGAAGCTGGGGCAGGACCGGATGCAGCCGGGTGAAGCCGGGCATGGCCGCGACCACTTCGGTGAACTTGGGGTTGTACTTCATGGTGCACGACCCCAAGGGATAGAAGTTGCCGTCCACGCCATAGTTGCGCTGGGAGAGCTTGGTGAAGTGGCGGACCACGTCGAGCTCGGAGGCGGAGGGCAGGCCAACATCGCCGTCGCGCAGCAGTTCCTTGGGAATATAGGCCTCTTCGGCCATGCCTTCGCAGGGCCAGCAGCCCTCGCGACCGGCTACGGATTTTTCGAATATGGTCTTCATTTCAGCGCACCTCGCAGCATCTCGGCGAATATGCCGATCTGTTCTTCGCTGGTCTTTTCCGTGCAGGCCACCAGCAGGCCGTTTTCCAGTCCTTCGAAGTACCGGCCCAGCGGGAAGCCCGGCACATAGCCGCGCTCGCTCAGCTTGGCGATGGCCTCGAAGGCGTTGACCGGCAGGGTCACGGCGAACTCGTTGCCGAACGCCCCCTTGGTCAGCATGTCCACGCCCGGGATTGCGGTCAGCTTTTCGGCGCAGATGTGGGCGCGTTCCACCGACACCCTGGCCGCGCGCTTGAGACCGAGCTCGCCCAGAGCGCACATGTGGACCAATGCGCGCAGGGCGCACAGGGACTGGTTGGAGCAGATGTTGGACGTGGCCTTCTGGCGGCGGATGTGCTGCTCTCTGGCCTGGAGGGTGAGCACGTAGCCGGTGCGGCCCTCGGTGTCCGAGGTCTTGCCCACGATGCGGCCGGGCATCTGCCGGATCATGGCCTTGGTGCAGGTCATGATCCCGAGGTACGGGCCGCCGAAGGACAGGGGCAGGCCCAGGGACTGGCCCTCGGCCACGGCGATGTCCGCGCCCATGGCGCCCGGCGTCTTGAGCAGGGTCTGGAGCACGGGGTAGGCGGACACGACGGACACGGCCTTGACCTTGGCGGCCTCGGCGAACAGCTCGGTGAAGTCGTTGATGGAGCCGAAGAAGTTCGGGTTCTGGACCAGCACGGCGGCGATGGAGTCGTCCAGCGCGGCCTTGAGCCCCTCGATGTCCGTTTTGCCGTCCTTGTGGGGCACGGTGACGAACTCGAGGTCCAGGTTGGAGGTGTAGGAACCGAGCATGACCCGGTAGATGGGGTTGAGCGCTTCGGAGACCACGATCTTGCGCCGCTTGGTCTTGCGCACGGCCATCATCAGGGCCTCGTACAGGGCGGTGCCGCCGTCGTAGACCGAGGCGTTGGCGCACTCCATGCCCAGCAGCCGGGTCACGGCGGTCTGGTACTCGAAGATGGCCTGCAGGGTGCCCTGGGAGGCCTCGGGCTGGTACGGGGTGTAGGCGGTGTAGAACTCGCCGCGCATGGTCAGGGCGTCCACGGCGGCCGGGATGTAGTGGTCATAGAAGCCCGCGCCCAGGAAGCTGACGCTGTTGGTGGCGTTCTTGGCGGCCAATCCCTCGAGCTTGGAGAGGACCTCCATTTCGCTCAGCCCCTCGGGGAGGTCGAAACTTTTGGGGCGCATGTCCGCGCTGATCTCGGCAAAGAGATCCTCCACGGAGTCCACGCCGATGGTGGCGAGCATCTCGCGCACTTCATCTTCGGTATGCGGTACAAACGGCATGATGGAACCTGCTGGTTTATTGGGGAAAAGAAAAAGGGCCGAGACGTGTGCCCCGGCCCTGTCAGCGTCGTTGCTAGTGGGCCTCGGATTCGACCACCGCGGCGTAGGCCTCGGCGTCCAGCAGCCCTTCGGGGGCGCCCTTGATCTTGAACTTGAGCAGCCAACCCGCGCCGTACGGCTCTTCGTTGACCTTTTCCGGGGCGTCCTCCAGTTCCTCATTGACCTCGATGACCTCGCCGGTCACCGGGGCGTATATTTCGCTGGCCGCCTTGACGGACTCGACGGAACCCATCTCCGCGCCCGCCTCGAAGGTGTCGCCCACCTCGGGCAGCTCCACGAAGGTCAGGTCGCCCAGCTGCTCCTGGGCGAAGTGGGTGATGCCCACGGTGGCGACGTCGCCTTCGACCATGACCCATTCGTGGGTTCTCGCATACAACAGATCTTCGGGAATCATATCTCTCTCCTTGATTCGAAAAGGGTACTTCCAAGTGTGTGATCGCCAGACTATTAGCATGGGATTTTTTTGTTGGAAACAGTAAAAATAATGACACTTTCAAAGTTTTCGGCCCGATTTGCCGACGAACGTGCGAATCCGCCAAAAAGCTGACGAACGACTCTCGGCGCGGAAAAAATAGCTTCGTGTTTTCGGGAGATTGAATGAGAAGGTGTATCCCATATAGTCATACTTGTTTTATGGGGGTGATGCAAAAAGTATTACGATGGTGGTTGACCATGGCACGGAGCAGGGGTAACCTGACCGATGCGTATGAGCGTTGCACCGTCCAAATCCGGCCTGTCCAAGCCCTTTGCCGCACCCGATCCCGGCTCCCGCGTGGAGGTCGAGGTCGAGGGGCGCGTCTGGCTGCTCGACCGCGCCGCCGACATGGAGGCGTTGTGGGACGCCATGGACGACAGCGACCTGGACGAGGACGAGCGGCTGCCGTACTGGGCCGAGGTCTGGCCCGCCAGCGTGCTGCTCGGGCGGCATATCCTGCGCAATGCCGACCGGCTCAGGGGCAAAAACTGCCTGGACATCGGCTGCGGGCTCGGCCTGACCGGCATGATCGCGGCGTCCGTGGGCGCGAACGTGGCCGCCTTCGACTACGAGTGGCCCGCCGTGCGTTTCGCCCGGCACAACGCCGCGCTGAACAACGTCTCCCAACCCCTGTGGCTGCTCATGGACTGGCGCGATCCCGCCGTCCGTCCGGGCGCGTTCGACTTCATCTGGGGCGGGGACGTGCTCTACGAAAAGCGTTTTTTCGATCCCCTGATCCGGCTCTTCCGCCACGCGCTCGCCCCGAACGGGCGCATTTGGATCGGCGAGCCCGTGCGCACCGTGTCCCGGCCTGTCTGGGAGCGGCTCGCGGACGAGGGGTTCGAGACAAGGAAATTGACCGTGGAAAAGGTCGCCCTGTGCGGCCAGAACGCCACGGTAAACCTGTGGGAAATCACCATCCCCTGATATTGGAGGACACTATGGGCAAGACCATCCGATTCGGCGTGTCTCTGGATTCCGACCTGTTGGAGAAGTTCGACCAGCACTGCGAGGAGCGCAGCTACCAGACCCGGTCCGAGGCCATTCGCGACCTCATCCGCAACACCCTGGTCCAGCGCGAGTGGGAGCAGGCCGAGGGCGACCTGGCCGGGACCCTGACCCTGGTCTACGACCACCACAAGTCCGGGCTGTCCCAGCGGCTGACCGAGATCCAGCACGATTCCCATGAGGTCATCCAGTCCTCGCTGCACGTGCATCTCGACCACTTCAACTGCCTGGAAGTGATCATCCTCAAGGGCGACGCCGAGGTCATCAAGGAACTCGGCCAGAAGCTCATCTCCACCAAAGGCGTCAAGCACGGCAACCTCGCCTTGACAACCACCGGCAAAGACTTGATTTAAGGGGCCTCCGGCGGCCGGGGGAAGGGGAGGGGAAACCCTTTGAAAAGGGCTTTCCCCTCCCCTTCCCCCGGACCCCCATCCCCTCCCTTTCCTAAACTTTTTGTGCCGCTTCGCGGGGCAGGGGGGCGAGGGTGCGTCGCTTGCGCACGGGGGGACGGAGAAAGGAAGGGATATATTTATGGAAGACGTTCAGAAGAGCCAGGCGTCCATCGCCATGCCCATCGACCGGGTGGGCGTCAAGGGGCTGCGGTTGCCCATCATCGTCCGCGACCGCGAGTCCGGGGTCCAGCACACCGTGGCCCAGGTGTCCATGTCCGTGGACCTGCCCGCCGAGTTCAAGGGCACGCACATGAGCCGTTTCGTGGAGGCCCTGGAACACTGGGAGGGGACCCTCGACTACGACTCCTTCCTGACCCTGCTCGACGACATCGTGGAGCGGCTCCAGGCCCGCAGCGCCCACCTGCGTTTCGTGTTTCCCTATTTCCTGCGCCGCAAATCGCCGGTCTCCAGGGCGGGCGGCATGATGGACTACACCTGCCGGGTGGACGGCTACCTCAAGGACGGCAAGCTGACCTTCACCCTGGGCGCGGACGTGCCGGTCATGACCGTCTGCCCGTGCTCCAAGGCCATTTCGGACGAGGGCGCGCACTCTCAGCGGGCCGAGGTCCGCATCCTGACCCGGTTCGACGGCTTCCTCTGGCTCGAGGACCTCATCGAGATCGGCGAGCGCGCCGGGTCCTGTCAGGTCTACTCCCTGCTCAAGCGCGAGGACGAGAAATACGTCACCGAGACCGCCTTCGCCAACCCGACCTTTGTCGAGGACGTGGTCCGCGAAGCCGCCAAGGGACTGGACGAGCACCCCAAGGTCACCTGGTACAAGGTCGAGGTGGAATCCTTCGAGTCCATTCATAATCACTCGGCGTTCGCGGTCATCGAGAGCGACGGGTAGCCGCTTCCGGCCCGGTTTGCATCTCGCGCCCGGACCGGCTATACTGGTACCCGGCTGCTTCCCCAACCCTGAGAGGGGGTAGATCACCCATGTCCGACGCCAACATCTCGGCCCTGTCCGCACTGTCCACGGTGCAGGACGTGACGGCCAACAACATCGCCAACATGAACACCGACGGCTTCAAGGCCTCGGCGGTGTCGCTTGAGTCCGGCCCGGGCGACCAGGGTGTGGAGGTGGCCTCCATCACCGAGTCCACCACGCCCGGCTCCATGGTGGGCGGCGTGGAGACCTCCAATACCGACCTGGGCCGCGAGATGGTCGACATGATCACCACCAGCCGCGCCTTCGAGGCCAACACCACCTTCATCCGCGCGGATGAAGAGATGACCGGCCACCTGCTCAACATGATCGCCTGACAACGCCTCCGTCCCTGAATCCGCCCGGCGGCATCCCGCCTTGACATCTCCTCGATCCATGTCATACGGTCTATCATGGCCCGTCTGCGCGCGTTCCCTTTTCGGGGAGCGGCCGGTACGGGCCATACTTGCGACAGACGAGGATACCACATGAACAAGACCGTAAAGACCGATTTCGACGTCATCATCGTGGGCGGCGGCCCGGCCGGGCTGTTCGCCGCGTACTACCTGGGCGAGCACTCCGACCTGAACGTGCTGCTCATCGACAAGGGCAAGCGCTCGCTCAAGCGCAACTGTCCCCTTTCCGGGGACCAGGAGTGCGTCAAGTGCCGCCCGTGCAACATCCTGTGCGGCGTGGGCGGGGCCGGGCTGTTTTCCGACGGCAAGCTCAACTACATCCACAAGCTCGGCAAGACCGACCTGACCCAGTTCGTGGGCACGTCCGAGGCCATCAAGCTCATCGACGAGACCGAGGCCATCTTCAATAAGTTCGGCATGGACGGCAAAGTCTTCCCGACCGACATGGAAGAGGCCAAGCAGATCCGCAAGGCCGCGCGCAAGCACGGCATCGACCTGCTGGTCATCAAGCAGAAGCACCTGGGCAGCGACAACCTGCCCGGCCATATCGCGGGCATGGCCGACCATATCCGCGACAAGGGCGTGATCTTCCACACCTCCGAGAACGTCACCGACGTGGTCGTCAAGAACGGCAAGGTCGCGGGCGTGGTCACCAACCGCCAGGAGTATACGGCCAAGAACGTCATCCTCGCCCCGGGCCGCGTGGGCGCGGAATGGGTCGCCAACGAGGTGCGCAAGCACGGCATCCAGGTTTCCCAGCGCGGCATCGAGGTCGGCGTGCGCGTGGAGGTCCACAACGAGATCATGCAGGATCTCTGCTCGGTCATCTACGACCCGACCTTCTTCGTGCGCACCAACAAGTACGACGACCAGACCCGCACCTTCTGCACCAATTACGGCGGCTACGTGGCGCTCGAAAACTACCAGGACTTCGTCTGCGTCAACGGCCACGCGCTCATGAACAAGAAGTCCGCCAACACCAACTTCGCCTTTCTGTCCAAGGTGGTCCTGACCGATCCGGTGGAGGACAACCAAGCCTACGGCGAATCCATCGGCCGACTGGCTACGCTCATCGGCGGAGGCAAGCCCATTCTCCAGCGGTTCGGCGACTTGCGCCGGGGCCGCCGGTCCACCTGGGACCGCATCGGCAACGGCTACATCGAGCCGACCCTCAAAAACGTGGTCCCCGGCGACATCGCCATGTGCCTGCCCGAACGCATCCTGACCAACCTCATGGACGGCCTGGAACAGCTCAACAACGTGGTCCCGGGCGTGTCCAACGACGAGACCCTGCTCTACGCCCCGGAGATCAAGTTCTTCGCCACCCAGGTGGACACCCGCAAGCACCTGGAAACCAGCGTGGACGGCCTGTTCGTGGCCGGAGACGGACCCGGCGTGGCCGGCAACATCGTCGGCGCGGCGGCCACCGCCCTCATCCCGGCCAAGGAAATCATCCGCCGCTCGTAGGCGGCGGTGTGCCTACACAAAAAAGGGGCCCGGCTGATGCCGGGCCCCTTTTTTGTGTGCCTCCGGCGGCAGGGGGAAGGGGAGAAGGGACCCCCTCGATACATGGCCGACGGCCGGTCGGGGACGGTCGAGAACCTGTCCGCGCAACGGCCGGGCAGGGGGGCGATTTTCCTAAATTTCTTTGTGTGAAGGAGTTATAGTCGTTGACATGCCGTCAGTAAATTGACAGAGAAGATGTATAGTAAAGATATGGCTGCGGGGCAGGGGGTCCTGTCGGCTGCGTATCCATATGAATTCGGAGGGGGGAAATGTCGCTCAACCTGGACGGCATCATCGGGAACAGTCCGGCCCTGGCCAAGGTGTTCAAGGTCCTGGGCAAGGTCGCGCCCACGGACAGCACGGTGTTGGTCACGGGCGAGTCCGGGACCGGCAAGGAGTTGCTGGTCCGGGCGCTGCACCACAACAGCGAGCGCCGCGATATGCCGTTTGTGCCCATCAACTGCGGAGCGATCCCCAGGGAGCTGCTCGAATCCGAGCTGTTCGGGCACGAGAAGGGCGCGTTCACCCACGCCATCCGCTCCCGGCCGGGTCGATTCGAACTGGCCGATGGCGGGACCATCTTCCTGGACGAGATCGGGGAGATGGACCTGTCGCTGCAGGTCAAGATCCTGCGCGCCCTGCAGGAGAAGGAGATTGAGCGGGTGGGCGGCACCTCCATTAAGAAGGTGGACGTGCGCGTGGTGGCCGCCACCAACCGGGACCTGGAGGACGAGGTGGCCTCGGGCCGGTTCCGCGAGGACCTCTTCTACCGCCTCAACGTCATCCCCCTGAAGCTGCCGCCCCTGCGCGAGCGCGGCATGGACATCCTGCTGCTGGCCGAGCACTTCCTGAACCGGCACTGCGGCAGCAAGGCCCGCAAGCAGCTGACCCTGTCCGAAAAAGCGCGGGAGATGCTCCTGACCTACTCCTGGCCCGGCAATGTGCGCGAGCTGGAGAACTTCATGGAGCGGCTGACCATCCTGTGCGACGAGTGCGAGGTCCAGCCCGAGGACCTGCCGGACAAGATCTTCGAAGACATCGGCGAGAAGCCGCTCAGAAGGGAAGAGAAGGTCGTGCCCCTACGCCCGGCCGGATTCGCCTGGCCGTCGCTCAAGGACATGCGGGACAAGGACCTCAAGCTCAAGGACTTCCTGGAGGCCATCGAGGGCCGCCTGTTGGCCGAGGCCCTGGAGCAGGCCGACGGGGTCAAGAACAAGGCCGCCGAGCTGGTCGGGATAAAGAGGACCACCCTCATCGAGAAGTTGAAAAAAAGGGATTTGCTGTAACCCGCGGGGGAGTGCAAGAGTTGCCCGTTTCACGGGTAGCACGACAATTGCATAACCGCTTGCCGTGACTGTGAAATATGTCAAAAGTATAGCCTGGCCCCTGGCGGCCGCCCTTGTCTTGGGACTGATCCTGGTCGATCCCGCCCAAGCCCTGCGGGTGGGCTTTTCCTCTCAGAGCGGTTCCGAGAGGATGACTTTTACTTTTGATTCCGACACGTTGCCGCAGTCTCCCGTGGCCCGGACCGGCAAACGGACCCTGAAGGTCCTGCTGCCCATGGGCATCTGGAACCGGGAAGCCCGGCCCGACGCCAGGGATTTCCCCGGCAGCCTCGTCAAATCCATCGCCACCACGGACAACGGGGTGGAAATAACCACCTCCACCGACGCCTTCGGCTACATCCGGGTGCCCGCCCAGGGCAAATCCGAATTCGTGCTGCAGGTCTACGCCGATCCCATCGGCGCGCGCTGGCGGTCGCCCGACGCGCCTCCGGCACCGGCCAGGACTGCCGCAGCGTCCGCCTCGACCATCGCCGTCAAGGCTCCCGCCGCAGCCGCTCCTGCGGCCACGGCTCCTGAAGCCGCTCCCGAGTCCAAGGCGCCCACGGCCGCCGATGTGGCCCGCAATCTTTCCGCCGTCCGGCCCGACCAGCCCGGACCCAAGGGTGAGTCCGACCTGCCGCCCGAAGCCCCGGCCGGTGACCGCAAACCGTTTTTCGCCGTGCCCTATTCGGTGCGTGACGAGGTCCAGGCCCCCGAAGACCTGACGCCCGGCGCGAAAGCGCCCGCCGCACCGGCCCCAGGCGCACAGACGATCGCCGCCCCGGCCCAGGCCGAGGCCGTGACCGGCGACTATCCGCCCGCCAGCGAACTGCGCTTCAAGGCGGTGAACAAGTCCGCCGAGGATGTGAAGTTCGCCGAATTGGCCGGTGAAGCCGGGGGGAGCGCCCCGGTGGTCGCGCCGCAGGACGCCCAGGCCGAGCCCGTGAGCGAACCGGCCATGCGGCAGGCGGTCGCGCCTCCGCCGCGGCCTGCCGCGCAGCCCGAACCGCAGCCGGTTCCCGAGTCTCCGGCCCCCGAGCCTCCGGCATCCGAATCCACGGCTCCCGGCGAGATGGTCGGCGGCGTGACCCCGCCTACGGGCGAGGTGTCCGGGCAGGGCCAGGTCAGCGGGACGGTGGCCCCGCCTCCGCCGCCGGTGTCCGGCATAGGCAAGGCGGGAGGCGCGGTGTCGCCGCCTCCGGCCCCGGTTCCGACAGAGCCCCTGGCCGAGGCTCCGGCCGAGACGCCGCCCGCGCCCGAGATGGCCCGTGAGGCCGCTCCGGCCCCTGAACCGACCGCCGAGCCGCAGACCGCCGAGGCCCCGCCGTCCGACCCCGCGCAGCCCGCCGGGGACCAGCAAGCCGCCGAACAGGGCGGCGAGCCCGGAGCGGAAGGGCAGGCGCAGAAGGAGAAGACCCCCGAGGAGAAGGAAAAGGATCGGCTGCAGGCCATCAGCGACCAACTCTACGAGGCTCAATCCATGATGTTCAACGGTGAGCTGGACGACGCCCTGCCCATCTACGAGGACCTGCTCAAGCAGCCCAAGCTGCCGGACGAGGTGCGCGAGGAGACCCTGTACGCCATTGCCGACATCAAGCGGCAGCTCAACGCGGGCGATCTGTCGAACAAGTTCGACGAGGTGGCCCAGGCGTATATCCAGGCCATGAACGCGAACCTGCGCTCCAGCCGGGTGCCGCGAGCCCTGCTCAACCTCGGCCTGCTCAACCTCCAGGTGGGCAACTTCCCCGAGGCCCGCGCCTATTTCAAGATCCTTCAGGACAAGTACCCGGACGACGACAACATCCCGTCCATCAGCTACTATTGGGGCGAGTACTGGTACCGCAAGGGCGACTACAAGAAGGCCGCCGACCAGTTCCAGTACCTCATCCAGACCTACCCCGAGCATCAGCTGGCCAAGCAGGCCGCCTATTACCTGGCCGACTCCCTGAACCGGTTGGGATACCTGGATCAGGCGTTCCAGATCGTGGACTACATCGACAAGCGCTGGCCCGACTACTACATGGAGAACATGGAGTTCCTGCGGCTGGCGGGTGGCGTGGAGATGCAGCTCAAGAAGTGGGACCAGGCCAAGAACCACTTTTTCACCTACTACAACCTCAACCCCGAGTCCGACGGCGCGGACGTGGTCCTGGCCCGCATCGGCGACATCTACCTGCGCAAGAACGAGAAGGATGCGGCCAAGCAGATCTACGAGAAGGCGGTCAAGAATTTCCCGGACAAGGAAGGCGGGCTCATCAGCAAGATGCGTCTGGCCGAGGAGGGCATCTACGACGATCCGGCCATGAACGAGATGGTCGACGTCTTCAACCGCCCGTACAACCTCAATCCCAAGCGGGTCTACACCGAGATCGTCAGCCAGCACCCGGAGAGCCCGTTGGCGCCCATCGCCCAGCTCAAGCTGGCCATGTGGTACGCCTTCAACAAGAAGTATCCCGAGGCGCTGACGGCGGCCCAGGATCTCATAGAGAAATATCCGGACAGCCCGCTGGTGGACAAGGCGCGCACCCTGGGCGACTCGGTCTTTGTCCGGGCCGTGCCCGGCATGCTCGCCGAACAGCGCTACGGCCGCATCGTCCGCTACTGGGAGACCTACGACTTCATCGGCAAGAAGGACTCCAAGGTCGACGACAACACCCGGCTTGCCATCGCCACCAGCTACTGGAAGATCGGCCAGCCGGACAAAGCCCTGGACCTGCTCAAGCCGTACCTGACCGCGAAGCAGATACCCGGCGTCTCGGACCAGGCGTTGGGGCTGGCCGTGAACATTTACCTGGACCAGCTGGCCTGGCAGGACATCAACGACCTGGTCGACATGGCCTCCAGGAACTGGAAGCTCAAGCCTGAGCAGAAGCGCCAGATGGATTACGCCCGGGCCATGGCCCTGCAGAACATGGGCGACGGCAAGCGGGCCGTGACCCTGTGGGCCGATCTGGCCAAGGACACCACCGTGGATCCGGCCTTCCGGGCCTACGCCATGTACTACATGGCCAAGGACGCCATGGAGCGACAGGACCTGCGCCGTGTCTTCGTCTACGCTCAGGAGGCGTTGTCCCTGCTGCTGCAGACCGACGGCGACCCCGAGAAGATCAAAGACGCCGTGCTCATGTCCATCTACGCCACCGAGCGGTCCGGGCGCTACGAGGAGGCCCTCAAATGGGCCAAGGAGTACGACAAGTACATCTCCCCGGACAATCCCGAGTGGGCCTCCACCCGGTTCAAGTTGGCCCGCATCTACCGCAAGGCCGGGGCCATGGACGAATGGAAGCAGCTGCTCCAGGACATCATCGACAAGAAGCCCGATTCCCTCCAGGCGCAGCTGGCCAAGTCCGCCCTGGAGACCTACGAGCTCGAGCAGAAGGCCAACGAGTACGCCCCCAATCCGGGCTAGGCCGCATCTCCCGGGCGTTGCCGCCCGTCATTCCTGTCAGGTTTTTTTCTCTTTCGCGGTTTCGGTTGCGCGCCATTCTGTGCTAAGCAGGAGGCGCAGGGTGGTAAAACAGCTGTTTGTCGAGGTGGAGACATGGACAGAAATCCCATAGTTGCCGGACGGTTTTATGATGAGCAGCCCGAGCGGCTGCACGCCATGGTGGACGGGTTCCTCCGCCGGGCCGAGGGCAGGCAGGAGGAACAGACCCTGCTGGCCATGGTGCCCCACGCCGGGTACGTTTTTTCCGGAGGGGTCTGCGGCAAGACCATGGGGACGGCCAGCCTCGCGCCCACCGTACTTCTACTCGGGCCCAACCACACCGGGCGGGGCGAGCGGATCGCCCTGTGGCCCGATGGGGCGTGGCACATCCCGGGCGGCTCCCTGCCCGTGAATGCCGGGCTGGCCGAGGCGCTGCTCGAAGCCGACCCAGCCATCAAGGCGGACATCTCGGCCCACACGGGCGAGCACTCCCTCGAGGTGATCCTGCCGTTCCTGCACCGGCTCAACCCGGAGACGACCATTGTGCCCGTCTGCATCTCCGCGCCCACCCTGGAGACCCTGGAGCGGGTGGGAAAGGCCATGGGGCGGGCGCTCAAGGATTTCGGCGCACCCGTGTCCATCGTGGTCAGCTCGGACATGAGCCACTACATCACCAACGAGGAAGCACGCAAGAAGGACGGCATGGCGCTCGAGCCGATTATGACCCTCGACCCGGACGCGCTCTACGGCATCGTGCGCTCGCGGCACATTTCCATGTGCGGGGTGCTGCCCATGACCGCCGGGCTGTTCGCGGCCAAGACCGTGGGCGCGACCCACGCCGAACTGGTGGATTACGCCACCTCGGGCGAGGTCTCCGGCGACTTCGAGCAGGTGGTGGGCTACGCGGGCGTGCTGGTCAGTTAGGCGTCGCCTGCCGTCGTTGGGGGCGATGCAAAGAAAAAAGGCCATCCGATCGGATGGCCTTTTTTCGTGGCCCGACAGCCTGCCGGGGATCAGATGTGTCAGGAGCCCCGGTTGAAGCCGACGCAGACCTCGCCGTCCACGACAACGACCGGGATGCGCCGTTGCCCGTCCGAGAGCCTGAGCATCTCCTTGAGGTTCTCCTCCGAAGCCAGGATATCCACGAAACGCGCCTCCGGGTGCGCGGCCAGGGCCCGCTTGGTGTGCGGGCAGGTGGATTTGCCGTAGATCACGATCTCGCTCATGGTTCGCTCCCGTTCTCGGTTGAGGATACCACCCGGTCCGCCACTGACACAACCCCTGAGCGGGGACATCGGTTTCGGGGCGATCCGCAGCAACCCGGGAAGCGGTGTGCCGGAACCTGCCGAGGGCGGAATAGCTACCGGGGCGCATCTCGGCGGCGGCTAGGTGTAATCAACGTCGTAAAGCAGTTTTCCGCACTTCCGGCACTGGTACTTGTAGACTGCCGGGTTGCCGCCTTCCACATAGTTGTCGAGGAGTTTTTGCCAATCCTCTTGCGACATCATGCGTTCGAAAAGGAACTGCTTGAGATCGTCTCCGCCGTAGGCCCGGAGTTCATGCTTGGGCGCATCGCCGTGGAATACGCAGGCATCCCCGCAATGGGCAAGCCATCGTTCCTCCTGCCAGGAGTGATACCTCGGAGTCCTTTCGCTCACTTCCTTGACAATGGCTGGGTCAACCCCTTCGCTTATTAACGGATCCGGGTTGATAAATTCTCCTTTGAATTTGAAGGCGGCAGAGCCGTCGGCTATGCACCAAGGGCAGAATTCATCTGCATCGGATTCGGAGTAGAAACCGGCCCTGTACATGAATTGGCTTTCCTTGCCGCAGCACTGGCAGATCCCCGTCTCCCTGACTATTGCTCCAGTGGATATGGGGTCGGTGTGGTACTTGAAGTAGGGGAAGCCGTCTCTTTTGAATATTTTCTTCAACATATCAAAAAACATCAGTACGTCCTTTGCCTGTGTCTCTTGCGGGTGCGCGTTTGTATCCGTTGCGATAAAGGATACCCAACCCGATTGACAAGACCTTTAGCGGCGAGAACGCCTTGGGATGGCGGCATAAAAAAAACGCCCTGTCCGGCTGATGCCGGGCAGGGCGTTTCATTAACGTTGTCGGATGGGCCTAGCGGCGGTCGCGGCCACGGCCGCCCCGGTTGTCGCGGCGTCCGCCACGGTCGCCACGGTCCCCACGGTCACCCCGGTCGCCGCCGCGCGGAGCGGGGCGCTTGAAGTCGTCCAGGTTGACTTCCTGGCCGGCCTCTTCCATGAGCCACGCCTTGCGGGACAGGCGGATGCGTCCGCCGGGCTCGAGCGAGATGCACTTGACCCAGACTTCCTGGCCGAGCTGGACCACGTCTTCCACGCGCTCCACACGCTCGAAGTCGAGCTGGGACACGTGCAGCATGCCTTCCAGGCCGGGCAGGATTTCGACCAGCGCGCCGACCTCGAGGATCTTGCGCACCACGCCCTTGTAGTTCTTGCCGGGCTCGGGCTTCTGGTCGTAGTAGAGGACCATTTCCTTGGCCTTTTCCATGGACGCCAGGGTCGGGGCGAAGATGGAGATCTTGCCGGAATCCTCGATGTCGATGTCGGCTTCGGTCTCGGCGGTGATGGCCTTGATATTCTTGCCGCCGGGTCCGATGACCGAGCGAATCTTCTCGGGGTCGATGTAGACCACGGCCATCTGCGGGGCCAGGTCGGACAGTTCGGGGCGCGGCTTTTCCAGCACCTCGGCCATGTGGTCGAGGATGTGGGTGCGGGCTTCCTTGGCCTGGTACAGGGCCTTCTTGAGGACGTCCTGCGGGATGCCGGCGATCTTGATGTCCATCTGGATGGCGGTGATGCCGTCACGGGTGCCCGCGACCTTGAAGTCCATGTCGCCCAGCGCGTCCTCGTCGCCGAGGATGTCGGTCAGCACGAAGTAGTCGTCGCCTTCCTTGCACAGACCCATGGCGATACCGGCCACCGGATCGGAGATGGGCACGCCCGCGTCCATCAGGGACAGGGTGGCGCCGCACACGGAAGCCATGGACGAGGAGCCGTTGGACTCCATGATCTCGGAGACCACGCGGATGGTGAACGGGAATTCCTCGGGGCTGGGCAGCACCGGGGAGATGGCCCGTTCGGCCAGGGCTCCGTGGCCCACTTCGCGGCGGGAGGTGCCGCGCAGCATGCGGGCTTCACCGACGCAGTAGGGCGGGAAGTTGTAGTGCAGCATGAACCGCTTGGTGGCGTCGCCGAGCAGGGAGTCGTAACGCTGCTCGTCGCGGGTGGAACCGAGCGTGGCGACGGCCAGGGAGCAGGTCTCGCCGCGGCGGAACAGGACCGAGCCGTGGGTCTGCTGGAGCAGGCCGACCTCGATGGACAGCGGGCGCACCGTGGTGGTGTCGCGGCCGTCGATGCGCAGCCCTTCTTTGACGATGCGTTCGCGCACGATCTTCTTGGTCATGTCGCCGACGATGTCGCCCACGGCGGCCAGCTTGGCCTCGTCGTCCGGGAACTTCTCGGCCACGGCCTCCTTGGCCTTCTGCTTGGCCGCGTCCTTGGCGGCGTAGCGGACCATCTTCTCGGGGGTGGTCAGGGCCTTTTCCAGGTCGGCGGTGAGGATCTCGCCGAGGTACTGGGCCACTTCCTCGTCGCGCTCGGGAGCGGTCACCTCAAGCTTGGGCACGCCGACCCTCTCGCGCAGCTCGTCCTGGATGTCGAAGAGCGGGCGGACCTGCTCGTGACCCCAGGCCAGGGCGTCGGCCACCAGGTCTTCGGAAACGAAGTCGCCGCCGCCTTCAACCATGACCATGGCCTCGCGGGTGGCCGCGAAGACGAGGTTCAGGGAGGAGCGCTCCTCGATGCCCCGGTAGGAGGGGTAGAGGACGAACTCGCCGTCCACGTAGCCCACGCGGGCGCCCACGATGGGGCCGAGGAAAGGCATCTTGGAGATGTGGCAGGCGGCGGAAGCGCCGGTCAGGGCCAGGACGTCCGGGTTGACGCGCTTGTCGGCGGACAGGACGGTGGCGATGATCTGGACTTCGTCGGCGAAGCCCTTGGCGAACAGCGGCCGGATGGGGCGGTCGATGAGCCGGGAGACCAGGGTCTCATGCTCGGAGGGACGGCCCTCGCGGCGGAAATAGTTGCCCGGCACGCGGCCTGCGGCATAGGCCATTTCCTGGTAGTTGCAGGTCAGCGGAAAGAAGCCGCGGTCGATTTCCAGGGGCTGGGTCACGGCGGTGACCAGAACGGTGGTGTCACCGGAGGAAATGGTCACGGCGCCGGATGCCTGGCGTGCGAACTTTCCGGTTTCAATGGAGATGTCGATGCCGCCGACGGTCGCGGTGACCTTGGTGGCATCGAAAGGAATCATCGTCATAGAGATTCTCCTGCCTTTTTATAAGGCAATAAAGGTGAATCACTTTCTGCGATAATCCCTGTGGTGGATTAGCCGGCTTGGGGAGGGGCTTTTGGGTCGATGGGAGACTTGAAAAGTGTCCCAAAAACGCCTTCCGCAGCCAACTAAACTGGGCGTGGGGATTTCGGACCGTCCGATAGAAGACGGCTCCGACGCAGAAAGTGACGTACGTAACGGGGGAGGTTTGACCCTCCCCCGAACATCAATTCTTCAAAGAACTACTTGCGCAGACCAAGGCGGCTGATGAGCTCGCGGTAGCGCGTGATGTCCTTGTTTTGCAGATACTTGAGAAGTTTCCTGCGCTGTCCGACCAGTTTCAGCAGGCCGGTGCGGGAGTGGTGATCCTTCTTGTGGGTCTTGAAGTGGTCGGCCAGGTAGGTGATGCGCGCGGTCAGCAGCGCGACCTGGACCTCCGGGGACCCGGTGTCGCCTTCGCAGGTCTTGTACTCGTCAATAATCTTCTGTTTTTCTTCAGCAGTCATCACCACAGCGATATCCTCCTAAGTTGGATGTTGCTTGTTATGTTGTGCCGGACAGTGAGCTCTAAGCGGATCAGTCCCGGTTCCAGAGTCCCCGGAGAATGGCCCATCTGGGCTTGCCGTCCTGGAGTTTGGCCTCCACCAGCGCCAGCGGTTCGTCGTCGGGACCGAGCAGCATGGCCTGGTCGCCGATTTCACCCGCAAGCATGGCGTCCGGCTGATCGTTCACCGGCAGCCAGGACCCGTTCATGACGAGTCCGGCCAGCGGTTCGGTCAACCGGAACCTGGGCCAGTGGGGCAGGGTGTCCTTTAAGGGGATCACCCGTTCCGGAAACAGTTCCGGATTCTCCAGGACGTCCTCCAGGGAATAAGCCTGTTCGAGCCGGAAAGGCTCGCTGGCTTCCCTGACCAGGCTGGTCAGCGCCGCGCCGCACCCCATTCGAATCCCCAAGCTGTGGACCAGGGATCGTATGTAGGTGCCCGCGGAACAACTGACCCTGAATGCCGCCTCGGGCGGATTCACGTCCAGCGCTTCCACATGAGAAATAACAATGGGCTTTGTTTTGACCGGTGTTTCCAGGCCTTCGCGGGCCAGGGCGTACAGCGGCTTACCCTTGTATTTGGCAGCCGAATAGGCAGGAACTTCCTGCTCTGTCAACTCTTTCCAATACAAAATTTCACGTTCGACATCGCCGGCGGTCGCCTCGACCGGGCTCTCCTTGAGCACTTCTCCTTGAATATCAAGAGTGTCTGTGGTTATTCCGAGCCGAAACGTGCCGGAATAGGTCTTGGTCCCGCCGGTCAGGTACGGCGCAAGCTTGGTGCCGTTGCCGAGCAGGACCAGGAGCACGCCCTGGGCCATGGGGTCCAGGGTCCCGCCGTGGCCGATCTTGAACTGCTTGAGGCGGTGCTTGATGTCGTTCAGGCAGTCGGCCGAAGTCGGTCCGGACGGCTTGTTCAGGATGAGCAGTCCGTCGAGCTGTTCGGCGCTGCGTTTGTTGCGTCTGCGTCCCATCTAGGCGAGCTCCAGCTTGTCGGCCACGGCCCGGATGAGCAGCGCTTTGGCCTCGGCAAGGGGGGCGCTGATGGACCCGCCCGCCGCGTTCTTGTGTCCGCCGCCGCCGAACGTCGCGGCCACCTGCTGGACGTTGTCGTCGCCGAACGAGCGCAGGCTGAACTTGTAGAAGTCCGGCCCTTCCTCGCGCAGGATGGCGGCCACGCGCACGGTCTTGAGCTTGCGCAGGAAATTGATCAGGTTTTCGGTGTCCGCGTTGGAGGTGCCGGTGCGGGCGAACATCTCTTTGGTGATCACCGTGGCGCAGACCCGCTTGTCCAGGAAGAGCTCCATGGCGCCCATGGCCTCGGTCCACAGCTTCATGCGGTTCTCGGACCACTGCTTGGTGATGCGCTCGTTCATCAGGGCGATGTCCAGCCCGTCGCGGAGCATGTTCGCCGCCAGCTCCAGGGTCTCCGGGGTGGTGTTGCCGTAGGTGAAGAAGCCGGTGTCCGTGGCCACGGCCAGGTAGACGCACTCGGCCAGGGGCCCGATCAAGGGCGCGCGGAGGGCGTCCGCAAGCAGGGCGACCATGTTGCCCACCGCGGGCTGGGACGCGTCCACCCAGTTGACCGCGCCGAACTCGTCGTTGCCCAGGTGGTGGTCGATGTTGACGAAATTTGTCTCACCCGCGCGGGCGGACAGGGCTTCGCCCATGCGTTCGCCGCTGCCGCAGTCCAGGACGAAGGTCCATTGGGGCAGGGTCTCGGGCAGCTCGCGCTCGACGGGCGCGGGCGCGTCGATGAAGGCGTAGCGGGAGGGCAGGCCGGACGGATTGTACAGGCGGACCTTCTTGCCCAGGCCGGCCAGGACATGGCCCAAGGCGCAGATGGAGCCGATGGCGTCGCCGTCCGGGCTGTAGTGCGAGGCGACCAGGAACTCGTCGTGGTCGCGGATGATCTCGCTAATCCGTCGGATGGGATTTTCCATAGACCACGTCCTCGAGGAATTCATCGAACTGGAAGCGCAGTTCCGGGGTGTATTGCAGCTTCAGGATGCGCCCGAGCCGGGAGCGGAGGAAGCCGGTGGCCTTCTCCAGGCCCGCCTGGACCTCCTTGCGGTGTTCCGCGTCGCCGGACACGGTGTAGAAAATCTCGGCGATGCGCAGGTTGGCGTTCATGCGCACGCCGGACAGGGTGACGAGATTCAGGCGCGGGTCGGCCGCCTCCTCCACGAGCAGGGTGCCTATCTCGCGCATGATCTGGTCGCCCATGCGGACGGCGCGTCTGGAGCCGGATGCTTTCATTGCCTTGTCCTCTACTCGGTATCCGAGAAAATTTCCGTGTTGCAGCGGGTCAGTTCCGCCGGGGAGATGGCTTCCACCATGGCCAGGGCCTTGGACAGGGTGCTTTCCACCCGGGCCGATTCGTTGGCTGTGGTGACCACGGCCAGGACCAGCTTCTCGTGCACGTCCAGGGCGTCGACCTCGGCCACGGAAACGTTGAACTTGTTCCGCAGTTTCTGCTTCAGGCTGAGGGAGACCTTGCGCTTGCCCTTGAGGGAGCGGTTGCCGTGGAGCCTGAACTCGAGGTGGAGAACGCCGATGATCATGCCGATCCCCTAAAATAAACACGGGCGGCCCATTGTGCAATGAGCCGCCCGCGATTTTCCATTCGTTATGCTAGTCGATGGTACGGGCGACTTCCTTGGTCTCGAAGACCTCGATGGTGTCGCCGACCTTGACGTCGTTGAACTTCTCCAGGCCGATGCCGCATTCGTAGCCCTTGGCCACTTCGCGGACGTCGTCCTTCTCGCGGCGCAGGGACGCGATCTGGCCGGTGTAGATGACCACGCCGTCGCGCAGCAGGCGGACCTTGCCGCCCCTGGTGATCTTGCCGTCGGCAGCGAAGCAGCCGGCGATCATGCCGACCTTGGGCACGCTGAAGGTGGCGCGCACCTCGGCCTGGCCCAGGTAGACCTCTTCGATGTCCGGGGCGAGCATGCCGCTCATGGCGTCCTTCACTTCCTGCACCAGCTTGTAGATGATGTCGTAGAAGCGGATTTCCACGCCTTCCTGCTCGGCGATCTGCTTGACCTTCAGGTTCGGACGCACGTTGAAGCCGATGATGATGGCCTCGGAGGCACCCGCCAGGAGGATGTCGGATTCGGTGATGGCCCCAGCGCCGCCGTGGACGACGCTGATCTTGACCTCGTCCGTGGACAGCTTGTTCAGGGCCTCGGTCACGGCTTCCAGCGAACCCTGCACGTCGGCCTTGAGCACCAGGTTCAGGGTCTGGGCCTCGTCGTTGGGCTTGGAGGCCAGGAAGGACTCCAGGGTGACCTTGGTCTTGGCGGACAGGATCTTCTCGCGCTGCTTCATGGCGCGGGACTGCGCGATGCGGCGGGCGACCTTCTCGTCGTCCACAACAAAGAGCTCGTCACCGGCCTCGGGCAGGCCGTCGAAGCCCTGGATCTCCACGGGCATGGCCGGTCCGGCGGATTTGATCTTCTTGCCCTGGTCGTTGAACATGGCCCGGACCTTGCCGAAGTGGATGCCGGACACGAAGCTGTCGCCCTGGTTCAGGGTGCCTTCGCTGATGAGCATGGTGCCCACCGGGCCGCGGCCCTTGTCCAGGCGCGCCTCGACGATGTGGCCCTGGGCGTGCTTGTCCGGGTTGGCCTTGAGCTCCATGACCTCGGCCTGGAGCAGGACCATTTCGAGCAGTTCGTCGATGCCCTGCTTCTGCTTGGCCGAGACGTGGGCGAAGATGGTGTCGCCGCCCCAGTCCTCGGGAGCCAGGCCGAGTTCGGCCAGCTCGCGCTTGACGTTGTCCGGGTTGGCCCCTTCCTTGTCCATCTTGTTCACGGCCACCACGATGGGTACGCCGGCCGCCTTGGAGTGGGAGATGGCCTCGCGGGTCTGGTCCATGACGCCGTCGTCGGCGGCGACCACCAGGATGACGATGTCGGTCACCTGGGCGCCGCGCATGCGCATGGTCGTGAACGCCTCGTGGCCGGGGGTGTCCAGGAAGACGATTTCGCCCCGGTTGGTCTGGACGTGGTACGCGCCGATGTGCTGGGTGATGCCGCCCGCCTCGCCGTCCGTCACGTTGGACATGCGGATGGCGTCGAGCAGGGAGGTCTTGCCGTGGTCGACGTGGCCCATGATGGTCACGACCGGGGGACGCGGCTTGAGATCCTCGTCCTTGTCCGACTCGGTGGGGGTCAGGAATTCCTGCTCGTCAAAGGAGACGTTCTCCACCTCGTAGCCGAACTCGCCGGCCAGCAGGGAGGCGGTGTCCAGGTCGAGCGACTGGTTGATGGTCGCCATGACGCCCATGCCGAACAGGGCCTTGATCAGGTCCTGGGCCTTGATGCCCATCTGGTGGGCCATGTCGGCGAGACGGATGGCCTCGTCGAACTTGATCTTGCGTTTGGCCGCCTTCATGGGCTGCGCCTGGTTCTGTTCCGGCTGCATCATCTGCTGCTGTCCGCGACGGCCCTTTTTCTTGCGGCCCTTGCGGCCCTGCGGGAAATTGGAGTCGTTGTACAGCTTGTTGGTATGATCCTGGCCGCCGTCGGTGGTGAATTCCACCACGCGGCGGTCCTTCTTGCCTTTTTTCTTCTTGCTGCGGCCATCGCCCGCGGACGGATCCGGGACCGGGCTCGGCGCGCCGCCGGGACCGGGACGCCCACCGGGACGCGGGCCGCCTGGACGGGCGGCAGCAGGGCGTGCGGCACCGGGGCGTCCACCGGGGCGTCCGCCGGGACGGCGTTCGGGCTGGGCCATCTTGGCCGCTTCGCGGGCCTGCACCTCGGCCTCGGTGGGCATGGAGATGATCTTGACCTTGGGGGCCTCGGGCTCGCGCTTCTTCTTTTTCTTCTTTTTGGCCTCGCCCTTGTCCGCTTCGGACTCGGCGACCTCGGCCTCTTCGGAGACGGCCTCTTCCGGGGCCTCCTCGACAGCGGCTTCGGGCTCGGAAACGGCCACGGGTTCGGAAACGGCTTCCGGTTCGGGTGCGGCTTCGGGTTCGGGCTGGGCTTCGGCAGGCGCGGGTTCGGGAGCGGCCTCTGCAGCCACAGCTTCACCGGCCGGGGCCTGTTCGGCCTCGGCGGCTTCCGCTTCGGGGGCCTCTTGGGGCTCCTCCACGGCGGGCTTGATGATCTTGACCTTGGGCGCGGCCTTGCGCGGGGCCGCCTTGGGGGCGGGCTCCTGCTCGGGCTCGGCGGCGGGCGCTTCGGCTTCCTGTTCGGCGGGCGCGACTTCGGGCGCACCGGTCTCCGGGACGGACTCCTCCGGCTCCTCGGCCGATTCCTCGACCTCGGGCTCGGCGGCCTCCTCCCTGGGAGCCTTGGCCTTCTTGCGCCTGCGCCGGATGATGACACCGGATTCGCCCACGCGGCGGACTTCTTTCTTGCCGCCGCCTTTCTTCAATTCCGCCTTGAGGCGGTCCACATCTTCGTCTTCCACGACGGTCTTCTGGCTTTTCGCCTGAACGCCGATCTCACGAAGCTGCTGAATGATCTCCTTGTTGCTGAGACCAAGCTCAGCAGCCAAGTCTTCTACCCGAACCTTCGCCGTCATCTAATCACCTCGCACGTTTCTTCATCAGGCCCAAGATCATCTTGGGGAATCGCTCCCCGCACCGAGCCTGGCCGCATACGTAATATCCGCGTCCCGGCCTGTTCATGGCCGGGTCCGGCACCGGGCTTGCGTCCGGTCCGCTCAAATCCTCCGGGCTCACGTACCGCGTCAGTTCCGCTTTCGGGAACCTGTTGCGGCAGACGACGCACATGCGTTCGGGACTGTGCCCCTTTTCGGACATGCGTCGTCTCCGTCCGGAGTCTATTGTTTGTCCTCGCCCTCGGCGGGAGTCTCAGTTTCCGTTTCGGTCTCGGCAGCCTCGTCGACCTCTTCCTCGGCTTCCTCGGCTTCCTCGACCGCTTCCACGGTTTCGGCGACCTCTTCCTCGACGGTTTCCGTCTCGGGTTCGTCAGCCTCGGACTCGCTCAATTCGGCCTCCAGGCCGGGGGCGAGCATGTTCACCGCCAGGCGGATGTCGCCGATCTTGGACTCGGTCATGCCCCGGATGCCCATCAGCTCCTCGTCCGTAGCCTGGACGATGGACTCGAGGGATTCGAAGCCCGCGCTGAAGAAGCTCTCCATGGGGACCTCGGCCACGCTGGCGATCTGGTCCATGCCCTTGCGGGCGGCGTTGAGCTCGCCGTACCGGGATTCCGTGAAAATGTCTATTTTCCAGCCCAGGAGCTTGGCGGCCAGCTTGACGTTCTGCCCCTTGCGGCCGATGGCCAGGGTCAGCTGATCGTCGGGGCAGACCACTTCCAACGCTTCCTCTTCGTCGTCCACGGTGATCCGGGAGATCAGGGCCGGGGACAGGGCGTGCTGGGCGTACATGGCGATGTCCGGAGACCAGACCACGATGTCGATGCGCTCGCCCTTAAGTTCCTGGACCACGTTCTGGATGCGGGAGCCTCGGATGCCGACGCAGGCGCCGACTGGGTCCACGTCGCGGTCGCGGGACATGACGGCCACCTTGGCGCGCAGGCCCGGGTCGCGGGCCACGCCCATGATCTTGACCGTGCCGTCGGCCACCTCGGGCACCTCGCGCTTGAACAGCTCGATCATGTAGTCCGGATGGGACCGGGACACGACAACCTGCGGTCCGCGCGACTCCTTCAATACATCTATGATATATGCCTGCACCCGGTCGCCGCGCTTGTAGCGCTCTCTGGGAATCTGTTCTTCCTTGGGAAGCAATGCCTCGGTCCGGCCGAGGTTGATGATCCAGCCGGTGCGGTCGCGGCGCTGGATGATGCCGCTGGCGATCTCGGACACGCGGTCCTTGTACTCTTCGTAAATGATTTCCTGCTCGGCGTCGCGCATGCGCTGGATGATGACCTGCTTGGCCGACTGCGCGGCGATGCGGCCAAGGTCCTCGACCTTGACCGGGAAGCCCATCTCGTCGTCCAACTGGGCGTTGGGGTCGTGGGCCACGGCGTCCTCGATCGCGATTTCGCTGACCGGGTCGTGCACCTCGTCAACGACCACCTTGAACTCGAAGACCTCGATCTCGCCGAGCTCCTCGTTGAAGGCCACCTCGATGTCCATGGTCTCGCCGTATTTACGGGCCACGGCCGAACGGACCGCCTCTTCAAGGGTGTCGATCAGCAGGTCGCGGTCGATACCCCTGTCCTTGCTAATCTGGTCGATGGCTCTTTTCAGCTCCGACATGATAAACCTCCGCTTGTGCCGGTCGGGGCCTTTCCCCTCCGGCAGTGATATCTGCTAAAACTCGTGGACCAGGGTGATCTTCTTGATGGCGGTCCAGTCGAAGTCCACGGCCTGGTCGTCCACGGTCACGGTGACGGTGTCGCCCGCGACCGAGGCCAGCGCGCCTTTGAACTTGCGGCGGTCGCCCATGGGCTCGAAGAGCAGGACGTCGACCGTGCGGCCGACATAGTCGGCCAGCTGGGCCGGGGCGAAGAAGATGCGCTCCAGGCCGGGCGACGATACCTCGAGCACGAATGCGCCGGGAATGACGTCCTCGACTTCGAGCATGAGTCCCACCTGGCGGCTGACCTCGGCACACTGGTCGATGGTCACCCCGCCGGGGGCGTCGATGTATATGCGAACAACGCGCTTCTTGCCCGAAGAAGGGGAGCTCAGTCCCCAAAAGACATAGCCGAGGTTTTCCACCTCGGGCCGGATCATGTCCGACAACATTTCTTCGAAAGTCTGACGCATCGCTCTGATTCTCCCGCCGGACCGGAAAGCCGGTCCGGCAAATAAAAAAGGTGAGCCCGAGCTCACCTACGCGAACCCCGCAGGGTTCTTTTATTGAACCCTGCGAAAGGCTGTTGGAGCGGGTGACGGGGGTCGAACCCGCGACACCAAGCTTGGGAAGCTTGTACTCTACCAACTGAGCTACACCCGCTTGGAAACGAGCCTATTTATACATATATACCCAGGTTGTCAACAACCATCGTGAAGGTTCTCGCCGGGGGCCGAAATTCTCCTCCGCGCATTGGCATGCATAGTGCAATTCCCCGTTCGAACAGGAGGATCGCCCTATGCGGGACAGTACACAAAGCGCCATTTTCGGGGCTTTATCCAATGAATTGAGGATGTCATCCATCGCCAATAATTTGGCGAACGTGAACACGTCGGCCTTCAAGAAAGACAAGCTGGCCTTTCACGACACCTTTGTTCGCTTTGCCCACGACTACCTGGTGGATGAGAGAACCTACCTCCGCGGCGAGAAGTTGTTCCCCGAGGGGCACATCATGGCCAAGGCGCGTCTGTCGGCCCAGCAGGCCGATCTCTCCCAGGGCAGCCTGCAGGGCACGGGCAACCAGCTCGATTTCGCCCTGTCCGGGCCGGGGTTCTTCTCCATCCAGGGCGACGCCGAGATGCTCTACACCCGGGCCGGGAACTTCGTCACCGACGCGGACGGGATGCTCCGGACCGTGGACGGGAATCCGGTCATGGTCGACGGCGGTCCGCTGGTCATCCCGCAGGGAGGGCGCGTCCAGGTGGACGGCGAGGGCAACCTCATGGTCAACGGCGAGCCCGCCGGGTCGTTCGACCTGGTGGATTTCCCGGACCCGACCCAACTCGAACGGGTGGGCTCCAACAGCTACCGCGGACTGGACGGCGCGGCCGGTGTGCCGCCCGAAGACGTGACCGTGGCCCAGGGGTTCATCGAGAAGTCCAACGTGGAAGTGGTCACCGAGATGGTTTCCATGATCGAAACGCAGCGGGCTTTCACCATGTATACCAAGATGATCCAGGCCGACAACGAACTGGATACCAAATTGATCACCCAGGTGGGGCGTCCCACCGTTTAGCCTAGGAGGCTTTCACCATGATGCGTTCACTGTGGACTTCCGCCACCGGCATGATCGCCATGCAGACCCAAATCGACACCCTGTCGAACAACCTGGCCAACGTCTCCACCACGGGCTTCAAGAAGAGCCGTGCGGAGTTCGAGGACCTCATGTACCAGACGCTGAAAGTGGCCGGCACCCAGAACCCGGACGGCACCCGGACGCCCGTGGGCATGCAGGTCGGCATGGGCGTGCGCCCCGTGTCCGTGCACAAGTTCTTCACCCAGGGCGATTTCCAGAACACCGGCAACCCGCTGGACATGGCCATCGAGGGCGGCGGCTTTTTCCAGGTCATGATGAACGATGAAGAGGTCTATACCCGCGACGGTTCCTTCGAGCTGGATGACCAGGGCCGCGTGGTCACGGCCGCAGGCTATCCGCTGCAGCCCGAGTTCACCGTGCCGCCCGAGACATCCAGCGTGTCCATTTCCGAAACCGGGACCATCTCCGCCCTGGACAAGGACGGCACCGTGCTGGCCACGGCGGACATCGACCTCTATCGGTTCCAGAACCCGGCCGGGCTCATTGCCGCCGGGCGGAACTTCTACCGCGAGAGCGAGGCCTCGGGCGCGGCCGTGGCCGGGACCCCCGGCGACGATAACTTCGGGACCATCGCCCAGGGATTCCTGGAGGGGTCCAACGTGGAGATGGTGGACGAGATGGTCGGCCTGATCGTGGGCCAGCGCGCCTTCGAGATCAACTCCAAGGCCATCACCACCTCGGACGGCCTGTTGCAGACGGCCATCAACATCAAGCGATAGCGGCGGATGGGGAGATCTCACCGCAAGGCAGGTTCATGACTATGTGGAGCAAGCTCAATCAGCGCATCAACAAGGGCGGCGCGGCCCGGTACGCCCTGGCGGCGGCCCTGGCCCTGGTCCTGCTGTCCGTGCCCGTTCTGACCGGCGCGGCCAAGGGAAACCGGTGGAAGGGGCTGGTCAGGAACGTGGCCTGCGTCAAAGGGGCGGACGTCCTACTGGGCGAGATCGCGGACCCGGTGGACGAGGCGGCCCGGAGCCAGTGGCCGACGCTCTCGACCATCAAGCTGTGGAAGGCCTCGGACCGCCAGGGCCACGTGGTCACCGTGCCGCGCGACAAATTGGCCAAGGTCCTCAAATATTACATGGGCGACCTGGCCGGAAATCTGGCCCTGCCGAGCCAGCTGACAGTGCAGACCGGCGGCCGGGTGGTCGACGAGGCCGAGCTCAAGTCCCGTATCGTCGCCTTTTTGACGCCTCGGGCCAAGGACCTTGGCGGCGACGTGAAGTTCAAGACGCTCCAGATGCCGCGTTACGTATTTTTCCCGAATGATTACGACAAGTTGGTCATCAGCATGAGCGACGACCTCGAGCCCGGCCGCAACGAGATCATCCTGAGCGGCATGACCCCGGACGGCAAGGTGGTATCCCGCCGTTCCGCCGTGGTCTTCGCCGACGTGTGGAAGGCCGTGCCCGTGGCTTCCCGTCCCCTGAACCGCATGGAGCGGGTGACCCGCGAGAAGGTCTCCTTCAGGCGCATGAACATGGCCTACAACCGGGACGTCTGGGACGGCACGGGCGGACCGTGGCGCATGGCCCGGACCCTGGGCCGGGGCCAGGTCTTCACCATGTCCCACCTGGAGCCGGTGCCGCTGGTCGAGCGGGGCGAGATGGTCACCCTGGTCTACAACGGGCACAGCATCCGGCTGTCGGTCAAGGCCGAGGCCATGGGCGAGGCCGGAGTGGGGCAGCAGGTGGAAGTCCGCAACACGCAGAGCAACAAGATCATCCTGGCGACCGTCGTGGACGGTGAGACCGTGATGGTCCGTTAGATAAGGAGCATCGTCATGAGACGCTATTTTCTGATGGTCATGGCCGTCATCCTGCTGGCTTCGGGTTGCGCCCGGAAGTATGAGGACGAGCCCATGCCCGTGCTCACCCCGCCCGCCTACGAGGAGCAGGACCCGGCGTCCAACCCCGGTTCCCTGTACGACACCAACCGGTCCGAGTTCCTGTACGACGACAACCGCGCCAGCCGCGTGGGCGACATCGTCCTGGTCCAGGTGGAGGAGACCGCGACCACCAAGATCAAGTCCGAGACCACGGCCGACAAGTCCAACGACATCGACACCTCGGTAACGGCCGTGCCGACCACCGGGCTCATCGGCAACATCCCCCTGGCCGAGACCATGGGGGCCAAGGCCGGCATCGGCATCAAGGCCAACCAGAAGTCGGAGTTCGCGGGCACCGGCGAGACCAAGCAGGAGTCCAACTTCGAGGCCACAGTGGCCACGCGCATCGTGCGCAGGCTGCCGGGCAACATTCTGCAGGTGGAGGGGGCGCGCCGCATCCGGGTCAACAACGAGACCCAGTTCCTGGTGGTCCGCGGCCTGATTCGCCAGCGCGACATCTCGTCGACCAACACCATCCCGTCCACCAGCCTGGCCGAAGCCCAGATCGAGATCTACGGCCAGGGCGTGCTGGCGGACAAGCAGCGCCCCGGCTGGCTGTCGCGCATCCTGGACAACATCTTTCCCTTCTAGCCTGAACGGCTGGGCAACATAGTGAAGAAATTGAAGAAGAGGTTCGAGGAGTGAACGACATGATCCTGAATGAACGCATTGACCACGTGGACCCCGGCGAAGCGGCGCGGACATTGGTCCTGGCGGCCCTGTTCGCCGCGCTGGTCCTGTATCTGGCCTTCGTGCTCGCCCCGGGCGAGGCCCGGGCGGCCCGGCTCAAGGACATCGCCAGCTTCAGCGGGGTGCGCACCAACGAACTGGTGGGCTACGGCCTGGTGGTCGGCCTGGCCGGCACGGGCGACGGCACGTCGAGCACGTTCACCATGCGTTCCATGTCCAACATGCTCGAGAAGATGGGCGTGGAGGCCGATCCCGACAAGCTCAAGCCCAAGAACGTGGCCGCGGTCATGGTCACGGCCAAGATGCCGGTCTCGGCCAAGCCCGGCTCCAACCTGGACATCACGGTTTCGTCCCTGGGCGACGCCAAGTCCCTGCTCGGCGGAGTCCTGCTGATCACCCCACTGAAGGGGCTGGACGGCCGGGTCTACGCCGTGGGCCAGGGCTCCCTGACCATCGGCGGCTTCACCGTGGGCGGACAGGCGGCCGACGCCCAGAAGAACATCCCCACCGTGGGGCGCATCCCCAACGGCGCGGTGGTGGAGCGCAGCGTGCCGTTCAAGTTCAACAACCAGGATCACATGACCGTGAACCTGGAAGTGCGCGACTTCGGCACGACCATGCAGGTGGTCAACAAGATCAACGCCAGCATGGGCGGCCAGTTCGCCAAGGCCAAGGACATTTCGACCATCGACCTGGAGCTGCCCGACCGGTTCAGGGGCAACATGGTCCCGCTGATGGCCTCCCTGGAGGATCTGGACATCTCGCCCGACGGCAAGGCCAAGGTCGTGGTCGACGAGAAGACCGGCACCGTGGTGCTTGGCCAGGATGTGCGGTTGAGCCGCGTGGCCGTGGCCCACGGCAACCTGCAGATCGTGGTCTCCGAGACCCAGCAGGTCAGCCAGCCCGGCCCATTCTCGGACGGCGAGACCGTGGTCACGCCCCAGACCGACATCCAGGTCCAGGAGCAGAACAACCAGCTGATGCTCATGGAGGGCGCCACCCTGCAGGAGCTGGTGGACGGCCTGAACTCCATCGGCGCGACCCCGCGCGACCTCATTTCCATCATCCGCACCCTCAAGGCGGCGGGCTCCCTGCACGCCGACGTGGAGGTTATCTAGCATGATCGACAGCAACATGGACCCCCGGCTGGCCGCCAGCGTGGCCGACACTCAGGACCTGGCCCGGTTCAAGTCCCAGATGGACGGGCTCAAGAAGAACCTGTCCGGCGCGGACCCGGACAAGTTGGGCAAGCTCAAGAAGGCCTGTCAGGACTTCGAGGCGGTCTTCATCGGCAAGCTCTGGGAGCAGATGAAGCAGTCCGTGCCCAAGGAGGGCTACCTGCACTCCAAGCAGGAAGACAGCTACATGTCCATGTTCAACCGGGACTTCTCGGAAAAAATGGCCGAGGCGGGCGGCATCGGGCTGGCGGACATGATCTACGACCAGCTCAGCCAGAAGCTCAAGCAGGTCAGCCAGGAGACCCTGACCGGCGGGGTGGAGATCAACCCGGTCAAGGAGGAGGGCATCGCCCTGAAGCGGGGCCCGGAACCCATCGCCCTGAACCGCAAGAAGGGCATGACCCTGGAGGACTGGGGCGGCGATTCGGTGGTCGAGGATTCTCGGGGCGCGGCCCCCATGGAGGCGACCTCGGCCGAGCGGCGGGCCGACGACCCGACCGGCGTGCTGACCGACGTGGAGGTCAAGGCCCGGCTCGACGCGCTGACCCGCAGGCTCGAGGCCCGGCGTATCCGCGAGGGGCTGGCCGGAACACCCCGGGGCGGCAGGCGGACCGGCTACACAGCGGAAGGGGGCGCGGAGGACGTCAAGGTTGGCCGGAAACTTGCAGAAATCGGGTGAGCTCACGGGAGCGAATGTTGGCAGAAATAAAGAATTGTTAAGGGAATATAACCGTTTATTTGTGACGAGGTAGCAGGATGATCCGTCTGATAGAGGAAAATTTGGTCCGCCAGAACAAGGCCATGCTGCTCATGTTCTTCCTGCTTGAGGAAGAATTTTCCCGCCTCACCAACCTCAAGCCCCAGTCCGTTTCCCAGGTGGAGCTGTCCATCCAGGAGCTCATGCGTCAGGTGGCGGCCGAACGTCTCTCCCTGCGCCGCATGGTGGCCCGGACCGAGCCTTCGGCCCAGCGGGTCCGGGACATCCTGCCCGGCCTGGACAAGGAAGAGGCCGAGAACATCAGGGAGCTTCTGGCGCGTCTCGACGAGACCGAACAGAAGTGCGGAATCCAGGCCGCCAAGAACCAGCAGCTGGCCATGGCCCTGTTCGACCAGTCCAAGGGGCTTCTCGACTTCATGCACAACCAGATCAAGCCCAAGTCCACCACGACCTACGGACGGACCGCGAGGTTCGCCAAGGGCATCAATGACGCGCGCCTCCTGAGCGGGAGACTGTAATGTCGTTCGGCGCCAACTCCATCCTCGACATGGGCCGGTGGGCCCTGTTCGCCTCGCAGGCGCAGTTGCAGGTCACGGGCGAGAACATCTCGAACGTGAACACCGAGGGCTATTCGCGCCGCTCGGTGAACCTGGAGGAAGGTCCGTACATCGACTATTCGCCCGGCCAGCTCGGCACGGGCGTCAAGGCCACCGAGGTGGTCCGGCACTTCGACGAGATGGTCGAGGCCATGTATCTGGGGCAGGCTTCCCTGAGCAACATGTGGGGCAACCTTTTCGACCAGCTCAAGGGCGTGGAGAACCTGCTCAACGAGTCCGGCGGCAGCGGCGTGAGCACCGCCCTGTCCAAGTATTTCAATTCCTGGAACGAGGTCGCCCAGCGGCCCGACAACTACGGGGCGCGCCAGACCGTGGTCAACGATGCGGCCACTCTGATCTCCACCCTCAGGGCGGTGGACACCAACCTCACGCTCATGCAGCAGCGGATCAACAACGAGGTGTCGGCCCAGGTGAACGAGGCCAACAGGCTCATGCAGGACATCGCCGCCTTGAACCGGGAGATTCAGGTCCACGACGTGCCCGGCCAGAACAACGCCAACGCCCTGTACGACGAGCGCGCGCGCAAGGTCCGCGCCCTGGGCAAGCTGGTGGACATCAAGACCATCGACAACGGCGGCGGCAACTATACGGTCCTGACCCAGTCCGGGCAGACCCTGGTGGACTCGGAAAGCGCCTTTTCCCTCGATTTCCGCGCCCCGTCACAGGTCAAGGACCTGCGGGACAACTCCACGTTCAATGGCAATATCTATTTCGACGGCAACGACGACTTCGAGTACACCATCGAGTTCGTGTCATCCAACGCGGGCGACCCGGTGGGGCAGGTGGGGTCGGGAGCGGGCGCGGCCCAGTTCCGGGTCTCCCTGGACGGCGGCGTGACCTGGCTGACCAACGAAGACGGCAGCACGCGCTATTATTCCGCCCGGGATTACGGCGGCCGGGTCAACGTCGAGGGGCTGCAGATATGGTTCGGCTCCAACGCCGGGTCCCAGGGCTCGCCCTCGGGCACCTTCGCGGACGGCGACCGGTTCGTCATCAGCCCGCACCAGGGATTGTACTGGGTGCAGAACACCTCCCACGCCGAGGAGATCACCCCGCAACTGCATTTCAACGGCGAGGAGAACGCCCGGCGGCTCACGGGCGGCTCCATCGCCGCGCTGCTCTCCTTCCGCGACAACTACGTGGGCAAGTACCGCTCGAAACTGGACGAACTGGCCGGGACGGTCATCTGGGAGACCAACCGCCGACACAGCCAGGGCGCGGGGCTGCAGGCCTTCACCGAGACCGAAGGCACCTATCAGGTGGATTACACGGGCAAGGCGCTGGGCAGCGACTCGACCGGGTTGGCTTTCGGCGACAAGCTCCAGTCCGGCAGTTCCTTCATGTATGTTTACAACGAATCCACCGGGCTGCTGGCCTCGAGCGCGGCCTTGGACTTCGACGGCAACGGCGGGACCTTCAACCCGGCGATCCACACGCTGGAAGACGTGCGCGACGCCTACAACCGGACGTATGCCGGGGCCATCAAAGCCACCATCGTCAACAACAAGCTGCGTCTGGAGGCCGAGGACGGCTACACCTTCGCCTTCGGTACGGACTCGGCCGGACTCTACGCGGGCTTGGGGCTGAACACCTTTTTCAAGGGCCATGACGCCAAAAGCATGGCCGTCAACGAGAAGATATCCAGCGATCTGGATTATCTGGCCACGGGCCATGTGAACGGGGCAGGGGAAATGAACACGGGCGACAACACCACGGCCCTTGCCATGTACGCCCTGCGCGAGGCCGATGTGACCACCTCCACGGCCATGGAGGGGACCACCACGCAGACCATCCTCGACTATTACAACGGTATTGTGGGCAACGTGGGCACGGACGCCAACCGGGCCAAGTTCAACAAGAACTTTTATCAGACCCTGGCCAATGACCTGGACGAGCGCCAGCAGGAAATCTCGGGCGTGAACCTGGACGAGGAGATGAGCGATCTGATCCGGTACCAGGCGTCCTACACGGCGGCGGCCAAGCTCATCACCACCGCCGACCAGATGCTGCAGACCCTCCTGTCGCTGAAACCGTAGGCCGGAGAATAAGACTATGCGCGTAACACAGCAGATGCTCTTCAACAGATACGTGTACAATCTGAACACGTCGTTGACCTCGCTCATGGACCTGAACGTCAAGGCCCAGACGCAGAAGGCCATCAACAAGCCCAGCGACGACCCCACGGGTATGACCCGCATACTGGATCACCGCGACATCCTGCGTTCCCTGGACCAGTACGGGGAGAACATCTCGACCGCCAAGGGTTGGGTGGGAGCGGCGAATGAGGCGTTGCTGCAGGTTTCGAACATCCTGGATCGGGCCAAGACCCTGGCCATGCAGGGAGCCACCGGGTCCATGGACGAAGACAACCGTGAGCAGGTCAGTTACGAGCTGCGCTCCCTGTTCGAACAGTTGGTCAACCTGGCCAACACCGATTTTGACGGCCAGACCATTTTCGGCGGGCACAAGACCGACAGCCCGGCCTTCCAGCAGATCATGTGGCTGACCACCAACGACGAGAACTTCGGTAAGAACGCGGAGTTCACGGTCAACGGCTCCTCGAAATCCACGGTTCTGGTTCAATACTACGACACCACCGGCACCGTTCCGGTCGGCGGCAATATGAATTTGTCGGATCCGAACCTGGGGGTCCGTTACTCCGTGGACGGCGGGCGTACCTGGAAGACCGACGGGTCCATGACCTTTGTGGGCACCGAGGGGACATTGAACCTGCCCGAGAGCGGTACGAGCGTCACTTTCCACGGGGACGCGACCGTGAAGATGAACGACCCCCAAGACGAGTCCACCTCGAAGGGGACCTGGATGTGGATACGGCCGTCGGCCCGGTACATCGGCGACGATGACGATCCGCCACCCCAGGTGGATTCGCTGGGACCCGGGGTGAAGCAGATATCGGCCTCGGCTTCGGGCGCCTTTCTGGACAGGAATGTGACCGTCCGCATCGACAATACGTCCAGTGTGGGCATGAACGAGGAGATTCACTACTCCTACAGCCTGGACGGCGGCATCAACTGGGTGACCGGCAACGTGGCCCCGGCCGACACCACCAGCAACGCGACCGTGCTCGGGGTGGCCAACGGCGGCATTCTGACGCTGACCTCCAACGGCTCCAACCAGTTGCAGCCGGGGCAGCAGTTCGTCATCCATCCGCGTACCGCGGATATCAAATTGGACGTCTCGCCGGGATCACAGATCAAGCTCAACAATGTGGGCAAGAACATCTTCGGCGGCATCTACATGGCCCCGGACGCCGTGCTCGCCGCCGACGGATCCGTCCTGTCGCTGAGCAGCGAGAACGCCTCGCGCATGTTCCATTCCAACGGCGCGGCGAACATGACCCTGACGATTCAGGGGCAGGACGAGGATTCCATGAACCTGTTCGAGGTCATGGGCAACCTCGTGGCTTTTGCGGAGACCAACAACCAGACCGGCATGCAGCAGTGCCTGAAGAATCTGTCGGCGGTTCACTCCAAGGTCATGAACGCCGAAGCGGATATCGGCGGCCGGATAAACCAGCTGACGGTCAGCGAGAACATCGTGGACGGGCTGACGCTCAACGAGAAGACCCTGCTCAGTTCCATCGAGGACGCGGACGTCTCCGAACTGATGACCGAGCTGGCCCAGCAGCAAATCGTCTACGAGTCCGTGCTGCGCTCGACCTCCATGATCATGCAGCTCAATCTTGCGAAGTTTATATAAATTAATAAAATAATGCACTTTACTTGCGAGTGAACCTCATGTAGTCGGCAAGGCGTATTCCGCATGAAAAAGCGGACAAGCCGAAGGAAAGACTTGGTAACGAAATGTTGATTCTGACCCGGAGACCGGGAGAAAGCCTCTATTTGGGCGACAATATCAAGCTGAAGATCCTGAGTGTTCAGGGCAAGCAGATAAAGATCGGCCTGGATGTGCCCGAAGACATGACCGTCTATCGGGAAGAGGTCTATTTGAAGATCAAGGAACAGAACAGGCAGGCGCTGGAAGTCAATCAGCAGGACCTGCTCGCGGCGGCGGCGCTATGGCAAAAGAAAGAACGCAAAAAATAATGACCCGGCTGGGCGAACGGGAAATCCGTTCGGACTCCATTCTCTATTTTCCGCGCGGACTGGTAGGGCTCGAAGACAAGCGCGAGTTCACGCTGCTTCCGGTGAGGGAAGGAGATTCGCCGTTTTTGCTGTTGCAGTGTGTCACCGACCCGGGACTCGGGCTCCTGGTGGCCGATCCCTACAGCTTTATCGACGACTACGACGTGAAGATCGAGAATCCGGACCGCAAGGCCCTGAAAGTGGAGAACATCCGGCAGCTGGCCATCCTGGTGACCGTGACCATCCCACAGGACAAACCTGAAGACACCACCCTCAATCTCCAGGGGCCGATTGTCATCAACACGGAGACGAAGATAGGTCTTCAGATTCCACAGACGGAAGCGGGCTATCCCACGCACTTCCGACCGATTGGGTCCTGATCGTTAGGTCGCAACCCCTCTTGCGCTAAACAAAGAGATCGAGGTCGTCACGAATGAGATTCGCGGCGGCCTTTTTGATGTCCGGCTGGTAAGTTCCGTCCTTGACCTTGCGCTTGAGCTCGTCCACCTTTTCGCGGCGGACGTCGGACGCTTCCTTGGCGGTCTGCAGGGCGGCGCCCCGCAGCCGGGCTTCGGACGAGAGAACCACGCGGTCGGCGGCTTCTCCGGAGGTCTTCACGCTTTCCTGGGCGTTTCGGACATCCTTGGCCTCCGGCCGTTCGATCTTCTTGTTCGCGTAAGGGTTTTGATCCCCTACAATGTTTCTAATAACCATGTCGTACCTCCCGTTGGGGACGGGACTATCAAAGCATGGTGCCATCCACCTTTGACAATGCTATTTCCCACAATCTCCGCAAGACCTTGTTCCTCTCGGAACCCTCGACGTCCTGCGGGCCCTGTGGCGTCTCCCTGATTATCTGAACGTCGCCTCCGTCGAGCGGGTACTCGAACACGTACCGGCTGCCGAACTCGCTCTCCAACTGGTCCAGGACAGCCTGGACCACCGGTGAACGATCGGAATTGACGATCAGGTTTTCAATGACCTCGTGAGCGATGCGCTGCACCAGTTCCCGGCGCTTAGCCTGCCTGGCGATGTCGTCCGGGGGCTCCGCGCCGTCCATCGCCTGCCTGAAGCGTGCAAGACGCTTCGCGCTCGTAAGCTGCTTCCCATAGGTGCGCAGCATATTGCGAACATTGGCGGACGATGTATTCACGGTATTACCCCTTTCCTTGAATGTTACGATCGTCCCCCTGCGGAAAAACTTTAGGGGTAAAACGAAAAAAAATCCAGAAAAGCCGGTCGGCACGGGGGCTGGGAAGGGAGTCGCAAATGGAAAAAGGTTGAATGTTTCTCAAATTTTAAATAAAAATATCAATCATGAAACGTACCGTTGGGAAAATGCTTGTCGTGAGCAAGCCGGGCGACCCCGCCGCCGAGACCGTGCGCGACGCCATGGCCTCGGTCCTGGCCGAAAAGGGGGTGCCTTTCCAGGCCTGCGAGCACCGCCCGGAGTCGCCCCGCGATGCCTGCGGGAATGAGGAGCGGCTCGACGGTCCCTTCGACCTGGCCGTGATCCTGGGCGGCGACGGCACTTTCATCGGCGCGGCCCGGCGTCTGTTGCCGCTCAAGACCCCGCTCATGGGCGTCAACCTCGGCAGGGTGGGCTTTCTGCCCCAGCTGGAGCGCGACCAATGGCGGCCGTGGCTTGCGGACGTGCTGGACCACGGGTTTGACGCCGTTCCCCGGCTGGTCCTCAAGTACGCCGTGCTGCGCGGCGGCAAGCAGGTGGCCGGCGGACTGGTGGTCAACGAACTGGTCGTCAGCCGCGGTGAGCTGGCCCGGCTCATCCGGCTGGAGCTGGCCTTTGACGGCATCGGCATCTCCCACCTGCGGGCGGACGGGCTGATCGTGTCCACGCCCACCGGGTCCTCGGCCTACGGGGCGTCGGCGGGCGGCCCCCTGGTCCACGCCGGGCTGGCGGCCTGCTGCGTGGTCCCGGTCTGTCCCTTCCAGAACAGCTTCAGGCCCATGGTCTTTCCGGCGGACGGGGTGATCTCCGTGCGCGTCCTGGAGCAGGCGGGCGAGGTCAACCTGACCGAGGACGGCCAGGCCGGCGTCCGGCTCGCTCCGGGCGACGAGGTGGTCGTGGAGAAATCCCCCGCCGATCTCTGGATGGTGGACCCGGGGCAGGGCGCGTATTTCGAGAAATTGAAGAAACACGGTTTTCTGACCGAGAGGTGAACATGGTACTGGCCAAGGAATTCGATTCGGTACTGGACATCAAGTACGGGCTCGACCCCGCCCTGGACGCGTTGCTGCTCCACTTCATGTCGGAAAATCACCTGGAATACACCATCGACCCGCAGAAGAACGCCTCGGAAGAGCAGATGCGATTCATGATCGCGCTCAAGGAAGGGGAATTCTACGCCCCGTGCTCGGACTGGATGTTCACCATGCTCCTGGACCAGCGGCTGCCGGACAGGCTGCTGGAGAAATACCTGGAACAGTGGAAGCGGTTTCTGCACCTGTCCCGCGATTTCTGCTCGGACCGCAAACTGGCCCGGCGGTTTGTCCAGCTGGCCCGGCACAAGTTCCGCATGGTCCTGGCCTCGCCCATCCTCATGCCCTCGCGGTTGATGAAGTGGTTCATCACCATATTCATGACCCAGTCCGGCATCGACGACCCCTACCTGCACATCCGCAGGGGGCTCAACCGGCGGGCCGCCGAGATGGTCGAAAGCCGCGATTTCGACGAGATGGTCCACGGCAGCCCCGTGGGCATCGAACCGGGCGCCAGGACCGACGATCTGCGCAACCGGCTCGACCGCCTCGAGATCGAGCGGCTCATGCGCATCGCCACCTTCACGGACCACTGGAACCCGGAGATGTTCTCCCTGGACGGGCTGCGCGCCTCGGGGCTGGCCGAGGAGGTGCGCGAGGGCACGCATCTGCTCGACCCGATGTTCGAGCGGCTGGGCAAGGACGGGGAGCAGCGCCGCCGCATCCTCTACCTGCCCAACCGGGCGGGCGGCATCCTGTTCGACCTCAAGGTGGTCAAGACCCTGCTGCGCCTGGGCCACCGCGTGGTCATGGCCCTGAAGGAGGGGTTCTACTTCGACCACCCGACCTTCTGGGACCGGGACACGGACCTGGAGCTGGCCAGGGCCTTTGAAGGGGCGCACTTCGTCAGCGAGGACAAGCTGTCCAAGAACGAGCTGCTGGCCGTCATGGCCCGCCATCCCTTCCTGGTCATCTCCGACGGCACGCGGGAGAAGTTCAACCCCTACCGGACCTCGGTGACCTTCGCCCGGGCCTGGAAGGAGTGCGACCTGATCCTGGCCAAGGGCGAGGAGACCTATGACCGCCTGGTTCTCAACTCCCACGAGTTCACCCGCGACATCCTCAGCTTCCGCCGCGACGAGCTCGGCGAGTTTCAGGTCCATTTCCGGCCCAAGCCCGAACGGGTGCTGATCTTTTCCGAGCAGTACATCAGCGGCAAGGCCGAGGATATCATCCGGGAGATGCGCCAGGCCAGGAGCCGGGGCGAGACGGTCATGTTCTACTCCGGGATCATCGGTTCGGTGCCGGGCCAGACCAAGGAGGCCATCGAGGTCATCACCACCTACGTCAACCACCTGCGCGGCCAGCTGGACGACGTGTACATCATCAATCCCGGCGAGCACTTCGAGGAGGGCATGGACGCCGACGACCTGATGTTCATGTGGGAAAAGGTCCAGCGCAGCGGGTACATCAATGTCTGGCGTTTCCAGACGTATTTCGATATTGAAAAGAGCTTCGAGTTGATGGGGCGCAAGGTGCCCCCGGTCTGGACCGGCAAGGACTCCACCTATTCAACGGGCTGCACCAAGGAAATGCATATCGCCCTGGACGTGCAGCGGGCCCATCCCGAACTGCAGATCATCGGCCCGAACCCCGAAAAGTTCTTCCGCAGACGGGAGTACGGGGTGGGCAAGTTCTGCGACGTGGCCATCGACTCGTGCGGATAGGAACTTCAAACGGCGCGGTACTCCATGCGGCATGTTTTATCTGACATACGGCCCACCCTGTGGCGGGCGTTCCGGCTTCTGCTGGCCGTGGCCTGCCTGGCCGCGCTGCTCTCGTGCGTGAAGTCCGGTCCGTTCTTTCGGGCCAAGGCGGACGCGCCGCCCAAACAGGAGGCCGTCGCCGGGGAAACCGCAACGGCCGAGGCCCTTGAAGCCGGGGGCGCGGAGGCCGTGGACCCGGACGCCGACAGCGTGGCCGGACTGTCCGGCGGCGAAAGCTGCCTGTACCGCGACGGCGCGGTCCGGCGGCTGACCCTGCGGCCCGTGCGCGAGCCCCTGACCATTCCGGCCTGCGACATGTTCTTTCCCCTGTCCAACGTGGAGGGCGCGCAGAACATGGCCCGGCTGGACATCAGGAGCCAGGGGCTCGACTCCTGGCGCGCCCTGGAAGGGCCGGTCCAGCGCAGTCTGGAGTACGCCCTGAACATGCCGGCGAACGAGCCCGCCCTGGCCCGGCCCGGCATGTCCCTGACCTGGGGCCAGGTGGTCCGCTCCCTGGAGGAATTTTTCGACCTGCTGCCGCACCTGGACGCGGACCCGGACCTGCTGGCCCGGCGGTTCGTCTGGTACGGCATGCGCCAGAAGCCGCTCATGACCGGCTATTACACCCCGGAGATCGAGGCCAGCCTGACCCGGCGGCCCGGCTACGAGTATCCCATCTACGGCGTGCCCGAGGACCTGCGCTACGGCCCGGTGCGCGGCCGCTACCGGTTCTACCGCGTGGACAGGGGGAGGGTGCTGTCGTACTACAAGCGCGGCGACGTGGACGTCCGCAAGGTCCTTTCCGGGCGCGGGCTCGAGATCGCCTGGGCCAAGGACCCGGTGGACGTCTTCTACATGCAGGTGGAAGGGTGCGGACGGCTCAGACTGCCCGACGGGACCACCCGCAACGTGCTCTACGGAGCCAAGAACGGCCACGGCTTCCGCTCGCTCGGCCGCATCCTCCACGCCAAGGGACTGCTCCCGGACGGGCATCTGTCCAAGGAGGACGTGAAACGGTATTTCGCCAAGCATCCCGAGCGGATGTTCGAGCTCATGGCCGAGAATCGGAGCTACGTTTTTTTCCGCCTGGAGGACTCGCCGCCCGAGGGAACCATTGGAAAGCCGTTGACGCCGATGGTTTCACTGGCTACAGACCGAAAGCTCCTGCCGCTCGGCAGCCTGCTGGCCTTTGAGGCCGAGATTCCCGAGGCCCGGGACGGGCGCCCCACGGGCAAGCGCAAGGTCGCGGGCATCGGCCTGGCCCAGGACACGGGTACGGCCATTCAGGGCCCCCATGTCGACTACTACATAGGCGAGGGCAACGCGGTGGCGCCCATCGCCAGCAATATCAAGACCGAAGCCACCGTGTACCTCCTCATAAGCAAAGAAGCACTGATCAATGGCTGACATCACACACGATTCCATCAAGAATACCATTCGGGACGCCGTGGCCCACCAGATTCGGTCCGTCATGGACTGGCACTTCGGCGAGCCCGTGTACGAAGGCAATCCCGCCGACGACCTGGCCGGGCTGCAGGGGTTGCGCGAACTGGTGGCCCGCCAGCACTGGGCCAATTTCCAGCTCTGGCACGTCGAGGACCGCGCCCGGCGCAAGGACGTGGACGCCCGCGTCATCGCGGACTGCAAGTACGCCATCGACAAGCTCAACCAGAAGCGCAACGACCTCATCGAGCGTGTGGACGAGTGCCTCATCTCGGCCATTGAGCCGCTCCTGCCCTCGGAGGCCCCGGAGCGGTACAACACCGAGACCGTGGGCATGGCCCTGGACCGCCTGTCCATCCAGTCGCTCAAGATATACCATATGAAAGAGCAGTGTTCGCGCAAGGATGTGGACGATGAGCACATCCAGCAGTGCGACAACAAGGTCGGCGTGCTCAAGCGCCAGCACAACGATCTGGAACGGGCCGTCCTGGAACTGATCGACGAGTATTTCGCCGGGACCAAGAAGCCCAAGGTCTATTTCCAGTTCAAGATGTACAACGACCCCAAGCTCAACCCGGAACTCTACGGAAACAAGAAATAGGGGAGCCCCCATGTCCCGGTACGAAACCGTCATCGGCCTCGAAGTCCACGCCCAGATGAAAACCCAGAGCAAGATCTTCTGCTCCTGCTCCACCAAGTTCGGAAACGACCCCAACGAGAACGTCTGCGCGGTCTGCTCCGGCATGCCCGGCGTGCTGCCCGTGCTCAACGAGAAGGTCGCCGAATTCGCGACCAAGGCGGGCCTGGCGACCAACTGCGAGATCAATCTCAAGTCCGTGTTCGCGCGCAAAAACTACTTCTATCCCGACCTGCCCAAGGGGTACCAGATTTCCCAGTTCGAGCTGCCCATCTGCGAGCACGGCCATGTCGACATCGAGGTGGACGGCCAAAAGAAGCGCGTGGGATTGACCCGCATCCACATGGAAGAGGACGCGGGCAAGAATATCCACTCCGCGGCCGACAACGCCAGCTTCGTGGACCTGAACAGGACCGGCGTGCCGCTCATCGAGATCGTGTCCGAGCCGGACATGCGCTCGGCCGAGGAGGCCGTGGCCTACCTCAAGGAACTGCGCTCGGTGCTGCTCTACCTCGGCATCTGCGACGGCAACATGGAGGAGGGCTCTTTCCGCTGCGACGCCAACGTGTCCATCCGGCCCTACGGCCAGGAGGAGTTCGGCACCCGCGCGGAGCTGAAGAACCTCAACTCCTTCAAGCACATCCAGAAGGCCATCGAGTACGAGGTGGAACGCCAGATCGACCTGGTCGAGGACGGTGAACAGGTCGTCCAGGAGACCCGGCTGTACAACGTGGACAAGGGTACGACCCACTCCATGCGCGGCAAGGAGGAGGCCCACGACTACCGCTATTTCCCGGACCCGGACCTGGTGCCGCTGGTCCTGGAGCAGGCCTGGGTGGACAAGTGGAAATCCGAGCTGCCCGAACTGCCCTCGGCCAAGCGCGAGCGGTTCATGGCCGAGTACGATCTGGCCGACTACGACGCGGCCCTGATCACCAACGATCTCGCCGTGGCCGACTATTTCGAGGCGGCGGTCAAGGCCTATGCGGGCGATGCCAAGAAGGTCACCAACTGGGTGGTCGGCGAACTGCTGCCGTTCTGCCACGAGAGCGAGTCCGAGGCGTGCGAGGTTAAGCTGACCCCGGAAAAGCTGGCCGCGCTGCTCGGCCTGGTGGACGACGGGACCATCTCGGTCAAGATCGGCAAGGACATCTTCCGCGACCTGTGCGCGTCCGGCGACGACCCGGCCGAGTACGTCAAGGCCAAGGGACTGGTCCAGATGTCCGACATCTCCGAGCTCGAGGCCATGGTCGACAAGGTCATCGCCGACAACCCGTCCGAGGTCGAGGCCTTCAAGGGCGGCAAGACCAAACTCATGGGCTTCTTCATGGGCCAGGTTATGCGCCTGTCCAAAGGCCAGGCCAACCCCGGCGTGGTCACGCAGCTGTTTACGAAGAAACTTTCGTAAGGAAGACCGGGGGGAAACTTTTGGAAAAGTTTTCCCCCGGCCCCCCTTTTCAAAACTTTTTGGTGCCACGCCGCCAGGAAGCATGCGGGGCAAGTCCATATCTTCAAGGCGGCGTGGGGGTGCGTTTTCCGTACTCTGTTCCCATGGACCAAGGGTGGTGCCCGCACCTCCCGGCGCATATGAGGAGTCTTGCTGACTTCGATTCTTCCTGCGCCGCGATAAAAAGTTTTGGAGGGTCCAGGGAACCTTTTTCAAAAGGTTCCCTGGCCGCCGGAGGTAATTAAAGTGACCGAACACATTCAGTATTCTCCCGAGAAAGACGCCCTGATCCTGCTTGACCAGCGTTACCTGCCCAACCGGGAGGACTGGTTCGAGTGCAAGACCACGGACGACATCTGCTACGCCCTGGTGGTCATGGTTGTGCGCGGCGCGCCGGCCATCGGCGTGACCGCCGCCTACGGCTGTTACCTGGCCGGGTGTGAGGTGCAGGGCATGGACGGCGACTGGAAGGCGAACCTGTCGGCCAAGCTGGACCAGATCCACGACGCCCGGCCCACGGCGGTGAACCTGCGCTGGGCCGTGCGCGAGATGCGCCGCGTCTGGGAAGAGGCGGGCGACGTCTCCCTTGGCGAGTTGCTGGACATCTGGCTTGCCCGGGCCAAGGAGATCCACGCGGGCGACATCGAGATGTGCGAGCTGATCGGCAAGTTCGGCGGCGAGCTCATCGACGACGGCGACACGGTGATGACCCACTGCAACGCGGGCGCGCTGGCCACGGCCGGATACGGCACGGCGCTGGGCGTGATCCGGGGGGCCATCGACCAGGGCAAGAAGGTCTCGGTCATCGCCAACGAGACGAGGCCGTTTCTGCAGGGCGCGCGGCTGACCGCGTATGAGCTGCACAAGGACGGCATCCCGGTCAAGGTGGCCTGCGACAACGCCTGCGCCCTGCTGATGAAGCGCGGCCTGGTGGACAAGGTCGTGGTCGGCGCGGACCGGATCACGGCCAACGGCGACGCGGTCAACAAGATCGGCACCTTCGGGGTGGCCATCATCGCGAAGCGGTTCAATATTCCTTTTTATGTGGCCGCGCCGGTCTACACCATCGACCCGGAGACGCCCACCGGCGACGACGTGCCCATCGAGGACCGCGACCCGCGCGAGGTGACGCACATCGGCGACCACCGCATTCCGCCCGAGGGGGTGGAGGTCTACAACCTGGCCTTCGATCCCACGCCCAACGAGCTCATCGCGGGCATCATCACCGAGAAGGGCGTGCTTTATCCGCCCTATGACCTTGCCATCAAGAAATTGTTCATGTAACAGTCTCTCCAAGGTATGGTAACAATGGGGCGAAACCGCGTAGTGGTTTTGCCCCATTGTTATAGGAAGAATATATTGTTCTAATAGACATTTTCCCTCTAAGCGGCGATAAACAGGGGCAAAACTCAGACCGTCAAGGATGGTTTCAGCATGAAGATGAAAAGCGTCAATACAGCCATTGCCCTGTTGATCGCCGCCAGTATGGCCGTTTCGGTCCTGGCCGCCGTGCTCTGGGTCAACCACGACACCCGTCAGACGGTGTTCAGCGAGGGCAAGGAATCCATGGGCAACATGGTCGCCCAGACCATGGCCGCTTTGGACAACTATATCGCCCAGACCGACGAAATGGCGCGCATGCTCGCCTCGCAGCAGGCCGTGGCCGACGCCCTGGCCGGACGGGACGCCCTGCCCGCGTCCTGGCTGTTCAAGGACCTCATGTCCACCTCCGAGGGGTATTGGGCGGCCTTCGCCTTTGACCGCAACGGCATGGTGGTGGCCGGATATAATGCCAAGGGGCAGAACATGGCCGGTGCGGACCGCAGCTCGCGCGGATACGTCAAGGCCGTCCTGTCGGGCAAATCGGACCACTTCCTGTCCAACGACATTCTCATCTCCAAGAGCGGCGGCGGGATTCTCATCTTCGCCGCGGCCAGCGTGGTCCGCGACCACACGGGCGAGATCATCGGCGGAGTGGGGCTGTTTCCCAAGTGGGAGAACTTCACCTCCAAGTTCATCGATCCCTTCCGCGTGGCGGGCAGCGGTTACGCCTACATGCTCGACCACAAGGGGCGGATGATCGCCCATGCGGTGAACAAGGACCTGTATCTCAAGGACTTGACCGACCAGGATTTCGCCAAGGTCGCTCTGAACGCGAAGCAGGGAGAGACAACCTACCAGTGGGAGGGCCGCGAGAAATACATGGTCTTCGACACCGCGCCCAAGACCGGTTGGAAGGTGGTCATGAGCGCCTATGAGGACGACCTGGCCGCAGCGGCCCACAACCAGCGCGACAAGCTGGCTATGGGCGGGACGGTTTTGGGTATTCTGCTGGTGAGCGTGCTCATTTTCGCCGTTCGCCGGACCATCACGAATCCGGTGAAGAATATTTTGGATTACGCCTCCCAGGTGGCCGGGGGCAATCTGCAAGCCAGCCTGGAAGGGAAGTACAAGTTCGAGTTCAAGTCCCTGGCCGCGCAGATCGAGACCATGGTCCACGAGCTCAAGGTCAAGCTCGGCTTTTCCGAAGGCGTGCTGGCGGGCATCGCCATGCCCTGCGCCCTGGTGGGCGAGGACCACAAGCTGTTGTGGGTCAACCGCCAGATGTGCGACCTGCTCATGCGCCCCGAGCCGCCAGAGAGCTACGTGGGGGGCGCGCCCGGCGAGTTCTTTTACGGGGAGCCCGACCGGAAGACCCTGTCCGACCGGGCCGTGGAGCAGCAGCAGCGGCTGGACGACGAGGTGGAGTACACCCGTGGCGACGGTTCGGTGGTCAACGTCCAGGTGACCTCCACGCCGTTCTACGACATGGACGGCCAGCTGCTCGGCTCCCTGACCATCTGGTTCGACGTGACCGAAATTCGGGGGCAGCAGAAGCTCATCGAGGAGCAGAACGGGCGCATCTCCGTGGCCGCCGGGCAGGCCCGGGACATCTCCCTGTCCCTGTCCAGCGCAGCCGAAGAGTTGTCCGCCCAGATGGAGGAGGGCAAGCGCGGGTCCGAGGAGCAGCGGGCCAGGGCGGCCGAGACCGCCTCGGCCATGGAGCAGATGAACGCCTCGGTGCTCGACGTGGCCCGCAATGCCAGCCAGGCCTCCGAGGACGCGGAGCAGGCCAAGAGCCACGCCCAGCGCGGCGAGGATATGGTCAACCAGGTCATCGCCGCCGTGGGCGAGGTCCAGGTCCAGACCGATGGGCTGCGCCAGTCCATGGAGGGGCTTGGGTCCGAGGCCGAGGACATCGGCAACGTGCTCGGGGTGATCACGGACATCGCGGACCAGACCAACCTGCTGGCCCTGAACGCGGCCATCGAGGCGGCCCGCGCGGGCGACGCCGGGCGCGGGTTCGCGGTGGTGGCCGACGAAGTGCGCAAGCTGGCCGAGAAGACCATGGCCGCCACCAGCGAGGTGGGCGACGCCATCCGCCGCATCCAGGAGATGACCGGGCGCAACGTCGGGGCCACCGAGCGGGCGGCCCAGGCCGTGGCGCGCAGCACCGATCTGGCCCGCGAGTCGGGCAAGGCGCTGCTCGAGATCGTCGGCCGGGTGGAGACCGCCTCGGACCAGGTACGGATCATCGCCACGGCCGCCGAGGAGCAGTCCGCCACCAGCGACGAGATCAACCGGGCCACGGACGAGATCAACAGCATCTCCATGGACACCTACCAGGTCATGCAGAGCGCCAACGAGGCCATCCAGGAGGTGGCCGTCATGGCCTCGCGGCTCAACTCGGTCATCGAGGACATGGCGGGCCAGGGATAATCCGGCCGTCAACAATGGACTCGACTTTCAAATGAAGATAAGGTAACCCCCGCGCTTCCCGCCCTTGGAAAGCGCGGGATTTACGCATTACCGCGCATCAAACACCATCCGGAGCCGAACATGCTGCCGATCGTCGCCCTGGTGGGCCGCCCCAACGTGGGCAAATCCACCCTCTTCAACCGACTTCTGAGGAAGTCGCGGTCCATCACCCATGACCTCCCCGGGGTGACGCGCGACCGCATCTACGGCGAGTGCATCATGGGCGAAACCCGGTTCGACCTGATCGACACCGGCGGCATGGTCCTGGAATCCGAGGCCACGCCCGAACTGTCCAAGGACTTCGAGGACGAGATCTTCGAGCAGGCGCAGGAGGCCATCAACGAGGCCAACGCCATCATTTTCGTGGTCGACGGCAAACAGGGGCTGACCCCGCTGGACCAGCAGGCGGCCGAGTTCGTGCGCCGTTCCGGCAAGCCGGTGATGATGCTGATCAACAAGGTGGACGGCAGCGAGTTCGAGGCCGAGCTGACCGCCGAGTTCCATTCCTTGGGCATCGAATTCCTGCCTGTGTCCGCGGCCCATGGCTACAACCTGCACGGGGTGCGCGACCGGGTCCGCAAGTTCGTCAAGGCGCTGGGACTGCCCGAGGAAGAGGACAACGGGGTGGAGAAGGGCCTTCGCCTGACCATGCTCGGACGCCCCAACGCGGGCAAGTCCTCCCTGATCAACGCGCTCATCGGCAAGGACCGGCTGATCGTCTCGGACGTGGCCGGGACCACCCGCGACTCCATCGACGTGACCTTCGAGAAGCAGGGCAAGCGCTACACCTTCGTGGACACGGCGGGCGTGCGCAAGCGGGCCAACATCCAGGACCACCTGGAGAAGATCAGCGTCATCCGGGCGCTCAAGAACTCCAAGCGGTCCGACGTGACCATCCTGACCATCGACATCACCCTGGGCGTGGGGCGGCAGGACAAGCGGCTGATCGAATTTCTGGCCAAGGAGAAGACCCCGTTCATCGTGGTCGTCAACAAGGCGGACCTCATTCCCAAGAGCGAGACCAACCGGGCGCTCGAGGCGTTCCGGGAGGAACTGCGTCTGGTCCCGCACGTGCCCGTGGTCATGACCAGCGCGGTCAAGGGTGTGGGCATCGGCAAGCTTCTGCCCATGGCCGAGACCCTGCGCCGGGAGTGCGAGATCCGCGTGGGCACCGGCGAGCTGAACCGGGCCATGCAGGCCGTGGTGGAGAAGCTCCAGCCTCCGGTGGTCAAGCGCAGGCGGCCCAAGTTCTATTACGTCACCCAGGCGGACGAGCCCATCCCGACCTTCGTGTTTTTCTGCAACGACCACACCATCGTCAAGACGTCCTACGTGCGCTACCTGGAGAACCAGTTCCGCAAGCTGCTCGGCATCAAGTCCGCGCCGGTGAACATCGTGTTCCGATCCAGCCACGACAAGAAGGAGTGGGAAAAGACGCGCGGCATCTCGTCGCTGGGCAAGCGCGGCCCGGGCCGCGAGCGCATCGGCGGGGCCAAGACGCGCCGCCACGAGGAGAAGTACAAGGCGCTCAAGAGCAAGCGCCGCCGCGAGGAGCGCGAAAGCAAGGAGGCGCAGGGCGGCAAGGGGAAAAAGGGCAAATAGGGCTCATCTTTATTGACAATCCGCGCGGGAAAAGTGTAGACGGACTTTCCTCAATGCGTACAGCGTCTTTACGCGCGCAAAGAGTTTGGAGAAGTGGCCGAGCTGGCTGAAGGCGCACGCCTGCTAAGCGTGTTATGGGTGTAAAGCTCATACGAGGGTTCAAATCCCTCCTTCTCCGCCAGACAGCAAAAAGGCTTACGATGTACATCGTAAGCCTTTTTTCGTGCCTTTGAAGATTTGTATAGTGTTTGGCGTAATCTGGGGTGCAATTTTATACGGGCTTCTCGCCGTAAAGCCTTGAATATTCTTCAATAACAAAATTGTCTGTCATGCCCGCAATGTGGTCACAAATTGCACGCATCAAGGATTTTTCAAAGAAGGGATTGGATCTCATTTCTGCTGAGGCGACGATATTACGATAATCTCCAAGTTGTATCTTGCTAATGTTTTCTATCTGTTGTGATTTGCCTTCGTACATATTGAATGCGGCAAGAATTGTTGAATCATGTAGTTGGCGTGGATTGGTAAAGTAAGCTTTAAATAATTTTTCTATAATAAATGATCCCTTACCATCCATCCTTTGTGCTTTATGTGAATTGAGTATTGTGGATCGTAAAAATTCTTGAAAACGTTTGTCGGCACTTAAAAATTCATCACTAAATCTGATAACATTTTGTGTTATCTTGGGGCTGTATAGTGTGAAGCTATTCTTAAAGTCAGTTCTATTCTTAATATATACTGATTTTACAAACCTTAATAATGAGTATCTAGAATTCCTTATTAGGTTTAAGTTGTATAGATTGACAATGAATTGAGATATAAGTGAAGTAAAGTATGACTTTTCATTAAGTATAGCGTGTAGTTTGCTTATTTCCTGTTTGTGAATTACATTTCTAAAGCAATCTATTATTTTATCTATAATATCTCTCTTAGATATTATTTTCATATGGATTGCATCTTCTATGTCATGATGCCTCTGTGCTATCTCATCGGCTAATGCAACGACACTCGCTTCAAAAGACCATGCGAGTACATCGCCGCCTATAGTCATATCTGTATTGTATCTGTCATAGAAATCTACGTATCTACTGCCTGATGTTCTGCATTTAAAACGTTCTTTCCTGAAACATATCCCACTATGAAGATTAGGACACGTTTTTTTGTATTTGCTAGAGCTGTGACTAAATATGCCGTAGAGTGTAAAATTAGTCAGGTTTGTTCCATGTAAGTTTGGATATATTGAATGTAGATCGGAAAAAATACGAACTCCTTGCAAATTATGCTTAAAACCCCTTTCTCCATCTTCTAGGGATTGGAATGGGTGAGAAACTTTAATACAGTTATTCATGATTAAGTTTAAGGTCCTCTCTCCGACATGACCAAAAGGAGTATGCCCAATGTCATGGCCTAAAGAAATTGCTTCTGTGAGTTCCCCATTGAGCCCCAGTACCTTAGCGGTTGTACTTGCTATCTGGTTTACTTCAAGAGAATGTGTAAGGCGGTTCCTAATATGATCATTAGATCTGGATAAAAAGACTTGCGTTTTTCCATCAAGTCTACGGAAGGATTTTGAGTATAGGATTCGGTCACGGTCCCTCTGAAAGTTGCTTCTAAAAAAAGAAATTGGTTCATCCGTTTTGCGCGAAGCAAGTGTTTCAGGGACTGAGAAAATTCTTTCTTTTCTAAATCTTTGTATTGAAAGCAAAAAGCACCTCTCAAATAGCCGTGAGGGTTCGATTCTTGTAAGCTAACCACCTGGTTTACTGATACATTAATGCTAAGGCGTGTCAATATAAAACCGGCGTTAGTGAAATGTCTTGTCGAACCCGTGGGGTTATTCCCTCAAGGCGTATTAAAAGATAATCGGTGCCCTTCTTATCAAAATATATCAGGAAGGTGTCTGGAGTATTACTCCAAAAGAATCGTTGGGTGTGTGTCTAGGGATATCGCAACAACTTTTTTACGCGCCCCCCCTTCGGGTTGAAAAGAAACAAGAGGGGCAAACTGTGTTTAAGAGTAATCCAGCCGGAAGGCTTCAAGAGGCAGCCAATATGAATTACGACATACTGTTCCATTTCGACCACGATTCCCAGGCCCTGAATATCGCTTTCAGCAACATCAAGAATTATTTCAACGCCTTTCCCGAGGACAAGCCCGCCGTGGTTTTGGTGGTCAACGGGCCGGGTGTGCGATTGCTGGACCGGGACGGCGAGTATGCCGCGCAGTTGAACGAGGCGCTCGCCCTCGGCGCGGCCGTCAAGGTCTGCAACAACGCGCTGACCCACTTCGGCCTCGACCCCGACCGGCTCTGCCCGGGCTGCGAGGTGGTGCCCGCCGGAGTGGTGGAGATCGTGGAGTTGCAGCGCAAGGGGTTCGCCTACGTGAAGCCCTAGGGGCTACATGCCCAGCCCGTTGGCGCTGAAGACCGGGGTGCCCTGGCGCAGGGTCATGACCGCGAAGGGCAGGGCCGGGTCCGTGTCGTCCACGATGATCAGGTCGGCGCGCTTGCCGGGCTCGATCGCGCCCCGGTCGGCCAGCCCGGCGGCGCGGGCCGGGCCTGCGGAGACCAGCCGCCAGGCGTCCGGGAAGGGGCAGACCTTGTCGCGGGCCAGGGCGAAGGCGGCCTGGAGCAGGGAAGGGTAGTAATAGTCCGAGGTCAGGGCGTCGCACAGGTCCAAGCGGATGGCGTCGCGGGCCATGAGCCGGTTGATGTGGCTCTTGCCACGCAACGCATTGGGCGCGCCCAGGATGACCGCGCCGCCGAGTTCGCGGGCGCTGCGGGCCGTGGGCTCGTCCAGGGGGAATTCGGAAATGGCGCAGCCCAGCCCGTCGAACCAGGACCGTGTGGCCGGGTCCGGGTCGTCGTGGGAGGCCATGGGGATGTCCCGCTCGGCGGCGGCCACGGCCAGACGCCGGATGCCCTCGGGCACGGCGGCCGCGCGCTCCTTGATCTCGGTGATCAGGTCTATGAACGCCTCCCGGTTCAGGCCGGTGCGGTCCAGGTAGCCGGACATCTTGGAGTAGCGGTCCAGGTTGGCGAACATGGCGTCGATGTGGTCGTTGAAGGCGAGCATGTCCACGGTCCCGTCGAGTATCCAGGACTCGACCTCGTCCAGTGCCGGGAGATTGTAGGTCTCGAAGCGCAGGTGCAGGCGGGTGTCGCAGCCGAGCCTGTCGCGCACGGCCCTGAAATCCGCCAGGAAGGCGCGGGCGGCCTCGCGGCTCCGCAGCCCCGGCTCCCACGAGCAGGTCAACCCGTGGAAGGCGGTGGTGATGCCGTTGGCCGTCATGGTCCGGTCCGTGTCCAGCAGCCCCAGGGAGCGGCTGAAGGACACGCCCGCGCGCGGCATGATGTGCCGCTCGAAGCCGTCGCCGTGCAGGTCCACGATGCCGGGCAGCACCAGCTTGCCGCTGGCGTTGACGGCCTTGCCTCCGGCCGGGCTTCCGTTACCGGTCCCGACCGCCTGGATGACCCCCTCGGCCACGATGATGTCCGTCTGCCGCACGTCCCCGTCCGGGAGCAACACGCGTCCGTTTCGTATGCGCATATCCATGTATTCTTCCTCTATGTCCGCTCGTCTGCATGAAGGTCGCGCGGCCATCCGGTGACGGTCGCGCGGTGGTTAAGCCTGGCGCGCTCTCCTGCCGGAATGGCGCGCCAGCTCTTTCCGACCGGAGGCCATGTTCGGCGAGCGGGGCGGAAAAAGTAAAGCAGTAGACAGGTCGCTGATTTGTCTATGGGAAGTTCGGCTTTTGTACGTTCAACCGCAATCTGGACGTAACGCGACGGCCATACTCTGTGACCCAATCGATCGTCGGCAAGGACCGGCGCAACCGGAAATCATGGAGAGAAGCAATGAAACGTTCGATCGTCACCCTGTTCATGGCCCTGCTCATGGTCTGCGCCATGGGCGCATGGGCCCTGGCCGCCGACACCGTCCGGCTGGCCGTCACCGATCTGGAAGGCATGGAGGAACTCCAGCGGGAGTTCGGCGCGTTCAAGGAGAAGCTGGGCGGCCTGACCGGCTATGATTTCGAGTTCTTCCCGGTCAACAACCGTACCGCCGCCGTGGAGGCGCTCAAGTCCAAGCGGGTGGACTTCGTCCTGACCGGCCCGGCCGAGTACGTGGTCTTCAAGAAGCGGGTCAACGCCGAGCCCGTGGTCGGCTTCTCCCGGCCCGACTACTTCGGCTCGATCATAGTCCTGGCCGCAGGCGGAATCAACTCCGTGTCCGACCTCAAAGGTGAAAAGGTGGCCATGGGCGACGTGGGCTCCACCTCCAAGCACCTGGCCCCCATGCAGATCCTCAAGGACAATGGGCTCGATCCCCTCAAGGACGTCAAGACGCTGCACGTGGACTACAAGGTCGGCTTCGAGTCCCTCAAGCGCGGCGACGTGGCCGCCTTCGCCACCACCAACGACAAGTTCCTGAAGATGCGCTCCAGGGACAAGCAGTTGTCCGCCGGGGCTTTCAAGGTCATCGCGCGCGGCCCGGACCTGCCCAACGACGTACTCCTGGTGGGCCCCCACGTGTCCAGGGATGTGGTCGTCAAGGTGCGCTCCGCATTCGCCGACCACTCCGACGAGATGATCGCCGCCATCCTGACCGGCGAGGACAACCAAAAGTACAAGGGCATGGTCTTTCTGCCCAAGGTCAAGGACGTCGACTACAACTACGTGCGCGCCATGTACGCGACCATAGGCTATCCCCAGTACTCGGAATTCGTGGGTGACTGATGCTGAAGTTCAATACGTCCGCCGGGGAATCCTCCCCGGCGGCCTATGCCGGTGACCATCCGGAGATCCGGGTCAAGGGACTGGTCAAGTCCTTTGGCCGGACCACCATTCTGGACGGCGTGGATCTGGCCGTGAACAGCGGCGAGGCCGTTGCCCTGGTCGGGTCCAACGGCGCGGGCAAGTCCACCTTCCTGCGCTGCCTGCTGCGGCTCATCGAGCCGTCAAAGGGCGTCGTGGAGATGGGCGGGGCGGACGTCATGTCCCTGAGCCGGTCCGGCCTGCGCAGGCTGCGCAGCCAGGTCGGCTTCGTTTTCCAGAAGCACAACCTGGTGCCGCGCCTGACCGCCCTGACCAACGTGCTGCACGGGGCCCAGAGCCGCAAGCGCGGCCCGCGCGTCTGGTGGCACATGCTGGCCACGGACGGCGAGCGCCAGGAGGCCATGCGCTGCCTGCAGCTGGTCGGCCTGTCCCACGTGGCCGAGCAGCGGGTGGACCAGCTCTCGGGCGGCCAGTCCCAGCGGGTGGCCATCGCCCGCGCGCTCATGCAGCGGCCCCGGATCATGTTCGCGGACGAGCCCGTGGCCAGCCTCGACCCCAACGCGGGCGAGGAGGTCATGCGCCTGTTCGTGGAGCTCATCCGCAGCCGGGGGCTGACCCTGGTCTACACCTCCCATTCGGTGCGCCACGCCCTGGAATATTCGGACCGGGTCGTCGGACTGCGCGACGGGCGCATCGAGATGGACAGAGATACCTCGGGTCTGAACGAGGAAACGTTGCGGAGGATTTATGGCTGACCGCACCCGCCGAGAATCCCGGTTCGTCTTCGACGGCCAGGCCACGGACCCGGCCCTGCTGCCTATCCGCTTTCCCCGGCCGAGCGCGCTGTCCTTCGCCCTGTACGCGGCCGGGCTGGCCTTCTTCATCGTCTCCATGCGCAACATCGACTTTTCGCTGTCCGAGTTCGTACGCGGCTTCCCGTACATCGTGGACCTGGTTTCCGAGATGTTCCCGCCGTCCCTGCGCCGCGTGGACGCGGTGGCCCTGTCCCTGCTCGAGACCCTGCAAATGGCCCTGGTGGGCACGGTCTTCGGGGTGATCTTCAGCCTGATGCTGGGCATCCTGGCGAGCAAGAGCCAGTCGCCGAACAGGGGCCTGTATTACCTGTCCAGGAACCTCATCGCCTTGTTCCGGACCGTGCCCGACCTGATCTGGGCCCTGTTCTTCGTGGTCATGGTCGGGCTGGGGCCCTTCGCGGGCACCCTGGCGATCATGGTCGACACCATGGGGTTTTGCGGCCGGTTCTTCGCCGAGGCCATGGAAGAGGTGGACAAGGGGCCCCAGGAGGCGCTGGAGGCGTTGGGCGCGAGCCGTCTGGGCACGGTCATCTGCGCCGTGATCCCGGCCGCGCTGCCGTCGTTCGTGAACACGGCCCTGTTCAGCCTGGAAAAGGCCACGCGCTCGTCGGTGGTGCTCGGCCTGGTCGGGGCCGGGGGCATCGGCATCGAGCTCAAGGTCTCCATGGACATGTTCATGTACTCCGAGGCCTCGACCATCATCCTGCTGATCTTCGCCCTGGTCCTGCTGGTGGAGCAGCTCTCGTCGCGTCTGCGCAAGCGGATTATCTGATCAGTCCAGGAAGGTCTTGATGACCAGCTCGATCTTGTCGCCGCCGTAGCGGGTGACTCCGAAGTCCACGGGCACGCCGAGTTCGTCCACGTTGACCGAGCGGGTCTCCAGGACCGGCCGGTGGCGGGGCAGGCCGAGCAGCCGGGCCTCCTCCGAAGTGGCTTGCCGGGTCAGGATGCGGGTCTCCTCGCGGAAGTAGTCGGCCACGCCGTGGGCGTCGAGGCACCGGGTGATGGACCCGGTCTTGCGGAAGGTCTCGTGCAGTCCGGCGAATCGCGGCCTGGGAAAGTAGTGGGTGGTCAGGGACAGGGGGCGGCCCTCGGTCTTGCGCAGGATGTCGAGCACCGAGACCTGGGCCGTGGGCTGGATCTGGAGCGCCCGGGACACCGCGTCGCCCGCCTCCATCACCCGGTGGCCGATGAGCACGCCGTCGTGCGAGCGGTTCTGCCGGTTCAGGTTGTCGCTGAACCGGGTGCGCCGCGAAACCAGGTATTCCACCACATGCTCGCTGACAAACGTTCCCCGTCCTTTTTCGGACCGGACCAGGGCCTGCTCCTGAAGATGCGACAGGGCGCGGCGCACGGTGTGCCGGTTGACGCTGTACCACTTGGCCAGCGTGCTCTCGGCGGGCAGCCGCTCGCCCCGGGCAAAGTGTCCCCGAGCGATCTCCCGCTCCAGGGCCGAGGCGATCTGCCGCCACAGCGGGGCGCGGTGGTTCCTGTCCAGCAGAAACCGCCTGTCCGAGTCGTCGGCGTGGGGATTCAGTCCGCTCATGGCCAGGCAATGCCACCGATCGGCCGTCTTGTCTGTATCGGATAGGTTAAGATTCCTTCCGGTCCCGGTATCCGCTCTCCCCATTCCTGTTCGAAGGCAGGAGACGCCGAAGCCGGTGTCCGCGATTGCGCATGGAGATAAACGATAGTACGTGGTTGCTGGAGCGGGATTGCCCCGGCCTGTGCCGAGCGTGCGGTAAGATATGGATATACTCTTGTATCCTGAGCTGTTACAAGTTGCAGATCAGCGCTTGGCGGACGTGAAGGTGTTGGCGTCCCGGCTGGCTCGGCTTCCGGATGCATCCGAAGGTATTGATATTGCAGCGGGTCCGGAATAGAAGTTACGAGCGTCAACCTCTTGAATTGTTAGCGGTGGGATGATGGTCCGATTCCTGGCCCAGTCCAATTATCTGCGCGAAGTGCAGCGCACCTTCGGCGGTGCGGGGCGCCTCGACCTTATGGAACTGCTGTTCCGGACCTTGTCCGTGGCCGTTCCCTTGGCCGTGGTCTACGTGCTGTGGCGCTACCGGCTGCTCATCCTGCACGTGGTCGGGCGTTGGGGGGCCCGACTGTTGCGCGGGCGCAAGCGCAAGGCCGTGGAGAACTACCTGGTCTCCAGGGGAGTGGTCATCGAGGTCTGCCTGTACACCGGCGGCGCGGTCGGGCGGAAGCTCTGCGACGCCCGCGTGGCCAGCGTTACCGGCGGCAAGATGGAGCTCCAGCTGCTCGGCGGCAATCCGGCCTTCACCGACCTCAGGCACCAGCCGGTCATCTGCTTCACCCGGCCCTTCGCCTACTCGGGCAAACGCATCAACGCCTTCACCACCCTGGTGGCCCATGTGCGCAAGAGGGGCGTGGTCCTCAAGGAAATGAGCCTGCTCACGCCGGTGCGCTACCGGTTCATCCTGCGGCGTCGGCACCTGCGCCAGCGGGTCGCCCGCGAGGGGGCGGTCCGGGTCAAGGCGTGGAGCGGCCGCAAGGCGCGCAACTTCTGGATGTTCAGGCCGGAGCTGCAGACCGTGAACAACCCGGCCCGCTATGACGATCGCACCCGCCTGTCCGTGGAGAACATCTCGGCCGGAGGGATGCGCATGTTCATCATCAATCCGGCGGGCGGCCTGCCGCCGCTGGACCCGGGCAGCCAGTTGATCCTGCGGGTCAGCATCTGGAACCCCAAGACGCGGAAATTTACGTTTTTCACGGCGCTGGGCACCATCCGCAGCCGCTTCTCGGGCCGGGGCGGCTCCATCGGGCTGGGCATCCAGTTCATGGCCGAGGGCGAACAGGTGAAGAACCGGTACACATGGCATACCGTGCACGGGGAGATACCGGCCCTGGCGCAGTTCCTGGCCGAAATCGAGGAATAGCTATTTCTTGCGGCAGTCCGGGCACAGACCGTACAAATACATCTTGTGCCGGATGAGGGTGAAGCCGTGCTCCTGGGCCAGCTGTTCCTGGCGGCGCTCGATGACTTCGTCCACGATCTCGATGTTCTTGCCGCACTGCTCGCAGATGAGGTGGTCGTGGTGGTCCTTGCCGTAGCAGGGCTCGTAGCGGGTCACCCCGTCCGCAAAGTCCAGGGGCTCGATCAGCCCGGAATCACTGAGGAGCTTGAGGGTCCTGTAGACCGTGGCCTGGCCGATGGAGGCGTCCCGTTTTTTGACCAGCGCGTAGAGCTCCTCGGACGAGAGATGGTCGTTTTTCCTGAGCAGGGTATCGAGAATGACCCGCCGCTGGGGCGTCATCTTCAGGTTCTCGTTGGCCAGATATTCGGCAAAGACTTCTTGCGGGGCTTTCATTGGGATATCCCGTCGTTTTGTTTGAATTTCAGTCAATTCTTCTCATACGGGATGCGAAAGAAGGTGTCAAATGGGAACAAAAATGCGGGGAATAGTCCGGGACTGCCCGAAACCCCTTTTGCACCTTGACATTCCGGGGTACGGTTTCTACAAACGTTTTCCCACAAATCGGCGCGCAAATTCGCGTCGATCACCAAAGGAGAGGTGGCAGAGCTCGGTTTAATGCGCTGGTCTTGAAAACCAGAGACGGGGCAACTCGTCCGGGGGTTCGAATCCCTCCCTCTCCGCCAAAATACAAAATCACTTTGCCTCATAAAGTGTCATAAGCCCTCAAAATGAGGGCTTTTTTTATTGATTTTATTATTTCCGGAGGTCTCAGGAAACATCTTGACGTAGCGGGTAATGATGGAAGCATTGGCGGTATAAATCCAATTGATCCACTCAACGTGGTGCCACTTGGAGTCTTTTTATGGAGCTAACCGATGCGAAGGGCAAGTCGAAGGCTTGTAAGGGGGGCCCTGTATGCCCCTGACCTGCCCCCAGTTTATGTTCAGGGAGCGGGGGGGGGGCGGCCAGGTCCGCCGACGGGAGTGGTGGCGTTATGCAAAAAGGCCCCTGCGGGAGATTCCGCAGGGGCCTTGGCGTTGCGTGCGTAAGGCCTTACGGCAGCTGGAGTGCGGTCTTGGTCACGTAGGGGGCGAGGATGGAATCAGCCTCGTCCTGGGCGGCCTTGGCGGCATCCTTGGGGCTGAGGTTGGGGTCGTTGAGAACCCGGGCCAGGTTGTTTTCCATAGCCTTGCGCACGGCGATGGTTTCGTAGGTGGCGTACCAGGGCTGGGCGTACCGGAGCTGGTCCAGGGCGATCTTCGCGTTGGGATGCTCGTCAATGTACTGTTTCATCTCGGGCAGGTCATAGGCCTTTTTGCGGGGAGCGAAGTAGCCGGTGAAGCGGCTCCAGCGGCCGGACATTTCCGGGCTGGCGAGGTACTTCACGAACTTCCAGGCGGCCTTCTGCTGGTCTTCGGAGATGCCCTTGAAGGTGACCAGGGAAGCGCCGCCGATGAGCACGCCGTTGGTGACATGCTTGGGCATGAAGGCCACGCCGAGTTCAAAGTCCTTGGAGTTGGAGCGCATGTAGCCCAGGGCGCCGGTGGACAGGACGGCCATGCCGAGCTTGCCGGCGAAGAAGGTGGCGGAGATGGTGTTGGAGTTGATGACGCCGGCGGGCATGACGTGGTGCTTGTACACCAGGTCGCGCCAGAAGGTCAGCGCGCCGACGGTGGTGGGGGCGGTGTAGAACACCTCGCCGGGGTACTTGTTGTTGAAGTACTGGCCGCCGTTGGCCATGACCAGGGAGGCGAAGACCCACCCCCCGTAGTCGTTGTTGGTGCTCGGCATCATGATGCCCCAGCGGCCTTCGTCCTTGTTGGTCAGCTTTTGGGCCACGCTCACCAGTTCATCCCAGGTGGTGGGAACCTTGAGACCCATTTTTTGGAACATGGTCTTGTTGTAGTACAGCACCGGGGTGGAGTTGTGGAACGGGATGCCGTAGGCTTCGCCGTTGAAGGAAGCGTTCTTGCGCAGGGCGGGCCAGAACTCGTCGGCCAGGAACTCGTTGGCGTCCACGTTGCCGAAGCGGGTCAGCGTCTGCATGGGGGCGATAAAGCCGTTGATGGCGAGGTCAGGGATGAGGTTGGCCATCATGATGACCAGGGCCGGGGGATTGCCTGCCTTGGCGGCGGCTTCCGCTTTCACCTTGGTGGTGTCGTAGCTGCCGGTGTAGATGCCGCGAACTTCGACTTCAGACTGGGATTTGTTGTATTCGTCGATGATCTTGGTCATTTCCATGGCCAGTTTCCCCTGGACGGGGGAGGGGAACATCAGGTCGATTTTCGTTGCGGCCAAAGCGCTGCTTCCAAGCAGCAATACCGCACCGAGAGCCAAGCATAACGTGACACGAAAGATTTTCATTTTTTTCTCCTAACACTGTTTGGTGGTGTGCACTCGTGCCCGCACGGTTGCGGGTGCGTGACGCCGTTGCCGTCAGTTCAATCGATGCTCGCTTTCCGTGGCGAAGAAATGCGCCTTGGTCAGGTCGAGCACGAAATTCGTCGTTTCCCCTGCCGCATAGGCGACGCCCCTGTTGGCGATCCTGACCCGCAGCCCGTTGGATTCCCGTGTCGTGTGCAGGACGATGTCGCTGCCCAGCATTTCCACGGCGGAAAGGGTGCCGGAGTACGGAACGCACATCTCGGCAGGCGCCTGGAGGGTGGTGATGCCGTGACCGTTCGAGAGCAGGATGTGCTCGGGGCGGATGCCCATGGATGCCCGTTTGACCTTGTTGAGCAGGGGCTTGACGGACGCGGGGGTGGGGATCTCCACCCCGTTGGGCAGCCGGATGCTGCCGTTCTCGCAGGTGACGTCAAGGATGTTCATGGCCGGGGAGCCTATGAACCGCGCCACGAACAGGTTCGCCGGGGATTGATACAGCTCCTGGGGAGTCCCGATCTGCTGGATGACGCCGCGCCGCAAGACCACGATCCGGTGGGCCATGGTCATGGCTTCGATCTGGTCGTGGGTGACGTAGACCGTGGTGGTGCCCAGTCGCTGGTGCAGCTCCATAATGGAAAGGCGCACCTCGTTGCGGAGCTTGGCGTCCAGGTTGGACAAGGGCTCATCCATGAGAAACGCTTCGGGCTGGCGGACGATGGCGCGGGCCATGGCCACCCGTTGGCGCTGGCCTCCGGAGAGCTGCCGGGGCTTTCTGTCCAGCAGGCCGTCCAGGTGCAGGATGTCCGTCACCCTGTCCAGGGCCGCCTGTTGCGCCTGCTTGCTCTCCTTGCGGAGCTTCATGCCGAAGAGGATGTTCCGCCTGACGGTCATGTGCGGATACAGGGCGTAGTTTTGGAAGACCATGGACACGTCGCGCTTTTTGGGATGCATCCCGGTGACGTCCCGTCCCGCGATGGAAACGGTCCCTTCCGAGACCGGTTCCAGCCCCGAGATCAGCCTGAGCACGGTGGACTTGCCGCTGCCGGACGGACCGACCACGGCAATGAACTCGCCGTCCTCGATGTCCAGGGACATGTTCCGGATGACTTCGGTTTCGCCGAAGCATTTACGTACGTTATGCAGGGAAATCTTGCCCATTAGCACTCTCCTTCGGGGCAGCCGCAAGCGCTGTCAAAGGGATACGGCCCGGCAAAGGGCGCGAGCGCGCGGCTGTATGTGACCAGCCCTGTTTCAGGGGTGTAGCGATGCAGGTACATGGCGGGCGGTTCCAGAGTGTAGGAGCCGTCCAGGTCGGTGGAGTGAAACGGCACCTGATGGGCCGCGCCCGGCGCGGTGCACACGGTGATGCCGCTTACGGCTTGAAAAATGGTTCGGTGGGTATGCCCGCAGATCACGCGCGTCACCTGGGGATGTTTTTTGAGCAGCGCCATGAGCTCGGTTCCGTCCGCGCACCGGATGGCGTCCATGTGGGCGTTGCCGCAGGGAACCGGATGGTGGTGCATGCAGATGACGGTCTGCTTGTCCGGCTGCGCGCCCAGCTGTTTATCCAGCCACGCCAGTTGCTCCTGGCCCAACGCGCCGCCGAGTTCCCCGGCCACGGTGGAGTCCAGAAGGATGAACCGGACGGGGAAGTCCTCAAGGGTGTAGCGGATGTTGTTGGGTTTTCCGGGTGTCACGCCTTCAAGGGGCGGGCAAAGATCGGCCAGGGCGTCCAGGAAATGGTCGTTGTTGTCGTGGTTGCCGGGGATCAGGTAGAGCGGGATCGTGACCTGGCCGAGAATGCGGCGGGCCATGGCGTACTCGGCGGGCTGTCCGCAGTTGACGATGTCGCCGGTGATGAGTAGCGCGTCGGGGGCGTCGTGCCCTTTGGCCAACATGTTGATGGTCGCCACGTGTTGGCTGATGAGGGCGTTGGTGTCGATGAAGTCGTACAGTTTCACGCCGTGCGGCCTGATGTGCAGATCGGAGATATGGGCGATAAGCATGGGATTCCTCGTTATTTGTATTCGGTGAAGCCGAAGCTGCTGATGAACCGTTTTTGAAAGACGATAAAGGTGATGGTGATGGGGAGGCAGACGAGCAGCGTCCCGGCCGCGATCAGTCCCCATTCCGATCCGGATTCGGCGCTGGTGGTGAAGCTGACCAGGCCGATGGTCAGGGTTTGGGTGCTCATGTCGCTGAGCACCATGAGCGGCCAAAGGTATTCATTCCAGTGGGTGGCCACGCTGACGATGCTGAAGGCGAGCAGGGTCGGCCAGATGGCGGGGAGCAGCACGTGCCGGAAGAGTTGCGGCAGGGACGCTCCCTCCACCGTGGCCGCCTCCACCATCTCCTTGGGGACGCCTCTGAAGGATTGGCGCACCATGAAGATGCCGAATGCGGACGCCATATAGGGGAGCATGGCGCCAGTGAGCGTATTCAGGAGTCCCACCGACTTGAGGGTGACCATGTTCGGCACCATCAGCACCACGGGCCAGAGCATGAGCTGGACGAGAAAGAGGCGGAAAATCATCTCCCGGCCCCGGAATGGGACAAAGGCGAAAACGTATCCCGCCGTGACGATGGCGAAGAGCTGGCCGATGAGCACGCCGAACGTGAAAATGATCGTGTTGCAGTAGAGCGTGCCCCATTGCGCATAGCTGAGGGCGTCTTCAAAGTACCGGATGGAGGGGGGCCACTGGGGGAGGAGCGAAGCGATGTTCAGTCCGCCGGAGTCCGGGCGCAGGGAGGCGCTGACCATCCAGAGGAAGGGGATGATCCACACTGCGGCTATCAGCGCGCAAATCAGGGTGCCGTATGCCTGTTTCGGCTTTACATTATCTTTCATAATCCGCTCCGGAATCCAGAAGGGCGCTGTTGATCCAGGTGAGGAGGAAGAGGGCCGCCACGGTGATGGCCGTGGCGGCGTAGGCCTTGCCATAGTCCTGGGATTCCATGGTGATGGTCTGGATGTAATACAGCAGTACGGTGGTGGCGTGCCCCGGTCCGCCGTTGGTCATGGTCGGGATGTGGTCGATCTGGGTGAAGGCGTAGACCAGCGCCACGGTGCCCACGAAGGTCATGGTGGGCCTGAGCAGCGGCAGGGTGACGTGCCAGAATCCCTGCCAGGCGGACGCGCCTTCGATGTGCGCCGCGTCCAGGGCGTCGTCCGGGATGGACTGGAGCCCGGCAAGGAAGAACAACATGTAGTATCCCGAGTACTTCCAGATGCTGATGACGATGAGGGCCGCGAGCGCGGTGTCTTCTCGGCCGAGGAGATTGTGTTGGGGGCTGATCATGAAATAGGAAAGGTAATGGTCCAGCAACCCGACGCCGGGAAGAAAGATGAAGGACCACAGGGCGGCGGCGGCCACCAGCGGAATCAGGGACGGGAAGAAGAACAGTGAGCGCAGCCAGCGGTTCGCCCGCGTGTTGGATTTGAGGAGCACGGCGAACAGCAGGGCCAGGATGATGCTGGGCACCACGGTGAAGACCACGAAGATGACGTTGTTGATGCAGGAGGCGGTAAACGCGGGATCGGCAAAGAGCCGTTGGAAATTGGAGAACCCGACGAACTGTCCCGCCGCACTGACCCGATAGTCGTACACCGACCCGACGGCCGCCTGGAGCAACGGCTTGTAGGTGAAGCACAGCAGCAGGAAAGCGCTGGGCAGCAGGAGCAGAAGTTGTATTTTCCGGCGCATGTTCTACCTCGCTTTGCCGTTGTTCTGTAGTGCCCGGGCCAATTCTCCCACGTGGGCGAAGACGTGGGTCGCCTTGTAGGGGGAGCACTCGTAGTCGGCCAGGGAAGTCGCGCCGCTGCACACCAGAATGGTCTGGAGGTTGCTGTGTGCGCCAAGGGCGATATCTGTGGACAACCGGTCGCCCACCATGACCATTTCGTCGGCCTGAACCTGGTGGCGCTCCATGATGACGCCGAGGATGTAGGGGTTCGGCTTTCCCATCACCAACGGGGTCATTCCCGTGGCCATTTCTATGAACGCCAGGGTGCAGCCGATGTCCGGCACCATGGCGCCGTCGGCCTCCGGGCAGAGGCGGTCGGGGTGCGTGGCCACGTAGCGCGCTCCTTGCCGGAGGTGGGCGCAGGCCTCGGCGAGCTTGCCGTAGGTCAGGGTTGGATCCAGTCCGACCAGGACCACTTCGGGCTTCTGCCGCGCCATTTCGTTGGTCACCACAAGACCCTGCTCGCGGCATGCCTCCTCAAGGGCCCCCGTTCCCAGCACGTAGACCGTGGCACCGGGCCAACGGGAGGCGATGTAATGCGCGGCGATGTCGCCCGCCGTAAAGATGTTCTCCTCCGGTATGTCACAGCCCAATCCGGCGAAGATCTCCCGGTACTCCTTGCGGCTCCTGGAAGAGTTGTTGGTCAGGATGCATGCCCTGGACCCCTGGGCGGCAATGGCGTTCAAGCATTCCACCGCCCCGGTGATCCGGCGTGCGCCGTTGATGAGCGTGCCATCCACGTCAAAGAGGAAGAGGCGCGTCTTCATGAGGCCTCGGGGAACGTCGGCGATCATATTCATTGGTACTCGTCAATTTGGATTTAGCTGTTCGTGAAAACAAAAAAGCGGCGCCCTATATTTTGCAGAAAACGTCTTCCGCCAGGCTGTCGGCTGGCGTGCGGAATGGTTTTCTGGAAAAGATACGACGCCGCTTTCACAATTTCTCTATCGCGGCCAGAGTCAATGTATCCCAAAAACAATCAAAAACAAGTGAAATTTATGACTTTATTCGTTTCAATGCTGTCGCGGTCCCGTCACGATAATGCCGCAAAAGGATGGTAGGGCACGCGGTGATTGCGTGTTGCGCATGCCAAACGTGAAGAGAAACCGTCTTATGCCGCAGGCGGACTACATTGGGTGCCCGTGCCGCCCGGCGAGGCGGCATGTCGCCTTGAACCCATTTTGCGGAGGAGTCGCCATGGATACAGCAACCGTCATTCAGACAATCTGCCGGGAGCGCGTCATTGCCGCCGTGGCGGATTTGCGCGACGTCTCTCTGGCCCTGGAATCGCCCGTGAGCACCATTTTCATGCTGCATGCCCGGATAAAGGAACTGGGACAGGCCACGAACCTGCTCCGGGCGCATGGGAAAACCGTCTTCATTCACTATGACATGGTGGAAGGGCTTGCTCCCACTGCGGCGGGGTTGGAGTTGCTGCAAGGGCTGTGTCCCTTTGACGGCGTCATCACCACCCGGGGAAGCATCATACAAAAGGGGCGCAAGCTGGGGTTGGTCACTGTCCAGCGCGTTTTCATGATCGACTCCCGTTCCATTGCGACGGCTGTCCACGCGGTGGAGAAGTATCGCCCCGACGCCATAGAGATCATGCCCGGCCTCATGCCGAAGGCCGTCCAGGCCATCCATGACCGGATCAGCCCCCTCATCATCACCGGCGGCATGATATCCACTCCGCAGGAAGTGGAGGCCATGCTCGCCACTCCGGCGGCCGCCATCTCGGCGTCGGAAGTCTCCCTTTGGTCCCGCCTCCCTTCGAAGGGCGAGTAATCCAGGCCGTCCGCTTCCGCCAGGGACGGAAAGAGGATCGCCGTTTTCTCCAGCTCCACCGAGCCTTATTCATGGAAAACGATATGCCACCGGGATTGGGTGGGCGGGATCTTTATTGGTGTTCTTTCAGCAAATGTTCGGCGGCTAGGCCGGGTCTTGCATGCCCGACCGTTTTCGGGAGCAGATCGGGCAGAATCCGTCTGCGGACAGGGCGGTGGACTCGGTGCGGCAGCGGCGGCAGCGGCCCGTGGGGGCGGAGAACAGGACGGTCGTCGTCCCGGAGGCCATGGCCTCGAGCGTGGTATCCGCGCATTCCAGGAAGCCCGGCAGGCAGACACGGGCGCAGGAGCCGCACCCCACGCAGGCGGCCTCGTTGAAGGCGAGGGTACGGGTATTTCCTTTTGTTTCCAGGGTCAGGGCCTTGGTGGGACAGGTGCGAACGCATGCGCCGCAGGCGGAGCACGTACGGTTTTCCCTTTTCCGGACGCGGCCGCCAGCGAGTCCTTCCGGGACCGGGCCCCGCGCCTTGAGCGCGCCGAGCAGGCGGGCCAGGCGCTCCCGTTTGGACGGTTCCATGCCTTCCGCAGGCGTCATCCGTTTCGGGGACGGTCCTTCGGTAGCGGGCGATACCGGCCCGCATTTGCCCCTGAGCAGGCCGAGGAAATCCCTGCGGGAAACGGCCCTTTTCGTGGCCTGCGCCGGTTTGCGGCGCGTGCCGACGCGCCGCAGCGCCATGACGAACGGGGAGCGCTCCGTGGGCCGGGCGGAGGCGATCACGGTCTTTGCCGTGCGCACGGCCCGGCGCAGCCCCCGTCCATGATCCCCGCGGAGACAACGGCCGCAGTCCCCGCAGACCAGGGGTATGGCGTCTTGCCGCCCGCGATGGAGTGCGAGCAGGGATTCCGCGTCCAGGCTCGACAGGCACGCCCCCAGCGCCGTTTCGTCTCGATTTTTCACATCAGCCTGTGCGCAGACCAGGACCAACGGGTCGTTTGCTTGCCGTCGGGCTTGCCGCAACAGGCCGTCCGTAACAGGAAAGGAGAGCGCACCGGTGGGGCATGCCGCAGCGCAGATCCCGCACTCCATACATTTTTCAGTCTGGAGTGCGGGACCGCTATTTAGGAGGATTGCTTCAGCGGGGCAGGCGTCCAGGCAGCGCGCGCAATGTCCCCCGAGGGTCTCGGGGCAGAGTGACGGCGTGACGACGACTGCCAGGCGCATGCGGGCCTTGTCGGGCTTAGGCCCGGGCTTCCTTGAGCACGTTTGCGGCATGGTCGAGGACGGAGCCGCACAGCAGGGCGACCGCGCCGTAGATAGGGGCTTCTCCGCGTTCGGCCACGGCCGCCAGAAGGCGGGGCGCCCACGCGAAGAGGTGTTGTTGCAGGAAGGCGTCGGCCACGTCGGCGTGCGTCCGGGCGGCCTCGGCGTCGCCGTTCTCGAGGGATTCGGCCGCGCAGCCCATGACTCCGCCCAGAAAGGACAGCTCAAGGCCGATGTGATCGTCCGGTTCGCGGTCCGGGTTGGGGGAGGCCAGTCCGTAGCGCGCGTACTGCGCCCGGACGTCGAACATGGGGCCGTCGAAAAGCAGCCGGTCCTTGGTGGTCCAGACGGATTCCCAAAGGGGAACGGCATGGTCCGGGCTGAGGAACAAGGCGTTGTACTCGCCGTTCATCGCCGAGGCCCGGGACTCGCCGTGCGGTTCCAGTGCGGTGCGCAGGAATTGCAGGGCGTCGGCCGCCTCGCGGTCCGGGCAGGGCAGGGGCCACTGGTCGAAGACGCGGGCTTCGCCGATTTGGGACAGGAAGATCTGGTCCGGCGCTTCAAGGAAAAGCCGGGCAAAGAGGTTCAGGGCCATGGCGCATGCGCCGAATTCTTGGGTGTTCATGACTGAATGGGCGGCCCGGAGGCGTGCCTCCGGGCCTTTTGTTGTCGTTGTTAGATGCCGATGCGCAGGTAGGTTCCGTAGAACATGAGCCTGCCGATGATCTCGCCCGCCAGCACCAGGACCACGGCGCAGAGCGCCGGGTTGACGAAGTGCTTGACCTGCGCGTGCATGGCCTTGAAGGCGAATCCGATGAACAGGGTGACTCCGGCGCAGATCATGACGATGCGGGCGACCAAAGCAGCGACGCCTTGATCGGCGACCATGGCCAGGCCGTTCATCCCGAAGCTGTCCGCGTTGTTCAGGGCGATCATGCTCAGGACGATGCCGATGAACTTGAGCACGAGCCCGGTCATGGCCGCCGCGCTGAAGGTCGCGATCATGGCCGTGCCGGAGGACCCGCCGTCGGCGCCGTGGCGCATCTCCAGGCTGCCGACCAGCCCGCCGGCGACCGCGCCGGAGAGCAGCATGGTGCCGTAGAAGCCGATGGTCGTGGAGATGGAGTTCCAGACCGGGACGGTGGGGAGCAGGTAGACCTTGGTCATGACGAACACAGCGCCCAGTCCGACCACTATGGCGGCGACCGCCAGCGGGACGGCCTTGGCCTCGGGATTCTTCCTCCGTTGCAGCATGAGCAGCAGGATGAGGAGGAGGAAGACGCCCACAGAGAGGATTTCACGGCTGAGCCAGGAGGACCCCAGGTTCAGGATGGTGAAGACGCTGTGCAGCGGGGTGCCGAGGTGGGTCAGGGAGAAGATCAGACCCAACGCGGTCAGCAGGCAGGCGGCGGGCACCTGCCAGCGCAGGGTTGCTCCGCTCTTGCCGACCGTAAGCCGGGTGATTTCCGATATGACGACGATGCCCACCGCCGTCTGTGTGAGGACGGTGAAGAGTACGAGGCTCCAATCACTGGAAAACATGGTTAAAGCTCCTCCGGATTACTGATTTTGCCGTTTTTCGATCCGGCGGGCTGCGCGGTGCGGCCCGGCTTCACCAGCAGGTTGGGTTGTGTGATGGCCGGATCCGGCAGCGGGGCGATGACCGACACTTCGCCGTACTTGGCCACCAGTTCGTCATGCTCTCCGAAGTGGAGGGCCCTGTTGGGACAGGACGCGACGCAGGCGGGATCGAGTCCCTGCTCCAGGTAGTCCCGGCAGAAGTCGCACTTGGTCATCTTGCCCAGTTCCGGGTTGAACTGCGGAGCGGAGTAGGGACAGCCCCATTCGCAGTAGCGGCAGCCCACGCACTTGTCGTGGTCCACGCTGACGATGCCGTTTTCATCCTTGTGCATGGCCGTGGTCGGGCACGAGCGCACACAGATGGGGTTTTCACAATGGTTGCAGCCGATGGACAGGTAGTAGGCGAAGATATTCTGGGTGTAGGTGCCGTCCGCACGGGTGACCCAGTCGCCGCCCACATATTCGGTTACTCGCCGCCACAGTACGCCCTCCGGGAGGTCGTGCTTGTCGATGCAGGCGATCATGCAGGTTTTGCACCCGGTACAGCGGGTGGTGTCGATATAAAAAGCGGGACGCTTGAACATGTTGAGTTTCTCCTTAGGCCTTGACGACATCGACGAGGTTGGTGTGCTGAGGATTGCCCTTGGACAGCGGGCTGGGCCTCTGCGACGTCAGGACGTTCACACACCCGCCGTGGTCCACCCCGTCCTTGTCGGGATTGTACCAGGCGCCCTGGGGCAGGCTGAGTACGCCGGGCATGATGCGCGGCGTGACCTTGACGGGCACGATGACGGTGCCTCGGTCGTTGAAGACCCTGACCTTGTCGCCCGGCTTGATGCCGCGTTTTCCGGCGTCCAGCGGATTCATCCAGAGTTCCTGCGGCGCGACCTGCTTCAGCCAGTCGACATTGCCGTATGAAGAGTGGGTCCGCTGCTTGTAGTGGTGCCCGATGAGCTGCAGGGGGTACTTTTCCTTCAGCGGATCCGACACGCCTTCCCAGCAGGGAACGTACTCGGGCAGGGCGGTGATCTTGTCGCCCTCGGGCAACTCCCAGGTGTGGCCGATCTCCCAGAGGCGGGGCGAGAATATCTCCACCTTGCCGGAATCCGTGGGCAGCGGGTGGTTCTCGGGATCTTCGCGGAAATCCTTGTAGGGCACCGCCGGCGGTTCGGCCACCTTGCGCTTGTACACGCCCATTTTTAAGGCTTCCTCCAGGGTGGGGGGAAGTTCCGGGACCTTCACGCGGGTGTCGTCATAGAGCTTGCGCAGCCACTGGTCCCGGGTGCGGCCCTCGGTGAAGATGTCGCCCGCGCCCAGGCGCTTGGCGATCTCCGCGCTGATGTCGTAGATGGAACGGGACTCGAAGAAGGGCTCGACCGCCTTCTGGGCGAAGAGGACGTAATGGAGATGGGCGGAGTAGCCCTGCTTGACCATGTCGTCTTCCTCGAGGTTGAAGGTGCCGGGCAACAGGTAGTCCGCGAACCGCGCGCTCGGCGTGAGGAAGTTGTCGATGACCACGAGGGTATCCAGCAGGGACTCGTCCTGGAGAATGCGGGTGGTCTCGTTGGAGTCGGAGTGTTGGTTGATGATGCAGTTGCCCGCGAAGTTCCACATGAACTTGATGGGCACGTCCAGCTTGTCCGCGCCGCGCACGCCGTCGCGCAGGGCGGTCATCTCCGCGCCGCGCTTGATGGCGTCGGTCCAGGTGAAGACGGAGATCGACTTCTTGACCGGGTTCTTGAGGTTGGGGAACAGGGCGATGGGCAGGCTCGTGCTGCTTTCGCGCACGCCGGTGCTGCCGCCCTGCAGGCCCATGTTGCCGGTCAGCATGGAGAGCATGGTGATGCAGCGGGCATTCTGCTCGCCGTTGGCCTGGCGCTGGGACGCCCAGCCCTGGCAGACGTAGCAGGGCTTGGCCGTGCCGATCTCCCGGCCCAGCTGCACGATGCGCTGTTCGGGGATGCCGGTGATCTTGGAGGCCCAGGCCGGGGTCTTGGGCGTTTTGTCGTCGCCCTTGCCCAGGATGTAGGACTTGTAGGAATTGCCGGCCGGGATGCCCTCGGGAAGGGAATCCTCATCATAGCCCATGGTGCAGCGATCAAGGAAGTCCTGGTCCACCATGTCCTCGGTGATCATGACGTAGGCCAGGGCGCTGACCAGGGCCGCGTCCGTGCCGGGGTGGATGGGAATCCATTCGTCGGCCACCGCGGCGGCGGTGTCCGTGAACCGGGGATCGATGACGATGATCCGGGCGTCGCTCTTTTTCTTGGCCTCGAGCAGGTCGTAGATCAGGCCGCCGCCGCTCATGCGCGTCGCGGCGGGATTGTTGCCGAAGAAGACGGCCAGCTTGGTGTTGGCGATGTCGCTGAGGGCGTTGTTCTTGAGCCGGTGGCCGTACATGAACGGCATGACCTGGCTTATCTGGGAGGTGCTGTAGGAACCGTAAAGGTTGAGATAGCCTCCCAGGCTGTTCATGAGGCGGTAGAGGTGCGATTTGGACGAGGAGCCGTTGGACAGGACCGAGCCGAGGTTGCCGGTTCCGTAGTTCACGTACACGGCCTCGTTGCCGTATTGGTCCAGCGTCTTCTTCAGGCGTTCGGCGATTTCGTCCAGCGCCTGGTCCCAGGAAATGCGTTCGAACTTGCCTTCGCCGCGCTTGCCACGCGCTTCATGGGGTATTTCAACCGGCCCGGGGCATACAGCCGGTGGCGCATGGAACGGCCGCGCAGGCACGCGCGGATTTCATGCAGGCCGTACTCCTCGTCGCCGTAATTGTCCGTTTCTATGCGGGTGACCACGCCGTCGGTGACGTGGGCCCGCAGGAGGCAGCGGCTGCCGCAGTTGACGTTGCATGTCGTCCAGACGGTTTTCTCGTCCGTCTTCGGCTGGCTGTTGGCCCGCTTGAGGCCGTAGAAGAGGCCTCCCCCCGAAATGGAGGCGAGACCGCCGAGGGCGGCCGTCCACTTCAGGACACTGCGCCGGCTCACGCTTCCCGTCTTGCCGGGATGCTCTGTTGTCTTGCTACTCATACCTACTCTCTACACGTTACAATTAAGAAAACTGGGAAACACGGCATCGTATTAACAATAACCGTGCCATTAAAAATATAATGTAAAACAAGTATGTTGAGTGAGTTTCTACCCGGCGTGAGCCGCGTTGTTCTGCCTGGAGAGGAAAGCTCGGGGCCAGCGGAAGTGGAATTTCCGAAAAAAGTGGAAAGCTATGCCTTGTCGAGACGGTATCGCTTGATTTGCGAATACAGTCGGCTCTTCCCCAGGCCCGAGATCTTCGAGGCGCGTTTGACATCCCCGTCGCAGGCCTCGAAGAGCCGCCTGAAATAGCGTTCCTCGGCCCTGCTCAGGATTTCCTGGCGGAAGATCTTGTAGGGCAGGATTTCTCCGTCGGACTCGATGGCCTCGTCGATTTCCTCTTCGCCCGGGGCGTTCGGCGCGCAGTCGGAGGAGGCGTTGCGGGACATAGCCTTTTTGAGCAGCCGGATGCGCAGCTGCTCCGGGAGGCTGTGCGCGTATAGTTCGGACATGTCGTAGGCCGCGGCGATGGAGCTTTCCAGGACGTTGCCCAACTCGCGCACATTGCCGGGCCAGTCGTACGCCTCGAAGAGTTCCATGACCTCGCGGTTCAGCTTTTTGTGGGGGATGCCGTATCCGTCGCAGATGCGGCTGACGATGCTCTCGGAGAGTTCCCGCAGGTCGTCGCGGCGGCAGCGCAGGGGCGGCAGCTCGAGGGTCATGGCCCCCAGCCGGTAGAGCAGGTCCTGGCGGAATAGCCCGTCCTCCACCAGCCTGCCGAGGTCACGGTGCGTGGCCACGACCAGGCGGAAGTCGCTTTCCACCTCGTGCCCCGCGCCCACCGGCCGGTACCGGCGCTCCTGCAGCACGCGCAACAGCCGCTTTTGCAGGTCCAGGGACATCTCGCCGATCTCGTCCAGGAAGAGCGTGCCCTTGTTCGCCTTGAGGACCAGCCCCTCGCTGGCCCGGTCCGCCCCGGTGAACGCGCCCTTGACGTGGCCGAACAGGGTGCTTTCGAGCAGGGTGGCCGGAATGGAGGCGCAATCGACCACGATAAAGGGGCCGGTGGAGCGGCGGCTGTTGTAGTGCAGCGCCTTGGCGAAGAGTTCCTTGCCGGTGCCGGTTTCGCCGGTGATCAGGACGCTCGCGTCGCTGCGGGCGGCCGTGGCCAGTTTTTCCAGGGCCATGGTGGTGGCCTGGCTGTTTCCCGCGATGCCGCAACGGTCGAAGGTCTCGGGCAGGCGGGTGTGTTTGCGCAGGGTGTCCCGGTACTTAAGCACGCGTTGCAGGGGGAGCAGAATTTTCTTGGGGGACAGGGGCTTTTGCAGGTAGTCCCAGGCCCCGTTGCGGATGGCCAGCTCCGCCCCGTCCGGGTCGCCCAGGCCGGTCAGGATGATGACCTCGGGCGGCAGGGGGCGCTGGCGCAGGGTCGGCAGAACGCTCAGCCCGTTGGCGTCGGGCAGCCGGATGTCCAGAAAGACGACGTCGAAATCCCCGTCTTCCGCCTTGCGCACGCCGTCGGCGGCCGTCAGCGCACAGTCCGAATCGTGTCCGATGTTGTGCACCAGCTCCATCAGGGCCTCACAGGTGGGCCTGTCGTCGTCTATGATCAGGACTTTTGCCATGTCTCTTCCTTGCTCTGTTGTTTGTCGGAGAACGAACTGCCCGCCGGACGGAGGAAACGGCTGACGCAGATGGCCAGATTGCGGAGATCCACCGGTTTGTGGAGGAATACTTCTATTCCCAGTTGCCGGGCGTCGTTCTCGGCGAAGCTGTGGCTGTAGCCCGTGCACAGGATGATGGGGATGGTCGGCCGGATATCCAGGATGCTCCGGGCCAGCTTGTCGCCGCGCAACCCCGGCATGCTGTAATCCGTGATGACGAGGTCGAAGGCCTCCGGGGAGGCGGTGAATATCCGCAAAGCCTCGTTGCTGTCCGTGACGGTGCGCACCCCGTAGCCGAGATTGCCCAGCAATTCCCCGCAGGACTCGGCAAGGGCCTTTTCGTCGTCCACGAACAGGATGCTGCCGGAACCTTTCGGCAGATGGTGCGCCGAAACGGCCCGGGGCTGGGCGATGGGCACTTCCCGTGCGGCCGGGATGTAGATATGAAAGGAGGTTCCCTTGCCGGGGGTGCTCTCCACCCTGACGAATCCGCCCCATCCTTTGACGATGCCCTGGACCACGGACAGGCCCAACCCGGTTCCCTGCCCAAGGGGCTTGGTCGTGTAAAAGGGGTCGAAGATGCGTTCCAGCCGGTCCGGGGGAATGCCCTTTCCCGTGTCCTGTACCGCCAGGACCAGGAATCGTTTGCCGTCGGGCCCCTCCTGTTCGGGATGCCGGGCGCTCTTCTCGAACCGAAGGTCGATGAGCAGGGTGCCTTCGTTCTGGTCCATGGCGTGGGCGCCGTTGGTGCACAGATTCATGAGCACCTGATGGACCTGTGTCGGGTCCGCCAGGACCGGCGGCTCCGGCTGGCCGATGCGGTACTGGATGTCGATGGACGCGGGCAGGGAGGATTTGAGGAACCGCACCGTTTCCTTGACGATGGGGCTGATCGTGATCGATTGCGCCTCTTCGTTGCCCCTGCTGGTGAAGCTCAATATCTGGCTGACCAGGTCCCGGCCCCGGTAGGCGGCGGCCAGAATGGCCCTGGTCTTGGATTCCAGGCTCTGTCCGGCCTCTTCCAGATGGAACATCTCGATCATTTCGCCATTGGCGATGATGACGCCAAGCAGGTTGTTGAAATCATGGGCGATACCTCCTGCCAGAGTACCCAGGGCCTCCATCCGTTGGGCCCGCTGCAACTGAAGGTCCTTTTCGTGAAGGGATATCTCCGTGCGTTTGCGCTGGATAACCTCTTCAAAGACGAAGAGCACCTCGGTGAGCTGCGAGGTCTCGCCGTTGGTGAACTCCCGGCGCGGTCGCATCACGCCGATGATGGTCAGGTCGTTGTCCGTTTCCCGCTGCATAGGCACGGCCTTCAGCGGTACGGCGACTATCCGGTTCTCGCTGCCCTGCGAGCGGAAATGGATGTGGCGGCCCGCCCGGAGGTCCTCCAGCTGTTCGTCGCTCAACCGGACCGTCTCCTCTTCCGGCGTGAGCGGACCCCCTTGGTCCGTCTCGCCGGAAACGGCCAGCACACGCTCCATGCGGCTTCCCTCGGCAATCCGGGCGAGGAACGCCTCGTTGCTGCGGGACATGGCCTTGGCCTCGGCCAGACAGCGGAGCATGACCTCCTGTTCCGTACGGCAATCCAGGGTATCGAGCAGGACCCGGTTGATGGAGCTCAATGTCCGGGTCCGTTGGTTGACCTGCCGTTTCAGGCTGCGGTTCCAGAACAGGATGAGGACGATGCTGGCGACGATGACGCCGCACACCGCGAACACGCTGAACCAGAAGGTCCGGCTGGCCCAGAACGGACGGTATTGCAGGGAGAGCCATTCCTCTTCCGCCACCTGGCGTTCGTGGGGCAGGATCATGCTCAATCCCTTGCGCAGGATATTGCCGAGCATGGGGTCGTCCTTGCGTGAGGCGATGCGCAGCTCGATGGAATAGTTCGTCACGCCCGCGATGCGCAGGTTGCTGATCCGGGCGTTGGCGATGTACCGCGAAGCCAGGGCCATGTCGCAGATCAGTGCGTCCACGTCGCCCACCGCCAGGGAGCGCAGGCCGCCGATGTAGCCTCCGCTCATGGGGACGATGGTGTAGCCGCCGTCCGGGTACCGCTCATGCAGATACTTGATGAAGTGGTCGGAAACCGTCACCCCGATGCGCATGCCCGCCAGCTTGTCCAGGGTCAGGTCCTCGGTGAATTCCTTGCGGCAGATAATGGCCGCGGGCACGCTGATGTACGGCTGGGTGAAGTCCAGGGTCTCACGCAGTTCGGGAGTCATCTCCAGGGCGGCCATGGCCTCGACCTTGCCCGCGAGCAGGGCCTTTTCGGTCTCCTGCCGGTTCCGGAAGCGGACGGGCTCGAATTGAAGCCCTGTCTTTTCGCTGATCAGGCGGATGAAGTCCGCGCTCAGCCCCTGGTATTTGCCGTTGAGGCTGAAGGTTTCATAGGGTGGATAGTGCAGCCCGACGCCCACGGTCACCGGGTCCGGATGGTCCTTGATCCATTGTTGCTCCTCCGGGGAAAGCGGATTCGCCGCTTCAATGAAGTTGCATCCCGTCATGGAAATCAGGATAAGCAGGGAGAGGAGGATGAAAAAGCGGCGCATAGGGTGTTGCCTGTTTTTCTAGTTGCCGGGGAGACTTTTGTGAAACGCCGCCCGCTTGCTCCGGCCGGACTCCACAAGGGACCCAGCACTTGCCAACCGTTTGCCCGTTGCGCTGTGAGGCTGCGCATGTGGCGGGGCAGGCCGGCCGGTTTTTCTGAAATGGGTTGCGGGCGCGGGGCGTTTCGCCATGGTCGGAATCCTTTGTGCCGGGGTGGAATGGACACGAGTGGATTTTCAATATCCGTACCAGTCCATACCCGTCGGCAAATCGTTCGTGCCCGTGCCCGATACGTGCTTCCGGTAGCGGCAGCAAGGAGTATTTTCCATTCTGAGTGGAAAATGTCTTCTGAGAGAGGGAGAGGCTTCCAATAAAATTGGAATGGAGGCCACGGGTGCGTAACCAAGGCGAGTCTGCCATTCGAGAATGAGCCTGCCTGAACCGTCGCAGGCAGATTCCTGTTCCAGGTTTGAATAGCGCAAAGATCAAGGGTGCGCCTGAGGCGTCCCCCTTCCCCCTGACGTCCGGCTTGTGCCAGGCCTTTGCTCGCTCTTTGACAGAACCTGCCCATCTCCGCCGCCGGGGGGCAAGAACAAGGAGATGGCGTCGTCTATGGATTACATTTCACCGGACCGAGCGAATCCACGATCTCGTCCGCATCCAAGCTTTCAAATTTCTGATTGAATTCCTGTTGTTCCCGGCAGAACAGCCTTTCGCTTTTTACCGGGCGATAAAGAACCATCTCCTGATCGTCCTGAGCGTTGGTCGCGTTTGTCACCGTGCCCAGGGCGAAATATAGATTGCCGTTCTTCTTGTTCCTGAAAAGAGCCATGTAAATCCTCCGATTATTGCCAACTGGTTATCGAGAGAGTGCGTTCAATCGCTGACGCTCCTTCATCCGGCAACTTCCAAAAGAAATCAAGCCCGGTATGCCGTTCAGCCTCACCGGGTATCACGATCCGCCGCAGTTGGTGGTAATGGCGAGTGTGTGGTTTGATTAATACTATGATAATATTAGGTTAATTGTGGAGAGTTCGGTTTCGTTCCTCTCCGCCGGAAGGACAAAAGGCTTGCCCCGGACGGGACAAGCCCTTTTGAGTGCGGCCAAGCTGGCGGCCTTGCCCGGCTCGGGTCAGGAGTGGCTGTAGCCGCCCGCGTCCTTCCGGGTCAGGGAGTGGGCGACCGGGTTCTTCTTGAAGTAGTCGAGGCAGCGCTGCATGTCGGCGATGAACAGTTCGCCGAGGTCGCGGCTGAAGCCGTGGCGGACCAGGATGCGCATGATCACCAGGTCTTCGCGGTCGGGCGGCATGGAATAAGTCGGGACCTGCCAGCCCCGGCTGCGCAACCGGTCCGAGAGGTCGTAGAGGTTGAAGCCCGGGGCCATGCCTTCCTTGAGCGACCAGCTGAGGGCCGGGATGCCGCCGTGGCCGTCGTAGATGATCTCGAAGGGGCCCATGTCTCCGATTCTTTGCGAGATGTATTGGGCCGTGTCGTAGCAGCCCTGGTGAATCTTGCGGTAGCCTTCCCGGCCCAGGCGCAGGAAGTTGTAGTACTGGGCCACGATCTGGCCGCCGGGGCGCGAGAAGTTGAGGGCGAAGGTGGGCATGTTGCCGCCCAGGTAGTTGACGTTGAAGATCAGGTCCTCGGGCAGGTCGCTCTTGTCGCGCCAGATGACCCAGCCCACGCCCAGGGGGGAGAGGCCGTACTTGTGGCCCGAGGCGTTGATGGACTTGACCCGGGGCAGGCGGAAATCCCACTCCAGATCCGGGTCGATGAACGGGGCGAGGAACCCGCCGCTGGCTCCGTCCACGTGGACCGGGATGTCCAGGCCGGTTTCCTCCTGGAACCTGTCCAGGGCCTCGGCCACGGCCTTGACCGGTTCGTACTGGCAGGTGAAGGTCACGCCGAGGGTGGGCACCACGCCGATGGTGTTCTCGTCGCACCGTTTCAGCGCCTCCTCCGGGGACATGATCAGACGGTCCCTGGCCATGGGAATCTCACGCAGCTCCACGTCCCAGTAGCGGGCGAACTTGTGCCAGCAGACCTGGACCGGGCCGCAGACCAGGTTTGGCTTGTCCGTGGGCTTGCCCTGGGCGCGCATCCTGTCGCGCCAGCGCCATTTCATGGCCATGCCGCCGAGCATGGCGGCCTCGCTCGAACCGGTGGTGGAGCAGCCTATGGTATTGGCCGCGTCCGGCGCGTTCCAGAGGTCGGCCAGCATGTTCACGCAGCGCGCCTCCAGTTCGGCGGTCTGCGGATATTCGTCCTTGTCGATCATGTTTTTGTCCACGCTCTCGTCCATCAGCTGATGGATCTCGGGATCGAGCCAGGTCTGGCAGAACGTGGCCAGGTTCTGGCGCGAGTTGCCGTCGAGCATGAGTTCGTCGTGGACCGCCTGGTAGACGTGGCGGGGATCGTGTTCCTCGTCGGGAAAACGGTGCTTGGGCATCCGGACGGAGAGGTCCGTGGGCGCATAGACGTCGTCCAGCAACTCGTCCCTGATCAGATCCTGTTCGTGAAGAGGCATTGTATCTCCTTGGTTTGGTCGACGGTCAGTCGTTCATGTCCTGTTTCCATTCGGGCTTCTTGCGCGAATGGATGAACAGCGGCAGCCCGATGAATACGATCATGCCCGAGGCTACCAGCCCGACGTACAGGGCCGGGTTGCCCACGGGCAGGTTGCTGGGCGGGAAAAAGCCCACCAGCAGGGCGAAGCACACGCCGAGCAGCCCGACCCCGGCCACGAGCAGCATGCCGATGTTGCCGCCAGGGACCTTGTATGCGCGCGGCAAGTCCGGCCGGGTGTAGCGCAGCTTGATGGCCGCCGAGTACATGAGGATGTACATGACCAGGTAGAGGGTCACGGTCATGGCGGAGAGGACGAAGAAGGCCACGCTGACATTGTCCATGATGAAATAGAGCCCGGCCAGCAGGCTGACGATGACGCCCTGGATGAGCAGGATGTTGATCTGGATGCCGTTTTTGTTGACCTTGGCCATGAAGGGCGGAATCTCCCCCTGCCGGGCCGTGTGCAGAAGCCCCCGGCTGGGGCCGCCGACCCAGGACATGACCCCGCCGATGGCCCCGAAGGCCACGAACAGGCCTATGATCGGCGTCAGGAAGCCGATGCCGAAGGAATCCAGGACCTGCCCGAACGCCTGCATCAACCCCGCCGTGAGGCTGATCTCGTCCGCCGGGATGACCGCGGCCACGGCCACGGAGCCCATCAGGAACAGGGTGAAGATGATGGCCGAGGCCAGGAACATGCTCTCGGGAAACTGGCTGGACGGATTGTCCATCTCGTTGGCATGCACGGCATGCACCTCCACCCCGGCGAAGAGCAGGATGATCCCGGCCAGAAAGGCCACGCTGCCGAACCCGGTGAAGTGGGGAAAGATGCGCATGTGCGGATGGCCGCCGACCGCCGCCGCGCTGTGTTGCAGGAACTCGATGGGGTGGCCCTGGTCGATCCAGAGCAGCCCCAGGACGATGATGAACACGCCGGGCAGGATGGTTCCGAAGATGACCCCGTACTTGGTGATGGAGCTGGCGATGTCCGATCCGGCCAGGGTCAGGAAGGTGGCCGCCCAGTAGCAGGCCAGGATGACGACCCCGGTATACGTCCCGTTGGCGGCCAGGGCCGGGTCCATGAAAAGATAGGCCAGGGCGCTGGCCGCGAAGCCGAGCACGGTGGGGTACCAGACCACGTTCTGGATCCATTGCAGCCAGATGGCCGTGAACCCCCAGCGCGTGCCGAACGCCTCGGATATCCAGGTGTAGACCCCGCCGCTCTTGTCGCTGAAGCTGCCGCCCAATTCCGCGGCGACCAGCGAGGCCGGGATGAGGAACATGACCGCCGCGAACAGGATGTAGAAGATCATGGACAGCCCTTCCTTGGCCATCATGGGCAGTCCGCGCAGGCTGACCACGGCCGCCACGGTCATCATGCAGAGGGTGAAGATGCTCATCTTGCCGGATTTCTTCATGGGGCCTCCTGGGGGTAGTGCGGTAACAGCGCCCGAACCGGTATCGGCTGCATGGAGCGGCTTTTGCGGGGGACGGCGTCAGCCAGGGCAATGCCCATGAACACTAGGCCATATCCGGCGTCGAATCAACCGGGGACCTGTCTTTCCACGGTTCCACTACCGATCAGGGATGGGGGCGCAGCGCGGAACCCGGCATGTCGAAGAGATGAGAGAGATGAAACGTGCGTTTGGAACAGATAATCTCTATTTTGATTGGTAAGTCAATCTGTTGCCTCAATAATATAATGGACGACGGGACCCTGCGGTATGACCATGGTGCCATGGATGCGCCGCCCGTGTGCCGGGTGCGGCGTCCGGCCCGAGCCGCTGATGGCCGGGCGTGGATTCTCTTGCCTATTGCCTTGAAGACATGAATGAAATTAATCGGATTCGGCGCTCATCCCTTTCCTGCCGAAGGGGCCTGATATGAAACTGCGTACCTTTTTCCTGGCGGGCGTGATCACGGTGGCGGTCTTTTTCGCCATCTGCCAGTTCCTCGCTTCCGAGCTGATCCTGACCAGAGGGTTCCAGACGATCGAGGACGAGCATACGCGCTCCATGGCGGTCATGGCCAAAGGCGTTCTCGACAGGCAGTTCTCCTATCTGAACGACCTGACCCTGGATTGGGCCGAGTGGGACGACACCTATATCTTTGCGCAGGACGGCAACAGCGCCTACATCGAGTCCAACCTCGCGCCGGGGACTTATGCGGACCAATCGCTCGTCTGCATTTCGATCCAGAACAGCCGGGGCGAATCGGTCTATCTGGAGGCGTTTCGGCCGGACGGCAATGTGGATATGGCGCTCGCGCAGAATATCTACCGGCTGACGTCCGGGAGCCTTCCGCCCATGCCTCTGCATCCCGGCGGTTTCGGCGGCATTGTCCGGCTGGGGAACGGGGATCTGCTCATGGTCGTCAAGCGCCCGATCCTGACCAGCTCGAAATCGGGACCGGCCATGGGGCACCTCATGATGGCGCGCATGATCACGCGCGAGCTCATCGAGGGCGTATCGGCCCTGCTCGGCGCCGATGTGTCGCTCGTCCTCCCGGAGGGGAGCGGGGAGTATGAGGGACGCACCCCGGATTCCGGGGGGCTCGTGCACCTGGCCTATCCCGATAAAAGGACCTCGGCGGGGCTGGTTCCCTTGCAGGATGTGAACGGGCGGGTGGTCGCCGTGCTGAAGGTGGTGGTGAAAAGGGCTATCTCCAGGGAAGGAAAGACCATTTCATACTATTATTTCGCGGTCATCTTCACCTCCATCCTTTTTATCGGCCTGTTCAGCTTCTACCTGCTCCACAAAAAGGTCCTCAACCGGCTCGACCTGCTCATGTCCCGGCTCTCCAGGCGGGAGAGGAACGGCCACGAGGCGTCCCCCATCGACATCGGCGGGAACGACGAAATCCACGACCTGAGTCTCTTTCTCGATACCATGTTCGACCGTATCGACAGTTCGAAACAGGCGATCCTGGCCAAGTCGGATGAAATCCGGAAGAACGAGGAATTCCTGTCCCAGCTGTTCCATTCGATCGAGGCGGGCGTCCTGCTGGTCGACCCCGATACGCGGGAAATAGTGGCCATCAACCGGTTCGGCCAGAAGATGATCGGCCGGACCGAGGAGGAGGTGGTCGGCAGGCAATGCCATCAGCTGACCTGCCCCGCCGAACAGAACAAATGCCCGATCCTGGATCTCGGCCAGCCCAAGGACATGTCCAAGCGCTCCCTGCTGCACAAGGACGGAACCGTCATCCCGATCATGAAATCCGTCTCCATGATTTCCAAGGGAGGCAGGAATCTGCTGCTGGAGACCTTTGTCGACATCACGGAAGCCGAAGAAAGCAGGCTTGAACTGGAGAAGGCCAAAAAGGAGCTGGAGGACAAGGTCGAGGAGCGGACCGCGCATTTGCGCGGGATCATCGATACGGCCAGGAACGGTATCATCGTCATCGACTCCCAGGGGCTGATCAACGAGTTCAGCCCGGCCGCGCGGGATATTTTCGGCTACGCCAAGGACGAGGTCATCGGCCAGAGCGTCGACATTCTCATGCCCGAATCCTACGCCCATGAACACAACCTCTATCTTCGGAATTTCAACCGGGGCGGGCGGACAGGGCTCATCGGCAATCAGACGGTGGCCCGGGCCAGGAGGAAGGACGGTTCCGAGTTCCCCATGGAGATCGCCCTCAACTCGGCGGTGGTCAACGGCAACCCCATCTTCGTGGCCGTGCTGAGCGACATCACCGAGCGCAAGGCCATGGAGGACGAGATCAGGAGGAGTCGGGAGCGGTACCAGCGGCTGGTTGAGGACCTGGCCGGGCGCTTCGCCATATTCAGCCACAAGCCGGACGGGGAGATTCTCTTCATCAGTGAGAGCGTGTTGTCCGTGCTGGGCGTGCCCCGCGAAAAGGCCATAGGCCGGAAGTGGCAGGATGTGGTCGACTGGCTGCCCGGCGTATCCGAGCGGGCTGTGGAGGAGTTCAGGGAGACGATGCGGCGCAACCAGTCCGCCCTCGAGATAGAGATGGCCTACATCCATATGGACGGCACGCGGCACGAACTGCTCAACTCCATGCACCCGGTCTTCAACAAGGACGGGGAGCTCGAAACCATCGAGGGAATCATCGAGGACATCACCAGCCGGAAGGCGGTGGCCAAGGCCCTGGCCGAGGCCAAGGAGGAGGCGGAGCAGGCCACCCGGGCCAAGTCGGATTTCCTGGCCAACATGTCCCACGAGATCCGCACGCCCATGAACGCGATCATGGGGCTGTCCCACCTGGCCCTGCAGACCGACCTGAGCGACAAGCAGCGTAACTACATAGAAAAGGTCCATGTGTCGGCCGAGAACCTGCTCGGCATCCTCAACGACATCCTCGATTTTTCGAAGATCGAAGCCGGCAGGATGGACATGGAGAACACCGAGTTCTTCCTGGGGGAGGTGTTCGAGCATCTGGCGAGCGTCCTGGGGGTGCGGGCTCAGGAGTCCGGGCTCCAGCTGATGTTCGATCTGCCGGGCGACCTGCCCACGGCCCTGGTGGGCGACCCGCTCCGCCTGGGCCAGGTGCTCCTCAATCTCGGGAACAACGCGATCAAGTTTACCCCGCGCGGCGAGGTCGTGATCTCGGTGCGCCTCGAAGAGGAAACCGGGGATGACGTGACCCTCCATTTCTCGGTGCGCGACACGGGCATCGGCATGACCCCGGAGCAGCGCGATAAGCTCTTCCAGCAGTTCAGCCAGGCGGACACCTCCACCACCCGCAAATACGGCGGCACCGGGCTGGGGCTGGCTATCTCCAAGAAGCTGACCGAGATGATGGGCGGGGCCATCTGGGTGGAGAGCGAGTCGGGCATCGGCAGCACGTTCCATTTCACCGCCCGACTGAAGAAGCAGTCCCGTCCGCCCAAGTGGGATGAATACCTGGATATTCGTCCTCTGCACGTGCTGGTGGTGGACGACAGCGCCACCGCGCGGACCATCTTCGCCGAGATGCTGGCCGGGTTCGGCTTCTCGTACGACCTGGCGGATTCGTCCGAAGCCGGGCTGGCCCTGCTGGAAGGGCAGGCGGACGGCCGGATCTACGATTTCGCCATCCTGGACTGGGACCTGCACGGCATCACCGGGCACGACATGGTCCGGATGATGAAGACCAGCCCGGCCATCACCCACACGCCGAAGGTCGTCTTCGTGTCGGCGTACGGCACCTTCAACATAGACAACCAGACCAAGGACGAGCCCGCCGTGGTGGGCGTCCTGAGCAAGCCCATACTGCCGTCGACCCTGCTCGACACCATCATGGTCGCCGAGCAGGGCGTGACCAAGCGGGCGAGCCGGACCGGCTTCAGACAGAACGAACTGGGCCAGATGACCGCCAAGCTGCATCGGGCCAAGGTGCTCCTGGTGGAGGACAACGAGATCAACCAGGACGTGGCCGTGGACCTGCTCGCCAGCAACGGCATCGCCTGCAAGGTCGCCGGCAACGGCGAGGAGGCGCTGGAGATGCTGGAGCGGGAGCACTTCGACTGCGTGCTCATGGACTGCCAGATGCCGGTCATGGACGGCTACACCGCGACCCGGGAGATCCGCAAGATCGACCGCTTCAAGAAACTCCCGATCATCGCCATGACCGCCAACGTCATGGCCGGGGACAGGGAGAAGTCCATCGAGGCGGGCATGAACGACCACATCGGCAAGCCCATCCGTATCCAGGAGCTCTTCCAGACCATGGGCAAGTGGGTCAAGCCGTCCGGCAGGCGGGCCGCCTCCGTCTTGCCCGAGATGAACATGGACCTGTCCGGCCTGTACGGCATCGACGTGGTGGCCGGGCTGCGCTACGTCCAGGGCAAGGAGTCCCTGTACCGCTCCCTGCTGGGCAAGTTCCTGCGCGATTACGAGAAGTTCGGGGAGATGTTCGCAACCGCGCGCCGGGAGGACGACGCCATGGCCGCCGAACGGTGCGTCCACACCCTCAAGGGGGTGGCGGCCACCATCGGGGCCACGCGGGTCAGTGAGCGCGCCCAGGACCTGGAATCGGCCTGCGCCCGGAATGCATCGGAAGCGGAGATCGGCAGGCTGCTCGGGGCCGTGGAGGAGGAGCTGGCCCCGGTCATAGAGACGCTGAAGCGTCTGGGCGAGCCGTCCGCCCCGCCCGCTCCGTCCGGCCCGGCCAAGGCGGGCGAAGGGGAAGTGACCGGGGAAATCCTGGAATGCCTGGGGGAACTGCGCGCCCTGCTCGAGGAGTTCAACGCCGAGGCCCTGACCGTGGCCAAGAAGCTGCGTTCCATGCTCGGGGTCCGCGGGCACGCGGCCGAGATGAGCAGCCTCGTCAAGGCGGTGGAGAACTACGATTTCGAGGTGGCGCTCAGGAAGCTCGACGAACTGGGGCTGTCCCGACGGGTCTCGGGCAAAGACGCCTGATCCGCCCTCACATCCCGTATTTCTTCAACTTGTTGTTCAGCGTGGTCCGGGTGATGTCGAGAATCTTGGCCGCCTCGCTCTTGTTCCCGCCGGTCTGCTCCAGGGTGGCCAGGATGGCCAGTTTCTGGACGTCCTCCAACGGCTGACCGCCGAGCTGCCCGTGGCCGTTGTCCGCCGGGGCGTCCTGCTCGTAGTTCTTGAGCAGGGTGGCCGGGAGCTCCTTTTCCGTGACGTATTCGCCCATGCACAGGATGATCGCCCGCTCTATGGTGTTTTCCAGCTCACGGACGTTTCCGGGCCATGCGTGGTGGATGAGCATGTCCATGGCCAGGGGGGTGAATCCCTTGACCGCCTTGCGGTTCTTTTCCGCGAACCGTTCGAGGAAGAAGTTGGCCAGCAGGGGGACGTCGTCCTGGCGCTCGCGCAACGCGGGCAGCCGCAGGGCCATGACGTGCAGCCGGTAGTAGAGGTCCTCCCGGAACCGGCCCGCGTCCACCTCGGCCTTGAGGTCCCGGTTGGTGGCCGCCAGGATGCGCACGTCCACGGACTGCACTGTGTCGCTGCCCACCCGCTGGATCTCCCGCTCCTGCACCGCCCGCAGCAGCTTGGCCTGCATGGGCATGGATATCTCGCCGATCTCGTCCAGGAAGATGGTTCCCTTGTCGGCCTGCATGAACCGGCCGTCGCGGCGCTTGTCCGCGCCGGTGAAGGCGCCTTTTTCGTGCCCGAACAGCTCGGATTCCAGCAGGGTCTCGGACAGGGCGGCGCAGTTGATGGTCACCAGCTGCTTCGCCTTGCGCGCGGAGTTCAGGTGGATGGCCCGGGCGATGAGCTCCTTGCCGGTGCCGGACTCGCCGGTGATCAGCACCGTGGCCTCGGTGGGGGCGACCACCTTGACCATCTCGATGACCTCGCGCATGGCCGGGCTGGTCCCGATGATCCCCTTGAGCGTCTGGCCGGAGGAGACGGTCTCCCTCAGGTGGCGGTTCTCCTCGGTCAGCCGCCGGTGCTCCAGGGCGCGCTCCAGGGTCAGCTTGAGCTCGTCGAAATTGAGCGGCTTGGTCAGGTAGTCGTATGCCCCGAGCTTCATGGCCTCGACCGCCACGTCCACCGAGGAGTAGGCGGTCATGATCAGCACCGGGATGGCCGGGTTGTAGGCCTTGATCTCCTCCAGGGCCTCGATGCCGCTGACCTTGGCCATGCGGACGTCCATGAGCACGGCGTCGAAGGGGCGCTCCCTCACGGCCGAGACCGCCTCGCCGCCGTCCATGGCCAAAGCGGTTTCATAGTCCCATCCGCCGAGGATGGTCTTCAGCATCGAGAGATGCCCCTTGTCGTCGTCGACGATGAGTATGGTGGTCTTCATTGCGTGTCTTCCCTCAATGTGATTGCGGCAGGGTGATGGCGAAGGTCGTGCCCTTGCCCGGGGTGCTTGAGACATGGACGCCGCCGCCATGCCCCTCCACGATCTTGCGGACCACGGCCAGGCCCAGCCCGGTCCCCTGGCTCTTGGTCGTGAAATACGGATCGAAAATGGTCGCCAGGTCCGCTTCGGGAATGCCCTGGCCGGTGTCCTCGGCCTCGATGACCAGGCCGTCCACGGAGGCCTGGGCGCGCAGGGACAGGCGGCCTCCGGGCTCCATGGCCTGGATGCCGTTGATGCCGATGTTCAAGAGGGCCTGGACCATGCGGTCCGGGTCCATCTCGGTCTCGGGCAGGTTCGGCGCGATGTCCACGGCGACCTCCACCCCCTGGTCGGCCGCGTCCTGCTGCAGCAGCCGGGACACGGTGTCCAGGACCATGGCCGGGTCGGCCTTGCGGAACTTGAAGTCCGAGGGCCGCGAGAAATCCAGGAGTTCGGAGATGACCCGGTTCAGCCGTTCCGTCTCGGCGATCATCACCGTGGCCGCCTTGCGGTTCTCGCTGCCCTCGTCGAACAGCCCGGCGAAGTAGGTCGCGTATCCCTTGATGCTGCTCAACGGGTTGCGCACCTCGTGGGCGATGCCCGCCGCCAGGTTGCCGATGGCCGCCATCTTCTCGCGCTGCTTCACGTCCGCCTGGAGGCGGTGGATTTCTGTCAGGTCGCTCAGGATGTAGATGGTCCCAAGAAGGGCGGACCCGTCCGAGGTCACCGGAGCCACGCCGACGTTGACCGGCGACGCCGTTTCCCCGTTTTTGATCTGCAGCTCCCTGGTCACGGGAGCGTCCGCTGCGGCGGACTCGGCGGCCAGGTCCGCGACCTCGGCCGGGAGCACGTCGCGCGCGGCGGCCCCCAGGGCTTCGTCCGGTTCCACGTTCAGGAGCAAGGCCGCGTCGCGGTTGATGCGGGTCACGCAGTCGTCCGGGCCGGTGACGATCATGCCGATGGGCAGGTTGGCCACGATCTCGGCGGCCAGGGCCTGGGTGTCGCGCAGCTGCTCGCGCGAGCGGCGGTACGCCTGGACCCAGAAGAGCGAGACCATGCAGCCCAGGCCGACCAGCAGCAGGACGGCCGACGTGGTCACCATGACCCGGACGTCGGTCCTGCGCGCCTCGGCAAAGGGGGCGATGTCCAGGCCGATGAAGATCAGCGGCTTCTCGACGCCCTCGCCGGGCGGCTCTTCGGCCCGCCGCCGCATCATCCCCCAGCGGCCGTTGCCGCTTCCGTCCCCTCTTCCGCCGCCGGACGAGGACATGTGGTGGCCCATCATGTCGCGCATCATCCTGAAGCCGCCGGACTTCAGGGGGACGAACTCCTTGTAGACCACGAAGGAGCCCTGGTCCGCGCCGCTCTCGATGACCGCGGATTTGGCCTTCTGGTCCGGGCGCAGGGCCTGTATCTGGGCCGCGCCCAGGAACACGCTGCCGATCTTCCGCGAGTCGCTGTGGGCGATGATCCGGCCCTCCCGGTCGGTGAGCACTATATAGAGGATGTCGGGCAGCTTGGCGGTGGCGTCGATCAATGCCTGGAGCCTGCCCTCGGCCCCGTAGTCGCCCATCATGCCGACCCTCGCGCCCGTCTCGAAGGAGCGGATCAGGGCCCCGCCTTTTTCGCCGAGGACCTTTTCCATATACCGGACTTCGCGGTTGTAGTTGAACACGGCCAGGGTCACGACCACCAGGGTCATGATGGAGGCCATGCCCAGGATCATCCAGACGGATGCGGGACTTCCCAGAATCTTCGCTTTCAGCTGCATGTCCGACCTGCCGGGTGCGGTTGGTTAATTTTTAGACTGCCATATCTTGTGAACTGGTTAAAAATTAAACACACAAGGGCGTCTTGGCAAGGATAAATTTGGCCGCAGGTCCGCAGTTCAGTACAATATATTTAGTATGATCAGCATGTTAAGTATGTTGATTCGAGGTTTGGCACGCCCCTTGCCATAGAGAGAGTACCAACACGAACAAAACCCTACAGGAGGTTTTATCATGAAGAAGTTTGTTATGGCACTCGCGGTTGTTTCGGTTGTCTCCCTGGTTTCCGTCAACGCCATGGCCTGGGGCATGCACGGCTGGCAGGGCAACGGTGTCGGACCGGGTTACGCCAGCCAGGTGGACCCGAAGGTGCATCAGGAGTTCGTTGATTCCACCGCCGACCTGCGTGCGGCCATACGCGCCGACCGGGCCGAGATCGCGGCCATCATGGCCGGACAGAACCCGGACGCCAAGCGGGTTCGCGCCTTGACCGAGAACATCGAAAAGAACGCCACGGCCGTCCAGGCCAAGGCCAAGGAGCTCGGGCTGCCCCAGTACGGCGGCATGGGCTACGGCATGGGCCCCGGCCACGGCATGCGCGGCGGCATGGGACGCGGCGGCATGATGGGCTACGGTATGGGCTACGGCAACGGCGCCAACTGCCCGGCCTGGTAGGCGAAACACGTTCGCAAATTCGGCGGGAGGAGCGGGGCTCCTCCCGCCGAAATCCGTAAGGAGACAGGAATATGCTGCATCACGGTTGGGGTTTCATGTACGGACCGGGCCATGGCTGGTTCATGGGCGGCTTCGGCTCCCTTTTCGGACTGCTGCTGATGGGCCTGTTGATATTTCTGGTGGTACGGCTCTTCCAGGGAGCGGGCTCCGGCTCCAGCGCGAGGCGGGACAGGGAGGACTCCATGGAGATCCTGAAGCGCAAGTACGCCAACGGCGACATCTCCACCGAGGAGTTCCGCAAGATCCGCAGCCTGCTGAAGGAGTAGGCCGCGCCGCCCGGCCAGCGGGAGGCGCAACGGTCAACGAGGCGAAAGAGATTTGATGCGGCGCAGGGCCGCGAGGGCCGGAGGCGGATATTGCCTTCGGTCTTTTTTTACGCCCTTGTCCGGGGCGCCGCCTATTTCGGCGTGTACACGAACAGGATGACCGGCTGCACCCCGTATTCGTCGTCGGCCTGGAGGCCCATGTCCAGGAGCTGGGACATGGCGGCCTTGGCGTCGTCTTCGCTGGGCAGCAGGAAGTGGATGGGGTGGCGGTCGTTCTTGGCGTCGCGGTCCGAGCCCTTTTCCTCGATGCCGACGAACCATGTTTCGAGCCTGCCGCCGTGGTGGTTCATGTGGCGGACCGCCTGCGCGATCACGGCTTCCCTGGATTTGATGTCATGGAGGTTGCTCATGGCGATGCTTCTATAATTTTATCCGGGCGGAGGCAATGCGCGGACGGGATTTTCCGTTGGACGGCGGTCCGGTCACGAGTATGGTGGAGCGGGGCTTTTCTCCAAGCTATTTGAAACTGTCCGCCGAAAGCCCGTAGCGGTGCAGCATGTTCTGGACCGCCACCCGCGACAGGCCGGACAGCCGCGCGGCCCGGGAGACGTTGCCCTTGGCCAGGGCCATGGCCTCGCGGATGTAGTCCAGGGTGAAGGAGTCCATGACCAGCCCCTTGGCCTCCTTGAAGGGCGGCAGCTCGTCCACCTGGCCCAGGGGGGCGAGGCAGGCGGAGGCCGTGGTCGGGTCCCGCTGCGGCTGGACGTCGCCGAAGACCGCGAGCTTGCGCATGGCGTTCTGCAGTTCGCGGATGTTGCCGTGCCAGGGCTTGGCCGCGAGGCTCGCCAGGGTGGCGGGGGAGATGTCCTTGTCCGGCAGGCCGAGCTCGGCGCACGCCTTGAGCAGGAAGTAGCGGGCCAGAAGCGGGATGTCCCCCTGGCGCTCCCTGAGCGGGGGCATGGTCAGGGTGAGCACGTTGAGGCGGTGGTACAGGTCCTCGCGGAAGGTCCGGTCCGCAATGCGCGCGGCCAGATCCTGGTTGGTGGAGGCGATGATGCGCACGTCCACCTTGCGCGACACGTCCGAGCCCACCGGGCGGATCTCCCCCTCCTGCAGGACCCGCAGCAGTTTGGCCTGGGTCTCCATGGGGATATCGCCGATCTCGTCCAGCAAGATGGTGCCCGTGTGCGCCTTGACGAACAGTCCGTCCCGGTTCTGCTCCGCGCCGCTGAACGCGCCCTTGACGTGGCCGAAGAGCTCGCTCTCCAGCAGGTTCTCGGGGATGGCCGTGCAGTTGAGGGTGATGAACGGCCGGTCCGCACGCGGGCTCAGCTCCCGGACCATGGCGGCGGCCAGCTCCTTGCCCGTGCCGGACTCGCCCAGGATGAGCACGTTGTAGTCGGTCTGGGCCACGGCCTGGATGGACTGCTTGAGGCGCTGCATGACCGGGCTCTCGCCGATCAGCTTGTCCTTGTGCCGCTCCAGCTGGTCGCGCAGCTGCCGGTTTTCGTCGAGCAGCTGGCTGCGTTCGAGCCCGTTGGCCACCACCCGGAACACGTCCTCGGGTTCGGTGGGCTTGGTCAGAAAATCGTAGGCCCCGGCCTTGAGCGCGTCCACAGCGGTCTCGATGGTGCCGTGGGCGGTCAGCATCACCGCCGACAGGGAAGGGCACCGGACCAGGGCCTCGCGCAACAGGGTCAGCCCGTCCATGCCCGGCATCTGGAGGTCGGTGATCATCACGTTGACCGGCGTGTCCTCGAGCCGTTTCAGGGCCTGCTCGCCCGATTCGGCCACGTGGACGTTCACCCCGTCGAACTCGCCCTGGATCAGCCGCCCGAGCCCTCGGGCGAAATCGGTCTGGTCGTCGACCACCAATACGTGCCTGGATTGCGTTTCGTTCATATCGCTTCCGTCCCGGCCACGGGAAAACGCAGGGTGAACCGCGCTCCGCCGGTATTCTGGTTGTCCGCCATGACGCTCCCGCCCAGGTCGCTCATGAAGCCGAAGACGATGGACAGCCCCAGGCCCGATCCCTTGTTCACCTCCTTGGTGGTGTAGAAGGGGTCGAAGATGAATTTGTGGTCCTTCTCGGCAATGCCGGGCCCGTTGTCGCAGACCGTGACCACCACCTCTTCGGCCAAGTCGTCGTAGGCCGTCCTGATGTCGATCCTGCCGTCCTTGTCCGGGACGGCGTCCAGGGCGTTGATGATCAGGTTGGCCATGATGTGCTCCAGGGCCTGGTTGTCCACCGGCACCGGGGGAATCTCCCCGGCGGTGTTCGCGGACAGGACCGCGCGCTGGTTCTCGGCCTGGACCCGGAAGACCCTGACCAGCGAGTCGATGACCTCGGGCAGGGACACGGTCCCGTCGTTGCCGACCTTGGGGCGGGCGAAGCTGAGCAGGTTCGTGAGCACGCTCTGGGCCTGCCGGGTGTGCTTGACGATGACGTCGATGTCCTCGCCGGTCTGGCCCTCGGGCAGCCCCTTCTTGAGCAGCTTGGCGTAGCACAGGATGACGCCAAGCGGGTTGTTGATCTCGTGCGCCAGGCCCGAGGCGAGCTTGCCCACGGTGGCCAGCTTTTCGGCCTGGGTCATGTGCGCGAGCATCCGTTTTTGCTGCGTGGTCTCATGGACGTAGACCGCCGCCTGACTGTTGCGCGTGCCCCCGGACTCGGCCACCGGGTAGATGCTCAGGGCGAAGGAGCGGCCGTTGGGCAGGGAGACCTCGCGGGAGATGACCTCGTTGAGGTTGAGGGACTTGGAGATGTCGCAGTCGCTCTCTCCGCTGACGTTCGCGCAGAGCAGGCTGATGATATTGCCGTCCTGGACCATGCCCTCGGACAGGTCCAGGCCGAGACGGCGCGCGGACTCGTTGACCACCACGGGGTTGCCGGACTCGTCCACCAGCAGCAGCGGCTCGGTGATGCCCTCGAAAATGGCGTGCATGTTGGCGTTGTTTCGGACGATGGAGTCCAGGGCCGTGATGTTGTCCGCGGCGATGCCCAGCTGGCGGCCCAGGGCCTGGAAGACCTCGCCGTCCTGCTTGGCAAAGGCGCTGCCGGGCCTGCGGTACAGGCAGAGCAGCCCCTCGGCGTTGCCCACCGAGGATTCCACCGGGATGAACGCCCGGTCCTTCTCGATGCGCGGCATGGAATCCGTGAGCAGCTGGACCCAGTTTTCGGGCAGGTCGGGCGGCACGTCCGAGTGCGGCCAGGAGTAATGGCGCTTGGAGTAGAAGGTGCAGACGTAGACCGCGCGCTCCAGGTCGAACCGCTCGACGATGTGCGGCAGGGTGGCCTCCCACAGCTCGTGCCGGGAGCCGCTTTTGCTCGACCCGGCCAGCAGGCGGACGAACAGGCGCACGTCCGCCGAACGCGCCTCGGCCTGTTCGGCCAGCTTCTCCGTCCTTTCCTCGACCATGACCTCCAGGTCGTTGGTGTAGCGTTGCAACTGCTCGCGGGTCTCATAGAGGTAGTCGCCGAGCTTCTCGATACCGGAGATCATCTGGCCGATCTCGTCGCCCTTTTCCAGCTCCCGGACCAGTTCCACGCCCTTGTCGTCGCTGAAGTTGCGATGGAAGCTGGCGGTCAGCAGCCGGACGTTGTTGGCCACGATGCGCTTGAAGATGATGTTCGTGGCCCCCAGGTAGATCAGGGCCGCGATGGCGAAGACCGCCAGGTAGCTCATGATCGTGTCCTGCATGTGGGCCACCGAGGCGGAGACGGGCAGGCCGACGGAGTCCACGCCGCCGATGCTGTTCTCGGCGTGGCCGAAACCCCGGTCTCCGTACAGGGCGAGCACCTGCTCCGGGGCGTCCTCGGGCTTGCCGTGGCAGTGCAGGCAGCTCTTGGCGAAGACCACGGGGCGGGCCATGACGAAGTGCTCGATGCCGTCTATGTCGGTGAACCCCTGCCAGACCTTCTCGTCCGGGTGGGCGCGGAAATATTCCACCAGGTCCCGTTCCCGCCGGTTGGCCTCGAACTTCGGGTTGCGCGCGCCCATGGCCACCCGCCGGTAGAGGTGCCTGGTGGGGCTGTGTTCGGCCACGCCGTCCATGATGTTGCGGGTGATGAAGGACGAGGACATGGCCTCGATGATGAAGGTGTCGTCGAGGACGTCGTACATGCGCGGCCGAAGGACCTGGCGGACGTACTGCTGGACCGAATCCACCTGGGCCAGGACCATGGCGGCCTTGTCCTCGACCTCGCGTTCGAGGACCTGGCGCATGTGGTACGAAAAACCGGCCAGGAGCAGACCTCCGATGGCGACGGAGGTCATGATCAGGCCGATCAGAAATTTGCTCTGCAGTGAGTACGGTCTGGGAAGTTGCATGGTCTTGTATTTGACTATCAAAGATGAAGCCCGTTTCCGTCAAGGATTCCTTGCGGTACTTTCCATCAGGCCGTATGGTTTCCACAGGGTGGAAAAGGAGGCGCCGCCCGGGGGAGTGTCGATATGGGCGAAACGTTGCTGTTCGGAGCGGCCCTGTTCGTGGGGTTGGCCACGGCGGACATGTTTGTCCGGGCGTGGACCGGCGTGCTGCGTTCCGTGGCCCTGGTGGTGCTGTACTTTCGCGGGCGGATCTCGGGAGAAGTCCTGTTCATCCGCCTGAACACGACCATCCCGTTGATCCTCCTGTGCGGCATAACCCTGATCGCCGTTTTCTTCCTCTACTTCCGTTCCTACGGCCTGGGCCATAGCGAACTCGAGCAGCTCGGCTATTTCCTTGCCGCCGTCTCGCGCACCATCTGTTACCTCCTGGGCCTGAACCGGCGCATAGAGGCCATGTTCGACCCCCGGGACGGGATGTAGCCCCGGTCTATTCGTCGGCGGGTGCGCCGGTGGCCGAACCCACGTCGGGGGTAGGTCCCGGTCCGTGCGGCATGTACTCGATGGTCGAGCGGGCGTTGTGGTCCGCATGGCCGACGATCTCCAGGTCGGTGTAATAGAACATGCCGGTGTCTATGTTTTCCCGCACGATGAAATCGCCGAGCGTCCGGAAGTCCTGGGACGCGTTGACCAGCATGGGACCGGCCACATAGGTGAACACCCAGATGGCGGCGCAGACCGAGACCAGTGCCAGGATGCGCTGAGTGAGGCTGCGGTTTTCCATATCTTGCTCCTTGGGGTGAGGGGGGCCGGGGCGCGGCCCCCCTCGGGGTTCTTGGGGGTGGAGGTGGTTAGATCTTGGACGTGATGTCGGGGAAGACCACGTAGAACATCAGGTAGGCCATGGCCAGGGTCAGGCACAGGTTCAGGGACTGGCCGCAGACGTACAGGATGAGCGGCTTGCCGCCCTTGAAGTAGTGCTTCAGCTCCCGGAAGTTGGTGGCCAGGCCGATGGCCGCGAAGGACAGGCAGAAGAACCAGCCGCGGAACAGGCGGGAGAAGCCGCGCAGCACGCCCTGGTCGATCATGGTGAAGCCGGTGTCCGAACCGAGCGACGAGTAGGCGATGGAGAAGACCACCGAGGCGACCAGGAAGCCGAGCACGAACTTGGGGAAGCGGTGCCAGATTTCCATGGCCCCGACCTTCTGGCCCTCGACGCAATCGACCTTGGTGCACCAGTAGATGGCGATGCCGAAGGCGGTCACGCCGATGAGCACGTTCTGGATCATCTTGATGGTCGCGGCCACGTACAGGGCCTTCTCGGACAGGAACGCGCCGGCGGCGGCGACCGCGCCGGTGGCGTCGATGGTGCCGCCCATCCAGGCGCCGCCCAGGATGTAGGGCATGCCCGTGGCCTTGATGATCGCGGGCATGACCACCATCATGATGGAGGTGAAGACCAGGGACAGGCCGATGGCCAGGGTCAGCTCTTCCTTCTTGGCCTTGCACGCGGCGGCCGCGGCGATGGCGGCCGAGGTGCCGCACACGGACATGTCGGCGGAGATGGTCATGTTAAGGGTCTTGGAAGGCATCTTGATGACCTTCTGGCCGAAGATGAAGGTGGAGATGAGCACCACCGGGGTGACCACCCAGGCCACGAAGATGCCGGGGATGCCGATGGCCACGATCTTGTTGAAGAGCACCTCGGCGCCCAAAAGGACCAGGCCGGTCTTGATGAAGAACTCGACCTGCAGCGCCTTCTTGGCCCATTCAGGCGTGCCCACGGTGTTGGAGATGATCAGGCCGATGGCGATGGCCCAGGCCGCGTAGCCGATGCCGTACTGCTTCATGGTCGCCTGTCCCGACATGACGTAGGAGAGCACCGCCACGACGAAGACGAGAATGAAGCCCTTGAGGAACTTGGCGCTGCTGCCGTCGATGAAGTGCATGCCGATGGCGAAGACCACGCCGAAGACGACGAACAGGCCGATTAGGCCGGGGAACAGGTTGTACGGCTTGTTGGAGATCTTCTTCTTGGCCGAGGACTCCTTGGAGCGCAGCTTCAGCCAGTGCTCGATGGCGTTGGAGGCGTCGGCGTTCAGCCCGGCGTTCTGGAAGCCCGCCGCCTCGGCCTTGGTCTGGGCGGCCAGCGCGGCGGCCTTGCCTTCGGCGGCGGCCGCCTTGGCCGCTTCGTACTTGGGCATGCCCTTGGCGTTCTTGGCGTCGGCCTGGGCCTGGGTCTGCATGAAGGCGTTGAGCGGGTTGGTGGACCACGACTTGGGGTGGGCCATCAGGTTCGCGATGCTCTTGCCGATGGGCTGGCTCTTGGCCTTGATCTTTTCCTTGGCCGTCTGGGCCTCGTACCAGGCCACGGTCTTGAACGGGGCGCGTTGCGCCTCGGCGGTCATGATCGCGTTGGACTTGGCGAATTTCTCCTGCATGCCGGCGGGTTCATTGTTGAAATAGATGAATGCCCCGACGATGAGGATGATGAAACCGAGCCAGATGGCCCAGTAGTCCTCTTTCTTCCAGAGATCGGACCACGAAGACTTCGCCTGGTCGACGACGACTTCGGAGTTCTTCTCGACAACTTGTTCAGCCATTCTCACAATCCTCCAAAAAAGTTTCTCACAGAGGCGGATCGCCAGGACGACACGCCTGACCACACTCGGTTTTCTCCCCATGAGCAAGGAGCGGGCCAGGCCGGTCCGGAAGGATTGCGCTGTGGAATTACAGGATATTTCTATTAAACGTCCGCTTGGACTGCAAAGTTCGCTTTGCAGTCCGAGCGGGCTGGATGAAAGGTGGGTTTGCAGTTCTGCGGGGCCGGGGCGGTGTGTAGCGGACGGTGAGGGCTAGCGAGAGCGCGAGTAACGCTCCTCCTTCCACGGGTCGGCGGAGTTGCTGTAGCCGCGCGTCTCCCAGAAACCGGGCTCGTCCTTGGAGACGACCTTGAGCCCCTGAATCCATTTGGCGCTCTTGTAAAAGTAGCGGTCCGGGACCACCGCGCGCACCGGGCCGCCGTTGGGACCGGGCAGGGGGGAGCCGAACAGGGTGTGGGCCAGGAACACGTCCGGCTTCATGGCCTCGGAAAGCGGGATGCTCGTGGTGTAGCCGTGGGCGGCCTCTATGACCAGGAACTTCGCCTTCCCGGTGGGGTTCGCCTTGTCCAGGAGGACGGATATGGGCACGCCGCGCCATGTGGAATCCAGCAGGGTCCAGCCGGTCACGCAGTGGACGTCGCAGGTGAAGTCCCGCTGCTCGAGCCGCAGGAGCGCCTCGAAATCCAGATCGAGAGGGTGCTCGACCTCGCCGTGGACGCGCAGGCGGAAGTCCTCGGGGTTCGGCGAGCCGGGCCTGCCGCCCATGTCCTCGATCTGCTCGATGGCGGTCTGTCCCGGCGGGACACGCGGCCTGCCGTCCGGCCGCAGCGCTTCGGCCAGTTCCTGTTGGCGGGCCTCCCCCACCGTGGCGAACACGCCGGGCAGGCCGATGCTGACCACGGTGCCGGCCGCGACGGCCAGAAAAACGCGCCTGGACAACAGGTTCTCTTCCCTCATGACGGCTCCTTGCGGTTGGGGGTCGCATGGCAGTGGCCGGACCCGCGCGGGCACGGCACTTCGCCATTGCCCCATGGTGGCAAAGAGCGGCACAAAGGACAAGAGGGAAAACCGGGCTAGTTGGCCAGCCCCTTCAGGCTCGGGCCGAGCAGGGTTTCCGCCTGCTTGGCGCCGAGGTCCATGCGGTAGAACAGTTTGTAGAACTCGCGGGTCTCGCGGACCATGTTCCAGCCGAACCATTCGGGATAGAGCAGGTTGGTCAGCCAGATCAGCCCCATGAGCCGGTTCACGGACGGCGGCCGGTCGAACCAATTGTACATGCCCGCCGGGGGCTCGAACACGGCGTTGTTGCGGACCGCCTTGAGCCTGAACCAGAACGGATCGGTCCGCATCCTGTTATACAGCCGTTGCCGGGACTTGCCTTCGTCCGAGAGCATGACGACCACGTCCGGGTCCCAGCGGGCCAGGTCCGTGGCGCAGACCGGGGTGCGGCCGCAGCCGCGCTGCTCGAAGACCTCGGCCGCGTTCACCCCGCCAGCGTATTCGATGATCTCGCCGTGGCGGGACCGCCGGGGCTCGGTGAGCAGGCCGGTGGGCGACTGGGCGTAGTAGACCGTGCGCCGCTCGCCGTGCGGGATTCCGGCCACGGTCCTGGCGATGTGGCGGAATTTTTCGTCGAAATAATCGGCCAGGATATTGCCCCGGTCCGGAGCGCCGACCAGTGTACCCATGCGGCGCAGGACCTCGCCGGTGCGGTCCAGGCCGCCGTCGTAGACGAGCACGGGGATGCCCAGCTCCTGCTGCAGCTTTTCTGCCGCGTTCACCTCGACCTCGTCCAGGGCGAACAGGGTCAGTGAGAGGATCAGGTCCACGCCGCGTTGGCGGACCGCGTCCTTGTCAAAGGTGGTCTTGCCGCCGCCGAAGTCGCCGCCCATGACCCCGAGGACCGGCAGGGAGAGGTATTCCGGGCTCGCCAGCATGCGCTCGGGCGGCATGGGCGGCATGCCCAGCCCGGCGATCTTCTCCGGGGCCAGGCAGAAGAGCAGGGACGTAACCATGGGGTTGTAGCCGAAGACCCTCTCGATGTTGGTCTTGACCAGGACCTTGCGCCCGGCCATGTCCGTGGCCAGGGTCGTCTCGGGGAGACGAACGGGCTTGAATTCCACCATTTTCACCTCGTCGGTTGCGGGCCGTATGCGGCCCGGGGCTGTCGGTATATGGGGCGGCGTGACCGGGGCCGGGCTGGTTCGGCCAAAGGCCGCGCGCACGGCCGGGGCGGCCAGGAGTCCGTCCGTGGTTTGCCGTATGAAGCTTGCGTCGCGGGCCGCAAAGGGCGCGTCGATGCGCTGTTCAAGGACCACGCGGCCCGGTGAAGGGGCCAGGATGACGATGCGGTCGCTCAGGCGGACCGCCTCGGCGAGGTCGTGGGTCACAAACACGGCGGCCAGGCCGCGCTCGTCGATGAGGGAGCGGACCAGGTCCTGGAGTTCGCGCCTCAGGCCCACGTCCAGGGCGCTGAACGGCTCGTCCAGGAGGAGCAGGTCCGGCTCCACGGCCAGGGCCCGGGCCAGGGAGGCCCGTTGGCGCATGCCGCCGCTCAGGGTGTGGGGATATTTCGCCAGGTCGTTTGGGTTCAGCCCCATGCGTCCGGCCAGCCGGTGCGCCCGCGCCGACCGTTCCGCCCTGGGGATGCCCAGGGCCTTGAGCCCGAAGGCGATGTTGTCCACGGTGCGCCGCCAGGGGAGCAGCCTCGGCTCCTGGAACACGCAGGCCGTGTGCGAGAAGATGTTGGAAACGCGGCCCGAAGTCGGGGCGAGCAGCCCTGCGGCCATGTTCAGCAGGGAGGTCTTGCCGCAGCCCGAGCGGCCCGCCAGGGCCAGGACCTCGCCGGGCGCGACCCGCAGGTCGACGCCCGCCACCACCGGTCCGGCCCCGTAGTCGTGCGAGACGTTCTCCCAGGTCAGCATGTTCCGCCAACCTCCGTCACGAGGACGCGGTCCCGCCGCGCCAGGGTTCCATGCGCCGCTGCAGCGGTTCGAGCACGAACAGTTCCACGGCCAGGAGCATGACCAGCAGGACGATGATCCAGGCCAGGGCGTCGGCCGTATCCAGGTTGATCCGGGCCAGGGCCATGCTCGCGCCGATGCCGTCGGTGGAGGCGAGCAGTTCGGCCATGACCGCGACTTTCCAGGACAGGGCCAGGGCCGTGACCCAGCCCGGAAAGAGATAGGACAGCAGGTGCGGCAGGCGCACGTCCAGGAAGAGCGTCAGCGGCGGGGTGCCGAAGGAGCGGGCCATGTCCTCCAGGCCCTGGTCGCGGGTGCGCGCGCCCTCCACGGCCACGGCGAAGACGATGGGCAGGGCCGTGACCACCACGGTGAAGACCGGGGTCAGCCCGGTGGTGCCGAACCAGAGCATGGCCAGGACGATCCAGGCGATGGGCGGGATGCCCAGGAGCATGGCCGTGACCGGCTTGAGGGTCTGGGCCAGGGCGGGGCGCAGCCCGGCCAGGATGCCCAGCCCGCTGCCGAGCAGGGCCGCTATCGCGAACCCGCCCAGCGCCCGGCCCGCCGTGAGCAGGGCCGCATGGCCCGCCTGGCCGTCCAGGATAAGCCGCCACAGCGCGGCGGTCGCCTCCCACGGCGAGGGCAGGATGAACGGGCCGTAGAACAGGCTCCCCGCCCACCACAGTGCGATGAAAAGGGCCACCCCCAGGGCGGGGTATCCGAAGCCCCGCAGACGGGGCCATGCCGCATGGGCGGAACGCGCCATCCTGCCTCCTGCCTAGCCCAGGTAGAAGTCTTGGTCCGGCAGCTTGCCGCCGACCAGCTTGGGCGACATCTCCATCAGGGCCGAGTAGTAGAATTCCAGGTCCTTCCTGGCCTCGCCCGCCGGGCTGCGCCGCAGGGGGAAGGCCTCCAGGGACTTTTCCAGGACCATGGGCTTGAGCCCGAAGAAGTCGGCGCACTGTTGAGCGGCCTCGGCCGGGTGACCGTTGATCCAGTCCACGGCCCGGCCTATGCCCGTGCGCAGCGCGGCCACGGTCTCCGGCTGTTCCTTGGCCAGGGACGCCTGGCACATGGTCCCGCCCAGGGGCATGACCGACGCGCTGCCGGTGACCTTTTCCCAGACGTCTTGCAGGACGATACGGTGCAGCTCCATGCCCGCGCCCTTGCCCTTGAGAATGGCCGCCGTGGCGGCGGGCTCGGGCAGCAGGGCCGTGGCCGTGCGTTTGGAGAGGAGCATCTGCAGCGCCTCGAACGGCGAGTCCACATAGGACAGGGTCAGGTCCGCATCCGGTTTGATGCCGCTTTTCGTGGCCAGGTAACGGACGATGATGTCCGGGGTGTCCCCACGGAAGAACAACAGCAGGCTCTTGGACCTGATGTCCGTGAAGGTCTTGATGGCCGGGTCGGCGGTGACGATGCTCAGGCTCCCGCCGTTGTTGATGTCCAGGAGCCGGACCGGGAGCCCCTTGTTATAGAGTATGGACGCCGCGTTGGCCGGGGCGGCCGAGACCTGGGTCTCGCCCGAGATCATCCAGGCGCGCATGATGTCCGGGTTGCGCCATTGGCGCATCTCCATGGCGGGCAGGGCGGACGGATGCTGTCGGGCCAGGCGGACCAGGGGGAGGCTGAGCGGCGCGGGCGGCCCCGCCAGCACCAGTCCGGCCGCATCCCCGGCCAGGGCGCGGGCAGTGGTCATGAAGGGAAACAGGGCCAGGGCTCCTGCGCTCATGGACAGAAAATTCCTGCGTGTGATCATCGGCGGGCTTCCTCGCAACGGCGGTATGCGTCCCTTCGCAGGGCGGAAACGGAGCGCGCCTGCTCGGGGATCGCGGTTGGACGGCGCGGCGCAAAGGCGGCGCGCGCGGTGGATACGGAACGGGAACGCAGGGTGCGTATGCCTGCGAACAAGTTTCAGTATGTAGGGCCGGGGGAGGAAACCGGCAATACCGTCACGCAAACATGAATATGCGTGACATGCGATCGGGGAAGGGGAGCGGGGCGTGCGCACCGGGCTTGATTGCGGCGTCCGATTGTGCGACCTCAGGATCGAGGATCGGAACTGTCTCGATCGGGTGTCCACGATGTCCTCAGGGGTTTGCCATCCGTCCATCGACGTCCTATTGCCTGTCCTGCTGCGAGCCGGAATCAGACGGCCGAGAAAAGGAAACCGAAGAATGAGCCAACGCAAGATCGTCACCACCTGCACCCGCGACTGCCCCAACGCCTGCGGGCTCATCGCCACGGTCGAGGACGGACGGCTGGTCAAGCTCTCGGGCGACCCGGCCCATCCCCTGACCGGCGGCGTGGCCTGCCACAAGACCGCCAAGTATATCAAGCGGGTGTACAGCGCCGAGCGGATCACCCACCCGTTGCGCAAGGTGGACGGGCAGTGGCGGCGGGCGACCTGGGACGAGGTCCTGGACCTGGTGGCCGACAAGCTCCAGGCGGTGGCGGCCGAGTCCGGCCCCGAGGCGGTCCTCTATTATCAAGGATACGGCGAGCGCACGGCTCTCAAGCTCCTGAACAAGTATTTCTTCAACCTGCTCGGCGGGGCCACGACCATGCGCGGCTCCCTGTGCGGCGGGGCGGGGCAGGGGGCCCAGAATCTCGACTTCGGCGAGCGCGTGTCCCACGACCCGCTGGACCACTTCAACTCCAACGCCATGATCCTGTGGGCGCGCAACCCGGTGTCCACCAACATCTCCCTGGTCAAGATCGTCAAGGACATCAGGGAGCGCGGCGGCCGCGTGGTGGTCATCGACCCGGCGCGCAGCCTGTCCGTGAACATCGCCACCCACCATGTGCGGCCCAAACCCGGGCGCGACGGCTGCCTGGCCATGGCCGCGGCCAAACTGATCATCGAGGCCGGGGCCGAGGACCGCGATTTCATCGAGAACCGGGCCGAGGGCTGGGCCGAATACAAGGCGATCCTGGATTCCTTTTCCGTGCCCGAACTCTGCGCCCTGGCCGGGGTTCCGGTCACGGACGCCGAACTGCTGGCCGACACGCTGATAAACCAGTTCCCGACCTCCATCCTGCTCGGCTGGGGGCTGCATCGTCACGAGTACGCCCATTGCGCCATCCGGCCCATCGACGCCCTGGGCGGCATCGCGGGCCTCCTCGGCGTGCCCGGCGGCGGGGTCAGCCAGGGATTCGAGGAGTACAGCCCCTACGATCAGGCGTGGTGGGGCGACCACCTGCGCCCGGGCCGCCGGACCCTGCTCATCCCCAAGGTGGGCGAGGAGATATTAAGCGCCCGCGACCCGGATATCCGCATGATCGTGGTCACGGCGGGCAATCCGGTGTGCATGGCCCCCAATGCGGACAAGGTCGTCAGGGCGTTCAAAAAGGCCGAGATGGTCGTCTACTCCGGCCATTTCATGGACGACACCGCCGAGTTGGCCGATGTCTTCTGGCCCGCCACCTCCTTCCTTGAAGAAAACGACATTATGGCCAGTTACGGCCATAACTTCGTCGGGCCGGTCAATCCGGCCATCGAGCCGGTGGGCGAGACCAAATCCGAATTTCAAATGTTCCAGGAACTGGCCGCCCGGTTTCCGTTCGCCGGGCAGTACCAACGGTCCTTGGAGGACTGGCTCAAGACCATCTGCACTCCGCTCTGGGAGCAGGGCACGGACCTTGAGAGCGTGCGCAAGGGCCCGTTCCGCCTGGATGCGCCCATGGTCCCCTATGCGGACGGCGTGTTCCCCTCCGAGTCCGGCAGGTTTCGGTTCATGACCGAGTTCGATCCGGCCGTGCTTCAGGACGAGGACCCGGACTACCCGTACAAGCTCCTGACCATCGCGCCCCACGGCTACATCTGCTCCGAGCGCACCCTGGCCGAGCACGACGCCCTGCCTGTGGTTCTCCTGAATTCGGCCGAGGCCCGCAAGCGGGGGCTGACCGACGGCGGCCACGTGGTTGTGCGCAGTGCGTACGGCAGGCTCATGGCCCTGCTCAAGGTGGACGATGCCATGCGCGCGGACGTGCTCATCACCGAGCGGGGCGGCTGGAACAAGGCGGGCCACGGGGTCAATCTCCTGACCAGGGATATCCCGTCCATCGTGGGGCAGGGCACCCCGTTCTACGAGACCCGGGTCACGTTGGAGCCGTGTCCGGCGGACGGGATCATCGGCTCAAAGGTCCTGGTGGTCCAGAATTCCGCCCAATCGCCCGGCGGCAACTTCACCAAGGAGCTGGCCCGGCAGGGCTGCATCCTGATCGCTATTTTGCCGACCGAAGGGGAGCCGATTCCGGAAAACGCCGACAACTATGACCGCCTGGTGGTCCTGGGTGGTCCCCAGAACGCCTTTGACGACGAAACCTCGCCCTATTTCCCGGAGTTGATGCGGCTCATGCGCGACTTCGATGCGGCGGGCAAGCCTGTGGCGGGCATCTGCCTCGGCTGCCAGCTCTTGGCCCGCGCCCACGGGGGCGGGGTCTGGACCATGCCCGAATTGGAGTTCGGCTTTGTCGGCCACGCCCTGACCGAGGCAGGCGCACAGGACCCGGTCCTGTCGAAGGCCGGGCCGGTCCCGCCGCTCATGGAGTTCCATGAGGATTCCTTCGACCTTCCCGAAGGGGCCACGCTGTTGATCGAGGGTGATCGATGCATCAACCAGTGCTTCAAGGTCGGCAAGGCGTCCTACGGGTTCCAGTTCCATCTGGAAATGGACTCCCTGACCGCCGACGAATGGTTCGACGAGTTCCAGCGCGGCGATATCGACACCTACGCCCAATACCGCTTCCGGTTCACCGACGAATTCTTCGCGGCCACCCGCAGCCGGTTCCCCCTGCTCATCCAGCAGTCCGGCGATTTTTGCCGCAACGTGGCCAATAACTGGCTGCGGCTCGAATAGCCACCACTCGGGGGGGGGCGTTAAATGAAAGAAAGCCTGTGGGAATGCGATAGCGCACCCCCACAGGCTTGATTGTTTTAGCGGTTCGAAGCGGTCCCTGAAAGCCGTTGGCTACGCCTTGTTGCGGCGGTAGCGCATGAAACCGAGACAGCCGAGGCCGGCGAAGAGAAGCAGGAAGGTCGAGGGCTCGGGTACGGGGGGCGCCGAGGCTTCGAAGTTGATGTTGTAGGTGTCGATGGTCGGGGCGCCGGTGGCGTCCGTGTTGTAGAGGGAGATGCTCAGTCCGTCGAGCAGGCCGTCGAAACTCCCATTCCACCCGGAGCCCGTGGCCATGGCGATGGACAGCAGGCCCTGCTCGCCATAGACGTTTCCGCCGACACCCGCCATGGAGAGAAATTCATTCCAGAGCGGATCGGTGTAGCTGCCCCAGTAATTGCTCAGGGAGCTGTCGAAGAAGCGGAGCGCATTGGTGTCGTTCTGGCCCCCGATGGCCCACTGGTTCCATTGATCCGCCGTTTCCGAAAGGTTGGCGGAGAAATAGGGCTCGGTGTTGATGCGGTAGCCATACCAACTGCTTCCCGGGCTGTTTTCAAAGGGGGTGGTGTAGAAATGGAAATACCAATCCGGGGCGGATTCGACATGGGTAGTGGATTTTTTGGTCCAATAGCTCATCCCGGCCACATCGGCGAGCGTCACGGACCTGCCGAAGATGGTGGCGGCGTCAATGCCCCATTCCGCCTTGTAGGCCGAGTTGTCCGCAGCCCAGCTGCTGCCGGACACCTGCGGGAGGGGATAGTCGCCGTTCACGCCGAGCACCCCGGTGGCCTGATCCGCATACACGGTCATATTGTAGACCGCGGCCATCGCGAACGAGGACAGGGTCAGGAAGATGGCAAGGGTTAGAATTGCTGTCAGGAGCCGTTTCATACATCCCTCCAGATTGGGTCGAACTCGTGTATTAAATATTTGTTTGGATTAAGCACGAGTCATGCCGGACTGGAGCAACCGTAAATAAATCTATATGTTGGAATAGTGCTTTGAGATGGGCCTGCGTTGATTTGGTGAGAGAATGTAAAGAAATATTGGTATGTTGTCGGTTGCCCTTACATTCATACTACATTGGTCCGGAAAGAATGGCGGGCCTCCGGGGGGGCGTGTTGCGCCTCCTTGCCGACCAAGGAAGCCCCGCCTCCCGGTGAGGGGAGGGCGGGGCTTTTTTGTCGAGGCGTTATCTCCGAGCCGTCAGATGATGGTGTTGATGACCGCGCCCTTGGCGTAGGGGCCGAGGACATCGGTCTGGAAGTTGTAGCTTTGGGCCAGGCCGGCCTTGTCGGCCGTCGAGGTCCCGGGGTTCATGTAGTCCAGGGTTTTCGATACGAGCGACGCTTCGGCGGAAACCTTGTCCACCGGCGCGGGGCTCGGGCCGCTGTCGTTCATGTAGTCCAGGGTCTCGGAAACCACGGCCGCACCGAACGTTTGCTGATCGAACGGCGAGTAGCTTCCGAAGCCGCCGATTGCCATGGTCATACGCACCCTCCTGTCGTCAGGACGGAAATAACGCCTATCCGCCTTTTCGGCATTTTCCCGTATATCTTTAGGTCGAACCGGAAAAAATATTGCCCAATGAATACAATTGGGTGTATGGATGAATAACGGAGGGTTCCATGGACATCGAGATCAAGTGGGCGGTAGCCGCCATTCTCATCACCGTTCTGGTCGGCGTGGTGCTGCACCGCTGGCAGCGTCCGGTACTGCCCAGGTTGTACGTCTGGATCACGATAATCGGGACCCTGTTTGCGTCGTACTACATCCTGAACGTGTTTTTCGGGAGCGGCCGTACCGGGTGGCCGTGATGCGGCTTGGGAGGGGAGATGGATAAGACCCTGATGCTGGCCCTGGCCATGGCGGCCGGAGCGGGCGTGGCCGCGCTGCTCATCTGGAAGCTCAGGTCGCGCTGCGTGCCGTGAATGCTGACGTACGCAGCCATCGGCGCGGGAGCCGCCGTATTCTATCTTCTACAATATCTGTTCATGGACTAGGCCTTTTCCCAGTCCTTGACTTCGTCCCACAGGCCGTTCATCTCGTCCAGCCCCAGTTCGGCCAGGTCGAGGCCGCGCATCTCGGCCAGTTCCTCCATCTTGGCGAACCGGGCCAGGAATTTCTGGTTGGCGAAGTCGAGGGCCGCGTTGGCCTTGATGCCCTTGCGCCTGCCCAGTTCCACCAGGGTGAAGAGGTAGTCGCCGAACTCCTTTTCCGAGTCCTCGGCGTGGCCCGAGGCCATGGCCGCCTGCCATTCGTCCCATTCGCTCTTGAGGTGGGTCTCCACGTCCCGGTCCGATTCCCAGGTGAACCCGTTGCGGGCGGCCTTGGAGTTGATGCGGTACGCCTTGAGCATGGGCGGCAACCCCGAGGGCAGGGAGTCGAAGACCCGCTTGCGCCCGGTGCCCTTGTTCTCCTCGCGCTTGGTCTTTTCCCAGTTGTCCCACAGCTCGGTGATGTTGTCGAAATGCTTGTCCCCGAACACGTGCGGGTGTCGGCGGATCATCTTGGCCGCGCTGTAGTTGATGGAATCGGCCAGGGTGTGGGACCCGTCGCGCTCGTACAGGGTGGCCATGAACAGCAGAATGAACATGACGTCGCCCAGCTCCTCCATGGCCTCGTGCGGGTCGCCCGAGCGGATGCCCTCGATGAGTTCGAAGGCCTCTTCGGCCAGGTAGTCGCACAGGGTCAGCGGGGTCTGCTCCTTGTCCCAGGGGCAGCCGTCGGGCCCGATCAGGGTGTCTATGACCCCGAGCAACTCGCGCATGGCCCGGGACGGGGCGTCGTGTTTCGTTTCGCTCATGGCGAATCTCCTTCAGGAAAGGGAAAAGGGGTTGTGAAATCCGGGACTATTCGGCGTTTTCGCCGCTCCGGATGCCCAACGCGCTCTTGGCCGAGTCCAGGGCCTCGGGCAGGTCGACGTATTCGCCCATCTTGTCGACCATGTGCTGCGCCTTGGGCGCGATGTACGATTCGGCCAGGATATCGGACTGGGGCGCGAAGGTCTGGAGGAACATCAGCCCCACCAGGCAGATGAGCACGCCCTCGAGCAGGCCGAAGACGCCGCCCAGGGTGCGGTCTATCCAGCCGAGCAGGGATATCTCCAGCACGCTGCGGATCAGCTTGGTCACAAGCCAGACCACCACCAGGGTGCCGATGAAGATCAGCGAGTAGGACAGGGCGCTGACCGTGATGTCGCTGGAGATGTACATCTTGAGGTGCGGGGCCAGGGCCTCGTCGAAGCGTGAAGCCAGGTAAATGGCCAGGACCACGGCGATGAGCGACAGGACCTCTTGCACCAGGCCGCGGAAGAAACCGCGCAGGACGAAGAGGGCGACGATGCAGATGAGAATGATATCCAGAAAATTCATATAAATGCACCCATAAGCGGCTGAGGTGAACTTCCTCACAGAGCCCTAGCAAACTGAGGCCGAAATGTGAACCGCATTCGAGGTATATTTTTGTAATGGGCCGACCTGGTGAAATCCGGATCAGGGTTGTGTCCCTTGCCGAACTCGGCTACATGAACACCAATCGTCTGTCTTTTTCAAGGAGTCGTGAATGCAGGTCCACGAGACGGAGTTCCCCGGTCTGTTTATCCTGGTTCCCAAAGTATTTCAGGATGAACGGGGCTTTTTTCTGGAAAGCTACAACGCCGAACATTTCCGGGAAATCGGCATCGACTGCGGGTTCGTCCAGGACAATCACGCCTATTCCAAGGACGTCGGCGTGCTGCGCGGTTTTCATTTCCAAGTGCCGCCCGTGGCCCAGGCCAAACTGGTCTGGGTGACGCGGGGCGCGGTCCTGGACGTGGTCGTGGACCTGCGCAGGGGGTCGCCCACCTACGGGCAGACCGAGCACGTCATCCTCAGCGCCGCCAATTTCAAGCGCATGTTCATCCCCAAGGGATTCGGGCACGCGTATGTGACCATCATGCCGGACACGGAGTTCCAGTACAAGGTGGACGCGCCGTATTCGCCTGCCCACGAGGGCGGTCTCGCCTGGGACGACCCGGACATCGGCATGGACTGGCGGCCGGCCCTGCAGGGGCGGGAGCCGATCCTGTCGGAAAAGGACCGGCGGCAGCCCGGGCTGGCCGGGTTCGAATCCCCCTTTACCTTCGAGGATTGAAGCTCATGAGCCAAACCGAACCGGTCGCGCCGTCGTTTGCCGAGGATTGCCACGCCATCATCCTGGCGGGCGGGTCCGGCACCCGTCTGTGGCCGCTCTCCAGGAACCTGCTGCCCAAGCAGCTGCTGGTCCTGGGCGGCACGTCCACCCTGTTGCAGCAGACCGTGGCCCGCGTGCTCGAGGCGTTCCCGCCCGACCACGTCTGGGTGGTGACCAACGAGGAACACGTCTTCGAGGTGCGCAAGCAGGTGGCGGGGTTGGACCAGAGGCTGGAAGGGCAGGTCCTTTCCGAGCCGCTGGGCCGCAACACCCTGCCAGCCATCATGCTCGGCCTGGACAGGGTGGTGGAGGCCAACCCCAAGGCGCTGGCCGCCGTGTTTCCGTCCGATCACCTCGTCAGCGACGGCAAGGCGTGGGTCCGTGATCTGGCGCGCGCCTCGGAACTGGCCGTTCAGAAGCGGTTCGTGACCTTCGGCGTGCGCCCGGACAAACCCGAGACCGGCTACGGGTACATCGCCCTGGGCGAGGACCTCGGGGACAACGCCTTTGCGGTACAGGGTTTCGTGGAGAAGCCGGACTTTCTGACCGCGGACCGCTTCCTGCGCGAGGGCACCCATCTGTGGAACAGCGGCATGTTTCTGTTTTCGGCCAAGCATTTCCTGACCCAGGTGGCCCGCTGCGAGCCGGTCCTGTGGGACTGGTGGATGGCCCGGGAGGAGACGCCGCTGGTCCAGGGCTACCGCGACATCCCGGATATTTCAGTTGACTACGGCGTGGTCGAGAAGATCGACAACATCGTGGTGGTCAAGGCCGGGTTCGAATGGGACGACCTCGGCAGTTGGGAGGCCTTGTATAGGCTGGGCGACAAGGACGAGGACGGCAACGTGGTCCGGGGCGACGTCCTGGCCATGAACTGCGAGGGCTGCCTGCTCATCAGCGAGGGCGGCAAGCTGGCTGTGTCCGGCCTGAAGGACATGATCATGGTCCAGACGCGGGACGCCACCCTGGCCTGTCCCATGGAGCGCGTGCAGACCGTGCGCGACGTGGTCGCCGCCCTCAAGGCGCAGGGCAGCACGCTGGTGGAGAGCCATACCACGGTGTACCGCCCGTGGGGCAACTACACGGTGCTGGAGGAGGGGCCGCAGTACAAGATCAAGCGCATTCAGGTCACTCCCGGCGCGCGCCTGAGCTCGCAGATGCACCATCACCGCAGCGAACACTGGGTGGTGGTGGACGGCACGGCCGAGGTGGAGGTGGACAACGAGCCGCGCATCCTGGTGGAAAATCAGTCCGTGGATATCCCCAAGGCCTCACAGCACCGGCTGGCCAATCCCGGCAAGGTCCCGCTGGACATCATCGAGATACAGAGCGGGCCGTATCTGGAGGAGGACGACATCGTCCGTTTCGACGATGTCTACGGCAGGGCGCAGAAATAGGTTCCCGGTCGAATGTAGTTGGTTACCAATTGGAATGTATGCGGTTTTTCCTATTCGAGAGATCGTGAAAATTTTCATATTCTCTTGACACCAAAACGATTGGTGCCTTATGGAAACGTAGTTCAATTGGTGTGATTTTCACATTAACTTTAGAGTGATGGGGCGAGGTTATGGAGGAAAGAAAAGCATCAAAACGGTGTGGAGGGGTGTTCCCCTTTATCATCGGCTTCCTGGCTACCTGCGTCTTGGGGTGGGCTGTTATCCCCGGTCTGTTCTTCGAAAAGGAGGAACAACCCATTTGGTTCAGCCACGCCGTGCACGTGGACGGTCAGGGAATGGATTGCGAAAGCTGTCACTATTTCCGGGATGACGGCACCTATGCCGGTTTCCCGAGCAACGAAGTCTGCGCCGAATGTCACGCGGTCGATCCCGAGGAGGCCCTGGCGGCCATCGCCGAGGAAGGCATCGACCCGACCGACTACGACGCCGTCATGAAGGCCGGGATCGGCGCCATCGAGGACAATCTGGCTTCCTCGGATGACGACAAGATGCAGGCCGAACGCGAGTACGTGGTCAAGTATCTGATCCAGGGCAAGGAAGTTCCCTGGCTGAATTACCAGTACCAACCGGACAACGTCTACTTCTCTCATGCCTCGCACATGAGCCTCTCCATCGAGGACCTGGCGAGCCTGAAGAAGGAGCTGTCCGACGTGGTCGATCCCTCGGTCTTCGAGGGCGAGGCCCCCGAGCAGAACTGCAATCTCTGCCACCTGAAGGACATTCAGGCGAACGACGTGCCGCCGGCATTCGAGCGCAATATCCTGTCCGGGTACAGCAAGACCACCATGAAGATGTGGCAGTGCGAACGGTGTCACGCCCTGAAGGGCCAGCCCAACGCCTGCTACACCTGTCACAAGTAAAGGGGTACTGAGAATGAGCGTAGCACGCAGAACTTTTATTCAGTTGGGTGCGGGCGCCACCGTCGGTATTCTTTTTACTCCGACGGTCTGGAAAGCCCTTGATGATGTTTCCATCTGGACGCAGAACTGGCCCTGGATCCCCACGTTGAAATACGGGGCTCTGGATGCCAAACCCACCGTGTCCAAGATGTGCGAGTCCGGTTGCGCCGTAAAGGTCCGGACCGTTGCCGGTGAGGCCTTCGGCACCATGGGCAACGAAGACAACCCGATCTCGGGCGGCGGCATCTGCCCCCTGTGCGCCAACGGCGTCCAGGTCAAGAACAGCCCCAACCGGATCAAGGCCCCCATGCTGGACGGCCAGGAGATCACCTGGGAGAAAGCCCGGGAGGTCGTGGCCGAAAAGCTGGCCGCCGCCGGTTCCAAGGTCGCGGTCATCTCCGGCGACCAGACGGGCACGGCCAACGAGGTCTTCTCCGCGCTGCTGGCCGACAAGGGCAGCGATGCCTTTTATATGATGCCCTGCGACATGCAGGCGGCCGACAAGGCCTGGACCGGCCTGATGGGCGGCTCCGGCCAGATCGGCTACGACCTGGAAGGGGCCGACCTGGTCCTCCTGGCCGGGGCCGACGCCCTGGAATCCTGGGGACCGACGGTCGCCAACCTCAAGGCCTTCGCGGCCAACGAGTCCGGCAAGTTCATCTTCGCCGGTCCCATGCAGACCAAGACCGCTTCCGTGACCTCCAAGTGGGTCCCGGTCCCGGCCGAGGGCATGGCCGCCTTCACCCTGGGCATCGCCTACTATGTCCTGCAGGCCGGAAAGACCGTCAACACGGCGGACTTTAGCCAGTTCAAGGCCATGGTCATGAGCGAGTACACCCCGGCCAAGGTCGAGGCCGCCACCGGCGTCAAGGCCGACCAGATGGCCGCCCTGGCCAAGCAGCTGCTGACCGCCTCCAATCCGGTGGTCGTTCCCGCTGGCACGGTAGCGGCCCACGGCGCGGCGTTCGCGCTGAACCTGCTGCTCGGCGGCGCCATGAAGGCCCTGCCCGAGTTCGCCAAAGCCATCCCCGCCGCCATGAGCCGCTCCGAGATGCTCGAGGCGGACATCCTGGAAGGCGTGGACACCGAACTGCTGTTCGTCTACGAGGCCAACCCGGCCTACGCCCTGCCCGAAAAGATCAAGGCCGCCTTCACCGTGGCCTTCGACGTGGTCCAGACCGAGACCACGGCCACGGCCAACCTGGTCCTGCCGAGCCTGCATCCCTACGAGCGGTTCGACGACCTGGCCAGCCCCTACGGCCTGGCCGCGGCCACCTATTCCCTGGGTGCGCCGGTGAGCAAGCCGTCCGTGGACGCCGTTTCCGCCGCCACCTTCATCCTCAGCCTGGCCGACCTCGGCTTTGAAGCCTTCGAAGAGGTCCTCGGCGCCAAGGTGGAGGCCATCGGCGCGGACATGGACGCCCTGCAGGGCGGCGAGGCTTACGTGGTCGAGGGCGAAACCCCCGTGGCCGCAACCCTTGCCGCCAACGTGCTGGGCAAGGCCTCGGTTCCCGTCAAGGGCACCGGCGCCGTGGGACTGGCTCCCTACACCCTGCTCAACGTCGGCACCGCCAACCAGGCCACCACGCCCAACGCGCCGTGCACCATCAGCAACAACCAGCTGGTCGGCGACCACATGGTCGTGATGATGGGTTCGGCCACCGCCAAGCAGCTTGGCGTGTCCGTCGGGTCCAAGGTCAAGCTCTCCGGTGGGAAGGGCGAATGCGAAGCCCTGGTGCAGATCTTCGAAGGCGTCATGCCCGGCGTCGTGGCCGCTCCCCTGGGACTGGGCCATACCGTGGGCGACGAGTTCTCGAAGGGCAAGGGCGATAATGTCTACAAGATCCTCACGGTGAGCTCGGAGGCTGCCGCCGGCGCCTCCACATGGGCCGGTTCCACTGTGAACGTCGCCAAAATCTAGGGGGAACCGTCAATGCAAATGAAAGAATTCAAAATCAAGTGGGGCATGGTCATTGATATTGACAAATGCACCGGCTGCGGCGCCTGTATGGTCGGCTGCCAGGTGGAGAACAATATCGCTCCCATGACCAAGAGCGACCCCTATAACTACGTTCAGGCCCTGACCAAGCCGCGCGACGACGCGTCCAACAAGCTCAGGACCCTGACCTGGATGAACGTCTACGAACTGTCCAACGGCAAGGCCTTCCCGGAACACGAGACCGCCTACCTGCCGCGTCCCTGCATGCAGTGCGGCAGCCCGGCCTGCGTGCCCGTCTGCCCGGTCGTGGCCACGGACAAGAACGAGGAGGGCGGCATCGTCTCCCAGATCTACCCCCGCTGCATCGGGTGTAGATACTGCATGGCCGCCTGTCCCTACCATGCCCGGTACTTCAACTGGTGGGATCCCCTCTGGCCGGAAGGCATGGACAAGGGCTTGAGCCCGTCCACCTCCGTGCGTCCTCGCGGCGTGGTCGAGAAATGCAGCTTCTGCCACTCCCGCTACCTGGCGGCCAAGGACAAGGCCCGTATGGACGGCGAGGATCCGATGAACCTGCCCGACGGCGCGTACACCACGGCCTGCGCAGACATCTGCCCGACCAAGGCGATCACCTTCGGCGACCTGAACAATCCGGAGCACAAAGTGCATGAGCTCGCCAAGAGCCCGCACGCGTTCCGTCTGCTCGAGAAGCTGGGCCTGCACCCGCAGGTCTACTACATGTCCGAGCGCGAATGGGTCCGCAAGCAGGGCGACAACTACAACGCCGATGCCGGCGGACACCAATAGGAGGCTGAACAATGGATAGCAAACTCTTCCCGGAAGGGGTGCAGCGCTGCTCTTTCGGCAAGTTCCTGATTTGGACAGCCGTCATTCTGGCCTTCTTCCTGTGGGGCCTCTACGCAGCCGTGCTCGTTCTGTACAATGGAATCGGCACCACCGGCCTGGACAACTACTTCGGGTTCGGTGCCTGGATCACCTTCGACCTGGCCGTGATCGCCCTGGGCGCCGGTGCGTTCTTCACCGGGCTGCTCAAGTACATCCTCAAGATCAAACAGCTTGAGAAGATCATCAACCTGACCGTGGTCGTGGGCTTCATCTGCTACTCCGGCGCCATGTTGGTCCTGACGCTCGACATCGGGCAGCCCGGCCGCGCGTGGTTCGGCTACTGGCATCCGAACGTCCACTCCATGCTGACCGAAGTTATCTTCTGCATCACCTGCTACTGCACCGTTCTGATCATCGAGTTCGTCCCGCTGGTCCTGGAGCAGAAGCAGCTGAACAAGATTCCCTTCATCCACGCTTTAGCCCACAACATGCACGTGAACATGGCGCTGTTCGCCGGTATCGGCGCGTTCCTGTCCACCTTCCACCAGGGTTCCCTGGGCGGCATGTACGGCGTCCTGATCGGTCGTCCCTTCGCCTTCCGCGAGGGCTTCTTCATCTGGCCGTGGACCTTCTTCCTGTTCGTCCTCTCCGCCGTGGGTTCCGGGCCGGTCTTCACCGTCCTGGTCGCCACCTTCATGGAGAAGCTGACCGGCAAGAAGCTCGTGGACTTCAAGACCAAGGCCCTCATGGGCAAGATCGCCGGCACCATGCTGACCGTCTACATGTTCTTCAAGATCCTGGACACCTGGGCGTGGGCCACCGGCTACCTGCCTTCCGTGGGCCTGACCTTCGACGAGATGTTCTACGGCTTGGTCTACGGCAAGTGGCTGCTCTACACCGAGATCGTCCTGTGCGGCGTGGTCCCGGCCATCATGCTGATCACCCCGTCCATGCGCAACCGTCCGGCCTTGCTGTACACGGCCGCCATCCTGGACTGCATCGGCGTATCCGTGAACCGGTACATCTTCACTGTCCAGACCATCGCCTTCCCGGCCATGCCGTTCGATTCCTGGCAGGTCTACGCCCCCAACTGGGTGGAGTACGCCTCCTCGATCATGATCGTGGCCTACGGCTTCCTGGTCCTGTCCCTGGTGTACCGCTATCTGCCGCTGTTCCCGCAGGAACGCGAATTGAACTAGGTTCGCCATCCCATCATCAACAAGAGACCGCTCCCCGGAGCGGTCTTTTTTTTGTATTCTGGCCACGGGGATAATCGCTGTTTGCTAGATGATGGAAAAGGGCGTATTCATTGTGCAATGGGACGTTCCTGGCCGTATGGCCGGGAACGCTGAGACACCTATCACCCGAGGAGTGGGGCCATGAGGGCGAGTGCCGGGGGGATATTTACTGCGGTGTTGTTGGCTTGGGCGGTATTGCTGTCCGCTTGCGGCGAGCCGCCGCGCGAGGAACGGAAACAATCCGCGGACGGGTCGGCGCAGGGTAACACGGTGCGGCAGGCGGATCCCGACGCCGCCTCCCCCGAGGCTCCGGCCCCCGTCCGCTCGGACGGGGAGCCGACCTTCGTGACCATCGGCACCGGCGGCATCACCGGGGTCTACTACCCCACGGGCGGGGCCATCGCCAACATGGTCAATCTCAAGCGCGACAAGTACAACATTCGGGCCACGGTGGAGGCCACGGGCGGGTCCGTGTTCAACATCAACGCGGTCATCGCCGGGGACCTCCAGTTCGGCATCGCCCAGGCGGACCGCCAGTTCCAGGCTGTTCACGGCATCGCCGAATGGAAGGAACGGGGGCCGCAGGAAAATCTGCGGGCCGTGTTCTCCCTGCACCCGGAGACCGTGACCCTGGTGGCCGGGGAGGACTCCGGCATCCGGGACATCCGCGACCTCAAAGGCAAGCGGGTCAACATCGGCAATCCCGGTTCGGGCCAGCACCAGAACTCCCTGGACGCCTTGAGCGCGGCCGGGCTGGAGCTCTCCGACATCAAGGCGGTCGAGGTCAAGGCCTCGGAGGCCATCGGGATGCTCGAGGCGGGCACCCTGGACGCCTTCTTCTATACCGTGGGGCACCCGTCGGCGGCCATCCTGAAGGCCACCCGGGGCAAGCGCAAGGTGCGCTTCGTGCCCATCGTCGGGGTGGACACCCTGTTCGTCCTGCATCCCTACTACGTGCCGTCGCGCATCGACATGAAGTATTATCCCGGCGCGGCCAACGGGGGAGAGGACGTGGAGAGCTTCGGGGTCAAGGCCACACTGGTCACCTCGACCGAAGTTCCTGACCGGGTGGTCTACGCCGTGACCCGGGAGGTCTTCGAGAACTTCGAGGCTTTCAAGGCGCAGCAGCCCGCCTTTGCCGGATTGACGAAAAAGAGCATGTTCCAGGGGCTTTCCGCACCGATCCATCAGGGGGCGTCGCGCTACTTCCGCGAGGCGGACCTGCAATAGCGGCGGGGCAGGGGCGGGAACCCCTGTCCGGGCTATCCGGCTGAAATCCGAAACGATCGAAAACACTCCCCGACAGACGCCCGAACGGGGACTCGCGGGAACCGATTTCGCCTCGAAAATCGACACGAAAGCGTCTGCGGCCGGGAGTTGACAAACTTGTATTTTTCCCCGGACGCCTTGACTTTATTTCAATTTCGGACAATATTTTTTGTCTGTGACTGGGGCTCTACCGGTCTGTCTTGGCACGTGGCGGATTGGACGGGCTTTTTTATCTTTTCATTTTCACATTCAGGTTCGGAGACAACTGCAAATGGCAATGATTGAGGTGCAGAAACTGCACAAATGGTATGGCGATTTTCACGTTCTGCAGGGAATCACCGAATCCGTGAACAAGGGCGAGGTGCTGGTCATCTGCGGCCCGTCCGGGTCCGGCAAGTCCACCTTCATTCGCTGTATCAACCGGCTCGAGGAATACCAGAAGGGGCAGATCCTGTTCGACGGCAAGAACATCCTGGACAAGGATGTCAATATCAACGATCTGCGGGCCGAGATCGGCATCGTATTCCAGCAGTTCAATCTCTATCCCCACCTGTCGGTGCTGCGCAACGTCACCCTGGCCCCGACCAAGGTCAAGAACATGCCCAAGGACCAGGCCGAGGAGATCGCCCTGCGCCTGCTCGAGCGGGTGGGCATCCACGACCAGGCCCACAAGTACCCGGCCGAGCTCTCCGGCGGCCAGCAGCAGCGCGTGGCCATCGCCCGCTCCCTGGCCATGAAGCCCAAGGTCATGCTCTTCGACGAGCCCACCTCGGCGCTGGACCCGGAGATGATCAACGAGGTGCTCAACGTCATGAAGGACCTGGCGCGCGAGGGCATGACCATGCTCTGCGTGACCCACGAGATGGGCTTTGCCCGCGAAGTGGCCGACCGGGTCCTGTTCATGGACGGCGGCGTGGTCGTGGAGCAGGCCGCGCCCGACGAATTTTTCCGCAATCCCCAAAACGAGCGCACGAAGAACTTCCTGAAGGAAATTCTTTAATCGGCATAAACTGGAATCTCTAGAGAGAGGAGGATTCATGAAACGTTTGGTACTGATTCTGGCACTGGTCCTGTCCTTCGCGTTCGCGGCCAACGCCGCTTTCGCCGGCAAGATCGAGGACATCAAGGCCAAGGGCGTGCTGGTTTGCGGCGTCAAGGACTCCGTCAACCTGTTCGGCTTCGTCGATCCCAACACCAAGGAGCTGGTCGGCTTCGACGTGGATATCTGCAAGTACATCGCCGACAAACTGGGCGTGAAGCCCGAGTTCAAGGTCGTCACCTCCAAGAACCGCATCCCCATGCTGGCCCAGGGCTCCGTCGATATCCTGGCCGCCACCATGACCCACAAGTTCTCCCGTGACGAGCAGATCGACTTCTCCATCACCTATTTCATGGACGGCCAGAAGCTGCTGGTCGAAAAGGGCTCCGGCATCGCCTCCACCGACGATCTGGCCAACAAGAAGGTCGGCACCGTCAAGGGCTCCACTTCCGAGAAGAACATCAAGGCCGCACAGCCCAAGGCCCAGGTCATCTCCTATGACGAGTACCCGCAGGCCTTCATGGCGCTGAAGCAGGGCAAGGTCAAGGCCGTGACCACCGACTCCGGCATCCTGGCCGGTCTCAAGGCCGGTGACGACAACCCCGAGAAGTGGGAAATCGTCGGCGCCTTCTTCTCCTCCGAGCCTTACGGTCTCGGCGTCCCGCAGAACGACTCCGCGTTCCGCGACTTCGTCAACAAGAGCCTCAACGAGATGTGGCTCGACGGCACCTACCAGAAGCTCTTCAAGAAGTGGATGGGTTACGACCTGCCCGCCGGCTGGGAGATGGAACTCTGGCCCATGTAAGGCTGATTTAGCCCGATTCACCGGGAGCGCCTATGGCGCTCCCGGTTTTTGCAGCAACTTCAACCGACGGATTTCATTTTGGATTATACTTTTCATTGGGCCAGGATGTTCACGGGCGAACCCGCCCAGTGGATGTGGGAGGGGTTCTGCACGACCATGCAGATCTCGACGATCTCACTGATCTGCGCCATGATTCTCGGCGTCGTCATCTGTGTCCTGCGCATGACCCCGTTCAAGCCCTTCCAGTGGTTCAGCCTCGCCTTCACCGAATTTTTTCGCAACACGCCGCTGCTGGTGCAGATTTTCTTCTGGTACAATGCGTCGCACTTCATTATTCCCAAGGTCATCAACGACTGGATGAACGACCTCTATTACTGGTTCCCGGGGCCGTTCACCCTGTTCGGACACCAGTTCGTCGGCGAGTGGATGCTCTTCAACGTGGAGCTGTTCATGGGCATCATCGCCCTGACAGTGTATACCTCGGCCTTCATCGCCGAAGAGATCCGGGCGGGCATCTTCTCCATTCCCAAGAACCAGCTCGAAGCGTCCCGCGCCGTGGGCCTCTCCTTCCTGCAGGGCTACCGTTACGTGATCCTTCCCCAGGCGTTGCGCATCGTGATTCCACCGCTCATTTCCCAGGCCTTGAACCTGATCAAGAACTCGTCCCTGGTCATGGTCCTGGGCGTCACCGACCTCATGTACCAGGCCACCCAGATCGAGTCCTATCACGCCATGCCGTTCGAGGCCTTCACCGTTGCCCTGCTGATCTACCTGGCGATCTCCCTGGTCGTCTCGTTTTGCATCACCATGTACAACAAGCACTTCATGATCCAGGTCATGTACTAGGGAGGGCTTGTCATGCATTGGGATATCGCACTCGGCAACCTGGACTATTTCCTCTACGGGACAACGACCCTCGACTGGCACTTTCCCTTTATTCACAGCCCCGAAGGGCTGGTGGCCAGCGTCATCCTGGCCTTCTTCGGCATTTTCGGCGCCTTCTGGATCGGCATGGCCGCAGGGCTCATGCGCATGTCCAAGCGCTGGTGGGTCAAGATCCCTGCGGTCTGCTACATCGAAGTCATCCGCGGCATGCCTCTGCTGCTGCTCATCTTCTGGTTCTACTACCTGGCCCCGGTTATCACCGGGCAGACCATGCCCGCCTTCACCACGACCATGTTCTGTTTCATGGTCTTCACCGGGGCGTACGTGGGCGAGATCGTCCGCGCGGGCGTCAAGGCGTTGCCCAGGGGCCAGATGGAGGCCGCCCGATCCACCGGTTTGTCCCATGTGCAGGCCATGAAGCTGGTCATCCTGCCCCAGGCCCTGCGCAACATGATCCCGTCCTTCGTCAACCAGTTCGTCTCTCTGACCAAGGATACATCCCTGGCCGCCATCCTCGGCGTCATCGAACTGACCCGCACCGGCATCCAGGTGGACAACCGCGAGATGGTCGCCTCCTTCGAGATCTGGATCACCATCGCCTGCCTGTACTTCCTGATCTGCTACATCCTGACCTCCTACAGCCGCCGGCTGGAGGCCCAGTTGTCGCGCTATCAGGCCCGGGACCGCTAGGAGACCGGAGCGGGCAGGCCCGCGAAAGTCTATTGCAACAAGTCGAAACGGTCCGGAAAACGAGTGAAAACTGTTCCGGACCGTTTCGTTTTTCCGGAAAAAACAAATGGGGAAATGATGAAAACGCGTACCGGGAGGGTGCCGTCTTGTCCGAAATAACCTTCCAGAGCTTCCAAAAACCCGAGGAAATCGAGGCCGAATCCTTCCGGATCATCGACTCCGAGGTGCCCGAACCGCGTCCTTTCGAGGGTGCGCAATGGGAGATCGTCCGCCGAATGATTCACACCACGGCGGATTTCGAGATGCTTTCCCTGGCCCGCTTTCACGCAAAGGCCGTGGAAAACGGGCTGAACGCCCTGAAAAACGGGGCCGTGATCGTCACCGACACCGAGATGGCCCGGCGCGGCATGCCCGTGCGCAGGCTCGATCCACTGGGCTGCGCCGTGCACTGCCTGATGAACGACCCGCGCGTGGTCGAGCGCGCCAAGGCCGAGGGAATCACCCGGGCCAAGGCGGCCGTGGACGTGGCCGTGGCCGAGCTCTCCCCCGATATATGGGTGGTCGGCAACGCGCCCACCGCGCTCATCCGGCTGGTGGAGCACGTGGATAACGGCGCGGCAACCCCGGCGCTCGTGGTCGGCATGCCCGTCGGTTTCGTGAACGCGGCCGAGTCCAAGGCGCTGCTCATGAGCCGGGACATCCCGTACATCTCGGTGGAAGGGCGCAAGGGCGGCAGCGCCCTGGCCGCTTCGGTGGTCAACGCCCTGGCCGTGCTCGCCGCCTGATTTCCGGTTTTTTCCGCCGCAAAAATGCGCTCGAAGGGGATTCCTTCGGGCGCATTTCGCGTTTTTACGCCATCGGTTTTTGAAAGGGGGAAATCAATTTTTTGAAATCATTGGACACGACGGAAATTCCTGTTAGAAAATCAACTGGGTACCACAATGAAGCGGTGCCCCGAGAGATTTTTCCGTTTCGCTCAGGTTTGGTTTGAGGAATTTTAGCCCCCCCTGGAAGGAGCCATGTCCCGTAAGAACAAAGGCAAGAACAAGGTGACCGTTTACCCGGACTGGTGCAAAGGCTGCGGCATTTGCGTCGAGTTCTGTCCGGGCAAGGTCCTGGGCCTGAGCCTGCAAGGCAAGGCCGTGGTGGAGCGCGAGGAAGACTGTATCCGGTGCGGGTTCTGCGAACTGCACTGCCCGGATTTCGCCATCGTGGTCAGTGACAAGGAACCCATGGAAAACGGGCTGTCCGACAAGGACGCCGAAACCGCGCCGCCCAAGAAGAAGGCCGGGAAGGGGGCTTGAGAGACATGCCCAGACCTAAGAAACGCACCGAGATCTTCGCGCTCGGCAACGAGGCCGTCGTCGAGGGCGCGCTGTTGGCGGGATGCACCTTTTTCGGCGGGTATCCCATCACCCCGTCCTCGGAGATCATGGAGATCATGGCCAACCGCCTGCCTCATATGGAGAACGGCGTGTTCATGCAGATGGAGGACGAAATCGCCAGCATGGGCGCGGTCATCGGCGCGTCTCTGACCGGACGCAAGGCCATGACCGCCACCTCCGGCCCCGGCTTTTCACTGATGCAGGAGAACCTGGGCTACGCCGTCATGGCCGAGACCCCCATGGTCCTGGTCAACGTCATGCGCGGCGGGCCGTCCACCGGGCTGCCCACCAGCCCGGCCCAGGGCGACGTGCAGCAGGCCCGCTGGGGCACCCACGGCGATCATCCGATAATTGTTTTGTCCGCCTCCAACGTGCAGGAGTGTCTGGATATGACCATCACGGCCTTCAACATGGCCGAGAAATACCGCACCCCGGTCATCCTGCTTCTGGACGAGGTCACTTCCCACACCCGCGAGAAGATCGAGCTGCCCAACGAGAACGAGTACGAGGTCTTTTCGCGCACCGTGCCCAGCATGCCGCCCGAGTGGTACAAGCCCTACGAGGAGACCGTGCGCGGCGTGCCGCCCATGCCGCCCATCGGCTCGGGCTACCGCTTTCACGTCACCGGCCTGACCCACGACCGCAACGGGTTCCCGACCCAGCGGCCCGAGGAGGTGGTCGATCTCATGGACCGCATCCACCGCAAGATCGACCAGTTCTTCTACGACATCCAGCTGGTGGAGGAGATCATGACCGACGACTGCGACGTCTGCGTCATCGCCTACGGCTCGGTGGCGCGGTCCGCCGAGCTGGCCGTGCAGCAGGCCCGCAGCAACGGCGTCAAGGCAGGGCTGCTCAAGCTCATGACCCTGTTCCCGTACCCACGCAGGCAGACGGAAAAGATCCTGGCCCACGCCAAGACCCTGGTGGTCCCGGAAATGAACATGGGGCAGATGTCCCGCGAGGTGAAGCGCGTCAACATGGGCCACGCCGCGGTCAGGACCATCAACCGCGTGGACGGCCAGATCGTCACTCCCTCGGAAATCCTCAAGGTCATCATGCAGGGGTAGCCCAATGAGCAACATCACCGGAAACGAAATCATCCATCAATACCTGAGGCACAACAAGAAGTTCCCGCACGTGCTCTGCGCGGGCTGCGGGCACGGCATTGTGCTCGGCACCCTGATCCGCTCCATCCACGCGCTCGGCATCCCCAAGGACGACGTGGTGGTGGTCGCGGGCATCGGCTGCTCCGGCAGGCTGGCCGTGTACGTGGACTTCAACACCGTGCACACCACCCACGGCCGGGCGCTCAGCTTCGCCACGGGCATCAAGATGTCCAACCCCAAGCTGCACGTCATCGCGCTCATGGGCGACGGCGACGCCCTGTCCATCGGCGGCAACCACCTGATCCACGCCGCCCGGCGCAACATCGGGGTCACGGCCATGATCCTGAACAACAACATCTACGGCATGACCGGCGGCCAGTCCTCACCGGCCACGCCCGAAGGCTCGACCACCATGACCAATCCCTACGGCCAGCTGGACCACAGCTTCGACACCGTGGAACTGGCCAAGGGCGCGGGCGCCAACTACGTGGCTCGCGGCACGGTCTTCCACGTCAACCGGCTGGAAAAGATCATGATGGAGGCTCTGGAGCGGCCCGGCTTCTCCCTGGTGGAGGCCATCACCCCGTGCCACACCCAGTTCGGGCGCAAGAACAAGTACAAGTCCCCGGTGGACATGTACAAGTGGCTCAAGTCCACGGCCATCCCCGTGGAACGCTACAACGAACTGCCCGAGGCCAAGCGCGCGGACCGCATGCCCATCGGCGTGTTCGTGGATCGCGGCAGGCCCGGCTATGAGGAGTTGTATTACGCCCGCCAGGAACACTTCCTCGCCCAAGGTGCAAAAGGGGGCAAGTAGATGAAAGCGCAACAGCAACTCGACCGTTTCGAAATCCGCTTCTCCGGCCTCGGCGGCCAGGGCATCATCACGCTGGGCAAGATCATGGGCCAGGGGCTGGCGCTCGGCCACGGCTACAACGTGACCCAGACCCAGAGCTACGGCCCCGAGGCGCGCGGCGGGTCCAGCAAGTGCGACCTGGTCATCAGCTCCTCCCGAATCAGCTACCCCAAGGCCGAATCCCTGGACCTGCTCGTGGCCCTGTCCCAGGAGGCGTGCAACGCCTACTACCCGTATCTCAAGAAGGGCGGTATCCTGGTCATCGAATCCGATCTGGTCAAGCAGCCGCCCACCAACCAGTATCTCGGCCTGCCGTTCACCGCCCTGGCCAAGGACAAGGTCGGCATCGTCCAGGCCATGAACACCGTGGTCCTGGGCGCGCTCTCCTGCCTGCTGCCGTTCATCAACCAGTCCACCATGCGCAAGAGCCTGGAATCCGTGCTCCCGCCCAAGATTCGGGCCGTCAACACCAAGGCCTTCAACCTCGGCCACCGGCTGGCCAAGAAGGAATGGGGCGAGGACGCGGGCGGGGTCTGGCGCGTCGAAGACGGTGGAGAAATCGACTGAGTCGGGCCTGTATCATATGTCTAAAAAAAGGGGACGCCGTCGTACGGCGTCCCCTTTTCGCGTCTTCGGCGGCCCGGTAAGAGGAAGGGACCCGGGATGTCTCGTCAGCCTTTGTTCGAGGTGGCCCGTTTTTTCAGCGTTCCGAGGCGGGCTCGAACGGTGAGCGACATGGGGCGCAGTGCGGATTTGATGCGTCGACGGATCGTATGGAAGGTGGAGCGTTTGTCGATCTCCTTGGCAATGGGCGGAGCGCCCCAGCGGTCGAGTTCCGACTGGATCGCGGCGTCGTCTTTGCGGAGCATGGCCAGAAACAGCGGGAGGCCCTTGGGGTTGATGCCGAGGCCGAAGGTGTCTTCCGTAAACGGTTCTTCGGCGAGATTGTCGAACAGCGCCAGGCCGTGACGGATTATCTTGTCCCTGTCCGGCGAGGGCTGTCGGCCGATGCGGGGCATGACCTGCAGGATGTCGCGGAAATAGTTTTCATTGATGTATTTGACCAGGGGGCCGGGTTGTCCCGCGTTGATGAGTATATTCCTGGCCTCGACGTAATGGGGCATTATATCGTCGGTGTATATCTCCACGGTCGTGGGTGTCGATTTGTGCTCCTGGCGGAAATAATAAAACTGCTCGGCGACCTGAGAAAAAGAGGCGACCTTGGTCAGGGCCATGTACATATAGAGGACATCCTGCCCCATCCTGTAGGGGAAATGCGGGAAGGCGTTCTTTTGGACGAATTCGGTGTTGAAAATCCACCGCCACATGACCTTGCTCTTCCAGTAACGTTGGGCGTCCCGGAAGAGGAGGTTCGATGCCTCGGGATGCGGAAAGTAATTGCGCGTGTTGAGGGTCTTGTCCGAAAAAACGATGGCGTTTCCGCAGACCATGTCCACCTTGTCCGCTTCGGCCTTGTCCACCAGGGTCTTGAACGCCTTCCTGGAAAGGACGTCGTCCGCATCGAGGAAGTGCATGTATTTCTTGCGCGCCAGCTCCTGGCCCCGGGCCCGGGTGATGCCGGCCCCGGCGTTGTCCTGGTGGATGGAGCGCACCCGCGAGTCGAGCTTGGCGTAACGGTCCATAACCTCGCCCGTCCCGTCGGTCGATCCGTCGTTGATGACGATGACCTCGAGGTCGGAATAGGTCTGGTCGAGACAGGATTCAATCGTTTCCGCAAGCCAGTCTTCGACATTGTAGGCCGGAATGATCACGCTGAGGCCGGAGTCCATCGCATCCTCTTCTGTTGACGTTATACGGTTGGAATACAATCGTCGTCCCTGTGCCGGACTAGCGGAGCTGAGGTGGGAGGACGTCCCTATATTGGGCGGGCTTATTTGTATATGGCGCCGCCGTCGAGTCAAGCAAAGAATGCCGGGGCAAAGGGTAACGGAGTCAAACGGATAAGCCGTGTCCCGCGCCGCCTTTCAGGGCCGGTCTGCCGGTGTGGGGCTTTGCATGCGCCCGGAGGACCGGCGGAATACCCGCAACTATGCTCCGGGTATGGGGGGCGCTGCCCGTTCTTGTCAGCGTAAGCGGACAAAGTCGGCCACCGCCGTTGTCGGATGCCGGATTCCTCGGAAAACGCGCGGTTCAGTCGTTGAACGAGGTCTTGACCGTGGGGACCAGGCCTTCGTCCCGGGCGTTGAGCTGGGGGAGCATCTCGCGGACGCTGTCGGTGATGGGCAGGGTCCAGTTGTACGCCGAGACCACGGTGGAGTCGACCAGGCGGACGATGCGGGCGGTCATGTACACGTACTGGTCGGCGATGACGTAGGAGCCGACCAGTTTGGCGGACCGGGGCGGCAGCTCGCGGGACGAGCCCGCCAGCCCGGCGGCCTTGTCGTAGTCGGCCGCGACCACGCCCGAGGCGTAGGTGAAGTCCGTGGCGTTGGGCACGCCCTCGGTGATGCGCACGCCGTGCTGGACCAGGCGGTCGGCCACCTGTTGGGACATGGTCGGGCCGAAGACCGATTTGTCGCCGGGGTCGTTCTGGTTGGTGAAGGGCGAGACGAACACGGCGGAGTTGGGCGTCAGCTCGTTGCTGCCCACATTGGAGTAGAGCACGTCGGCGGCCCGGTTGTTGAGCTCGATGATCGGGATGGACGCGGTGTCGTGGTAGGAGCGGGCCGTGGGCGTGGTGTCGAACACGTAGTTGAACGTGTCCGAGGTGGTCTCCTTGGTGTCTTCCCACATGCGGTTGCCGCACCCCTGCGAAAAGAGCAGAAGGGTCGCCGTCAGTATGCTCAAGGCCGCTTTTTTCATATTCGTTGCCGTCCCGGTCGCTGTTTAGCCGTGTCGATGCCTGGGGGTACCCCGAAGGCTATTCGGCAGTTTCGGGCATTTCCTTTAGGATGGAGCGCAGGAGTTTGACCATGGCCGTGGAGGATTTCTCGGCCTGGGCGATAACCTGCTCCAGGGAGGCCTCCTGCATGCAGTCGGGCAGATTCTTGTTGGTCAGGCAGGACAGGCCGAGGATGCGGATGCCCATGTGGTGGGCGGCGATGGCCTCCATGCAGGTGGACATGCCGATGGCGTCCGCGCCCATGGCCCGGTACATGCGGGTCTCGGCCGGAGTCTCCATGTTCGGGCCCATGATCTGCATGAACACGCCGCGTTCCAGGCGGATGCCGAGCTCCAGCGCCTTTTGCACCGCGAGGGCGCGCAGGGCCGGGTCGTAGACCGCGCACATGTCCGGGAAGCGGTCGCCCCATGCGTCGATGTTCTCGCCGCGCAGGGGGGTCAGCCCGGTCAGGTTGATGTGGTCCTCGATGAGCATGGGGCAGCCCACCTCGAAGGACGGGTTGAGCGCGCCCACCGCGTTGGTCAGCACCAGCGTTTTGATGCCCAGCTCGCCGAGCACGCGGATGTTGTGGGTGACCTCCTGCGGAGTAAATCCCTCGTAGAGGTGGAACCGGCCGTCCAGGGCCAGGACAGGGACGCCCTCAATGGTCCCGGAAATGAGGCGGCCCGCGTGGCTCTTGACCGAGGAGACCGGAAACTCGGGGATGTCGCCGTAGGGGATGACGACCGGGTTTTCGATGGCCGAGGTCAGGGGACCCAGACCCGTACCCGTTATAAATGCCACGGTACCGGGTTGAATTTTGTCTAGCTTTTCATGTATGTATGCGGCAGAATGTTGTATCTTCCTATGGTATTCCATGTGGACTCCTTATGTTTTGGGCGCGACGCCGGGCAGGGGAGAGGGTTTTTAAGCAACGGACCGATCAGACTCGTGAAGGATAGGCGCGCTTTATGGATATCGTGACACTACTTGGTCTCGCCGTGGGATTGTCGCTCATCACCGGGGCCATTATCCTTGGTGGAGCGGTCGACGTTTTCATCAATGTTCCCGGCATGATGATTGTTATCGGCGGTACGCTCGCCTCCATCCTGGTGGCCTTCCCGTTCGAAGAGATCATACAGTCCTTCAAGGCCGCGTTCAAGATGTTCGTCGGGCGCAAGAGCCGCACCCGCGACGTGGTCAACATCATGGTCAAGGTGGCCGAGATCAGCCGCCGCGAGGGGCTCATCGCCCTGGAGAACGTCCAGACCGAGAACATGGTCCTCAAGAAATCCTGCCAGCTCATCGCGGACAATGCGGACCCGGCGCTCATCCGTTCCACCCTGTCCATCGAGATCAACTCCATGCGCCGCCGCCACCAGGTGGCCCAGGACGTGTTCAAGCGGCTGGCCGCCCTGGCTCCGTCCTTCGGAATGATGGGCACGCTCATCGGCCTGGTCCAGATGCTCTCCCAGTTGGACGATCCCAAGTCCATCGGCCCGGCAATGGCCGTGGCCATCCTGACGACCTTCTACGGGTCGGCCATGTCCACGCTCTTCTTCATTCCCATTGCGGCCAAGCTCAAGGCCCGCACCCTGCAGGAACAGCTGCACCTGGAGGTCATCTTCGAGGGGGCCAAGTCCATCCTTGAGAACAACAACCCTCGGTTGGTCTATGAGAAGCTGTCGTCCTTCCTGGCCCCGGTCGAGCGGGAGACCCAGCGATGAGCAGCGAATATGACGACGACCTGTTGCTCGACTTCAGCGAAGACGAGGGCGACGACAACGAGTGGTTGACCACCTTCGCCGACCTGTCCATGTTGCTTCTGGTCTTTTTCATACTCCTCTATTCCATGTCCACCATCGACACGCAGAAGTTTTCGGACACCTTTTCTTCGGTGACCCAGGCCCTGCAGGGCAAGATGGACAAGATTTCCACCAGCCGGATCACCCGGGAAGAGGCCGGGGTGCTGATCGACCAGGCCATGATGCGGCGTCAGATCATCGAGTCCCAGCGCAAGGTCTTTGCCGAGGTCAAGACCCTGCAGACCAAGAAGGGCGTGGAGGGGCTGGTCAGCGCCAACTTCGAGGATGGGATCATCACCCTGCGGGTGCCCGGGGACGTCATGTTCCAGTCCGGCCAGGTGGGGCTCACGCCCAAGGGCGTGGAACTGGTCAACGACCTCAAGGACTTTTTCATCAAGCACAAGGACCAGAACATCAAGATCGTCGGGTACACCGACAACGTTCGGCCGAGCGGCAACTCGCGTTTCAAGGACAACTGGGAGATTTCGGCCATGCGCGCGGTCAACGTGCTGCGCGAACTGCTCAAGATGGGCCTGGAATCCACCCGGCTGACGGCCACGGGGCTGGCCTATCTCAACCCGCTGTACCCGAACACCTCCGCGGAGTATCGGGCCAAGAACCGGCGGGTGGAGTTCATCCTGGAAAAGCGGGTATCCGGCAAATAGCCTTCGGGCGGAGACAAGGGATCCTTTGGGGGATTTATGGATTTCAACATACAGTTGCCCGACGAAGAGGAACGCCTGCGCAAGGCCTTCCGCACCAAGGTTCCGGGGTTGACCGCGCGGTTCCCCGGCCTGGACGTCGTCCATGAGGTGTCCGACCTCAGCGCCACCGGCTTCGCGGTCATCGACAAGAGCGGCCGTTTCTCCGAAAAGGAGAACTACGAGGTGGAGCTGCTGATCAAGAACAGGCTGTTCCTCGGCGGAGCCCGGGCCGTGTGCATGCGCGTGCACGACAACGGCATCGTCGGGCTGAATTTCGTGGACCTGGACCGGCAGCGGCAGATCAAGCTCGACAAGCTGGTTCTCGAGGTGCAGAAAAGACTCATCGCCCTGCGCAAGAAAAAGCGCGAGCAAGGCTGACAGTGCAAACCGGAAACATCGACCGCCACAAGGTCCTCATAGCCAACCGAGGCGAGATCGCCATGCGGGTCATGGCCGCGTGCCGTCGCCTGGGGCTCGATTTCGTCTGCGTATGCACGGCCGCGGACAGGGAGTCCGGGCACGTCCGGCTGGCCCGCGAGCTGGCCGGGGACGGCGCGGTCCACACCATCTCCTCCTACCTGGACGCCAACGAGATATTCTCCGTGGCCGACGCGAGCGGGGCCACGGCCGTGCATCCCGGCTACGGGTTCTTCGCCGAGGACTTCCGCTTCGCCCGGCGCGTGGTCCGGCGCGACCGGCCCATGGAGTTCATCGGGCCCAGCTGGTGGGTCATCCGCGATTTGGGCGACAAGATCAACACCAAGCGCATCGCCCGCTCCCTGAACGTGCCCACCGTGCCCGGCTCGGACCGTCCGGTGTACAGCGAGATCGAGGCGGACGAGATCGCCTCCTCCCTGTTCGAGTTCCAGGCCTGCCAGGGTATCGTGGACGGGGTGATCATGGTCAAGGCCTCGGCTGGCGGCGGGGGCATGGGCATCGAGGAGGTCGGGGACATCAACGAGTTCCGCTCCGTGTTTCGGCGTATCCGCAACTACGCCAAGCGAAATTTCGGGGACGAGGGCGTGCTTATCGAGCAGCGCATCTTCGATTTCAACCACCTGGAGGTCCAGGTGGTCTCCGCGCGGGGAGGGGGGCAGCACGTCCATTTCGGCACGCGCAATTGCTCGGTCCAGTCCACGGGCAAGCAGAAGCGCATCGAGGTCGCGCCGGGTTTCGCGCCGGGCGTGGTCTCCTACACCTTCGACGCCGACCGGGTGCTGTCCGAGATCACGGCGCACTCCCTGGCCATGGCCCGCGAGACCTACTACGACAACGTAGGCACCTGGGAGTGGATCATCACCCCGCGCGGCGAGCCGTTCCTGATGGAGGTCAACACCCGCATTCAGGTGGAGAACGGTGTGTCCGCGGTCATCTCCAGGGTGAACGGCCAGCCGGTGGACATCATCACCGAGCAGATCCGCCTGGCCCTGGGCGAGCCGTTGCGCTACACGCAGGAGGACATCACCTTCGAGGGCGTGGGCATCGAGTACCGGCTGGTGGCCGAGAACACGAACAACCGGTTCACGCCCTGCGCCGGAACCATTACCCGGCTGGGCTGGCCCGAGCGCGACTGGCTCCAGGTCCACACCCACGTACCCACGGACGGCGCCTACGAGATCCCCATGGAATACGACCCGAACCTGGCCCTGGCCATCGTCTGGGGAAGCGACCTGGCCGAGGCCAAGGCGCGCGGGCTGGAGTTCCTGGACAGCCTGACCCTGGAGGGGGAGTGCGGCGGCGTTTCCAATGAATTTTACAGCAACGTCGAATACCTGAAGGCCAAGACCGGCAGGCTCCTGGAGTTCTGAGCATGGACAGGGAACGAAGAATTCAGGGCATCAGGGACCGCCTGACCTACATCAACGACATCTTCGCCAACCGCGAGGACGAGTCCATCCGGCTGCTGTCCGCCAAGTTCGGCGAGATGCTGGAGCGCCACCAGTCCGTGCCGGGCGGGGTCAAGCGCGAGGAACTGGCGCGCATCGAGGACCTGTTCGATTTTTCCGAGCGCAAGCTCGACACCACCCTGACGCCCATGGACCGGGTGCGCATCGTCCGTCATCCCCAGCGCATCTGCCTCAAGGACATCCTGGAGAACGTCTACGACAACTACACCGAGATCGGCGGGCGGGGCGAATACAACATCGACCCGAGCATGCTCATCGCACGGGCCGTGTTCTCCCGCAGGGTGGGGGACAAGGTCATCAACCAGATGGTCATGGTCATCGGCCAGGAAAAGGGCCACGGCGAAGCGTTCCGCAACGGCGGTTCGGTCAAGCCGTGGGGCAACGCCAAGGCGCTGCACTACATGAAGGTGGCCGAGACCGAGAACATCCCGGTGCACACCTTCGTATTCACCCCCGGGGCGTACCCTGTGGAGGACTGGCCGGGCGCGGCCCAGCAGATCGCCCGCAACCTGTACGAGCTGGCCGGATTGCGCGTGCCCGTGGTGGCCGTCTTCTCCGAGGGCGGCTCGGGCGGGGCCGAGGCCATCGGCCTGGCCGACCGCCGGATCATGCTCTCCCACGGCTATTATTCGGTCATCTCGCCCGAGGGCGCGGCGGCCATCGAGGCCGGGCTGCGCAGCGGGGACCGGACCACGCCCGAACTGATCGAGAAGTGCGCCCGCCAGCTGTGCATCACCGCCGACGACAACCTGCAAAACGGCTATGTGGACCGCGTGCTCAGGGAGCCGCCGCTCGGGGCCCGGCCGTCCCACTACGACTTTTTCCGCGAGCTCAGGCGCGAGCTGATCCAGACCACCAACGAGGTGGTCAGCTCGGTCAAGTCCATGAAGCTCTACCGGGCCATGGCCGTGCGCACCACCAAGACCGACGACGCCGAGTCCATCTACATGCGCTGGACCCTGTCGCAGTCCGCCCTGGCCCGGCTCGTGGAGCAGCGCCAGAGAAAATTCCGGGCCATGAGCCGAAACGCCCGCCTGGACGGCACCGGGGTGATCACCCGGGCCGTGGCCGCCACCAAGGGGACCATCTGGGCGACCCATTCCTTCCTGCGCTACGACCTGCTCGGCCGCCAGAAGAAGCGGCTCAACGCCATGTTCGAGGACCTCGGGGCCGAGGCCCATCTGGTTCGGCACAAGGTGCTCATGCCGCTGAAGAAGACCCTGGACAAGGTCCTGCCCGGTAACGGCAATTCCCAGCCCAAGGTGGGCGACGCCGTGGTGGACAAACTGACCCGGCTCTCCAGCCCGGAGGACGGGGCCTGCCTGGTGGGCAGCGAGTGGGCCTGGACCAGCCCGCGCAGCCAGGAGGACCGGACCATCTCCTGTCCCAACGTGCGCACCCACCATTGCCCGGACCTGTGGGTGCCGGACCTGTTCGGCGATTTCGCCGGGGTCTGCCCGTCCTGCGGCCACCATTTTCCCATGGAGTACCGCTGGTACCTGCAGAACGTCTTCGACTACAGCGAGTCCAAGGAGTTCAACCAGCAGTTGGAGTCCATCAACCCCCTGGGCTACGAGAAATTCGACACCAAGCTGGACAAGGCCAAGGAGCGTACCGGGCTCAAGTCCGCATGCATCACCTTCGAGACCTCCATCGAGGAGGTGGACGCCGTGGTGGCCGTGCTTTGCGCGCCGTTTCGGGGCGGTTCGGTGGGCGCGGCCGAGGGCGAGAAGTTCATCCGCGCGGCCGAGCGGGCCACGCGCAAGCGCCAGCCGTTCATCGCCTACGTGCACGGCACGGCGGGCATCCGCATCCAGGAGGGCGTCAACGGGGTCATCCAGATGCCGCGCTGCACCATCGCCGTGCGTCGTTACATAGACGCGGGCGGCCTGTACCTGGTGCTCTACGACACCAACTCCTACGCCGGCCCCGTGGCCAGCTTCCTGGGGTGCTCGCCGTACCAGTTCGCGGTCCAGTCCTCGAATATCGGCTTTGCCGGGCCCGGGGTCATCTCCGAGACCACGGGCATAGCCGTGCCGCCCAATTACCACAGGGCGTACCACGCCCTGTCACGCGGCCACATCCACGGCATCTGGGACCGTCGGGAGGTTAAAAAGAACCTCCACCAGTCGCTGCTGACCATGGGCGGGCGCAACCTTTACTATCGCTGATTTTTATGAGACACCCCCGAGCGCGTCCCGTGTTTCAAACAAACACGAATCGAAGCGTAATAGAGGATAAATAGTGCTAAATATCAAAGAGTTGCTCGATAAAGTCAAGGCGTCTCCCTACCGCGAGATCGTGGTCCGCGCCCCGCATACCGGGGTGGTTTCGTTCGCGTCCGTCAAGCCCGGCGAAAAGGTCCACGGCCCGCGCGGCGAGTTTCTGGAAAAGCCCGGCACCCTGTTGGCCCACCTGACCCGCGAGAAGAACGAGAAGCCCATCCTGGCGCCGGAGAAGGGCGTGATCGAGGCCGTGCACACCCGGCACGAGGGGCAGTTCGTGGAGGCGGGCGAGCCGCTGGTGACCATCAAGCATTACCTGACCCGCAAGGAAGTCATCGAACTGATCCTGCAGGAGGCCCTGTACCTGTTCCGCGCCCCGGAACGGGCCAAGTACTACTTCGTCCCCGAGGTGGACCAGAAGCTCAAGGTCTCGGGCAAGCGCTCGGTCAAGGTCCAGGACGGCATGGAATTTCTCATCGTGTCCCGCATGAAGCGGGAGACCCCCCTGGCCTATTCCGGGCCCGAGGGCATCATCTACTCCGTCTACTTCGGCCGGGGCGATAACGTGGACGAGGGCGAGCCCCTCATCGGCGTCTGCCCCGAGGACCAGCTCACGGTCATCCAGGATGTGGTGGCCCGTATCCAGAGCGAGTGGGAAGAAGAGGCGTAGGCAAACAGCGGAGGCGCGCCATGGGCAGATTGCTTCAGGTTCGGGTGTCGGCGTGGACGTACAGCGAGGACGAGGTGCGCAAGGCGTGGCCGTCCCTGTGGAAACTGGCCTGGCAGGACAGCTCCGTCATCCCCAAGAAGGGCGTCATGGAGCTGGCCGACGCGGTCTTCGACGCGGTCCGGGCCGGGCTCATCCCCGATAACCAGGCCAAGGCCCTGAAGGCGGACGCCGAAAAGGCCGACGAGTTGCGACAGGCCATTGAAAAGGCCCTCGGCGACTGGCAGCCCGGCGAGGCGGACAAGCTGACCTACGCCCTGGAAGATACCATGGACGCGCTGGAAGACATTGCCGCCGATTTTTGATATTGCTTTTCTGTAAGACGAACCATTGTCAGGTAAGGAGTTGAAATGGCTGGCAGTTTAAATAAAGTGATCATTGTGGGCCGAGTCGGCCAGGATCCGAAGGTTTCCTACACCGGCTCCGGTCAGGCCGTGGCGAACTTCTCCGTGGCTACGGACGAAGGATACCGCGACCGGCAGACCGGCCAAAAGGTCGAGCGCACCGAGTGGCACCGCGTGGTGGCCTGGCGTCAGCAGGCCGAGTTCGTGGGCAACTACATCGGCAAGGGCCGCCTGGTCATGGTCGAAGGCAAGCTCCAGACCCGCAAGTGGCAGGGGCAGGACGGCCAGGACCGCTACACCACGGAGATCGTGGCCGACAGCATCCAGGGTCTGGACCGCGCCCCCGACGGCCAGCAGCCTGCTCAGCAGGGCGGCTACCAGCAGCAGGGCGGGTATCAGCAGCAGGGCGGCTATCAGCAGAATCGTCCGCAGCAGAATCCCCCGCAGCAGAACGGCTATCCGCAGCAGGACGAAGAGGACCTCGGTCCCGCCTTCCCGTCCGAGGCCAGCGGCATGGACGACGTGCCGTTCTGATGAGCCGATGGCCGGTGCCGGGCATCCGGTCCGGTGCGGAGAACAAAAAATCGGAGGGTGGTTTCGGCCACCCTCTTTTTTTGCGCCTTTTGTTCGCAATGAAAACCCTACGCCTCGGGCAGGTCCGCGCCGAGCAACTCGGTGTATTCCGGGCCGAGCACGTCCGGGCGGTACAGGGACGGGAAGTAATAGGGCATGACGTGCATGGGCAGGGCCACCTTCAAGGGCGCGCGGTGGGACTCGGAGGTCAGCAGCCCTTCGTCCGTGAGTTGGCGGACGAGCCGCCGGGAGCTCGTCTCGCTCGTGTTCAGGATTGCCGGGACCTGGCCCCTGGGAACCCGCCCCTGCATGAAGACCGCCCGCAACAGGCGCGAGGCCCGCAGGGGGAGGCGGTCGGCGCTACGCTGCGAGCGTTCGCGCACGAACCACTCGATGCGCTGTTCAATCTTTTCCAGCCGCAACTGGTTGGTCATGAATTGGGCCTGGTCCAGACAGACGCCGAGGAAGAACTCGCAGAAGTCCGCCAGCCGTTCGTTCAGGGCCTCCGGGGTGTCGTCGGGCGCGGGGTCCACGGAAAAGAGGTTGATCATGTACTCCTGCTTGCGCCGGGATAGGCCGCGCGACAGGGACCACAGGTTGCCCCGGTTGATCTTGGAGCGGGCCATGAACAGGCCGGAGTGCAGGCGGCAGACGCGGCCGTTGCCGTCCCGAAAAGGATGCAGCCAGGTCAGCTGGTGGTGGGCGGCGGCCATGGCGATCAGCTTCTCGTCTCCGTGGTAGCGGCCCACGTCGTAGTCCTGCGCATATCGCTCCAGACAGGCGGGAAGGTCGGTGCAGCTCGGGCCGTGGGTTCCCGCGTCGCGGTGGACCGCCACCTCGACGTCGCGGAACTCTCCGGGCCGGACCTCGATGTCGGTGAAGCCGTGCTCCTCATGGGTGAACCGGTGCTCGGGCGGCAGGTGGGAGTAAAATTCGCGGTGGATGGTCCGCAGGGTCTCCGGCGAGCTGACGTTCGTCTCCGGGGCCTGTTCCACCCGGTCCATGAGCGCCTTTTCCGCGACCACGTGGGCCCGGCACAGCTCCTGGGCGTAGCGGCTGCCCGCGTCCCGGCTGTAGTGGCCGTTCAAGGCCTTCTGGATATCCGGGATATAGGTTTTATGGCCTTCGATGAGGTTGCTGTAGAAGGAATTGATCAGGCGCAGCTGGTCGCCGAGGACCCGGGCTGTGTCCAGGGCCACGCGGCCTTCCAGGGCCGCCGAAGTCGCGGTGACGTCCTGGGCGAGGTCCTTGAGGGGACCGAGGAGGGCTCCGTGGGGCAGTATCGGCTTCATGCCGCCTCCATTTGGCTGGTTTGTTGGCTGGTTTTAATCTGTTTCTACTAGTCTAGATATACATGATTTTATGCTCAGTCAATAGGGTGTGTCTCTGTTGGTTTGGCTGGTTTGTTGGCTGGTTCCGGATCGGCCGGCCCAGCACGGCCAGGCGACCCTAGGTGTAGCAGATGATGTCCTGGAACACGACGGTATCGGTGACCGCCCGGTACTGGTGGGCCACGTCCGCGTGGAAGCGGTGGGACTGGCCCGGCTTGAGCCGGTGCACCCGGCCCTCGTAGATCAGGTCCAGCACGCCGCTGATGGTCACCGCGTGCTCCACCACCCCGAACCGGTGGCCGGGGGAGCGCTGGTGGTGCCGGTTGGTCAGGGTGACCTCGAACATCTCCATGCGCGTGGCCGCGTCAAAGGGAAAGATCACCCGGATGGCCATGTTCCGGTCGTTGGGAAAGGGCACCTGGCGGAAGTCCGAGCCCCCCTCGGACGCGAAGAACGATGAGAAGGATATGTCCAGCCCACTGGCGATCTTCCACAGGGTGGCGATGGTCGGCGCGGATTCGCGGCGTTCGATCTGGCCGAGCATGGCCTTGGACACGCCGGTGAGCAGGGCCGCCTTGTCCAGGCTCATTTCCCGCTCCTTCCGGCATGCCTTCAGCCGTCCGGCTATGGATTCCCTGATGTCATCCGCTGCCATGGTTTCTCCTTGTGCGCTATAGCGTACGGTGATAGCTTCGATGAAATGCGTTATAACGCACAAAAAAGAGTTAGCAGGAGTCCGGCCGCCGGGCAAGAAGAACCGGTCCGGACCGGGAATACGAGGAGAGACCGTATGGAGAAAAGACTGAGCAAGAGCGCGCAAAGAGTGCAGGATTTCCTGTCTAAACAGGGAGATGACTTTGACGTCAAGGAGCTGGATTCGTCCACCAGGACGGCCGTGGACGCGGCCGGGAGCATCGGCTGCACCGTGGGGCAGATAGCCAAGTCCCTGATTTTTCGCGACGGGGCCACGGGCGAGCCGGTTCTGGTAGTGGCCTCGGGCGTGAACCGAGTGGACGCGGCCAAAGTGCGCGCCGCCGTCTCCCTGGAACTGTGCCGTGCGGACGGAAATTTCGTCAAGGATCGCACCGGATTCGCCATTGGAGGCATCCCGCCCGTTGCCCATGCGACGCCCCTGCGCACCGTGCTGGACAAGGACCTGAGGCAGTTCGCGGAGATATGGGCGGCGGCCGGAACGCCGCACGCGGTCTTCCGGCTCACGCCGGACCGTCTCGGGGCGCTCACCGGCGGCCAGTGGATCGATCTGCGTGAAGAAGAGTGACCGCCTGGTCGAAACCGCATTGCTTGCATCGACAGAAGGTTACCGCTGAAAGCCGTGTCTCGGGACGCGGCTTTCGCCTTTTGCGGCCCCGGTTCACTTTTATAGGACAGAAGGCCGCTTGGAGCATGATATTGTGACACACTTGGCCTATTTTGGTGTGTCAAAAAGAAACATATTGTAACATGTTGTAATTATGATGTTTATGTTGGTTCAGGCAATATATCTGGCAAGGCGACCCGGAAATCATGTCTGAAAGGGCACAATGACACACTGGGTGAAAACAGCGTAACGCCGTACTGTGCCTACATAAACATAATGGACCGATTCTTGCTCAAGAAATGAACCTTGCCGCGACGCGGCAGGCGTATGCCTCGGGTTCAGTCCCTTCGTCCGCAGAGGAAAAATCATGGCGGTGATCGAAGTGGTTGCGGGCGTTTTCCTTCCCCGGGTCGCCACGCGACCCAATCGGGGGCGCACCGGCGGATCGGGATCCGGTCCGCAAGTGGAAAAGTGACCGCATGTCCGTTTTTCGGATTCTCTCCTTTTTCAGAATGTTGCTGGAAAGGACCGTGGCTTCGGGCAGGCTTTTGCCGTGTTGTCGGGCCTGTCCGGAATGGTGTTGTGTTCGAAAAGTGCACACCTAACATAATGAAAAATATAGGCTAAATTGAATAGAGGTGGTTGACCTGGATCATTCAACGGAATAAGTTAGGTCCAAGTCGGCATAATAAAGGGTGTGCCGGAAAAGGTGGCTGACGAGCGTGTAAGGGGAGTTATACCCATTTATTATGCTTGTTTAGACATAATCATCGCTCATGTAAGCAATGATAAGCCGGGCCGTCCCGCGGCAAGGGGCGGCGGACCATATACGGAGTCTTTAGTGGAGGAGTAATGAAGACCGTACCAGTACAGGATGCCGTGGGCATGGTGCTTTGCCACGACATGACCAAGATCGTCCCCGGGGAGTCCAAGGGGCCGGTGTTCCGCAAGGGACACGTCATAATGGAAGAAGACATCCAGACGCTGCTCGAGATAGGCAAGGAGCATATTTACGTCCTGGATATGGAAAAGGGCTGCATCCACGAAAACGAGGCCGCCCACCGCATAGCCAACGCGGCCGTCGGCCCGAACATCACCCTGTCGGACGTGTCCGAGGGGCGCATCAACTTCATCGCCGATCCCGGCCTGCTCGACGTCAACGTCGAGGCCCTCAACCGCATAAATTCCATCGAAGAGGTGGTCCTGGCCACCCTGCACACCGGCCAGCAGGTCACCGAGACCCGTCCGGTGGCCGGCACCCGCGTGGTCCCGCTGGTTATCGACGAGAAGAAGATCGAGCAGGTGGAGGCCATCTGCGCCGAGTACGACTACGTGGTCGGCATCCGGCCCTTCCGGCGGCTGTCCGTGGGCCTGGTGACCACCGGCAGCGAGGTCTACCACGGCCGCATCAAGGACAAGTTCGGCCCGGTCATCCGCAAGAAATTCTCCACCCTCGGCTCCGAGGTCATGGGCCAGACCCTGACCTCGGACGACCCGGCCATGACCCGCGACGCGATCATGGCCTTCATCGCCGGGGGCGCGGAGATGGTCGTGGTCACGGGCGGCATGTCCGTGGACCCGGACGACCAGACGCCTACGGCCATCCGGCTGACCGGCGCGGACGTCATCACCTACGGTTCCCCCACGTTCCCCGGGGTCATGTTCATGGTCGCGGAATTGAACGGCGTGCCCATTCTCGGGCTGCCCGGCTGCGTCATGTACTACCGGGCGTCCGTGTTCGATCTGATCGTCCCGCGCCTGCTGGCCGGGGAGAAGATCACCCGTGAAGACATCGTATCCTTGGGGCATGGGGGATTCTGCGCGACCTGCGAGGTCTGCCGCTATCCCATCTGCCCCTTCGGTAAATAGATCAAGGTTCCTTGGGAACCCAACCTATCTGCGAGACAGAGAGAACAAATTAGGAGGAAAACTGTCATGATCAAACGGACGCTCCAAGTAAACGGAGTCTCCAGGGTCGTAGTGTGCGAACCTGAAGAGTCCCTGGCCAACGTGTTGCGCCAGAACCTGGGACTGACCAGCGTGAAAGTCGGTTGCGGAACCGGCCAGTGCGGCAGCTGCACCATCCTGCGGGATGGCAAACTGGTCCGGTCCTGTACCGTGAAGATGAAACGGGTCAAAAACAGCACCCAAATCATGACCCTTGAGGGTCTGGGTACCCCCGGCAGCCTGCATCCCATCCAGATGGCCTGGATCGCCTTCGGCGGCGCGCAGTGCGGCTTCTGCTCGCCCGGCTTCCTGGTGTCCACCTACGCGCTTCTGACCGAGAACCCCAGCCCGACCCGCGACGAAGTCCGCGACTGGTTCCAGAAGCACAAGAACGTATGCCGCTGCACCGGCTATAAACCGCTGGTCGACGCGGTCATGGCCGCCGCCGAAGTCATGCGCGGCGACAAGTCCATGGACGATCTCATCTTCAAGATCCCCGAGGACGGCCGTATCTGGAATACCCATTATCCGCGCCCCTCCGCTGTGGCCAAGGTCACCGGCACCTGGGACTTCGGCGCCGACATGGGCCTGCGCCTGCCTCCCGGAAGCCTGTACTGCGAGCTGGTCCAGGCCGAGGTTTCCCACGCCAACATCCTGTCCATCGACGTGACCGAGGCCGAGGCCGTTCCCGGCGTGCACAAGGTCGTCACCCACAAGGACGTCAAGGGCAAGAACCGCATCACCGGTCTGATCACCTTCCCGACCAACCTCGGCGACGGCTGGGATCGTCCCATCCTGTGCGACGAGAAGATCTTCCAGTACGGCGACGCCATCGCCATTGTCTGCGCCGAGAGCCCGGCTGCGGCCAAGGAAGGCGCGGCCAAGGTCAAGGTCGAGCTCGAGCAGCTGCCCGAGTACATGAGCGCTCCCGCGGCCATGGCCGAGGACGCCATCGAGATCCATCCCGGCACCCCCAACGTCTACTACATCCAGAAAGAGGCCAAGGGACCGGACACCAAGCCCATCTTCGACGCCGCCGACGTGGTTGTCGAGGGCGACTACTACACGCAGCGCCAGCCGCACATGCCCATCGAACCGGATGTCGGGTTCGCCTACATCGGGGACGAGGGCAAGCTGGTCATCCACTCCAAATCCATTGGTATCCACCTGCACATGCTCATGATCGCTCCCGGTCTGGGCGTGGAGCCCGAGAACATGGTCATGGTCCAGAACCCCACGGGCGGCACCTTCGGCTACAAGTTCTCCCCGACCATGGAAGCGCTGGTTGGCGCGGCCGCCCTGGCCACCGGCCGTCCGGTCTACCTGAACTACACATGGAAACAGCAGCAGCAGTACACCGGCAAGCGTTCGCCGCAGTTCACCACCGTGCGCCTGGCCTCCACCAAGGACGGCAAGCTGCTCGGCATGGAGACCGACTGGACCGTGGACCACGGCCCGTACTCCGAGTTCGGCGATCTGCTGACCCTGCGCGGCGCGCAGTACATCGGCGCGGGCTACGACATCCCGGCCATCCGCGGCGAAGGCCGCACCGTGTGCACCAACCACTGCTGGGGCGCGGCCTTCCGCGGCTACGGCGCTCCCGAGGCGGAGTTCCCCTCCGAGGTGTGCATGGACGAACTGGCCGAGAAGCTGGGCATGGATCCGCTGGAACTGCGCTACAAGAACGTCTACCGCGAAGGTTCCACCACCCCCACCGGCCAGGACCCCGAGGTCTATTCCCTGCCTGAGATGATCGACAAGGTCCGTCCCAAGTACGAGGAATTCAAGAAGTACGCGGCCGAGAACTCCACCGATGCCAAGAAGCTCGGCGTGGGCGTCTCCGTAGGCGTGTACGGTTCCGGCCTGGACGGCCCGGACACCGCCGAGGTCGACATCGCCCTGAACGAGGACGGCACCGTGACCGTGTACTCCGCCTGGGGCGACCACGGCCAGGGCGCGGACATGGGTACCCTGGGCACGGCCCACGAGGCCCTGCGTCCCCTGAACCTGACCCCGGATCAGATCCATCTGATGATGGGCGACACGAGCTTCGCTCCCGCGGCCGGTCCGGCCGGCGGCAGCCGCTCCCAGGTCGTCGTGGGCCAGGCCACCAAGAACGCCTGCGACCAGCTCGTGGCCGCCATGCAGAAGCCCGACGGCTCCTTCCGCACCTATGCGGAAATGGTCGCCGACGGACTCGAGCTGCTGTACCACGGCAAGTGGAGCGCTCCGGCCAACGACTGCGACGCCAACGGCCAGGGCAACCCGTTCTGCTGCTACATGTACGGCGTGTTCCTGTCCCTGGTTTCCGTGGACACCGCCACCGGCAAGACCACGGTCGAGAAGATGGTCACCGTGGCCGACATCGGCGTGGTCAACAACTACCTCCTGGTGGACGGCCAGATCCACGGCGGCGTGGCCCAGGGCATCGGCCTGGCGCTGACCGAGGACTACGAGGACATCAAGAAGCACTCCAACATGGCCGGCGCGGGCATGCCCTACATCAAGGACATCCCGGACGACATGGAGATCATCTACGTGGAGACCCCGCGTGCCGATGGTCCCTTCGGTGCTTCCGGCGTCGGCGAGATGCCGTTGACCGCTCCGCACGCTGCGGTCATCAACGCCATCTACAACGCCTGTGGTGCGCGTATCCGCCACCTGCCCGCTTACCCCGAGAAGGTGCTCGCCGCCATGAAGGGCTAGTGTAAAACCGTAACAACAGCGGCCCATGCCTTGGCATGGGCCGCTTTTTTCCGTAAGTGGGGACCCATGGAACAATCGGAACTGAGACAATGGGAAAGCAAGTGTATTCAGGAGGAACCGCCCAAGTGCGTGGCGGCCTGTCCCCTGCATGTCGACGCCCGCGAATGTTGCTCCCTGCTGGCCGCGCGCCGCGTGGACAAGGCGTGGGCCGTGTTGGCCAAGACCATGCCGCTGCCCGGTGTCCTCGCCCGGATATGTGACGCGCCGTGCAAGGCTGCCTGCCTGCGCGGCGAGAAGGGCGGTCCCATTGAGATGGGCTCCCTTGAGCGTTTTCTGGCGGGCGCGGCCCAACCGGCCAAGCCGCCCCGGCCCCTGCCGCGCAACGGCAAGACCGTGGCCGTGGTCGGCGGCTCCATGACCGGCCTGTGCGCGGCCTGGGAGATTGCCCGCAAGGGGTTCTCCGTGACCGTGTTCTGCGACGCGCCCGAGGTCGGTTTCGACCTGCCCGAGGGAGTGCTCGGCAGCGAGCTGGAGGCCATGGACCGCATGGGCGTGACCATCAAACAGGAGGTGACGCTCAGCCAGGAGCTGGTCGAAGGCCAGCTGGAGGCGTGCGACGCGGTCTTTGTGGACTGCGACGGCGTGCCCGAACCGGTCTGCTACTTCGGCGAGCCGGACGAGGTCACCCTGGGCACCAACCGGCTCGGGCTGTTCGCCAGCCGCGCGGGCGAGGCTTCCCCGGTGTTTCAGGCCGCTGCCGGTAGGCGCGCGGCCAATTCCATCATGCGATTTTCCCAGGGCGTGTCCATGGTCAAGAGCCGCGAGCTCGAAGGACCGTACGACACGCGCCTGTACACCAACGTGTCCAAGGTCGAACCGGCCGCGCCGGTGCCCGTGGGCGACGGGTACGACGAGGCGCATGCCGTTGAGGAAGCCGCCCGCTGCCTCAAGTGCGAGTGCATGGAGTGCGTCAAGGGATGCGTCTACCTCAAGCACTACAAGCAGTACCCCAAGGTCTACGTCCGCCAGGTCTACAACAACGAGGCCATAGTCCGGGGCACGCGCCAGGCCAACAAGATGATCAACTCGTGCATGCTCTGCGGATTGTGCGACACGGTCTGCCCCGAGGACTTCGCCATGGGCGACGTCTGCCTGGAGGCGCGGCGGAACATGATCGCAAAGGGGACCATGCCGCCCTCGGCTCACGAGTTCGCCCTGCGCGACATGGCCTTTGCCGACGGCGACAAGTGCGCCCTCGCCCGGCATGCGCCGGGCGCGGATTCGAGCGAATACGTCTTTTTCCCCGGCTGCCAGCTGACCGCCACCGACCCCGGCGGGGCGGAGCGCGCCTATGCGGACCTGCGCCAGCGGCTGGGCAAGGTCGGGCTGATCCTGCGCTGCTGCGGCGCTCCGGCCGCCTGGTCCGGGCGCGACGCGCTGTTCAAGGAGTCCCTGGCCGAACTGAAATCGGCCTGGCAGGGACTCGGCTCGCCGCGCATCATCGCGGCCTGTCCTTCCTGCATCAAGATTCTGCGCGAAGCCATGCCCGAGGCGGAGATCGTTTCCCACTGGTCCATCCTGAGCGCGCTCGGCCTGCCCCAGTCCGCTGTGAAGAAGGGCGGGACCCTGGCCGTGAACGACCCGTGTGCGGCCCGCGAGGACGGCGCCCTGCGTGGCGACGTGCGCAACCTTCTGGATTCCCTCGGGGTGTCCGTGGTCGAGCCGGAGTATACCGGTGAGCTGACACAGTGCTGCGGCTACGGCGGCCTGCTCAACGAGGTGGACCCGGCCCTCGGCCAGGCCGCGGCCAAGGCGCGAGCCGACGCGGTGGATGAGGATTACGTGACCTACTGCGCCATGTGCCGGGAGATGATCGCCCGGACCGGCAAGACGGCCGTGCACCTCTACGACCTGGTTTATCCGGGCGCGGAGGGGGCGGGCGCGCGGCCTACGCCGGGCCATTCCGAGCGGCGCGAGAACCGCGTCCATCTGCGCGAGAAGTTGTTGCGCGAACTGTGGAGCGAAACGGACGGCGCACCGGCCGAGCCCTTTGAAACCGTTCGGTTTATTTGCACTGAAGCGGGCGCGGCGGTCATGGAGGAGCGGCGCATCCTGACCAGCGACGTACAGAAGGTCCTGCTCCAGGCGGAACAATCCGGCAGACATCTGGTCCACGGCGAGACCGGCCGTTTCCTGGCCTCGTTCCGCCCGGCCGTGGTGACCTACTGGGTGGAATATGAACAGACGGACGACGGGTACCTGGTGCACGACACCTGGTGCCATCGCATGCAGATACAGGGAGGGCAGCCATGAGCATGATCAAGGTACCGGGAACCGGAGCCGACGGCTGGCGGTGCGGCCCCTGCGACGAGGACCTGGCCATGAAACCGGTGGAGCTGACCTATCTCAACTCCCAGTTCATCGTGGAACTGCCCACCTGCCCCAAGTGCGGCTATGTGTACATCCCCGAATCGCTGGCCCTGGGCAAGATGCACCAGGTGGAGCAATTGCTGGAGGACAAGTAGCCGTGTCCCTTGCGCCGCGCCCGTTGTGGGAGCGTGAGGAACTGCGCGCCGTTGCCGGGGAGACGCTCCGGCCGGGCGGGTTCGCGCTGACCGACCGGGCGGCCGACCATATCGGCCTGTTGCCCGGGCAGCGCGTCCTGGACGTGGGCGCGGGGCTCGGAGCCACCGTGGCCCGGCTGCGCTCGCGCTACGGCGTTCAGGCCTGGGGCGTGGAACCGTCCGCCGATCAGATCTGGCGTGCCGACGGCGTGCCTGGACTCGTCCGGGGCTATGGCGACCGGCTGCCTTTCCGGTCCGGGACGTTCGACGCCCTGTTTTGCGAGTGCGTCCTGTCCCTGTTCGACGACCGGCCCGGCGGGCTCAAGGAATTTTATCGGGTGCTGAGGCCCGGCGGGGCCCTGGTCCTGTCCGACCTGTGCGCATCCGGTTCCCCCGTGGGCGGCGGCGCATCCTGCGCGGACCGGGCCGCTCCACTGGCCGAGATCGCGCGTCTGGTCCGCGACCACGGCTTCACCATCGATGTGCTGGAGGACCATTCCTCCCACCTGCGTGATCTGGCCGCCCGTCTCGCCTGGACCGGCGAGGGGGCTTCCTGCGGCTGCGGGCGGGGGCTTGGCTATTTTCTGATGATCGCGCAAAAGCAAGGAGCCTATTGATGCTGGACGACACCGGACTCCGGGTCATGGAATTGGCCGGGAAAGGATATTGCTGCAGCCAGATGATGGTCCTCATGGCCCTGGACGAGATGGGGCGCGAGGACCCGGACCTGGTGCGGGCCGCCGGAGGTCTGTGCGACGGGTTGGGCGACTGCTCCGGGCCGTGCGGCGTGCTCACCGGGGCGACCCTGGCGCTCGGCCTGTACGCGGGCAAGGGCATGGACATGGAAGAGCCTAAGGAGTGTCTGCCGGTGATGATCGAGTCCCTGCGCGACTGGTTCACGGAGCGGACCCTTGAATACGGCGGGACCACCTGCGCGGCCATCCTGGACGGCGGATGCGGCCAGCCCCATCCCACCCGCTGCGGCGGGCTGATAGGTGAGGCCAACGCCAAGGTCCGCGAGATCCTGGTGGACAACGGGCTGGACCCGGCCGAGGGACGCGAGTTGCCGTGAGCCTGAGCCCCAGGAGCGTCTGCCCGGTCTGCCTGAAACCGATTCCGGCCCGCCACGAGACCGCCGGCGACGAGACCTTTCTGATCAAGACCTGCCCGGACCACGGCGATTTCCGCACCGTGGTCTGGCGCGGCGAACCGTCTTTCGATTCCTGGGCGCGGCCCAAGGTCCCGTCAGGACCGCGCACGGCGTTCACGCCTGTTGAGCGGGGATGTCCGCTGGACTGCGGGCTGTGCGACGCCCACCGCCAGCATACCTGCACCGCGCTCATCGAGGTCACATGGCGTTGCGACCTGGGCTGCCCGGTCTGCTTCGCCTCGTCCGGCAAGGCGGCTCCCCCCGATCCGTCCATGGGGGAACTGGGCTTTCTGTTCGACCGGGTGGAGTCGGCCTCCGGACATTGCAACATCCAGCTCTCGGGCGGGGAGCCCTCGGTGCGCGAGGACCTTCCCGAGATCATCCGGCTGGGCAAGTCCAGGGGATTTCCGTTCATCCAGCTGAATACCAACGGGCTGCGGCTGGGGCGCGAACCGGGCTACGCGGCCCGGCTGGCCGAGGCCGGGCTGGACTCGGTCTTCCTCCAGTTCGACGGCACCGAGGACCGTATCTATCAGGCCCTGCGGGGCCGCCCGTTGCTCGAGACCAAACTGGCGGCCCTGGACGCCCTGGCCGGGGCCGGGGTGGGCATCATCCTGGTGCCCACGCTGGTGCCGGGCGTCAACGACGGCAACCTCGGCGAGATACTCCGGCTGGCCGTGGACCGCTCCCCGGCCGTGCGCGGGGTCCATTTCCAGCCGGTCAGCTATTTCGGGCGCTACCCGAAGCAGCCGGGGGACGACGAGCGCATCACCCTGCCCGAGATCATGCGCGGCCTGGAGGCCCAGACCGGCGGCATGCTTAGGGCGGGCGACTTTCGGCCACCGGGCTGCGAGCACGCCTTCTGTTCCTTCCACGCCAACTACGTGGTCACCGGGCAGGGCGGTTTAACCCGGCTCTCATCGGGCGGGGCCTGCGGATGCACGCCGCGCCCGGCATCGGAAGGGGCGGACGCGGCCAAGGCGTTCGTCAAGCGCCAGTGGAGTGCGCCGGACCTGCAACTGCCCATGGCCTTTGACGCCGACCCGGGCGGCCCCGTTACCGGCGGCCCGGAAGACGCCCTGGACGCCTTCATCCGGCGGGCGGCCACCCACACCCTGGCCGTGTCGGCCATGGCCTTCCAGGACTGCTGGACCCTGGATCTGGAGCGGCTCAAGGGGTGCTGCATCCACGAGGTCTCGCCGGATGGTCGGCTTATCCCGTTCTGCGCATACAACCTGACGTCCATGGACGGCGAAACCCTGTACCGGGGGAAGTGTCATGGGACGAACGAATCTTGATTGCTGGTTGGCCGGGCGCATGGACCGGGACACGGTCCCGTCCGCTTCCGAGCTGCGCGGCTGGCTGCTTGAGCGGCTGAGAGAACTGGTCGACCACGCCCGGCAGGGCAGTCCGGTCTACAACCGTCATCTGTCCGGCGTGCGCGGCGCGGACCTGTGTTCCCTGGAAGACTTTTCCCGGCTGCCGATGATCACGCCGGACCACCTGCGGGACAACCCGGACGCGCTGCTCAGCGTGTCCCGCGACGCGATCGAGCGGGTGGTCACCCTGTCCAGTTCCGGGACCACGGGCGAGCCCAAGCGCATCTTCCATACCGCAGACGACCTTGCGGCCACGGTGGATTTCTTCGGCTGGGGCATGGCCAACATGGTCGAGCCGGGCGGCACCGCGCTGGTGCTCCTGCCCGGAACACGCCCCGGCGGGGTGGGGCAGCTGCTCGATGAGGCGTTGTCGCACCATGGCTCACGGGCCGTGGCCTCCGGCGAACTGACGGACGCCGGGGAGGCCGTGGACCGCTGTCTGGCGGAGAATGCCACCTGCGTGGTCGGTTCCCCTGCCCACATCAACTTGTTGGCCCACGCCTGGGAGGCGCGCGGCCTGCCCAAGGGGGCGATCCGGTCCGCACTGTTGTGCTGGGACGTGATCCCGGATGCGGTCCGGGCGAGCGTGGCCGGGCGGCTGGGCTGCCGGGTCTTCCGCCATTGGGGCATGATCGAGACCGGCCTGGGCGGGGCCGTGGAGTGTCGGCTCGGCTCGGGCATGCACCTGCGCGAGACCGACGTCTACGTCGAGATCGTGGACCCGCACACGGGCGCGCTGCTTCCGGACGGCGAGTTCGGCGACATGGTCGTGACCACGCCGCTCAAGCTGGGCATGCCGCTCATCCGCTACCGCACCGGCGACGTGGGCCGCATCCTGGCCGGGGAGTGCGGCTGCGGCAGTCCGTTGCGTAGGCTGGACCCGTTGGTCAGGCGCAGGCGCGACGGCGTGCCGCTGCCTTCCGGGCCGCTGACCCTGCGGGAGTTGAACGAGATTTTGTACGGCGTGCCGGGGCTGGCGGACTTCGCGGCCCGGCTGGAGGGAGACACGCTGCACCTGACCGTGTGCGGCGACGTCCCAAAGGAGACCGTTCTGGCGGCCCTGAAGAATTTGCCCGTGGTGGCCGGGGGGCTTGCCAACGGGAGCCTTGAGGTGGATATCGAGAACAGGCGAGGCGCGGAACCAGCCGTTGCCGGTCTGGAAAAGCGGCGCATAGCCATAGGGAGTTGATTGATGCAAGCGTTTGTGCGTGACGTGGCCGGACTGGCCGGGGCCGATGTTCCCTTTGTCCTGGTCACGGTGGTGGAGAGTTCCGGTTCCACGCCCAGGTCCTCGGGCGCGAAGATGGCCGTTCGCGGGGACGGAACCATCATCGGCACCGTGGGCGGCGGCCTGGCTGAGGCGCGCGCCTGCCGGGCGGCCCAGGAGATGCTGCGCTCCGGCGCGGCCGACGGCGAGGCTCGGATGATGTTCGTGGACATGACCCAGGAACTGGCCGCCAATTCTGATATGATCTGCGGCGGGGGCCTGTCCATGCTCCTGGAGAAGGCCATGCCCGGCGGGGAATGCGCCCGCGTCTACAGTGAACTCGACGGGCTGCTGCGCAAAGGCGTCGCCGCGGCTCTGACCACCCGGATCGACGGCGCGAACAGTAGCGGGGGCGGTCCGCGTGTCATTGGGCATGAGTTGGCTCAGGGCAGGCCGGACAGCGACGTGCCGGTCTTCACGCGGGACAGCGATCCCATGGTCCTGGCCGAGCCGTTCATCCCCCCCGCGCCGCTGTATATCTTCGGGGCCGGGCACGTGTCCCGGTTCACCGCGCGGGTGGCGGCCATGGTCGGTTTCCGCACCGTGGTCCTGGACGACCGCGAGGAGTTCGCCAACCGCGAGCGTTTTTCCGAGGCGGACGAGGTGATCGTCCTGCCGTCCTTTGCCGGGTGCTGCGATTCCTTCAAGGACGACGCCGAGGCCTTCGTGGTCATCGTCACGCGCGGGCACCTGCACGACCGCAATGTTTTGGCCGAAGCCCTGCGCACCAAGGCGCGCTACGTGGGCATGATCGGCAGTTCCACCAAGCGCAATCAGGTCTATGAATCCCTGTTGTCCGACGGTTTCACCCAGGCGGACATCGACCGCTGCACCAGTCCCATCGGCCTGCCGCTGGGCGGACGAACCCCGGAGGAGATCGCGGTCAGCATCGTTGGCGAGCTCATCCAGGTAAGGGCGGGCAAGGCGTGATGAAAGAATTGGCGGCGATCATTCCGGCGGCCGGGCTGTCCTCGCGCATGGGCCGGTTCAAGCCGCTGCTGCCGCTCGACGGCGGCACGGTTCTGTCGCGCTGCATCAGGCTGTTTGCGGCATGCGGCGTGGAGCGCATCGTGGTGATTACGGGCAAGCGGGCGGACGAGGTGGCGGCCTGCGCCATGGAGGCCGGGGCCATGGCCGTGCACAACCCGGCCTACGAGCAGGGCATGTACACCTCGGTCCTGGCCGGGGTGCGGGCCCTGAAGGGCGGTGCGGAAGGGTTCTTCATGCTCCCGGCGGATATCCCCCTGGTCAGGCCCGAGACCGTGAGGCGGCTCATGGAAGAATTCCGGCGCGCCCGCCCGGCCGTGCTCTATCCCCGGTTCAACGGGGAGCGCGGGCATCCGCCGCTGATCGGCGGCGAGGTTGTTCCGGCCATCCTCTCCCACGACGGGGAAGGCGGGCTGCGGTCGGTACTGGACGGTTTCGAGCCCGACGCCCGCGACCTGGACGTTGCCGATTTCGGGACCGTCCATGACCTGGACCATCCCGAGGACTATGAACTGGCTTTGGCCGTGGCCGGGATCGGCTATCCGCTCAAGGACGAGTGCGGGGCGCTGGTCCGGATGCAGGGGGTCTCGGACCACATCGCCGGTCACTGCCGGGCCGTGGCCCGGGTGGCGCAGGCCCTGTGCGGACGGCTCAATGAGCGTTTGGACGCGCGGCCCGGCGCGGTCCGGCTGGACCCCGGACTGGTGCTCGGCGCGGCCCTGACCCACGACATCGGCAAGGGGACCAAACGGCACGAGGCCGCCGGAGCGGAGTTGCTGCGCGAACACGGATTTTCCGACGCGGCCGACATCGTGGCCGCCCATTTCGACGTGGCCCTGGCCGACGACGCGCCCATCACCGAAAAGGAGGTCGTCTTTCTGGCCGACAAACTGGTCCGCTGTCACGGGCCGGTCCCCCTCAGGGGCCGCTATCTGGAGAAGGTGGAGATGTACAGGCATGAGGAGGGCGCGGAGGAGGCCATCCGGGGGCGGATGGGCCGCGCCGAGGCGGTCATGGCCCGGTTCGACCGCGAGATGGACGGTTCGGCCGAGGCCGTGGCCAGGGAGGCGTTGGCATGATCATTCTTTTGCGCCACGGACGGATAGAAGACGGCAAGGGAAGGTGTCTGGGCCGTACGGACGTGCCCCTCTCTTCCGACGGTCTGGCCCAGGCCCGCGAACTGGCCGAGGAGCTGGGCGCGATCCCGTTCGCGCGGCTGTGCTCCAGCCCGGCGGGGCGGGCGCTGGACACCCTCAAGCCGCTGGCCGCCAGGCTCGGCATGGAGGTGGAGTCCCTGCCCGCCCTGGACGAGATTGACATGGGCGAGTGGGACGGTCTGGACTTCGACACCATACGCAGGCGGTTTCCCGAGGAATACGCGGCGCGCGGCAAGCGGCTGGGCAGCTACCGCGTGCCGGGCGGCGAGAGCTTCGAGGACGTGGCCGAGCGGGCCATGGCGGCGCTTGAGGAACTGGCCAGGGGGCCGCGCCCGGTGCTGGCCGCGACCCATGCGGGCGTGATCCGCGCGGTGCTCTGCCGCGTGACCGGACACCCCCTGGACGGGCTGTTCCGCTTCACGCCGGGCTATGCCCGGTGCACGGTCCTGCGCGCGGACGGCACGTTCGAGCTGGTCGCGGACGACGTGTTCGCCCGGACCGTGCGCGAATTGCTGTGACGGGACGTCCGGCCGGGCCTAGGGCCGCTTTTGGACGTACTTCGAATTGCTCGAGTAGAAGGTGTTGTAGACCAGGGTGAGCAGGCAGGCGAAGACTGCGGAGCCGATGCCGATACCCACGTTGTAGAAGGGCGGCGCGGTCAGGGCCAGCCGGATGAGCAGGGTGGCCAGGGCGAACCCGGAGTTGCGGAAGACCGCCCGGAACTCGGGCAGGAACCGCTGGGCGATGAGCACCAGCATGATGTCGCTGAAGATCAGCACCGTATAGAAATTCTTGAAGAAATGATGGGGGTGCTCACCGCGCAGGACGAGCAGCCCGTTGTGGATTCCCATGTATAGGAAGATGGCCAGGATGACCAGGGCGACCAGTTTTTTGGCGGCCACGAACTTGAACAGGCGGGTGCCGCCCTTGAGGGTCTCGTCCAGGTTGCGGCGCAGCAGGGCGTAGACGCCGAGCAGGCAGAAGATGACCACGGCTCCGCAGCCGTCCGAGATGAGCGTCCACAGTTCCGTCTCGTGGCCGGTGATGGTGATCGGCTCCGGGAAGTCGGCCAGGGTCTTGAAGGCGTCCCGCAGCAGGATCAGGGCCAGGATTTCGAACTGCTTGCCCACGGACTTGGAGATGGAGCAGGGCAGGGTGAAGATCAGGCCGATGACTTCGAGTATCAGGACCAGGGTAAAGGCCAGGTTGATGGCCATGAAGTGGCTGGTGGGGATCATCTCCCCGACGGGCCCGGTGATCCAGCCCTGGCGTTTCATTTCGATGGTGATCAGTCCGAGGACGAAGACCACCACCAGGAACCCGGCCACGGTCCGCTGGGTGGAATCCTTTTCCCAGAAGTGGTGCAGAGGGTCGAAGGTGAAGGTGACTAGGTCGTATATCTTGTGCATGGGATGTATCATGATGCCTCTACAAGTAAATCCAACGGTTGTACGCCGTCAACAGGCGTGGGGTCTGGACTAGCAGGAGAGACCGGAGAAGTAAATAGGAATGTTTCCTATTTAACCTAAATTTCGAAAAGCATCTCGAGATCGTCGCGGGTCAGGCTCTTCAGGGCGGACTGGCCGGGGATGATCGCCTCGGCGACGTCCTTCTTTTGTTCCTGGAGCTTGAGGATGCGCTCTTCCACGGTGTTCTGGCAGATCATCTTGTAGGCGAAGACCTGGCGTTTCTGGCCGATGCGGTGCGTACGGTCGGTGGCCTGGTTCTCCACGGCCGGGTTCCACCACGGGTCGTAGTGGATGACGTAGTCCGCGCTGGTCAGGTTCAGGCCGGTGCCGCCCGCCTTGAGCGAGATGAGGAAGATGGGGATGTCCGGGTTGTCGTTGAACCGGTCCACCTGGTCGAAGCGGTCCTTGGACGAGCCGTCCAGGTAGGCGAACGGGATCTCGCGGATCTGCAGCCAGTTGCGGATGACGTGGAGCATCTGCACGAACTGGGAGAAGACGAGCACCTTGTGCCCACCCTCGATGATGTCCACCACCAGGTCCTTGAAGGCGTCGAATTTGCCGGAAGGCAGGTTGGTGGACACGCCGGGCATGTCGAGCTTGAGCAGGCGCGGATGGCAGCAGATCTGCCTGAGCTTGAGCAGGGCGTCCAGGATGGACATCTGGCTCTTGGCCATGCCTTTCTCGTCCACATCCCTGAGGACCTGGTCCTTGAGCTTCTTGGCCAGGGCGTTGTACAGCTCGCGCTGCTCGTCCACCAGGTCGCAGTAGTGGGTGGTCTCGATCTTGGGCGGCAGGTCCTTGGCCACTTCGGCCTTGGTCCGCCGCAGGATGAACGGCTTGACCCGGGTGCGTAGGTAGTCGAGCGTCTCCTCGTCGCCGTCCTTGATGGGCTTGACGATGCCGCGCTGGAAGCTGTGCTGGGAGCCCAGGAAGCCGGGCATGAGAAATTCGAACAGGGACCAGAGCTCGAACAGGTTGTTCTCGATGGGCGTGCCCGACAGGCAGACGCGCAGTCCGGCGTCGAGCTTGCGCACCGAGCGGGCGGTGATCGTGTTCGGGTTCTTGATGTTCTGGGCCTCGTCCAGGATGACGCTGGCGTACTCGTACTTGAGCAGCTCGTCCAGGTCGCGCCGCAGCAGGGCGTAGGTGGTGATGACCAGGTGCGAGTCCTTGATGTGCTGGAACAATCCCTCGCGCTTGGCCCCGTAGATGGTCAGCCGCTTCAGGTTGGGCACGAACTTCTGGGCCTCGCGCTCCCAGTTGGGCAGCACCGAGGTGGGCACGATGATCAGGTTCGGGCCGGTGATGCCGCTGTCCACCAGGGACTGGATGTAGGACAGGGTCTGGATGGTCTTGCCCAGCCCCATTTCGTCGGCCAGGATGCCGCCGAAGCCGTACTCGCGCAGGAAGTTCAGGTAGCTCAGACCCTGGATCTGGTAGGGGCGCAGGGTGGCCTGCAACTCCTTGGGCTGGGCTATGATCTTGATCTGGTCGAAGTTGTTGATCTTCTCGCGCAGCTTGACGAAAAATTCATCGGTCTGGGCCTGGGGCAGGTCTTCCAGAATCTTTTCGAGCACCGGGGCTTCGAACTGGTTGAACTGCTGCTTGGGGGCCTTTTCCGGGTCGAAGCCCAGCGCCTTGAGCTTGTGGCCGAGCTTGTTCAGCCAGGACTCGGGCAGGCTGGTGTAGGAGCCGTCCTTGAGCTGGACGTAGCGCTTACCCTTGGTCCACGCCTCCCAGATGACTTCGATGGGCACCTTCTGGTCGTCGTATTGAACCGACAGCTCGAGGTTGAACCACTTGTCCTCCTCGTCGCTCTCCACCTCGGCCACCACCACGGGCTGCGTGGTGCGCACCTTGTAGCGGGTCAGGTTCTGCTCGCCGTAGACCCGGTAGGCCTCGACCAGCTGCGGATAGAAGTCGAGCAGGAAGTTGATGGCCTCCTCCTGCTCCATGAACCAGATGTGATTGTTCCTGGGCTGGAAATTCATTTCCTGGAGCTCGGTCAGCAGCCGGGCCTCCTCGTCCTGGGCGCGCCGGATGAGGTAGGACTTGCCGCCCTCGTGGTAGGAACCGGTCTGCAGGTCCGGGTTGGGGCCGGGCATGATGAACTCGCCGTGCTCGTTGGCGTAGATGTTCTGGATCTTGAGCACGAGCAGGGAGCCTTCCTCGTCCAGGTAGAGCTTGGGATCGTAGTCCGCGTCCTGGAATATGGGCCCCACGCGTTCCAGGAAGTCCTCCTGGCCGTAGAGGTCGCTGACCGGAATCTGGGTCCAGACGCGGTCCAGGAACTCGGACACGTCGGCGTGGGGCACGATGGGCTTCTGCTCGACCATGCCCTGGACCAGCTTGGGGTCCAGCCCGGTCTGCACCGGGTAGAAGGAGTTCTTGTAGTAGACCCACAGCGGCAGGCGTCCGTAGAAATATATCTCCTCCTCATCGGTGATGGGGAAGGGCATCTTGTCCTCTCTGGCCAGCAGGATGTCGAAGTTCAGGCCGTCCTCGCTCAGGGCGGGCGAGAGCTTCAGCTGCATGGTCTTGGACTCGATGGTCACGGGCTGGTCGGTCTCGCGCAGGTAGAGGTAATACTCGTTCTTGACCGCACGGAAGAACCAGGAGTGCAGGCCCGCCGGAATCTCCACCTTGTGGCCCCAGTAGTCGAGGTAATGGCCGATCTGTTCGGCCACGCCGGGCAGGGCCGGGGAGGTGTCGCACCAGTCCTGGTTCTCGACGATCTGGGCCAGGGTGACCTCGTTTTGGACCTGGGAGATGCCGGATTTGTTTTGCCGGGCGCGGAAAAAGGCGACCTGCAGCCGGCCGAGCTCGGGGTAGATGCGGTAGATGAGATAATGCCGTCCGGCCTCGGGCTCCAGCTCGGTGGCGAAGAACGGGCGGAAGGTCTGGCGCCAGTCCGTGCGCGGGGTGGGCATCTCGCCGCCGGATTCGGTGTCCAGGGACTTGAGCAGCTTGACCGCCGTGGCGGCCACGTGACGACAGACCCCGGAAAAGGAATCCGGGCAGTTGCAGTAGTAATTAATGGTCCTGTCGGACAGGTTCAGTCCGATTTCCGAGGTATAGTTCTGGAAATCGTCGCCCTGCACCTGGCCGTCGATGTCCCAATACTGTTCCCGCTTCTTGAGGTCCAGTTTGGATACGCCGTTCTCGGCCACGATTCCATGGGCGCTTTCCAGGATGTAATCCGGGACGCTGTCGCCTATGAAATCCTGTAGGATGGATTTGACTATCTGTTCTTCACCGCTGCTCATCGAAAGTCTCACGAAATCATCATGTCAATAAAATCGAACAGAACTTCTTACATATAACTCCGGCAATGGGCAAGCTGGATTTGTTTCCCCCCCATGTCCAAGTGGACCCTTGGCTTTTCGCACCTGTTGGTCCATACTGGGAACGTCAGTCATGCTCGCATAATTGTATGGTCCAACCAAATTGTTTTTGCAAGGGAAAATGAGACTCGATAACCTGCTAGCGGCCTTGCTCTGCCTGATGCTCCTGTTCGCCTGTTCCGACGGCGGCGGACCTGCCACGCCCGTGCCCCCGGTCAACCCTGCGGACATCCCGGCCGAGCCCGAACAGGGCGGCACCCTGGTCCAGCCCATGCTCGGCGAACCGAGCAACCTGATCACCATCCTGTCCTCGGACCAACCCTCCCATACGATCGGGGGCCAAATCTACGTCAGCTTGCTGAAATACGACAAGGACATCAACCTGGTGCCCTACGCGGCCGAATCCTACGAGGTCCTGGACGGCGGTAAGCTGCTCAAGTTCAAACTGCGCCAGGACATCTATTGGACCGACGGCGTCCAGCTCACGGCCGACGACGTGGAGTTCACCTACCGGCTGACCATCGATCCCAAGACGCCCACGGCCTATGCGGGCAACTTCAAGCTGGTCAAGGAGTTCCGCAAGACCGGCAAGTTCTCCTTTGAGGCGACCTATGACCAGCCGTTCGCCAAGGCGCTGGTCTCCTGGGCCACGGACATCCTGCCCAAGCACCTCCTGGAAGGGGAGAACATTGTCGACACCAAGTACAGCCGCCAGCCCGTGGGGGCCGGACCGTACATGCTCAAGGAATGGATCGCGGGCAGCCGGATCGTGCTCGAGGCCAATCCGAACTATTTCGAGGGCAAGCCGTACATCGACCGCCTCGTCTACCGCATGATTCCGGACATGGGCACCCAGTTTCTGGAGCTCAAAGCCGGGAACCTCGACATGATGGGATTGGACCCGCTGCAGTACCTCTACCAGACCTCGGGGCCGGGCTGGGACGGCGGCTTCCGCAAGTTCAAGTTCCTCGCCTTCGGCTACTCCTTCCTGGGCTTCAATTTCAAGCATCCCTTTTTCCAGGACGTGCGCGTGCGCCAGGCCATAGACTACGCCATCGACCGGCGGGAACTGGTCAAGGGCGTTCTCTACGGGCTGGGCGAGGCGGCCAACGGGCCGTACAAGCCGGGCACCTGGCAGTACGACACGAACGTCAAGCCGCGCGCATACGACCCGGCCAAGGCCCGCGAACTGCTGGCCGAGGCGGGCTGGACCGACTCGGACGGCGACGGCTGGCTGGACAAGGACGGCAAGCGTTTCGCCTTCTCCATCATCACCAACCAGGGCAACACCCAGCGGATCAAGACCGGCGTCATCCTGCAGCAGCGGCTCAAGGACATCGGCATCCAGGTCTCCCTGCGCACGGTGGAGTGGGCCGCGTTCGTCAAGGAGTTCATTGACAAGGGGCGTTTCGACGCTATTATCATGGGATGGAACATCCTGCAGGACCCTGACATCTACAACGTCTGGCACTCGTCTCAGGCCGTGGACGGGGGGCTCAACTTCATCCGTTACATCAACCCCGAACTGGACGAACTGCTCGATCGCGGGCGGCACCTGGTCGGGGAGGAGGAGCGCAAGCCCATCTACGACCGGGTGCAGGAGATCCTGCACGACGAAGTGCCCTATTGTTTTCTCTACATCCCCATGTCCCTGCCCATCGTCCAGGCCCGGATACAGAATATCAAGGCGGCTCCGGCGGGGATAGGCTACAACTCCGAGAAGTGGTGGATACCGCGCAGGCTGCAGCATCAGCCGTAAGACGGATGGACATACATGATTCGCATCAACGAAATCACCGACAAGGTGGCCTCATACATCAAGGAACCCGACCTGGACCTGATCCAGCGGGCCTACGTCTTTTCCGCCCAGGCCCACGACGGCGTGGTTCGGCGCTCGGGCGAGCCGTACATCTCCCACCCCATGAACGTGGCCTTTCTGCTGGCCGACATGCAGCTGGACGAGGCCACCGTGGCCGCCGGGCTGCTGCACGACACGGTGGAGGACACGGACACCACCGTGGACGAGATCGAGGAACTGTTCGGCTCGGACGTGGCCGACATCGTGGACGGGGTGACCAAGATCAGCAAGATGGACTTCGAGTCCAAGGCCGTGCAGCAGGCGGAGAACATCCGCAAGCTCATCCTGGCCATGGCCGAGGACATCCGCGTGCTCATGGTCAAGCTGGCCGACCGGCTGCACAACATGCGCACCCTCAAGTACATGAAGCCGGTCAAGCGGCGGCTCATCGCCCAGGAGACCCAGGACATCTACGCGCCCCTGGCCAACCGGCTGGGCCTGCACCGGGTCAAGACCGAGCTTGAGGACCTCTGCCTGCAATACCTCAAGCCGGACGTGTTCGCGCAGCTCTCCGACGCCGTGCACGAGCACCGGGCCGCGGGCGAGCCGTACATTGAGAAGGTCATCGAGCTGATCTCGGACATGCTCAAGCAGAACAAGATCAAGGGCCGGGTCTTCGGCCGGACCAAGCACTTGCACTCCATCCAGGTCAAGATGGAACAGCAGGGGCTGACCTTTGACGAAATCTACGACCTCATCGCCTTTCGGGTCATCGTCAGCTCGCTCAAGGACTGCTACGCCGTGCTCGGCCTGATCCACGCGGCCTGGCGGCCCGTGCCCGGCCGGTTCAAGGACTACATTTCCATCCCCAAGGCGAACATGTACCAGTCCCTGCACACCACGGTCATGGGGCCCGAGGGGGAGCGCATCGAGATCCAGATCCGCACCGAGGAGATGCACCGCATCGCCGAGAACGGCGTGGCCGCCCACTGGCAGTACAAGGAGGTGGGCAAGGGGGCCAAGCGGGGCAAGACCGCCGGGCGTCGCGACGCCGAGCGGTACACCTGGCTCAAGCAGATCATGGACTGGCAGCGCGAGTTGTCCGACCCGCGCGAGTTCATGTCCTCCCTGCGGTTGGAGATGTTCCAGGAAGAGGTCTACGTGTTCACCCCCAACGGCGACATCAAGGAGCTGCCGGACGGGGCCACGCCCGTGGACTTCGCCTACGCCATCCACTCCGAGGTGGGCGACATCTGCGCCGGGGCCAAGGTCAACGGGCGCATCGTGCCGCTGCAATACCGGCTGCAGAACGGCGACTCGGTGGAGATCATCACCGACAAGAACCGCGTGCCCAGCCGCGACTGGCTCAAGTTCGTCAAGACCGCCAAGGCCCGGACCCGGATCAAGCACTACATACGCACCGTGGAGAAGGAGCGGGCCATCAACCTGGCCAAGGAGATGCTCGAGAAGGAAGGCCGCCGGGTGGGCATCAACGTGCAGAAGGCCATCAAGGACGGCGAACTGACCAAGCTGGCCGCGGAGTTCAACTGCGGCAGCCTGGACGAGCTGCTGACCCAGATCGGCTTCTCGCGCTACACCCCGCGCAAGGTCATCAAGCGGCTGTTCGCGGTCCTGCACGGCGAGACCCTGGACGAGCGCAAGGTCAGGGAAAAGAGCGATCAGCCCGAACCCGAAGAGGAACCGGTCGTCGCTGCGGGCGTGGAGATCGGCAAGAAGCCCAAGGCCGACGGATTGCAGATCTCCGGCGTGGACAACGTGCTCGTGCGCTTCGCCAGCTGCTGCAACCCGTTGCCCGGCGAGCCGATCATCGGCTACATCACCCGTGGCCGGGGCGTGACCGTGCACCGCATCGACTGCCCCAACGTCGGCAATTTCGAGGACGAGCGGCTCATCCAGGTCAGCTGGGAGGGCGTGGAGGAAAAGCCGTATCCGGCCAAGGTCAAGATCAAGTGCCTGAACAAGCCCGGCATGCTCGGCCGTATCTGCAACATGCTCGCGGACATGGACGTGAACATCGACTCCGGCAACTTCGAGTCCAAGGTGGACGGCACCTCGCTGCTCAACTTCACCGTGGAGGTCAAGGACCTGGATCAGCTCTATTCGGCCCTGGCCGAGGTCAAGAAGCTCAAGGCGGTCACCGAGGCCATCCGCGTCTCGTGACCGGATGAATCCCGATGAACAAGAAAAGGCCCGCTCGAAAGCGGGCCTTTTCTTTTGGCTGACAGGAGCCGCTAGTCGGTGGTTCGGATTCGGATTGTATATTCCTGGATTGATCCCCGGTCGATGTATCGTTCCCTGACCACCGTGGGGCGGCGGGCCGGGGCGCAGCGTCGGGTCACATAGTGCGTACTGTGCCGGTGGAACCGCTGTCCATGGCGGTGGCCGAGGCGATGATCCCATTGCGCGTGGCGGCGCATGGTTTTGGGGCCCCAGCCCGGTCCCTGGACCACGGTCCGGTGCGTGACCATGTGTCTGGCCTGGCCCGGAGGAATACGGTGGTTGCCGGAACCGGCCCAGGCAGAGGCGGAAAGGGTGAGCAGACACAGGGTCACGGTGATGATGAGAAGGCGTCGCATACTGTCTCCTGGTGTTGCGGGTTGCGTCGCCCGATATATGGCAAGGGGTGTGCCATTGATAACATGCTGAATTGATAATTCTTAATATATCAAATCGGGTGGCCGAGCGCAGTGTTTGCGCACGTGTGCGCCAGGGGGGGCAATCCGCGAGCCGGATGGGCGAAGGGCGGATAGGTGAAGACCCCGCCTGGCGGGGCGGGGTCTTCGGTCTGGGGAGGATGTGGGGGTATGTCGTATGGCTTACTTCTCGTGGCACTGGCCGCAGCTCACCGGAACCGCCTTGCCCGCCTTCTTCAGGGGCTTGTGGCAGCCCACGCAGCTGCGGTCGGTGTTCTTGGCGTGGAAAGTGGAATAGAAGGCGGTCTCGCCCTTCTTGCCGGGCTGGTCGTGACAGCCGGGGGCCGCACAGCTCCGGATATCGGACTTGCCGTCCCAGGTGTGGTGGCAGGAGACGCACTGGACGTCGGCTGCGCCGTGCCGCGCGTGGGAAAATGCGACGAGGGCCTTGCTCGCCTTGATCCCGTCGGGCGGGCCGAGCCTGAGATCGCCGGGCGCCTGCTGGGCTGCCGAGGCCAGGCTCGCGCCCAGAAGCAGCGCGCACAGGGACAGGGTGACGGTCGGAAAGCGGGACATGCGAACCTCCAGCGGTTGTTGTTGAATGTCGCAAAGACCATCGCAATGGATGTGCCAAAATAAATATCCCATGAATACGGAGTGTTGAAAATGTACTCAGTCGCGTTGCGTACCGTTTTTGCGCGCTCTTGCGCAAATTCGCCGGACGGGAATCGTGGTCGGGGGGGGAGTTTGGGAGACAAAAAAAGGGGGAGCGCGTCAACGCTCCCCCCTTCCGGTTGCTTTGGCCGGACCGGCTACATCTCGATGCGCACGGTCTCAGGGCTGAGTTTGCGTTCCAGCCGCTTGGCGTAGAGGCTCATGAAGTAGCTGAAGACGAAGTAGAGCACGGCCACGGTGGTGTAGATTTCGAACGGGTGGACCATGATTCGGTTGTTGACCGCGTAGGCCGCGCGGGTCAGCTCCATGACGCCGATGATGTAGGCCAGCGAGGTGTCCTTGAAGTCGGCGATGAACATGCCGACCAGGGCCGGGAGCATCTGTTTCAACGCCTGGGGCAGGATGATCTTGCGCATGGTCTGGAAGTAGGTCAGGCCGGACGCCTTGGCCGCTTCCACCTGGCCGGGCGGGATGTTCTCGATGCCGCCACGCACGGTTTCGGCGATGTACGCGCCGAAGAAGAAGGTCAAAGCGATGGTGGCCGCCCAGAAGGCGTCCAGATCCACTTTGAAGACCACCGGGAGGATGGCCTGGTAGAACCACAGGATGACCAGGATGAGCGGGATGCCCCGGATGATTTCGATGTACAGCAGGCTCGGGATGCGGAAGACGCGGTTCTTGGAGGTGCGGCCCATGCCCAGCACGAGGCCGATAAGGAAGCTGCCGGCAATGGAGATGGCGGCCATGAGCAGGGAACCGGCCAGGCCGCCCAGGCCGAGGAAGAACTCGGTTTCATCGCCGTTGGGGAAGCGCCAGATGAGCAGGGTTTTGAGATTGGCCAGGATGATATCCCAATTGAAATGGAATACGGCAGTGCCGACCTCATAGAGGACGTAGGCCAGGGCGGCGACGAACAGGGCCTTGAGGGCCAGGATGGTCTGTTTGCCAATCATGCGCAGGGATTGTCTCAAGGGGGATATCGTGCGCTGGTCCGGGCTTTTGCGGAAATACCAGAAGACGTATTCGAGTCTGCGGCCCAGGAAGTCGAAGGGCCAGAAAAGGATGTCGGCCACCCTGCGCAGCGGGGTAATCCGGTCCGGAGACATGATCTTGAGGCGTTCGTTGACGATGTAGAGAATGCCCGCAATGGCCAGGGACATGCCCAGATAGATCAGGGTGGCCACGCTGAAAGATTCGAAGGTCCGGTAGGTCAGAGAGTAGACCTCGGTCATGGACCAGCACAGTTCGGACACGCCGATGGTCATGGCCAGGGAGGTGTTCTTCATGTTGTTGAGGAACTCGCTGCCCAGGGGCGGGATGATCTCGCGAAACGCCAGCGGCAGGATGACCTTGCGCAGGGTCTGGGGAAAGGTCAGCCCCGAGGAGTAGGAGGCCTCGAGCAGCCCCTTGGGGATGGACTGGATGCCCGCGCGGATGATTTCGGCCATGAACGCGCCGGTGAAGATGCCGCAGCCCACCGTGGCGCACCAGAACTCGAAATGCATGTCGAAGAGCTTGAAGCGGATATCCTCGGGAAAGGCATAGGGCAGGGCGAAGTTCCAGAAAAAGAGCTGGATGAGTAGCGGGGTGTTGCGGAACAGCTCCACGTAGCAAGTGGAGAACCAGTAGACCGGCTTGAATTTGGATAGCCGGGCCAGACCGAAGACGGTGCCCATGACCAGGGCGATGATCGAGGAGTAGAGCGTGATGGTCAGGGTGGTGTTCAGCCCCTTGAGCATCAGCAGGCCCATGTGTCCGTATTGGCCCTCGTGGGTGAAGACGGCCCAGTCGAAATCGTATTTGAATTCGAAGACGAAGGCGAAATAGTAGGCCACCAGGGCGGTCAGGGCCAGCAGGGTCGCGTTTTGGACCCAAATCTTTTGGATATACCGTTTAAACATCGTGCTCTTTTAAGGAAGAGGGTCCCGGAGCGGGATGCTCCGGGACCCGTTACATGCTTCGGGGAAGGGGCCTACGGCCACATCTCGATCTTGGAGGTCAGCGGGAACGGGTAGTCGGAATCCGGGCCGAACCACTTGTCGTAGATCTTTTTGTAGGTGCCGTCCTTCCAGATGTCCTGCAGGGTGAAGTTGATGGCGTCGCGCCAGGCGGAGTCGTCCTGGGGCAGGCCGATGCCGTAAGGCTCGTCGGAGATGAAGTCGCCGACCAGTTCGAACTTGCCGGGCACCTTGGCGGCGTAGCCGAGCAGCAGGGTGGAGTCGGTGGAGATGGCCTGGACGCGGCCGGAGTTCAGGGCCTCGAACATGGCCACTTCGCCGTCATAGCCGGTGACCTGCGGGTTGGGGTTGCCCAGCGACTGCAGGTAGGCCTTGGCGTTGACGATGGAGGTGGTGCCCTGCATGGAGCCGATCTTCATGTTGGCCAGGTCCTTGACGTCCTTGACCGTGCCCTTCCGGGCCAGGAACTTCTGGCCGTCGAAGAAGTAGGTGATGGAGAAGTCGATCTTCTCGTCGCGCACGCGCTTGTGGGTCATGTTGGACAGGACCATGTCCACCTTGGGCGGGTTGGTCTGGACGAAGGAAATACGGGTGTTGTTGTTGACCACGACCTTCTCGAGCTTGCAGCCGAGGCGCTTGGCGATCTCGGCGGCCATGTCGACGTCGAAGCCGACCCACTCGTTCTTGTCGTTGATGAAGCCGAACGGGATGCCCTGGTTGGACAGGCCGGCCTTGATGACCTTGGTGGACATGACGCGGTCGTAGGTGGGACCGGCGAACGCAACCGAAGCGGCCAGGACCAGCAGCGCGGCCATGGCGGTGATTTTGAGAACTCTCATTTACCTCTCCTGGTTGATGAGTCGTATGAAAAAGCCCTTGTCGGACACCGTGTCCGGCAAGGGCATAAATCCGTTAGTGGCTGAGAATCTTGCTGAGGAAGTCCTTGGTCCGGTCGGATTGGGGATTGTGGAAGAACTCCTCTGGCGTGTTCTCTTCGATCAGATACCCGTCGTCCATGAAGATGACCCGGTCCGCCACTTCCCGCGCGAATCCCATCTCGTGGGTCACGCAGACCATGGTCATGCCTTCGCGGGCCAGGGACTTCATGACGTCCAGGACCTCGTTGATCATCTCGGGGTCGAGCGCGGACGTGGGCTCGTCGAAGAGCATGATCTTGGGCTGCATGGCCAGCCCGCGGGCGATGGCCACGCGCTGCTGCTGACCGCCGGACAGCTGGGACGGGTAGGCCCCGGCCTTGTCCGGGATGCCGACCTTGCCGAGCAGTTCCATGCCGATGGCCGTGGCGTCGCCCCGGCTCATGCCGCGAACGAGCGTCGGCGCCAGGGTGATGTTCTCCATGACCGTCATGTGCGGATAGAGATTGAACTGCTGGAAGACGAAACCGACCTCGGCGCGCAACAGGGTCATGTTGGTGCGCGGGTCGGAGACGTTCATGCCGTCCACCAGGATATCCCCCTCCTGGATCGGCTCCAGCCGGTTGATGCAGCGGATCATGGTGGACTTGCCGGACCCGGACGGCCCGCAGACAACCACCACTTCGCCCTTGATTATATTGAGATTGATGTTCTTGAGGACCTGGAAGTCCCCGTACCATTTGTTGACGCCGTTGAAAGAAATCACTGCTCACTCCGGAATAAAAAATGGGCAAAAGCCAAGAGGATTTTTTAGCAGAAAAACGGCTGTAAAGCAATCAAAATTCTGCCCCCGGCCGGTGGTACTGAACCTTGTTCTGCTACCGGTCGGGGCGAAGAACGCATCCGCCGGACGGCTGGGGTCGCCCGGCGGATGTTCAGCATTCCGTGAAGCTTAGGGCCAGTCCGGCCTCGGAAGTCTCCTTGTATTTGCCCGACATGTCCCGGCCGGTCTGGGCCATGGCCCGGATGGCCTTGTCCAGGTCCACCTTCTGGTAGGTCTCGTCCAGGGTGGAGGCGATCAGATAGGCGTTGAACGCCTTGACCGCGCCCATGGCGTTGCGCTCGATGCACGGGATCTGCACGAACCCGCCCACCGGGTCGCAGGTCAGCCCCAAATGGTGTTCCAGGGCGATCTCGGCGGCGTTCTCCGTGACCTGGAAGCGGTAGCCCCGGGCGTAGGCGATCATGGCCGCGGCCATGGTCGAGGCCACGCCGACCTCGCCCTGGCAGCCCACCTCGGCCCCGGAGATGGAGGCGTTGTGCTTGCACAGGAAGCCGATGGCGCAGGCGGCCAGCAGGCCCTCGCGCAGCTCGGTCTGCAGGGCCCCGGTGTGGCGTTTGAGCATGAAGACGATGGCCGGGATGACCCCGGCCGCCCCGCAGGTGGGGGCGGTGACCACGCAGTGCCCGGCCGCATTTTCTTCGGATGCGGCCAGGGCGTAGGCGTTGAGCGCCTTGATGAAGCCGGGCCCCTGGAAGTACTCCTGGCGGGCGCGGTCGTACATGGCCGCCGCCTTGCGCCGCAGCCCGATGGGGCCGGGCAGCACGCCCGAGGTCTGGATGCCGGTCTCCACGGACTGCTCCATGACCGAGATGATGTGGTCCAACCCCATGTTGATCGCATCCTCGGTGGCCCCGGTGATGGCCATCTCGTTGGCCAGGATGAGCTCGTGCAGGCGGATGGACCGCTCGCGCAGGTGCTTTTTCAGCTCGGCCATGGTCGAGTAGGGGTAGGCGGGCTCGCCCCGTTGCGGCTCCTCCCAACCCTCCCAGCGCAGGAATCCCCCGCCCACGGAGTAGTAGATGCGCTCCAGCAGGACCGTATCCCCGGCCTTGAGTCGGAAGATCATGGTGTTGGGATGGGCGTAGTCGTGCTGCACCGCGTCCATGATGATCCGGCCCGGGGTATAGGGCAGGAACTTGACGCCCAGGTCCAGGTCGAAGGGTTTGTCCCTGTCCATGAACCGCTCCAGGGTGTCGGCCCCGCAGGTGTCGGGTTGGGAGCCGAGCATGCCGGACAGGATCGCCCGGGGCGTGCCGTGGCCCTCGCCCGTGGCGGACAGGGAACCGAACAGCCTGATTTCCAGGTCGTCGGCCCGCTTGCGCTCCGCTTCGGGCATCTCCCGGATCAGGCGCATGAAGTCGAATCCGGCCTTCATGGGGCCGATGGTGTGCGAACTGGACGGGCCGGGGCCGATCTTGAGCAGTTCGAATATGGACGTGGTGACGGGCACCATCTCGTTTTCTCCTGGCAGAGGGTTACCTGAGCGCCTTCACCTTGCGGCGCATGGCGTGCAGAATCGGTTCGGTATAGCCGTTGGGCTGGCTCGCGCCTTTGAAGATCAGGTCGCTCGCGGCCTGGAAGGCGACGCTCTTGTCGAAGTCCGGCGCCATGGGATGGTAGGCCGGGTCGTTTTGGTTCTGGCGGTCGACCACCTCGGCCATGGCCTTGAGAGTGGCCAGCACGGCCTCTTCGGTACAGATGCCGTGGCGCAGCCAGTTGGCCAGGTGCTGGCTGGAGATGCGCAGGGTGGCCCGGTCCTCCATCAGGCCCACGCCGTTGATGTCGGGCACCTTGGAGCAGCCCACGCCCTGGTCCACCCAGCGGACCACGTAGCCGAGGATGGACTGGCAGTTGTTGGCCAGCTCGCGGGCCACGTCGTCCTCGGACGGGCGATCACCGCGCATGAGCGGCAGGGTGGTCAGGGCGTCCAGGGAGGCGCGCATCTTTCCGGCCAGCTCGCGCTGGCGTTCGAAGACGTCCACCTGGTGGTAGTGCAGGGCGTGCAGGGTGGCCGCCGTGGGCGAGGGCACCCAGGCGCAGTTGGCCCCGGCCATGGGGTGCGCGCCCTTGGTCTCGACCATCTCCTTGAGCATGTCCGGCTTGGCCCACATACCCTTGCCGATCTGGGCCTTGCCCGAGAAGCCGCAGGCCAAGCCGATGTCCACGTTCCAGTCCTCGTAGGCCGCGATCCACGGCTCGTTCTTGATGGCCTCCTTGCGGACCACGGGCCCGGCCTCCATGGCCGTGTGGATCTCGTCGCCCGTGCGGTCCAGGAACCCGGTGTTGATGAAGATGACCCGGTCCTTGGCCGCCCGGATGCACTCCTTGAGATTCAGGGTGGTGCGGCGCTCCTCGTCCATGATGCCGACCTTGAGGGTCAGGACGGGCATGTTCAGGACCTCTTCCACGGCCGCGAACAGGTCGCAGGTGAAGGCGACCTCTTTGGGGCCGTGCATCTTGGGCTTGACGATGTACACGCTGCCGGTCTTGCTGTTTCGCCAACGACCGTCGCCGCTTAAATCGTGCAGGAAGATCAGGCCGGTGGCCAGGGTGTCCAGGATGCCCTCGGGCACTTCCTCACCGTCCAAAAGCACCGCGTCGGTGGTCATCAGGTGGCCCACGGTGCGGACCAGCATCATGCTCCGGCCGGGCAGGGTTACGGTTCCGCCGCCGGGCGCGCTGTAAGTCCTATCGTCGTTCAATGTGCGGGTCACGGTCCGGCCGCCCTTGTCGAAGCTGGCCGTCAGGTCGCCTTTGATCAGGCCGAACAGGTTCAGATAGGTCAGCCCCTTGTCCTCGCCGTCCACCACGGCCACGGAGTCCTCGCAGTCGAGGATGGTGGACATGGCCGATTCCAGGACCACGTCCTTGACGCCCGCCGGATGGTCGCAGCCCACCGGGTGCTCGGGGTCGAACTGCAGTTCGATGTGCAGGCCGTTCTTGCTGAAGAGCAGGGATTTGAGCGTGCCGTCTTCTTCAATGTACCCCGCGAACTGGGCCGGGTCGCGCAGGGCGGTTTTCCTGCCGCCGGTCAGGGTCACGGCCACTTCCTTGCCGGACGGGCCGTCCACGACGTCGAATCCAGTCGCCGCGCTGTGCGATCCCTCGGCCAGAGGCACGGCGGTATCCAGGTGGGCGGCGGCCCAGGCCATGACCTGCTGGCCGCGCCTGGGATTGTACCCCTTGCTCGGGACGTCGTCCTTTTCGATCACGTCCGAGCCGTAGAGCGCGTCGTACAGGCTGCCCCAACGGGCATTGGCCGCGTTCAGGGCGAACCGGGCGTTGGTCGCCGGGACGACCAGCTGCGGCCCGGCGATGGTCGCGATCTCCGGGTCCACGTTCGCGGTGGTGATGGCGAAGTCCCCGCCCTCGGGCACGAGATAGCCTATCTCGCGCAGGAAGGCGTGATAGGACTGTTTGTCGGCGGGCTGGCCGGGGTGCGCGCGGTGCCATTCGTCCATGGCCGCCTGGATGCGGTCGCGCTCGGCCAGCAGTTCCCGGTTGCGCGGGGTGAAGTCCCGGAACACGGCCTCGGCTCCGGCCCAGAAAGCGGTTTCATCCAGTCCGGTCCCTTGCAAAATCGTTTTGACGGCTTGGGCGAGTCCCTGGTGTACGGACAGCTTGCCAGCCTGAAATCTCTGCGTCACGTCTGCTCCTGATGCTCTGGTTGGGGAAACGGTCTCCTCATGGAGACATCCTTTCCAGATTGCCCTGAGAAGTGCTGTAATGCAACCACTACCGACTTTGACGGCAACAGATGTCGGATATGCACGGTCTTGTTTACCTCGTCAGGTTATTATTGGAACGAAATTTGTATTTGATCCCGTTTGATACGAGATTATGACGGCTTGCCGGAAAGACGAGTCGGAACGAGGGGACCGCATGCAGCTGAGTATCATTATTCCGGTTTTCAACAAATTCTCCCTGACGCTGGATTGCCTGCGCTCCCTTCGCGAGCACGCGCCCGAGGCGGACATGGAGGTCCTCGTGGTGGACAACGGTTCCACCGACGAGACCGCCGTCGCGCTCGATCCGCTGGGCGCGGAGTTGTTCGGAGATCGTTTTCGGGCCATCCACCTGGCCGAAAACCGCAACTTCGCCCCTGCCTGCAACCTGGGCGCACGCGAGGCCGGGGGCGAGTATCTCTTCTTCCTCAACAACGACACGGTGCTGACGCCGGACTGGTATCCGCCCCTGCGTGAGGCCCTTGCGGGCGACTGCGGTGCGGCCGGGCCGCTGCTCATGTATCCGGCCCACGGGCCGCTGTCCCTGGACCGGGTTCAGCACCTGGGGGTGGCCTGCCAGCCGCAGCTGCATTTCTGTCATCTCTACGAGTTCTTTCCGGCCTCGCATCCAGTGGTCGGGCGGCCTCGGTCCCCGCAGTTCCTGACCGGCGCGGCCCTGCTCATTTCCCGGCAGGTCTTTGTCGAGGCGGGGTCGTTCCACGAGGGATACGTCAACGGCGCCGAGGATCTGGAGCTGTGCGTCCGCATCCGCAAGGCGGGCCGTTCCCTGCGCTGCGTGCCCCAGAGCCGCATCTATCACCTGCAGAGCCAGACGCCGGGACGCCATGACCACGAGCGGGACAACGCCCGGCTGTTCAAGGAGCGGAACATGTGGGACATCTATCCGGACTTTCATCTGCGGCTGAAGGAAGACGGTTATGAAACGGCCCTGAACGAGCACCTGGTGCCCTTTGCCCGGCTTCCCCGGCGGCGGGCTGAGATCCTGGACCGGGCGTTTTCCCGCGATGCGGCCGTGCCCAACCGGACGGCCTGTCTGGCCATGATGGAGCGGGAGCCGCTCTACGGTCCGGCCTATGAGCGGCTGGCCGAGCTGTGCGAGGCCGAAGGCGACCTGTCCCTGTTGAGCGAGGTGCGCTTCCTCCAGGCGAGGCTTTTCCCCTGCCGCGAAGCCGGGACGCGGCTCCTGGACGCCGCCGCCCGCGCGGGCGACGAGCGCCTGGGCCGGGAAGGGGAACGCATCGTCGAATTCTACGCCCGGCTGGCCGCCGATCCGGATCTGCCCGCCATGGCGCGGGAGATGGTCGACTACGGTAGGCGGCTGGACCAGCCCGTCCTGGCGGAACTCTATGCCGGATGGCTGGCAGGGAGGGGATTGTGAGTCGCGCGGTGACCGACGATCTGACGGCCATGGCGACCATGGGGCGTGGTCACCTCATCGCGGCAGCTCAGTCTGCGTTCCGGGCCGCCGAGGCCGGGGACCCGGGCGGCATCGACCTCGGCGCGCGGCTGCTCTGCATGGCCTGGGCGGAGTTTCCCGTGGACGGCGCCCTGGCCGGGCAGATCGTGCGTCTGGCGGGATCGCTTCCGGTCGTGCGCGGGCTGCTCAATCCGGAGGGAGTGCGCCTAGCCGCCCGCGTGGCACAGGGGGACGGCGGCGGCAACCTGGCAGAGGCGGAACGGCTTTTTTCCCTCGGGGAGTACGAGGACATGGCCCGCTGCATCGAGGGTGCCGTACCGCACGGGCCGCTGCTGCCGGTCGTTCGGCAGGCGGTGCATTTCCAGGGCATTCTTTCGAATTTCGACTGGCTGGAGCGGTTCCTCAAAACGGCGTGCTCGCCTGTGGAGCCGGAACTCGCCGAGATGCTTCTGGCCGGAGTGTGGCTTGCCGCGGGGCGGTTCGAGCGGGCGGCCGCCGCCTATGGCCGGATCGCGGCCCGTTGCGGCCTGCCCCTCTGGGGACTGCGGCAGGCGGCGGCCCTGGCCGGAGCCGGGCGTACGGAGCGCGCCATGGGCGTGCTGGCGGCCGTGCTCAAGGAGTTCCCGGGGCACACCACGGCCCTGCTGTGCCTGGACGGGCTGGCCTTCCCTCCTGAATGCGGGGCGCGGCTGGACGGCGGGTGCGCGGTCTCCATCTATTCCTACAACAAAGCGGATGAGCTGCGCCGGACCCTGGATTCGGTCCTGGCTTCGGCTCTGGGGCCGGACGTGGGCGAGGTCGTGGTGCGTGTGCTCGTCAACGGGAGCACGGACGGCAGCCTGGCCGTGGCCGAGGCGGCCCGCGACCGGTTCGCCGGGCGGCTCGAGGTCATCTCCCTGCCCGTGAACGTGGGCGCGCCTGCCGCCCGGAACTGGCTGATGGACGCCGCCGTGCGGGCCGGGGACCGCTGGATCGTCTATCTCGACGACGACGTGCTGGTGCCCGGAGACTGGCTCTCCGGGTTGGCTGCCGGGGTCCGGGACTTCCCCGAGGCGGGCGTGTGGGGCTGCCGGGTCGCGGACGTGCGCTCTCCAGGGGTGACCCAGCACGGCGACGGCTTTCTGCTCCCGACCGAAGAGGCGGCCCGCAGGGACGGGTGGCTGACGCTGGCGGAACCGTGCGTGGAGGTCATGGCCGATCCGCTGCTGCGCTACCGGCGGTACGCCGCGTCCGTGACCGGATGCTGTCATCTCTTCGAGACGGCCTCCCTGGCGGCGAGCGGCGGCTTCGATCTGCTCTTCTCGCCCAGCCAGTGCGACGACCTGGACCTGGACCTGCGCAGGCTCGGGCAGGGTCTGCCCGCCGCCTACCTGGGCGACGTGCGCATCACGCACCTGCGCGAATCCACCCATTTCCTGAAATTGTCCGAGGGCGCGGCCGCGCAGAGCCTGATGCACCGCCGCCAGTTGGACGAAAGGCACGGGCCGGCCCTCGACGCGCTGTGCGCGACACAGCGGGCCGTGGTCCGGGCCGACCTAGCGGCCCGGCGGGAGCGGCTTCAGCGCGCGGGACTCCTGCCCGCCAGTTCGTAGCAGAGGGAGAGCAGTTCGCCTGGTTCGTCGCCATGGACGTGGGCGGCCAGCAGTTCCTCTCGGGCGTTGGATGCCATGCGCAGCCGGGCTCCGGGATTCTCGATCAATGTTTCCAGACAGCCCGCCCATGCGCGGGGAGCGCGGGCTAACAGGCCGGTCTGGCCGTGGCGCACGCAGGCGTAGGGCGTCAGGTCACTGAACACGCCCACCGCGCCGCACGCCGTATACTCCATCCATTTCACATGGCTCTTCGCCCGGTTGAAGGGCGAGTCCTCCAGGGGGGCCAGGCCGATGTCGAAGGCGAGCCCGGCCATGGCCTCGGCATAGGCCGCGTAGCTGTCCACCGCCGGGACTTTGCGCACGTCCTCCCTTTGGTCGAAGAACGGGGTGGAGCAGCCGAACAGGATTAGTTCCACCGTCGGGCCGAAGCGGTCCAGCACCGCCGCCAGCGGGGTTTCCAGGGCGCGGAGGTCCGCCGTGTGGGTCGGCGTGCCCGCGTAGAGGATGCGCACGGGACCGTCGGTCTTTTCCGGCTGCCTCGGAGGCCACAGGATCGGGTCCAGCCGGTTGGGCGTGACCGCGACGCGGTCGTTCAGCGGGGCAAAGGCGGCGGCCAGGGTGGCCGTGGAGACCGAGACGGCCGAGAAGCGGTGCGCGCATCGGATCAGCGTCCGCAGGGTGCGGAGGGCGAGGGGGGACTGCGGGTTGTCTTCGGGCACGGCCTGCAACAGGTCGTCCGTGTCGTAGATCACCGGTTTGCCCCCGGAGAAACAGGCTTCGAGAAGCGGTTCGGTGAAGTCCAGGGGGAAGAAGCGCTGCACCAGGATGACGTCGGCCCGTTGCAGGGCCTCGCCGTCCACGGCGTGCCCGTCGTCCCGGCTGTCCACGGCCCAGGCCACGTTGACGCCCTCATGGCGCAGCGGGGTCAGGACGCGGTATCGGGCGCAGGCGGATTCCGGGTTGTCGAAGGTCAGGACGGCGATGTTCACGAGGGCTCCCTGGCTGGGTGGTTGCGTCGCGTATACCCGGCCATTCTAGTGAAACGGCGCGGATTACGCCACCGCAAAATGGCGCGGCCCGGGCTTCCCGCTACCGTCCGGCGGCCTCCATGATGCGCTTCCACAACCGTTCCAGGGGCACGGGCTTGAGCAGGAAGTCGAAGGCGCCGGCCTCCAGAGACTGCATGTGTCGGGTCATGTCCCCCTCGCCGGTGAGCAGGATGACCTCGGTGGCCGGGAAGTTCTTGCGGATGATCTTCAGCGTCTCCAGGCCGTTCAGGTCGGGCATGTGCATGTCCAGCAGGACCACGTCCACGGGCTCGGATTCCAGGATGGCGTAGGCGTCGACTCCGCCCTCCGCCGTACGCACGCTCGCCCCGAGATGTCCCAGCCGCTTGGCCAGGGCGTCGACAAAGGCGGCCTCGTCGTCGACGAGCAGTATGTGGATGGGTGCGGTCATGGCGTAGTCTCTCCTGTGGTGCTTCTTACAATGAACATGCCAGCGGCTAAAAACGCAACACGTCTTGATACTTTTTTCTCCGTTTGTCGAGTTCTGGATAAAAGCAATGAAATAAGCATATTGTGGCAACATGGTTCGGAAGGAACCACCAGAATATCCCAGAGCCGCGAAATAATATTTTAAGGCTATTCAGGGGAATGTCGCTTAGAGCGGGACATTTTTACCCACTATATGGTATGGAGATCTTGATCGTGCCCTGTGGCAGGGCCTTGCGGGTAGAATTCCGCCATTGGCACCTTTTGTACCACTGGGGCAAAAGGTACCGTTTTGGGCGTTGTAGAGGGGGTGACAGGACGTTTTCACCTGTTGCCGATAGTCAATTCAGATCGGGTGCCGACGCAGAGATGGAGTACATAAGGTTAAGTATTTAGGCATGTAACGGCAATAAATAGGGAGCGGGCAATCCTCCGGCCGAACCAAGGCCGTGGCACACGGATTGCTCATGGCAGCACAGGCAGAGGTATTGGGTATCGGGCAGGTGGCCCGGGACTGCGACCGAGAGCGGGGCCATGCATCCTGAAAAGAAGTCATCCTACGACAACCTGTCGCGCAACCTGTCGCTGACGGTCATCACGGTGTCTTTCGCGCCGCTCATCCTGGTGGGCGGGCTCATCTTCCACCAGTTCCGCTCCATATACACCGAAAAGGTCTTCGCCCACCTGGCCGAGGTCGTGGACAAGCACGCGGCCGACATCAACACCTTTCTGCGGGACAAGCTCACCGAGGTCCAATACGTCAGCCGGACCTCCTCTTTCGACTACCTGACCACCTCGAACCACCTGGACCAGGCCCTGCGCACGATGCAGCAGCAGTACGGCCGCATCTTCGTCGACCTGGGCGTGGTCGACAGCCGGGGCCGCCAGGTGGCCTATGCCGGTCCGTTCAGCCTTCTGGGCGCGGACTATTCCGGGGCGGACTGGTTCCGCAACTCCAAGGAGAGCGACGCCATCATCAGCGACGTCTTCGAGGGGTTGCGCCAGTCCCCCCACTTCATCGTTTCCGTCAGCCAGGGGAGGGGCGAAGAGCGCTGGACCCTGCGCGCGACCATTGACTTCCTGGCCTTCAGCTACCTGGTCCAGAACATCCGCATCGGCGAGACCGGATTCGCCTACATCCTGAACAGCCGGGGCGTGTATCAGACCCGGCCCAAGGACGAGCGCAACCAGGATCTGGAACTGACCCCGCGCCGCCAGCTCGGACGCTCCGGCTCCCTGGCCGGGGTGTCCATCTTCGAGTCGGTGGACCGCGAGGGCGACACCTACGTCACGGTGACTTCGCCCATCAAGGGCGGGGAGTGGCAGCTGGTCTACCAGCAGAAGACCTCGGACGCCTTTTCGGCCATGACCCGCACCGAACTCGTCACCCTGGGCATCTTTCTCATCGGCGGGCTGGCCATCGTGGCCATGGCCCTGCTCATCTCCCGCAAGCTCGTGGTCCGCTTCCAGGCCATCGACCAGGAGTCCGAGCTGATGAGCAAGCAGATCGTGGAGACCGGCAAGCTGGCCGCCATCGGCGAGCTGGCCGCAGGCATCGCCCACGAAATCAACAATCCGGTGGCCATCATGATCGAGGAAGCGGGCTGGGTCAGCGACCTCATGGAGGACGAGGGGCGCGAGCTGCCGTCCTACGGGGAGATCCAACGGGCCCTGACCCAGGTGGGCAACCAGGGGCGGCGGTGCAAGGACATCACCCACAAGCTGCTCTCCTTCGCCCGGCAGAGCGACTCCAGGGCGACCGAAATGTCGGTGCCCGAATTCATCCGCGAGGTAGTCGATATTTCCATGCAGCAGGCCCGTTTCGCCCAGGTGGAGTTCGACCTGGACCTGGACGAGTCCATGCCGCGCATCACGGCCTCGGCCACCGAACTGCAGCAGGTCCTGCTGAACCTGGTCAACAACGCCATCCAGGCCATGGAGCCCGACGGCGGCAAGCTGTCCATCGGCTGCGCCATGGCGGACGGCCAGGCGGCCATCACCGTGGCCGACACCGGCCCCGGCATCCCGGCGGCCAACCTGAGCCGTATCTTCGATCCATTCTTCACCACCAAGCCGGTGGGCAAGGGGAGCGGCCTGGGATTGTCCATATGTTTCGGAATAATCCACCAGATGGGTGGAGAGATAGACGTGGAAAGCGCAGTGGGCAGCGGCACGCGGTTCACCATCCGTCTGCCCGCCCCGCAGCCCGCACGGCAACCTGAAACGCGACAGGAGATTCGACATGACTGATGCCACTGTTTTGATCGTGGACGACGAGCGCGGGTTCGTCGAGACCATGGCCAAGCGGCTCGAAAAGCGCAACATGACCGTTTTCCAAGCCTTTGACGGTGACGAGGCCATGGTCCGGTTGGCGGAGCACCCGAACATCCAGGTGGTCATCCTGGACATGAAGATGCCCGGCAAGGACGGCCTGGTCGTCCTGCAGGAGATCAAGGAGGCCTACCCCCTGGTCGAGGTCATCATGCTGACCGGCCACGCCACGGTCCCCTCGGCGGTGGAGGGCATCCAGCACGGGGCCTTCGACTACCTGATGAAGCCGTGCAGCTTCGAGGACCTGAACCAGAAGATCGCCGAGGCCGTCGAGCTCAAGAGCGAGCACGAGGAAGAGGCGGTCGAGGCCCGGCTCAGCGACATCGCCGGGCGCATGGGGTAGCGGCGTGGACAGGGCCAGGGACACCGCCGACGGCCGGGACGTGCGCCTGCTCATCGTGGACGATGAGACCGGGTTCGCCGAGGTCCTGTGCAAGCGCATGCGCCGCCGGGGCGTGGATGCGGCCTCGGCGGAGAGCGGCGACGAGGCGGTCCAGCTGCTGCGCCGCGAGGAGTTCGACGTGGCCATCGTGGACCTCAAGCTCCAGGGCATGAACGGGATCGAGATTCTGAAGGTCTTCAGGCTGATGGCCCCGGATATGCCGGTGCTCATGCTGACCGGCCACGGCAGCGAAGAGGCTCGTGAAGAGTGCATCAAGCTCGGCGCGGTGGACTATCTCTCCAAGCCCGTGGAGTTCGACAGGCTGCTCGACAAGGCGCTGGAACTGAGCGTCGGGAGGGTGCGGGCGTGAACGGCGTGAGGGTGCTGCTCATCGACGACGAGGGCGGGTACACCGATGCCCTGGCCAAGCGGCTGGACCGCAGGGGGCTGTCCGTTGCGGCCGTGGGCGGCGGGGCCCAGGCCCTCGAGATCATGGACCAATGGTCCTTTGACGTGGTCCTGCTCGACATCATGATGGCGGGCATGGACGGCATCAAGACCCTGAGCGCCATCAAGCGGCGGCACCCGGAAGTGGAGGTGGTCATGCTGACCGCCCACGCCGACACGGACATTGTCATTTCCAGTCTGGCCATGGGGGCGTTCGATTACCTCATGAAGCCGGCGGATGTGGAGGAACTGGTTCGCAAGATCGAAGATGCGGCCATGAGAAAAAGAAGCAATTCGAAGTGATCGGCCCGAGGGTGGGTGCTTCGGACGGGTTGAACAAAACAAGAGGAAGCGAGGATAATCATGCGATTTTTCAGCCAATGGGGTAGATTCATGATGGCCGGGGCCGGAGCCCTTGCCCAGTGGGAGATCGACAACGCCAAGTCCATAGTGAGCAGCCGCAAGAAGCTGCTGCTCATCGGGCTGATGATCATTCCCATCATTCTGATCGGCGTGGCCTTTGCCGACGACATCGGCCCGGCCCTGCCGCAGCTGCTCGGCGGCAAGAAGGCCTACAGCCCGGCATTCTACAGCCTGGGCATCTTCATGGTTTCCATCGCCATCGGCGTGGGCGCGGGGCTCATCACCGGCTGCATCGGCGCGGGCGGCGGCTTCATCATCGCCCCGGCGCTCATGTCCGCGGGCATCAAGGGCATCCTGGCCGTGGGCACCGACCTGTTCCACATCTTCGCCAAGGCGATCATGGGCAGCGTCATCCACCGCAAGCTTGGCAACGTGTCCGTGTCCCTGGCCGTGGTCTTCCTGGTCGGGGCCGTGCTCGGGGCCACGGCGGGCGGCATCATCAACCGCGTGCTCTACGAGATCAACCCGATCCTGAGCGACGCCTTCATCACCACCGTCTATTCGCTGATGCTCGGCTTCCTGGGCTTCTACGCCCTGGCCGACTTTTTGCGCTCGCGCAAGGCGGACAAGGGCGGCGACGCCCACGGCGGCGGGGAAGGGGCCGAACTCGGGGCCATCTGTCGCAACCTGCAGGACGTCAAGTGCCCGCCCATGATCAAGTTCGACCAGGACCTGGTCGCCGGTGGCCGCCAGATCTCCTGGATATTCCTGGTCCTGTCCGGCGCGCTGGTCGGCCTGGCGGCGGGCATCATGGGCGTGGGCGGCGGCTTTCTGACCTTCCCGATCTTCGTCTACGTGCTCGGCGTCTCCTCCATGACCACGGTGGGCACCGACATCTTCCAGATCGTGTTCACGGCGGGGTTTGCGTCCATCACCCAGTACGCCATCTACGGCTTCATCTTCTACACCCTGGCCATGGGCATGCTCATCGGTTCGCTGCTGGGCATCCAGATCGGCGCGCTGGTGACCAAGATCGTGCCCGGCATCACCATCCGGGGCTTCTACGCCATGGCCGTGCTGGCCGGTTTCATGAACCGGATCTTCGCTCTGCCGAGCAAGCTGGCCGATATGGACATCATCTCGCTCTCCCCCGGCATGGGGGCCGTGCTCAACACCATCGGCATCTGGGCGTTCTTCATCGTCATCGGCGGATTCTCCGTCTGGGTGGTGGGGACCTTCCTGATGAACATTTCCAAGCTCAAGAGAAAGGAGGCCTAAGGCCATGATCTACAACAAGAAGGAATTCTACGGCGGGGCAGCCCTGCTGGTGGTGTTTTTCGCGGTGTTGTTCATGATGTTCCAGCCCATATACCACGGGCACAACGGCATGCAGTTCCTGGACAACCTCTACAACTCCATCTCCAAGGGGTCCATCAACTACTCCTCGCAGTTGAAGGCCGACATGGAGAAGTTTAACGACAAGGCCATCGACGTGACCCTGAACTACGGCACAGAGGCCCAGGCCGCCCAGTCGGCGGAGATGTTCATCAAGGCCGGGGCGCAGGCCACGGCCGAGGGCAAGTCCCTGCATCTGGCGGGCTCCCTGGGCGCGCTCCTGAAGAGCAGCCTGGACGACGCCCAGGTCATGTATGACAACGACGGCGAGGCCATCCAGGCCAAGTACGGCATCGAGCCCCGCCGCGTCCTGTACAACTGGTGGACATCCTACAAGCTGATGAACAAGGCCCTGGGCAACCAGAAGGAGTTCGCGGCGGCCAAGGCCGTGGACACGGTCCAGACCAAGTCGGTGGAGGCCTCCTACAATTACTTCGGCGTCGAGGCCCAGAGCATAACGGACGACATCGGGCTGGTCATATTCTCCCTGGTCTTCTACGTGCTCTATACCCTGTGGTACGGGTTCGCCATCCTGTTCCTCTTCGAGGGATGGGGACTCAAGCTCAGTCACTAAGTCTCGGAATGCGCATCATACCCTAGCCCTGCACGGTCCGGCGTCCTCCCCCGGCCGCCGGACCGTGCCCCAACCATGAAGGGATTTACTCCTGTCCGAAATGATTGTATTTTCTTCAGATGAGGAAGCGTGCATGAATCTCCAGAATTATTACGACACCGTCATGGAGCTGACCCACGGCATCGTGGTCACGCTCGATCTGGACGGGGGGATCATCCACGGCAACTCCGAGCTGGAGCACCTCTCCGGGTACCATGTCCAGGAACTGGCGGGCCGCGACTGGTTCGAGGTCTTCATTCCCAGGGACGAGCGGGACATGGCCCGGCGCGCGCTGCTCGAAAGCGTCCATGAAAAGGGCGTGACCGCCTTTGCCGGGCGCATCCGGGCCAAGGACGGGGACACGGTCTACGTCAACTGGAACCTCAAGCCGCTGACCGACTCCAACGGCGAGATCGTCAGCCTCTTGTGCGTGGGCCAGGACGTGACCGACCTGGTCCTGCGCGAGAAGGGGTTGTTGCGCGAGCGGTTCACGCTCATGGAGCGCAACAAGGAGCTCAGCTGCCTTTACTCCCTGAGCCAGCTCATGGGCGAGATCCACCGGACCATGGACGACCTCCTGACCCAGGTGGTGGAGCTGCTCCCGGCGGCCTTCCAGAACCCCGAGATGACCTACGCCCGGCTGCGCATCGGGCACAAGATTTACGAGACGCCGGGCTTCGAGGAGAGCGACCACATGCTCAAGTCGGACCTGGTGATCAACAACGAGAAGCGGGGATCGCTGTCGGTGGCCGTGCGCAACGACGCGGCCCGGCCCGGTTTTCTGGAGGACGAAAGGGACCTGTTCACCACCGTGGTCCAGCAGGTGGTCATCCTGGTCTCCAAGCGGGAGACCCGGCTGGCCAAGCAGGAGCTGGAGCGCCAGCTGCGGCAGTCCGACCGGCTGGCCAAGATCGGCCAGTTCTCGGCCGGGGTGGCCCACGAGATCAACGAACCCCTGGCCAACATCCTCGGGTTCGCCGAGCTGGCCCTGCAGACCCCGGACCTGCCCGAGCAGGTGGCCACGGACCTGAACAACATCGTGGAGTCCTCCCTGCACGCCCGCGAGATCATCCGCAAGCTTATGTTTTTCGGCCGCCAGCTGCCGCCCCAGCCCGCGTTCATCGACTTCAACGACACGGTGGAGCAGGCCCTGCGCATCACCGAGTCCGGGGCCCGGCGCGGCGACATCGAGATCGTCCGGGAGTACGACCGGTCCCTGCCAAAAATTCTGGCCGATCCGCAGCACATGAAGCAGGTGGTGGTCAACCTGGTGGTCAACGCCATCCAGGCCATGGCCGACGGCGGCACCGTGACCATCCGCACCATCGGGCTCGACAGCGACGCCTACCTGGTGGTGGAGGACACCGGCCCGGGGATGACCCCGGACGTGCTCAAGATGATCTTCACCCCGTTCTTCACCACCAAGGACGTGGACAAGGGGTCCGGCCTGGGGTTGTCCGTGATACACGGCATCGTCAAGGCCCACGGGGGATTCATTCAGGTGGAAAGCTCGCCGGACGGGGGGACCAGGGTGGAGGTCGCCTTTCCCTGCCATCTGCGCGATCCGGAGGATGAGCCATGAGCAGGACTGTCCGCATTCTCGCGGTGGACGACAGCAAGTCGACCCTGGAGGTGCTCAAGCGCAATCTCGTGCCCGCTGGCTACGAGGTCTTCACCTGCGGCCGGGTGGACGAGGCCGTGGCCCTGCTCGAGGACCTGGTCATCGACCTGGTCATCACCGACTACCGCATGCCCGCCGCCTCGGGCCTGGACCTGATCAAGCACGTGCGGGCCAACCTGCCGGACGTTGAGATCATGATGATAACCGGCTACCCGTCCATCCCGGGCGCGGTGGAGGCCATCAAGGACGGGGCGGGGGAGTATCTGGCCAAGCCGTTCACCACCGATGAGCTGCTCTCGTCGGTGGGGCGCATCGTGGAACGGCTGCAGCGCAGGCGGGTCCTGGCCTCGGCCGACACCCCGCCGGACAATTTCGGGATCATCGGCAACGCCCCGGAGATGGAGCTGGTCTTCCAGCGCATCGGCAAGGCCGCGGCCTCGGACGCCAACGTGCTCATCAACGGCGAGTCCGGCACCGGCAAGGAACTGGTGGCCCGGGCCGTGCACTACAACAGCGACCGGCGGACCGCGTCGTTCGTGCCGGTCAATTGCACGGCCATCCCGGACAGCCTGGTGGAGAGCGAACTGTTCGGCCACGTCAAGGGTGCCTTCACCGGGGCCAAGGAGTCCAGGGCGGGCTTCTTCGAGGTCGCCAACGGCGGGTCCATCTTCCTGGACGAGATCGGCGACGCCAGTCCGACCATGCAGGCCAAGCTGTTGCGGGTCATCCAGTCCAAGGAGTTCTGCAAGGTGGGTTCGAGCATCGTCAAGACCGTGGACGTGCGCATCCTGGCCGCCACCCACAAGGACCTGCGGCGCATGGTCGCCGAGGGTTCCTTCCGCGAGGACCTGTTCTACCGGATCAACGTCATCGACATCAACGTGCCGCCCCTGTCCGAGCGCGGGGACGACATCCTCGTGCTCATCAATCACTTCCTGGCCGAGTTCTCCAGGGCCATGCACCGCGAGCCGCCGACCATCTCGGACGAGGCCCTGCATGCCATGCGCCGTTTCGACTGGCCCGGCAACGTCCGTGAGCTGGAGAACCTGATCCAGCGGCTGGTGGTCATCGTGGACCACGACACCATCGAGATCACGGACCTGCCCGAGGCCATGCGCTTCAGCCTGCCGCGCGAGGGCAGCGTCAACAGGACCCTGGAGGAAGTGGAGCTTGAGCACATCCGCAACGTCCTGGTCATGACCGGGGACAACAAGACCCGCGCGGCCGAGATTCTCGGCATCAACCGCAAGACCCTGCGGGAAAAACTCAAGCGCTTCGAAGGGATGGCCAAGCAGGGCGAATAGCCCGTCCCGGCCGCCCGGTGGTGAATCTTAGGAGTTGACCCGGACCGGTCCTTGTGCGACAGGGCCGGACGGCGTTGACCTGTACGCACAGTAGGGTATGGTTCAACGCACAACCATATTCAAGGCGCACCATGTCTTTCAACACGGAAAAATACATCAGCAATCACGTCCGGCACGGCATGAAGGTCGGGCTGGCCAGCGTCCTGGCCTACGTCGGGGCGGAGTTGATCGGCCTGCCCTACGGGTACTGGGCGGTCATCACCACGGTCATCGTCATGCAGATGCACGTGGCCGACTCCATCCAGATGTGCCTGTACCGGTTCACCGGCACGGCCATCGGCGCGGGCATGGGCATCCTGATGATCATCATCTTCCCGCCCACCCATTTCTATACGCTCATCGCCGTGTTCGTGGGCACGGGCATCTGCGCCTACCTGACCCGCTACGACGCGCGCTACCGCATGGCGGCCATAACCATGGCCATTGTCTTTCTGTCCAGCCTGGGCGCGGAGCACCGCATCGAATACTCCCTGTTCCGGGTGGCCGAGATCGGCGTGGGCGTGCTCTGCGCCTTTGTGGTCTCGGTGGCGGTCTGGCCCAACCGGACCACCTCGGTCCTGCTCGACCGCCTGTGCAAACAGTACGACCAGGTGGCGGACAACCTCCTGCTGCTCATGGACAACTTCCTGCATCGCCAGCGCAAGACCGACCCGGACCTGTTCTTCGACCTGGCCCGCGAGGTCCAGGCCAACCGGGAGCTCTACAACAAAATATACTCCACCGAACGGCGCGTGTTCCGCGACGACATGGATCTGCTCGCCCTGCAGGTCAACACGCTCAACTCCGTGGTGGAACGGCTGCAGTCCACGCCCAGCCTGCTCAACGAGGTGGAGGGCGACGGCTTCGACATCATCATGGCCCCGGAACTCACGCTCCTGGCCAAGCACATGGCCGTGGCCCTGCGCAACATCGGCAGGGGGGTCAAGTATGATCCCCATCCCCTGGCCCGGGCCGTGGACGCGGTGGAGCAGCGGTTCATCGAGCTGCGCGAGCAGGGCGTCATCGAACGGTTCGAGGTGCGTCGCTACTTCCAGGTCATGAGTTTCATCAACACCGCCCAGCACCTCGGCGAATTTCTCCTGGTGGTCCTGAACAAGCCGCAGATGCCGCGCTGACGCGGCCGGGAGCGGACCTCGAAGAGGGCCGCTTCTCGGCCCTGCCCTTGGATGGCGGTGAATTCCTGTTCGTCCCCCTGTGGAATGCGAAGCCGTCCTATCAGGACGTCAGCGGGCAGGCCAGGGCAGCCCAATAGGCCCGTCGGGGCAACGGACTCGAAGAGGCGCGCGGAACCGGTTCCGCGCGCCTTCATTTTACTGCACCCACCAGTCGCAGGCCTCTTGGTTTTGAAGATGCGTATTCCCGGCTGGGAGAGTGCGGCGGCGCGACGTGCCCGAGTGGCTTTCCCCCGGTTCATCGCAGTATTGTGAAAAAATGGACGCGGCCGCGCCCGGTTCCATTCGCCTCGTCTTGCCAAAACGGCCTCCGCCCCAGGCGTGTTTGTCCATTCCGTGGAAGGCGGCCTGGACATCGGGCGGCATGAAAAGGCGTGAAAATGCACGTCCGATGAGCCCCACGCCAAAATTTTTTTTTGCAACGTCTTTTCTATTCTTTGTTGCCAAATTTTTTTTTGCCAAAGCGGGAGCGTTGTCCGGCAATGAAAGGGCGGGCTATCCGGCGATAGGGCTTAACCTATGGAATTGCCATTTTATTTGTGCGAAAAATCACATGTGAAAGAATGGTAATCATTTTCGCCTGATCATTCCGCCCATAGGAGCGGTTGCAATTTTACCGTTCCGGAAAAACCTCCTGATTTCGTGCCATTGCGCGATCCGGGCGCGATTGAAACGGTTCCTTTGCGAATAAAAAGTACAGCATTTTAACGCATTGTGGTTATTTTACCTGTTGGTGCAATTGCCGCCTCCTCTGGCATGTTTTCTGCTAAAAACGAACTGATTGATTAATCAATCTGGACGTGCTAGCCCCTCCCCGGAATTCGGGCGCAGGCCGGCCCGAAGTGGAAAAGAAACAGCTATTCGAGTGAGGATTGACCAGTTGCGAAACAGATACTTTATCATTTCGGCAGTCGTTGCGCTTCTCTTTGTGGGAGCCGTGATCGGCTATGCCATCCCGGAGGAAAAGCAGGAAGTCCCGGCCCGGATCATCCTGGACAATACCGGGGGTCGTGTCGTGTTTTCACACCGCACCCACGCGGATGACTACGGGTCCGACTGCACAGACTGCCACCATGACGGCCTGGAGAGCGGTAAATACCTGCCGTGCGGAGCCTGTCACCCGGCGGAGTTCGACGAAACGTTCCGCCGCGAACACCCCAAGGCGTTTCCGGACAAGGAAGCCTGTCTGCGTTGTCACGACGAGGTGCCCACCGGGCCGCTCTCCGAAGACGAACGGCCGGACATCGAATCCATCCCGACCCGTGGCGAGGCCTTCCATTCCCTGTGCATGAACTGCCATGAAGAAAACGGCGGTCCATACGGGGAAGACGCCTGCTACCAGTGCCACGCGAGGTAACCCATGCTTAAGATACACTATTCCCTGGACCAGAAGCCGGCCGACGCCATCCGCGACCTGGAGCCGCCCAAGGTCCTGAACATCTCGGTGCGCAATCTCGTCCTGAAGACCAAGAAGGGCAGCGTGCTGTCCAAGGGCGACCTGGTCGCCGAACATCCGTCTCCCGGGGGCGGGTCCTGCCATGCGGCCCTGGGCGGCAAGGTCAAGGCCGTCAACTACCACAGCCTGACCGTGGAATGCTCCGGCGGCGCGGAAACCGTGGCCCCGGTGGACGTGGCGTCCATGGGCAGGGGCTCGGAGCTCATCCGCACCTTGCAGGAACTGGGCGTGGACGTGTCCCCGCTGACGGGAAGCGCCGAGGTCCTGGTGGTCAACGGCCTGAACCCGGAGCCGGGCGTATCCGTGGCCCAGCAGCTCCTGCATGACGGCGGCGAGGAATTGCGCGCCGGATTGGACATGGCCCGCAAACTGCTTTCGCCCAGCCGCGCCATCCTGGCCGTCCCCAAGGGAGAAGACGTCTCCATCCCGGGAGCTGAAACCGTGGGCATCCGGGCCAAGTATCCGTATTCCCTGGACGCCCTGGTGGTCCGTACCGTGACCGGGAAGGAGTTTCCCGAACATACCCGGGTGATCAACGTCATGGATCTGTTTGATCTGGGAAAGGTGGTCCTGACCGGACTGCCTGTCACCGAGACCTTCATGACCATCGACGGCCACAACTACCGGGTGCCCGTGGGCACGCCCGTACGTCATATCCTGGAGACCCTCGATCTGAAGGCCGGGCCCGGCGACACCATCGTCCTGGGCGGGCCGTTCAGGGGCGAATCCATCTACAGCCTCGATCAGGGGGTGAAGAAGGAGGACTACGGCATGTTCATCACCTCCTCCGACGCCATCCCCGAGGTGCAGGACGCCGCGTGCATGAATTGCGGCGAATGCGTTCTGCAGTGCCCGGCCCGGGTCCTGCCCCATCTCATCAGCCGCTACGCCGAATACGAGCGGTTCGAGGAAGCCGAGCGGTACGGCCTGAACAGCTGCTTCGAGTGCGGCCTGTGCGCCTTCAATTGTTTCGCCAGGCGACCGCTGCTCCAGTACATCCGCTTCGCCAAGGCGCAGATCCGCGCCAAGGGGCAGGGAACCCAGGCCTAGGCCGGGTTCCGATCAAGATAGATCGACAACACAAGAGAGATACAAGATATGAATCCTCCCATTCTCAAGGCGATGTCCGACATCTCGCTTCGCCTGACGGTCTCGCCGCCGCCTCACTGGCGCAGCGGGCGGACCATTCAGGGCATGATGCAGGCCCATCTGCTGGCCCTGGCTCCGGCCGCGGTCATGGCGGTGGTCATGTACGGCTACCGCGCCTTCGCGGTCATGGGCATGGCCGGAACCGCCGCCGTGCTCACCGAGGCCGCCTGCCTCCTGCTCCAGAAGCGGGACGTGGACGTGGACAACTATTCGGCCCTGTATGCGGGCGTGCTCTTCGCCTTCCTGCTTCCGGCCACCGCCCCGTGGTGGCTGGCGGTCATCGGCGGCGCGCTGACCATCGCCCTGGGCCGGACCGTGTTCGGCGGCTTCGGCTGCAACCCGGTCTGCGCCCCGCTGGTGGCCTGGGCCGTCTGCCGGTTCTCCTGGCCCGCAGCCATGGACATCGACCTGAACCTGGCGGCCTACATGGCCAACAGCCCGGTGGATCAGCTCATGCACTTCGGCGTGTCCAGCCTCGGCCAGTTCGACTACATGGACCTGTTCATGGGCCAGCAGCTCGGCGGTCTGGGCTCTTCCCAGATCGTGGCTCTGACCGCGGGCGGCCTCTTCCTGCTGGCCACCCGCTGGATCCGCCTGTTCATTCCGGTGGGGTTTCTTGTCGGCGTGGCCGGTACGGCCGCCGTCTATTGGGTCATTGATCCCACGGCCTACGCCGATCCCATGTTCCACCTGCTGGCCGGAAGCACCGTTTTCGGGGCGTTCTTCCTGGCCCCGGACACCGCGTCCAGCCCGGTGGGCAAGATCCCCCAGACCGTCTTCGGCCTCATCGCCGGGGCCATGGTCGTGATCATCCGCACCTACGGGGTGTATCCCGACGGCGTGCCGTTCGCCATCATGGTGGCGAACCTGCTCAGCCCGTTGCTGGAGCGCCTCCGTCCCAAGTACTTCGGAGTCAGATAGCCATGCGTGAAATCATCAATATGATCGTGGTCCTGTCGCTCATCTGCGCGGCATCAGGCACCTTACTGGTCAACCTGAAGCGGGCCACCAAGGATAAGATCGAACAGCAGGTTCTCGTCAACGTTCAGGGCCCGGCCCTCCTGTCCGTGCTCAAGGGGTGCGACAACGACCCCATCGCCGAGCGCAAGGTCGTGGACGGCGTGACGGTGTTCCCGGCCAGGCGCGCGGGCAAGCTCGTGGGCGTGGCCTTCGAGACCGCCGCCGCCGGATATTCGGGCGATGTCGGCGTCATGGTCGGCTTCGACCTCGACGCGGACCGGCTCATCGGCATCGGCATCACCACCCAGACCGAGACCCCCGGCGTGGGCACCCGGATCATGAAGCCCGCCTTCCTCAAGCAGTTCAAGGGGCACAAGGTCGATACCCTGGCCCTGAGCTCCAAGGGCGGCGACATCGACGCCGTGGCCGGGGCGACCTATTCGTCCTCCGGCGCGGTGGACGCGGTGCGCAAGGCCTTAACCGTCTACAAGGACATCAAGCCGCAAATCGCCGACCTCTGGCCGGCGTCTTAGGGAGCAATATATGAGTTCCATCAAGAAGGAATTCCTCAAGGGATTGTGGGACGAGCTGCCGCCGTTCCGCGTGGTGCTGGGCCTGTGTCCCACCCTGGCCGTGACCTCCACGGCCGAGAACGGGCTGGGCATGGGCGTGGCCGTGCTGTTCGTCCTGACCCTGTCCAACGCGATCATCTCGGCCCTGCGCAAGGTCATCCCCGGCAAAGTGCGTATCGCCAGCTTCATCGTCATCGCGGCCTCCCTGGTCGTGGCCGTGGAACTGCTCATGCAGGCCTACACCTATTCGTTGTACCAGAAGCTCGGCATCTTCGTACCGCTGATCGTGGTCAACTGCATCATCCTGGGCCGCGCCGAAGCGTTCGCCTCCAAGAACGCGGTCCTGCCGTCCATCGCAGACGGCCTGGGCATGGGGCTCGGCTTTACCCTGTCCCTGACGTTCCTGGGCGCGCTGCGCGAGGGACTGGGCAGCGGCACCGTCTTCGGTGTCCCGGTGGTCTGGGAGAGCTTCCAGCCCGCCCACTTCATGGTCATGGCGCCCGGTGCGTTCGTCTGCCTGGGCGTGATCCTGGCGGGCATGAACGCCTTCAACCGGTATCAGAGCCGCAGAAAGGGTGAACCGGTCACTGAGCCGCAGAACGCGGCCTGCGCCTCCTGCGCCGGCTGCAACCTGTGCATCACGGGCAAGAAGGAAGGGTAGTCATGGAATACTTCATGCTGTTCGTTTCGGCGATCTTCATCAACAACATCGTTCTGGTCCAGTACCTGGGTGCCTGCCCGTTCATGGGCACGTCCAAATCCACGGACGTGGCCATCGGCATGGGCGGCGCGGTCATCTTCGTCATGCTCATGGCCACGGCCTTCACCTGGCCCCTGCAGCATTATGTGCTGACGCCGTACGGCATCGGCTATCTTCAGACCATCGTCTTCATCCTGGTCATCGCCTCACTGGTCCAGTTCGTGGAACTGTTCCTGAAGAAGGTCATTCCGCCCCTGCACGCCTCGCTGGGGCTGTTTCTGCCGCTGATCACGACCAACTGCGCCGTCATGGGCGTGGCCATCATGGTCCAGCGCAGCAACTATTCGTTCCTGAAGGCCATGGCTTTTTCCCTTGCCTCGGGCATCGGCTTCCTCATCGCCCTGGTGATCATCTCGTCCATCCGCGAGCGGCTGGACGTCTCCCCGGTGCCCTCGGTTTTCCGGGGCATCCCGGTGGCGCTCGTTACGGCGGGCATTATGTCTCTGGTCTTCCTGGCTTTCCAGGGCATGGCCGCTTAACCGAAATAAGTTCAAGGACGCAAATATGGTAACCTCATCCATACTGGTTCTGTTTCTTCTGGGGTTGACGGCGGCGTCCGTCCTGGCGGTTGCCGCCCGTATACTCCACGTCGAGGAAGACCCCCGCGTGGTCAGCGTCGAAGCGTGTCTGCCCGGCGCCAACTGCGGCGGCTGCGGATACCCCGGCTGCTCGGCCGCGGCCGCGGCCGTGGTCAGCGGCGACGCACCCCCTGAACTCTGCGTGGCGGCCAACATGGAGACCGCCACGCGCATCGCCGCGATCATGGGAGCCGAAGCGCAGTTCAAGGAGCCCAAGGTGGCCACGAACATCTGCAGCGGCGGCTCCCGGGCCAACCTCCTGTTCGATTACAAGGGCGTGGAGGACTGCCGCGCCGAAGCCTTGCTCTACGGCGGCGAAAAGTCCTGCGGCATCGGCTGTATCGGGCTCGGCACCTGCGTCAAGGTCTGCGGGTTCAACGCCATCCGCCTGAGCGACGCCGGTCTGCCTGTGGTCGACTGGAACGCCTGCCGGTCCTGCGGCAAGTGCGCCGAAGCGTGTCCCACCGGGGCCATCCGCATCTCCAGCGTGGCCAGCGTGCTCCTGCACCTCAACCAGACCGACGACTGCCTGGCCCCGTGCATGCAGAAGTGCCCGGCCCAGATCAACGTGCGCCGCTACATCCAGCAGCTCAAGCAGGGCGATATGCGCGGCGCGCTGATCACCATCAAGGAGCACAATCCGCTTCCTCTGGCCGTGGGCCGGGTCTGTCCCGCGCCGTGCGAAAACATCTGCCGCCGCAAGATAGTGGACGAGGGCGTGGCCATCCATACCCTGCACCGCTTCGTGGCCGACTGGGAGATGCAGAACGGAGCCCGCGTGAACCTGCACTGCAATCCGCCCAGCGGACACAAGGTGGCGATCATCGGCGGCGGTCCGGCCGGGCTGTCCTGCGCCTACTTCCTGCGGCGCGTGGGGCACGAGCCGGTCATCTTCGAGAAGCGCGAGCACATCGGCGGCATGATGCGCGGTGTCATCCCCGAGTACCGCCTGCCCAAGAAGGTGGTGGACTGGGAAGTCCAGACCATCCTCAATCTCGGCGTGGAGACCCGCACCGGAGTGGCCTTCGGCAGCGATGTGACCCTGGCCGATCTCGAGAAGGAGGGATTCGAGGCGGTGTTCATCGCCACGGGCGCATGGAAGGTGCCGCCGCTGGGCATCGACAATGACGACGCCGAAGGGGTGCTGGACTCGGTCTCGTTCCTGCACGGCGTGGGCCGGCAATACACCGACCTGCGCGGCAAGACCGTGGTCGTCGTGGGCGGCAGCAACACGGCCATGGACGTGGTCCGTTCCGCCGCCCGCCTGGGTGCCGAGGTCGTCGCCCTGGTGCCGTGCATTCAGCGCAAGATGAGCGCCAACAAGGAAGAGGTCCAGCGCGCCGTAGAGATCGGCGGGGACCTTCGATACATGACCGCGCCTCTGGCCATCGAGGTGGAGAACGGCGCGGTCAGCGGCGTGACCTATTGCGATCTGGCCTATGATAACCCGGAGAAGCCTGTGGGCGAGCCCAAGCCCGTGTCCGGGACCAAGGCGTTCGTCCGGGCCGACCTCGTCATCGCGGCCACGGACCGCCTGGTGGACGACGGCCCGCTGCAGGACGCCGAAGGCAAGCCGATGTTCAAGAAGGACAAGAAGACCGGCGGGATCAGCGCCAACCCGACCACGTTGCAAACCGACATCCCCAACGTGTTCGTGGGCGGAGAGGTTCATACCGGGCGCAGCATCCTGATTCAGGCGGTGGCCGACGGCCGCCGGGCCGCCCGGGCCATCCACTTCCACGTGACCGAGGGGACCGTTCCGGAACCGGACAACCAGCAGGTCCAGGTCATCCCGGAATCGATCCTCAAGGACATGCGCGTGACCTATTCCATCCCCAGGGTGCAGGAGCCCCTGATCAGCATGGATGAGCGCAGGCACACCTTCAAGGAGGAAGTGGCCGGTTCCATCGCCTATGAAACGGCTCGCAAAGAGGCGAGCCGCTGCCTGCGTTGCGGGCTGACCTGCTACGACGCCGACGCCGGGGCCGAATACACCCTGGACGATGACGTCACGGTCATCAACGCACCGGGCAGGGAGTAAGCCCGGAACCTCGAACGATCTCCCGACAGGCTCGGATGCGCCAAAAACCTTCGAGGATAGCGCCCCCTGTCGCCCGAAGGACAGGCGCATGAAGCCGCAGCCCCGGACACCGCAAGGTGGCCGGGGCTGCATTGTTTGTATGGGAGAGAGGGGGGAGGCCTAACGTTCGAGGTAGGTGTATCCCCGCAGGCCGTTCTTGTAGGCCTGGAGGATCTCGCGGCGCTGGGTCGGGGTGATCAACCCCTTGCGCACGCTCTGCTCGGCGGTCTCGCGGAAGCGGGTGAGCAACGCCTTGGTGTCGTACTCCACATAGGAGAGGACGTCCTCCACGGTGTCGCCTTCCAGCTCGCCCACGAATTCGTACTTGCCGTCCTCCAGGATGCGGATGGTGACCACGTTGGTGTCGCCGAACAGGTTGTGCAGGTCGCCCAGGGTCTCCTGGTACGCGCCAACCAGGAAGGCCCCGAGGCAGTATTCCTCCGAGCTCTTGAGGGCGTGCAGGCGCATGGTCCGGTTCATGCCCGGCCCGTCGATGAAACGGTCTATCTTGCCGTCGCAGTCGCAGGTGATGTCGGCCAGGGAGCCCTCGCGGGTGGGCTCCTCGTCCAGCCGGTGCACGGGCATGACCGGGAAGAGCTGGTCGATGGCCCAGGCGTCGGGCAGGGACTGGAACACGCTGAAGTTGCAGTAGTAGATGTCCGACAGGGTGCGGGCGAGCCCCTCCAGCTCCAGGGGCAGGACGGGCAGGTCGCGGGCCAGGACCGCAATGCCGCGCACGGTCTGCCAGAAGACGTTCTCGCCCAGGGCGCGCTCGCGGAAGGAGATGGTTCCCTGGTTGAAGGCCTGGCGGGCCTCGTCCCGGTAGTAGAGGGCGTCGTTGAAGCTCTCCTGGACGTTGTCCGCGCTCAGGGCGAGCATGGTCGCGTGCAGGTTCCGAATGTGGACGCTGGTGTCCTCGGGGAGTGTTTCCGGGAGCGGTTCGGGTTCGAACCGGGCGGCGTCGAGCACGTTGAAGAGCAGCATGGAATAGAAGGCCACCAGGGCCCGGCCGGATTCGGTGATGATGGTCGGGTGGGGCACGGACTGCTCGTCGAGCACGGTCATGACCCCCTCGATGATGTCAGCGCAGTACTCGTAGACCGAGTAGTTGCGGCTGCTGGCCAGGCTGGTCCGAGTGCCGTCGTAGTCCACGGCCAGGCCGCCGCCGAGGTCCAGATAGCGCATGCCCGCGCCTTCGGCCGCGAGCCCCGCGTAGATGCGGCTGGCCTCGGCCACGCCCGAGCGGATCTCCCGGATGTTCGAGATCTGCGAGCCCAGGTGGTAGTGGAGCAGTTGCAGGCTGTCGAGCATCCCGGCCTCCTTGAGGCGGTCGATGACCTCGATGATCTGGGCCGCGTTGAGCCCGAAGACGGAGCGGTCCCCGCCGGACTCGGCCCACTGGCCCGTGGCCTGGGAGGCGAGTTTGGCGCGCACGCCGAGGATGGGCTCCACGCCTAGGGCCTTCGAGCGCTCGATGATCAGCGGCAGTTCGCCCGGCATCTCGATGACCAGCACGCACTTGAAGCCGAGCTGCACGGCGTGCAGGGCCAGGTCCACGAATTCCTCGTCCTTGTACCCGTTGCACACGAGCACGGCCCCGGGGTCGCTGTGCATGCCCATGGCCGCGATGAGTTCGGCCTTGCTCCCGGCCTCCAGCCCATGGTGGTACTTGCGGCCGTGACGGGTCACGGCCTCGACCACCTGTTGCTGCTGGTTGACCTTGATGGGATACGCGCCGAGGTAGGCGCCGCCGTAGTTCAGGCTCTTCATGGCCTGGATGAAACTGTCGTTGAGCAGGGATATCTGCGTGTCGAGCAGGTTCTCAATGCGCAAAAGCACCGGCAGGTCGAGGCCGCGCGCCTGGATTCCGGCGATGATGTCGGGGATGGACACCGCCCCGGAAAAGTCGTCGGGTGTGGCGGTTACCTGGAGGTCGCCGTTCTCGGAGACGCCGAAGAAACCCGCGCCCCATTCCCGGACGCGGTAGAGTTCCGCGGACCGTTCAGCGGTCCAGCCTTCGTGTGTATGGGTCACTCATATATCCTCCCTCAAAATATGGCACCGGGAAATCCGGCATGTTCCGGCGGCATGTAGGGGCGGGGTCCCCGAATGTCAACACGAATATGGGCCCGGCACCCCATTGAGACAAAAAAACGCTGTCAGCCGCCGCGAACTCATTCTCGGGAAACCTTCGATCCGACCGGCTTTGGCCTCTCTCGGAAGGTGTTCAGGACTTAGCTTGCTCTGTTCGCCGTCAGTTCATCGGCGAGCTCGGCGGCCTGGGCCTGTGCGGCGGAGACGTCCGCGTCAGGCCCCATGAGTCCTGTCGCGCGGATCACCTTGGTGTTGAAACCGTAGAGATCGCAGAAGGACCGGTACCGCTCCGCGACGTCTTCATGCCTCTCCTCGACATCGCCCTGGGTGAGGATGAGAATGGCGGTTTTCCCTTTCGGGATGCGCGAAGCATAGGGAGATTCGCTCTCATAATTCACTGCAACGTGGGACCATGTCCGGTCGAAGAACAGCTTGAACTGGCCGGAAACGTCCCCGTAGTAAACCGGCGTGGACAACACGACTGCATCGGCGGTCCGCATGGCGTCCAGCGCCGGGGTCAGGTCGTCCTTGAGAACGCAACGATCCTTCCTGGAATGACACTTCTCGCATCCCTGGCACCCTCTGTACGCCAGTTCGTTCAGACGGAACGAATCCACCTCGCCCCCGTTCTTTTCGATCACGTCGGTGAACGCCCGGGCGATACGGCTGCTGGTTCCTTTTCTTCTCGGGCTTCCCAGTATGTTGAGAACTTTCATGATTGCTCCTTGCTTTCTTGATTTGCATAGCCTAGGTCGATTGACCTAAACTGTGATTTAGGTCGTATGACCTAATCTGTCAACCACAAATCCGGAGACCCGTTTCAATGTGCCTGTTGTCGGAACTTGACAGCACTAGGTCGAGCGACCAAATTGGTTTGCATCAACATTGTCCGCAAGGGAGCCGCATGTGTCCGAAAACCTGAACCCCAAGATTCCGCTGATCATCGACTGTACTCTGGATATCCTTCGGGATTGCGGAGAGCAGGGATTGTCCATGCGAAAAGTCGCTGCGAAAGCCGGTATGTCGCTGGGGAATCTGCAATATTATTTCAAGAGCAAAGACGAGTTGTTCGCGGGGGTGATCCGCGAGTACTTCGGGCGATGCAGCGGCCATTTCAACGCGGCGCTTGCGGAGCGACGCCCGGAGGGCAGGCTGGAGACGATCCGCTTTCTTGTGGAGTACGGCATGGACTATGCCGACAGCGAGATCGCGAAGGTCTTCCGGGAGCTCTGGGGGATAGCGGCCAGAAACAGGAGCGTCGAGAATCATCTCCATGAATATTACAGGGCGTATGCGGATGCACTTGTCGAAATGCTCGTTCCCTACGCGAAAACTCCGGTCGTCGCCTCCACGGTCGCCAGCTTCCTCATTCCCTTTTACGAAGGGTACGGCATGATCTCCTCGCCGCTCCCTTCCGGCAGGCGGGAGATGGCGGGGGTTCTCGTACGGATGGTCGAAGCGTTGTTGGAAGGGGATTTCGCCGGGGAATGACGGTGGCGAAAGGGCGCGCCTCTCGGATGTCCCCGCCGTCATTCGGCGCTTTCGTAATTGCGCGGCGTCAGGAGGCTGTGACCGGTCGTGGGCGATAAAAGAAAAGGCACTTACGAAAATCTTCGTAAGTGCCTAATTTTTCTGGTCGGGATGAGAGGATTTGAACCTCCGATCTCTGCGTCCCGAACGCAGCGCTCTACCAGACTGAGCCACATCCCGTTGCACGTGAGAAGGGGTGTTTAGCGTACGGCTGAGCAAAAGGCAAGACAAAATTTCAATGAAAGTTCAAGGTTGTGGACAAAGGGGCTAAAGCCTCTTAAAATGGGAAATTGCAAGACAAAATAATATCCCGCCGCCGCGCGGCCGGTTATTGTCTCGCGGTTGCCGCCATCGGAGCGGCTGAAAGGGTCCCTGAAGCGGTGGGGGACGGAATATGGGGCTTTTTTTGAAGGAGTTGGCTACGTGATCAAAGTTCTCGTCGTTGATGATTCCGCGTTCATGCGCAAGGCCATCAGCACGATGCTCGACAAGGACCCCGGTATCACCGTGGTGGGGGTGGCGCGCAACGGCCGGGTCGGCCTGGAGATGGTGCGCAAGCTCGACCCCGATGTCGTGACCATGGACATCGAGATGCCCGAGATGGACGGTCTGACCGCACTCAGGCACATCATGATGGAATGCCCCAGGCCGGTGCTCATGGTCAGCTCCCTGACCACCGAGGGCGCGGAATCCACCCTGAAGGCCATGGAGCTCGGCGCCGTGGACTTCATTCCCAAGCAGCTTTCCAAGGTGTCGCTGGACATCATCAAGATAGAGCGGGACCTCATCGACAAGGTCAAGACCGTGGCCGCGCGCAAGATGCGCCATGTGGCCGCCCGTGCAGCCGCGCCGCGCCAGGTCCGGCGGCCTGCGATCGCGACCCGGGCGGGCGGACGGCCCGTCCGCGACGTGGTGGCCATCGGCGTGTCCACCGGCGGCCCGCCCGTGGTCCAGAAGATATTGTCCTCGCTGCCCGCCGATTTCCCGGCCGGCATCCTCATCGCCCAGCACATGCCCGCGGCCTTCACCGGCCCGTTCGCGGCCCGGCTGGACAGCGTCAGCCAGATCAAGGTCAAGGAGGCCGAGAACGGCGACGTGCTGCGGCCCGGCCACGCCTTTGTGGCGCCCGGCGGCAGGCACATCATTCTCGACCAGAAGGTCAGCCACATCAACGTGGTGGTCACGGACGAGCCTGCGGACGCCCTTTACAAACCCTCGGCCAACGTGCTTATCAGCTCGGTGGCCAGAGCGGTCGGCCGTCGTGGACTCGGGGTCATCCTGACCGGCATGGGCAACGACGGCTGCGAGGGAATCCGCGACCTCAAGGGGAAAGGGGGCCGGGCCCTGGCGCAGAGCGACTCCACCTGCGTGGTCTACGGCATGCCCAAGGCCGTGGTGGAACGGGACCTGGTGGACGAAATCGTGGATCTCGACGACATGGCCGAGTCCATCATGGCGAATTTATACAAATAAGAACGACCCGCGAATTGGAAGGGGGAGGTCTGACAACATGGCGGATTGTAACGAATATCTGGCCCTGCTGAGCAGCGACAACAAGGAAATCGTTCGGGAGAGCGCTTTCAGGGCCGGGGAAGAAAATTGTGTCGAGGCGGTTCCAAAACTGGCGGAACTGCTCAAGACAAACCACCTGGGCATCCAGGAGGCGGTGGACAGCTCCCTGCGCAAGATCGGGGGGCGGGAGACCGTCGAGGCGGTCATTCCGCTGCTGCGGTCCGACGAGGCCCCGGTGCGCAACCTGGCCATGGACATCCTGCGCGAGGTGGGCAACCAGGACATGCCGTCGCTCATCGACCTGACCCTGGACGAGGACCCGGATATCCGAATTTTCGTGGCCGACATCCTCGGCTCCACCGGGAATCTCCTGGCGGTCCAGCCCCTGTGCGAGGCCCTGCTCAAGGACCCGGAGGTCAACGTCCGCTACCAGGCGGCCGTGAGCCTGGGCGAGCTGGGCATGGAGGACGCCACCCCCTGCCTGAATAAGGCCATCAACGACGAGGAGTGGGTCCAGTATTCCGTGATCGAGGCCCTGACCAAGATCGGCCACACCAGTTCGGTGAACGCCCTGGTCAAGGCCCTGGACGGGGCGTCCGACCTGGTCGCCTCCATGATCATCGACTCCCTGGGTGAAATGGGTAACGTCAAGGCCGTGACCATGCTGCTCAAGCGCATGGCCGACGCGCCCACGGCCCTGCGCAACAAGATCGTCAAGGCCATCGTCAAGATTCTCGGCGGCAAGTCCCTGACCCTGCTCAGTGACGACGAACGCGAGCGGTTCCGGCAGTACCTGCTGGTGGCCCTGCAGGACGAGGACGAGGAGATCCAGGACGCCGCCATCCAGGGGCTGGCCTTTGTCGGCGGCGAGGAGGCCTCCTCGGGCATCCTCCGCATCGCGGGCGGGCTCGACCAGGACCGCGACCAGGACCGGCTGCGGCTGATCATCGGCTTCCTGGCCCAGATCGGCCTGACCGACGCTCTCAAGGAGGGACTGCTCGGCGAGGATCAGGACGTGGCCCGAGTGTCCGTGCAGGTCCTGTCGCAGATAGTGCCCGAGGTCTGCACCATGGAGAACTGTGTCTGCCAGGTGCTCATGGAGGCGTTCTGGAAGGCCGCGCTGCCCGTGCAGCGGCAGATCGTCAGCGTGGTCGCGGCCAAGGGCGAGGAGCAATCCAAGGACTTTTTCATCCGCGTGCTGAACGAGCACGAGGACGGCACCGTGCTCAAGAGCGCGGTCTACCTGCTCGGCGAAAAGCTCAGGCTGCCCGAAGTGGTGGACCGGATTTTCCCGCTCATGGCCCACCAGTACGACGACGTCAAGGAGGCCGCGCTGGAGGCGTGCATCGCCATTGACGGCCCGGAGGTGGAGGCCCGCTTCCAGGAGATGTTCGGCAGCGAGGAGCCCATCCGGCGGCTCATGGCCACCTACGCCCTGGGCAAGCTCGGTCCCATGGAGAACCTGGACATCCTGACTCAGGCCGTGGAGGACGAGATTCCGGACATCCGCAAGGTGGCCGTGGAGGCCCTGGCCGCGTCCGGCGGCGACCAAGCCGTGTGGCGGCCCCTGGTCCTGCACCGCATGTCCGACGAGAGCAAGGACGTGCGGCTGACGGTCATTGAGATCATGGGCCAGCACTATGACGAGGAGATGATCCCGCATCTCATCGACGCCCTGAACGACGAGGATGACTGGGTCAAGATCCGGGCCATGGACGCCCTGGGCGAGCACGGCACGCCCGAGGCCGCCCCGCTGATGATCGACATGCTGAACAACCCCAACCGGTTCGTGGTCATGAAGGCCATCGAGGCGTTGGGGAACATCGGCGGCAGCGAGGCCTTCGCGGCCCTGCTGGAAGTGACCAACAGCGACGAGTACGAGTTGGTCAGCGCCGCTGAGGAAGCCATCTCCAAGATCCAGGAAATGTAGGAGCAACCGACCGGAATGTCGTCTCTTTTTTCGAAGACCATATCCCTCGGCAAGGAGCTCAAGATCACGGATCAGGAGTTCGCCAACCTGCGGGATTTCATCTATGCCGAATGCGGCATCTATATTGCTGACAACCGTAAGTATTTATTGGAAAACAGGCTCGGAAACAGGCTCAAGAAGCTCAACCTGAAGAATTTCGACGAATATTACAACCTCCTGCGGTTCGACCCGGCCCGGGGCGCGGAGATGAAGAAGCTCTACGAGGTCATCACCACCAACGAGACGAGCTTCTACCGCAACCCGCCCCAGCTCAAGGTGTTCCAGGAAGAGGTCATGCCCGACGTGCTCGAATCCTGCCGCCGCACGGACAGGAGGCTGCGCATCTGGTCGGCCGGGTGTTCCACCGGCGAGGAGCCCTACACCATCTCGATCATCATCCACGAGATGCTCAAGGCCGAACTGCCGTCCTGGGACATCCGCATTACGGCCAACGACCTGTCGGAGCGGGTCCTGGAGTCGGCCCGCCGGGGCGTGTACAACGACTATACGCTGCGGACCACCCCGGAGGAGATCGCCGCCCGCTACTTCGACCGGGACAGCGGGCAGAACAAGATCAGGCCCGAGGTCAAACGGCTGGTCAGCTACGGCCAGATCAACCTCCGCGACCGGGTGCAGCTCAAGCGGGTGGAGCGCTCGCAGATCGTTTTTTGCCGAAATGTCATCATCTACTTCGACGACGAGATGAAAAAACGCGTAATTAACGCCTTTTACGACAACCTGTTGCCGGGCGGGTATCTGATTATCGGGCATTCCGAGTCGCTGCACAACATTACGCGCGCGTTCAAGCCCATTCACTATCCTGGCGCCATCATTTATCAGAAGGAGGAGTAGGACATGTGCCGTGGCGGATTTGATAAGGTGGCGCCTGCCGTGTTAGCCAGGGGGAGTTATGCCTAAACATATTCTTATAGTGGACGATTCGAAGACCGTCAGGAACCTGGTGGCCTTCATCATGAAGAAGGAAGGGTTCAAGGTGACCACGGCGGAGGACGGCCTGGACGGCCTGGAGAAGCTCTACAGCCTGTCCGAGGTCGATCTGATCGTGTCCGACGTGAACATGCCCCGCATGGACGGGTTGACCTTCATCAAGACGGTCCGCGAGCAGGCCGCCTACCGGGACATCCCCATCGTGGTGCTGTCCACCGAAGGCCAGGACAAGGACATCCAGACGGGATTGACCGTGGGGGCGAATCTGTACATGATCAAACCAGCCCAGCCGGAAAAACTTGTCCGGAACGTCAAGATGCTGCTGGGATAGCCGTCCGCGCGCACAAAGGCGATACAACGCAACCGACGCGGCAGGGGACGCGGGCCCGCATACAGAGCCCCGTTGCCGCATGAGGAATCTCGATGAGCCAGGACTTTCTCGATCCGGAAATCTTGTCCGACTTTTTCATTGAAGCCAAAGAGCACTTGGAGACCATCGAACCCAACCTGCTCGAGCTGGAGAAGAGTCCCGACAACCTCGGGCTCCTCAACGAGATATTCAGGCCCATGCACTCTCTCAAGGGGGCCTCGGGCTTTCTCGGCCTGAACAAGATCAACGGGCTGGCCCACAAGGCCGAGAACATCCTGGACGAGCTGCGCCAGGGGTCCATGCGGGTGACCGGGGCCATCATGGATCTGATCCTCTCGGCCACCGACGCCCTGCGGACCATGGTGGACAACCTGGAGACCAGCGGGGTGGAAGGCGAGGTGGACACCGCCCCCATCATCGCCCGGATCGAGGCGGCCCTGCTCGGCCAACTCCCGGAAGAGCGCGCGGCCGAATCCGCGTCTGAAACGGCTGCGGCCCCCGCCGCCCAGGCCGTTGCCGAGTCCGAACCCGAACACATCGAACCAGAACCCGCCCTGGCGGCGGCTGACGCCGGGGACGCCGACATGACCGCTTTTCATCCGCAACCCGATCCCGACTTCGACCCCACTCCCTATGCCCTGACCACGGTCGGCGAAGGCCATCTGGCCGATTTTCTCGAAGAGGCGCAGGAGATCGTCGAGAACCTGAACCGCTGTCTCCTGGCCCTGGAAGGGGACCCGGGCGGCAACGACGAGTTGATCAACGACACCTTCCGTTATTTCCACAACCTCAAGGGCAACAGCGGCATCATCGGCTTCAAGGAGCTCAACTCCCTGACCCATGAGGCCGAGACCCTGCTGAACAAGGTCCGCAAGGGCGAGATCGCCTCCAGCCAGGGGCTTATCGATCTGCTCCTCTCGGCCGTGGACCTCATCGAGGCCCTGGTGTCCAAGGTGGACACCGAGACCAGCCGGGTGGAGCCGCTGGACACCAGCGTCATGGTCCAGGTGCTCCGCAAGGTCACCGAGGACGGCACCGTGGACGCGGTCATCGGCGTGGTGCCCGTGGGCAGGAAGGCGGCCGAGACCGCTCCCGAGCAGGCTGAGGAGAAGGAGGAATCCGCTCCCCGGGCCGAGGCCGTTGCGTCGGAACCCGAGGCCTCCGAACCCGAAGCGTCTGCCGCCGAGTACGATCCCGAGGACGTGGCCCTGTTCGTCCAGACCATCGAGCAGCAGTTCGAGGCCGTGGTCGTGGCCTTCCAGATGCTCCGCGAGGACGCGGGGCAGAAGGACATCGTCGACAGCTTGTTCAGGACCTTCCAGACCATCCAGAACTCCACGGGATACATGGGGTTCGACGAGATCAAGGAATACGCGGGCCGGACCGTGGGGCTGGTGGACCAGGCCCGCAACTCGGACATGGATTTTTCCCTGATGCTCGATCTTCTCGAGCAGGAGTACGCCATCCTCCGGGACATGATCGCCGCGGCTATTGACACCTTGCCCGGCGCCGTCTTATCCGAACCCGCGCCCAAGGTCGCAGCCCAGGCCAAGCCCAAGGCGGCCCCGGCTCCCAAGTCCGCGCCCGCGCCCAAACCGGCCCCGGCACCCGCGCCGCGCGCCGAGGCCAGGCCCGCTCCGGCCGAGCCGCCAGCGCCCAAACCCGCAGCCAAGCCCGCTCCGGCGGCAAAGTCGACCATGCCCACCACGGCCGTAAAGAACAGCCCCAGCCAGGCCCAGTCCCAGGCACCGGCCAAGCCCAAGGCGTCGAGCACCATCCGCGTGGACCATCACAAGCTGGACCACCTGATGAACGTCATCGGCGAGCTGATCATCAACCGCAACCGCTACGCCATGCTCGCCCGCGCCCTGGAAGAGGGCCAGGAGGATGTGCACGTGGTCGCCCAGCAGCTCACCGAGACCACCTACGCCATGGCCCGTATTTCCGACGACCTGCAGGACACCATCATGAAGGTCCGCATGGTCCCGGTGCAGACCGTCTTTTCCCGCTTCCCCCGTCTTGTCCGCGACCTGAGCCGTAAGTCCGGCAAGCAGGTGGAACTGATCATGGAAGGCGAGGAGACCGAATTCGACAAGTCCGTGGTCGAGGAGATCGGCGATCCGCTGGTCCACCTCGTGCGCAACGCGGTCGATCACGGCCTCGAGGACGAGGAGACCCGCATCGCCGCAGGCAAGAAGCCCAAGGGCCACGTGTGGCTCAGGGCCTACCACAAGGGCAACTCCGTGGCCATCGAGGTCGAGGACGACGGCCGGGGCATGGACCCGGAAAAGCTCAAGGCCGTGGCCGTGCGTAAGGGCGTCATCACCCAGGACGAGGCCAACGCCATGGACGACCGTGAGGCCCTGGACCTGATCTTCGCGCCGGGCTTCTCGTCCGCCGAAAAGGTCACGGACATCTCCGGGCGCGGCGTGGGCATGGACGTGGTCAAGACCAACATCAAGAACCTCAAGGGCAGCGTGAACACCCAGTCCGAAGTGGGCAAGGGATCCAAGCTGACTCTGACCCTGCCCCTGACCCTGGCCATCATCGACGCGCTCATGGTCCAGGTCGGCGGCGATACCTTCGCCATTCCTCTGGACGCCGTGTCCGAGACCACCAAGATCGAGGTCGAAAAACTTTCGGACGTCAACAACCGAAAGGCCGTCACCTTGCGCGGCGAGGTCCTCGGCATCGTCGAGCTGGCTGAACTGCTCGACATGCCCCAGTCCATGGACGAACGCGAGGTTCTGCCCATGGTCGTCATACAGGACAACGACCGCCGGCTCGGCCTGGTGGTGGACCGGCTCCTGGAACGTCAGGAGATCGTCATCAAACCGCTCGGCCAGTACCTCAACAACTTCAATCTCAAGGGACTGTCCGGCGCGACCATCATGGGCGACGGCTCCGTGGTGCTTATCCTCGATCCCCATGAGATCTACAGCCTGTCCACCCAGCTCGGCCGTAAGGAACCTCTGGTCATAAGCGGCGCTATCAACGGCAAGTAGAAGAGCCTCCGGCGGCCGGGGGAAGGGGGAAAGGGAACCCTTTGAGAAAAGGGTTCCCTTTCCCCCTTCCCCCGGACCCCCATCCCCCTTTCCTTCCTAAATTTTTTGTATACGCATGCGCGTGAGCGGTGGGTGAAGGTGTGTCGTGCTTTTCGCCAGACTTCGTTCGTGATGACTAAATGATGGAACAAGACGGAAGTAACGCGCTCGCACGGCACCCGCGAAGCGGCACAAAAAGTTCTGGAGATTCTTAAGAACCTCTTTCAAGAGGTTCTTAAGCCGTCGGAGACGCCCGGCCGGCGAGGCCCCGCCGGAGGCCTCTCATGACATGCGCGGTACACGCACAAAAAAGGCCGGGGAGCATTGCTCCCCGGCCTTTTTGCGTCGCTTGCCCCATCGGCTACAACATGGTCATGAAGTTGACGAACAGGGTGACGTTGAGGGCGTGCATGATCCAGAAGAGGGGCAGGGTCAGGAGGGCCAGTCCCTTGAGGCGCATGGGCGATTCGCTGCGGCCCAGGAACAGCCAGATGAAGCAGCAGACCGCGCCGACGCAGACCAGGGCGGTCCAGACGAAGGCCAGGGGCGTGCCCAGGATGAGGGTCTGGATGTCGGCGGGCAGCCGGGAGTAGAGCCAGCCCTGGCAGCCGAGGAAGCCGATCATGGGCAGCAGGGCCCAGCGGGCGGCCATGCGCAGGGCGAAGCCGTAGTAGTCGCGCCCGAAGTCGTCCTTCTTGCGCCGGATGATGAGGTAGCCCAGGCTCATGGCGGCGGCGGCCGACAGGACGAGCAGGGCGTACATGGCGGACATGGGCTGGGCCAGGATGGCCGTGTTGGTCAGGGCGTCGCCGGTGGAGCCGTTCAGGGAGAAGTTGAAGAGCAGCTTGGCCGGGATGATGATGGCCAGGCCGATGAGCGCGCCGAAGGTGGCCACCAGCCCGAGGCCGATATGGGCGGCCTTGGCCGAGCGCAGTTTTTTCCAGGTGGTGAAATAGATCAGTCCGGCCGCCAGGAACACGCCGAAGGCCACCATGCCCTGGAAGAAGGGCGAGCCCGGGGTGAAGTAGGCCTGGAATAGTTTCGGGAACTTGACCATGGCGAGGCCGAAGGAGGCTCCGCCGATGAGGACCACGGCCACGGTCAGGATCAGGCCCATGGCGGCGGTCTGCTGGCCGTATTTGTCGAAGAAGACCTTTTTGCGGGTCTTGGCCGAGATTTCGCCCAGGACCGCGATGGCCGGGCTGCCGAGTGCCGCCATGCCAAGCAGGCTGAAAAAGGCCGGGGCCAGCATGTAGGCGATGAGGGTCAGGGTTTCTTGGGTGCTCATGGTCGATCGGACTCCGGTAGGTTGCGCGGGGCGGACCGTGCCCCGTGGGCGTTTTTTTGCCTGAAAAACGTGTCGCGCGCAAGGGCGCATTTCCCGGCGCAAGTGGCATGTTGTCCGTCAGATTCCTTGCAAAAAATCCGGGTATCGCCTATTGCCTATGAAACGCCCAAACGAGACCGCGCGGAGACCTCCCTGATGAAATGCCTGAAACTCCTTCTGCTTGCCGCTATCTGCCTGCCCCTGGTGGGCTGCATAACCTCGCAGAAGAATGCCGAGACCGAGTCGGCGAGCACGGAGTGGCGCATCAAGAGCCTTGAGGAGAGTTTCCTGAATTTCCGCGAGCAGCAGCGCAAGATGGCCGACGAGGACGCGCAAGCCCGTGAGAAGCTGGAAAAGCGCATGGCCGCCGTTGAGGCCGAGCTGGTCGCCCTGCGTGGCGGGCAGGCCCCGTCCGACGCGCCGCGCGGCGAAGCTTGGTCCTCGGACCTCCAGCCCGAGGAAGACGGCTGGGTGGAGGGTGGCAAGACCGCCGAACAGGGCGCGCCCATGGTCGAGAACGACGCGGAAAAGCCGTGGGCCGATGTACCCGCCGCGCCCGAACCGCCCAAGACCATCCCCGAGCCCGAGGTGATCACCCGCGCCGAGGCGCCCAAGCCGCCCCAGGCCGCCGCCAGGCCGACGCCCAAACCCGTTGCCAAGCCCGCGCCCAAGCCCGCGTCCAAGCCCGTATCCGGGCCCAAGGCTTTGTACGAGCGAGGGTACGGTCAGTACAACGGAGGGCAGTTCCAGGCCGCCCGGGCCACTTTCGACGAGTTCGTGGCCAAGTACCCGAACAACGAGCTGGCTGCCAACGCCCTGTATTGGAAGGGCGAGACCTACTATTCCGAGCGTAACTACGCCCAGGCCATCCTGGCCTTCAAGGAAGTCACGGGCAAGTTCCCCAAGCACGACAAGGCTGCGGCGGCGCTGCTCAAGATCGGCATGTCCTACGACCGGGTGGGCGACCCGGACAACGCGATTTTCTACCTGCGCGCCCTGGTGGAGGATTTTCCCAATTCTTCCGCCGCCGGGATCGGGCGCAAGGAATTGGCCCGGCTGGGCGGCTAGCCCGCCGTCCGTCCCTGTTTTCCCCTGAAGGCCGGTCTCCCAGAGGGGCCCGGCCTTGTCTTTTTGAAGAGGATCGGCGGGCTCATGGACCTGCAACAAGAATTCTTCGCCTGTCTGGCCCTGAAACACACCCCCCGGCTGGGGCCCAAGGTGTGGCGGGAGCTGTTCGCCGCCTATCCGAGCGCCTATGAGGCGGTGCGTGACGCGGCGTCCTGGCACGATCGCGAGTTGTCGTCCAAGGCTCAGGCCAAGGCCTGCGCGACCGAGGTCTGGCGGGAAAAGGCCGAGGCCGAGTACCGCGAGGTCCGGCGGCAGGGCATGGACGTGGTCACCTGGTTCGATCCCCGTTTCCCCGAGCGTCTGAAAGAGATTTCCGACCCCCCGGCCATGTTTTATCTGCGCGGAGACGCGTCCCTGCTCGGCAACCCGGGCGTGGCCGTGGTCGGGGCCAGGGAGTGCACCCGGCTGGGGCTGGAGACCGCGGGAAGGATCAGCGCGCAGCTCTCGAAGATCGGCATCACCGTGGTTTCCGGGCTGGCCCTGGGCATCGACCGCCAGGCCCACCTGGGCGGGCTCAAGGGTGTGGGCTCGTCCATCGCCGTGCTCGGCTGCGGCCTGGACGTGGACTACCCCCAGGGCAACGCCGACGTGCGCGGCGAGCTCTACGAGAAGGGGCTGGTGGTCAGTGAATACGGCCCCGGCATGGAGCCTCGGGGCGGCCATTTTCCGGTGCGCAACCGGCTCATCAGCGGGCTGTCGCTGGGGGTGCTGGTGGCCGAGGCCGCCCACAACAGCGGCAGCCTGATCACAGCCCGGCTGGCAGGGGAGCAGGGCAGGGACGTGTTCGCCGTGCCCGGCCCCATCGGACAGCCGACCTTTACCGGCTGCCACCGGCTGATCAAGCAGGGGGCCGCCCTGGTGGAGTCCGCCTCGGACATCGTCGAGATCCTGCGTTTCGATTTCGCCCGCGAACTGGAAGAAGTGCCGGACCCCGATACGGATGTACCGGAAAACGGGGTTGACGTGGAACGTGCCGTGGTCAAAAAGAAGAAGGCATCCGCGAAGCCCGTCGATCGGGAGGAACGGAAGCAGCGGCGACGGTCGCCTCTCGTGGACCGGGAGGCCATGGGGCTGAGCCCGGACGAAAGGCGCGTCCTGGACCTGCTCGACGACGCCGACAAAATGCATATCGACGCCCTGGGCCGGGAACTCGGCTGGGATTCGTCCACGGTCAGCCGGATCATGCTCCTGTTGGAGATGCGCGGCGCCGTGCGGCAGCTGCCCGGCATGTGGTACCTGGCCAGGGAACACTAATCATTTGAGGTTATTATGGATTGGAAATTACTTGCCACCACCTTCGGCACCCTGTTCGTGGCCGAACTCGGCGACAAGACGCAGCTCGCCTGTATGCTCATGACGGCCAAGACCCAGAAGCCCTGGACCGTGTTCCTCGGCTCTTCCCTGGCCCTGGTCCTGGTCAGCTTCCTGGGGGTCATGTTCGCCCAGTTCATCTGTCAGTACGTGCCCACGGACATCATCAAGAAGATAGCGGCCGTGGCCTTCGTGGTAATGGGCTGTCTGATCTTCTTTGATAAGATTTGATAAGCGGGGTTGTGGGAAGCCGGGGCGCAGTGTATTTTTGTCCCGGCCCCTTTACCCTTTGACCGGAACGCCATGCAGAAGATACCCATCAACCTCGCCGCCCCGGGCATGAAGCTGGCCAAGGCCGTGACCAGGGAAAACGGCATGACCATCATGGCCGAGGGCATGGAATTGACCGACAGCCTCATAGCGCGGCTGGAGGGCATGAACATTGAGCGCATCACCGTGCAGGGTCATCCCGTTGAAATGGGCGGGGCCGGAGCCGGGACGCACTGGGGTGAGCGTCTGGATCGGCTGGATCACCTGTTCCGCCGGTACGGCGAGGACAAGTGGATGGTCCGGGTCAGGGAGCGCATGCGCCAGTATTTCCAGATCAAGGCCGCCGCCCAGGAGGCCAAGATGCAGGCCGCCGGGCAGGCGGAGTTGGCGGGCGAGGACCCTGACGCGGCCAACGGCCCCGAGGGTGTCGGCAACGGCGGGGACGAGGCATGAGCATGGACGAAGATCTGAAAACCCGGGTGAAGGGGGAGATCCTGCAGGTCAAGGACCTGCCGACCCTGCCCAACGTCCTGGACAAAATCACCCAGCTCGTGGAGGACCCGGACGCCTCCACCGAGGCCATCGCCAAGGTCATCGCCACGGACCAGGTCCTGTCGGCCAAGGTGCTCAAGATGGTCAACTCGCCCATCTACGGCTTTCCCGGCCGGATCAGCTCCATCCAGCACGCCCTGGTCCTGCTCGGCTTCAACGTGGTGCGCGGCATCATCATCTCCACCTCGGTCTTCGACATGATGGTCCAGGCCATGAAAGGGCTGTGGGAGCATTCGCTGGGCTGCGCCACGGCCTGCAACATCATCGCCCGCCGGGCCGGGTTCGAGGACCCGGAGGAGTACGCCGTGGCCGGGCTGCTACACGACCTGGGCAAGGTGGTCACCGCGGTCCAGCTCCCGGACACCCACGCGGCCATCCTCGACACGGTCAGGGCCAAGGATTTGACCTATTTTCAGGCGGAAAAGGACGTGCTCGGCTTCGGCCACGACCGCATCAACGCCTGGCTCGCCCGCCACTGGGGGCTGCCGCCGAACATCCGCGAGGCCATGACCCGCCACCACGCCCCGCAGCTGGCCGAGTTCTACAAACCCATGTCTTGCGTGGTTCACATCGGCGATTTCCTGGTTCGCCTGCTCGAGTTCGGCAACTCCGGCGACGACCAGACCGCCTACCTCAGGCCCGAGGCCCTCATTGAGCTCAAGTTCCGCATGAGCGACCTGGACAAGGTCATGGACGAGATGGCCGGGCAGTTGCTCGAGGTCTCGGATCTGACCTTCTGATTTTCTCTTTTTGTCATTTTTCACCCTGCGGTTTGGCCGGTTGTCCCCGTGATGTGACAACCTGCCATTTTTTTTCGTCCGATAATCTTGCCACTTAGCCGTGGAATGTTGGCGGATGAGAATTATTACCACTTCCGCAATTGACCAATCAATTGTCTTAAGTTATCAGATTAACGGAGATATTTTCGCCGCATGGGGCCGGATGCTGTATGTAGACAGTACGTTGGACCGCCTGGGGGGGATGGGCTGACAAATTCGTGATCCAAGCGAAGGCCCGGATTCCAGGCGCATCCGGTCGTGGCGGCGCTTTCGATTCAAAGCATAGTGAGGCGGTGCATGCTTTCATTCATTCGGCGGCGGCTTTCCCTTAAGCTGCTCATTCCCCTGTGCCTGGTCATCGTGGCGGGCATCGGCGGCCTGGTCTACTACGTTACGCAGTCCACCTTCGGCATGGCCTATTCGGCCACCGAGAGCACGGCCCAGGAGCAGGCGGTATCCGCCGCACGTTCCCTGAGCATGTTCCTCAGGGACCAGCGGTCCATGGCCCGCATTCTGGCCGGCAACCCGGACATGTTGGCCGCTGTGCAGGATTCGCCCGAGGCGGCGCAGCTGGCCTGCGATACCGTGGTCAAGACCAACCCCAACGTCTGGGGCGTCGAGGTCTTCGACGCCCGGGGGCAGGTCAAGGCCGGGGCCAACTCCAGCGACGTCAAGATGGTCGGGCTCTACGTGGCGTCCCGTCATTTCGCCAAGGAAGTGCTCAAGGGCAACGACACCGGGGTCATGGACAAGACCATCGTCTCGGACCGCAAGTCCGGGGCGCATATCTTCAGCATCAGTTATCCCATCCGCGACGGCGAAGGCCAGGTCCGGGGCGGGGTTGTCCTGTTCTGCTCCTGGGATGCCTTCGTCAAGCAGTTCGTCTCCCCGATCCACATCGGCCAAAACGGCTACGGCTTTGTCCTGGACGGCGACGGCCGTTTCATCCACCACCCGGACGAGAAGCAGTTCCGCAAGGACGCCAGCGGCTTCGAGTTCGTCAAGACGGCCATGGACAAGAAGGAAGGGGTCGTCGAGTACGAGTGGGAAGGCGCGCGCAAGTTCATGGCCGTGGCCCAGGATCCCGTGACCGGCTGGTTCGTGTGCATGAGCGCCTCGGTGGACGACATCGCCGCCGTGGCCGCCCGCCAGGGACAGGTCATGCAGATGGTCGGCGCCGGGCTGATCCTGGCGGTCATGCTTCTGGTGCACCTCCTGCTGGCCATATTCGTCTTCCGCCCGGTCAAGAAGACCGTGGCCATGGCCGAGGCGACCGCCCACGGCGACCTGGCCGAGGTCTATGAAAAGAACGAGAACGGCGACGAGATCGCCAGCATGCAGTCCGCGCTCATCGACATCCGCCGGACCGTGCGCGCCATGACCGGCAATTTCGCCGAGGTGGCCCGACGGATCGAGCGCGGTCACTTCAACGAGAGGGGCGACGCCGAAGGATTCGAGGGCGAATTCGCCGGGCTCATCAACGGCTCCAACTACATGCTCGACGGCATGGTCAACCTGCTCGACGAGCTGCCTTTGCCGCTGATGGCCATTTCCAAGGACCACACCATCCTGTTCATGAACAAGGCGGGCGTGGCCCTGGGCGGGGCCGAACTCGAGGAGCTCACCGGGACCACCTGCTCCGACTACTTCCTGACAGGAGATTGCAGCCCGGAAAAGTGTGCCTGCGACAAGGCCATGCGCGGCGGGGAGATGGTCTTTTCCAACACCGAGGCGCATCCCGGCGTCCGGTCCATGGAGATCGATTACTTCGGCATGCCGCTGGTGGGCGAGGACGGCGAGGTGCTCGGCGCGGTCAAGGTCATCATGGACCAGACCGAAATCCGCCGGGTGCAGCGCGAGATGCTCGAAACCGCCACCCAGGCCGATTCCGTGGCCACCATGCTGTCCGCCGCCTCCCAGGAACTGACCGCCCAGGTGGAGCAGACCACGCAGGGCGCGGAACGTCAGCAGGCCATGTCCGCGGACGTGGCCTCGGCCATGGAGCAGATGAACGCCACCGTGCTCGAGATCGCCCGCAACGCCTCCAACGCCGCCAGGAACGCGGACGAGATGCGCGAGAACGCCACCCGGGGCGGCGAAGTGGTCATGGCCGTGGTCAATTCCATCGAACAGCTGCGCGAACGCGCCGGGCTGGTGGACCGCAACATCCGCGACCTCGGCACCGAGGTGGAGGCCATCGGCGCGATCATGACCGTCATTTCCGACATCGCGGACCAGACCAACCTGCTGGCGCTCAACGCGGCCATCGAAGCCGCCCGGGCGGGCGACGCCGGGCGCGGGTTCGCCGTGGTCGCGGACGAGGTCCGCAAGCTGGCCGAAAAGACCATGAACGCCACCCAGGAGGTGGGTGGGGCCATCAAGTCCATCCAGGACGGCACCCGCCGCAACCTGGCCGCCTTCCAGAGCGCCACCGAGGCCATCGACGAGTCCACGGACCTGGCCGCCAAGGCGGGCGAGGCCCTGGACGACATCCTCAAGGTGGTCAAGGTGGCCGACGACCAGATCCGCAGCATCGCCGCCGCTTCCGAGGAGCAGGCCGCGACCACTTCCGAGGTCAGCCGCAGCGTGGAGGAGGTCAACGAGGTGTCCAACGGCATTGCCGGGGCCATGACCGAATCGACCACGGCCGTGAGCGATCTGGCCCGGCTGGCCGAGGAGCTCAAGCAGATCACCACGCGCATCGGCCGGGACGACGACTAGGCCGCACGCCTTCCAAGACGAATGAACGAACCCTCCCGTCCGGACCGGACGGGAGGGTTCTTGCTTTGACGCATGGCCGGACCGGTGCTAGATTCCGAAAATGAACCAGACCCTTGAAGAATCCCTGTTCCAGCGCAAGCAGACCGGCTTCCTGCTCTCCCCGGACAAGTCCCTGGCCGAGATGCTGCAAAAACTCTGGTCCCCGGACGTCCTGGAGTTCCGGGTCTTCGACAAGGGGGCGCGGGCCATTGAGCTGATGTTCACCGACCCGCCGGACCTGTTGGTGGTGGACAACCGTCTGTCCGACATCTCCGGCCGCGAGGTGGCCAACCTGGTCAAGAGCGAGAACGTCTACCGCCAGCTCCCGGTGGTCATGTGCGTGGACCCGGTGGACGTGGAGGAGCCGTGGAACTGGAACCAGGTCGAGGTGGACGACTTCCTGGTCCGGCCGTTCAACCCGTCCGAGGTCCGCGACCGCATCAACCTGACCCTGTGCCGGGCCATGCGCGCCCTGGACGCCAACCCGCTGTCCAAGCTGCCGGGCAACACCTCCATCATCCAGCGCATCCAGCAGCTCATCGACAACGGCGACGACTTCGCCCTGGCCTATTGCGATCTCGACTATTTCAAGTCCTACAACGACAAGTACGGCTTCTCGCGCGGCGATGAGGTGCTCATGATGGCCGCCCGGGTCATCGTCAATACCATCCGCAGCTACCAGGGCGTCTCGAGCTTCGTGGGGCACGTGGGCGGCGACGACTTCGTCTTCATCCTGCCGCCGGACAAGGTCGAGGACGCCTGCAAACGGATCATCAAGGCGTTCGACGAGATCGTGCCCCATTTCTACGACCCCGAGGACCGCAAGCGCGGCAACATCACCTCCGTGGACCGGGAGGGCAATACCAAGGTCTTCCCGCTCATGGCCATCTCCCTGGCCGTGGTGGTCAACACCGACCGGCGCATCGAGCACTACGGCGAGGTCTCGTCCATCGCTATGGAACTGAAGAAAAAGGCCAAGGAAGACCCGAAGAGCAGCTATGTCATCGACCGACGCCAATCGTAACCAGCTGGGCGAACTCGTCCGGGGGTTTCTCGCCTACCTCGAGGTGGAGAAGGGCTATTCCCCGGCCACCATCCGCTCCTATTCCACGGACCTCGACCAGCTCGAGGAGTTTCTCAAAAATCGCAAGGCCACGCTGGAACGCCCGGCGCGCCTGACCCGCGACCACGTCCGCGCCTTTTTGGGCGAGCTGCACCGCAGGCAGCTGACCAAGACCTCCATGGGCCGCAAGCTGTCCAGCCTGCGCGCCTATTTCAAGTACCTCCTGCGCCACAAGATCATCACCAAGGACCCGGCTGCGGGCATCCGCAATCCCAAGCAGGAGAAGCGCCATCCGCAGGTGCTCAACGTGGACCAGGCCGTGTCCCTCATGGAGGCGCAGGTGGACCCGGACCCCGAGGGGCTGCGCGACGTCGCCCTGGCCGAGCTGCTCTACGGCTCGGGACTGCGCATCAGCGAGGCCATCGGGCTGGACCTCAACGACGTGGATTCCGACGTCATCCGCGTTACCGGAAAGGGCAGCAAGGAGCGTATTGTGCCCTTGTCCGACGCGGCCGTGGAGCGCATTCGCCGCTACATGGGCCAGCGCCACGCCTTTCTCCACGACAACTATGCCGAGCAGGCCCTGTTCCTCAGCTCCCGCGCGGGCAAGCGGCTGGACCGCCGCCAGGCCAACCGCATCGTGGCCAAGCTCGCCAAGCTGGCCGGGCTGCCCAAGGACGTGCACCCGCACATGCTCCGCCACAGTTTCGCCACCCACATGCTCGAGGCCGGGGCCGACCTGCGCAGCGTGCAGGAGCTGCTCGGCCACGAGAACCTGACCACGACCCAGCGTTACACGCATCTGGACATGCAGCGCATCATGCAGGTATACGACCACGCGCACCCGCTGGCGGGCGAGCATAAAACCGATACCGACAAAGACTGAACGGAGACCACCCATGGACAATCCCCTGGTCCTTCTGGAAACCCCGGAAGGCGAAATCCTGATCGAACTTTTTCCTGACAAGGCCCCGAAAACCGTTGAGAACTTCCTCCAGTACGTGGACGACGAGTTCTACGACGGCACCCTGTTCCACCGGGTCATCAAGGGGTTCATGATCCAGACCGGCGGCCTGACCTTCTCCATGCAGGAAAAGGAAACCCGCGAGCCCATCGAGAACGAGGCGACCAACGGCCTGAAGAACGTCAAGGGCACCGTGGCCATGGGCCGCCTGCCCGAACCGCATAGCGCCACCTCCCAGTTCTACATCAACGTGGCCGACAACGCCGACCTGGACCACACCGGCGAGGACGACGAGAACTTCGGCTACTGCGTGTTCGGCGAGGTCGTGGACGGCATGAACGTGGCCGAAAAGATCAGCAAGATCCGCACCCACTCCTACCAGGGCTTCGACGACGTTCCCAAAGACCCCGTTTCGATTATTTCTGCTCGCCGTTTCGAGTAGTAGAAGATGCCTCCGGCGGCTGGGGGGAGGGGAAGGAAAACCCTTTGCAAAGGGCTTTTCCTTCCCCTTCCCCCAGACCCCCATCCCCATCCTTTCCTAAACTTCTTGTGCCGCTTCGCGGGGTACGAGTGGGATGGGAGCCCCTGCCGTTTTGCGGGACTTATGAGGTTGTACATAGGTGCACGACAAACCGCACCCGCACACACCTGCCGAAGGCACACAAAAAGTTTGGAAGGGGAGTCCAGAGGGGAAACTTTTTCCAAAAGTTTCCCCTCTGGCCGCCGGAGGCATTCTTGAATAAAAAAAGGGCCGCCCATTTGGGCGGCCCTTTTTTGTTGGATGATTCGTCAGGCTACTTGTTCAGGACGTCCTTGATGCGTTGGGCGGCCTGTTCCTTGGTGTCGGCGATTTTCTGGCCGACTTCCTGGTATTTGCGCTCGGCTTCATCGCTGAGGGAGGCCATCAGTTCCTTGACGGTGATGATCTTGTCCACCAGGTAGGCATTGGCGCCGCAGAAGGCGAAGCCGTTCTTGAGCTTGCCCTTGTAAGCGTTCACCAGGGCCTGGGCGATGCAGTAGGGCGACTTGTCCTCGGCGCAGGAGTGCAGGCATTTGTGCACGCATTTCTTGGGGTGTTTGAGACCGGCGGTCACGGCGTCGAGGAAGGTGTTCTTCAGGGCGCGGCCGGGCATGCCCACCGGGCTCTTGATGATGGTCACGTCCTCGGCCTTGGCGTTGATGTAGGCCTGTTTGAAGGCCATGTCCGCGTCGCATTCCTCGGTGGCCACGAACCGGGTGCCCATCTGCACGCCGGAGGCGCCCATCTCGAGGTAGCGGGCGATGTCCTCGCCGGTGTACACGCCGCCCGCGGCGATGACCGGGATCGGCTTCTCGTGCTTCTCGCGGTAGGGCTGAACGGCCTCGACCACCTGGGCCAGGATGTTTTCCAGCTGGTACTCGGGATCGTCGATCTGCTCGGCCTTGAAGCCGAGGTGGCCGCCCGCCTTGGGGCCTTCGACCACGAAACCGTCGGGCAGGTAGTTGAAGCGGCTGGCCCACTTGCGGCAGAGGATGGAGGCCGCGCGGCCGGACGAGACGATGGGCACGAGCTTGGTGCGCAGGTCCTCCTTCATCTCGTCGGAGACTTCGCGCAGATATTTGGGCAGTTCCAGGGGCAGTCCCGCGCCGGAGATGATCACGTCCACCTTTTCGCGGATGGAAGTGCGGACCATGTCGCCGTAGTTGGTCAGGGCGCACATGATGTTCACGCCGAGCAGGCCGTCGGTCATCTTGGCCCGCGCCTTGCGGATTTCCTCAATGAGGCCGCGGCGGTCGGCCCCTTCGGGGTCCTTGGCCCGCAGCGGATCGCGCATGCCGATCATGGACGTGGCGATGACGCCCACGCCGCCTTCGTTGGCCACGGCGCTGGCCAGCCCGGAAAGGGAGATGCCAACGCCCATTCCGCCCTGGATGATGGGCAGCCGGGCGGTTATATCACCGAAATTGAGACTGGGAAGCTTCATTTATATATACCTCGCGTAAAGCAGATGATTAGATGACCCTTGCTCTGAATTCAAGCCCAAGTCAAGATAAACGAATGTTTCAAATAGACGTTACGAAGTCGTGACGTGCTCCTTGACCACCAATTCAGCGAAATACATGGAGCTGGTGAAGGCCGGGGAGATGGAATTGAGGATATGGACGCTGTTTTCCGCCTCCTCGATGACGAAGTCCATAACCAGCTGGCTGGTCTTGATGTTCACGAGTTGGGGTCGGATGCCCGCCTTGGCGGTGGGCAGCATGTCCTCGGGTTTGATCTCCTTGACCAGCTTGGCGGCGTCGTTGAAGAAATGCTTGAAGAAGTATTTGCGCGGCTCTTCCAGGGCGATGGTTCGGAATTTCTTGTTTTCCATGAACATGCGCATGTCGCGGAAGAGGATGTTCAGGACTTCGCCGTCCAGCCCCTTGAGAATGCCGTAGTTCTCGCGCCCGAAGGCCGGAATGGCCGTGGGGCCGACGTACACGTCGCCGTGCACGCTGCGGGTGAAATGTACCCCCAGAAACGGGTTCTTGATGTTCGGGACCGGGTAAATGGACCCCTTGATACGGTCGGCGGCGGGCTTCTTGAGCACGCGGTAGATGCCCTTGAAGGGCAGCAGCCGGTAGTCCTCGCCGATGCCGAAGGCCTGGGCAACCTTGTCGCTGTAGGCCCCGGCCGCGTTGATGAACAGCTTGTAGCCGATGTCGCCCTGGGAAGTGGCGACTTTGTTGGGCCCGGCCGTGCCGGTGAACCGGGTGTCGAAGAAGAAGCGGACCTTGCCGCTGGTCTCCAGCTCCTCGCGCATGGCGTTGAGGATGCGCTTGGGGTCGACCACGCTGGTCAGGGGCGAGTACAGGGCGCGGTCCACGGTAAAGGCGTTGGGCTCGATCTCGGCCAGCCGCTGTTTGTCGATCATCTCGACCACACCGCCGTTGGCCGTGGCCCTGCGCTTGAGTTCGTCCAGGGTGTCCAGTTCGTCCTCGGTGCGGGCCACAATGACCTTGCCGGACTTGAACAGGGGCAGCCCTCGCTCCTCGCAGTAGGCCTGCATGCGGCGGTTGCCCTCCAGGCACATCTTGGCCTTCAGGGTGCCGGGATCGTAGTAGATGCCCGCGTGGAGCACGCCGCTGTTGCGGCCCGAGGCGTGCTTGCCCAGGGCCGGTTCCTTGTCGAAGATGATGACGTCGTCGCAGCCGGCCTTGAGCAGCTCCCGGGCGATGGTCAGCCCGAGAATGCCCGCCCCGCAGATGACGGTGTGTGCGTTGTACATGTACCTTATTCCTTGGTCAGCAGGGACAGGCCGCTGTCGGCGTCCTTCTTGCGCAGCATGTCCGTGCCGTCTATTTCCATTATGATCACCTCGCCCACCAGCCAGACGTCCAGGCCGGGGCGGATGCAGCCGGTCAGGGTCTCCCCGGCGCGGCCGAGCGCCGCGTGCATGTGCAGGACCGGGTTGCCGGACTCGTCCGGGAACAGGGTGCCCAGGCCGAGCACTTCGTGGGCCTCTCGCACCGGGCAGAGGATCGGGTCGATGACCGGGGCCTCGCCGTCCTTGGGGCCGGCGACCACGTTGCCCTGATTCGCGCCGCCGATGAGGGTGCACAGGGCGGTCCGGATGCCGTGTTCCTTGGCGAACTGTTCGAGACAGTCCGGGAGCCGCTCGCCGCTTTCCAGGCGCAGGGTGAATACCCTGCCCACATTGCCTTGGCTGTACTGCATGGGAATTCCTATTGGTCCTTGGGCGGGGTCTGCCCGCACGGTTTGGTGAAATCGCACCACTTGCAGCGGTCTCCGGGCCGGGGATCGAACCGGGAGGCCGTGAGCATGTGCCTGACCAGTGTCCGTACCAGGAGCGGGGCGATCTCGTCCACTGCCTCGTCCACTTCCGCCTCGGTCCACTTGGCCGGGAAAAGCAGCTGCTCCCTGCCGTTTTCGCCCAGCTTGACCAGCCCCGCGTTGACCGGGGATTCGCCGTCGGCACGGGCGTAGAGATGTAGGTAGGCCGGGAGCTGGACCGAACGAACGGACTCGGCCAGGTGTGTGAGCAGGTCCGGGTCCACGTCGCCTTCCAGGAAACCGGCCATGCGGTCCAAAAGCTCCATGTCCCCCCAGAAGCGTGCCTTGGGCAAAAGCGCGCCGCCGGTCTTGTAGTCCAGGATGACCACGCCCTGTTCGCGCCGCTCCACGCGGTCGATGCGCCCCTTGAACGGAATGACCAGATCGTCTACGGCCAGCGTGGTCTCAAGAGGGTGCTCCAGGCCGAGCAGGGTGGCGGGCTGCTGCGCGGCCACGAACCGCTCCAGCCGGTAGCGCCCGGCCTCCATCAGAGCCGTGCGCGTGTCCAGCGGCAGCCGGGCGTAGAGCGGTCCGGCGCGGAAGGTCTCGCTGAAGGCCGAGAGCAGCGGGGCCGGGTCCAGGGCGGCAAGGTCTTCGCCGGTCCCCACATGGGGCAGGAGGAACTCCTTGAGCACGTCGTGGACCAGGGAGCCGAATTCGCTGCGGTCTCCGTCCTCGTCCACGGCGTCCACCGGGCGCACGCCCGAAAGGTATTGGTAGAAGAACCGCTTGGGGCAGTTCATGTAGGTGTCCAGGCCGGACGGCGACAGCCCCTTGGCGGTCAGGAACTCGGCCAGGGCCGTGCGCACGGCCTCGGTGGCCGGGACCGAAGGCGGTCCGGCGGGCAGGGAGCTGGCCGGGAAGGTCACGGTGCGGATCACGCCGTCCTCGGGCGCGATGAGTTTGCCCGAAGCCAGTTCTCGCTCCCACAAAAGTTGCTCCACGAACCGGCTGCGCACGGACTTGCCGTCGAGCAGGCCGGGCTGGACGCCGTTCTGGTAGTAGATGACCGCCTCTTTCGCGCCCATGAGCAGGCGGTAGAAGTTGTAGCCCGAGACGTTGTCCCGCTCGCGGGCGTCGGGCAGGCCCAGGAGCTTGCGCAGCGGGTCGGGCAGCAGCGGGTCGAACGGGTTGGTGCCGGGCAGCCGCTCCTCCACGGCGTCGAGCACAAAGAGTTTGTCGAAGTGGAGCAGCCGGGTTTCGAGCACGCCCAGGACCTGCAGCCCGGTCAGGGGGTCGGGTTCGAAGGAGACGCGCTCCTGGTCGAGCAATCGGCGCAGGAACGAGTGCAGGGTGGACTGGCCCAGGGGCTCGAAACAGGTCTCGGCGCTCTTGAGCTGGGGGATGACCGAGTTGGTCAGCCGGAACAGACACTCGGCGTCCATGAGATAGGTGTGCCACAGCCGTTCGCCGCGCGCGTGGAGCATCCCGGCCAGCCCGGCGAGGGCCCCGCCCACCTCGGCCAGGGTGTTCACGGCCTGGAACGCGGTCAGGCAGCGGTCCAGGATTTCCGCGAGCAGCGGTTCGGCCACGGTCCGGTCCACGTCCTTGAGCGCGTCGCCGTCCCATTCCGGTTCGAACGCCATGGGGTCGATGAACTTCTCGCCCCGGCGGATGATCGCCTCCCACAGGTGGAACACGGTGCGAAGCGGCTTGTCCTCGGGACCGAGCAGGCGCAGGTAGGGATGGCGGATCAGGGCGATCACGTCCTTCCAGTAATAGCGCCCGTCGGGCGCGCGGTTTTCGCGCAGGACCAGCAGGGTCTCGATGAGCCGGGCCAGGGAGGTGCGGGCCAGCGGATAGCCCATGGAAATGTTCGGCTCCAGATCCGGGTCCACCTTGGGGAGCATATGCAGCACGGGCAACAGCGCGCCCTCGTCGGGCAGGACCACGGCGGTGCGCTCCAGGGTGTCGCGCTCCTTGAGCTCGCGCATGTCCTCGGACAGCCCGGCCAGCTGCGAGTGGCGGTCGTAGCCTTCGCAGAAGCGGATATCCGGGGCGTGCGGCGTGGTGTCCAGGCCCAGCGGTATCTCCGGGCGCACCCCCCAGCGGGAGAGCCAGGCCGTGTGTTCGGCCGTGGCCCAGTGGGCGCGGCCGCCCTCGGCCAGGGCCGGGTCCGAATGCAGCACCGGGGTCAGGATATCCCGCTCCCACAGGGCGCGGAAGAGCCGGTCCTCGGTCCCGCTCAGGGCGTAGAACCCGGCGGCCAGCACGGTACGGCCGTCCAATGCGTCGGCCACCTCGTCCAGGTGATCGAGGACGAAGCGGGCGGACAGGCCGGGCGTGGTCCATCCCCTGGCTTCGAGCCGGGCCAGGTATTCGTGGTGGATGGCGCGCAGCTGCTCCAGGAGCCCGGCGGCGTAGGCCGAGACCTCTCCCTCCATGTACTCCAGGTCCAGGGGCTCCAGATCCTGGCGCAGGAGGTCGTCCATGAGCCGGGTCAACAGCATGCCCCACGGCAGGAACGCCTCGCGGTCGAGTTCGGGCAGGCGGGAGAGCAGGCTGCCCTTGCGCCCGCGCAGGTCCGTGACGACGGTATGCAGCATCTCCACCAGGTCGAGTGGGTTGGCCTTGACGGGCGGGACGGGCGAGAGGCGGCGGTGCTGGCCGGAGACGAAGTCCGCGATGGAGGTCATCTCGGGCATGAAGGCGGGCCGCTTCATGTCCGGGTGCGCGGCGAGCAGCCCTTTCAGGTGGCGGCGCGGACGGTTGTGCGGGAAAAGTATGGTCAGTCTGCCCGGATTGTCCGACTCGGCGACCATGTTGGCCAGCACGGGCATGAAATCGGTCTGCCAGGGGACGAGGAGGATGGGATTCATCTAGGCGTCCCTCCCGACTTCGCGGATCTCGCGCAGGTCCAGATAGACCAGGAAGCCGCGCGGCGCGCCGTATCCGCCCATGGCCGCGAGGATGTCCATGTACTCGCGGACCTGGATTTCGTTGTGCGGATCGGGTCGGCCGGTCTTGAAGTCCACGATCACGGCCTGTTCGCCGGTGACCAGCAGGTCGAACCGTTTGAACTCGCCGCCCGGGGCCAGAACCTCGGGCTCGCGCACTCCGTGGGCCAGCCAGTTGCGCAGCCGGTTGTCGCTGAGCGCCCATGCGGCCATGGCGCGCAGGTCCTGGTCGAGCCTATCCCGGTCCGCGTCGGCCAATGCGCCCAGTTCCGGGAAGTCCTGGACCGCCAGGGCCATGGCCCGGTCGATGTCGGCGGCATTGTCGTCCGAGACCGCCATGTGCTCCATGACCCGGTGGGCCACTTCGCCGCGCATGCGCTCGTTGAAGAAATAGTCGTCCAGGTTGTGGCGGTAGACCCGCAGTCTGGGCAGCCAGCCCATGAGGTCCGCTTTGCCTGCGGACGGGGCCAGAGCGACCGGCTCGGGCCGGGCGGCCTGCGCGGACGGGTGCGTCCCCGCCGGGGTGTCTCCCAGTTCGAACACGCCGTCGTCGTCCAGTTCCAGGAACTGGTCCATGGCCTTGAGAACCACCGGGTTGGAGGCCCGTGTCTTCTCGGGGAAGAAGCCGTACAGCTCCTCCCGCGCCCGGGTCCAGGCCACGTAGAGCAGGTTGAGCTGTTCGCGCACGGCCCGGCCCAGGCTCTCCTGGTAGGGGCGGCCCAACTCCTTCTTCATGGGCACGAGCAGGCTGTGTCTCTTGAATTCATGGACCACGAAGTTGCGGTCCGTGTCGGTCTTCCAGTGGTGGAAGGGCACGATGGTCACCGGAAATTCCAGCCCCTTGGCCTTGTGGATGGTCATGATGCGCACGGCGTCGATGTTCTCGGGCAGGGGGACCTTTTCCTGGTCCGACTTCTCTTCCCAGTATTCCAGGAAGGCGGACAGGGAGCCGTAGCCGTTCTCTTCGGCCAGGTGGATGACCTCCAGGAAGCGGCGCACGTACAGTTCGGCCTCGGGGTGCCGCTCCAGGACCCGGAAGACGCGCACACCCTCCATGGTCAGGTCGTAGGGCGTCATCAATCCGGACTGGTTGTAGAAGGGCTCGATGAGACGTTGCCACGGCTCGGGGAAATCCTCCCGGAACTGCACGCCCAACGGCCGCTTGCGGGGCTTGATGAGCCAGTCCAGCAGATCGGCCTCGTCCAGGCCGGACTCGGCCAGGAAGAGTTCGTGCCCGCCGATGAAGGCCAGGAAGGCCGCATCGTCGCGCGGGAAATCCAGAAAGCCGAGGAATCCGGCCAACTGCCGGACCACGGGGTGGCGGTCCAGCTGCAGGGAGTTCTCGGTGATGACCGGGATGTTCTTGCGCACCAGCAGGTCGCAGACCAGGGTGGCGTGGGTGTGGGAGCGGACCAGGATGCCGATGTCCCGGTAGTTGCGCCGGGCGGTCAGGTCGTCCATGAGCGCGTCGAGCCGCTCCAGGGTCTGCTCCTCGATCTCGCCCGAGCCGCCGCCCTCGATCCGCTCCATGCGCACGTAGCCGCCGGTGTCCCGGTGCTTGTCCGGCAGGGATTGGGCGCAGTCGCGGAAACTCTGCCTGAGTTGGTCGGCGAACTCGGCACGGAAGGGGCCGTCCGCGTCGGGCAGGACGCGCTCGGCCAGGTCGGCCGCCTGGTCCGGGTCCTCCAGGTTGGCGAAAAAGGTGTTGTTGAACTCGACCACGTTGCGGTGGCTGCGCCAGTTGTCCGGCAGGTTCTCGGCCTCTGGGCGCTCCACCAGACCCGCGATCTCGGGCTGGGCCATGACCTCGTCGAACAGGGCGGAGTCCCCGCCGCGCCAGCCGTAGATGGCCTGCTTGACGTCGCCCACGAAGAACAGGCTGCCGCCCTTGCCCAGGCACTCGCCGGCCAGCGGGGTAATGGCCCGCCACTGGTCGCGGTTGGTGTCCTGGAACTCGTCCACCAGCAGGTGGTGCAATCGGCAGCCCAACCGGCAGTAGGCCTCGGACACGGCCCCGCCTTCGGCCAGAAGGTCGATGACGTGCCCGGCCACGCCGCTGTTCAGGACCATGCCCTGCCTGCGCTGCAACTCCTCCAGTCCGTTCTCCAGGCGCAGGGCGATGTCGATGGCCGGGGCCAGGAAATAGGCTCCGGCCAGGATGGCGCGGCTCTGGCGGTACTCGGCCCACCTGGATTGCAGGCGGGCATAGAAGGACTCGGTGCGATCGTCCACCAGCCCCTTGCCCTTGGCCAGGACGCAGTCCGCCACGGTGCCCTTCTTGATGGAGGCCGAGTCCGGGACCGGATCGAACAGCTCCATGTCCAGGCAGTTGGTCAAAAAATCGCGGAAATATTTGTTCAGGGGCAGGCCGGTCTCCTCGGCGTGGGCGGTCATGGCCTCAACGGATTGCCTGAAAGACGCGTATTCGCCGCTGAGCAGTTCGACGATGGCCTGCTGATCGGTCAGCAAATCGCCCGCGCGGGTTTCGACGCAGCCGGTCAGCTCGCGTAATCGGTCGCGGACCGTGTCCTGGACCCAGAAGCCGTTGCGCCCCTCCTGGCGAATGAGGGTGCCCACCGCGCTGTCCAAAAGCCCTGCGGCGTCCTCGTCCGTTTCGCACAGGGCCAGGAAGAGGTCGAAGACCGCGTCGAACAGCTCGCGCTCGTCAAAGACGATCTCGAAGTCCGGGCGCACGCCGAATTCCAGGGCGAAGAGCCGGAGCAGAAGGACCAGCAGGGAGTCGATGGTCCGGATGTTCAGCCTGTGGTAGCGGCGCAGGATCGCGCCCACGGTGGTCCGGGCGGTCTCCGGGGTACAGGCCGGGTTTTCCTCGATGCCGAGCGCGCTCGCCTTGAGCCCGCCGACCACGCGCTCCTTCATCTCGGCGGCGGCCTTGTTGGTGAAGGTCACGGCCATGATCTCGGGCCAGGTGAACCCCCGGCCCGGCCGGTTGGTGCAGACGAACGGCGTGTCCCGCTCGTCCGCCGCGTCCAGCAGGGCCAGGAAGCGTCGGGTCAGCTGGTACGTCTTGCCCGAGCCCGCCGAGGCCTTGACCTGTCTCAGTTCGGACATCCCCTAGGCCTCGCTCTGCACGGTCTTGCGGTTGCGCGAGCCGGACAGCACGACCATGAGCACGGCGGCGATGATCAGCGACGAGCCGGCGTAGCCGAGCAGCGAGAACTTCTCACCGAACAGCCCGTAGGCCAGGACGGCGGCCACCAGCGGCTCGAAGGTGGCGATGACCGAGGCGTGGGTGGCGTCCATGCGCTTGAGGCCCGCGTAATAGACCGAGAACGCGCCGTAGGAGGTGACCAGGGCCATGCCGATCATGAGCAGCCACGCCTGGGGCGACTTGTGCACGAAGTCGATGAACGGCAGAAGCAGGAGCGCGCCGAAGGGCAGGGCGTAGACGAAGATGGTCGGCGTGGGATAGCGGTACAGGAACTTTTTTCCGAAGATGTAGTAGAGAGCGTAGGTGAAGCCGGAGAGCAGCCCGGCGGCCAGGCCGAAGAGGTTCAGGTCGATGGTCGAACCGCTCATCAGCTTGGGTCCGAGGCTGATGCAGGCCACGCCCAGGATGGTCATGACCACGCAGACCGCCTTGACCAGGGTCATCTCCTCCCTGAGGACCAGCCGGGAGAGCAGGGCCACCCAGGCCGGGGCCGTGTACAGCAGCACGGCGGCCATGGCCATGCCCACGTCGCGGATGGCGATCTGGTACGCCCCGTAGAAAAGGGTCACGCAGATGACCCCGAAGCCGAGCAGGGCGGGCATGTCCGAGCGGTGGGCACGAAGCTGCCCGGCCACGGCGGCGTGGACCAGGAAAAACATCCAGCCGAACATGGCCCGCCAGAAGGCGATTTCCAGGGCGCTCACGCCTTCCGCCAGAACGAACTTGGTGAATACGCCGATGACGCCCCACATGAAGGCGGCGGCGAGGACAAAAAGGACCCCGGCCATGGCTACAGCTCGACCACGGTGCCGGCGCCGGTCTTGGCGGCGCGTTCATAGACCAGGGCCGAAGCCATGACGTCGTGGGCGGCGATGCCCATGAGCACGGCTCCCCGGCGTCCCTCGCGCAGGCCGCGCCTGTCGCCCGCGCAGACCTCGCACAGGTCCGCGTCGATGGCTTCGGGCAGGGGATAGCCGTTTTGGAAATAGGTGCCCGCCTCCTGGGTCCTTGCATACTGCTCGCGGTGGTCGCAGGTGAAGTGCGCCCCGTCGAAGACGTCCTCGTTCACGCAGGCGTCGTAGTCCACGGCGATGACCAGGCAGTCGTCCCCGAGCCACTCACGGCGTACGGGCCGGTCCGGCTCCTCGACCATGGGCGTGCAGGTGATCAGCACGTCGGTGCCGCGCACGGCGGTCTCGATGTCGGTGTGCAGGGAAAAGACCGCGTCGGGAAGCTGCGGGGCCATCTCGTCGATGAACCGCTGGACCGAGGGGGCGCGAAGGCCGCAGCAGCGGACCTCGTTCAGTTTGGGGAAGACTTCCTTCATGGCCAGGAGGTTGGTCCGGCCCTGGACCCCGGTGCCCACGATGGTCAGGCGGGCGGTCTCGGGATCGCCGAAATGGCGGGCGTAGACGCCCGACGCCGCGCCCGTGCGCCAGGCCGTGAGCCGGGCCGCGTCCATGATGGCCAGGGGCAGGCCGGTCTCGGGATCGTTCACGATCATGACCCCGGAAATGTAGGGCAGTCCCTTGGCCGGGTTGGCCGGGTAGCCCGCGATGCACTTGACCCCGGCGCGATCGATGTGGCCGCCGAGGTGGCAGGGCATGGCGTGGATGAAACTGTCCTCGCGCGGGTGGACCCCGATCTTGGCGGGCATGCTGCCCAGCCCCTTGCCCAGGGCCGCGAAACCGGTCTCCACCGCGTCCATGACCTCGGCCATGGATATTCCGAGGCGGTCCATGTCTCCAGCCGACAGTATACGAACTTCCGAACCCATTCCGCTTCCTTTGCGCCGCAATCCGTTGAGTTGAAACTTCGCGCAAGGATGCTTCAATTTTCCTGTCAGCGCAACCGGAAACCCTTGCCGGGGAAGGTGGTTGCGCGTATGGTCGACGCATGTTTTTCGAGGGGAAGTTCAGTATCGACGCTTCCGGCGACGGCAGCCGCCTGGACCGGGCCCTCGAGGCGGTCATGCCCGGGTCCGGGCTGCGTCTGCGGCGTCGGCTGTGCGACGAGGGGCAAGTGCTGGTGGATGGCCGGGCCAGGAGGCCTGGCTACAAGGTCCGATTCGGACAAATGGTGGAAATAGGGGAAGTGCGCGCTATGACGACAGCGGATGAACTGGGCCTGAGAATCGTCAAGTTGGAGGGCGGATTCGCCGCGGTGAACAAGCCCGGCGGCGTGCATTCGGCGGCCATATCGGGCAAGGACGAACCCAGCGCCGAGAGCGTCCTGTCACAGCTCTTCCCGGGCTGCGAACCCGTGCTGCTCAATCGGTTGGACTTCCTTACCTCCGGGTTGCTGCTGGTGGCCCTGACCCCCGAGGCGCGTGAAACGTACCTGCGCCACGAGGCCGACGGGGCCATCAAGAAATTCTACCTGGCACGCGTGCGGGGGCGGCTCGACGGCATCGTGTCCGTTCGTAGCCGGCTCGACACGGACGACCGCAAGACGACCCGCGTGCTGGCCGAACCGGACCCGGATTCCCGTCGTTGGACCGGGGTCACGGCCCTGTCCCACGACAACGAGGCTGGCGCCTCCCTGGTGCGCTGCCTGATCATGAAGGGCGCGCGCCACCAGATCAGGGTGCACCTGGCTTCCATCGGTCATCCCATCATCGGCGATCCCCTGTACGGCGAGGGCGAGAGCCCGCGCGGCCTGATGCTTCAGCACCAGCGCATCGAGATGCCCGGCTTCCAGGCCGAGGCCGTTCCGCTGTTCTGATTCCCGTCGGTATCGGTCCGCCTCAGGGGCCTATGCCGTAATGGTCGAAGATCTTCTTCAGTTCACCCGAGGCCCGCATCTCCCTGACCTTGCGCTCGATCATGTCGCGCAGCAACTCGCCATCGGGGCAGCGGGGCGAAAAGGCGATGCGGTTGTAGAACATGGCCACCGGTTCGGGGTCGACCCGGACTTGATCCGCCACGCCCTCCTGCCGCGTGATGTAGCGGAAGGCCAGCGAGCCCACGAGCATGGCGTCGATGCGGTCGTTGAGCATGCACTGGAGATTGGAGCACTGGGCCATGGTCGGGTTGTCGCAGGAGGTCAGCCTGATCCTGGACGGATCACGTTCGTAGCGGTCCAGATACTCGTCCACCTCGCCGTTGCCGGTCCTGAATCCCTTGGGGATGGAGAAGCGAATTCCGTCCAGGGAACCGACTCCCCGGTATTGCCAGGTGCTGTCCGCGCGGGTGGCGAACTGGACCACGTTGATCATGTCCAGGTTGCGCACGAAGACGAAGTCCTCGGCGTGGACGGTGCCCGCGTAGGAGATGGCGTCGTATTGGCCGTCCAGCGTGTCGCGGACGGCCCGGACATAGGGTATTTCATGAAAGATCAGGCGGTATTCGGTATTGTCGAAGGTCCGACGCAGGACCTCGTGCATGATGCCGTCATGTGGGGCTTCGGCCGGATCACAGGCCAGGGGGCAGTACGTGGACGTGGCCACGTTGACGTCTTGCGCATACGCCTGGACAGGGAAGAGCAGGGCGAACAGGATAAGGTTGAATAGGCATCTCATGGGGTAATCCTCGGACTGCGGACAGTCTATACCAAAAAATCGCAAAAAAGAAACGGATAAAAGAAAGAGACCCGGCCTCCGTATGGAGGCCGGGTCTCTTCGTCTCGCGGCCGGGCCGCGTTATTTCTTCTTGTCGAAGGCTTCCTGGAGCTTGGCGCCGAGCAGTCCCATGGAGCCGGTCTCGGCCTTGCGCTTGGGCGCGAAGTCCTTCCAGTCGCCGTCCTCGCGGGCGTCGCCGGTGGTCAGGGATATTTTGCGCTCCCCGGCCTTGACCTCGCCGATGACCACCTCGACGGTGTCCCCGGCGTGCAGCTTCTCGAAGGCGGCGGGCTTCTCGGAGCGGGCGATGACGGACTTGGGCAGCAGGCCGGTGATGCCCGGCTCCAGCTGGATGAAGATGCCGAACTGCTCCTGCTTCTCGACCACGCCCTCGACCTTCTGGCCCGCCTGGTAGCGGTCGGCCACGCCGGACCACGGGTCGCCCTCGGCGTCCTTCATGGACAGGCTGATGCGCCGTTTGTCCGGGTCGATGGACTTGATCTTGACCGGGACCGAGTCGCCTTCCGCAACCATTTCCGAGGGCTTGTTCACACGCTTGGTGTAGCTCATCTCGGAGACATGGACCAATCCGTCCACACCCGGAGCGATCTCCACGAAGGCCCCGAATTCGGCCAGACGGACGACCTTGCCGGTGACGATGTCGCCGGGCGCGAAGGTGGCGGACAGGGTGTCCCAGGGGTCCTGGGCCAGTTCCTTCATGGACAGGGAAATCTTCAGGCGGCCCTTGTCGTCGTGCTCCAGCCGGGTGATCTTGGCCCGGACCTTCTGGCCCACGGAGACGGCTTCCTCGGGATGGCCCACGCGGCCGTAGCCGAGCTGGGAGATGTGCACCAGCCCTTCCAGGCCGGGCATGATCTCGACGAACGCGCCGAAGGCGGCCAGCCGGGTGATGGTGCCTTCGACCTCGTCGCCCACCTTGGTCTCGCTGACGAAGGACTGGGCGGACTCGGCGGCCTCGCGTTCCAGCAGGGCGCGGCGGGAGACCACGATGTTGCGGCCCCGGCTCTCCAGCTTGGTGATCAGGAATTCGTAGGTCTGGCCCACGTACTCCTCGGTGTTCTCCACGAAGCGGGCGTCGATCTGGCTCACGGGGCAAAACGCCCGGCGCTGCAGGATGGACACGTTGAAGCCGCCCTTGCAGGTGGACTCCACCTTGCCCTCCACGGGCAATCCGCCCGCCTTGGCCTCCTCGAGCATGGCCAGTCCGCCGATGCCGGAGATGGCGCGGGACAGCTTGATGCCGCCGGAGTCCTTGCCGACCACGTACAGCTCCACCTTGTCGCCTTCGGCCACGGTGCAGTTGCCGTCCTCGTCCAGCAGTTCCTCGCGCTCGACAATGCCGTCCAGCTTGGTGCCGGTGTCCACGAAGACCGTGGTTTCACCCACCTGGATGACGGTGCCGGTGACCTTGTCGCCGACGGACAAATCGTCACCGCCGCCTTCGCTGTACTGTTCGAACAGTTCGGCGAAGGACTCTTCGCCTTCTTCCACGCCATTACGCTCTTTGAATTCTTCGGACACGTCGTCTCTACCGTTTGGATAAAAGGTTTAAGTCAGCAGGGCCTTGGCGAAGTCCTTGCCGTCGAAGGGACGGAGGTCTTCCATCTTCTCGCCGAGCCCCACAAAGGTGATCGGCAGTTTGTTCTGCAGGGTCACGGCGACCACTACGCCGCCTTTGGCCGTACCGTCCAGCTTGGTCAGGATGATCTCATCCACGCCCACGGCCTGGTTGAACAATTTGGTCTGGCTCAGGGCGTTCTGGCCGGTGGTGGCGTCGATGACCAGGATGTTGCGGTGGGGCGCGCCTTCGTGCTTCTTGCCCACCACGCGCTTGATCTTGGTCAGCTCCTCCATGAGGTTGGCCTTGGTGTGCAGCCGCCCGGCGGTGTCCAGGAGCAGCAGGTCGTACCCCTCGCTTACGGCCATGTCCATGGCCTCGTAGGCCACGGCGGCCGGGTCGGCCCCTTCGTCCTTGGCGAAGAAGCCGGTGCCCAGGCGGTCGGCCCAGACGCGCAGCTGGTCGATGGCCGCGGCCCGGAAGGTGTCGCCCGCGGCGATGAGCACCTTGCGGCCCTGCAGCTGGGCGCGATAGGCCAGCTTGGCTATGGTCGTGGTCTTGCCTACGCCGTTGACGCCGACCATCATCAGCACTTCGGGCGGGTTTACGGCCTCGATGCGCTTGGGAACCTTGAAGATGTCCTCCAGTTCCTCGCGCAGGATATCCTTGAAATCATCGGGGTTGTCGGTCCCGGCCTTGCGGGCGCGGGCCTTCAGGTTGTCCATGAGCTGGTTTGCGGCCTCCATGCCCACGTCGGCCATGATCAGAATCTCCTCGAATTCCTCCCAGAAGTCGTCGTCCAGGGAGGAGTGGGCGGAGAGCAGGCCGTCGATGCGCTTGGTGATCTGCTCGCGGGTCTTGGAAATGCCTTCGGAGAGCTTGAGGAACAGCCGGTCGCGCTCGTCCTCCTCGTCCTCCAGGTCCAGGGCCAGGGCCAGCCGGTACTGCAGTTCGGACTTGAAGTCGGCCACGGCGTCGTAGCCCATGTCGTCCAGCCATGCCTCGAATTTGGCGATGAACTCGCCGGCCTCTGCGTCGGGCGCGCCCAGGGCCTTGAACAGAAAGGCCAGACGGTCCCACAGGTCCTGGCCCTTGCGGTCCACGCCTTTGACGATGATGTTCAGCCATTGGGAGAGCTTGGGTTCGGCCTGGCGCAGGGCCAGGGTCAGCCCGGCCTGCCAGCCCTCGGAGGGAGTGGGCGCGGCCACGTCGCTTGCGGGCGCCTCGGGGGCCGGTGCGGCCTGGGGCGCAGGTTCGGGTGCGGGCTCGGCCTTGGCCGGTTCGTCGAGATTCAGCCCTTTTTCCCGCTTGTATTCGTCCAGGGCCTGCTGCGCCGCATCTTCCGGGCTTGCCCAGGCCTTTTTCAGTTTGCTAAAAAATCCCATCAGGGCCTCTTATATTGATAACGTTGTCAGTTCGGGCGTAGTTAATAGCCTACCTCGGAGTAGGTGGCAATAGATGATGTTGTCCCGCGCGTATTGCCATTATGCGTCCAAGCGGCTAAGAGCGAGAAAAAAATTCACCCAGAGGACGAATTCATGAAACGAACCAAGATAATCGACGCGCTGAACGCACAGGCCCCGGTGGAGGACATCCGCATCATGGGTTGGGTCCGCTCCAAGCGCGACAACAAGGGTTTTTCCTTCCTGGCCCTGAACGACGGTTCCTGCCTGGGCTCCATCCAGGTCATCGTGGACCATACCCCGGAGATCGAGGCCGCCTTGGACCGCATCGGCACCGGCGCGTCCGTGGCCGTTTCCGGCGAACTGGTGGAGTCTCCGGGCAAGGGCCAGAAGTGGGAGGTGCGCGGCAAGGCGCTTGAGGTCATCGGCGAGGCCGACCAGGAGACCTTTCCCCTGCAGAAGAAGCGCCATTCGGACGAGTTCCTGCGCTCCATCGCTCACCTGCGCCCCCGGACCAACAAGTATGGAGCCATGTTCCGCATGCGTTCGCGCCTGGCCCAGGCCGTGCACAAGTTCTTCGCGGACAAGGGGTTCTTCTACATCCATACCCCGATCATCACCGGCAGCGACTGCGAGGGCGCGGGCGAGATGTTCCGCGTGACCTCCCTCCCGGTCGGGAGCAAGGAGCCGGTGGAAAACGACTTCTTCGGCAAGCCGTCCAACCTGACCGTGTCCGGCCAGCTCTCGGTGGAGATGTTCGCCCTGTCGCTGGGCGACTGCTACACCTTCGGCCCCACCTTCCGGGCCGAGAACTCCAACACCCCGCGCCACGCCGCCGAGTTCTGGATGATCGAGCCGGAGATCTGCTTCGCGGACCTGGCCGACGACATGGATCTGGGCGAGGAGATGATCAAGTACCTGGTCGGGTACATGCTCGACAACTGCGCCGAGGACGTGGAGCTGTTCGCCCAGTGGGTGGACAAGTCCCTCATGCCCACGCTCGAGACCATCCTCAAGGAGCCGTTCGAGCGGCTGCCCTACACCGAGGCCATCAACATATTGAAGAAGACCAAGAAGCAGTTCGAGTACCCGGTGGAGTGGGGCATCGATCTGCAGACCGAGCACGAGCGGTTCCTGTGCGAGGAGAAGTTCAAGAAGCCGGTCTACGTCTACGATTATCCCAAGACCATCAAGCCGTTCTACATGCGAATGAATGACGATGACAAGACCGTGGCCGCCATGGACTGCCTGGTGCCGCGCATCGGCGAGATCATCGGCGGCAGCCAGCGCGAGGAGCGTCTGGACGTGCTCACGGCGCGCATGGACGAAATGGGCTTGGACAAGGAAGAGTACTGGTGGTTCCTCGACTCCCGGCGCTACGGCACCGCTCCCCACGCCGGGTTCGGCATGGGCTTCGAGCGCATGCTCATGCTGGTCACGGGCGTGCACAACATCCGCGACGTCATCCCGTTCCCCAGGACGCCCAAGAGCCTGGACTTCTAATCGGCCCGTACAAGAAGCGAGGCCCGGCGGTTCTCCGCCGGGCCTCTTGTTATGCTATGGATATGTATATGTCGGTCAGCAGTTCTTCTGGCGGCGTCGACCGCGGGTCGTTGAGGTAGAGTTCGAAGCAGAGGTTGTCTCCCAGCCGTTCGCCGCTGAGCGGCAGCCAGCCGCCCATGAGTTCGGCATAGGTGGATTCCTGATTCTCATATGGCCCTTTGTGCGTGGTCACGGCATAGCGTCCGCCGCCAACAGTCTGGATGCCGACTTCGCCTTCGCCCTCCACGGTTTCGTCCACGGTGACGCAGGCGTCGTAGCGGATCTTGTCCGGCGGCGTGACCTGGGGGTCGTCATGGCCCACCCCGAGAAAACGAGCGTCCGCGTGGAGCAATCCTTTCGGACCGGCCCAGGCGCAGAGCCTCATCCAGGCATCCTCGCACTGGTTGTACGGCCCCGTCTTGCGGATGAACGCCACCCGCATGGGGGGCACGGTCTCCATTCTCACTTCCATGTTCGTCTCCTTTCGGTTGTTCAGGGTAAATGTCGTGCGCAGTTCGTCCGGGCGGTAATGGATCAGGCCCGGAAATCTGTCCTGCATCGTTTGCCAGTGTCGCTCCCGGTACTTGGAGGGCGGGCATCCGAACATCTTCTTGAATGCCCGGCTGAAGGACTCCACGGTCTCGTAGCCCGCGTCGAATG